>CAUQNX010000005.1:0-183365 GCA_963519845.1 uncultured Moellerella sp. | reverse complement strand
TTATTAATATCATCAGTATAGTGATATTTTATCTACAAGGTGTGCTGGCGATGTCAGTGGAATACTTGATTTTACTGGGTATTGCAGCCAACGGTTCACGTTTGTGGATCAAGGCGGCCAAGAAAACACAATCCTAGTTTTAATCATAACGGCGAGTTTGCATAAAAATTCGCTAATTAAGGCTAAAGTGGCATTGTCGCGCTTTAGCCTTTTTTATGGCGGTTCCTCAGTGAACCAGCCTGAAATGCAATATTTTATGCTGCTAAATAAGTTGTGAACATTATTTTAGTGAGACTAATCAAAGAGAAAATCAATTTGCTATCACTAATGCCTGTTTACAGCGGCGGAATGAAGGGTTAGATTAAAATCACAACGACAATTGTTAAATAACATCAATAAAAATGGAATAACGGGTATGAATTATCAGAACGATGACGTAAGAATTAAGCAAATTAGAGAGTTATTGCCCCCTGTTGCTTTGTTGGAAAAATTTCCAGCGACAGATAAAGCCGCGTTTACCGTTCATCAATCCCGTCATGCTATCCATAAGATCCTGACTAAAGAAGATGATCGTTTACTGGTTATTATTGGGCCTTGCTCAATTCATGATACGAAAGCGGCCCTTGAATATGCGGAGCAATTAAAAGTATTGCGCGATGAGCTAAAAGATACACTTGAAATCGTTATGCGTGTCTATTTTGAAAAACCTCGTACCACAGTGGGTTGGAAAGGATTAATCAACGATCCGCATATTGATAATAGTTTTAATATTAATGATGGCTTGAAAATCGCTCGTGAGCTGCTGCTTGATATCAATAATCAAGGTCTGCCAACAGCGGGTGAATTCCTCGATATGATTACTCCACAGTATGTGGCTGATTTAATGAGCTGGGGGGCTATCGGGGCACGCACAACCGAATCTCAGGTACATCGTGAGTTGGCCTCAGGTCTCTCTTGCCCAGTTGGTTTTAAAAATGGTACTGATGGCACTATCAAGGTTGCGATTGATGCCATCGGTGCAGCTCGTTCACCACATAGCTTTTTATCAGTCACTAAATGGGGTCACTCGGCAATTGTGGGTACTAGTGGTAATCCAGATTGTCATATTATTTTACGTGGTGGTAAAGAGCCAAATTATAGCGCGACACATGTTGCAGCTGTCTGTGAAAATCTGCAAAAAGCGGGTTTAACTGAAAGTATTATGATTGATTTCAGCCATGCGAACAGTAGCAAACAGTTTAAAAAACAGATGGATGTAGGTACTGATGTTGCCGCGCAAATCAGCCAAGGTAATAGTGCTATTACTGGCGTGATGATTGAGAGTCATTTAGTGGAAGGTAGCCAGAATTTAGAGTCTGACCAGCCTCTGGTTTATGGTCAGAGTGTTACCGATGCTTGTATTGGTTGGGATGATACCGACAAGCTACTTCGCCAGTTAGCGAATGCAGTGCAGGCGCGCCGTAATAAATAGTCGTTAGCCAAAAATTAAAAGAGAAGCCAGTGTTTAATCGACACCGGCTTTTTTAGTTTTAGTTACGCGGGTTATATTTGATTTGACTTGATTAATTTATCCATAAGCGTATTTTTCTAATTATATATATCTGAAAAATATCCTAGGGAACTCTAACAGCTATAAATGTCAGTTTATTTTTCGCTGATATTTTCGAAGCTTGTACGATCAAATGTCAGGTGTGATGGAGGACATAGAAAAATTAGTTCAACCCGCGTATGCGCAACAAGTTGGTGTGCGGTATTAGATGAAATACAAAAGACGCTACCGGGTTTAAATTTTGTATCTGATACTGGCGGCATTAGCTCGCTATCTTTTACGTCAGCGGTAAAGACCACGCCTTCCCCAGTAAGAATAATATACCACTCTTCACCTTCGTGATGACAATGACAACCAACTTTATTACCTGCGTCAATAACAGTCGCGTAGGCATTCTGTTCACTGCCAGTGACTAGCTTCTGTATAGAAATTCCGACCGAATTATCTCTAAGTGAGCTATCAGTAGAAAAATCAGCAAATTTAATCATATTAATACCCTTTCTAAAATATGGATTTAATACTCAGTATTGCCAAAATTTTATGGCTTATATATCTTATTTTATCCGCTTCTCACCTTTGATTAGGCTTAACAAAGCTGCAATAGTATTATGCTGATCTTGTTTTATATCTTTATGATAATAGACCAATTTACTAATGGTGCCATCATGGGCCACCAGCAGATCAAACGCATTTTCTCTTTCTCGAATAACAGAGACTTCTTTTAAGGCTATTTGGTAGCTATTGGCGAAAAAATTGGGGCGAAAGATCAGTTTTTCATTTTTAATTGCTAGCAAAGGTGTTCCACTGATCCTTTTGCCAATAATAAAACGAAAAGCCGCCAGTACAATCAGAAAGAGTCCCAAGCTTTGGCCAAGTACAAAGAGCACTAAGCCAGTCGCCGTCAAGGAGACACATAGAATGATATTTCTCTGTGGAGAAAAGTTAAGGCATAGCTCATAATCGGCTTGCGCAAGGGGGCTACTCAATTGAAAATGACGGAAACGCCATTGGGTAGATGAGAAGAGCATTCCAAAGATAAATACTAGGCTAATTGGAATAAAAACAATCGAAGCGACAAAAGCCAATAACAAAGATGTTTGTGGCCAATAAGTCATAGTGAGCATGCTGATAATTTGTAATGGAATACTAATCGCTGCAATAACGATCAATACTTTCATAAATTTTAAACTATCGCCTGTTGCTTCCTGACTAAAACCAACGGTTAATTCACCTGTCTGCATCATATAGATGAGAGCGACTAGCAGCGCGATGTTGATCGCTAAACCTACCCAAACATATATATTAAATTTATTCATCTATTTTATTCATCAATTAAACAATTCTAAGATGGCGTCAATCATAACGTTTTCTGCCGTTATACATAACATATAACTTAAGTTATTAGATGTATATTTAATCCATAGGATTGATCCTATTTATTTTTCATAAATATTGATGATGTTATTCATCTAAAAAGGACTGTCATTCATGGAAGCTATAATTAATAATAATAGAAATAAACTATAAAAGTTAAGGAAAGGCTAGATGAAAACACAATTAATTTTAAGCGCAATCACAACTATTATCTTAGCAGGAAGTGTGACTGTCGCTTCTGCCGCAACAACAGACGAAGGCTATTATGGCGCTGCCAGAGTAACTAAAGCATGGCAAAAAGCAGACAATATGGACACCAGTAGTCGTCCGGGTATCGGTAGCTTTGTCTCTGGTGATGAAAAAGATGATTATTACAGCGGTTCACTGGCGATTGGTTACCAGTATGGTAATGGCTGGCGTACCGAGGCTGAATATACTTTGCCGAAAAAGACTGAATATACCAGCGGTTCATCGCGTTGGACATCAAGCTGGAATCACCATAAAGTTGAGACCCAGCGTGTTATGCTAAATGCCTATCGTGATTATGATATTGCGAATGGCTTTTCTGTTTATGGTACAGCGGGTATTGGTATAGCGAAAATTAAATCCTCCGGCTGGCAGAACGTGGCAGCAAATACTTTTGGAAGCAATACAGATACTAATATTATCTATTCTGTTGGTGTTGGTGCCAGCTACCAGCCTATCGATAAGCTAAATTTTGATTTAGGTTATCGTTATATTGACCTTGGTAAAACAGAGAGCGGTTGGAACAATTTTACCAATGCAAGAGGCTTTAAAGATGAGCAAATGAAAGCTAGCTTGAGCTCAAATGAACTTTATCTCGGTGCTCGCTACCTATTCTAATTGTCCTTATGCTCCAATAGGGCATACAGCAGATAAAAAAAGCCACTCAATTGAGTGGCTTTTTTATAAGCAAATAAAACTTATTTTGCTTTACCTTGGTTCGCTACAGCAGCTTGTTTCGCAGCAATTTCGTCTTGATTACCCAGATAATAGCGTTTGATTGGTTTCATATTTTCATCGAACTCATAAACCAATGGCACAGCCGTTGGGATATTCAGGTTTAGAATTTCATCTTCACCCATATTGTCCAAATATTTCACCAATGCGCGCAGTGAGTTACCGTGCGCTGCAATAATAATTTTTTCGCCTTTCAGCATACGTGGTTTGATCACTTCTTCCCAATAAGGAATAACGCGATCGATAGTAGTCGCTAAACTTTCAGTCACAGGCAGTTCGCTTTCTGCTAGCTTAGCATAGCGTGGATCATGGCCTGGAAAACGTTCGTCTTCTTTAGTCAGCTCTGGTGGGGTGATTGCAAAACCACGACGCCATAATTTAACTTGCTCATCACCATATTTTGCTGCTGTTTCTGATTTATCGAGACCTTGAAGTGCACCGTAGTGACGTTCGTTCAGTTTCCAGCTTTTTTCAACAGGTAGCCATTGCTGATTAACTTGATCAAGAATGCCCCACAGGGTGTGGATAGCGCGCTTTAGAACTGAAGTGTAGGCAAAATCAAATACGAATCCGCCTTCTTTTAATAATTCACCCGCAACTTTTGCTTCTTCGCGGCCTTTTTCCGACAGCTCGACATCAGTCCAACCAGTGAAACGGTTTTCTTTATTCCACTCACTCTCACCGTGTCTTACTAGAACCAGCTTAGTTACTGCCATAGGTCAAACTCCTATAAGTACATTCATAAAAAATAATTATCGCTGATCACATTATAGGGATCATCATTCTGAACGCCAGTCACAAGTGATACTTTACTGTAGCTAAATCAATATTTTTAACGCTTTTGCTTTATGTCACAACTTGCGGGGCATTTATTGCTCAACGCTCACTGGTTGATAAAGAGAACAAAATTGATAAAGCGTCCAAAAACTAATCGACTAGAGCATTAATTTAGCATATCTCTAACAGAAAATGTGTTATCCCGTGATCACCTTTATTGGATAAGTAAAAAATAACAGATGTACTAGATTTAACCCGAAGTGAAACGATACAGCAAGCCATAATTTACCACTCCACATCCAAGCAAGACCATAAATGACTCCGGCGAGTGTTGCGAACAACATAAGTAGCGGCCCACCTGCAAAGTGGGCAGCACCAAATAAGAGTGCGGCAATAAAGAGCGCCAGATAGGGCGAAGGCAGATGTTCGGTGAGTTTTCGCTGTAGATAGCCCCGGAATAGCGCCTCTTCAGCCAAACAAACAAACAATAAATTACTGATAATAAATAGAGGTAGCCAATTGGGAAAATGCCATTCAAAAGCAAGACCACCAGCAAAAACAGCACAGATGAGCAACAGAGGTACAGCAATAATTAATGCTATCCATTGCCATAGGGTGGCTGATTTTACTGCCTGACAGCTAAATAGAGTTGGAATACAGAGTAATAGAATAAAGGGTGCAAGGGCTTTATCGAAATTGAAATAGGGGCTAAAAGGGGCGCTAAGAGGACCGATAATGACCTTATCTAGATATAGGGGATTCGCAAAGCCCGGCAGTAGATGACGAAAAAGAGCAAAAGTTATCACTATCAATAGAATTTCACTAATCAAACGGATACTCGCTTGATTGCGATAATGCCAACGAGCTAAACCTATGACAGAAATAATTCCTAAAGTGATAAAAAAAGTGGGTGTCAGGTAGCCACAAAGGAAGCCAAAGAGTATGGCATTCATCAATAAAATAAGAGAAATTATTCGCCATTTGGCGAGTATTAGTAACGAAGATGCGAGCCAAAGCCAAGTCATAAAAGATATCCGAGTATGATCAGAGTATTAATTTATATTCTAATACGAGAGGACGGGGCTAAATACGAATTTTAACTGTGATTTTGCTGATTTTGTATTTTTACGAGCTATCTTTCTATTTCTGTTAGATCCCTATATCTAAAGAGTTATTTGTTTTGTTATTTTGATTAAAACAAGGGTAAGTGAATGATACACTTACCCTATATATAATTGCTGACTATCAATTAAAACTATAGTGTTTCAGTGATATAACGATAAATATCACCGTCAGGCACAAATTTTAATCGATGAGTAATACAAGCTGGCGTATCTTGTTGATGATGAGCAACAAACAGTAATTGCGTATTGCCCTTACTGATCATCACATCAATAAATCTGAGCACCAGCAGACGATTTAGACCATCGAGTCCTTGTAAGGGCTCATCGAGGATCAGCAAAGCAGGATGCTTGACTAAAGCTCTGGCGATCAATACTAGGCGCTGTTGCCCCCAAGAGAGCGAGTGGAATGGCTGGGTGGCCATATTAGCTTGAAAGCCTAATAGTGCTAACCATTCGTAGGCAAGCTGTTTCTGTCGGTCTGAGGGCGTTTGATAGAGACCAATAGAATCATGAAAGCCAGAAATAATGACATTAATAATATTTGTGGTGACGCGATAATCGTTATGAATACTATTACTGACGTAACCGATATGACGCTTGATATCCCAAATGGTTTCACCACTGCCGCGACGCCGGCCAAATAGTGTTAAATCATTAGAATATCCTTGAGGATGATCACCAGTGATCAGGTTAAGTAGGGTGGATTTCCCAGCCCCATTTTCGCCAATAATTTGCCAGTGTTCGCCGGGTAAAACTTGCCAATTCAAACCGTGAATAATGGGTTTATCTTGATACTCCACGACAACATTATTGAGGATTACTCTCGGGGTATCATCTGATAGAATTTTTTCAGCCGTTGGATCTTCCACTTCAGGGATAGTCAAATGGCGTATCTTTTCGCTGTGACGTAGCTGTGCAATCAAGCTGTCGGCTAATATCTGCTGTTTTTTACCCGATACGGTTAGCTGACAATCTGCCAAAACACCTATGTATTCGACAAATTCTGGTAATTCATCAAATCGATTGAGTATTAGTACGATAGTTAGGCCTTTCTCTGACAGCTGTTCTAATAATTCGCTCAGATTATTGCGAGAAAGTACATCTAATCCATCGAAAGGTTCGTCCAGAACTAAGAGATCAGGCTGGCTCATTAACGCCTGACAAAGTAGAACTTTGCGTGTTTCGCCTGTGGAGAGATATTTAAAGCGACGAGATAGCAGATCGCTAATTCCAAATTTTTGTGCGAGTTCAAGACAATATTCATTATCTTTATGATTTAATTGAATGACTTGTGCTGCGCTATAACCAGTATCATCTTCATCTTCGCTTAATAGATCGGTATTATTTCGCACCCATTCGTCTTGAATGATTTTTTGTAATTGCTCAAATGAGACACGAACAGAGGTATTAAATGGGCTAGAAATTTGTCCGCTAAGTGGCGTTAATTCTTGTGTTAGCACCCGTGCGAGAGACGATTTCCCACTACCATTTGCGCCAACAAACGCCCAGCTATCACCTTGATTGATCGTTAATTGCGGAATATTCAGGGTGTTAGTATCACTTAACCGAAAGATGCCCTGGGTTATGTTGAGTGTTTTCATGTTATATCCTTAATATACCCGTCTTGCTATATAGTTTGGCTGCGTTCAGTTATCCAATACATTTATTTGTTTGGTATCCACAAATAAGCGTGAAGAGCATTAATGTCAATATATAGGGGCTTGAAAAAGATAAAAAAATGTAGGAGAAGCCTCTTCCTGCCAACAAAGGCTTAGTTTGTCGGCAGGAAAAAGAAAAAATAGAGTCAATAACTAGCAGAGTGTGGCGATAATAACCTGATCAGCATTAAATAGTGCTGTGACTTGATCGTCCATTTGCAGGTTTTGGCTTTCAACATCTTGGTTGGGGAGGGTGGAACATAAGGTCTCTCCATCTTTGAGTTTCACCATAATTTCACTATTTTCATCCCCTTTTTCAATACTGCTAATCGTACCTATTAGCGCATTATCAAAGGGATGTTCAGTCGAATGACCTTTCTTTAGTTTAATCCAAGGAGCTTTGATAAGCGCAAGCACCTCTTTACCTTCACTTAATCCTAAGCGGTTGGCACTTTGTTCAGTCAAGGCTGCATCAATCACACTTTTACCATCAGATAGCTGAATTTTGACGTGCTGCTGCACCTGATTATGATCGCGTTTAATTAGCGTACCAAAGAACTGATTACGCGCACTGGTCTGCAATGAAAAGCGTGAAATAGCCGCTAATAGGCTATCTAATGGCAGAGAGTCCTCTTTTAATACATCAAAGGCTTTCTGCTGAATTTGGGCAAGGAGATCATAAAGTTGCAATAAACGGTCAGCATAATGAGTCAGTGTCGTACCGCCACCTCCCTTGCCTCCGGTTGCGCGATCAACTAAAATTTCATCAGCCATCTGATTCATTTCATTAATCGCATCCCAAGCACTCTTATAACTAATTCCGGCTAATTTGGCACCTTGGCTGATTGATCCAGTTGCTCTTATTTGTTTTAACAATGAGATACGGCGTGGATCAGCAAATAGTCGGTCATGCAGTTTTAGCGTCAGTAGAATTTCAGCTTGCATAATATCGGCTCTTTTTGTTAGGACTTCAGGGTAAGCGCCTGAAAAGCACGTTTCGTGCATTGTCTAAAATTAATTTATATAGAATAATACTGCTTATAACGGTACTATTAGTTAGTTATAATTTTGTATGCATTCGACATAATTATATCGTATGTAAATTGATTTTCCATTATCAGCTTTATTGGGCTGTCTGGGTAGTTACAGTAACACTGAAAGAGGCCTCAATGTTAGATCTTTTGAAAAGTCTGGGTTTTGCCTTACTCATGGTTCCCGTTGTTATGACTGTTATTATGGGCTTAATTTATGGTTTGGGCGCGTTCTTTAACCTGCTCTCTAAGGCTCATATCCACCATAGCGAGAAAAAATAATTCGCCTCTATTTCTAAGTTGCCCGACACAAGTTGTCGGGTAATTTTTTCAGTCAGTCAATTGCCGCTATTAGCTTAAATCTCTCTCCTTTGAATCCACATAATAAAAGTGTCTTAATCCGAACTCACCACCGCTCACTCTAGAGTGTAAATAGATTTTAATTTGCTGATTTAGTGTCTTGGCGCACCATTTAAAGCTTATTGACTTTCCATCTACGTTATGTCCTGATATATATAGCGAATCGACTAGCATAATATAGGTGATGTGATCATGAACAAAAAAATTATTAATCTTTTGGCCGGAACTGCCGTATCTCTTTCTTTAGTTAGCTCAGCATTTGCCGCAGAAAAAGTAACTGTTTTTGCAGCCGCTTCTCTAACTAATGCTTTAAATGAAATTTCGAGCCTATACCAAAAAGAAACTAAGAATGAAGTGGTTGCCTCTTATGCTTCTTCATCAACCCTAGCGCGTCAAATTGAGCAAGGTGCACCTGCAAATCTGTTTATCTCTGCTGATCAGCAATGGATGGATTATGCAATTGATAAAAAACAGATTGTTGAGAATACGCGTTACACTTTATTAGGTAATGAATTGGTTCTTATCGCGCCAAAAGATTCTAAATTAAATAAAGTTGAAATTAATAAACAGACTGACTGGAAAAAATTGATCGGTGATAAACGTTTAGCTGTTGGCGATCCTGATCATGTGCCAGTCGGTATTTATGCTAAAGAGTCACTAGAATATCTAGGTGCTTGGGATACAATCAGCCCACTGTTAGCAAGAACGAATAATGTGCGTAGCGGAATGGCATTAGTCGAACGTGATGAAGCACCATTAGGCATCGTTTATGGTTCTGATGCTGTTGCAAGTGACAAAGTTAAAGTTGTGGGGATTTTCCCAATCGATAGCCATAAGGCTGTTGAATATCCGATGGCAATCGTGAAAGATCAGGATAATAAAGCGACTCGTCAGTTTTATGATTACCTGAAAACTCCACAGGCAGCTGAAATTTTCAAACAATACGGTTTTACTCCACTGTAGGAATTTAGCTTTTGCAGATGTTAAGTGAATATGAATGGGAAGCGATCTACCTAAGCCTAAAAGTCTCCGCAGTAGCGGTCGCCTTCAGTCTACCTTTAGGTATTTTGATGGCGTGGATTTTAGTTCGGTGTCATTTTCCCGGAAAAACCTTGCTTGATAGTATCATCCATCTACCACTGGTTTTACCACCGGTGGTAGTGGGATATTTACTGTTGATCACTATGGGACGACGCGGCTTAATAGGCGAATGGTTGTATGACTGGTTCGGCTTTAGTTTTACCTTTAGCTGGCGTGGTGCGGCACTTGCATCTGCAGTGGTAGCTTTCCCTTTAATGGTAAGGGCGATACGTCTCGCTTTAGAGGCGGTAGATCGACGCTTAGAACAAGCGGCTAGAACCTTAGGCGCATCACCTATCAGAGTTTTTTTCACTATTACTTTACCGCTTTCACTACCGGGGATTATCGTCGGTGTCGTCTTGGCATTTGCGCGTTCTTTAGGTGAGTTTGGTGCGACTATTACCTTTGTATCGAATATTCCCGGTGAGACTCGTACTATCCCTTTGGCTATGTATACATTAATAGAGACGCCCGGTGCGGAAGCCGATGCAGCGCGCTTATGTGTTATTGCGATTCTGTTAGCCCTTGCATCACTATTAGCCTCTGAATGGCTTACTCGTTGGGGTAAAAAACGTATGGGAGGCGCATGTTAGAACTCGATTTTTCTCAGCGCTTAGGTGACTTGCGACTGGAAGTGAAAACGGAGCTACCGACCGAGAGTATAACGGCGGTCTTCGGCTTATCCGGCGCGGGTAAAACCTCATTAATCAATGTGATAGGTGGTTTAACCAAGCCAGATACCGGGCGCATTGTGCTTAATGGCCGTATTTTGGTTGATAGAGAAAAGAGGATCTGTCTACCACCGGAAAAACGACATATTGGTTACGTTTTCCAAGACGCACGCCTCTTCCCGCATTATCGAGTGAAAGGAAATCTGAAATATGGCATGTCGGCGAAAATGGCGCCGCGTTTTGACTCCATTATTCAGTTATTAGGTATTGAAGCTTTGTTAGACCGCTTTCCTATCACTTTATCGGGCGGTGAAAAGCAGCGAGTTGCTATTGGTCGCGCCTTATTAACTGGCCCTGAAATTCTATTAATGGATGAACCTCTTGCTTCATTAGATTTACCGCGTAAACGTGAGCTATTGCCTTATTTAGAAAAGTTATCACAAGATGTCAAAATCCCAATTATGTATGTCAGTCATAGCCTTGATGAAATATTACGGTTAGCGGATAACGTGATTGTGATGGCAGATGGCAAAGTGAAGGCTTTTGGTGGATTGGAAGAGATTTGGGCAAGCAGTGCCTTACGTCCTTGGCTTCAGCAAGATACGCTCAGTACCGTCATCAATGCCACCATTCTTGAACAGCATCCTGATTATGCGATGACTGCGCTCTATGTTGATAAACAAATTATCTGGATACCGCGAGTCGAAGGTGAGCTCAATGGTCCTGTGCGTATTCGTATTGATGCCTCTGATGTATCTCTAACACTCAATAAAGCAGAAAATAGTAGTATTCGTAATGTGTTGCGAGTCAAAGTAGTTGAGTGTATTGAGGATAAAGAACAAGTGGATGTCAAACTAGTGTTAGATAACCATTTCTTATGGGCGAGGATTACCCGTTGGGCGAAAGATGAGTTGAATATAAAACCGGATCAATGGTTATTTGCTCAAATAAAAAGTGTCTCTTTAAGTCGGCAGCTTTAGTTTCTGTTTATATAATTCGAATATTAAATAGCGCTCAGTGCAATATATGACTGAGCGCTATTTTTAAATATCATTAATTAAAGAACATATTTACGGATCACTTCAGCAATACCTGGCTCGCTATTATTGCGGGTAACTAGATCAGCTTGTGATTTAATTTCATCGACGGCATTACCCATAGCCACACCCAGTCCAGCGGTAGTTAGCATACTGAGATCGTTAAAATTATCGCCAAAAGCAATCACATCCTTCATGGACATACCTTGAGATTCAACCCAACGCTGTAAGCGCATGCCTTTACTATTACCTTTTTTCGCCACATCAACCTGATCTTGCCAAGACCACTCACATTCGACATCTAAATCTTTTTCTAGTGACTGGGTAAATTCATGTAACTCGGCGATATCCGGTGTCATTAAAGCAAATTTCCAAATCGCTTTATAGTCGTGCATAGCTTGGCTGAAATCTTCAACTTTTTGGAAAGTAGGGCGCTGGTGGACTGGCAGAGAATCCGCCCAGCTTAATGTTCTGGCGATAGTGTCATGATTATCGTAGAGCATGGCATCATCAACATACATTAGGCGATGAATATTTGAATTTTCAAGTCGTTGTAAAATTTGATTTGAAATATCTGTAGTCAATGGATCAGATTCAATGACTTTCTTACCTAAATAGTCATATAAATAGGTGCCGTTACAGCAAATAGCGGGCGTATCTAATTCTAAAGCCTGATAAAAAGGATGGATCGCAACATGATGGCGGCCCGTCACAATTAATACTTTTACACCTTGTTGGCGTGCTTGTTGCAGAACCTCAAGTGACTCAGGGAGGATCTTTTTCTGGTCATCTAATAAGGTTCCATCGAGATCGAGCGCAATAACGCGGTATGACATAAAATTAGCCCCACTAGTGATATTGAAGGATCATATACAGATTAATGTATAAGGTGATTGTTTAACCACAATCAATTGTTCTAGACAACAGGTATTGCTCTATTTAGCGATAACTTGTTTAGAATTTTGAATCATCCTCTCATCATAACGGATTATAAAGGCCGACTGAACCGTTTTAGTGCTAATGATAATTAAAGAACAATATCAGCATCTATTTGTTGTATTAGCTTTTTATTTTAATTGTCTTTTAGTTAAATTTGTTATGCTAATAGCAATGGTGGAGTAAGCTAACATTGAGAGAAATAATGATGTCGATAATAATATTTTGTCGGGGACGACAGGAAACAACTCCGCAAGCGATAGTCACCGCAAGTTTACAAGCGGCTATTGAGATGGCGGATAGACAAAAAAGCCAATTATCAATTTACTTCTCAAATACCATAGATAGCGACGAAATCATCCATTATCAACGACAAGCTGAGCAGATGATGATTTGTCTCGATAATGCACCGCCTCTTTATTTCTTTTCCGACCTAGATAAATTGCCTGAGGCTGATTATCAACAAGTGGTTCTGTTATTATTTCCGACTATTGACCAAGCAGAGCAGCTGTGCGCTCAATTAGCTAAATCGAGTGATATCTTGATCGCTGAAGATCCCCAAGGTAAACAAAAATTGCTGTGTTTACAAATCGATTATGGTGCCAGTAAAGTCTGTGTGATTTAAGCGGCTTTCTTTCTATTATTAGTGTTAGCGTTTATCTTATCCACTTAGGTAAATTAATGGTTTTAAAGCTTCTAATTCGGTGAGAAAAACAGTAGGTTATCCCTTAACAAAGGTAAATATATCAATAAGGAGTCAGGATGAAGCAGATCGTTTATGTTGCTAGCCCAGAAAGCCATCAGATCCATGTATGGTCCATGAACTGTGAAGGCGAATTATCATTACGTCAAACAGTGGAAGTTTCTGGCCAACCTCAACCCATGGTGCTTAGCCATGACGGTCAGTATCTGTATGTTGGAGTCCGTCCTAATTTTCGTGTTATCACTTATCAAATTGAAGATAATGGTTCCTTAGTTTTAGCTGCTGAAACGGCGATTCCGGGTACACCAGTTCATCTCTCCTTCGATCAGAGTGGTCGTTTTTTATTTGTACCTTCTTATCATCAAAATAATCTCTCGGTATTAGCTGTTGATCAACAAGGTATTCCGGGTGAAGTTATTCAAGTGATTGAAGGACTTAAGAATCCACATTCATCTCATGTTGATAGCGACAATAAACAGTTATGGGTTCCTTGTTTAGGTGAAGATCATATCCGCTTATTCAATCTTGCTGAGGATGGCCGATTAACCGAAGCTTCTGCTGATCAAATCGACACTAAATCGAGTGCTGGCCCACGCCATTTAGCATTTCACCCAACACAAAAAGCGATTTATTGTGTTAATGAGTTAGATTCTACGGTTAATGTTTATCATAACTTCACTCGTTATCGTGAAATGCAGAGTGTTAAGCTTTATCCAGCGGGTTTCAATAGTACCCCTTGGGCTTCGGATATACATATTACTCCCGATGGCCGCCATCTTTATGTGAGTGAGCGTTCAGAGAGCTTTATCAGTCACTTTATTGTCTCTGATGATGGATTATATTTAACGTTGGCGGAGACTTATCCGACAGAAAAACAACCGCGCGGCTTTAATCTCGATCATAGCGGGCGTTTCCTGATTTCTTCAGGTCAAAAATCAGATCATATTTCAGTTTCTCGCATTGATGCGATCAGCGGTAAGTTAACCGAGATCGGCCGTTATCCCGTCGGCAAAGGCCCAATGTGGGTCACTGTACTTCAGAAATAATATTGCCCAAATTATGAAAAAAATAAGAAAGCGCTTATTGATAGGCGCTTTCTTATTTTTATTGACGCGTAAAAAGTGTTTTAGTCAGCAGTTAAGTAAAAAATACTATTCGTATTATGATTGTGATTTGACTTAAGCTTGAGTGATAAATACTGTATGCCATCGGATAATTAAACATACAGAGGAAAGAACATGACGGAAGTAACAAAAGAAGTCTGTTGTGAAAATGGAGCAACAGTAATCAAAATTATCGTTAATAATTGCTGCTGTAAATGCGGTTGTGGAGATAAACCTCAACCAACGCCAGTTCCCACACCAAGCTTAATACCTCCAATACCAACAGCGACACCTTTTTAATCTTGGATTGAAAAAAGGGAGTAAATCGATTCGCGATGATTCACTCCCATATCGACCTAATCAATTGTTAATAACATTAGTGATCGAATCAGTCAGTTGAGTTAATTGATCGGGCTGAATAATATAAGGTGGCATCAGATAAATCAGTTTGCCAAATGGTCGTATCCAAACACCTTGATCAACAAATTGTTTTTGCAGAATAGCCATATTAACGGGCTCAATCATTTCGACAACACCAATAGCGCCCAGCACTCTGACATCATGGACTTTGGGATGTGATTTTAGCGGTATTAATTGCTGTTTAAGTTGTTGCTCAATAGCTGTAACTATTTGTTTCCATGGGCTATTTAACAGTAGTGTTAAGCTGGCATCGGCTACTGCACAAGCCAATGGATTGGCCATAAATGTTGGGCCATGCATAAAGCAGCCTGCGTCACCATTGCTAATAGTTTCTGCCACTTGGCGTGTAGTCAGTGTCGCCGACAGTGTCATATAACCCCCCGTTAGCGCCTTACCTAAACACATAATATCGGGTTCAATTTTTGCGTGTTCACAGGCAAATAATCGACCTGTTCGACCAAATCCGGTGGCAATTTCATCAGCAATCAACAAAATGCCGTAGTGATCGCAATATTGTCGAACCGCTTTCAAGTAATTCGGATGATAAAAACGCATTCCTCCCGCACCTTGGACTATGGGTTCGAGTATGACCGCCGCAATATGACGATGATTTTCGGCTAATTCATTTTGCAATGCTTGGGTATCATTCTCATGCCATTCACCCTCAAAAGTACATACGGGTGCTGGCACAAAATGATGGGTAGGAAGATAGCCTTTATACAGGCTGTGCATAGAGTTATCAGGATCACAGACCGACATAGCGCCAAAAGTATCACCATGATATCCATGACGCAATGTGACAATTTTTTGCCGTTTTTCTCCTTTTGCTTGCCAATATTGTAGTGCCATTTTTAGTGCCACTTCAACAGCCACAGAGCCAGAGTCAGCAAGAAAAACGCACTCTAAACTTGGCGGTGTAATTGCAACTAATTGACGGCAAAGATTAATTGCAGGTGGGTGAGTTATGCCACCAAACATCACATGAGACATTTTATCTAGCTGTGTTTTGGCCGCTTCATTGAGCACCGGATTATTGTAGCCATGGATCGTCGCCCACCAAGAGGACATACCGTCAATCAGTTTTCGGCCATCGGCCAATTGAAGCTCAACACCCTGTGCGCTAACAACGGGATAAGCCGGAATTGGTTGGCTCATTGAGGTATAGGGATGCCAAATATGTCGAGCATCAAATTCAATATCAGATTGATTCAATTGAAGTTCACTTATCAAGTTCGTTAATAGAATAAAGAATAAAAAGTTAACGTAAACTAATTTGTATGAATTAAGTTGACATGATAACCACAATATTTAAACTGGCAACTACTTTTTATAGCGGAGTTTTCAGCATGAGCGAATTAAAGAAATGGACCTTAAAAGAGTCTAGTGAATTGTTTAACCTACCTTTTTTTGATCTTTTATTTAAAGCTCAATGCGTGCATCGTCAACACTTTGATCCACAACAGGTTCAAGTCAGTACTTTGCTCTCGATTAAAACAGGTGCTTGTCCTGAAGACTGTAAATATTGTTCGCAAAGTGCGCGTTATAAAACAGGGCTTGAGACAGAGCGCTTGATGGAAGTTGAGCAAGTGTTAGAAAGTGCCAAAAAAGCCAAAGCAGCGGGTTCGACAAGATTTTGTATGGGAGCGGCTTGGCGTAATCCGCGGGACCGCGATATGCCTTATCTGGAAATGATGGTGCGTGAGGTTAAATCGCTCGGTTTAGAGACCTGTATGACATTGGGAATGATCGATAATAGTCAAGCTGATCGATTAGCGGAGGCAGGATTAGATTATTATAATCATAATCTGGATACTTCACCGGAACATTACGGCAATATTATTACCACTCGTACTTATCAAGATCGCTTAACCACCTTAGATAATGTGCGTGAAGCGGGGATTAAAGTCTGCTCTGGGGGAATTTTAGGTCTAGGCGAGAATATTCGCGATCGTGCGGCCTTATTGGTGCAATTAGCTAACTTACCTAAGCCACCAGAGAGTGTGCCAATCAATATGCTGATGAAGGTTAAAGGCACACCTATGGCAGATAATGAAGATGTCGATCCCTTTGATTTTATTCGTACCATTGCCGTTGCACGCATTATGATGCCAACCTCCTATGTGCGTTTATCGGCTGGACGAGAAGCTATGAGCGAGCAAACTCAGGCGCTCTGTTTTATGGCTGGCGCTAATTCGGTCTTCTATGGTTGCAAGTTACTTACCGCCCCTAATCCCGATGAAAATAGCGATCAACAACTATTTCGTAAACTGAATATTAACCCAGAAAAAATTGCCACTGAACTAGATGATGTTGAGCAAGAAGTGCAACTCTCTGAAGCCATACTGACAAGGGACACAGAACAATTTTATAATGCTGCGCTATCATGAGCTTAGAACACTTTATTAAGGAACAACTAGTTGCACGGCGTGATTCATCGAGTTGGCGCAAACGTTCAATAATTGATTATTCATCTGGTCGATATTTAACCTTTGATGGGCGGCAATATCTGAATTTTTCGAGCAATGACTATCTAGGCGCCAGCCAGCATCCGGCGATTATTGCCGCATGGCAGCGAGGTGCCGCTGAATATGGTACGGGAAGCGGCGGATCTGGGCATATCACCGGTTATACCAAAGCGCACCATCAGCTAGAGGCTCAACTGGCTGAGTGGTTAGGTTATTCAAATGCTTTGCTATTTATTTCGGGTTTTGCCGCAAATCATGCGGTGATCACCGCACTTATGAGTAAACAGGATTGTATTTTTGCTGACAAGTTGAGTCACGCTTCCATTATCGATGCCTCGATACAATCAGGCGCGCGCTTAAGACGCTTTCAGCATAATGATCTTAGCGCTTTACAGACCTTATTGACGCAGGCGCAGAAAAAATCCTCTGTTGGCAATAAGTTAGTAGTAACAGAAGGTGTTTTTAGTATGGATGGTGATCAAGCACCTTTGAGTGATATGCATGCCATGACACAAGAGGCGGCGAGCTGGCTGATGGTAGATGATGCTCATGGCATTGGCGTGAGAGGCAAAGAGGGACGAGGTAGCTGTGATGAACTGGGCATAAAACCCGAATTGCTAATCGTTACCTTTGGCAAAGCATTCGGTCTCAGCGGTGCGGCTGTACTCTGCGATCAGGATACAGCGGATTATTTGATCCAATCGGCGCGTCATCTAATTTATAGTACCTCGATGCCGCCAGCTCAAGCGATGGCATTGCAAGAAGCTATTCGTCAAATTAAGCAAGCGGATGAGCAAAGAGCGCAATTAGCACAGAATATTCAGCTATTTCGCCATCGATTGGCGGCATTGAATTTACCTCTTTCACCTTCATTGACGGCGATCCAACCCGTTATTGTTGGCTCAAATGAATGCAGTTTATTGTTAGCCGAGCAACTTAGAAAACAGCATTTTTGGGTGCAGGCTATCCGTCCACCGACAGTTCCTCTCGGTTCTGCTCGTCTACGTATTACCCTAAGCGCATTACATACCTCTGAGGATATTGAACAGCTAACGGAGGTGATCAGTGACCATCTTATTAACTAAGCAGAAGCAGAAGATTGCTTATGCTTTTGGTCGTGCTGCGAGTGATTACGATGCTAGCGCTGAGTTTCAGCAGCAAATTGGTCTCCAACTGCTTCAATTACTTATGGATTCTAATAGCTTGGCTAAGAAGAGGAAGCTCAGGCAAAAACAGATACTAGATGCAGGTTGTGGGACGGGATTTTTTAGTCAAATATTGGGTCAATATGGTGCTAAGGTGACGGCACTTGATCTGTCTGAAAAAATGTTGGCAGTGGCACAAGATAAAAATCGAGCCTCAGATTATCTCTGTGCGGATATGGAATCACTACCTTTGGCAGATGAAAGCTATGATTTTACCTTTAGTAATCTAGCTATTCAGTGGTGTGACTCTCTGCATTTAGCATTAAATGAGTTATATCGCGTCACTAAAAAAGGCGGTGTAGTCGCTTTTAGTACTCTAGCTGCGGGCTCACTCAATGAGTTATCGCAAACTTGGCAGCGTTTAGATACGGCTCATCACGTAAATCGATTTTTACCTCTATCAGCGATTGAGCAGAGCTGTTCAGCTTGGAATCATCAGCTACAAATAGCGACGATAACCCCCACTTATCCGACTTTCGGGGCATTACTGCATTCATTAAAAAGGATTGGTGCTACCCATGTGACAGAAGGGCGGCAAGCGGGTCTTATGACACGGCAGCGGCTAGCTCAGTTAGAAAGTGCTTATCCATTGATTGATGGTGCTTTTCCCCTAACTTATCAAATTGTTTTTGGGATGATTTATCGTGACTAAAACCTATTTTATGACCGGAACTGATACCGAAGTGGGTAAAACCATTGCTAGTTGCGGATTATTACAAGCAGCGGCGGCGAAAGGTTATCAAACAGCGGGTTATAAGCCGGTTGCATCCGGCAGTGAATATACTCTCGAAGGTCTGAGAAACAGTGATGCCCTGATGCTACAGCAGAATAGCCAGATCAAACTGGACTATGAGCGGATCAACCCGATTGTATTTGAAGCGCCAACATCACCGCATATTATTAGCCAAAAACAGCAACAGCCGATTCAATTCTGCGTAATGACTCAAGGTCTATCTTATATCCAGCAGCAGGCCGATTGGGTATTAATTGAGGGTGCAGGAGGGTGGTACACGCCACTGAGTGCAACTCAAACTTTTGCTGATTGGGTTATTGAGCAGAAATTACCGGTTATTTTAACTGTGGGTGTTAAATTGGGTTGTATCAATCATGCTCTGTTAACGGCGGCGGCAATAGAGCAGTCTGGGCTCAAATTAGTGGGATGGATTGCTAACGAAGTTGAATCCGCTGGATCTTATCAGACGGAATATTTAGCCACTTTGAGGAAAATGATCAAAGCGCCTTGTTTAGGTATTATTCCTCATTTGAGCCAACAGGATTATCATCGAGTTGGTGAATATATTCAACTCGATCACTTGTAGCAAGATCTTAATTTGATGTACTCGATCCTCGCTGATTAATTGTGATAATGTATCAAGTTGTCAATAGCATTAAGTCAAAAGTGAGAAAATACTGTTTTTAAATCAAAATGGCGAAAAAATATTTTTTTCATTCAGCTGAAATATTCACTTTTTCTATCGATTGATTTCCATGTTGATCCGACGTTAGTGCTATATGGCAAAAGGGCTTAGGGAGTTATCCACCATTTCTGTGGATAACCCTGTGAATGATATTTTTAAAACTAGGCTAAGGCAAGGTGCGACGCGGGTTTGACTCTGTTTGTTGTAATTCTCAGCTTTTATATATAATAGATAAAATACAATGAGTTAACTAAAATCAACTGTTATCTTTTTTTCATCTATACCAACAAAATACCTCAGTAGCATAAAATATAAAAATAGTGATAGGTCAAGTAAAATATTGGGGATAACCTCAATTTAAAGTGATGAATAAATATTAATATGTATAAAAATAATGCAAGCATTTTCACACTTAATACTTGAAGCTGTATTTCTATCCAGTACTATATGTAGAGTAATGTATTAAGAGGTCACCCCATGAGCAATATGGATACTGATAGCCATTTGAAAACCGAGAATCGAGATAGCGAAAATATGGATAGTGAAGATACAGAGATCCACAGCACAGAGAGCAAAGGTGCCGATAAAGTATTTAAACTCTATTCGGAATTTCAGCCAGCAGGGGATCAGCCTGAGGCTATTCGTCTGTTATCTGAAGGCTTAGTTGACGGTCTTGCACATCAAACACTACTCGGGGTGACGGGATCAGGTAAAACATTTACCATTGCAAACGTGATCGCCAAAGAAAACCGGCCAACGATGATCATGGCTCATAACAAAACGCTGGCAGCGCAATTGTATAGCGAGATGAAAGCTTTTTTCCCCGAGAATGCAGTGGAATATTTTGTCTCCTACTATGATTATTATCAGCCGGAAGCTTATGTTCCCAGCTCAGATACCTTTATCGAAAAAGATGCGTCGGTGAATGAGCATATTGAGCAAATGCGCCTCTCCGCGACCAAAGCGCTATTAGAACGGCGGGATGTTATTGTAGTTGCCTCGGTCTCGGCGATTTACGGCTTGGGGGATCCTAATAGCTATTTAAAAATGATGTTACATCTCTCTGTAGGCATGATCATCGATCAACGCGCGATCTTACGTCGTTTATCTGATATTCAATATACGCGTAATGATCAGGTTTTTCAGCGTGGTACATTCCGTGTTCGAGGGGAGGTGATCGATGTCTTTCCGGCCGAATCCGATGAGTATGCGCTAAGAATTGAGTTATTTGATCAAGAGGTAGAACGACTTTCACTTTTTGATCCTTTAACCGGGCAGATCAACGTTACTGTACCGCGCTTTACTGTTTATCCTAAAACGCACTATGTGACGCCACGAGAACGTATTCTTGAGGCGATGGAGAAGATCAAGCTTGAGCTAGTTGATCGACGAAAGGTGTTATTAGATAACGGTAAACTACTTGAAGAGCAGCGGATCTCACAACGTACTCAATTCGATTTAGAAATGATGAATGAGTTGGGATACTGCTCAGGAATTGAAAACTATTCACGTTATTTATCAGGACGTGGTCCGGGTGCTCCACCACCAACCTTATTTGATTATCTGCCTGCTGATGGCCTATTGGTGGTGGATGAATCTCACGCCACTATTCCACAAATTGGCGGTATGTATCGTGGTGACCGTTCGCGTAAAGAGACGCTCGTTGAATATGGTTTTCGTCTGCCTTCTGCGTTAGATAATCGTCCATTACGTTTTGAAGAGTTTGAAGCTCTTGCGCCTCAGACCATCTATGTTTCGGCAACGCCGGGCAAGTACGAATTAGAGAAATCAGAGAGTGATATTATCGAGCAAGTAGTGCGGCCAACCGGATTACTCGATCCTATTATTGAAGTGCGGCCAGTCGCGACACAAGTGGATGATCTGCTTTCTGAAATTCGTATCAGAGTGGCCAAAGATGAGCGTGTTTTGGTCACTACTCTGACAAAAAGAATGGCGGAAGATCTCACTGAATATCTTGAAGAGCATGGAGAGCGCGTGCGTTATCTCCATTCTGATATTGAGACAGTCGAGCGGGTCGAAATTATTCGTGATTTGCGCCTAGGTCTATTTGACGTACTCGTGGGGATCAACTTATTGAGGGAAGGGCTGGATATGCCTGAGGTCTCTTTAGTGGCGATCCTCGATGCCGATAAAGAGGGATTCTTGCGCTCAGAGCGTTCTCTGATTCAGACTATTGGTCGTGCGGCGCGTAACTTAAATGGTAGAGCTATCCTCTATGGTGATCGCATCACTAACTCGATGGAAAAGGCTATTAGTGAGACAGCGCGTCGTCGTGAAAAACAGATCGAGTTTAATCTTGAGCATGGCATTGTGCCGCAAGGATTAAAGAAAAAGGTTGGCGATATCCTACAAATTGGCCAGAAAGTGGGTAAACCTAAGGGCAAGCAGGCATCAAAAGTTAAATCCGGTCAGGCTATCGATGATTACAGCAATCTAACGTCGAAAGAATTAGAGCTGAAGATCCAAGAGATTGAACGTAAAATGTATAAAGCGGCTCAAGATCTTGAATTTGAACAAGCCGCTCAAATGCGGGATGAAATACAAATTTTAAGAGCTCAGTTTATTGCGAACTCTTAATTTATTTGTTTGATGGACTAGGTTGATGAGCTTATTTTAGTATGGAATGAACCATCAGCTTACCCACTGTCTCTTCAATGGCGCGATTAAGTAAAACACGATCGTGCCGATAGGGGACATCTTCCGCTTCAAGAATGGATTGAGTGACCATTCGCTCTTGAATCACAGGGCGAATATCGGTTCTAGGCCCAACAATAATAGCATCAATTTTTTTACGGCCGATTTTCTCTTCCATCATGCACAGCTTCTCTTTCAGACTTAAGCTGGCGGCAGAAGGGCTAAGCTCTTTACCTAGGTTGCCAATATAGACCATAGGAGCGCGGCACTCTCTCAATGCAGTGGTCATCTCTTCCAATAATAGGATTGGCATTAGGCTGGTAAAGAAGCTGCCGGGGCCAATTAAAATTAGGTCTGTTTGATAGATGGCGTCAATGGCTTCTTGGGTGGCTTTTACCCTTGGATAAAGTTGCAGATCTTGAGGCAGGCTGTCGAGTTGATCAACATTGACTTCACCATAGACCTCATTGCCCATTTCGTCTAATGCCATTAAATCCACGGGGTGCTCAGACATGGGGATTAATTGGGCGTCGACTTTGAGTAGGCTGCGAATTAAATTGATCGCTTCCAGCGGCCTCACACTGAGATGATCTAATGATTTCAACATCAGATTACCTAGGTTATGGCCTGATAGCTCACCGTTACCACCGAAACGATATTCAAACATAGCGGAAGCAATAGAGGGCTCAGTGATCAGTTGATTCAGACAATTACGCATGTCTCCCCAAGCTATTCCCCCTTCTGCCTTACGAATTCTACCAGTTGAACCACCATTATCGGTTGTCGTAACAATGCCCGTTAAACGAGGGCCAAGGGATGAGAGTGAAGACATAACACGGCCCAGCCCATGTCCACCGCCTAAAGCGACGACATGATTGAGGCTAGCCAGATGACTATGTGGCATAATTATCCTATTAACATTCCATTTTTTTATACAGAGACTATTTGTATTGCGTCATAAAATACGTAATTACCGCAATATCTAACTATTTTTTAATCTGCATAATCTGTTCTATACGAAATTGCGCGCTAATTTATCACAATCCGCTTTTTTAAATAAGTCACATAATCAAAAACAATTAATTAGCCGAGGAATTGCGGTTTATCTTATAGGGGTAAAATCAAGGATAAGTCGTTGTATAGTAAGTTATATATCGAAATAACTAATTCGCTTTTTACTCTTTTTTGCGCTAATATCCCTGATAAATAATGTGTGCATTATTAACTAGTCGATTTATTTTATCTTAAATAAATGCCTCTTAGAATTAAATGTCATACAAGAGAAGCTCCTAGCCTTTGTGTCTAAGTTTGTTACAACAGCTTGTTATAGCAAATATGATGCCTTGGCCGTGGTCATCGAGCCACCAGGGTGCAAGATAGAAATGTCTGCATCTCCCGTATTTGGAAAGGTGTAATTATGCAACAGCTTGTCGATCCCTTTGCCCGCAAATTTTATTATCTTAGACTCTCTATCACTGATGTGTGCAATTTTCGTTGCACCTACTGCCTCCCTGATGGCTATAAACCCAATGGTCGAACTCAATTTTTGTCACTCGATGAAATTCGTCGCATCAGTCGCTCATTTGCTGAATTAGGCACTGAAAAAATCCGTTTAACGGGTGGTGAGCCAACGATGCGTAAAGATTTCAGTGATATTATTGCTGCAATCCGTGAAAATAATGCGATTAAAAAAATTGCAGTGACTACAAATGGTTATCGTATGGCACGCGATGTTGCACAATGGAAAGAGGCGGGTTTAGACGCGATTAATGTCAGCCTCGATAGCCTAGATCCACGCCAGTTTTCAGCCATCACCGGACAAGATAAATTTTTCCAAGTGATGAGCGGAATCGATGCTGCCTTTGATGCTGGTTTTAAACAAATTAAAGTCAATGCCGTTTTAATGAAAAACGTCAATGATATTGCGCTAACCTCTTTTCTTAACTGGATTAAGCACCGACCAATTCAATTGCGTTTTATTGAATTAATGGAGACTGGTGATGGTAGCGATCTGTTTCGTCGCTATCATATTTCCGGTGAGACAATCCGTAAACGTCTGATTGAAGATGGCTGGTATCAACAGGTTAGATCTCGTAGTGATGGTCCAGCGCAAGTATTTTCGCACCCTGATTATCAAGGTGAAGTGGGGCTGATTATGCCTTATGAAAAAGACTTTTGTCAGAGCTGTAACCGCTTAAGAGTCTCTTCCTTGGGGAATCTCCATTTATGTCTTTTTGGTGAGAACGGTATCCCATTACGTGATCTGCTGGCCGACGATAGTCATAATGAACAACTCAAATCGCGTATCCAGTCAGCGTTAACCTTTAAACGGGAAACCCACTTTCTCCATCAGGGGAACAGCGGTATAACACCTAATTTATCCGTTATTGGCGGTTAAGCCTTTATTTTATCTTATTTTTCAGGAGAGGGTATGTCTCAACTGACTCATATTAATGGGGCTGGAGAAGCCCATATGGTTGATGTATCAGAAAAAGCAGAAACTGTGAGAGAAGCCAGAGCTGAGGCTTTTGTTACTATGAGCGCTGATACACTCGCCATGATTGTCAATGGTAGTCACCACAAAGGTGATGTCTTCGCTACGGCTCGTATCGCAGGTATTCAAGCCGCGAAGAGCACTTGGCAGCTGATCCCCCTATGTCACCCATTACTGTTAACCAAAGTCGAAGTGACATTAGAAGCATTAGTCGCGCAAAACTGCGTTCGTATCGAATCTTGCTGTCGACTAACGGGTAAAACTGGGGTAGAAATGGAAGCGCTAACAGCGGCTTCTGTCGCAGCATTAACTATCTATGATATGTGTAAAGCGGTACAAAAAGATATGGTTATCGGGCCAGTCAGACTTCTCGAGAAAACCGGTGGTAAATCCGGTCATTTTAAGGCGGAATTATGATTAAGGTGCTCTTTTTTGCTCAAGTTAGAGAGCTAGTAGGTACTGATAAGCTAGAGCTAGACGCTATTTACTCTGATGTTGAGTCTCTGCGCCAAGCACTATGTACTCGTGGCGATCGTTGGGCTTTAGCATTGGAAGCGGGCAAATTATTGTCAGCCGTGAATCAATCCTTTGTGGCGGGTGATCACCCAGTGAAAAGTGGTGATGAAGTCGCCTTTTTCCCACCGGTAACTGGAGGCTAAAATGGATAATAGCCATATAAGTGTCCAGACTGAATTGTTTAGTGTCGGCGAGCAATATGCGTGGTTAGCACAATGTGAAAGTGATGGCGCAGTTGTCACTTTTACGGGAAAAGTACGCAATCACAATCTGGGTGATGCGGTGAATCAGCTAACGCTAGAACATTATCCGGGAATGACAGAAAAAGCCCTGAATAATATTGTGCTAGAGGCGAGAGAACGTTGGCCATTAGAGCGTATCAGCGTGATCCATCGCGTGGGGACATTATCACCGGGCGAAGAGATTGTTTTTGTTGGCGTTACCAGTGCTCATCGTGACGCTGCATTTAGTGCCGCTGAATTTATAATGGATTACTTAAAAACCAAAGCGCCATTTTGGAAAAAAGAAGTTTTGCCTGATAACGAGCGCTGGGTTGAAGCTAAAGAGAGTGATGAGCAATCGGCGAGTCGCTGGTAATGTAAACTCATGTATATTCACGTATTGATGCTAAAAAATGGCCAATAAAAGTATTAATAGCTACTTTGTCGAATGGCAATGTCAATGAGTTGTGATAAACTTTGAATGATTTCGTAGGCTTGTTGAATATCAACAGCTCATTTTTACTTATATGATAAAAGGTATAATTATCATGGATCGATTTAATCAACGTAATGATTCTCTGGTCCAGCGCGCAAATACAGGTGTTCAGGCTTATATGGCTCAGGTCTATGGCTGGATGACTGTAGGTCTATTGCTAACAGCATTTGTCGCCTGGTATTCAATTAATAGTAATCTTTATATTGCAATTGCTTCGAGCAATGTACTGTTTTTTGGGCTGATTATTGCTCAATTAGGCTTAGTAATGGGGTTATCTTTCTTACTGCCTAAAATGAATGGTATGGCAGCGACTGGATTCTTTATGCTCTATTCTGTCTTGACAGGATTGACTATCTCCGTCGTGCTAGCCGCTTATACGCCTGTTTCTGTTGCTAGTACTTTCTTTATTACGTCGGCGATGTTTGGTGCTTTAAGTGTCTATGGCTACACCACTAAGCGTGATCTTACTGGCATGGGTAATTTCTTATTCATGGCATTGATTGGTCTAATTATCGCTTCACTGGTGAACATTTGGATGCAGAGCCCAGTTATGTATTGGGTTGTCACCTATGCAGGTGTATTGATTTTTGCTGGCCTGACAGCCTATGACACTCAGAAGCTGAAAGCTATGGGTGAGCAGATCGATGAAAATGATAAAGAGACAATGCGCAAATACGCTATTCTGGGTGCATTAACGCTTTATTTAGATTTTATCAACCTATTCTTAATGTTACTGCGTATCTTCGGCGACCGTCGTTAAGTACTGAAAATTTAGCTGTGTGAGATATGGTTTCAAATAGAATGCTCAGGCACAGAATAAATTAATAAAACCCCGCATTTATCAGTGTTCTGATAAATGCGGGGTTTTTGTTTGAAAAAAGTCATTTAACGCTGGCAAAAGCTAAGGCTAATACTGCGGATATTCACATTACTCTAGATAGTTAGTTCACTCTTTTCAGTCAATATAAATAATATCAACTAATAAGTTATCGATTAATATACGGCTAATCTAGACTTAAATCAGAGTGATTTATCATTAAGTTAGTATCCTTAACCTTAGGTTAATATCGAATTATAATCGAATATTCATATAGTTAATTAAATAGATAGCTTATCGCGCTATTTTGTTTGAATTGTTATTACTGTTCTTTAAACCATTAAGTAAAATATTAGTATGCTCAATTAATACTTTATTAATTATTTTATACTCTTCTTCATTAATATGCTGCCAACCCGTTTGGCGTAATAGGGTTTCTCGAGCAATACGGAAAGAGAGTATTTCGCCTAATATGGCATGAGTATGAATTAATGTTGATAAATGGGTGGGATCTGCACCAATATATATGGCAATCAAACGATTAAGTCGCGAATGAATGGGGCCTAAAGCTTGCTCATGGATCAGCGTATAAGCATCTGTTGGGTTTAGTTGTTCTCGAGCTAAAATACGCGAAAAGCTTAAATTTCTTTTTTCTAATTGAAAATAGTTATAGTCCATTAGTGATTGCTGGATTAATCGAATGGTCTCTTCCAATGATTGTTCTGCTGGTGGTAGTGATAAAAATTGATCTATTTCAGCTAATAAATCAGAGAAACTTTCCTTAATTGTCTCGACAATTAGCTTGGCAACAGCCAGATAGAGTCCCTCTTTTGAGCCAAAGTAGTAAGCGATTGAAGCAATATTTTGCCCTGAAATTTGCGATATTTTTCGGGTTGTGGCGCCATCAAGACCTAGCTCGCCGTAAATATCAGCTGCTGCAAGTAACAGCTGATATTTAGCCTGCTCGCCTCTCTGCGTTGCTGGTACAGTCGTTGTCATAGTTGTATCCTCAAGTAAAAAATTAAATTTAATCATGTCTTCTTCTGTGGCTCTGTGGTCACTTAACTTTTACTAAAGACCTTATTAGACTAACTGTGGATTCAAATAGTTACAAATGAGATATTAAAACTATTTTATATTAATTTACGCTATTAACTAAATTAATATTCTTGTTATTGCATAATGATGTTAGAATCGCATTCTACTATGCTTGGCAGTTTGCACTTTTCATCCTTTTTATGTGACCCTTCCCCATTGAACTGCATCTGATTATTCAGAGTGGCGAAGTCTGGAGTACCTTATTTTGACCAATTTTGATTCTCTCGCATTGCACGGAGATATTCTGCGTGCCATTCAGGAGCAGGGCTATGAAGCCCCTACACCTATTCAGCAAAAAGCTATTCCAGCCGTTCTAGCAGGCCATGATTTGCTTGCCAGTGCCCAGACAGGGACAGGAAAAACTGCGGGTTTTACATTACCCATTTTGCAAAAACTGATTGAGAGTGCTCACGCATCCAAAAATCGTCGCCCTGTTCGTGCGTTAATACTGACACCAACACGTGAGCTAGCCGCTCAAGTGGCGGAAAATGTAAAAGAATATAGCCGCTACTTAAAAATTCGCTCATTAGTTGTCTTTGGCGGCGTGAGTATTAACCCACAAATGATAAAATTAAGGGGCGGTGTCGATGTTTTGATCGCCACACCTGGACGTTTATTAGATCTTGAGCATCAGAATGCGGTCGATCTTTCACAAGTCGAAGTGCTGGTGTTAGATGAAGCCGATAGAATGCTGGATATGGGTTTTATTCATGACATTCGTCGTATTATCAATAAATTACCGGCTAAGCGTCAAAATTTATTGTTCTCTGCCACTTTCTCTGATGAGATTAAGCAGTTAGCCAATAAAATTTTGAACAATCCTGTAACAATCGAAGTTGCTGCGCGTAATTCAGCATCAGCTCAAATCGAACAATTTGTTCATTTGGTTGATAAGAAAAGAAAAGCAGAACTTTTATCTTATATGATTGGTCATGAGAATTGGCAGCAAGTGCTGGTCTTTACTCGCACAAAACATGGCGCGAATCGCTTAGCTGAACATCTTAATAATGATGGTGTTAAAGCGGCGGCAATCCATGGTAATAAAAGTCAGGGCGCAAGAACACGCGCATTAGCTGATTTTAAATCTGGCCAAATTCGCGTTCTTGTGGCGACTGATATTGCCGCTCGTGGGTTAGATATCCAAGAATTACCGCATGTTGTGAACTTTGAATTGCCAAATGTGGCTGAAGATTATGTTCACCGCATTGGACGTACTGGGCGTGCTGAAGCGACGGGCAAAGCAATTTCTTTAGTCTGTGTTGACGAACTGAAATTGCTAAAAGAGATTGAACGTCTGCTGAAATTAACCATTCCTCGTATGGCTATTGCTGGTTATGACCCTGATCCATCCATTAGAGCTGAACCTATTCAAAATGGTAAGCAGCGTGGTGGTGGCAGAACTGAACGTGTTAACGCGAGTCCGCGCAATTCAAGTAATCCACGCGCGCCGGGCGGTTCACGCGGCTCAAATAGCTCTCGTAGTTCTCGTGATGGCGGATCATCTCGCGCAGCTGATCCTACGGCGAGAAAAAAACTGGGCATGCCTAGACGCACACCGAGAAATACCGAATCCTAAATGCGTATCTTGTTAGCCCCCATGGAGGGAGTCCTAGACTCCCTCGTTCGTGAATTATTGAGTGAAATAAATCACTACGATCTCTGCATTACCGAATTTCTTCGTGTTGTTGATAATCTATTACCTGTCAAATCCTTCTATCGTATTTGTCCCGAACTTAACAATGGCAGTAAAACGCCCTCAGGAACGCCTGTACGTGTCCAATTACTTGGGCAGCATCCGCAGTGGTTAGCAGAGAATGCTTATCGAGCGGTTGATTTAGGCTCTTGGGGAGTCGATCTCAATTGTGGTTGTCCATCAAAAACCGTTAATGGCCATGGTGGAGGAGCTAGTTTATTGAAAGATCCTGAGTTGATCTATCAAGCTGTTACCGCAATGCGAGCTGCTGTGTCTGATGAATTACCTGTTTCTGTTAAAGTCCGCTTAGGATGGGATCAAGTAGATCTGAGTTATGAGATTGTCGATGCTGTACAGCAGGGCGGTGCTAGCGAAATTACGGTACATGGACGAACAAAAGAAGATGGTTATCGGGCTGAGCGAATTAACTGGCAGGCGATAGGCGATATTCGTCGTCGTTTGTCTATTCCGGTTACTGCAAACGGTGAAATTTGGGATCAAGCTAGCGCTTTTCAGTGTATGCAGATCACCGGATGTGATTCTATTATGATTGGGCGCGGTGCGTTAAATACACCGAATCTTAGTGATGTGATCAAACAAGGCGATGATAAATTACCTTGGCCGCAAGTGATGCAGCTTCTGCGTAAATATACCCAATTAGAAAAACGCGGAGATACCGGGTTTTACCATGCTGCTCGTATCAAGCAGTGGTTAGGCTATTTACGTAAAGAGTATGCAGAAGCGGATCAATTATTTAGCCAAATTAGAATACTCAAAACATCGGAAGCTATCTCTTTAGCTATCAATCAGCTTTAGTTATTCCTGTTAGTAAATAATCTAAATTAAGCATAGGGAATTAACCTTATGCTTAATTATTAATCGGTTAATAATGTCAATACTCAAATTAAAGTCTTTCAAATATAGAACCATAAGATGGTGTAAATATTTTATGGTAGAGCATAGTGGCATAGTCATCAGTCGTGCCTGAGATATAGTCACAAATCACTCTAAGATTAGTATTTTGCTCAGTATATAGATCGAAATATTTACGCGGTAACAATCTTTTGGGGTTATTAGCAATAACGTCGAACAGCTTCACAATCATTTGCTGTCCCTTATATTCCAATGTTTGCACCTCTGGGGTTTTGATCACATTATTGATAACAAACTCTTTGAGAATTGATAATTCGAAAGCGGCTTGTTTAGTTAATTCAGCATTGAGATCCAGCAGATTATGGGAAAATTGGTTTTTCTTGACGATTAGCGTGTTTTTTATGAAATAGTTGACTAAATAACCAATAGCCTTTTTTCTAACCCTGTTTCGACCAGAAAATAACTCAAGCGTTAATGCATGAATATTCTCACTTAATGGATTGGTATTTTCATTTAATAGATATAATTGAGGTGTATCCGCAATACGAGCAACAACTTGCTCATTCCACTCTCTTTCCGTTACCAGATCCAGTGCAATTGCATCTTCTAAATCATGAACACCATAGGCAATATCATCGGCTAACTCCATGATTGTGGTATCAAATCCTTTAAATAGCGTCGTCCCATGCGGTTTTTCTATATCTTTTGGTGTGGGAGGCTTGATTTGATTGAATAATTTAATATCATCAGGCAGAGGTTGCATGATCCAGTCAAAATTCGCTTTCTCACTATCAAAAATACATTTTGGTGGCTTAAATGAATCAAGATTAATCGGCGCTTTATTCTCTTTATAGTGCTGTTTATTTACTACTTGTGAATAGTAAGCAGGGTATTTAATTAATCCCAAGAGTGTTCGTCGAGTTAGATTTAAACCATCATGATCGGAATACTCGCCTAGTTTGCAGCATATTCTTAGGTTTTGTGCATTACCCTCAAATCCACCGTCATTATGCATTGCGTAGTTGAGTGCCACTTCGCCACCATGGCCAAAAGGTGGGTGACCAATATCATGAGCTAGACCGATAGACTCAATTAAATTTTGTTCTGGTAACCAAGGCGTATAATGAGAAAATTGTGATTCGCCACGCAGAAATTCAGCAATACCTGACCCTATCTGTGCAACCTCTAAAGAATGAGTTAATCGTGTACGATAGAAGTCACCATTACCTAAGCCAAGAACCTGTGTTTTGGCTTGCAGCCTTCTGAAAAATGCCGAGTGAATAATACGTGCTTTATCTCGTCCATAATTATCACGTGGATTGCCTGTTTTTACCGCTTCAGACATCCGGTTTTCCCATATATGATTATCATTCATAGCTAATGTCCTTATTTTTCATGGTGTTTTTTTGCTACCGATTTTGTGTTAATGGAGTAAATTAATTGCTAATTAATTGATATATAAATCGACAAACCGGTCATATTCACTTAAGGTTAATTTATCACTCGTTGATATTAAAATCTGATTAAGTTGAAATAAACGTGAAGATACAGGGCTCAATCTTACCTTATGTGCTCTATTGATGCAGAGATATTGATTAAGCCGAGATGATAATATCAGTATCAACACTTTCACTTTTTCATTTTGCTCCGGGTGGTATTAATTCAGACTAAAAAGATACGTATTAGTATGCAAACTAGACAAGTTAATGCTTTAATTATGAGGAACGATTGTTCTGTTAACTATGACTATATCGTATTTTAATCGCGAATAAGGAGTTAAGAATGGGTATTTTGTCCTGGATCGTTTTTGGTTTGATCGCTGGTGTTTTAGCTAAATGGATCATGCCTGGAACATACCATTTAGGCTTTTTTATGACGATAATCCTAGGTGTGGTAGGAGCTGTTGTTGGGGGTTACATTAGTACCTTCTTTGGAAAGGGGCAAGTCGATGGTTTTAATTTCGGCAGCTTTGTTGTCGCGGTTATCGGTGCGATTGCGGTACTTTTCCTCGCTGGCATATTTGCTAAATAGTCATCCTTAAGCATGATAAAAGCATCAGTTCCCTGATAAGAGTCTGTCAGGGAACTATTTAATTTCACTCGAGATTTGCAATACTAAAATCAGTCTATACACCTGCAGTGACCAATTTGGCAAAATGATTTAAATCGATATTGCCGCCACTGATGATAATGCCGATTTTTTTATCTTGGATTGATTCTTTCATTTGTCTCGCTGCGGCAAAAGCTAAGCAACCCGTTGGTTCCACAATCATCTTCATTCTTTCTGCAAAGAAACTCATTGCGTGAATTAAATCCTCATCTTTTACCGTCAATATATCAGTGACATATTGTTGAATAATCGAAAACGTATAATCACCTAAATGTTGTGTCTGAGCGCCATCTGCAATAGTTTTCGGCGTATTAATATGCACAATTTTTCCACTATGCAACGATTGTTGACCATCATTACCTGCCTCAGGCTCGACACCATAAACTTGGCAATTAGGCGCAAGTGCTTTGGCTGATAATAGTGAGCCTGAAAGCAAACCACCGCCACCGAGAGGGGCAAATAACATATCTAGTTGTCCGACACTCTCAATTAGCTCTTTGGCTGCGGTTCCTTGTCCAGCAATCACATGGGGGTGATCATAAGGTGGAATAAGCGTTGAACCTTGTTTTTCAGCCAGTTCGCGTCCGATACTTTCACGATCTTCCGTGTAGCGATCATAAGTAACCACTTTTCCACCATAGCCTTTGGTTGCCGCTATTTTAGCTTCAGGCGCATCTGCTGGCATGATAATAGTCGCTGGCATGCCGAGTGTTCTGGCGGCTAATGCAATAGCTTGCGCATGATTGCCCGAGGAGAAGGTGATCACCCCCGTTTTGCGTTGTGAGTCACTAAATTGTGATAGTGCATTCATCGCTCCTCTAAATTTAAATGCTCCCATTTTTTGATAATTTTCACATTTAAAATAGAGCTCCGCGCCAAGTTGTTGATTGATGGTTGTAGAGGTAAAAATCGGCGTAGCATTAATATAGGCTTTGATTCTGTTATGCGCGGCAACGACATCGTCAAAAGTTGGTAGGATAAGTTTATTCATGATTAATTTTCCTTGATGGCGATAGCTTCGATCTCTATTAATAAATCATAGTGTAATTGATTGACTCCTGCGACTGCTCTGGCCGGTTTAAATTCGCCAATCCAATTAGCGTAAAGGCTATTGAATTCAGGCCATAATCCCATATCGGCGATATAGACTCTAAGTTGCGCCAGCTGACTTCTCTTAGCGCCTGTCGCCGCCAGACAATATTCCAGATTTTTAAGTACTTGCTCTACTTGGGTTTTAAAATCTTTATGCTTGAGCGGCTCGCCTTGCTCATTGATGGGTAATAGACCTGAAATAAAGATCATATTTCCTGCTGTCTGTGTATAGGAGTAATGCCCAGCTGGAGCTGGCATTTCCGGTGGGTTTTGAGTAAAAAATGGTGATTTGTTCATTTTTGATTCTCTTTGTGGTATTCGATTAGTCCAGAGGTAGACTAAATGTCTAATTATTTTGTGTCAGAGATAGAGGGTTTGCAAGTAAAATTAGGAGTTAATTTATACAACACTTCAATCGCATTGATAATAAAGGAAATTTATTTTGAATAAATAAAGAGGATAGACAAAGTGTCTAATTGATAAGTTGATTGGATGAGAGGGTAGTAAAATATAGATTGCTGGACTTTAGAGATAAAAATCGACTGTAATCGATTATTTATTATCGATTTTACTCAAATAGTTATAAAAAGTTGCACGAGAAATATTGAGATAATTAGTGGTTATTAACGCGGATTTTTTAATATTCAAATAGCCTTCGTCTTTTAATATCTTAATAATTTCAATTTTTTGCTGATGATTTAAATTATTGGCAATTGCGCCATTATCAGTTGCATAGTGATCGATACGTTTTTTTAGTGATACTTCAGAGGCTGGAAGTAAAGATTCATCAATAATAATATTATCATTAAAACGGGTAAATTTATCGAGGATCAAACTCAAATTATTGAGCAGTGAAATATCGACATTAATACAGACAGCTGCGACATAGTCACCATTATTATTTTTAATACCAATAGATGTACTTTTTACTTTTCGGCCATCACTAAATTGATTTTCATAATTGCTAATGATCTGTGGAAAGTTAGGATTTTTTATCCGTTTTAGTCCGAGTTCTGTCGATGGCGAACCCACTTGGCGACCGGATAGATTATTGCAAATTAGCTTAATCGAATCATCGGGTGAGGTGAGATCATGCAGTACTACTTCAGCAAAGGGAGCAAAAGTTTCGCCAATGCCTTCAACAATTTTTTCTAATTGTTCAATAGAAATGGCATCGTCTAGGGATTTGCTTTTCATCAATAACTCTCTGCATTAAAGGAGAACAGGATAACTAATTGACTAAAATAGCATAAAGTGCCAATAGCCGAAAGCGAGGAACATCGAAGATGGTAGCTAAATGCCTATGCAATGGCGTTTGATATAAATCATTCACCATTGCAAGGGAATTAGTGAAGATTAGGACTCGATAGGTAATCCATTATCTTTACCCCAATCAGCCCAAGAGCCATCATAGAGCTGCAAATCTTTATTACCAAGCAAAGTCAGCGCTAACAAAACAATGGCTGCGGTCATACCTGAGCCACAAGTGGTTACTGAGGGCGCAGTAATATCAATTTCTTGTGCTAAAAAGAGCGCTTTTAGCGTTTCTGGTGACTTAAATTTCCCCTCTTCAACCAGCAAATTCCATGGCATATTTTTGCTACCTGGAATATGGCCCATACGTAAGCCTGGTCTAGGTTCTGGTGCTAAGGCTTGAAAACGATCTGCCGAGCGTGCATCAATAATTTGTCGGCTGCTCTGCTTAACAATATCGAGCATTTCAGCTTGAGATAAGGCTAAATTTTCGTTTCTGCGTGCCACGAATTGCTGTGGTGCTGGTGGTATAACCTCACCAGATTCGGTCGCAAAACCTGCCGATTTCCAGCCGGCTAATCCACCCGCTAAGATTTTGACATTGTGGCAACCGAGAGTATTAAAGGTCCAAAATGCACGAGGTGCAGCAAACAGGTTACCTTGATCGTAGATGATAACGGCTGTTTGTGGGCCAATTCCCATATTGCTGATAGTAGTGCTAAAAAGCGCTTCGCTTGGCAGCATATGGGGTAAATCAGTTTGATGATCAGCGATTTCGTCTTGATGAAAAAATTGAGCTTGGGGAATATGTTCTTTACGCCATAATTCACGACAGTCTACGGGGGCTGTCGGTGGGGGCGCAGAGACGTCTAATACGATAACATTTGGATCTTGCAAATGAGCGTTTAGCCATTCAGGTGTGACAAAAAATGCATCGTACATAATCAATTCCTTTAACATCAATAAATTATAGTTTAACTTAATTTGGCATAGGTAAAAGAGACTGGGTCTGAGACTGAGGTTGTTCAAGCGGTGTAGTAGAACGCACATAAATATTCATACCTGCAAGAACTGTTCCGCCTATAGAGCTTAGAGCGCAGATGGCGAAGAGGGCAATAAAGACTTTTTTCATAACAGCTGACCTAAAATTAAAAAACATGTAAAGAGTATATCGGCCCCCTTGTTACAAACAAGTTAATCTGATGACTTTTTTTACTTGAATTGATTTATTGCGAAACGCTTCGCGGATTTATGGCATAATGGGTTTTAATACAGTAGTTTTGTAAACGGCTTCACAGAAGAGATTTTTTCTTCTTTCTCGATTTAGGATGACGAGTGTCATTCTTTCTGCCATCAATCATCAACGAACAGTCATCTACGGGTTTTATGTCTCTTTCTGCAAAAGTCAAAGATCAAATAACTGAATGGTATAAAGGCTTATCATTACAGATTGAGGGCTTCGTTCCTCGGGCACCACAGCGGCAAATGATTGCTGAAGTGGCGAAAACTCTCGCCGATGAAGATGGTCGACATCTGGTGATTGAAGCGCCGACGGGAGTGGGGAAAACGCTCTCTTATCTCATTCCCGGTATTGCGATCGGCCGCGCAGAAAATAAGCCTTTGGTGGTTAGTACCGCAAACGTGGCGCTACAAGATCAGATCTATAGTAAAGACTTGCCTTTGCTTAAGAAAATTATTCCTGATCTTAAATTTACCGGAGCATTTGGCCGCGCACGCTATGTTTGCCCTCGTAATATGGAGATGATTTGTGCCGCAGATGGTGAGCAAATTGATCTGATGTTTTTGGTCGAAGATAAGATGGATGTTGCCAGCAGTGAAGAGCGCACATTATGCCAGCAATTACGCAATGATTTTCATAGCTTTGTATGGGATGGGTTGCGCGATCACCATAAACGTTCATTAACGGATAGTTTATGGCGTAAAATCAGCACGGACAAAATGAACTGCTTGGGCCGCAACTGCCAATTTTATTCTCGTTGTCCTTTCTTTATTGCTCGTAGAGAAATTGAAGAAGCCGATGTGATTGTCGCTAATCATGCATTAGTGATGGCTGCAATGGAGAGCGAGTCTGTATTACCTGAAGCCAAAAAGCTATTGTTGATCTTAGATGAAGGACATCATATTCCTGATGTGGCAAGGGATGCTCTCGAGGTAGAAGGTGAAATTACCTTACCTCATTTAACCGCCCAATTAGATAGCTTTATCAGTCATGTTGGCCAGTATATCGCACAATTTCGCCCGGCTAAGCCACCAAAATTAAGTGATCCCAATAAACTGCAAGCACATGGCGAGAAGCTACGCAGTGGCTTTAATGAGCTAGTGATGATTGCTAATGCATTTTTGCCCGATAAGCGCGGTGAAGATGAATATTTATTTCCCTTAGGCCAATTGCCTGAGATGCTGCAAAACTGTTGTCAGGAGCTGTTTAAGCTAACGGATGGGTTGCGTGGATTAGCAGAATCGATACTCAGTGATTTAACAGAGCAAACAGCTAAACAAGATATTGTTCGACTACATCGCTCGATATTGATGACCAGCAGGGCGATCGGTTATTTTGAGAATATGGCAAAACTATGGCGATTGGCGGGGCTAGAACAAGCTTCTGGTGCACCTATATCCAAATGGCTTAGCCGACGTTATGAAAAGAATCAATCACGGTTATTTTTCCATTGCGCGGGAATTCGAGTTAGTGAACAACTTAACCAGCTGCTGTGGCGTAATATTCCCCATATAGTGATCACCTCGGCAACACTTCGCTCGTTGAATAGTTTTTCACGACTTCAGGAGCTGACGGGATTATCAGATAAAGCCGATGACCGCTTTGTGGCACTGGATTCACCTTTTGATCATGCCAGTCAGGGCAAGTTAGTGATCCCTAAAATGGCCAATGAACCTACTATTCATAATGAAGCTGCGCATTTAGAAGAGATGGCTCGCTATTTTCGCGCATCGCTTAAGCAAGGCGAGCATCGTGGTATTTTGATGTTATTCAGTAGTCAACGGGCAATGGAAGGCTTCTTAACTCATGTGATGGATTTACGTCTTCAGCTGCTCGTGCAGGGTGACCAGCCACGCTATCGTTTAGTTGAAACTCATTGCCAGCGCATCGATGATGGGCAAACGAGTGTACTCATTGGTCTACAATCATTCTCTGAAGGACTGGATCTCAAAGGGGATTACCTAACTCAAGTCCATATTCATAAAATAGCCTTTCCGCCTATTACTAATCCAGTGATTATTACCGAAGGAGAGTGGCTTAAGTCATTGAAACGCTATCCTTTTGAAGTTCAGAGTTTGCCAAGTGCCTCTTTTAGCTTGATCCAACAGTCAGGCCGTTTAATCCGTAGCCACAGTTGTTATGGCGAAATTGTTATTTATGATAAGCGACTACTGACCAAAAGCTATGGTAAACGTTTATTATCCTCTCTGCCGATCTTCCCGATTGAACAACCGGATGTTCCTGAAGCTTAATTTGTTGTATAAAAACAACAATTGATATTCACTCTATACTGGTACTTATCCTGTAAGCTAATTACTGAGGCTGGGGGTGAATTATATAGCAAGCTATATGTAATTGAGTGAAAACCTCTATATACTGTGGTTATATATTGTCCAATAAATGGAGGGCAAGATCATGATTAGCCGGATGTTATCGTTAAGGAAGACGAACTCAATGCCTAGATCGATACCAGATACAGACTTCAACACTAAACTTAGAATGCCTGCAAAAAATATTGATCACACAAAGCATTTTTTAGCTGAGGGTGTAGAAGATTTTAAATTAGCAGGTTATATAACTCCGTGTGGATATCGACTGGTTAAATCATTGAAGAAAGATCAGTATCGGCTTGTTACCAACAATAGTAATCCTGAAACGGTATATTTTGTTGAGTTGATTTTTAGAACAGATATTGTATTCGGTAAAACAACATGCACCCAAGTCAAGGTTTGGCGCACTATCTCAAATGAGCATAAAGCAGCTATAAGGGATCTAACCAGTATATTTTTTTCTAACTTATTACAAGTACATCGTATTGTCATCACTGATGAAGAACAAATGCGCGATGGTAAGCGATTTTGGGAAAGTGTAATAGATTGGGCGCTTAGCTTAGGCTTTTTTGTTTATGCTTCTGATGGCACTCAAATGGACAGAACTCTGTCATTGATTACCGATATGGATAACTTTTATAGTCAATGGGATAAATTCTGCTGGGGGCATGATCCCGATGTTCATTCTCATCGGCTTGTGGTTATCAGTCAAACGCCTCTTGAGCAATAATTTAGGGCTAAAAATCGGATAATAACGCAAGAAAAAGGCCACACAAGTGTGTGGCCGGAAAATATAACCAAGAATTATTATAGCTAAGGGTTATTGCTCAATATTTGCTTCTAAAAACCATAAGAATTTATCTAAGTCACGAGATGCGGCGGTAAACATATCCGCGGTGTCTTCATCTTCAGTCTTGCTCACGGCTTTACGGATCTCATTTGCGACAACTGCATAGCGGTCTGCAAGTGCTTTAATATGATCTTGTACATCATGGATATCTGTTGGATATGCAGTTAAACGCGTACGTTGATTGATTTCTTGCGTTGTCCCGATGGCTGTACCACCAAGTTGTACTGCACGCTCAGCAAACTCATCCAAATGACCTACAATCGCAGTACGGAAACCATCTAGCATCTCATGTACGGCAATAAAATTACGACCACGTAAATTCCAGTGTGCTTGTTTAGTAATTAAAGATAGGTCGATAAATTGAGCTAGCATATGATTAAGGAGCTCAATTGTTTCTAATTTAAGCCCTTCTTCTACATCATTGCGAGTATATTGCAGATTCAATTTAGGTGCTTTAACTAATTTAGCTGTACTCATTATCGTTCTCCCTTACATAAATAGAAAATTCGTTGAATTTCTTTATCTGTTAATAAAGATAACGCCAGAGTGTGATTATGTCATATCGATATATACTATTAAATCGATAGGTAAATATTATGGAACTTAGATTGTTAATATCAACCAGCTACTAGTATAGCATTTATATATGATAATAAAGTTGAAATTTTAATTATATTTATAATATAAAGACAAGATAGGAATAAATAAACAATGGATGAGTGTTAATCCCTGCTAATACAGTGAGATGCTGTATTAACAAGGATTGATATTAACAAGCTGGAATAATTAGATCTCTTCTATTTTTGTTTTAGTTCTTGAGGTTGAAGTTGAACCAATAGAGGCAATAACAATACAGAGCAAGGCAGCCCATTGGATCGCGGTTAAATATTCACTCAAGAAAATAATACCTAAGAAAGCGCCCATACAAGGTTCTAAGCTCATTAAAGTACCAAAAGTTTTTGCGGGTAATTTAGTTAATGCAATCATCTCTAAAGTATAAGGAAATGCGGTTGATAAAATGGCGACGGCTAATGCAGTGGGCAGAATTGCGGGATCAAAGAGTAATTCAACGCCTGTTTGCATTAATCCTATAGGAAAGAAAATAATGGTCGAAATAAGTGAGCCTATAGCGACACTTGCCGGACCATAACCAGCACCTGCACGTTGGCCAAAAATAATATAGAGACCCCAGCAGACTCCAGCCCCTAGCGCGTACATCACACCAACAGGGTCTAGGTGTTCGACATCATTACCTATAGGCAGTAAAAATAGTAGGCCAGTGACAACTAGTCCAATCCAAACAAAATCAATAGCGCGGCGAGAGCCATACATAGCGACGGCAAGCGGGCCAGTAAATTCAAGGGCGACGGCGATACCAAGAGGAATTCGCTCTAGAGAGAGATAAAATAGATAATTCATTGTACCCAGTGACAGGCCATAGCCTAGCAGGGGAATAATGGATTCGCGTCTTAATGTGAGGCGCCAAGGTTTAAATATAAGACAAAGAATAATAGTTGCCAGTAACAAACGAAGCGCAGTGACACCCGGCGCACCAATAACCGGAAACAGCGTTTTTGCCAATGAGGCACCGCTTTGAATAGAGATCATGGCTAATAACAGATAAACAATAGGCAGCAGCGACAAGGCGCGCTTATTAAAACTGGCGGACATAGTTGTATCTAAACCTCAAAGCAGGAGAATATAACGGGAGCAGGCTATTCGCATTAGCATGCAAAAATAAATAGGCTAATTTAGTTTGATATTATTCATTTATAGTGAATCTAGCGCGTTATAATAGAACATATCAGGATAGAGAAAAACCTCAGTGATTATGCCACAAAAATAAAGAAGATAATATCGCTTTGACGTAAATACCTAGTCAATAACTTATTAATTTACAACTTAAATAAACGAATAACTAACAATCTAGTGGGCTTAAATTATTTTTTGCTGGTAGATTTAATTATAGGATAAAAAACCATTGATTATTGAGCTCGAAATGTAACTCTATTGAGCAGTTGAGCTTGAAGAAAGCTAACGTATAATCGATAGCCTTGTTAGAGATAATCAGAGAATAGAATGCAAAAAATTAAAAGTATCGCGGTTTATTGTGGTTCGAGTTTAGGTGGTCCTGAAATTTACCAGCAACAGGCCATTGCTTTAGCAACAGAAATGGTTAAGCGGGATATTATTCTCGTCTATGGTGGCGCCAGCGTTGGATTAATGGGAATAATGGCGGATACGGTATTAAGTTTAGGTGGGACTGTTATCGGTGTTATTCCTGCATTGCTAGAGGCGCGGGAAATAAGTCATAAAAATCTGACTCAAATGTATAAAGTCGACACTATGCATCAGCGTAAAGCGAAAATGATTGAATTGGCAGATGCTTTTATTGCTTTACCGGGTGGTTTTGGCACTCTTGAAGAGTTTAGTGAAGTATTTACTTGGAGCCAAATTGGTCTGCACACTAAACCTTGTGGTCTGCTGAATACTAATCACTTTTGGCAACCGCTGCTTGATATGACTAATAAAATGGCGGATGAAGGCTTTCTACACGAAAAATATCGTCATATGGCGGTAGTCGAAGAGAACCCAGCTCAATTATTAGCGCGATTTGAAGACTATATTGCGCCCAGCGTAAAAACCTATACAAAAGAGTAGATAATAGAATGATTAGAGCCGCGACTCAGCATGATATTGATGATGTTTTATCCCTCTATACACAGCTATTTAGTGAGATGGCGGCGTTAGATCCTGAACGCTCGAAAGCGGCGGAACAACTACCAACATTTGTGAATACGGCAATTACTGATAAGCAGTTTCATCTACTTGTTGCTGAACATGCGGGTATGGTTATCGGTTTTTGTCTGGCTCAAATCCAATTAACGCCAGCATATAATTGTTTAGTGCCTCGTCGTTACGCTTATATTTTTGATTTGATGGTTTCGGCTGAATATCGAGGCAATAAAGCGGGGCAACAGTTATTACAAGGAATGAAGTTGTGGGCGAAAGAGCAACAGCTGACTCACCTTGAATTATCCGTATTTGCACAAAATAAAGCGGCGATCCGTTTTTATCAGCGTGAAGGCTTAAAATCCATAACACAAGTGATGGGTATTAAAATATAAAAAATAAGGCAATCTATTTATAGGTTGTCTTATTTTAATCGAAATTAAATTAATTATTTTTAATGCCCTATATTTTATAGGTCTATTATTTATATCTATATTATTGATGATATTTAATAATATAAAAAAGCGTTAATACTGGCTTAATCTACTCTTATTAAGTCTTGTTAGTAAATAATAGCTAGTGAAAATTCTTTGTGTCGCTTGATCTTATGAGTCATTGTTTTATTCGCTCTGCCACCACTTTAAGCGGTATCAGATGACTTGTTATTGGCAAAAGAGTGGGATTAATCGCGATAAGCTAAGTCGAGAGTTTAACCAACTGTTTACGTAATATGCAGAGGATCTATTTCCATGATTGTGGCATAATACGCCGCTATTAAATGGTGTATTGATCCCTATTGGGCCTAGTGAAAGAGTGTATACGTGTTAACAACAAATAATATTACTATGCAGTTTGGCAGCAAGCCGCTGTTTGAAAACATATCTGTAAAATTTACTCCCGGTAATCGTTATGGTCTAATTGGGGCTAATGGCGCCGGTAAATCGACGTTTATGAAGATCTTAGGTCGAGATCTGATCCCCAGTGCGGGTAATGTCAGTACCGATCCTGGTGAACGTTTAGGTAAACTACGCCAAGATCAATTTGCTTTTGAAGAGTTCACGGTACTAGATACTGTGATTATCGGTCATGCGGAGCTTTGGGAAGTGAAGCAAGAGCGTGATCGTATCTACGCAATGGCTGAAATGAGTGAAGAAGATGGTTATCGTGTCGCCGATTTAGAAGTTCTTTACGGTGAAATGGATGGCTACACAGCAGAATCCAGAGCGGGTGAACTTCTGTTAGGTGTCGGTATTCCAGTTGAGCAACATTATGGTTTAATGAGCGAAATCGCACCGGGTTTTAAATTACGTGTGCTATTGGCACAGGCGTTATTTGCTGATCCTGATATTTTGCTACTCGATGAACCAACCAACAACTTGGATATTGATACGATCCGCTGGTTGGAGCAGGTATTGACTGAGCGCGATTGTACTATGGTCATTATTTCCCATGATAGACACTTTTTGAATACTGTTTGTACTCATGTGGCGGATCTGGATTATGGCGAATTACGTCTATTCCCGGGCAATTATGATGAATACATGATTGCGGCTACCCAATCACGTGAACGCTTGATGTCTGATAATGCGAAGAAAAAAGCGCAAATTGCTGAGCTACAATCTTTTGTCAGCCGCTTTAGTGCTAACGCCTCTAAATCAAAACAAGCCACTTCAAGAGCGCGTCAAATTGATAAAATTCAACTTGATGAAGTTAAAGCCTCTAGCCGTCAAAATCCTTTTATTCGTTTTGAACAAGAAAAGAAATTATTCCGTAACGCATTGGAGTTGGAAGGATTAACTAAAGGCTTTGATCAAGGTCCTTTATTTAAAAACCTTAGCCAGTTACTGGAAGTTGGCGACAAAATGGCGGTGATCGGTGCCAATGGTATCGGTAAAACGACATTCTTGAAAACGCTGATCGGTGATCTACTGCCTGAGAGTGGCACAGTAAAATGGTCAGAAAACAGCTCTATTGGCTATTATGCGCAGGATCATGCGAGTGATTTTGAATGCGATCTCACTGTTTTTGATTGGATGAGCCAGTGGAAAAAAGCGGGTGATGACGAGCAAGTAGTTCGCGGTATTCTTGGACGTTTATTATTCAGTCAAGATGATATTAAAAAGAAAGTTGGCGTGTTATCCGGTGGTGAGCAAGGACGTATGCTCTTCGGTAAGCTGATGATGCAAGAACCTAATATTCTGGTTATGGATGAGCCAACCAACCACTTGGATATGGAATCTATTGAATCACTGAATATGGCGCTAGAGCTATATGAAGGGACTTTGATCTTTGTTTCCCATGACCGTGAATTTGTTAGCTCCTTGGCAAGCCGTATTCTTGAAATCCGCGAAGACAAAGTTATCGACTTTAAAGGTACTTATGATGAGTATTTAGCAAGTCAGGGTCTTGTTGGGCAATAAATAATTTTTTTTAAAGCCCCTTTTGAACTGAGTGTCAAAAGGGGCTTTTTTATTGGCTTTATTCATCTAAATCAGTAAATCTATCGAGATAGTCTCTTTTAATATTATTTTCCGATAAGACAAAATCTTAATGGACAGAAGGTTAAGTTTTAACAATTAAAATCACTTTGTGTATGATACTTCTAATTCAATGAAGGGATATAAATCTATGTACATGATGTTGTTACTTATTTATGCGATATCGGGTATTTTTATGCTGGTTCGCAATTTATTGGCACTAAAAGGGCTTCAATCTAAAAAAGATGAAGCTGCTAGATATATTGCCCTTGAGTCGGTAAAAAAAGTCCTTTTCTTTATTGTGCCGAGTTTTCTTCTTGTCTCTGCGCCGCTCCTCAATACCTTTTTGTTTGCCCGAGATGAGCCAACTGGAGGGGGCGGTAATTTCACTGTCTGGTTGATGTTAGTGGGAGGTCTCTATTTATTGATCGCTTTCGCTTATGAATATCGAATCGCCAAGCAGAATGAAGCAGTATCCAAGATGTTAGCAACCACTTATTACCAGATAATTTTTATTGTTGGTCTCTACGCGGTAATTGGTGCTTTAGATCATTTACGCTTTTCCGGTGATAACACTAACACGATGAAAATGGCATTAGTGGAAAAAGCCTCATTTCCCGGTGTAACCTGTGGAACCTCATTTATTGTGATTAATTGGCAAATGGGGCAGAGTGAACCGACGGAGTGGCGTTGTCCGGATAACGTCGTGCTTAACAGTGACACTCGCCAGCCCTTCGTTCCTTGGCCGGATTATACTTCTGGTGAAAGTAAAGAAATAACCCAGTATCTTAATGAAGCTAAGATTAATGGCGAATCAATAGAGTAGTATTTCTGCATAATATAAGAAGGTCGGAATATCCGGCCTTTTTTAGCACAGTTATAAGGTCAAAAATAGTGATATAACCCAGTCAAAAAGAATAAAATAGAGCACGAAAATATTTTCAATTATTAAGTAATTTATCAATGACTTAATCAAATATTAATCCTTATTTATGATCCCTGTTGCAGAGTGAAAAATCAATTCATCCTGAACTCACTTCTTTTGATCCTAATCAATCTCTTTAGTATCCCTTTGTTATTATATCTATCACTTATTTTATATTTGCTATTTTTGCATTAGCTACCCTAATGTTTAATTTTATTGAAGAATATATATGCCAATATTAATGAGTATCGTGGGGATGATCGTATTAATTACGGTTGCGATCCTTTTTTCTAAAAATCGCCGGGCAATTAATAAACGGACTGTGATAGGCGCATTTTTACTGCAAGTAACACTGGGTGCATTTGTACTTTATGTTCCTGCGGGGCGTGATTTTCTCGCTGCTTTATCAACGGGCGTCGCCAATGTGATCGCTTATGGTAATGTAGGAACCGAATTTATTTTTGGCGGATTAGTTTCCGATAAAATGTTTGAGCTATTTGGCGGCGGCGGATTTGTTTTTGCTCTTCGAGTATTGCCCGCTATTGTCTTCTTCTCATCATTAATTGCGGTTCTCTACTATTTAGGCGTGATGACGATTGTTATCAACTTAATTGGTGGTGGCTTACATAAATTACTGGGTACTTCGCGTACTGAATCTCTATCCGCTACAGCCAATATTTTTGTTGGCTTGACTGAAGCGCCTTTAGTTATCCGCCCTTATATTTCAACCATGACACGCTCAGAACTCTTTGCTGTGATGTGTGGTGGTGCGGCCTCCATTGCGGGTTCAATATTAGCGGGCTATGCTTTATTAGGTATCAAACTCGAATTTTTATTAGCGGCTTCTTTTATGGCGGCACCCGGTGGATTGCTTTTCGCTAAGCTACTCGAACCTGAAACAGAAAAGGTAAAAGTACCAGATGCAGCCCAATTGGCTGCCATTGAGAGTGAGAAACCCGCTAATATTATCGATGCAGCAGCAGGTGGCGCCGCATCGGGCATGCAGTTAGCTTTAAATGTTGGCGCTATGCTATTAGCTTTTATTGCTTTAATCGCTATGGTGAATGGTTTGCTAGGTTATATCGGTGGGATTTTTGATTATCCAGGCTTATCGTTAGAACTGATATTGGGTTGGGTGTTTTCTCCTGTGGCCTTTTTATTAGGTATCCCGTGGGAGGATGCCAATATTGCGGGCTCGCTGATTGGCCAGAAATTTATTCTCAATGAATTTGTCGCATATTCTAATTTAAGTCCTTATTTACAATCAGATAGCGCCGTTGCGTCTATGGGACTGCAAGTTATATCTGAACATACCAAAGCGGTGATCTCATTTGCACTCTGTGGTTTTGCTAATATTGCCGCAGTCGCCATTCTACTTGGTGGTATCGGCAGTTTAGCGCCGAATCGTCGAAAAGATGTTGCTCAGCTCGGATTTAAAGCTGTTTGTGCCGGAACATTATCTAATTTAATGAGTGCAGCACTGGCCAGTTTTTTCTTGTTGTTATAACAGCTCGCGTACAAAACGCTAGTGAATGAAAAAATTATTGTCTGCACGATAAAATTGTAGGGTATTAATATGATGAAACGTAAAAATGAATTATCTGAGTATCAGGCGCACTGCTTAGAAATAGCTACTGATAGCTTATTATCGCCAAAACAAAAGGCGCATTTTCTATCATTAGCCGCTGAAAATCATATTCCTTATTTGGCACTGAGTGAAGAGACCGAATTAGCGTTAAATGAGCGAGTTATCTGTGATATGTATGAAGGAAGTGCGCCCTATAAGCCACGCTACGTACTGCCTGATTATGCGCGTTTTCTACAGCAGGGCTCTGAATATTTGGAATTAACTCCCGCTGAAGATTTTGATGATGCATTAAATATGCTGACGATCCTTTATCATCATGTCCCTTCAGTAACCGGATTACCGGTATTTTTAGGTTACCTTGATCGTCTATTAATGCCTTATGTAGAAGATCAAACCGAACAGCAGATGTATGCAAAATTAAAACGTTTCTGGATTATGCTCGATAGAACTCTGCCGGATGCCTTTATGCACGCCAATATTGGGCCGGAAGATAATATCATTTGTCGATTGATCCTAAAGATTGACGCCGAATTGAAACAGGTTGCGCCTAATTTAACCTTTATGTATCGCCCTGAGGTGACACCAGAAAGTTTATTCCGCCAAGCTGTTGATAATATTTGTCAGTGTAGTAAACCTCATATTGCTAATGATCTGATCCATTCTGCTGCTTTTGATGAACAGGGTTATGGTGTTGTTAGCTGTTATAACTCATTACCGATCAATGGCGGAGGTAGCACACTTTCGCGCATTAACTTACGTGAAGTTGCACTACGTAGCCAAAATATTGACGACTTCCTGACGCAACAACTACCTAAATATTGTGCTATTCAGATGGAGTTAATCGATGTTAGAACTCGATTCCTACATGAAGAGTCACAATTTTTCCAAACTAGCTTTTTGGTTGAAGAGGGCTTAATTAGTCCAGAACGTTTCGCCCCTATGTTTGGTATTTATGGCATGGCAGAAGCGGTCAATATATTGATGGAAAAAGAGGGCATTGATGCTAAATATGCGCCAAATTCTGAAGCCCTTAACTTATCCTATCAAATTAGCCAGCAACTCGATGATTATGTGACTAATACTCCTGTAGCCTATGGGTTGAATCAACGCGCAATGCTTCACGCTCAATCAGGTATTAGCTCGGATATTAGCACTACACCGGGTGTTCGCATCCCTTATGGTGAAGAGCCAGACCCAGTTAATCATATTATGAGTGTTGCGCCACACCATCAATTTTATACTTCGGGTATCAGTGATATTTTAACCATTGATGAGACCATCAAACAGAACCCAGAAGCTATGATGCAACTTTGTAAGGGCGCATTTAGCCAAGGAATGCGTGAATTTACAGCCAACGTATCGAGTAATGATCTGGTGCGTGTCACTGGCTATATGGTTAGATTGTCGGATATTAAGAAGTTTAAAGCGGAAGGATCTAGGATTAATACCACTTGGTTAGGTGATGAAGCGGCAGCAAATTGTCATATTTTAGAACGTCAGCCACGCGTGGTCAGCCGTGAACAATCGATGCGCTACGATAAGTAAAATACTGCCTTTTTCCTGTGTCGATGGCCCAGGAAATAGGCTGGTTATTTTTTTGCAGGGGTGTAATTTCCACTGCTTAAATTGCCATAATCCTTATACCATAGCGCTTTGTGATAACTGTGGGGACTGTGTTAGCACTTGTCCCCACGGTGCCCTTGATTTGGTGGGAGGCAAGGTGAATTGGTCGGCGGATATTTGTCAGCAATGTGATACCTGCCTGCAAACCTGTGCGAAAAATTCGAGTCCAATGACGCTCTACTATTCAGTAGAACGCATTCTTTCGATGATCCGCCAGCATGTGGTTTTTCTAAATGGCATTACCATCAGTGGTGGTGAAGCGACGCTGCAATTGCCTTTTATTATCGCGCTATTTTCAGCCATTAAACAAGCCGATGATTTAAAACATCTCACTTGTTTTATTGATAGTAATGGTTATTTATCGGCGACAGGTTGGCAAAAAGTTTTACCTTATACCGATGGTACTATGATCGATTTAAAAGCGTGGCAGAGTGAGCGCTCTATCTATTTGACAGGGCGAGATAATGAAAGAGTGATCAACAGTATTCAGTTATTGGCGCAGGCGGATAAATTATATGAGGTTCGGCTACTTTATATTCCGCAGCAGTCGGATTATCTGCAGCATATTGATGCACTTGCCGAGCTATTATCCATGTTACCGTCACAAACACGGGTTAAAATTAATGCATTTCAAACACATGGTGTCAAAGGCGAGGCGGGGCAGTGGCCAGCGGCAGAGCAAGCTGAAGTTGAGCATTTTGCAGGTTTATTAGCTGAGCGCAAGGTACAGAATTTAGTATTACCCTCACTTTATCTATCCTAATGACTTATTATCATTGAAAATCAAGATCAGTATTTTGCTTATCTTGATTTCACAATAGGCTAATCAAATTAAAATCGGTAGGAAAAACCCACTAAAATACCATCACTCTTGCTGACGATATTCTCCTTAGATAAAACCGGATGAATACGCTGAGCCTTATAACCCGCAGATAAAGAGGTGCTCTTTGTCAGGTCATAATTCACTAAGGTGCTCCATTGCCAGCTCTGATTATCCAGAGACATATCCCGATCGATATAACCAATAAAAGAGAGATCCTTGGTTATTGAATAACGTAGACGACCAGCAATTACTGGCTCGACCCACTGTTTAGAAAAGGAGGCTTGATAGGAACTCAGCGATAACTGATTTTTAAATGACCAGTAACGTAGACCACCCAGTAGATCAAAAGAGAGCTGTTGATATTGTTCTGGGATAAAACGATAACCCGTCATCAAGCTTAAAGAGGTATATTTTATCTCACCTGTTGCGTGCTGGCTCCCAACAAAGGGCAATGTGACATGGCCTTCTTGACTGAGCTTAGAGTAGTTAAGATCAACTAAAGTAACCCAATTATCTTTTCTCGCTAGCGCTTGAATAAATAGCGCATCATCAAGAGCTGAATAGACTTCAGAAAAAGGGCGCTCCAATGACATCGCTGGGGTATAAGGCGTTTTGATATCATTGGTCACATTAGGCATATAGAGATATGGCGATATTTGAAATACCCAATCTTCTGCTTGAACTTGTCCGCTAATACCAACTAGCAGAGCAATAAGAGTTTTAACCGATTTATATTTTTTCATCTGTTGGCTTATGTTCTAACTCTTTGGTGAGAAAATAGTTTAGGAAGGTACGGATCACCGCAATAATCGCCAGTTTAATCAGGCTATCAAGATCGGGATCGACCGTAGTGACTAAGATATCTGCAGCTAATTGAAACTCTAACGCTGTGGCTAGCCAATTACCAAAACAGAAACGAGCAACGCGGCTGTCTTTTAAACTCAATAGCAGATATAGGGTTTTGATTAAACCAATAGTGACACAAATAACAGAGAGTGTTTCTAATACTAATTGCAGCACATTTACACTTGAAATTAATAACTCTCGAAGAAAAACTAAATCCATAGATAAACACTCTCTCTATAATTTTAATCTAAGCCCAGCAATTTGAATTAAGCTGGGGTATGAGTCTGTTCGACTTGTGGCAACTGAGTACAACAAACTTCACACTGAGGATCTTTGTTCAGTGTGAATTGGCGAAAATCCATCGACATAGCATCAAAAAATAGCACTTTACCCGTGTTCACTTGGCCATAATCCGCAAGTAATTTAATGGTTTCCATCGCTTCTAATGTGCCAATGGTTCCCACTAAAGGCGACATAACGCCCGCTTCAACACAGGTCAGATTATTCTCACCAAATAGACGGCTAAGGCAATGATAGCAAGGGGTGCCCTCTTGATAGGTAAAGACGCTCAGCTGTCCTTCCATGCGAATAGCGGCACCTGAAACTAATGGCTTCTGTTGCGCTAGACAAAGTCGATTAAGCTGTTCACGAATTGCCACATTATCTGTGCAATCAAGTACAACCTGATGTTGCTCAATCAGCAGCTTAAATTGCTGATCATCAAGGCGTGCATTGATGGCATTGATTTTGATATGGGGATTAATCTCTGCCAATTGTTGGCTGGCAGAGGTCACTTTAGGCATATCAATAGTACTATCTCTGTGCAGGATCTGGCGCTGAAGATTAGATAATGAGACAGTATCGAAATCAACCAAGGTGAGTGAGCCGACACCCGCCGCGGCGAGATACTGAGCCGCGGCACAGCCTAAGCCGCCAAGTCCCACGATTAGAACTTTGCCAGCCTTGAGTTTTTCTTGACCATCAAAATCAAATCCACGCAGAATAATTTGCCGGTTATAGCGCAGCATCTCTTCATTGCTGAGTTCAATCACGGTTATTACTCACTTTTCAATAAATAATTAAACATTTCAACATCAACAATTTCACCGGCGTTTACACGTCCTCTTTCCCGCTCAAGCACAATAAAGCAGTTGGCGAGACTAAAGGAGCTAAATACATGGGAGCCTTGATGTCCGGTGGTTGCAACTTGCAGCTCGCCTTGCTCATTAACTGATAGCATACCGCGTTGAAAATCGAGACGGCCAGGTGTTTTCTTTAATGGAGTGGTAGTTTTAACTTTAAATTTAACCGCTGGAGACCAAGTCGAATGACCGGAAAGACGTGCGATAAGCGGTTGAACTAGTTGATAAAAGGTTAATGCGGCTGAAACTGGGTTTCCGGGCAATCCACAGAACCAAGCTGATTGTAGCTTACCAAAAGCAAAAGGTTTTCCGGGTTTAATGGCTAATTTCCAGAAGCCGATTTCACCCAACTCATCTAAGATGATCTTAGTGTAGTCGGCTTCACCAACGGAAACACCGCCACTACTAATCACTAAATCGGCGCTTTTATCAGCTTGCAAAAAAGTCTGTTTTAAACGAACTGGATCATCAGGGAGTGCGCCTAAATCAAGGATTTCACACCCTAATTTTTCGAGCATCAGGCGAATAGCAAAGCGGTTGGTATCATAAATTTGCCCTTCAGCCAAAGGTTGGCCAATGGATTGTAACTCATCACCAGTGGAGAAAATCGCCACTTTTAAACGGCGGTAAACATTAACGCTATCAATACCTAATGAAGCGATAATTGGCAATTGTGCGGTTGATAAGCGAGTTCCCGCAGGTAGAACTACCGCACCTTGTTGAATATCTTCGCCAATCAGGCGGATATTATTACCTTTTTTCACTATCTCAGTGAATAGAACGCCATTTTTAGTCTGCTCAGCTTGCTCTTGCATAATCACTGTATCTAGGCTGTCAGGAATCGCGGCGCCTGTCATGATGCGAATACAGCTTCCGGCGGGTAAAGTGGACTGAAAAGGTTGGCCAGCCAAGGCTTTACCCGCAAGGGGCATAGGGGTAGAGCCATCCCATTCTGCATGCCGAAAACCATATCCATCCATCGCTGAGTTATTAAATGGCGGAACATTAATGGGTGAAATAATATCATGTGCAGTAATGCGGTCAGCTGATTCTGTTAGTGGAATAGATTCTATTTCTCCGATCGCTTGTGGCTGCGCTAATAATTTTTCTAAGGCTTGCTCGAGTGAAATAAGACCTGAAGTGTGACAAGTTTCCATTATTACCTCTAGAGAGATTTTATACGTTATTAACAGACCAAATGATGAAAAATCTGAAATTAATTGTTTGTCTCATTATGGCAGAGAACGCCGATAGGGTGAATCAATTAGCCAGAATAGCCGCTGTTTTACTTATTTTGATCAAGGCTAAGGGAAGATTATCAGAGGCAAGATGTGCTGTAGATCAAAAAATAAAATTATTGTTAATAAGATGTATGTAAAATCAATCTATTCGGTTAATCTGTGAAGGTTGTCACAGTGATAATAGGAATATAATAACCATGAAGTCTGAGATGCAGCGAAATAATGCACACTCTGATCATAGTCGGAGTGCGGCCGCTTTTCATATTGCTTTCAGTGGTTTCTTGGCACTGGTTGTGGTTATGGGAATTGGGCGTTTTACTTATACCCCTCAAGTCCCCTTGATGATCAGTGAGCACCAATTAACACTCACATCGGCCAGTATAGTGGCAGCATTTAATTATCTCGGTTATCTGATGGGGTCTTTTGATGCGATGCGTGCCCAGCGTCATATCGAGTGGCGGATGTGGGGCGGTCTGTGGGGAGCTGTGATTATTACCTTGCTCTCAGCATTTTTAACCAACGCCTTATGGCATAGTATCGCGCGCTTTATGATTGGCTGGGCCAGTGGCGTCACACTGGTGTTAGTTGCTGCTTGGGCCAATGAGACATTAGCTAAACTTAATCGCCCTGTACTGAGTGTCGCCGTTTTTGCAGGAACAGGGGCGGGGATATTGGTTAGCGGGCTATTGGCGGTGGGGATAGATCGTTGGTCTCTAAGTGCTAGTAGCGGCTGGTTAATTTATGGTGTGTTGGCGCTATTGTGTAGCCTGTATGTGAGCCGCTATTTGCCACGTAAAGGGGGACTTGCTCCTTCGTCAACCAAGGTTAAAAAACTAACCTTAACACCTGAAATTAAACGGTTAGTCTCGAGTTATGGATTTGCCGGCTTTGGTTATATTTTACCTGCGACATTTTTATCTCAGATGGCGGCTCAGCGCTTCCCTGATACCCTTTTTGCTCTATTTATTTGGCCTATTTTTGGTGCGGCGGCGGTAGTAGGTATTTTAATTGCTATGCTTACCCGGCACCTCTCCAGTGCACAAAATCGTTTGGCCATTACCCTATGGTTACAGGGAGCTGGTATATTAATGGCTGAAATCATTCCGGGGATCAGCGGCTTAGTGATTGCGGCAATTTTGGTCGGTGGTGGGTTGATGTGTGCGGTGCAGTTGGCGCTACAGCGCAGCCGCGAATTAGCTCCTGAACATGTTCGTTATATGGCGGGTTTATTAACTACTTTTTATGCTATTGGTCAGTTAATAGGGCCAATGGTCTCTTTTGTGGCAACTTATTTTACCGGGCGTTTAGAGCCAGCCTTATATGTGGCTTTTGTTGGATTATTGATTGGTGGAGCGCTGGTATTTAAACCAATCGGAAAATCTATTATGGGATCATGAAAGTATAACACTGGATTATTTGCATCTGCTGTTTTAGAGTGATCAGCCTATCATTTGTTGTCTATATTTTTGCTATTTCTAAAACCATTTTTGGAGAATTGAATGTCATCTCTTAGTAAAGAAGCCGAGTTAGTTCATGCTGCTCTGGAATCGCGGGGATTAGAAACCCCATTACGTATTCAATCAATACCTAGAGAAGAACGTAAGCAATTGATTGAAGGCCATATGGCAGAAGTTATGCGATTACTTAATTTGGACTTAACGGATGATAGCTTGGCTGATACACCTCGCCGAATTGCGAAAATGTATGTGGATGAAATATTCTCAGGTCTTGATTACACTAATTTCCCAAAAATTACTCTAATCGAAAATAAGATGCATGTCGATGAGATGGTGACAGTGCGAAATATTACGATGACCAGTACCTGTGAACACCATTTTGTCACTATTGATGGTAAAGCGACGGTCGCCTATATTCCGAAAGATAAAGTGATTGGTTTATCAAAAATTAATCGTATTGTACAATTTTTTGCTCAGCGTCCTCAGGTACAAGAACGTTTAACGCAGCAAATATTAACTGCGCTGCAAACTTTGCTTGGAACTAATAATGTCGCGGTCACTATTGATGCTGTTCATTATTGTGTTAAGGCTCGAGGTATTCGCGATGCAACAAGTACAACGACAACAACTTCTTTGGGGGGATTATTTAAATCCAGCCAAAATACTCGCCAAGAGTTTTTGCGTGCAGTGCGTCATCTATAATTATTTATGAGACTAGATGGTCAGCTACAACGAATAAAACAACTTGATACTGTTCGTGGCATAGCAATACTGGGTATTCTATTATTGAATATTTATGCTTTTGCTCTGCCACTTAGTGCCTATATGAATCCGCTCTATTCTCCCACGGTCAGTAATAGTGATCATCTTGTCTGGTCACTATTAAATATATTTGCTCAAGGGAAATTTCTGGCTATATTTGCCCTATTATTTGGTGCAACATTGGCACTTTTAATACACAAAGATCGCCAATGGCATAAAAGTCGATTATTGATTTTGGCGCTGATTGGGCTAATCCACGGTATTGGTTTCTGGGATGGTGATATATTATTGCCCTATGCTATTACCGGAATATTAGCGTACGGAATTCTCGCTCGATACCCCGCATTATCATTAATAAAAACCGCCGTTGTTATCTATCTAATTGGGCTAATTATCCTATTTATTATTGGATTTAATATTAATGCTGATGGCTATTGGGTGATGAGTGAAGCGCAGATTCAGCAAGAAGTTGCGCAGAAAGTAGCGGGGGGAATTGATGGTGCTTTTTTACGTTTTAGCGCAATACTCGGTACGCTTGAGATGCTTATTATTCAGTATGGCTGGCAATTACTTGCTCTGATGTTAATTGGCTCAAAACTGATGCGTAATGGATGGTTAGCGGGTGAATTTAGTTCACAGCACTATCGTAATATAGCCAAATTTTTTATTCCTATCGCTATTTTAATCCAATTAGCCTCCCTATATTACCAGCGACAAGAGGAGTGGCGTTTTTTCTCTACTAGTATTGTTGGATATATTATTAATGAATTGGTGATCCCATTTCAGTCAATTGGATATATGGCATTGGTATATGCTTATTGGGGAAATATAAAGGATACTTGGTTATGTCATCGATTGGCAGATATCGGTCGTATGGCATTAACTAATTATCTATTACAAACTCTAATATGTACTACGATCTTTTATCATCTACACTATTTCGCTCAATTTAATCGTCTGGAATTGTTACTATTTATTGTGCCGATTTGGTGCGTCAATTTAGCCTTCTCTTATTTCTGGTTAAACTATTTTTCTCAAGGGCCTATTGAGTGGCTATGGCGAAAATCCACGATAAGCATTAATCGCTTTTTATCATAGTGAGCAAAAAGCGATTATGATGCTGGTGATGATAGCTTATCTATTTCATCGGGCGATACCGCTGGATAACCTTTAATCCCTTCCGGCATTTTTATTGGAGTAGGAATAGACTCTTGTTCACCCAAAAAACGGGGCTCGCGGTTTAATATATAGAGATCTGCCAAAGCACCTAATCGAGCAAAAATCTCTCGAACTCGGACTTTCATCATATTTTTGGGCGCAGGCACCGCTAAACATTGAGCATCAATTCCTTTTTGCGCCGCAATAAATAGTGCTCTTTCGCAATGAAAACGCTGAGTAATAATAGTGAAATTATTCGTATCAAAAACTTGTCGCGTCCGCACAACAGAATCTAGGGTTCTAAAACCCGCAAAATCCAATACAATTTTAGAGGCGGGAACACCCGCTTTGATTAAATCTTTGCGCATGTTGATCGGCTCATTATAGTTGTGCTCACCATTATCTCCGCTCACTAACAGATACTTTATTTTACCCTGATGATAGGCATCTGCTGCGCCTTTAATACGATTAGAATAGTATTGGTTTAAAGAGCCTGAAGCATAAAATTTTGATGTGCCAAGTACCATACCAACATCTCGTGCTGGTAGCGTATTGATATCTTCATATATATAGGGGGCCGTTTCCCAGCTAATCCAACGATCAAGCAAAAAAACTGTGGCCACTATAATCCCAATTAGGATCAATAGACCATAAATTAGCCGTTTCCTCATTATTTGGGCCTTAGTGCACTTAAAACATTCAATAGTGTCACTGTACCTTATTTTGATGGATAAGTGGAATAATGCTGATAAGTTAGTTAGGCTCAGATAGGGATCATTGTTTCAATAATGTAAAAGTAATGAGCTCTGTATTTCATCAATAAAAGAGTTTAGCGACAATAAAAATATTAAAGTAGCCCATAACAAGTGATGCAACTCACAATGTGTGATTTTGTTATATATTTAAGTTGTTACTTATGAAACTTTAATTCTATATTTATATTTTGTTGTGAAATATTATTTCTTTTTGAGCGTCACCATGAATCTGTATTGAAAGAGCGGATAGAGAAAATTTATTTATAGCAATATACCCATTGATCAAGCTCTTGGTGGTCAACAACTAATCTGAGTGAGGGATGTATGAATATAAAAATGACAGTTGCACTGACAGCCTTATTAGCAACTTCAGCGGTGGGCGCTAAAGAGTATCAAATTAAATACACAGATAAAATTGATTCATTGCAAGAAGCGAATAATGCCCAAGTATGGGAACAGGCCGAAGTATTAACTGATTTCATTTATCCATGGGAAAAAGAGCAAGCACCAAAAACAGATTTTCGTGCATTATGGAGTGATAACGCCCTCTATTTCCGTTTTATTGCTGAGGATAAAGATGTACAACTTGGTGATAATCCAGATAAAGATCAAGCCGTTCTTGACTCAGATCGCGTTGAGCTTTTTTTCAGTACAGGCCCTGAACTCAAACCCTACTATACTGCGGAGATGGACCCAAAAGGTCGCGTTTTTGATGCAAAAGCTAATTTTTATCGTGAAGTAGCTCCTAGCTGGAATTGGCAAACCTTGAAATTCGATGGAAAAATGACTCCTGACGGTTATATGGTAACGGGGAAAATTGATTTAGACGAATTGACTAAGCTTAATTTATGGCAAGACAGTGACAAAACCACACTCATGTGTGCCATTTTACGTGGTGAATTCAGTGCAGGAACACCAAAACAGTCTCGCAAGTGGATTAGTTGGATTCAACCTGAATCTGTGAAACCTGATTTTCATATACCTTCTGCTTTCGGCAGCTGTAAATTGGTTAAATAACCGGTGAAATAAGCACTTATCTCATCTTATCCAGCTTTGATGGCTTAATAAAAAAATCGAAGCTGGATTTAATAAACTTATCCTATTGTTATTTCATATTAATTTTATATCTGAGTAATTTGTTTCGTGATCTTAATCACGTAATCAATTTATTTATACTTATTTGCTCGGTTTTTATTTGAAATGGTATTACATTACTTAATGTGAGTTGTGAAATATAATTTCAATAAGGATAGGCATAATGAGATCAGTAGAAGAAAAAAATCTTTCAGCTTGTTTACAGGGTGAGCTAAATCAAGAAAGTCGCGATTTTTCCCAACTCGATACTCAAGCCAGATTAGCGATGATCAACCAAGCAGATATGACAGTCGCATTATGCCTACAAGCTGCTTTGCCTGAGATTGCTCTTGTTGTCGATGCAATTGCCGAGCGATTAAAGAAGGGCGGGCGCCTATTTTATGTTGGTGCGGGAACCAGTGGGCGGCTGGCAGTGTTAGACAGCGCAGAGTGTCCGCCGACTTTTGGCACTCTACCTACAATAGTGCAATCGATTATTGCTGGTGGACAAGATGCCATGTTGCAAGCCGTCGAAGATATTGAAGATTCAGAACAAGCTTCAGTTCAAACATTGCGTGAGCGTGGAGTGACCTGCAATGACGTGATTATGGGAATTGCAGCTAGTGGACGCACTCCTTTTACTCTTTCAGCTATCAAATATGGTAACGAAATTGGTGCGCTCACGATTGCAATGACCACCAGAGGAAAAGGGCCTATGAGCGAAATGGCTCAGATGTCTATCACGCCGGATGTGGGTCCAGAAGTGCTTTCAGGTTCAACCAGAATGAAAAGTGGTACTGCACAAAAAATGATGCTGGGCATGATCAGCACCAGTGTTATGGCAAGTCTCGGTAAGGTTCACACCAATCTAATGATTGATGTAGTTGCCAATAATTATAAATTACGCCGCCGAGCGGAGCGTATTGTCAGTGAAATCTGTGGTATCGAAGAGCATAAGGCGGCCGAATTATTAGAAATGGTCGATTATCATCCTCGTAAAGCGATTCTGATGTATGAACTTAAAATCAGCGCAGAAACCGCCGTACAGATTGCTGAACGTCATCCCAATATGTCTCTGAATTCACAAATTAATTTGTATCGTTAAACACCAGTTATGCGATGTCAGATTATTACAGCAACTGACATCCAGATGAGTATCAGCCAACATCAGGGGAATAATATGGCTAATAAAATAGAACACCTTGAGATATTAGCAAAAGAGATAGAAAAACAAGCGGGTGGATTTGAAAACGTTGCTACATTGACTCATTGTATGACGCGAATTCGTTTGATTCTAAAAGATAATACAAAATTTAATGCTGAGGCTTTAAAAAGCGTCGAAGGTGTCAAAGGGGTGGTTTTTAACGGTGAACAGCATCAAGTTATCGTTGGAATGGGCACCGCCGCTAAAGTGTTCTCTGTGATGAATAAACGGATGCAGCAGAGTGGAGCTCAGGATGAGGCGCCAACAGAAGTCGTAAAAAAAGGTTTTTCTATTCGTCGAATGTTAAATACCTTAGCGGCGATTTTTGTGCCAACGATACCCGCATTGATCGGCTGTGGTTTGATTATGGGGTTATTGAATATTATCAGATTGACTGCGCCGGGTGTGGTTGAGCAATATCCTGAACTCTTTAAATTATTAAAGTTAATTGGTAGCTCGGTATTTGTTTATCTTTCAATTATGATTGGTATGAATACAGCCAAAGAGCTGGGGGCATCAACCTCTATTGGTGCTGTGATGGCAGGATTGCTTGCCATGCCCGGTCTGGCGGATATCACGCTATTTGGCGATAAATTACAGCCTAATAGCGGCGGTATTTTCGCGGTATTAATGGTCGTTGTTTTCTCATCTAAATTTGAAATTTGGTTCCGCAGTATTATTCGCGAAAGTTTAGATCTGATATTGACTCCATTTGTCACTATTTTAGTCTCTGCATTTGTGGCGATTATTATATTTCAACCTGCGGGTCACTATCTTAATCAGATATTAGCGCAGGGAGTTTCTGTTGCTTTACTGAATGATGGGGGCGGTGCAATAGCGACGGGTGGTCTATTAGGCGGTAGCTTCTTATTCTTACTGTTAACGGGTTTACACCAAGGCCTGATCCCTATCCACGCAGAAATTTTACAAACTTTTGGATTAAACTACCTATTCCCAATCTTAGCGATGGGCGGTATGGGGCAAGTGGGCTCATGTTTTTGGGTGTTGTTACGTACTAAAAATGCGCGCTTGAAGAAAACATTAATGGGTGCACTCCCTGTCGGTATATTTGGCGTCGGCGAACCCTTACTATTTGGTGTATCATTGCCGCTTGGAAAACCATTTATTGCTGGCTGTATCGGTGGTGCCGCAGGCGGTGCTTTGATGGCCTTCTTCAAAGTCGGTATTATTATTCCATTTGGTACGGCGGGTCTCTCATTGATACCCCTCGTTGGCGATGGACAAATTATTGATTTCCTTATTGCGGTTGTTGGCGCTTGGGTGGTCGGTTTTATTGCCAGTATGATCATTGGATTTAATGATCCAGAGAAATAATCTTAAAGGATAAGGGGATAGCCATGTCTACATTGACGGCCAAATTGGAAAGTTTATTGACCCTAGGTAAGGGAACTGAACAGCGTTTAGCTCGCTTTCTGTTGGAGAGTAAGGACAATCTCGTCTCAATGAATGCTGTGGAACTTGCTACACTGGCTGGTGTAAGTAGTGCCTCAGTGATCCGATTTTCGCGTCAAATGGGCTATCGTGGCTATCCTGAATTTAAGCTCGATTATCTTTCGGAAGAGAAGCAGCAGAAAGCCGAAACCCTATACGGTGATTTAAGCCGCAAAGATAATACAGAACAGATTATCGCCAAAACTAGAACGCTATTTACTTCTGCTATCGAGAAATCACTCGATTTACTGCAACCTGAAGTAGTTGATCAGGTCGCAGAGCAGATGTTGAGAGCCAAGCGCATTGTACTCTTTGGTATAGGCTCATCGGCGATTGTGGCTAGTGATATCTTTCATAAATTGATTCGAGTAAATAAATCAGTGCTATTTAGTCCCGACCTTCATCTCCAATTAGCTTATGCGGCAAACTTAAGTCACCAAGATCTGGCCATTGCAGTCACTGCCCGTGGCAATACGACTGAAATTAATAGCATGTTAAAAGCGGCCAATGATAATGGTAGTATCACAGTGGCATTAACCCGTTTTGGTCAAGATGATGCCACGCGTATCGCACAATTCTCGTTACCCTATTTCTATGATGAACAGCATCAACAAGTGGGGATTATTACGCCTCAGGTACTGCAAATGGTGACCTTTGATGCCCTCTATTTTAAATATCTGACATTAGCAGGTGAGAGTGCAGATTTAGCCTTATCAAAAGGCCGCCAAGCTGTGTTACGAGGAATAAAATAATAATGATCGTCACTGAGCTGGTTGTCGGCGCTATTGTTGGTTTGATCATCAGTACAACAGGTGTGGGTGGTGGAGTCATAGTGTTACCTATTCTCACTTACTTTTTTGGCTTAAATGCTCTGGTTGCAGTGGCAACGGCTAATTTCCTCTCTATGTTGATGAAAATATCTTCATCTTATATGCACTTTAAATTGGGTAATATCCCCATAAAAGGAGCGATGACGGTATTGGCTATTATGCTACCCAGCACTTTTTTAGCCAGTCTACTGGTGGCTTGGTTAAGTGGCTTAGCTGAATATCGCCAACAGGTTGAGTGGGGAATTAATGGTTTAGTTGCTGCGGCGATACTCTTTTCACTCTATCTATTTGTTCACCGTATGTTTTTTGAATCGCCGATTAAAGTGGCAAAAAATAGCAGTAATAATATTAAGTCACTCTGGTTTCCAGCGGTGATGGCGGGGATTGTTTTAGGGGCGACGGGCGTAGGAGGCGGGGTGGTTGTGCTCCCCTTATTGTTGCGTTATATGCAGTTGAATATTAAACAGGCTATCGGCACCTCTATTTTTGTGACCACAGTATTATCAGGCTCTTCGGCATTAGCTTACGCGCAAGAGGGCTATACCGATGTTAAACTTGCACTGATACTTTGTGCGGGCGCATTAATTGTTATGCCGCTGGCTAAATATCTACTTCTACATTTATCTGAGCGAGTGTTTCAATACACCACACTATTGCTTATTTTATGTAGTGCGGTGATGATGACAGCTAATTTATTTATATCATAATTATAAATTTATGCGGATACAGGTTTAAAACCTGCGGTAAAATGACGTAATACAGGAGGCTCATAAGTAAATTCTAATCCTTTAATATGGGGAATTTGGGATTTGAGCGCTATAATTCCATCAATAATATAGTCTATATGGTCGCGAGTATAGACTCGTCGAGGTATTGCCAGTCGGAGTAATTCGAGACTAACCGCTTTTTGTTGATGGGTTTCGGGATCTCGCCCTGCTAATAATGAACCAACTTCAACGCCTCTAACGCCTGATTCTAGATAAAGTGCATTATTAAGTGCTAATGCTGGGAATTGTTCCGCTGGAATATGGGGAAGAAATTTACCTGCGTCAATAAATACCGCATGTCCACCAACAGGATACTGAATAGGAATTCCTGCAGCACGGATTGTTTCACCCAAATATTGCACTTGTGCGATACGATAGGTTAAATACTCCTCATTAATCGCTTCTTCAATGCCAATTGCCATGGCTTGAATATCTCTTCCAGCCATTCCACCATAAGTCATAAATCCTTCATTGAGAATACAGTGTGAACTGACTTTTTCATAAAGTGCTTTATCAGAGCGAAAACTACAAAAACCGCCGATATTGACTAACAAATCTTTTTTGCCAGAGATTGTCATTATGTCACCGCATTCAAACATCTCTTTGACAATTTTGGTTAGTGGCTGATTTTGATATGCGGCTTCACGTTGTTTAATAAACCAGGCATTTTCGCTAAAACGAGCGGCATCAATAATAACGGGAATATTATTTGATTTTGCCAATTTATAGACTGACTTCATATTATTTAAGGAGACGGGTTGTCCTCCAACACTATTGCATGTAATAGTTATAACAATGGCTGCAATATTTTCTTTATCACTCTTAATAAGTGATTTTAATTTATCCAAATCAAAGTTACCCTTCCAAGGATAATATTTTTCTGTATCTAATGCTTCATCGATGACAATATTAATCGCTTTGGCGCCATTATTTTCAACATGTGCAGTTGTGGTATCAAAATGATAGTTAGAGATAAATAATGGTTTTTTTATTCCTTGATTTTTTTTAGTATCGATTAATACTGGAAATAATATTTTTTCAGCCCCTCGCCCTTGGTGAGTAGGTAAGGTATATTCATAGTTGAAATATTTCTTCACTTGTTTCTGTAAATAATAATAGTTGGCAGATCCTGCATACGATTCATCACCTCTCATCATTCCAGCCCACTGTTTATCACTCATCGCACTAGTTCCAGAATCGGTTAATAAATCGATATAAACATGGCGGCTATTAAGTAAAAAAGGATTATAACCAGCTTCTAATAAATATTTCTTTCTTCTATATTGGATTTATATATATCCTCTATCATTTTTATTTTAAATGGTTCAGGTGTTGTTTTCATTTTAATATCCGTTCATTGATGGTTTCACTCTATTGTTTATAGTATTTAGCCTAAAAAACCAATTAAATGATATGTTAATTTAAATCAATAAGTGATTTTTTATATATTACAATGTTTAATTAAGTTAAAGTTATATAGCATCTATCAAGTAAAATGCTCGAGTATTAAGGTAGTGATAATAAAAAAGCACACGATATAACTGTGTGCTTTTTAGCTTAGATTACACATAAATGTGCAGGCTGAATATTATAAATTAAAACGAAGTACGCTTATAAACACGGTACTCTGGTTTCCAGAAATTACTCTCAATCGCTTCATCAAGAGCCTTATCTGAAGTTACTGTCGCAACACCTTCAACCTGAGCTTGTTTCGCAACTTGTTTAGCAATCTTACGTGAAACCTCTTGAATATCATCCAGTAGAGGCAGCAGAGAGCCTTCACCCTGTTTAGCGAGCGGTGAGCAGTCTGCTAATGCACGACTCGCTACCATCAACATACCATCAGTCACACGCTTAGCACCCGATGCTATCACCCCTAAACCAATTCCTGGGAAAATATAGGAGTTGTTACACTGAGCAATAGGGTAGATTTTCTCTTTATGCATTACAGGAGAGAATGGGCTACCTGTCGCCACTAGTGCTTGGCCATCGGTCCAGCTGATAATATCTTCTGGGCGAGCTTCAACGCGTGATGTTGGGTTAGAGAGTGGCATCACAATTGGGCGTGGACAATGTTTATGCATCTCTTTAATGATTTCTTCAGTGAATAAGCCCGCTTGGCCTGAAACCCCGATCAATACGGTTGGTTTGGCATTACGTACTACTTCGAGCAGAGAGATCGCATCTGTTTGTGCATCCCAGTCGGCAAGGTTTTCACTGTTTTGGATGAGTTTACTTTGGAAATCTAGTAGGTTGGGTAACTTATCAGTTAATAAACCAAAGCGGTCAACCATGAAAATGCGTGAGCGAGCTTCTTGCTCACTTAATCCTTCTGATTTCATCTGGGCAATAATTTGCTCGGCGATACCACAGCCGGCTGATCCCGCGCCTAAGAAAGTGACGCACTGATCTTTCAATTGACGGCCAGCGGCATGACTTGCGGCAATTAGGCTACCCAAAGTAACAGAAGCGGTACCTTGAATATCATCATTAAAGCAGCAGAGCTCATCACGATATTTGGTTAACAGCGGCATTGCATTTTTCTGTGCGAAATCTTCGAATTGCAGTAGAACATTTGGCCAGCGGCGCTTAACTGCCTGCACGAATTCATCAACAAACTCGCTATACTCTTCCGCGGTAATACGTGGGTGGCGCCATCCCATATACAGGGGATCGTTTAGGCGCTGCGGATTATTTGTTCCGACATCCAGTACTACAGGCAAGGTATATGCAGGGCTAATCCCACCACAAGCGGTATAGAGTGAGAGTTTACCAATTGGAATACCCATACCACCGATGCCTTGGTCACCCAATCCCAGAATACGTTCACCGTCGGTGACGACAATGACTTTAACGTTCTGTTTGGTGGCATTTTGTAGCATATCATCGATATAGGCGCGATTTGGATAGGAGATAAATAATCCACGGGCACGGCGATAGATATCTGAGAAATGCTCACAAGCTTCACCAACAGTTGGTGTATAGATGACGGGCATAACCTCCGTCAAATGTTCGTCCACAAGACGATAAAAAAGGGTTTCGTTGGTGTCTTGGATATTTCTTAGATAGATGTGTTTATCGATATCGTTTTTGAAATCAAGTAGCTGGCGATAAGCACGTTCAACCTGCTCTTCAATCGTTTCAACTTGCTCGGGCAATAGACCATGCAAGTTAAAGTTAGCGCGCTCTTCTTCAGAGAAAGCACTACCTTTGTTCAATAATGGGAATTCAAGTAGGATCGGGCCTGCATAAGGAATATACAGAGGGCGTTTACTTTCGTGTTCAAGTTCCATTGAATAATCACTCTTCGGCGAATAAAAAAAACTGTTTCATATAGATCCTAAGAGAAAGAAAAAATATGTACAGTGATAGTTGATAAAGAAACGTTAAATAGTATGTTTAAATATTTATCCATATGATAAATAATAGATTTAAAATAACATTATTTTGAAAATAATTAGATAAAAAAAAGCCGCCTATGTTAGATAGGCGGCTTTTTTGATTAAAATAATTTAAATTAGGCGAAGTGATGTAATTCTATTTGCTGACAGCCTAAATTTTTCAATACATTTTCGGTCTCTACCCACTGGGATACAATACTCTCTTTTCCTTCGACCAAAACGGCTCTTTTGATCTGATCTAAGCCTTTACCTGATAGATTCATTAGCACTAAAGCGGCTTGCAATGGCGGAAAGCTTGGATTAAAAGCAGCATTTTCAGCATATTGACCAATAAAAAATGAGCCATCTTCATGTTGTAGTGCAATTCCGCTATAGGATTCACTGTAAGGCGCATGAGAGCGATTGGCTGCGGCTAAAGCCATTTTGACTAAAACATCATCACTTTCTAGACTATAGCCCTGATCGACGCTGTCCATTAATAGAGTGGAGATATTCAAGTCTGTGGGACCAAATGCGTAAGGCAGATAATCATGCAATTTGGCCACATCGCGACCCGGCAGATGGATTTGCAACTCGCTATTACCACGCAACTCATTCATAAATTGGCGGCAATGTCCGCAAGGAGAGTAGTTTACTGTAATAGACACAAGCTGCTTTTCGCCTCTCAACCAAGCGTGAGTAATGGCGCTCTGCTCAGCATGCACTGATTGTTGCAGTGGCGATTGCAGGAACTCCATGTTGGCACCAAAGTAGATATTTCCACTGATACCGCGAGCGATAGCACCGACATTGAAATGAGATACGGGGGTGATAGCACAGGCTGCCGCTAGGGGTAACAGCGCAAATGCGAGTTCATCATCGCTATATTGGCAGTGGCTTTTTATTTGCTCAGCCTGTTCTGCAGTCAGCATGGATGAGAAGTCGGGTTGATCGAATATTGGCTGAAGAATAGATTGTAATTGTTCAGGAATAGTTGACCAAGCGGATAAAAAACGTAATTGCATAATATCTCTCCCAAAGTTGTTAATCTTATTCTAGGGAATATTAGGCTAATTCCATGTGATGAATGTCTCTTTTTTAGTGAAATAAATGAAACAAATCCCACTATTGAGAGATACATCTCAAATTTTAGCAAGGTGAGTTTAATATATAAAAATATTTGGAGAGTCTTTTGGCTCTCCAATACATTAATTTAGCCAAAAAATCGTAAAATGATTGGGAATAAAAAGGGGGCTACTAAAGAGGTGATGATCCCGCAGGTCATCAGTGCCAGAGAGCTATAAGCCCCTTCAATATAATCAACTTCTGCGCAGCGTGCTGTTCCCAATGCGTGTGATGCCGTTCCCATCGCTAAACCTCGAGATGCGTGAGTTTTAATGCGCAACAGATCAAAGAGGGCATGACCGAACATAGCGCCAAGAATACCGACGAAAATAACACAAGCTGCGCTAACTGCCGGAATTCCGCCGATTGAATCAGCGACCGCCATGGCAATGGGCGTGGTGACTGATTTAGGCAAAATAGAGGCGGCGATATCCGGTGTTGCTCCTAACCAGAGCGCGATTGCTGTACCGCTAAACATAGCCACTAGGCTGCCAGCAAAGCAGATACTGAATAAGGATTTCCATTGTGCACGAATTTGGTGCATTTGCTCATATAAAGGAAATGCAAGAGCGACAACGGCGGGCTGCAGTAGATCGTTAATAATCTTACTGCCAGCAAAATAGTGTTCATAGGGGGTATTGGTAAGAACCAGTAACGGAATAATCACCGCCAGCGAGACCAATAGCGGATTAATAATTGGCATTCTAGAGGCCACTGAGAGTTTTTTTGCCAAATAAAAAACAATCACAGTGAGTGGCAGCGACCACCATATATGAGTTAGCATTTGTCGTTCTCGTGAGATTTTTGATTGTCAGTTAAATTTTCAGGCGGTAGTGAAACTTCATCGGGTTTGACGCCTGCCACCGGTCGCTCTCGATGAATATAGTGGGAGCTATAAGCAACGACAATCATGACAATCAGGGTACTGACAAAACAAGAGACGAGGATTGGGATGATTTGCTGACTCACTTGTCCGTAGTAATTCATAATACCCACGCCAATAGGTACGAACAGTAAGGTCATATTTTTAATTAATAGACTGCAAGCGGGCTGGGCCCAATGTGCGGGGATTAGCTGCATGGCCAGTAGCGCAAATAAAATCAGCATACCGATAATACTGCCGGGAACAGAGAAAGGAAGTAGTGCTGAAACCATGTTCCCAATAATCAGGCAGAGATAAATTAGCGCAAAAGCACGCAAATATTGCCATCCGATGATCAGCACTTGTTTTAGTGACATTAGGAGTGTCCTGTTGCCTTAGATGCATTCATCATACAATTAACTTCACAAACGTGCTAGAGATCACATAAAAAAGCCAATAAAAAAAGCGGATGCTAGATCATAACACCGCTTTTTATTCAATATTCATCTAGCTAAAGGCTAAATTAGGCTATTTTATTTTACCTGCATACCCGGTTGTGCGCCTTTATCTGGACTTAGCAGGAAGATCTCATCTCCGCCCGGTCCTGCTGCCATAACCATACCTTCAGAGATACCGAAACGCATTTTACGCGGTGCTAAGTTAGCGACCATCACGGTTAAACGGCCTTCTAATGCTTTAGGATCTGGATAAGCAGAACGGATACCCGAGAATACTTGACGAGTTTCGCCATCTAAATCGAGTATCAATTTCAGTAGCTTATCTGAACCTTCAACAAAATCAGCTTGTTTGATCAGCGCAACACGTAGATCAATTTTGGCAAAATCATCAAACTTGATGGTCTCTTGAATAGGATCATCAGCTAATGGACCTGTTGCCGTGCTAACTGGGGCGATAGTCTGTTTTGACGCTTCAACCATAGCCTCAACTTTAGCCATTTCAATACGGTTAAATAGCGCTTTGAATGGGGTAACTTGATGACTAAGTAGCGGTTTATCAATAGTGTCCCACTCCAGTTCTATATTTAAGAAGGCTTCTACGCGCTCAGTTAGACCCGGTACTATCGGTTTCAGGTAGGTCATCAAGACGCGGAACATATTGATACCCATAGAGCAGATATCGTGTAGATCTTGATCACGACCTTCTTGTTTTGCGACCACCCAAGGCGCTTGCTCATCAACATAGCGGTTAGCGAGGTCAGCTAATGCCATGATTTCACGGATAGCTTTGCTGTATTCACGATTTGTGAACTCATCACCAATAGATTGTGCGGCATCGACAAACTGTTGATACAGCGCAGGATCTGCTAACTTATCAGAGAGCTTATTATCAAAACGTTTATTGATAAAACCCGCATTACGCGATGCTAGATTGACTACTTTATTGACCACGTCACTGTTAACGCGTTGCACAAAGTCTTCTAAGTTAAAATCGATATCATCTATACGTGACGACAACTTAGCCGCATAATAATAACGAAGATTATCAGGATCTAAATGATCTAAATAAGAGCGAGCAGTAATAAAGGTACCGCGAGATTTAGACATTTTGGCGCCATTAACAGTGATATAACCGTGAACGAACAAGTTAGTCGGTTTACGGTAGCCACTGCCTTCTAACATTGCAGGCCAGAATAGACTGTGGAAATAGACAATATCTTTACCGATAAAGTGGTAAAGACCCGCTTCAGAGTCTTTCTTCCAGAATTCATCGAAATTCAGTTCTGGGCGTTTATCGCACAGATTTTTAAATGAACTCATATAACCGATAGGGGCATCTAACCAAACATAGAAGTATTTGCCCGGCGCATCAGGGATTTCAAATCCGAAATAAGGCGCATCACGGGTAATATCCCACTGCTGCAATCCCGATTCGAACCACTCCTGCATTTTATTCGCCACTTGCTCTTGCAGTGCGCCTGAACGTGTCCAAGCTTGCAACATTTCGCTAAACGCAGGCAGATCAAAGAAGAAATGCTCAGTTTCACGCAATACTGGCGTAGCGCCAGATACCACAGAACGAGGATTAATTAGCTCTGTAGGACTGTAAGTAGCGCTACAAACTTCACAGTTATCGCCGTACTGATCTTCCGCTTTACATTTTGGGCAAGTACCTTTGACGAAACGATCGGGCAGGAACATGCCTTTTTCTGGATCGTATAGCTGAGAGATAGTACGGGTCTTAATATAGTCATTCTTTTTCAGCAAAGTATAAATATGCTCAGACAACTCTTTGCTTTCTGGGCTATGAGTTGAATGGAAATTATCATAACTGATGGAAAATCCTGCAAAATCTTGCTGATGTTCCAGGCTCATTGCACTGATCATTTCTTCAGGTGTGATACCCAGTTGCTGAGCTTTCAGCATGATCGGTGTGCCATGGGCATCATCTGCGCAGATAAAGTGAACCTCTTTGCCGCGCATTCGGTGATAACGGACCCAGATATCAGCCTGAATGTGCTCCAGAATATGACCGAGATGGATTGAACCGTTAGCATAGGGTAACGCACAGGTTACCAATAATTTATTCGCGACTTGAGACATAGTAAGGATCTTACTTCCATTAGTTAATAAAGGGACTTTGATGTTAACCCATCAAATCTTTCCCTGCTAGAGTAGAAAAACATTAATTGTCCATTATTATGGCGATATTTCGGATGGAAAAGAGAATAAAAAAAAGAATTTTATAGTTGAGCCTTTTTAGCGCCTCTCGTTATCTCAATTTTTTTTGTTCTCTGTTATGATAAACAGCATGTCGATTCGTTGGTTTATAAATATAAAATAAAGGAGCCGGGATGAACGATAAATCCCCCGAGCAGACCAATCCAGAACTGTTGACTCAACAAGTTTCCGGTGTTTTGGCCACATTTACTCACCCCACACTGAAAAGAAGTCTGACCTCAATCAAAGCATTACACCATTGCGCTATGATGGATAATGTTCTGCATATTGAATTAACCATGCCTTTTGTTTGGCGTGGCCCTTTTCAAGCCCTGATTGATGCTAAAACGACTGAACTCCGTCAATTAACTGGCGCTGAAGCTGTTGAGTGGAAGCTCACTCACAATATCACCACCTTAAAACGTGCAAATGATCTACCGGGTATCAAAGGCGTGCGCAATATCTTAGCGGTCAGCTCAGGTAAAGGCGGCGTGGGCAAATCCAGTACCTCTGTGAATCTGGCACTTGCTTTGGCACAAGAGGGCGCTAAAGTTGGTATTCTAGATGCTGATATTTACGGGCCTTCTATTCCTAATATGCTGGGTACTACATCTGGACGTCCGACGTCACCAGATGGGCAGCATATGGCGCCGATTATGGCTTATGGGCTGGCGACTAACTCTATCGGTTATTTAGTTACTGACGATAATGCGATGGTTTGGCGTGGACCTATGGCGAGTAAAGCCTTGATGCAGATGCTACAGGATACATTATGGCCTGATCTGGATTATCTGGTTATCGATATGCCACCGGGTACGGGTGATATTCAATTGACCTTATCACAGAATATACCTGTGACAGGTGCGATTGTGGTCACCACACCGCAGGATATTGCGCTGGTGGATGCGATGAAAGGTATCGTGATGTTCAAAAAAGTTAACGTCCCTGTTCTGGGTATCGTTGAAAATATGAGCGCGCATATTTGTAGTAATTGCGGTCATGTTGAGCCTATCTTTGGTACGGGCGGCGCTGAGAAATTGGTTGAAAAATATGATACCCGTTTATTAGGTCAGGTTCCGCTGCATATCTCATTACGTGAAGATCTGGACCGTGGCGAACCAACGGTAAGTCGTGATCCTCAAGGTGAGTTTGCCGACATTTATCGTGAAATTGCCTCGAATATCTCAGCGGAAATGTTCTGGGAAGGCGATAAAATTCCAACGGAAATCTCTTTCCGCGCAGTTTAATTTCTGCCTGAAAATAAGATTTACGCTAAAAATGGCTTATATCCTTAGATATGGGCCATTTTTTTATTGTGTGTGATTTATATTTATCTGCTATGGTGGTTTTTCTCACTATCTTGAGGCCGTTACAGACTGAATTCTTTTAAGGAAAAATATGAAATTTTTGATATTAATTATTATTGTGGCCGCGGCTATTTTCTATTTTTATAACCGTATTGTCGCAATGCGTGAAGCCGTGATATCAAGTGAAACAGAAATCTCAGTTCAGTTAGATCGTCGTGGAAAAGTATTTGATAGTCTGTTAGCGACAGTAAAAAAATATCTGAGTCACGAATCAGAGGTTTTTCGCCAAATTACCGAATTGCGTTCAAAAACCCAAACGAGTAACCCAGCAGAAGCCAAGGTTGCACAGGATGAATTATCGAAAATGGTCTCAAGTGGCGCAATTAATATTGCCGTTGAAGCTTATCCCGAATTGAAATCCGATACTATGATGGCAAATTTACAAGAAGAGATCGTCTCTACTGAGAATAAACTCTCTTTCGCTAAACGCGGTTATAACAGCTCGCTGGAAAAATATCGTGCTTATATTATGTCTATGCCGGCACTTTTTATTGTCAAAATGTTCCCAGCACTGAAAATTGATAAAGAGTACTGGCGTTTAGATGAAACCGTTATTAAATCTGAAGAAGCGCGTCGTATTAATTTCGACTAAGTTATTTATTAATACCGACAGCATAATTGATTATTGCGTTTAATTTAAATTAACACAGCGGTGACAGGTGAAAAATGGATTTCAGAGAAGCGATTCGGAAAAATAATTTCCGCACTAAGTTGGTGATCATCAGCTATATATTGATCATGTTAGTTGTTGGATTTTTAGCTGATACCGCGACACATGCAGATCCAAATTTGGATTTTAGCCAAAATATGCTGGCTTTTATGCTACTGAAACAGACACCTGTTGCCACTGCGATTATTTTATTAATCACTTTTATTGGTTTGATTTATATCCATTATCGTGGTCATAAAATGATGTTAGCTGGCTTACAAGCCAAACTACTCACACCAGATGAGCAGCTGACAGCACAAGAGAGACAGCTGTGTAATATTATAGAAGAGCTGAGTTTAAGTGCTTCTTTGGGCTATATACCGCGTTTATATATTCTTGATAGTGATGAGCCCAACGCCTTTGCGGCGGGTTGGTCTGCGCAAAATGCGTTTGTTGGCGTAACTCGAGGCTTGATAGAGCGCCTTAATCGTCAGGAGATCCAATCAGTATTAGCGCATGAGGTGGGTCATATTATTCATGGTGATTCAAAACTTACCTTATATGTAGGTATTTTGGCTAATGTGATTTTGACTATCACCAATATTTTCAGTCAATTTTTTATCGTACTTTCTGGGCGCGGTCGTAATAATGCCGCGAACACAGCACGCCTGATCTTGCTGGCGTTAAATTTTATTTTGCCGCTGGTAACTCAAGTGCTCTATTTTTACCTTTCAAGAACCCGAGAGTATATGGCCGATGCAGCCGCTGTTGAGTTAACTCAAGATAATCAAGCGATGATCAGCGCATTAAAAAAGATCTCAGCTCAACATGAAAGCAAAGATTATGATCAGCAAAGCACGGGAAATGCTTATCGTAAGGCTGCTTATATTTTCAATAAAGGGGACTCAATATTTTCAACGCATCCCAGCATTGAAAATCGTATTGCGGCGCTCGAAGGTGAAAAGAAATTTTAATTTTTGCTCTTCTCTTACTTTACGTTGATGTGAAACTGACAAAATAACACTGTTTTTTGTCAGACAATTCTGAAGTTGCTGGAATAGCTTGCCATTACCCCCTATAATTTCGACAATCATAACAAATGAATGCTACGCACTTCTTTATTTAACCAGGTTATCAATTATCATGATTGACACAGCACATCACTGTACTATTGTAGGTATTTCCGGCGCTTCAGCATCAGGTAAGAGCCTCATTGCTAATACCTTGTATCGTGAATTAAGAGAAAAGGTCGGTGATCGTAATATTGGCGTGATCCCAGAAGATTGTTATTATAAAGATCAAAGTGATGTTCCGATGGAAGAGCGGTTAAAGGTGAATTATGACCATCCAAACTCCATGGATCACAGTTTACTTTACCAGCATATCAAAACGCTTAAATCTGGCAATTCCGTCGAACTCCCTCAATATGATTATGTTGAACATACACGTAAACCTCAAACTATCAATTTCAGACCTAAAAAAGTAATTATTATTGAAGGAATTCTGTTATTGACCGATAAACGCTTGCGCGAGGAGCTCGATTTCTCCATTTTCGTCGATACACCCCTTGATATTTGCTTGATGCGAAGAATTAAACGTGATGTAAATGAACGCGGGCGTACTTTGAATTCAGTGATTGATCAATATAATAAAACAGTTCGTCCTATGTTTTTACAATTTATTGAACCATCGAAGCAGTATGCGGATATTATTGTTCCACGGGGTGGGAAAAACCGTGTCGCTATCGATATTCTGAAAGCGAAAATTGGAGAGTTTTGTCAGGAGTAATATTGCTCAGCGGTGACCATAATGCACTTAAAGGGAAAGAAAATCATGCGTCTTTGCGACCGAGATATCATACAGTGGCTCGATGAAGGAAAATTAGTCATTGAACCGCGTCCCCCGATAGATCGTATTAGTGGGGCGACAGCCGATGTTAGGCTGGGAAATCAATTTCGTGTTTTTTGTGGCCATACAGCCGCTTTTATTGATCTTAGTGGTCCTAAACATGAGGTGACAGAATCACTTAATCGGGTGATGAGTGATGAGATTGTGTTAGCCGAAGGAGAAGCGTTCTTTCTGCATCCAGGTGAACTTGCACTGGCGGTAACACTTGAATCTGTGACGCTACCCGATAATTTAGTCGGTTGGTTAGATGGCCGCTCTTCACTGGCTCGATTAGGATTGATGGTTCATGTTACTGCACACCGTATCGATCCCGGTTGGTGTGGCCAAATTGTGCTTGAATTCTATAACTCAGGTAAATTACCTTTAGCGCTTCGCCCAGGAATGGTGATTGGTGCTCTGAGTTTCGAACCCTTGTCAGGTTCAGCGGATCGCCCTTATAATCGCCGAGAGGATGCCAAGTATAAAAATCAGCAGGGCGCTGTCAGTAGCCGAATTAGCGAAGACTAACAATAAGTGCAATAATACTTAATTGCTGTTATAGGCGTTTGAGTTAAAACGCCTATAATTATTCATCAACTGTTCAAGGAAATGAGCAGTGTTGAGCGATAAAGTAAAATCGCAATTATTAGTATAAGAGAGGGATATAATGAAACGGTTCTTAACGACACTTGCTATATTGATTGTGGTGCTAGTGGCGGGTTTGACCGCATTAGTTTTATTGGTTAATCCCAATGATTTTCGGGGTTACTTAGTTGATAAAGTAGAACAGAAGAGCGGCTATCAGCTAGCTTTTCAAGGCGATATGCGTTGGCATGTTTGGCCAACACTGAGCATTATCACAGGTCCAGTGTCAGTGACTGCCCCCGGCGCTAAATCCCCAATTGTCAGTGCTGAAAATATGCGCTTAGATGTTGAGCTATGGCCGTTAATTTCTCACCGATTGGCCGTAGAGCAAATTGTTCTCGATGGTGCTGTTGTACGCTATACGCCAGAAAGCCAAATACAAAAATTAGACAAAGATCCTATTGCTCCCGGCAGTATCGCCAATAATCCGCAAGAAAAATCGTCAAGTCAGTGGTTATTAGATGTCGAAAAAGTTGAAATATCCAATAGCTTAGTTATTTGGCAGACCAAGAGTGACGAATTCAATTTACGCGATATTAATTTAAGTTTAAAAAAGAGAGATAACAAACAGTTATCAGCTTCTTTTAGTGGCAATCTTAGTAAGAATCAGCAAGAACTGACCTTTTCATCTCAAGCCGATATTGATTTATCCCAACTTTCTCAAAGTATTTCTGGTCGATTATCCCAACTTGACTATAAATTTATAGGCGTTGCTTTACCTGAAAATGGTATTGAGGGAAATATCGTCACTGATTTTGTATTTGAGAAGACAGAACAGCCTAAATTATCGCTCTCTAATCTGGCTATTACTGCCAATGACAGTAATTTAAGCGGAACTATTGATGCTGTATTTACTGAAATACCGAATTTAAATATAAATTTATCATCATCACTGCTTAATCTAGATTCTTTATTTGGCACACCGAACCAAAAAGATAATGCTGAGATGGCGAAGATAAATTCTACGCGTATCGGTGTAAAGCCTGTTATTTCTGGTATTGAAAAAGAGAAATATAACTTATCTTCATTAGCTCTATTTACCGCCACTATTCAGGCAAAGATTGATAGCCTGACTTATCGTGGTATGAAAATTGATAATGTTGTTTTCAATGCAAACAATAAGGCGCCGCTATTCACGGTATCTCAATTGACCGGCGATGCTTTTGGTGGCAAGTTTGCGCTACCTGTCGAACTAAATTATCAAAATGTACCAGCAGAAGTTAAAGCCCAACCCAATTTTAAATATGTTGAGCTAACGCCGTTATTAACTGCTTTTAATTTACCGCAAAAAATGAGTGGTTCTTTAAGTATATCGGGGAGTTTCTCTGGGCCGGGTTATGATGGTGATGCGATTAAAAAATTATGGCGAGGCAATGCTAATTTACGCATTAATAATGCACGGTTAGCGGGTCTTAATATTCCGTTACTTATCCAACAATCATTCTCTAGAGTGACCAATAAAGTCAATGCACCTAAGGATACGGGTAATTATACGGAAGTGAAGTTATTTACTGCTCAAGGGCAATTAAATAAAGGCCAATTTAATTTATCTAGTTTAACTGCGACATCTGAGTTGATTAATATTAAAGGCAAGGGCTGGGCAAATATTGCGGCTGAAACCTTGGATATTAATTTAGGCGTTCAAGTGACCAAGGGCTGGGGTGGCGATTCTCGTTTTATTCAGCAACTCCAATCTCTAAGTATTCCTTTGCGTCTTTATGGTTCTTGGAAAGACATAAAATATCAATTAGATGTAGAGAAATTTGTGCGCGATGAGTTAAAAATACAAGCTAAGCAAGCCATTGGTGATTTTTTGAAAAGAGAAGAGAAACAGAAACTCAATCAATTATTAAAGGCGCTGTAAACATCAATTTTGGTGTTAAACCAGTTATGACTAAACGATAAAAAAGCCGCCTTAATGCAATAATTAAGGCGGCTTTATCATTGATTGACGCTACTCTTCGCTATATCGATGTAAAGCAAGAGTTAATGACTAAAATCTATTATTCATCTTCGTCATGAGCAACAATTTTTGGCGGTGTAATCAGTACTTTACTTATACGATGGTTGTTAATTTCCAAGGGTTCGAATAAGCAGTTATTAATAGTGATTTTTTCACCGACTTGAGGAAGGCGCTGTAAATGCTCCATCAACAAACCTGCAATAGTCTCATATTCCCGTTTATCGTCTAAGGTCATAGGGACATATAAGATCAGATCTTCTAATGGCATAAATCCATTCGCAATCCAACTGCCGTCATCGAGCATTTGAATATCATGACGCGCATCATACTCTTCGTCACCAATTGGCAAATTACCCGCGATGGTTTCCATGACGTCAGTCAAAGTGACAATCCCTTCCACAGAGCCAAACTCATCAACCACAAAGGCGAAGTGAGTGTGAGCTTTACGGAATTGCTCTAAGGCTTTAAGTAATGAGAGGCCTTCAGGGAAGATCAGAGGCTGGGTGATCAAGGCTCTTAAATCAAGAGGCGCACCACTGAGCTGTTGCTTGGTCAAATTAATGATTTGGATAATACCTACCGGCTCATCACTGACTTCGCCATCAATAACCACCATACGAGAGTGTGAGTTTTTTTCTAACAACTGCAGTAACTCATGAGGCGGTTTATTGATATCGACATAATCGACATCATGACGCGAGGTCATAATACTCTCAACGTTACGCTGAGCCATTCCGAGTACGCGGGCAATCATTTGACGCTCTTGCGGGTCAAATACATCAGAATTATCAGAGATCAGATCCGCAGTGCGATGATCAAGTTCTGAGCTATCGTGTTTACCACTTAGAATACGTAAAACAGCTTCAGCCGTACGTTCACGTAATGGTCGAGTACCAGTAAGAAATTTGCGACGATTGAACTGTGCAAACTGATTTAATGATTCGATCATAATCGAGAAGCCAATCGCAGCGTAGAGATAACCTTTCGGAATTGCATAACCAAAACCTTCGGCGATCAAGCTGAAACCTATCATTAACAAGAAGCTGAGACAGAGTATGACTATCGTCGGATGCTGATTGACGAAAGTGGTCAATGACTTACTGGCTAAAATCATAATGGCCATAGCAATTGTGACAGCTGCCACCATAACGCCAATATGATCGACCATGCCCACAGCAGTAATCACTGAGTCGAGTGAGAAAACAGCATCAAGTACAATGATTTGCGCCACTACAGCCCAGAAATTGGCTGTTTTGCGCTGACCACCATTATGTTCATCTTTACCTTCTAAGCGCTCATTTAATTCCATTGTGGCTTTAAATAGGAGGAACACCCCCCCGATAAGCATAATGAGATCTCTAGCACTAAAAGGCTGACCCAATAACGTAATGATAGGTTTTGTGAGGGTTATTAGCCAAGATAAGCTAAATAGCAATACAACACGCATTACCAATGCACATAATAATCCGGTAATACGAGCTCTATCACGTAGCTTTTGCGGGAGTTTATCGGCCAAAATGGCAATAAAAACGAGGTTATCTATCCCCAATACGATTTCGAGAACAATAAGGGTTGCCAGCCCTGCCCAAATCGACGGATCAGCGATCCATTCCATACTGTTTTTCTTACCTTCTTATATGACGGCAAATGCCGACAGGAGAATAATGAGGATAATAGCGCTAAATTTCAATAGAAAAATTCCTGTTAATAGGCATTAGAGTAAAAATGCTATCTTTAGGATATCGATTGCATCAATAACTACCACCTGCCAGCAGTCTGAGTTAACATGTGATCAGGTTAACAGAATGCCAGCTTCTTCAGGCTGGATTGAAAATGATCAGACAGGAGTTTTGCATGTCCAAACAGCAAATTGGCGTTGTCGGTATGGCAGTAATGGGGCGTAACCTTGCGCTGAATATTGAAAGCCGCGGCTATTCGGTCTCTATCTTTAATCGTTCGAAAGAGAAGACGGATGAAGTGATTGCGGAAAATCCAGGGAAGAAACTCGTTCCCAGCTACACTATCGAAGAATTTGTTGCATCGTTGGAAAAACCACGTCGAATTCTGTTGATGGTCAAAGCGGGAGAAGCCACAGATAAGACTATCGCCTCGTTAACGCCGCATCTTGATAAGGGTGATATTCTTATTGATGGTGGTAATACCTTCTATAAAGATACTATCCGTCGTAACCGTGAATTATCTGAGCAAGGTTTTAACTTTATCGGTACAGGTGTTTCTGGTGGCGAAGAGGGTGCACTAAAAGGGCCTTCAATCATGCCTGGTGGCCAAAAAGAAGCTTATGAGCTGGTAGCGCCAATTTTGAAAGAGATCGCAGCTAAGGCCGATGGAGAGCCATGTATTACCTATATCGGTAGTGATGGTGCTGGTCACTATGTGAAAATGGTTCATAACGGTATTGAATATGGTGATATGCAACTTATCGCAGAAGCTTATTCATTATTGAAAAACTCACTGGGTCTCAATAATGACGAGCTAGCAGAAACCTTTACTGAGTGGAACCAAGGCGAGCTAAGTAGCTACCTAATTGAGATCACCGCTGACATCTTCCGCAAGAAAGATGAAGATGGAAAATATCTGGTTGATGTGATCCTTGATGAAGCGGCAAATAAAGGCACGGGTAAATGGACTAGCCAGAGTGCACTAGATTTAGGTATTCCTTTAACGCTGATCACCGAATCTGTTTTTGCTCGCTACCTGTCGTTCTTAAAAGATCAGCGTGTTGCTGCATCTAAAGTGTTATCAGGACCGACAGTCAAAATCTTTACTGGTGATAAAAAAGAGTTTATCGAAAAAGTGCGTCGTGCTCTGTACTTAGGTAAAATCGTCTCTTACGCACAGGGTTTCCAACAGTTAAAAGCAGCTTCTGATGAGAATAACTGGGATTTGAACTACGGCGAAATTGCGAAAATTTTCCGTGCGGGCTGTATTATCCGCGCTCAATTCCTACAGAAAATTACTGATGCTTATAACGGCAATGCCGCACTAGCTAACCTACTATTAGCACCTTACTTTACGCAAATCGCTGATGAGTATCAGCAAGCACTGCGTGATGTTATCTGCTATGGCGTACAAAATGGTATTCCAACACCAACCTTCTCAGCGGCTATCTCCTATTATGATAGCTACCGCGCCGCAGTTCTGCCTGCCAATCTAATTCAGGCTCAGCGTGACTATTTTGGTGCTCATACCTATAAACGTACAGATAAAGAAGGTGTATTCCACACTGAATGGATGGAATAAACTGTTAATATCTAGTTAGCTATAACGGGAGATAAATATATCTCCCGTTTTTTATGACGAAGACTCTAATAAATTAATATAATATATTTATCTTGAAATTATTTTAGCGGTCTAATAATGCTACGTATAACGGCTTTGCTTGAGAATAAATCGCATAATCCTCAGCTGAAAAGCTACCCAGGGTTAAGTCTACTTTTAGAGGATGGCGAGCAAAAAATTCTTTTTGATACTGGTGCGGATGACCGTTTTCTACAGAATGCAGCCGTATTGGGGATCAATCTCAATGATATTAAAACCATTGTTATTTCCCATGGCCATTATGATCACTTTGGTGGCTTAACCAAGATTGATAAGCACTTTTTCGATCAGCCTCCCACCGTTATTAGTCATCCAGATATTTTTTATCATCGTCGTGCAGCGCTTTTTGTCGGTCCTTTTGCTCTGAAATTTAAATATCTCAGTCCAAAACTTGATAAAGAAAAATTATCTAAACAATTCAATTTCGTTTTATCAGAAAATTATCAAACAATTAGCTCACGTTTTATCTACGCCGGTGCAGTCACTCAGCGGATGGTGAGAAAATGTTATGGTGTATTGATAAAGGAAGATGGTGAAGAAGATGATTATGTGATGGATGATAGTTTTTTAGTGTGGAAAGGCGATAAAGGGCTGGTAATTATTAGTGGCTGTAGCCATTCAGGTATCGAGTCCATTATTCAGCATGCAAAAAATATCACTCAAGAGACGCGAATTCAGGCGATTGTTGGTGGATTACATCTACGTTGTGCCACACCTGCGGCGCTATGGCGTGCTAAAAATGCTATTGATGCAGATACGCAAGTTTATGGCTGTCATTGCACAGGGGCATTGGGTCGAATGGTATTAGATGCCGCTGATTTTAATACGGGCGAAGTATTGAGTTTTGAATAAAATTCTAGGCGCTATTAAATTAATAATGCCTAGAATTAAACGTTATTCAGTTACTGGTGTTTCAGTGCGAATAAACTCAATTAACTTAGGATCAGCGATACGCCGATAATCTTCAGTATTGAGAATGATTGAACGTTCTAAGCTACCTGCATTAAAAGCCAGTTCATCAAAGCGTTCAAACAATAAGGGATCGGCAACAAGAGTCAGATCCGGATGAAAACTAAAGGGGGGGATGGCGCCGAAAACACAATGTGTTAGGGCTGAAACCTCGGCAGGGCTGGCCAGCGAGGCACGGGTGCCACCTATGGCTTTTGCTATTTTAGTTAAGTCAGCTTGCTTGTCGGCGGGTAAAATAGCCAATACATGTTGGCGTAAACCATTACCTTTAACATGGCAAACCAGTCCTTTAGCCCCTTGTCCTAGTTGAGTTCCTCTGATTTTCGCAACCTCTTCTGATTTCCCGCCAGTCACATGTTCCATTACACGATATCGGGCTTGATGCTCAGTCAGTAATTGCGTCAACTGTGAGAAAATATCATTATCAGACAAAATAATTTCCTATATTAAAAATAATATTACTGCACTAGCTTAGCGTATTCCACGGCTATGGTTTTTAGCCGTCCAGCTAAATGTTTCATCACTTGGTTTTAATTTATCTTTTTTCTTCAAGGCTCTGGCTTTAGTTGCTACCTGCGAAACTTCTTTTGATATTTCGGTGACAATTTCATCTTTGACTTTGTTTTGCTCTGAATTGGTGAGTTCACGGCCTAACATTTTACGTTCTTGAGCGATTCGGGTTTTTACGCGGATTTTCTGCGATTCAGTCATTTCACTTACGGTTAGTTTTTTCATTTAGGCAACCTATCGTAGAATTAAGGAGAAGTATTATAATCGATTATCGCAAATAACGAGCTTTATCCTCCGCTGATAGATATTGAATGACTCTAATCTTACCACTATTTTCGTCGAATACGCCTTTCTTTTAGGGATTTATTAATACTAACAAACTTTGACTGAATGGCTTTAACAAGGCAATGGGTACTAAGAGCGCAGCTAACCTATCAGAAAATTGTAAAAATAACGTATTTTAAAAGCCACTCGAGAGTGGCTTTTTTATGTTCAATTTATTATTTACTGCGAACAAATAAGATCTTACTGATGACGCTCTTTTAAGCGCTTAATGATCGCGGTGAGATCTAAATTTTGATCTTGCAGCAGAACCATTAAATGGTACATAAGATCGGCGGCTTCATTCGTCAGCTCTTCACGATCATTCACGGTTGCGGCCAGTGCAGTTTCAACGCCTTCCTCGCCTACTTTCTGTGCGATACGTTTTGTTCCACTGGCATATAAGCGAGCAGTGTAAGAGCTATCGGGATCGGCAGTTTTTCTCGATTTTAGGATAGTTTCCAGTTCATACAGAAAACCCCACTCAGACTGCGCCGGAGCAAAGCAGCTCTCTGTGCCTTTATGGCAAGTTGGGCCATCCGGCATCGCGAGAGCCAACAAGGTATCATTATCGCAATCGGCTACTATATTGACCAAATTGAGAAAATTGTTCGAAGTTTCTCCCTTCGTCCATAAACGTTGTTTGGTACGAGAGTAGAAGGTCACTTTCTGACTCTCTAAAGTGATGTCCAAGGCTTCTCTATTCATATAACCGAGCATAAGGACATCACCAGAGATCGCATGTTGAACAACAACAGGCATCAGGTTATCCACTTTTTGCCAGTCCAATCCATCGATTTGTTCACGAGTTAGCATAATCTAATTTCCACTCCTTTCGTGGCGAGATATTGTTTCAATTCGCCGATATTAATGATTTGCTTATGGAATACAGAAGCCGCTAACGCACCGTCAACGCCAGCCAGCGTAAAGGCATCTAAGAAGTGTGACATTTCGCCTGCACCACCAGAAGCAATCAAAGGTACTTTGCAGACTTCACGCACTTTTTTCAATTGCGCTAAATCATACCCTTGGCGGACGCCATCTTGATTCATCATATTGAGGACGATTTCGCCCGCGCCACGTTTTTGCGCTTCCTGTACCCAATCTAATGTTTGCCACTGGGTTTGTTGGGTACGTTTTTCGTCACCCGTAAATTGATAGACCTGATAATGGCCTGTTGATTCATCAAACCAAGTATCAATACCGACAACAATACATTGAACACCAAAGCGATCGGCTAGGCGACTGATTAATGAGGGATCACTAAGAGCCGGTGAGTTAATAGATATTTTATCAGCACCAAATGAGAGGATCTGTTCAGCTTCTTCAACTGATTTTATGCCACCTGCAACACAGAAGGGGATATCAATCACTTCTGCTACTTTGGCTACCCAACTTTTATCAACTACGCGGCCGTCGGAAGAGGCGGTAATATCATAAAAGACCAGCTCATCAGCACCTTCCCGTGCATAGCGTTGGGCGAGGGGGACGATATCACCAATAATTTCGTGGTTGCGGAACTGAACGCCTTTGACCACTTGCCCATCACGGACATCTAAACAAGGAATTATGCGTTTTGCCAACATGCGATAGCCTCCGAAACGGTGAATTTATCTTCTAATAGTGCTCGGCCGACAATAACGCCTATGGCGCCAGAGGCAGGTAATGCGGCAATATCCGCTAGGTCACCAATACCGCCTGAGGCTTGAATGGCAATATCAGGGTATTTCTGGCTGATCTCACGATAGAGTTCGACATTTGAGCCCGAGAGTGTGCCATCTTTTGAAATATCAGTGCAGAGTACATGCTTAAGACCAAAAGGACGGAAAAATTCAATCGTTTGTTCAAGAGTACGATCTGAATTCTCTTGCCAGCCACTGATAGCCACTTGTTTGACACCTTGTGGATTAATTCTCACATCTAGCGCCAGAACAATAGCCTCGCCGCCATAGCGTTGCAGCCATGACTTAACCAGTTCAGGCTCTTTGATCGCTGTTGAGCCTACTACAACTCGGCTGGCACCAGCATCCAGTAGCGCTTTAACATCTTCTTCTGTACGTATGCCACCGCCCACTTGTACAGGCACACTGACACCAGCGATTAGGATTTTGAGTAGGGCAATTTGTCTTTTTTGCGGATCTTTGGCGCCAGTTAAATCAACAAGGTGTAGTAATTTAGCGCCTTCTTTCTGATATTGGATCAAACGTGGAAGAGGATCATTACCATAATCACGTTTCTGATCGTAGTCACCCTGATGTAGCCGGACCACATTGCCATCAATTAAATCTAGTGCTGGGATTATCATCGCGAATTACATCTCCAGAAAGTTTTTTAGCAGTTGCGCGCCCGCAGCGCCTGAACGCTCAGGGTGGAACTGAACACCAAAGAAGTTATCTCGACAAATGGCACTGCTAAATCGAGAACCGTACTCAGTTGAGGCGATAGTAAATGGTGAAACGGGCATACTATAGCCATGCACAAAGTAGAAATAGGCATCTTCATCAATACCGCGGAATAGAGGTTGTCCAGCAAGGGACTCGACCTGATTCCAACCAGAATGGGGAACTGGTAAGCCATTGGCATCTAATTTAGCGACATTACTATCGATCAGACCTAATAGAGGTACAGTGGTTTGCCCCTCTTCACTGCTCATCCCCAATAATTGCATTCCCAGACAAATACCTAACACTGGCTGGGTAAGATTTTGGATTAGGGGGATTAGATTACGCTCAGTAAGGTTGTGCATAGCAGCGCTGGCTGTACCTACTCCGGGTAAAAAGACCTTATCTGCCATCAAGATAGTATTATTATCTCTGCTCACTTCGGGTTGATAACCTAAGCGTTTAACCGCATAGGTTACTGAGGCTAGATTGGCACATCCAGTATCTAAGATGGCAATTTTCATTAAAGCACCCCTTTAGAGCTCGGCAGCGTATTGCCTTCTACTCGGATAGCTTGGCGTAAGGTGCGGCCGAAAACTTTAAATAGGCTTTCCGCTCTGTGGTGATCGTTTTTGCCTTTAGTTTTCAGGTGCAGCGTGCAGCCCATGGCATAGGAGAGTGAGCTGAAAAAGTGCTCGATCATCTCTGTACTGAGATCGCCCACGCGCTGGAATTTAAATTCTGCTTTATATTCGAGGTGCGGTCGACCGGAGATATCAAGAGCACAACGAGCTAGGCACTCATCCATCGGCAGTGCAAAACCAAAACGGCCAATACCGCGTTTGTCGCCTAGTGCCACGCGCAGCGCTTCACCCAGAGCCAGTCCCGTATCTTCAACTGAGTGGTGATCATCAATAATTAGGTCGCCCTTGACGTCAACATTCATACGAAAACCGCCGTGAGTGGCAATCTGATCTAGCATATGGTCAAAAAATCCCATACCTGTGTTGATTTTGCTGCCGCCTTCGCGATCTAACCAGACTTCAACTTGGATAGCCGTCTCTTTGGTAACACGTTCGACACTGGCATGGCGATCGCGTTTGGTTAGCGTATCAGTGATCATCTGCCAACTCATAGATTCTGCCGAATAGAGTATCCCTTTGATTCCCATATTTTCAGCTAATAGAAGGTCAGTTTCACGATCGCCAATTACATAACTTTGGTTTTTATCGAGTTGATTATCCGCTAAATAGTGTTCGACTAAGGACGTTTTGGGTTTACGGCAATTGCAGTTGTCAGCTGGTTTATGCGGACAAATCAGCACATCATCAAATATGATCCCTTGGGATTGTAAAATTTGCATCATCAGATTATGAGGCGGATCAAAATCAGCTTGTGGAAAACTGTCGGTTCCTAGGCCATCTTGGTTGGTGATCATCACTAATCGAAAACCAGCTTTCTGTAACGATAGCAGAGCAGGGACAACATCTTTCTCAAAAGCCAGCTTATCAAGTCTATCAACTTGAAAATCGACAGGAGGCTCAGTAATTAAGGTGCCATCACGGTCAATAAAAAGGATTTTCTGGCTCATGGTATCTCCGTAGATTGTTGATTTGCTGAAATAGCTGCAATGGCTTCAATAACGCGCGCATTTTCGATTTGTGTGCCTATGGTGATACGCAGGCAGTTGACTAATCCGGGTTGAGTACTTTGGTCTCTTAAGATAATGCCTTGGTCCCAAAGTGCTTTAAATACTTTTTTACCATCAATAAAACGCACAAGAATATAGTTAGTTTCACTAGGGAAGACTTTTTCCACTTGCGGTAGATCACGCAGAGACTCAATCAAGCCTTCGCGACTGGTCTTAATCTCCGCCACTCGACGCTGCATCACGGCAATACCTTCAGGGCTCAGCGCTTGCGCGGCAATATAGGCGACCGGAGTGGATAAAGGATAAGGCGCAATCACCTTGAGTAGGATCTCAATAACGGCAGGTGAAGCAAGGGTAAATCCACAACGTAATCCAGCTAAAGCAAATGCTTTTGAGAGTGTGCGCAGGATAACGAGGTGTGGGTATTGCGCCATCCACTCAACCACGCTGAACTCAGGACAGAACTCAATATAGGCTTCATCAATCACCACTAAGGCGCGGCCAGCAGCGAGTGCCAATACTTGTTTTAATGCTGCATTATCAATAATGTTTCCGGTTGGATTATTTGGGCTGCAAATATAAATCAGCTTAACATTATCAATATTTTGTTCGATTGCATCGAGATCTAGCTGCCAATTAGAGAGCGTTGGGATCTTTTTCTGTTTAACACCAAAAGCTTCTGCGCTGACGCTATACATGCCATATGTTGGCGGACAAATCATCACCGCATCTTTGCCGGGCTCACAAAATCCTCGGATTAAGAGTTCTATGGATTCATCAGCACCACGGCACACTAAAATTTGTTCAGTAGAGAGGCCCGTATAAGCGGCATAATTATCAATAATAGCAACTGGCTGACATTCAGGATAACGATTAAGTATCTGCTCACTGAATGAGAAATTAGGTGCGAGTGGATATTCATTGGCATTGAGCCAAACATCCCCTTTTCCGCCCAAGCGACGAGCCGATTGGTACGGGATCATTTTTTTGATATTGTCTCGAGCAAGCTCAGCGGCATTAAAGTTTTGGCTCATGATCTTTCCTATTTATTTTTATTGAGTTCAGCAACACGGAGAGAAACCGCATTTTTATGCGCAGTCAATTGTTCAGCTTGGGCCAGTGTTTCAATGGTAGTGGCTAAGCCGAGTAATCCCTCAGGAGAGAGTTTTTGAACTGTCATGCGTTTCATAAAATCAGCCAGTCCTAAACTCGAATAGGTTGAGGTATAACCATAAGTGGGTAATACGTGGTTAGTGCCAGAAGCATAATCGCCCGCTGATTCAGGCGACCAATCGCCAAGAAAAATAGATCCTGCACTAGTAATTAAGGGAACTAGGGCATCAGGATCGCGGGTTTGAATAATTAAATGTTCAGGACCATAGCGATTACTGATTTCAATACATTGAGCTAATGATTCAGCAATGATCACACGGCTAGAATCAAGAGCCTGACGAGCGATATCGGCCCGAGAAAGGGATTGCAATTGCTTTTCCGTTTCAGCAATAACGCGCTGCGCCATCATTTCATCGGTGGTTAATAAAATCACTTGTGAATCAGGGCCATGCTCTGCTTGAGAGAGCAGATCTGCCGCGGTAAAAGCCGGATTAGCTTGCTCATCAGCTATCACTAGCACTTCTGAAGGACCCGCTGGCATATCAATAGCTGCGCCATCGATAACTTGGCTTACTTGGCGTTTAGCTTCAGTCACATAAGCATTACCGGGGCCAAATATTTTATCTACCGCAGGAATAGATTCAGTACCAAAAGCCATAGCGGCGATTGCTTGTGCGCCACCGACTTGAAAGATTTCGCTTATGTTGCACTGCTGTGCCGCATAGAGGATTTCATCAGCGATTGGCGGTGGCGAACAAAGAATAATTTTACGACAGCCGGCAATATTCGCCGGTATACCTAACATCATCACCGTGGATAGCAGGGGAGCTGAACCGCCGGGAATATAGAGCCCGACAGAATCAATCGGTCGTGTAATTTGCTGGCAAACCACGCCCGGTTGGGTCTCGACGGTGATGGTTGTTGGGATTTGTGCCATATGGAATTGACGAATATTATTCATAGCAACATTGATTGCTGCTTTAATATCCTCATTCAGATTAGCTTCAGCTTTAGCCATTGCCTCTGAGCTAACTTTAACCTGATCGATATTGGCTTTATCGAAGCGTTGACTAAATTCATATAATGCTGTGTCGCCGCGAGATTTAACCTCAGCTAAAATGGTTGAAACGGCAGCTGAAATATTATCAGAGGCGGCAATGGCAGGTCGCGTCAATAGGCTAGCTTGCTCTGCTGGGCTACAATCAGCCCAGCGGATCACTTGATTAAATCCTGTTTCCATCAGTATTACTCCATCATTTTTTCAATTGGTAATACGAGGATTGAACTTGCACCCAATGCTTTCAGCTTTTCCATGGTTTCCCAGAACAGGGTTTCGCTGCTCACCATGTGCATGGCAACTCGATTTTGGTCGCCGGCTAATGGCAGTATTGTTGGGCGTTCAGCTCCCGGTAGCAGGTCGATAATCTGATCCAGACATTCACTCGGTGCGTGTAGCATTATATATTTAGATTCACGGGCTTGGATCACGCCTTGAATACGGGTCATCAGGCGATCGATCAAGTTTTGTTTATCTTCTGCCATATCGCCATCGCGCTGGATTAAACAGGCTTTAGAGCGATAGATCACTTCAACTTCTTTTAGGCCATTAGCTTCTAATGTTGCGCCAGTGGAAACGAGATCACAAATCGCATCGGAGAGACCAGCTCTTGGTGCCACTTCAACAGAACCATTGAGTAGACAGGATTTAAATTGCACGCCTTTCTCATCAAAGTAGCGCTTTAACAGGTGAGGATAAGAGGTGGCGATACGTGAACCATTTAGACATTGCACGCCTGTGTAATCAAAGTCTAGCGGCGCAGCCAGTGAGAGACGGCAAGCCCCAAAATCTAAACGGCGCAATGTTAAATAACGTGGGTCATCGCCTTGTGCACGACGATTTAATAGCTCTTCTTCTAGTACGTTCTCGCCAATGATACCCAGATCAACGACGCCATCCATTACCAGACCGGGAATATCGTCATCGCGAACACGAAGTAAATCAATTGGCATATTTTCGGCATAAGCGATTAAACGTTGTTGTTGTAGATTGATTTTAATTCCACAACGCGCCAGTAGCTCACGAGACTCATCACTTAAACGGCCTGATTTCTGTATTGCGATTCTTAAACGTGCTTTATCTAACATAATTTTACCCTGTCTATTCTGTTTAATTTGTTTGGGGCCAAGTTGCAGGTGCTGGCTGTTGTACTTAGATTTGCTGCTTTCCTGCGTTCGGTTATATTTAGGCCATATAATAAAAAAACCCTCGGAAGATAATCTTCCGAGGGTTTTCTTTTAGCATTCATGCCACCGGAAGTTCGTTAAACGTCTTCCAGCACACATCGCCCGAAAGACTAGTCAGGATGATGGTGATGATGGTTGAATCGAATGCTGTTCATAATGTTTCTCTCTAGTTTCTGTTTAATCTATTTATATTAAATATAATCACTCGCTGATTACCAAGCTAAACGATTTGCTCACTGAAAAGCAACTCATTTTTACAAATAAAACTCACAATAGTTTTATTCTCTTGTTTTTTAGCGCTTTATTCTTTATTTTTCTCTTTGTGCATCTCGGATAAACGGGTATTCATCTCAGCATTAGCGTAGGATGGCCTATGGGCAATTGGGGAATAATCAAATGAAAAAAATTTCCATTATTGGATTAGGTTGGTTGGGGCTGCCCCTTGCCAATGCATTAGTTGCAGAAGGCTTTCAAGTGGTGGGCAGCAAAACGACTGTCGATGGCATTGAAGCAGTAAGAAAAAGTGGTATAGATTGCTATTATCTGAATTTTACCCCTTCCATTGAGTGTGATCCTGATGATTTAGCTCAATTGATGGATAACACCGATGTTCTACTAATTTTATTACCACCATCAAAAATTGGTACTGATGAGTATCGAATGGCGATCCAACAATTGGTTGATAGCGCGCTCTCTTTTAATATTCCTCGGCTGATTTTTAGCAGTTCGACCTCAGTCTATGGCAATGTGGCAGGCGTGGTAAATGAACAGAGCGAAATGAAACCTGATAGCGATTCAGCTATAGCATTAGCCGAGATTGAGAGCTGGCTACATCAGCTACCCCATATTGGCGTAGATATTTTACGACTCGCGGGTTTGGTGGGTGATCAACGTCATGCAGGGCGTTTCTTGGCTGGTAAAAAGCAGGTTAAAGGTGCGAAACAGGGAGTTAATATCGTCCATCAAGAGGATGTGATTAGTGCCATCTTGCTGTTGATTAGACAATCTAAAGGTGGTCATATCTATAATCTTTGTGCGCCACAGCATCCTACTCGAGCTGATTTTTACTGTCAGGCGGCTCATCAATTACAGTTAGTTCCTCCTGAGTTTAGTGAAGATAACGACTCATCGGGTAAGATTATTAACGCTAGTTTGATTTGCCAAGAATTAGGGTTTGAGTATCAATACCCAGACCCTAATAAGATGCCAATGTCGCTTTAATCTCAGCTAACAGGCAATAGAACAATTTTTTGGAACGCTGGGCGAGTTTCAAGTTGAGCAAACCAGCGCTCTAAGTGTGGCAGAGCTGGGCGATTAGGCGCCAGTTCTCGCCACGGATAAAAGAGTGGCGCGATAGCAATATCGGCAATACCAAATTTTTGTCCGCTAAAATAAGCTTGTGTAGCTAAAGCATTATCAGCGATCAACATTAGTTTTTCTATATTCTGATAGATTTGCGCTGTTTGCTCTGGAACACGCTGTTCTTCAGGCAGGCGCACAATTTTATTCATCATATCTTTAATTTGTGCGAATAAATTAGTGCCAGCCCAATCCATCCATTGATCCCCTGCGGACATTTCTTGTACATCCAATGAGGTTAATAGGTGAGATAGATCATACTTTGCCGTAAGGTAACGTAAAATCGAATTCGACTCCCACAGTGTGAATGCATCATCCTGTAAAGTCGGAATTGTTTTGTTTGGATTCATTTTTTGATATTCAGGTGTATCTAGGCCACCAAATGGGCCGCCAACGTCTTTTCTTTCATAGCTGATATTTAGCTCTTCAAGACACCAAAGCACTTTTTTGACATTAGATGAATTTTTACGACCCCAGACAATCAGCATTTCTGCCTCCGGTTAATAAGTAATGGTGGGTAGTGAGTGTTAAAGATAGTGTAAAGCGATTATAGGAACAATCTTTATTCTTAGTTGATGGAGTCTAGCAACAAAAAGCCCTATATTAATAACGCATTAACCCAAATTTGTAATTAGTGAGGAGTGACTGATGTTAAAAAAAACACTGTCGATGAGGATCTTGCATCTGACAACAGGCTTAAATCTCTTTTTTGCCGCAACTGTTAGCGTTTATGCAGCAGAGGCGCCCGTTGCGCCCCAAGTAGATGTAAAAGCTTATGTTTTGATGGATTATGACAGTGGTAAGATCTTGGCGTCTAGTAATGCCGATCTACGGCTTGATCCCGCTAGTTTAACCAAGATTATGACCAGCTATGTGGTTGGACAAGCGATTAAATCAGGTAAAATTACCCCTCAAGATATGGTTACCGTCGGCGAAGATGCATGGGCAACGGGAAATCCGATTTTAAAGGGCTCTTCGCTGATGTTTTTGAAACCTAAGGATCGCGTTTCTGTACTCGATCTTAATCGTGGCGTAGTCATCCAATCGGGTAATGATGCTAGTATAGCCTTAGCAGACTATGTTGCTGGTAGCCAAGATTCGTTTGTGCAATTAATGAATGGCTATGCTAAATCATTAGGACTCGATAATACCTCTTTTAGAACAGTTCATGGACTTGATGCCGAGGGTCAATTTAGTACGGCTCGTGATATGGCTTTGTTAACTCAAGCAATGATCCGTGATGTACCCGATGAATATAGTTTACATAAAGAGAAAGAATTTACTTTCAATAAGATCCGTCAACAAAATCGTAATCGCTTATTATGGAATAAAAACTTAAGTGTCGATGGGGTTAAAACCGGTCACACAAATGGTGCAGGTCATAACTTGGTAGCTTCAGCAACTGATGGCCCAATGCGTTTGATTTCTGTTGTGCTAGGTGCACCAAGCGATAAAGTACGTTTCTCAGAGAGTGAAAAATTGCTGACATGGGGATTTCGTTTCTTTGAAACCGTGACACCGATCAAAGCAACAGATACCTTAATTACCCAGAAAGTATGGTTTGGCGATCAAGCTTCTGTACCATTAGGTGTCGTCACTGATGCGGCCATTACTATCCCTAAAGGACAATTAAATAATCTGAAAGCCAGTTTTGAATTAACTAATCCGACCCTTGAAGCCCCGTTGACTAAAAATCAGGTGGTGGGAACGGTTAATTTTATGCTTAATGATCAAATTGTTGAGCAGCGTCCTTTGGTAGTCAAAGAGGCTGTGGAAGAGGGCGGATTCTTTGGCAAAATTTGGGACTTTATTGTGAAAACTATTAGTGGTTGGTGGAATGCGATATTTAGCTAATAACTAAATAGGTTTATTATTCTCGATAAACGCTGAGTCTATAATATATAAATATACTCAGCGTTTTTTATATATAAATATTAAAAAGTCATTTAGTAATAACTATTATCATTAAAATGATTTTATTTCTATTAATTATCACTTTATTATTTACAGATAAACTTCAGTTGTATTGTTTTTCAATTGGCATAATATTAATTTAAATCGTTTTTAACTTAATTCATTTGAAATAAAAATTAATGTATTTCATTTGTATTTAATATAAATAAACGATTTGGTTTTATATTATTAATAATTTAAATATTAAGGTAAATACTATGTCGAATGATATATATGATGTTACTCCTAAGCTAAATTTCAAGTCGAGTGTTATGACATTTGAACAGAAAATGCTTTTATTAAATAATCAAAAAGCTCCTGAAACTGATATTGGTGGAAGTATTGTTAAAAGTGGAGATGTGATAAATGACGGTAATAATGAGGGGGTTCTAGAGGCCAGCCTTGCAGAAGATAATGGCTTTGGAAGAGGAGCTGTAATTGGTGGAGTAACTAAAAATATAGGTTTAAATGTGCATCATATGAAATCTGGTAATGTGATTAATACTGATACTGGCTTGAACCAAGGTATTCTACAAGGTGGTAATACCATAAATGAGCATACAAACAAATTTCGGATGCACTCAGGTGATGTCCAAAATAGTGGATATAATACGAGTAAAATGCAAGGAGGAAATAGTCATAATAAAGGATACAACAATAATGAATTAATTGCATCAAATTTATATAATAACGGAAATAATCAAAAAGATGGGATTATAAAAGGGGAAAACGCAATCAGAAATTTACAGAAAGGATTTTCTTCTTATACAAAATCACACGAAATAATAGCACAACAGGAGATAAATAAAACCAAAAATAAAATAGAACGTTTGAAAGAAGAGTTAATAGCAAAAGAAAAAGAACTTAAACTTAAACAGGAACAATTTAAAAGGGAGAATGAAAGTGCAATATTAAATTCTTCAGATTTAAATAAAGTAAAGATTGACTTTACTAATGTTAGTAAGAAATTATCTGATGTAGAATCACAACTTAATGAAAAAAATAAAGAAGTAGATAAGTTAACTAACGATATTCATGATAAAAAGCTGGAAATTAAAAAATTAAATGATTCATTAGGTAATAATAATGATGAAATTAATCTTTTGAAGATTAATTTGGAAAATGAGAGAAAGAAAATAAAAGAAATAAATGAAAAATTAAAACAGTGTGAGGATAAAGAAAATAACGTACTAGGCCAAATCCCGGCACTACTTGCTGTAGAGCCAAATTATTTTTCAAGTATCGAACTCACGAGAGAGAGAGAGCTACAACAAAAGCTACAACAAGAGCTGCTACAACAAGAGCTGTTGGAGATTAGAGCAGAAAAAGCAGAGCTGGAAAAACAACTTTCCAGCGCTAAAAAGGACCGTAACTTTTATAAAAAAGCACAAGAAGACTTCGATGTTCTAAGAGAAAAACACATTCAGACCCTGAATAATTTAAGAGAAACTCAGGATTCTTTGAGAGATATTCGAATCACTACCTCTAAAGCAGAACAAACGATCACTAATACGTTAAATTTAAAATCAGCTGATGAAACTTTAGACTCAACAGCTGATGATATAAGAAATCTTAAATTAAACTCCGGCTCTGAAAAAAGTAGCTTTGCTGGGATGAATGATAGAAGTAAAATGATACATCGAGCTGATATTGTTCAGGGAGGGGGGCTTAGCAATTCAGGTATTAATAATGGTACAGTTAAAGGCGGTGATACTGTTAATATTAAAACAGAGACAAGTCTGACGAATAATAATAATTTGGTGCTACGCCCAGAATTAATATCAGCTGAGGTAGTAGAGCAGCTAACGAGTAGCTCAAGTGGATTAAGAGTAGAGCATCATGCGTTTGCTGAAGGACAAAAGTTTCTCAGTAATGTTAGTCTTGAGGCAAATGCTTTGCTTAGCTCGTTACAGAATCGACAGTTGTAATTACTAGATTATATTTGCTGAAATATAAATGTAAAATTAGACCTGTGCCGACAAAGGACAGGTCTAATTTATGATTAATTAATCGCAGCTCACGATTTTAATCGCCAGTCCGCCTTGTGATGTTTCACGATATTTAGAATTCATATCTTTGCCTGTTTCATACATAGTCTCAATGACTTTGTCTAAGCAGACACGAGGATCACTGACGCGACGTAGCGCCATGCGAGCTGAGTTGACCGCCTGTACCGCAGAAATTGCATTACGTTCAATACAAGGAACTTGAACTTGACCGCCAACAGGATCGCAAGTTAAGCCTAAATTGTGTTCCATAGCGATTTCAGCTGCAATACAGACCTGAGAAGGACTACCGCCCATTAATTCCGCTAACGCCGCCGCCGCCATTGAGCAAGCAACGCCCACTTCGCCTTGACAGCCTACCTCAGCACCAGAAATGGAGGCATTCATGATATACAGAGAGCCTACTGCCCCTGCAACCATAAAAAAGCGTGTATAGGAGTTTTCGTTAACGGGACGAATAAATTTATCATAATAAGAGAGCACTGCAGGAATAATGCCACAAGCCCCATTGGTCGGCGCTGTCACCACACGACCACCAGCCGCATTCTCTTCATTAACCGCCAGCGCATACATATTAATCCAATCGACTACCGCCATAGGATCTGTGTTGGTATTATCTGAAGTGACTAACATCCGACGTAGTGCTGCTGCTCGACGAGGTACACGCAAAGGTCCCGGTAAATGACCTTCAGTATTTACACCGCGCTCGATACCTGCTTTCATAACTTCCCATACGGCGGAGAGATGAGCATGGATCTCTTCTTTAGTATGCAGAGCAAGCTCATTTTGCATCATCAGTGCGGAGAGGGAGAGACCCGTATCTTTACAGTGTTTTTGTAAGTCAGCGGCAGACTTATAAGGGTAAGGAACTTGAACTTTATTGTCGTTAGGTAAGCCAAAATGCTCTTCATCGACAATAAAGCCACCACCAATCGAATAGTAGGTTTTGCTATATAAGCACTCATCGCCCACAAAGGCGCTGATAGACATACCATTTTCGTGTAAAGGAAGATTTGTTGAGTGAAAATTCATACCACCTTGTAGTGGAAAATCAACAGTTTGTTGGCCATGAGCCAAAGGTAATTTTTCTGTTTGTTCTACTGTGTGTATAAAGTGAGGAATGGCATCAATATCAACGGTGTCGGGTAAGTTTCCCGCGAGACCCATAATAATCGCTGTATCAGTGGCATGGCCTTTACCTGTTAATGATAATGAACCATAGACATCTACTGCGACTCGTGTAATTGAATTTAAAATATTTTTTTCAATCAAGTCATCGACGAATTGCTTACCTGCTTTCATTGGGCCAACTGTGTGTGAACTTGAAGGTCCAATACCAATTTTGAAAATATCGAATACGCTAACCATATTTATAGCCCCTATTTGAAAGGCATTATTATTCTGTTTGTTGATAAAGTGAGCGCTAGCTAAAGTCTAACGCTAATGGTGATCTCTCAGGGGCGTTTTCAGCATGATGATCACACCCCTGAGATTAACAGAACTAGATGAAAAATTTGTATACAGCCGCTGAAATTGCGACAAGACCCATGATAACCACGAAAATATTACTTAATTTACCTGAGTATTTGCGCATTGCCGGAACTTTACTGATGGCATACATCGGCATCAGGAATAACAGCACCGCAATAACTGGGCCACCGAGACTTTCAATGATATCAAGAACACTTGGATTGAGTGTTGCAACCAACCAAGTTGTCAGTAGCATAAAGATCGCAGTACCACGATTTAAACGATTGATATTAATCGTTTTACCTTTTGAACGATAAGCGCGTTCAACTAGTCCATTAAAACCTTCACGGGCACCTAAGTAGTGACCTAAGAATGATTTAATAATGGCGACAAAAGCGATAATAGAAGCGGCATATTTAATAAAAGGTTTATCAAAATAGCCGGATAAATAGTCGAGAATACTGATGTTTTGTGATTTAGCCATTGCTAAGTCAGCGGGTGATAAGGTAAATACACAGCTAAAGACAAAGAACATTACCGTAAACACCATCAGAATATGTGCAGAGGCAAGAATACGTGAACATTTTTGTTCAGCCTCATCGCCATACTCTTCGTGTTTTGCGACAGAGAAAGCCGAAATGATTGGTGAATGGTTGAATGCAAAGACCATGACAGGGATGGTTAGCCAGATAGTGACCAACATACCTTGCGTTGCGCCACCGCTAGTCACCGCATCGGAAACACCTGAGAATGATAGGGTATCCAGTACTGCGCCATTCCAGTAGGGTATCATATACAGAGAAAATAACAGTAATACCGCAATAAAAGGGAATACCAGCATACTCATGGTTTTGACAATATATTTCTCACCGAGAGAAACTATGGTCATAATCCCGCCAACCAGAATAAGTGCTAATAGCCAACGTGGAGGAGCGTTATAACCCAGAAGTTCAGTGATAAATTTTTCTACGTTATTGGTGATTGAAACACCGTAAACGAGCAAAATAGGATAAATGGCAAAGAAATATAAAAGTGTAATCCAGTTGCCTGCTGTACGACCAAAATGCTCTTCAACAACTTCGGTAATATCACCTTCTGGTTTAGAACCGGAAAGGACAAAACGCGTTAAGCCACGGTGAGCAAAAAAGGTCATTGGAAAGGCTAACAGAGCCATTAAAATAACCGGAATTAAACCACTCATACCCGCATTGATGGGCAGGAAAAGCACACCCGCACCAATGGCAGTACCATAAAGGCCTAGCATCCAAACTGTATCGGTTTTACGCCAAAGTTTACTGTTTTTCGCCTGACAGACTGGTGTAGTGATGGAATCAACTTTAGTTGCATCCATAAATATTTCTCCAAAATAAAAACTCAAAATTGAAACAAAATAAAAATTATTTTGTAATCACGATTGTTCACGCAATAAGCGTAATTGACTTTATTCAAACAATAGAAATCAGATTCTGAAGACTACATGATTAAAATGTGTTTATAACGATTTGATTGAGAATAGAGAATCTAAATTTTCTTTGCTTTCAACCAAAGTTGTTATTTTTATAGAAAAATTTTAACTATAAATTTTGAGTGTGAGAATTTACTGGTTTTCAGTATAAAATGCCGTGATCTTACTCTCAAAAGTGGAATGTAACCTTGATGATGGTTATTTTACGATATTTTATAAAAATGTTAACGGCGGTGAATTAAAGTAGGTTAATTGCTATTCTAAAAATATTTATTACACTCATTTATTATAGGTTTAATATCTCTGACATTGGTTTTATTTTTTATCTATTTTAATACTAATGATTGTTTTTAAATATAAAAACATTATCACTAAAAACGATTATTTGATGGTTTAAGTAGAGATTAAGCTGATTTATTTCATTTTAGATTATTTTCAATTCATTGAATTATAATGATTTATTTTGTTTCATTGCTTTTTTTAGGCTCTAATGGATTAGTTAATAGAATACTTTTTCTTGGTTTTATATATTAATTATTTTTATATTGTAAATGTTAATGTGATGATCCGTTTTTCAATGTAATAAAGTGTGAATAAATATTTTTTTAAAAAATGTTATTTTAATGTTGTTAATTATTTATTGATGACTAGCCAAATGATGAAAATATAATCAAAGAGAATAAAATTATTTTTTGATTTATTTTTATTTAAGTTAAATAAAAAACGCTAATAAAAAGCTATTAGCGTTATCGGTCATCACCAAGTGGATTAACTGTGCTTATTCTTTAACCCATCCTAAGCGGATTAATGGGCCAAATAGGGTGCGATAAACTTTAATGAGTATCGGCAGCAGGTAGGCGCCGACAATCAGCCAGAGTATCTGGGCAATTCCACAGGCAACGATGGCTAAAATAAAGCCACCAAGCATATCCAGCGGCCAGTGAACGCCTAAATAAATACGTGACCAAGCGATAATGATGGCTGGAACGAAGAGTAACAGCCCGATCCAGCTTCTTAACCAAAAGAGAAAGGCAAAGGCAAAGGTAAATACCAGTGTGCCGTGGTTACTGGGAAATGAAGGAGAAGGCGTGTGTTCAAGGAAGTTATAGCCGATGCCCATCACAAAAGGTCGGTCATGGGGCATAATCGAGCCAATAAAACCCGAAATAGTCAGCCCGATCACTAATGCAAATGCCGTTTTACAGGCAAAAATGCGTTGACGTTCCATATTACCGCTTGCTCCCCATAGCCAGCAAGCACCGACAAGTATTGGAAACAGCAAGATCAAACGCTTAGCGATAAATGCAGCTAAGGCAACAGTACCCTCGGCGCTATCAGGCGTCGCATTGATTAAATTGAATAGATTAAGGTTGAGTTCTTCTAGCACTGTATGGGCCTCACTGATAATACGGGTTGTTTGATAAACTCAGATGCAAAAGAGTAAAGGCTCTTTAGTGATCCGTAAAGCAACTTACAGCAATAATTATAAGAAAAATATACGAATTGCTTTTTTTTTATGCAGAATATGATTTAGTGGGTGGTGAAAGGCAATATTTAGCGGGGAACAAAGGATGATAGTGTGGAATTAGCTGAATTTTAGGCAAATAAAAACCCGATAGTCTGAAAACCATGAGGGTAAACTATCGGGCTCCTCAAAACTTGGGGACATCAAAGAAAAGCAGTGGCACTAACTGAGACTACAAGAGAGAAAGAAAGTTCGATTAGCGAGAGGGGAATTAACGTTTTTTTGGAGAGTTTTGGTAAAATAGCACAAAGTGTCTATTTTATGGCTGTCTTAGTAAGGGGAATAATCTAAGACAGCCATATAAGATTGATTTTATCGCTTATCTGGGGAGATAAAACAACAAAATGAACTCAGGCTATTTTATTTGAACAGATTCAAATGCTCTTTAGCATAGGCTTCAAACTCGGTACAGCCACCGATGTGTTTTTCATCGATAAAGATTTGTGGAACAGTCTCTACTGGTTTACCGACAGTTTTTGACAGGTCTTCTTTAGTAATGCCTTCAGCTTGAATATCGATATAATTAAAGTCAAAATCATCACGATCGTCTTTCAGTTTTTGAGCCAGCTCTTTTGCACGTACACAGTAAGGGCAACCAGGACGACCAAAAATTACAGTAAACATAGTTTCTCCTAAATTAAATATAGATAATTTCTACCATTGATTTGCCTATCATGCCTGTGAATGAAAAAAAAAACAAAGACGATTTTTCTTTTCACACCGATAGCTTGTGCAGATAAACCTCTCATTATCAGTTATGATTAGGCTTGAAAAAAAGATGAGGGTTCTATGAGTAAAAAACAACAACCCATGATGCGTTCATTAGCGGATATGCCTAAGATAGTGATAGCGCTTGAAGCTATAGGTATACTACTTTTATTAGTGGTTTTTTTAGCGATGAATGATTATTTGACGCTACCAGAAGTACTGCAAACACAAACTGCATTTATTTCAATGGTGATGATTGCAATTGGATGTTTAATTCCAGCCGCTATCAATATTGTTTGGCGAGCTATCCACGGCTTAAGTTTTCTTGGTATTGACTATAAAAAGCGTATCTCAGAGACTAAACCGCAAAAAGAATCTGAAAAAAAACGCCCTTAATTCCCATAGGCTAGATTTTTAGACGTTTTCTTGTACGGTTTTTTGGCAATTTGCTTTTTTTGCCCATTTTCAATAGCGAATTAAGCCAGAATTCCGTAAGCTATACACAGATATTTTGAGTTGAATAAGGTTAATTTTCATGGAAGCTATTTGTTACCCAGACATCCCCCAGCTACGCGAGTGGCTTGACCAACTCAAAACCTCCTATTTTGAATGCGATGCCTGTTCTGCTCTCCATCTGCCACATATGCAAAATATTGATGGTATTTTTGATGCTAAATTGGATATCTTGAGTAATGTTATGGTGATTTCGGCGCTAGCTGAACTCAAACCGACAGCAATTATTACGTTATTAGCCAATATTAGCCAAATAAATGCCAGTTCATTGACGGCAAAAGTGTTTCTTGAAATCAACGATGAAAACTTACCTAAATTGGTGGTAAGTCAATCCTTCTCCTTAGCTGCGGGTATCACCTATAACCAATTTGGTCATTTTATCCAGCAATCTGAAGAGCAAATTTCAGCGATCATCTTTGAAATCCACAGTAATCATTTACTCTATTCGAATAGTGATGAACGTGAGGATGATGATGAGATTGAAGAAGACAATACAGATGATTCGGAAACTCAGTCATTTATAATCCATTAATTAGTTCGCTAATTTCATAGCCTCGTACCTTTAATCATGCATTGTGAAAAATATGCCGCGGAAACTTGTCACTCTTGTCAGTGGATAACACTTCCCTTAGATCAACAGCTTGCTAAAAAGCAGGCTCATCTTAAATCACTCTTTCCATTATCACGACCCGATATCTTTCTCTCTGCGGTAGAGAGCCCAGAATATGCGTTTCGTAATAAAGCGAAAATGGTGGTGAGTGGCAGTGTCGAAAAACCCATATTGGGGCTTAAACCGCGCGATGGTGAGCCTGTGGATCTCTGTGATTGTCCTTTATATCCAGCGTCATTTCAGCCAGTCTTTGCGCTATTAAAGTCCTTTATCGCCCGAGCAGGTCTGACGCCTTATCATGTCGAGCGTAAAAAAGGTGAATTGAAATTTATCTTACTGACTGAGAGCCGTGAAAATGGTCAGATGATGCTGCGATTTGTTCTGCGCTCAGAAGCTAAAGTGGCGCAGCTCACACAGGCTCTGCCTTGGCTGCAAGCACAATTACCTCAATTAGCGGTGATCTCCATTAATATACAGCCTGTTCATATGGCGATATTAGAAGGGGATAAAGAGATTATGCTTACCGAGCAGCATTCTCTTCATGAAACTTTTAATCAGATCCCACTATTTATACGGCCTCACAGCTTTTTTCAAACCAATCCAGTGGTGGCCGCTAAGTTATATCAAACGGCTGGGCAGTGGGCGAAATCATTAAATATCTCAACAATGTGGGATCTATTTTGTGGCGTTGGCGGATTTGGTCTGCACTGTGCGACAGCAGATACAGTTTTGACGGGAATTGAAATTAGTTCAGAGGCTATTGCGTGCGCGCGTCAATCGGCAGAAGAGATTGGATTAAAACGGGTTGATTTTCAGGCGTTTGATTCCACAGGATTTGCTACCAATAAAGCCGATGTGCCTGAATTAGTTTTAGTTAATCCACCTCGTCGCGGTATAGGCCAGACGCTCTGTAGCTACCTTAATACTATGCATCCGCAATATATTCTCTACTCTAGCTGTAATGCGCAGACGATGGCACAAGATATTGAGATGTTATTTGATTATAAGATTAACCAGATGCAGCTTTTTGACCTCTTCCCTCATACTGCGCATTATGAAGTGTTGGCTTTATTATCGCTTAATAAATAAGCGATTTCAGGGTTTGATTTAACGATAAAAAAAGAGTGCTAATAATTAGCACTCTTTTTTATCTTAATAATGGCAATAATGTTTAATCGCGATGCTCAAAAGCCAGTGCTCTGCGTTCAATCAAACGCATAATGAGCGTCAATAGGGCATTCACAGCGAGATAAACAATACCCGCAGCAATAAATACCATCACATCATAAGTTTGACCAAAGACCAGCCGACTATAGCCCATCAGATCGAGCAGGGTGATAGTACTGGCCAGTGAGGTACTCTTAAAGATCAGCACCACTTCATTCGAGTAAGATGAAAGAGCACGTCTAAAGGCATAAGGTAGAATAATCCACATGGTCTGCATTTTCGACATACCCAGCGCCTGACAAGATTGCCATTGACCAGCTGGAATAGCTTTTACCGCACCATGAAACAGTAATGTGGAATAAGCCGCACTATTGAGCGCCAAGGCCACCATGGCACAGATCCACGGCGTTGAGATGATCTCCCATAGCTGAGGATAATTTTTCAGCGCAGGAAATTGCCCCGGTCCGTTATAGATCAGAAAAAACTGCACTAACAAAGGCGTACCAGTGAATAGCGTGATATAGCCTTTGACTATTTGTGAAATCACCGGTGTTTTCAGCGATAAGATCAGCGTAAATAATATTGCCAATAAAAAGGCGACAAAAAGAGCACTGAAAGTTAGCGTCAGGCTGGTGGGTAATCCGGGTAAGATCGAGAGAATAAGATCAATCATTTCGCCGCACCTCGCTCAAAACGCGTGGTATGTATTTCAATTCGCTTCAGAATAAACTGACTTACTAGTGTGATCGCCAGATAGATCAAGGCAACAATTGCGTACCAAGTAAAAGGCTCATGAGTTCTGTTAACGATACTGGTAGTCTGCAACATCAGGTCATTAACGCTGATCAGCGAGACTAACGCTGTATCTTTTAGCAGAACTAGCCATTGATTCCCTAATCCCGGCAAGGCATGTCGCCACATCTGCGGCAGAATATAACGGAAGAAAATAGTTCTTTTATTCAGTCCTAGCGCTAATCCCGCTTCCCATTGTCCATAAGGAACCGCTTTTAGTGCTCCTCGCAATGTCTGAGAGGCATAAGAGGCGTAGAGTAGGGCTAAGGCAATCACACCGCAGAAAAAGGGCGTAAAATCAAACTCACCTGCTTGTGCGAAGAACATATCAGGGTCGATTTGTAGCTGAGTCTGCCAAAAACCAAGATTAATATCGATACCTTCACCGAGCAACATAACCAGCTGTAGTGCGCCATAATAGACAAACAGGACAACCAGCAACTCAGGCAAACCGCGGATCAGTGTGACCCAGCAAGTGCCGATAAAAGCAATGGGTTTAAAACGAACTGATTCCCAAGCAGTGAAAATCATCGCCAGAATCAATCCGAGTATCAGGGCAGAAACAGCAAGGCCGACGGTGAGACCGGCGGCGCTTGTTAAAAACAGAAAATTACTCATTAAACGTATCTATTATTGCTCAAACCATTTTTTATAGATGACGTCGTAAGTGCCATCCGCTTTAACTTCTGACATCGCTTTATTCAGCTTGTCGAGCAGATCTTTATTGCCTTTACGCACCGCGATGCCTAATCCGATACCAAAGTATTCAGGATCAGTGACTTTTTCGCCAACAACAACGAGGTTTTCATTGCCTTTAGCTTTCAGCCATTCGTCAGCGACTGCGGTGTCACCAAATACAGCATCAATACGACCACTTTGTAAATCCAAAATCGCATTTTGGTAGTTATCGTAAGGCACTGTGGTCATATCTTTCAGTTTTTCCATGATATATTTTTGGTGTGTTGTGCCATTCTGTACACCAATTTTCTTGCCTTTCAGCTGCTCAGCTTGCGTAATTTTATTTTTTACTGAGATAAATTCTGCTGAGTTAGCATAATAAGTATCAGTGAAATCAACCTGCTCTTGGCGTGCTGGTGTGATATCAATACCAGCCATCAGCGCATCAAAGCGGCGAAATTTCAGGCTTGGGATCAAGCTATCAAAACCTTGGTGAGTAAAGGTACAGGTTGCGTTTAGCTTTGCGCACATCGCATTAGCCAAATCAACATCAAAGCCAACGATTTGATTATTGGCATCAAACATTTCAAAAGGGGCGTAAGTGGCTTCTGTGGCAAAACGAATAGTCTCTTTTTCCGCTGCAGTTGCAGAGAATGCCATTGCGCCCAGTAGGGTTGCTACTAATAATTTTTTCATCGCTAAATCCTGTATCTATTAATGTGACAGATAGTTTGCAAAGGCTTCGGTTTGAGGCGCCGAGAAGTGGCTAGCGTCCCCTTGTTCAATAATGTGCCCATCTTCCATATAAACGAACTTACTAGCTGCTTTACGCGCAATTTCCACTTCGTGAGTCACTATGACTTGGGTAATTCCCGTTGCCGACAGTTCACGAATAATATCCACTACTTGTGCGGTAATTTCAGGATCAAGCGCTGCTGTTGGCTCATCAAACAACAAAACTTGCGGTTCCATCATCAGTGCACGAGCAATCGCAACGCGCTGTTGCTGACCACCGGACAGATGCAGTGGAAAGCGCTCTGAAAATGGTGTTAAACGCAGACGCTCAAGCAGCTTTTCAGCTTTTGCTTTCGCCTCAGGCCGCGATAATTTCAATACGCGACAAGGTGCTTCAATCAAATTATCCATCACACTCAAATGAGGCCACAGATTATATTGTTGAAAAACCATACCCACATTTTGACGTAGTGCGCGGATCGCTTTAGCGTCCGGCTGAGCTTTAAAATCAAATTGTTGTCCGGCAATGTTTAACATACCGGAACGAGGTAACTCGAGTAAATTTAATACCCGTAGCAGAGAGCTTTTGCCAGCCCCACTAGGGCCAAGTAATACCATGGTCTCACCAGCTGCACACTCTAGGTTAATATCAAAGAGGGCTTGGTGGACGCCGTAGAAACAGTTTATATTTTTTAATTGAATATTCATGCTAATAATTTGAATAGATCCAGTCCAGCCGTGATAATAATCCCGTCAGCATAATTATGCAATATTTTCTGCATAAAAATTTATTATTTACCGCGTGAATGGCTATTCAGTTGGTATTTTGGGCGTCGAATTGTCTTGTGCTTTGTCGCGTTCAAGCTGTTTATCACGCTCGAAAGCTAATTGACTAATACGTTTAGCCATACCTTTAAAGATAAATAGATGGGCGGGCATCATAGCAAACCAATAGAGTAGGCCACAGAAGCCAGCGGGGTGCCACCAAGCGCGGACATCAATAGAACGGCGGTTTCCGCTATCATGAATGGTAAAAGTTAAGCGGCCTAATCCGGGCGCTTTCATACCAAATAGTAGGGTCATCTGTTTATTGGGTTCCAGATTAATGACCTTCCAACCATTAATCATATCGCCAATTTCGAGTTCACTGCGATCAGGTCGGCCATATTTGACTTTATTCAACATCATGTCATCCATCACTGCGCGGATCTTCCACAGGAAATTGGCATAAAAATATTCGTCTTTACCACCAATTTGCTGGATCACATGCCAGAGCGACTCGCTACTGGCGATAGTTCCTAAGGTTTCACCCGCTTGTTTCGGATAAAAACCGTAACCGGGACGCCAGCGTTTTTTAGCATCAGGATCATAGCCCCAATCCGCATTATTAATCGCATCTGTCTCTTGGGCTAAAGTATTTCTTACCGCATCATCGAATGAAATCAGTTGTTGAGGAATTAATTTTTTTAATTTGCTGTCATCAGCGGGTAGGTCATGTTGTAGTCCTTGGATCAGCTCTTTGGCAATGCCCGGAGGAACAGAAGTGATCAGGCTAATAAAATGCACTGAAATCATACTAACAGGAATGGGCACTGGAATAAGTAAGCGTCGTTTGCCGCTGATTTTAATAAAACGCTTAAACAGCTCTTGGTAACTGATATATTCTGGACCGCCAGCATCAAAAATACGATCCTCAGTCGAGGAGTGAGTGATCAGCTCCGTTAGATAGAAGAGAATATTTTCCAGCGCAATGGGCGATGATTTTGAGCGAACCCAACGTGGTGGCGTCAATATGGCTAAATTATACACCATATCACGCATGATTTCGAAAGCGGCAGAACCTGAGCCGACAATAATTGCCGCGCGGATCTCAGTGACGGGTACTTTACTTTCACGCAAGATTTCGCCAGTGAGTCGGCGAGCAATCAGATGGGGTGAGTAGGTATGGCCATGTTGCAGAGCGCTAAGATAGATAACCTGTTTGACTTCAGAATCATCAAGGGCTTTTTGTACATTGCGAGCAGCGATACGCTCATGCTCAATCAGGTTGCTCTGATCAGCCATGCCATGGACGAGGAAATAGACAACATCGATATCTTTCATCACATTGTCTAAGGTCTCAGGATCATGCAGATCAACGTAAATACAGTGTGTATCTGTCCAGCCTTGTGACAACATCCAGTCGATACGGCGAGCGCCAGCAACGACCTGATGCCCTTGTTTGATTAGCTGAGGGATCAAATTTTGCCCAATGTAACCACTGGCGCCTAACACTAAAATACGTTGTCTATTGTCCATTTTTGCTCACTCTCTATTTCGGCTGAATGAGCATTGTGACTGATCTATCGCTTATGTAAAGAAAGCCATTAATATAGGTGTGACTAAGCTAAGCACAAATCCATGCACAATCGCAGCTGGCACAATGGCTACGCCGCCATTTCGTTGTAATACAGGCAGAGTAAAATCCATTGAGGTTGAACCACAAATTCCTAATGCAGTCGCGCGGAATCGATTAACGATGATTGGGATCAGCATGATGGCGGCGAGTTCACGGGCTAAGTCATTAAAAAATGCCGCACTCCCCATGACAGGACCATAAGCATCAGTGATCACAATCCCCGTCAGTGAATACCAACCAAAACCTGATGCCATGGCTAGCCCCATTTTAATAGGGAGGTCTAATAACCAAGCGGCAATCACGCCTCCAGCAAGTGCGCTGAGCGCCATCACCAAGGCAATCACAGTACCACGGCGATTGATCAATATTTGTCTGATACTCATTCCGCTATTACGCAGTTGAATACCAACTAATAGTAGCAAAAACATTAGCGCCAGCTGACTGCCTTTATCGGCATAATGTAGAAATGACCAATCAGTAAGACCGACTAAGAATCCGAGTAATAGCACCCCACACAACTGAAGAGACTCAAGCACCATTTTGATACTTGACGTGGTTTGAACTTGCTTATGAGGAGTGATTTTCCATGGATCAATTTTATCTAGCAATAATAACGCAATAAGATTAAGTGAAAATATACAAATAAAGAAGGTAAGCGCATAAATTAAGATAGAAAGTAAATTAGCACTCAAATTCTCTAATAAGGCTAAAGTAATGCCCATTAAAAATAAAATAACGTAAACCATTGAATTCAGAAGACGATGCACTATATCAAGGAAGTTTTTATTTTTTATCGAAATAAAGTAACCGAGCGTGAGCGGCAACAGAATGATGAGTAATCCAGAGTACATTTAAGCATCCTTATTACAGCGTCTATTCATCCGATTTTATAATATAAAGTAGGCAAAAAAGACTTAAAAATTGAGTTTAACCATTCTATAACACTAATATTGAATGCTCAACACAGCTGGAGTGTCTAAAAAAATAAAAATAGGATGAAATTGGCTGAATAACTTAACCTGCTACTCAGTTAGCGTTACTCTGCTAGCGGGAACACTGGCTTTTATATGCCCATCGGAATACCCTGATTTTACCTTAATACTATGTTAAATTATTTAGGGTATGGACATCATAATTATGATATTAATTAACTATGAGAATTAATTAATGCGTATAAATAAGAGAGGGATATATGTATCTGGAACGTGTGGAGATATACGGTTTTAGAGGGATTAACCGACTCTCTTTATCACTCAATCAAAATACTGTATTGATTGGTGAAAATGCATGGGGTAAGTCCAGCTTATTGGATGCACTAACCATTTTACTGGCCCCAGAACAGACACCTTATACATTTACCGAATCTGATTTTCATCATTCAACTGGCGATGAAACGGCACGTTTTCGTAACTTACAAATAATCTTAAAATTTTGCGAAACTCGGCCGGGTCGACATAAATCATATCGTTTTCATAATTTAACTCCTGTTTGGATTGATGGAAGCGATGATTTAAAACATATTTTTTATCGTGTTAACGCTGAATTAAAGGATGATAATAGTGTTAATGTTGAACGCTGCTTTTTAAATGCGGGTGGTAATAAATTATCTATTGGTAATGTGAATAAATATATTAATGAAATAGTTCGGCTCTATCCGGTCGTTAGATTACGTGATGCTCGTTTTGCTTCTGATTTGACACGCCAGGTCGTTTCAGACAGCGCGGAAGAACAACGAAGCCATTTCAATAGTAAGATGGAACTATTAACTAAAGAGCTGATTAGCAATCCTCAATCACTGACTAATGAAGAGTTATGTGAAGGCGTCGATGCAATGCAACAGCTATTAGGCCACTATTTTGCAGGGCCAAACGGCTATGTTTTTAATCGTCATAATCGCATTGTTGATCATATTGAGCCGAAAAAGCGCGGTTGGCATGCCCTTGGTAGCATTAATCAAATAATTGCTAAACCCAATCAACGTAATATCCGATTGATTATATTAGGGATGTTCGCTTCGGTGCTGCAATCAAAAGGGAATATTGCGCTCGATCCACAAGCTCGTCCGCTAATTATTGTCGAAGATCCAGAGACTCGATTGCACCCAATTATGTTATCGATCGCTTGGGGATTACTTAATTTATTCTCCTTGCAGCGCATTACGACTACTAATTCAGGGGAGTTATTATCCCAAGTACCGATTGAGAATATGTGCCGTCTGGTAAGACATTCGAATAAAGTCGCCTCTTATCGATTAAATAATAATGAATTAACGCCCGAAGAGAATCGACGTATCTCCTTTCATATTCGCTTTAACCGGCCTTCAGCTCTATTTGCTCGAACTTGGTTATTGGTCGAGGGGGAGACAGAAATTTGGTTGATGAACGAATTAGCGAGACAGTGTAATTACTATTTTGATACCGAAGGGATCAAAGTCATTGAGTTTGCACAGAGCGGTCTTAAGCCTTTGTTAAAGTTTGCCACGAAAATGGGTATAGAATGGCACACATTAGTTGATGGTGATGAAGCTGGCCGTAAATATGCAGCAACCGTAACCAGTTTTGCTGAAGCGATGAATGACTCGCCAAGGGATCGCTTAACTAAGTTGCCCGCGCCCGATATGGAGCATTTCCTATATCGAGAAGGTTTTAGTCAGGTTTATCATGATATTGCGGCAATACCGAATAATGCCAAACTTTCACCTCAGCGGGTGATCATAAAAGCGATACAAAGGGCTTCAAAACCGGATTTAGCGATTGCCGTTTGTAATAGTGCGGCGCAAAAAGGCCCTGAAGCAATACCTCAGTTATTGAAGAATATGTTTTCGCGTATTGCTTGGCTAGCACGGGGCAAGGCTTCTTAATAAATAAAGGTTAAATATTCATCAATTCATAGATTAATCGCCATATTTTGCATCTTGTTTAACTTTGAGTGTAGTGGGTGAGTGTTTAATCAATATATATTTTTATCAGTGAGGGCTGTGGCCCTCTTTTTTGTTACAGGAATTAGAGTTGAATGAAAATGTTTCACAGTAAAAAACCGCTTATTATTTTTATTCTTTTATTGCTCGTTATTGCTGGCGGTATTTTCTGGTTGGGCGGCGCTAAAGAGATTCAATACCAGACAGTAACAGTGATTCGCGGCGATCTTGATAAACAAGTGATGGCAACTGGTAAGCTGGATGCGGTCAGTAAGGTTGACGTGGGTGCTCAGGTGAGTGGTCAATTACAAACCTTAAATGTCAAAGAGGGTGATCGGGTCAAAAAAGGTCAGTTATTGGCGGTGATCGATCCGCAAAAAGCCACCAATGACGTGAGAGAAGCACAGGAAACTATTCATGAATTAGAAGCCAATTTGGCTCTGTCCCGTGCTGAATTAAAGCTAGCACAAGCCACCTATCAGCGACGTTTGCAATTATCGAAAGTGCAGGCTGTTTCGCTACAGGAGTTGGATGAGTCGCAAACTGATGTTGAGGTTAAAAAAGCGCGAGTTGATACCTATTTATCCCAAATAAAGCGCAATCAAGCAACCTTAGATACGGCGAAAACTAATTTGCAGTATACTCAGATTACGGCGCCGATGGACGGTATTGTCACTCATATTAAAACATTACAAGGTCAAACAGTGATTGCGGCACAAGAAGCACCGACAATATTAACTCTCGCCGATTTAAGTACAATGTTGGTCAATGCCGAAGTCTCTGAAGCGGATGTGATCTATCTGTTGCCTGGTCAAAAAGTCTCTTTTACTGTGCTCGGCGCGCCAGATAAGCGTTTTGATGGTGAATTAAAATCGATATTGCCCACCCCTGAAAAAATTAATGACGCCATCTTCTATTATGCGCGTTTTGAAGTGCCCAATCCGCAGCAGCTATTAAAATTACAGATGACAGCGCAAGTTAAAATTGAACTTGAGTCGCGGAAAAATGTGCTGTTACTACCTCTATCTGCATTAGGAAATGAAATTGATGCTCAAACCTACAATGTTAGCGTGCTAAAGGATGGCAAAGAAGAGGAGCGTCAAGTCAAAATCGGTGCGCGTAATGATGTCTATATTGAGATTATTTCTGGTTTGAATGATGGTGATGAAGTAATCACCTCAAGTAATAGCGCAGAGGCGTAAAGATGTCTGCATTATTGGAATTAAAAGCGATCACACGGCGTTATCCGGCAGGTGAAAGTGAAATATCTGTTTTAAAAAGCGTTTCTTTGACGATCAATGCCGGTGAAATGGTGGCGATTATTGGTCAGTCAGGCTCAGGTAAATCGACCCTGATGAATATTTTGGGTTGTTTAGATCAAGCCTCAAGTGGTGAATATTATGTGGCTGGTCAAAATACCGCAGATTTAGATAAGGATCAGCTGGCCGCATTACGTCGTGAACATTTTGGTTTTATCTTTCAGCGCTATCACCTGTTAAATCATCTCTCCGCTGAGCAAAATGTTGAAATACCTGCTATTTACGCCGGAAAGAGCAAGTCTGAGCGCAGCCTAAGAGCGATTAGCCTATTAGCAAAATTAGGATTGGCAGAGCGTGTTTCCTATCGTCCTAGCCAGTTATCCGGTGGGCAGCAGCAGCGTGTCAGTATCGCCAGAGCCTTGATGAACGGCGGACAAGTGATCCTTGCCGATGAACCCACTGGGGCCTTGGATAGTCAATCTGGCGAAGAGGTGATGAAGATTTTAAAAGAGCTTTGTCAGCAGGGGCATACAGTGATCATAGTGACGCATGATCCCAAAATCGCCGAGCAAGCGCAGCGTATTATCGAAATAAAAGATGGTGAAATTATTCATGATTCGGGGCATCCGCTAATTGGCGAAGTTAAAGAGATCCCGGAGCAAAAAACACAGAAAGCGACAATTAGCCAAATACTAGGGCGTTTTAATGAAGCACTATTAATGGCTTGGCGAGCTATGGTGGTGAATAAAATGCGTACCTTATTGACTATGCTCGGCATTATTATTGGTATCGCATCTGTAGTCTCTATTATAGTGATTGGTGACGCGGCAAAAGGTATGGTGCTCAATGATATCAAAGCCATTGGAACCAATACAATTTCTATCTATGCGGGTTCAGATTTTGGGAGTGATAGCCCAGAAAATAGACAATCTCTTAAACAGTCCGATGTACAGGCGATTGCTCAGCAGCCTTATGTGCAAGCGGTTTCTGAAGTGATAGAGGGATCAGCGCGATTGCGTCATGGTAATCTAGATGCTTCCGCCCGCTTAATGGGAATTAGTCGTAACTACTTTACTGTTTATGCTGAGAAATTTGCAGAAGGCATGAACTTTTCACAAGATATGATGGATAGACAAGCGCAAGTGGTAATTATCGATGAAAATACTAAGCGTCGATTTTTCCCACATAAACAGCAAGTAGTTGGAGAGACACTGCTAGTTGGCAATATGCCTGCGACCATTGTTGGTGTAAAAGCTGAACAAAAATCGATATTTGGTTCAAGTAAATCCCTATCGATTTGGTTGCCGTCGACTACCGTTAATAGCCGTATTATCAATCGTGCTTATCTCGATGGTATTGAGGTGAGAGTTAAAGAGGGGTATGACAGCAAAGATGCTGAGCAGCAGTTAGTGCGTCTGCTTACGTTGCGTCATGGTAAAAAAGATATCTTCTCTTATAACGTTGATACTTTAATCAAGACGGCAGAAAAGACGACCCAAACGATGCAACTATTTTTAACGCTGGTGGCGGTTATCTCCCTCGTGGTTGGTGGTATTGGTGTAATGAATATCATGTTGGTCTCTGTGACTGAGCGCACGCGTGAAATCGGTATTCGCATGGCGGTAGGTGCCAGAGCCAGTGATGTTATGCAGCAATTTCTTATCGAAGCTATATTAGTATGCTTGATGGGAGGTGTGCTCGGTATTTCGCTATCCTATGGTATTGCTCTTGCGGCGCAAATGGCATTACCGGGCTGGCAGTTTGCATTCGAGCCTTTTGCCTTACTCACGGCATTTATTTGCTCAACGGCGATTGGGGTTATTTTTGGCTTCTTACCCGCCAGAAATGCGGCGAAGCTAAATCCAATTGATGCATTAGCGAGAGAGTAGTAGCTAAATAATTCAGAAGGTTGATAAATATTTATCCCGTATTTATTAGCCTTCAATTATTTAAACGGATCTAATCGATAAGCTATTTATATAGTAATTATTGATTTATATATAGTTTAAATTTTTATTTATTTTTGTATTATATTTTACCTAAATTAGGATATGAATCATATTGGCCGATAGAATAATACCGGCCAATAATAGTTATTCGGTTACCTTATGATTTACCGATTTTTTCGGAATTAGCATAGCAACTTGCTGGCGATAGCGTTGATAATCAGTTCCCAGTTCTTTAATTAGAGAGCGTTCTTCGAAATAAATACCTATTAAAATATAGATTGTCATTGATATATTGAATAATAATCGACTTGAAGTCATATCTGGCGTAAACCAAAAAGCAATTAACATGCCTGTCATTTGCGGATGACGCATAAATTTGTATAATCCACGGATCTGAAAGGGTAGCGGAGTATATTGCTGATTTCGCCACTCTAGCCAAGATTGGCGTAGGCCAAATAAGTCACTATGGCTGATTATACAAGTTGAAATCAGCATAAATAGCCAACCAAGCAGGCTGACAATGGTTAGTGTCCAAGCGGCTAAGCTTCCTGCTTGAAGCTGCCATAGTGCACCAGGTAACGGTTGCCAAAATAGCGCTAGTAAAATCAATTGAACTCCGGTGATCAGCACATAAGTACTTCTTTCTATTGCGGGAGTAAGCCTTAATTTAGTTTTTAGCCATTTTTGAGCCATCAAAGAATGCATAGCACCAAAGAATAGAAGTAGCGCCAGATTGATAAACCAAGGTAGGGTGGCCGATGTTTCTTGAATACTAACCATGCTGGTTAGGCCCCAACCATTCATCAATGCAATTAATAATGCAAGTCCACTCATACCTAGCAGATAGCTAGCATAGCTGTACAAAATAATTATTGCTCTTCTCATGATTTCCTCATTATATAATAAGTCGTTTAATTAATATTATTGAGTTATAAATAGCAATTAAATTAATAATTGAAACTTTATCAGTCATGAAATATATAGGTGATAATATTAAAAATTACAAAGATACTTAATAAGCTAAATAATTTTCAATGAAATTAAATTAATTATTAACTTAGGTTTAAACCTTCTTTGTAAAAGTCACCTTGTGAGAAAAGGCAATGCAAGTTTATAGAAATTTTTATTTTTTTTATTGTTAATCCAGATAAATGTTCGGGCATTGGATCTGCGATAGACTTTAATTTGCATTGTTTAATTATATGACCTTCACTTAAGGTGAATTTACTTATTTTTTATTTTTTCAATAGCGTTTTAACTTATTGATTCAATAGAAAGTATCGAATAAAAAAATTAAGCGCTCTAATGTATATTTAATTATTAGTAGTTTACCCAAAAATTACTAATAAAAAATGAGAAGTCGAGTGGTTTGGTGAGCAAAGTGAAGTCTTTTAATTAACTATTTTGTTTGCGTTCAATGATGCGCTTATCTATCACTGAATCAAAGGATCACGGGCTTAAATTAATAAATTAGGTTAGAGATATTTTATGAAAAACAATGCTATGTGTAATTTAGTTAGGTCAAAAAAATTACTGGTGGTTATTTCATCACTTTTAATTACCCCAATGATACATGCCAATACATTAACTCGAGATAATGGTGCTCCAGTCGGTGATAATCAAAACTCTCAAACGGCAGGTGCTAATGGACCCGTTTTATTACAGGATGTACAGTTATTACAAAAACTGCAACGTTTTAGCCGAGAACGTATTCCAGAACGAGTAGTTCATGCTCGTGGAGCTGGCGCATATGGTGAATTTACTTCTACCGCAGATATAACGGATATGACTAGCGCAAAATTATTTACTAATGGTGATAAAACACCAGTATTTGTTCGCTTTTCAAGTGTTGTACATGGAAATCATTCGCCTGAAACATTGCGCGACCCTCGAGGTTTTGCTACTAAATTTTATACCAAAGAGGGGAATTGGGATTTAGTCGGAAATAATTTTCCAACTTTCTTTATTCGTGATGCGATAAAGTTTCCTGATATGGTACATGCGTTTAAACCTGACCCTCGAACTAATCTTGATGATGATTCCCGCCGCTTTGATTTCTTCTCACATTTACCAGAATCTATTCGTACATTGACTCTACTTTATTCTAATGAAGGTACACCCGCCTCTTATCGAAATATGGATGGTAATAGTGTTCATGCCTATAAATTTATCAATAAAAAGGGGGAGATTCATTACGTTAAGTTTCATTGGAAAACATTGCAAGGCGTAAAAAATCTAGATCCTCAGCAAGTTGAAGTGGTACAAGGTAGAGATTATAGTCATATGACCAATGACCTTGTATCGGCAATTAATCGAGGTGATTACCCTAAATGGGATCTCTATATTCAAGTATTAAAACCAGAAGATTTTAAAACTTTTGATTTTGATCCTTTAGATGCGACAAAGATTTGGCCAAATATAGCAGAAAGAAAAATTGGGCAAATGGTATTGAATAAAAATCCAGATAATGTGTTTCAGGAAACCGAGCAAGTAGCTATGTCTCCGGCGAATCTAATTCCGGGAATTGAACCTTCAGAAGATAAATTACTACAAGGACGTTTATTTGCTTATGCAGATACTCAAATTTATCGTCTGGGTGCCAATGGCATTAATTTATCCATTAATAGCCCTAAAATCCCCATTAATAATATTAACCAAGATGGAAGTCTTAATAGCGGAAATACTAAGGATCAAGGCGTAAATTATCAACCAAGCCGAATTTATCCACGTGAAGAGTTAGCCTTTGCCCGTTATAGTCAAATGCCTTTAGAGGGGGCAACACAACAAAGTAAAATTCAGAGAGAACAGAATTTTAAACAAACCGGGGAGCTTTATCGTTCTTACAATAAAAAAGAACAAAATGATCTGGTTAATTCACTAGGAACTGCGCTCGTAGGTGCTGACACTCAAAGTAAACATATTTTACTTTCTTATTTTTATAAGGCGGATAAAGAATATGGAACCCGCCTCACTCAGATTGCTAAAGGAAATATTGAGACAGTACAAAAATTAGCGAGCGAGTTATCAGATAAATAGCAGTATTTGTACCCGTACTTTTGTGCGGGTTCAATTCAATTTACAGTGGGGAATTTAATGAAATCCATGTATCTATTATTTTGTTTATTGATAATGTCTGTTTTTACCACCGCTAATGCAGTTAATGAATCTGATGAATTAGAGGTTAAAAGACAACTTAACTATTATCTGTGGGATGCTGCACGAAAAGGAAATGAAGATGTCATTAATTTATTAATTTCTGCCAAATATAATCTTAATGAGCAAGATGACAAAGGTTATACCGCAATAATTCTTGCCGCATATAATGGCCACAGTGAGTTAGTTAAAATATTGATTAATGCGGGTGCAGATCCCTGTTTATCAGATAAAAGGGGGAATACAGCGTTAATGGGAGCTGTATTTAAAGGCGAAATGGAAATAACGAAACAACTGATGAAGGCTGAATGTAATCCTGATGCGCGTAATAATGCAGGACAAACAGCAGCAATGTATGCATCTCTTTTCCAACGTCAAGCGCTATTAGAGGAGTTAATCAAGCAAGGTGCAGATACCAATTCAACGGATATTAATGGTAATAGTGTCTCTAGCTTAGAGAAAAATAAAATTAACGGTTATTAGTTTTAATTAAATATGATGATTTTTCTTAATTATAAATAATCACACTCTACAGTTTATTTTGATAAAGAGGTGCCTATAAATAAGCAGGGGTATTTATGGATAACAAAATAATTTTTTTAGTGTGTATTATTCATTTTTATCATTAGGAAATAACGTGAAGTTGAGTAAAATTATACCCCAGCTAAATACTGGGATATGAATTTACTTTTTTAACTAATACGTTTGATTAAAATATTTTGGGTTTAGCTATTCAGCTGTTCACCTTCAATCGGGATAATAATACTCGCGTGACTGCCTTTCGGACCTTCATCTACGCTAAAGGTCACTTTTTGACCGGCTTTCAGGGTGCGATAACCTTCCATCTGAATACTGGAATAGTGGGCAAAAATATCATCACCCCCGTTAACTGGGCAGATAAAACCAAATCCTTTTGCGTTGTTAAACCACTTAACTATACCTGTCTCCATACATCATCCTTTATCATCAGAGTTGTTGGTTAACCTATAGCATAAACACAACAATTAAGTAAAAATACGCATAATATAGCTTGCAAAACATACTTTAGTGGAATTGTCGCTGAGGTCAAGAGATTGAAGTCAGCTAATTGTTTTTTGCGGGTTAAAATTTGATATCTGTAACTTTATTGATAAGTTATTATTTCTAAGTGTATATATAAACTATATATGCGAAAAAAAGTCTTTTAGAATGTTAGAATCCTGTTATACCTAGTGTAATACAAGTTTTCTGGATTGTTGCTATGATGACCCGATGGGGCTTTTTAAATAGGAATAGTAGACAAGAAAGGCTATGCTTAACTTAAAAATCGGATGCTGAGCAAAAGTGCAATGAATGATTTTCTGAGTACGTTTAAAACGGATGTAAGCTTCAAGGATGATGTTGAACAATTGCTTCAACCACCGTCGATGTACAAGGTGATTTTGAATAATGATGACTATACACCCATGGATTTTGTCGTGGAAGTATTACAAAAATACTTTTCTTTTGATGAAGAACGTTCGACACAAATAATGTTAGATATTCATTACCAAGGAAAGGGAATTTGTGGGGTTTTTACTGCTGAGGTTGCAGAAACAAAAGCGATGCTGGTTAATACCTACGCGCGAGAACATGAGTTTCCGTTACTTTGTACGGTTGAAAAAGATTGATCTAACTGACTAATTTAATTTGGAGGTGCTTATGCTCAATCAAGAACTGGAGCTTAGTCTTAACGTCGCTTTTGCTAAGGCAAGAGATAACAGGCATGAATTTATGACTGTGGAGCACCTTTTGCTGGCGTTACTAAGTAACACTTCAGCGCGTGATGCGTTGGACGCTTGTAAGCTCGATCTGGCTGTATTGCGTCAGGAACTCGAGCATTTTATTGAACAAACAACCCCCTTGTTACCTGAAAATGATAGCCGGGATACTCAACCTACCCTGAGTTTTCAGCGCGTATTGCAACGTGCTGTGTTTCATGTTCAATCATCAGGCCGGAACGAAGTGACTGGGGCTAATGTTTTAGTCGCTATATTTAGTGAACAAGAGTCGCAAGCCGCTTATCTATTACGTAAATACGATGTAAGTCGACTCGATATCGTTAATTTTATCTCTCACGGTACTGTGAAAGGTGAAGAGAGCGAACAACCACAGCAAGATCCATCAGGTACGCCAATGGCGAATGATGACGCGCAAAATAGCGAAGATCGGATGGAAAGTTTTACCACCAATTTAAATCAATTGGCTAGCCAAGGTAAAATTGATCCTCTGGTAGGACGTCAGGCTGAGTTAGAGCGCACCATACAAGTTCTATGCCGCCGCCGTAAAAATAACCCCTTATTGGTGGGTGAGTCTGGTGTGGGTAAAACCGCCATCGCAGAAGGGTTAGCATGGCGTATTGAACAAGATGATGTACCTGAGGTCATGAAAGGTTGCACCATCTACTCATTGGATATAGGCGCACTGCTGGCGGGCACCAAATATCGTGGTGATTTTGAGAAGCGCTTCAAAGCTTTATTGAAAATGCTGGAAAAAGATCAGCAAAGTATTCTATTTATTGATGAGATACACACCATCATTGGCGCAGGCGCAGCCTCTGGTGGGCAAGTTGATGCGGCTAATTTAATCAAACCGCTGCTATCAAGTGGGCGCATTAGGGTTATGGGCTCTACAACTTATCAAGAGTATAGCTCGATTTTTGAGAAGGATCGGGCGCTAGCACGTCGCTTCCAAAAAATTGATATTGTTGAACCGACGCCGGAAGAAACTATTCAGATTATTAATGGATTACGCTCACAATATGAGTCACACCATGATGTGCGCTATACCACCAAAGCGATTAAAGCGGCGGTTGATCTATCAGTCAAATATATTACTGATCGTCATTTACCCGATAAAGCGATCGACGTTATTGATGAAGCTGGCGCGCGTACACGCTTGATGCCAGCAAGTCGCCGTAAGAAGACTATCGGCGTACCTGAAATAGAAACTGTTGTAGCTCGTATCGCTCGTATTCCTGAAAAAACCGTCTCTTCCAGCGATAAAGATAGACTAAAAACATTGGATAGCCGGTTAAGAATGTTGGTGTTTGGACAAGATCCAGCCATTGAAGCCCTGTCTGAAGCGATCAAAATGAGTCGTGCGGGATTAGGTCCAGAGAATAAACCTGTTGGTTCTTTCTTATTTGCAGGCCCTACGGGGGTCGGAAAAACGGAAGTGACGCTTCAGTTGGCTAAAGCGCTGGATATTAAGCTGCTACGCTTCGATATGTCCGAATATATGGAGAGACATACCATCAGTCGTTTGATTGGGGCGCCTCCAGGATATGTTGGCTATGATCAAGGCGGATTATTGACAGATGCTGTGATCAAAAATCCTCACTCTGTGGTTCTGCTCGATGAAATTGAGAAGGCGCACCCAGATGTGTTTAATATCCTACTCCAAGTGATGGATCATGGGACGTTAACCGACAATAATGGTCGTAAGGCTGATTTCCGCAATGTGATCTTAGTGATGACAACTAACGCAGGCGTACAGGAAACTCAACGTCAGGCTATTGGTTTCGCAGAGCAAGATAACTCAACGGATGCGATGATTGAAATTAAACGCACCTTTACCCCAGAATTCCGCAATCGTCTTGATGGGATCATCTGGTTTAGTTCACTGTCGATGGAAGTCATTGTGCAGGTGGTTGATAAGTTTATTGTTGAATTACAAGCACAGCTCGATGAGAAAGGTGTCTCTCTTGAAGTGAGTCAGGCGGTTAAGCATTGGTTATGTGAGAAGGGCTATGATAAAGCGATGGGCGCGAGACCAATGGCTCGTGTAATCCAAGATAATCTGAAAAAACCACTAGCAAATGAGTTGTTATTTGGCTCATTAGTTAATGGCGGCTCAGTCAGCATTGATTTGGACAAAAAGACCAATAAGCTGGCTTATCATTTCAGTAGTGTTTACAAATCTGATCCAGAAAGCGCGATATTCTGATCAATTAAAAGGCAATACCACAGGTGAATAGCGTATACGCGTCACCTGTGGTGAATTGAGGCATTGCCTTAAAAGGGATGAATCAGCGGCTACGGAAGATGATACGGCCTTTGCTCAGGTCATATGGAGTGAGCTCTACGGTAACCTTGTCACCAGTTAGAATGCGGATGTAATTTTTACGCATTTTACCAGAAATATGGGCAGTAACAACGTGACCATTCTCTAACTCAACACGGAACATAGTGTTCGGCAGTGTATCTAATACAGTGCCTTGCATTTCAATATTGTCTTCTTTGGCCATCTAATCCTCTAAGTCTAATAACCTTCACTTTTAACGGGCAAGATAATGCCCAAAAACCCTCACTATGTAAAGGAATGTCGCATTTTAAAGCGATCTTTCTTCATTGTTCGAAGGTAACTTTTTTTGTTAACTAACATCTAATGTATAAATATTAGCTATAAATCAATTAATTGCGGTGCCCAGCAGGCGCTACTTATCGATTCATCACGCCAGCGGTAAAGAATCCGAGAAAAATCCTTTCGAGGAATTTCTTTGGCACCCAGCGACTCAGTATGATGATTAAGTACCTGACAATCAAACAGCTGACCATTATAGCGCAAAAAATGAAAATAAAATGCGATAAATGCAAACTTAGATGCATCACTCATTCGAGTAAACATAGATTCACCGCAAAATAGGCTTCCCACGCTTACGCCATAGAGGCCACCAACTAACTTATCTTGGTGCCAAGCTTCAACCGAATGGGCAAGACCAAGTCGATGAAGTGCCTTATAACCGCTCCTCACTTCAGGGACAATCCATGTGCCTTCTGAGCGTACTGAACAGGCATCAATTACCTGATCAAAAGCATGATTAATCGTCACAGTAAAAGGCCGTTTCTTGATTAATTTCTGCATTGAGCGACTAATATGTAACTCATCTTTCAATAATACCGCTCTTGGGTCGGGTGACCACCAAAGCGGTAATTCCTGAGGATTAAACCAAGGGAAAATCCCATGGTAGTAAGCGGATTTTAAACGTTCAGGCGTCAAATCTCCCCCAATGGCCAATAGACCATTGGGTTCTGTCATTGCCAGTTCAATTGGCGGAAACAGGTTGGAATTATCATCAAGCTGAAACATTAAAATCCTTTGGTCACTATTTGCTGATTATGGCGCTGATGAAACTGAAAATAGTGTCCTTGTTGCTCAAGCAGCATTTGATGAGATCCTTGTTCGATAATTTTACCCGAATCCATCACACAGATACGATCCATCTGATCAAGGCCATGTAAACGGTGAGTGATCACAATCAGCGTTTTATCGGCACAGGTCTCTTTCAGTAATGAGAGGATCTGCTGCTCAGTACCGGCATCAAGTCCTTCTGTTGGTTCATCTAGTAGAAATAGTGGCGCATCGTGTAAGAGTGCGCGCGCAATACCTAGGCGTCTCTGTTCGCCACCAGAGAGCTGACGACCGCCTTCCCCCATCCAAGCATTGAGACCTTGCTCATTATCCAATAGATTTTCCAGACCCGTCTTCTGCAAGGCCTCTGTTAGCTGAGCATCTGTCGCTTTTTCGTCAGCTAATAATAGATTATTGCGTAATGTATCACTAAATACATGTACACGCTGAGGAACAACGGACATCATAGAACGTAATGTTTCTTCATCATAATCGCCAATAGGCTGGTTATTCAGTGTAATACGCCCATTGCTTACATCCCAAGCGCGGGTGATCAGCTGTAATAATGTGGATTTGCCACAGCCTGTTTTCCCCAATAGCGCTAAATGTTCACCTGATTTCAGTGATATCGAGACATCATTGAGTACCGGAAGCGGTTGATCAGGGTAGGTGAAGTGGATATTTTCCAGCATTAAATCTGCTCGCATCTCTTTTTGCGGACCTTCAACTGGGAAGGTCACTTCTGGCTTAGCCGCCACCAGCTGTGATACGCGTGTGGCAGAAGCTATCACTTGCCCCATATGTTGAAATGCGACTGCTACAGGGCCTAATGCTTCAAATGCGGCTAAGGTACAGAAAACAAAGAGTGCGACTAGTGCGCCAGGTTTAGTTTCTCCCGCCACATGATCTGCTGCCATCCAGAGTAGCAGGGTAGCGGTAAATCCAGAGGCTAATAAAATTAACGCTTGAGAGACGCCAGTTAAACTCGCTTGCTGTTTTTGACGTACTTGCCATTGAGATTCGATATTCGCCATCGCTTGGCGAAAACGGGGTAGGGCACCAAATACGGTTAATTCGGCTTGTCCTTGTACTGATGCCATCAATTGTGTGCGATATAAAGCGCGTAATTGGGTCAGATCATGGCCAATAGGTTTACCTGCGCGATAAAAAATAAATGGCAGAGTAAATAGCAGGACTAACATTATCCCACCTAATGTCCAAGCTAGGCGTTGATCGATAAAGCCTAATCCAAAAATCAGCACTAAAATAACAAAAAATGCGGCAAACAGCGGTGATAATACGCGTAAATAGAGATGATCGAGTGTTTCAACGTCAGCCACAAGTCGATTTAATAATTCTCCTTGTTTAAAACGAGCAATACCCGCTGGAGACAAGGGAAGCACCTTACTAAAAGCAAAAACACGCAGATGAGCCAGTACTTTAAAGGTGGCATCGTGGCTCACTAGGCGCTCGGCATAACGACCCGCCGTACGGAAAATCGCCGTTGCTCTGACACCCGCCGCAGGTAACATATAGTTGAAGTAGTAGATACCTGGAAAGCCCGCAATTGCGGTTCCGGCTAAAAACCAACCTGAAAGCGTGAGTAAGCCGATACTGGCTAACAGTGTAACTATGGCTAACACCATGCCGAGTAATAATAGAAACCAGTGGCGGCGGTAAAGTGCCAAGAAGGGGAACAATACACGCATAATTAAAGCTCCTCACTACGATGGGCCAATAATCTGGCAAAAGGGCCATCGGATTGACTGAGTTCAGAATAGTGACCTTGTTGAATAATTTGGCCATTTGCCATTACCCAAACCTGATCGTAATTCACCGTCTCTTCGAGCATATGGGTGACCATCAGGGTGGTTTGATGCTGCGCTGCGTTGTTGAGTGACTGCATCACTTTCTGCTCGCTGTGCGCATCTAAACTGGCAGCAGGCTCATCAAGTAACAAGAGTTGAGCAGGCGATAGCAAGGCGCGCGCAACCGCAACACGCTGAGCCTGACCCACAGATAAACGCGCTGCATAGTCACCAATTTGGGTCTCTAGACCATCGGGTAACAGTGCCAGAAACTCAGAAACATAGGCGTCATCGAGTGCTTTTTTAATCTCGTCTTCTGTGGCATCAGGTCGACCTAAACGAATATTATCAAGCAGCGTCAATTCGGGAAGATGAGGGTTTTGCCCAACCCAGCTAACTCTTTTACGCCATTCAACCGGACTAAGTTGATTGAGTTCAATGCCATTGATACGAATTGAACCTCGATAAGGCAAAAAGCCAAGTAGCAGATTAAGTAGCGAACTTTTACCTGCACCACTTTGACCTACAATCGCGATACGTTGATGAGATTGAATGGTAAAGCTGAGTGGGCCAACAAGTACTTGACCTTCATGAGATAAGATCTCTAGCGCCTCAGCTGTAATAGTAAAGCCTTCACCGTCAGGAACAACTTGTTCACCACCTGAGGGCGCTTGTTCGCCTTCACTCTCCAGTAAGGTCACTAATGATTCCGCAGCGCCCACAGCTTGTGCTTTGGCGTGGTAGTAGGTACCTAAATCACGCAGTGGCTGAAAGAATTCAGGGGAGAGGATCAAAGCAAGAAAGCCAGCAAATAGGGTAACTGGAAGTCCATAGCTACCGAAGTTGAGCTCACCCATATAGGAAAAACCAAAATAGACGGCAACTACAGCAATGGAAATTGAGGCGAAAAATTCTAATACACCAGAGGAGAGGAAAGCCATACGCAGCACTTCCATGGTTCTGGAACGGAAATCTTCTGTGGACTCTTCTATCTGTTTAATCTCGGCTTTACCGCGGAAAAATAGGCGTAGCGTATCTAATCCACGTAATCTATCGAGAAAACTACCACTCAGGCGGCCAAGGGCGACGAAGTTACGACGGTTTGCATCTGCGGCACCCAGTCCAACTAATGCCATAAAGACCGGAATTAAGGGCGCAGTGGTAAATAAAATTAATGCGGCAGCCCAGTTAAAGGGGAAGATGGCAATCAGGATCATAATCGGAATGATCCCCGCTAAATACATTTGTGGTAAATAGCGTGAATAGTAATCCTGCATATCTTCAATTTGTTCAAGAATAATGGTCGCCCAGCTGCCTGCGGGTTTACCCTTAACCCAAACAGGGCCGAGGACTTCCAGCTTATTGAGTACCATTTGGCGAACTTGCTGGCGAACCACTTGCCCACAGCGGAAACCGACACGTTCACGAATAATAGTCACAGCCGCACGCAGCACAAAAACACAGAGTAACCAAATAAATGGCATGATTAACTGTTCTCGAGGAACGCCATCCATAATCAGTGCTTGCAATATAACGGCTAAAAACCAAGCTTGAGCTATAATTAACAGACCACTTAAAATACCGAGTAACATTGATACGCGCAGCCAACGCTTAGCAGGAGCACTATGCTGTTTTAGCCAGCGTAACAGTTCGTTCTGTCTTGTTTTATCCATAATTATTCAGATCGCAGCTAGAGGTCCAACATTAATAAGAGGTGAATTGCTGGTAATCACTTAAGAATGATAATAATTATTTATCATACCAGCGCCAGCCGACATGTTACATGTTAAAAGGCGCTACAGAAATAGCGCCTTGGATGATTTATATTTTATTGTGATTTATTTTGTGACTAAAGCATCGAGATAACGCTCTGCATCTAAGGCTGCCATACAGCCTGTGCCAGCTGAGGTAATGGCTTGACGATAGATATGATCCATAACATCACCTGCGGCAAAAACGCCGGGAATAGAGGTCTGAGTCGCATTCCCTTGAGTACCAGATAGTACTTTAAGATAACCGTTGTTAAGCTCTAACTGATCCGCAAAAATAGCCGTGTTTGGACTGTGGCCAATAGCGATAAATACACCCATCACTTCAAGCTCTTCAGGCTGATCATTTTTAGTGTTGCATAGGCGCACACCTGTAACGCCCATATTATCACCTAGCACTTCGTCTAGCGTGCGATCTGTGTGTAGTACGATATTGCCGTTTTTCACTTTTTCCATTAAACGGTTAATCAGAATTTTTTCTGCACGGAAGCTATCACGACGATGAATTAGATGGACTTCAGAAGCAATGTTTGACAGGTAAAGCGCCTCTTCAACAGCGGTATTTCCACCACCGACAACGGCAACTTTTTGATTACGATAGAAGAATCCATCACAAGTGGCACAGGCTGAGACGCCTCGGCCTTTAAATGCCTCTTCTGAATCTAAGCCGATATAGCGAGCAGATGCACCTGTGGCAATAATCAGTGCGTCACAGCTATATTCAGTTTCATCACCAAATAGGCGGAATGGGCGAGTGGTTAAATCAACTCGATTAATATGGTCAGAAAATATTTCTGTTTCAAATTTAGTGGCATGCTCGTGCATCCGTTCCATCAAACCAGGACCCGTTAAACCTTCTGGGTCGCCCGGCCAATTCTCGACTTCAGTAGTCGTGGTAAGTTGACCGCCTTTTTCAACGCCAGTGATTAATGCTGGGTTTAAGTTTGCACGTGCTGCGTAAACAGCAGCTGTATAACCTGCAGGGCCAGAACCAAGAATGATCAGTTGACGATGTTTGGCTGTGCTCATGGATACCTCATTTAATTTAGTATAAAAACCGCGATGCTGGGATTGTAGGAGAATTGGATACTTAACAAAAGCGCTTTAGGTTGCAAAGAGGTCAGAATATAGTTTTTTCTGTGATAGTTAATCACGATTAAAATAAAAGATTAGGCAATAAAAGCGAATTAGGCGAGAATAATTTTTTTAAGATGTTTCCTAATTACGGCAATCGAAACGATTCGATGGGGGAAATAACGAAATGTTGTTCTGATTTTTACTCTTTTACTTTGACAATCGGCTGCGCATTTGCGAAAACATCTATGTAGGAGCAAATTATCTAGCTGGTCAATGTGATTGATGACTTTTTGTTCAGGTGGTAATTGTGCTTTTGAGGGTCAAATTTTAATAAAAAAACAGATAATCCATTGTGATGGTGCTTTATAAATCATTCAGGTTTTTTGTAACTAGAGATTAATCTGGCTTGAAAGTTTCCACGGTTGGGCAGTAAGGTGGAAGTTGGATAGGGATGGGTAAATACAATTAAAGAAAGAGAGATAAAGAGATGATTGATAATAAAAAACGTCCAGGGAAAGATCTTGATCGTATTGACAGGAACATTTTAAACGAATTGCAAAAAGATGGTCGTATCTCCAACGTTGAGCTGTCAAAACGTGTTGGATTGTCGCCTACGCCATGCTTGGAGCGTGTTCGTCGTTTAGAGCGCCAAGGTTTCATTTCTGGCTATACTGCTTTGCTGAACCCTCACTATCTTGATGCATCTCTGCTGGTTTTTGTGGAAATTACACTGAATCGTGGTGCGCCAGATGTATTTGAGCAATTTAATACCGCAGTACAAAAATTGGAAGAAATTCAGGAATGTCATTTAGTTTCTGGTGATTTCGATTATTTGTTGAAAACTCGTGTACCAGATATGTCTGCTTATCGTAAACTATTGGGTGAAACGCTATTACGTTTGCCTGGTGTTAACGATACTCGTACCTATGTTGTTATGGAAGAAGTGAAACAAAGTAACCGTTTAGTGATTAAAACGCGTTAATCACACTTTAACCAACTCATAGATGCATAGCAGGCAATTTCTTGCTTAGCACAATAGTTTCAACGCTGGGTACGCCAGCGTTGTTCCGTTATAGCTCTCAATACTCCCTTCACTTAACTGATTTTCATTAACTAAAATCCTGTTGTTTAGTCTCACTATTTGGCCTATTAAAGCCGGAATTCGGTTATTATAAGCATTAAATAATTAAGGATTTTGCCTGCAAATTCCCATTGAATCATGCTAACTAAGATGAAATACTGCAATGTGCGAGCCATACTCGCATGAAAGTAGTGGTGTGGGTGATCTCATTAGGCCATAAGAGCAAAAAAGTGGTAGAATCTGATGCTTTTCAAGTTATTGGATTATTATTAGTCAATTATTTGAAGCAATGGCAATTGCCCCAAAACAAATTTAAGCTGGATGAAATTGAAAGTAGATACAATTTAAGGTTGAAGGCGTCGCACAAAAAACAAATATAAATCAAGCGATTAATTATTAAATACCTGACTTAACCTGTAAAACATCTTTTATTTTCATCCTGACAATCATCGTAAATCAATAAAGTAGCAATAATGAGCCAAGAATATACAGAAGATAAGCACATCAAATTTAAAGCATTAAGCAGCGGTAGACGATTGCTAGAAGCTATTTTGCTTGCAATTGTTCTAGGCGCTATCTTTTTGATCGTCGCATTAGCCAGTTTTAGCCCTTCCGATCCTAGCTGGTCGCAAACCACTTGGAATGAGCCGGTGAAAAATCTCGGTGGTAGCATAGGTTCATGGAGTGCCGATATTCTCTTTTCAGCCTTTGGTGTGCTGGCTTTCGCGATTCCGCCTTTGCTGATTATGGGATGTTGGATCATCTATCGTTATCACAGCACTCGCCGATTTATCGATTTTTTCTCTCTTTCACTTCGCTTAATCGGTGCTCTAGCACTGATTTTAACCTCCTGTGGATTAGCCGCACTTAATTCTGATGATCTGCCGAACTTTGCTTCAGGTGGGGTAATTGGCAGTGTATTTAGCAATGCACTTATGCCGTGGTTTAACTCCTTAGGTGCGACTTTGGCATTGATCTGCCTGTGGGCGATCGGCTTTACGCTATTTACTGGTTGGTCATGGCTAACGGTCGCGGAGAAAATTGGCGCAATTATCTTAGTCCCGCTGACATTATTGACTAATCGCGCTCGTGGCGACGAAGATGATTATGACTATCGTGAAGATGATGACTATGAAGACGATGAGCAACAAGAGGCAAATGGAGAATATCCAGAGCAAGATCCGCTTATCCAATCAGCTGTTTCAGCGGAAGATGAGTATCGTGCGCCAATAGCTGTCGATGATCAGGATATTGATGATATTTTATTCTCATCACCGACCATTAGTGAATTAGCTAATGCTGAACCTTTTTCAGCGCCTGAGACTCAAGCTGAAGTGGTGGCGACCATCACCCAGCCTTCAGCGCCTATCGATGTAGTGGCTGCGGCTGACAATAGACAAGTGCCACCGCCAATTCAAACGCCAGTTCAATCGCAGCAAGAGCCAGTCTCAACGGAGTTACCGCGCTTTTCTGCTAATTCAGAAAATAATGAACAGAACGAAGCTGAGCGTTACCGTTTCGAAATTCCAGATGATTACCAATCCAATCATCCTTATGCGACTGAGATGGCCTCTGACAGCGAATTTGAGCCTAGTTTAGGTGACTTGTCACAGCAGAATTTTATTCAGCCGCCAGCCAGCCCGCAAAGCAATCTACAAAATAGTCAGCAAACTAGCTCAGCGCCAGCGCCGACCCAGTTTGTCTCTAACTCTTTCTTGTCACAGCCTGCGAAACCTGAGTCACCAACGGCATCAGCAGCCAATTTGCCTGAAATCAGAATCGATGAGCCAGATAGCAGCAATCTTATGCCATCTAAAACCACCTCCGATTTAATGAAAAGACAAGCTGCGCTGGTTGCTGCGGGTATTTCCGTCGCTGCCTTGGAGCGTCATTCGCAAATTAAACAGGGTATTGGTCCAGAGTTGCCACGGCCGAATCCTGTGCGATTGCCAACGCGTAGAGAGCTTTATGGCATACATATTCAGTCCGAAGTACAGCGCCGCAAAGAAGAAACTGAGCAACAACGTGATCACTCTCATGAAGATTGGACAGATAACGACGAGCTGCAACAGCAGGATGAAGCCGAGTTGGAAGCAGAACTGCGCCAGCAATTTCTCCAGCAGCAGCAAGAGCGCTATGGTGATGAGTCGGATATCGATGATGGCGGCTATAATGACCAAGAGTTAAATCTCGCTGAACCCACTCATAAGGCAATTGAACATCAAACACGAATAGAGCCGGTATTCACTCAGCCTGAAATTATTCATCGTTGGCCTGCGGCGGCTAAAGATATGCCTAGTCAGCCAGAAACACCCAATTATAGAGCTATGTCAGCTAGTGATGAGCAGCCTAATAATTATCAAACTAGCGATGAGCTTGATTATGCTCAAGAGCAGGCTGATAGACAATTAAAGCAACAGCAACATGCGCAGCAATATAGAGAGACACTTGCCGGATTATCCGCTTTAGATGATTTCTCGCCTGTGGAAGATTTAGTTAATGAACAGCCAGCAGAGCCGATTTTCACACCATCATTTAGCCCTAAAACGGTAGCAGAAACAGATTTGCAACCGCGTCCGCCAGTGGTAAATTTGACGCAGCAACCGCAGCAACCGCAGCAACCTGAGCCACTACAGGAACAGCCACAACAGATTGCACCACAGCAAGATAGTCTATTCCACCCCTTCTTGGTGCGTAATGATCAGCCATTACCTAAATCAACAACGCCAATGCCGTCGCTTGATTTGCTGGCTAGTCCGCCAGTACAAACTGAGCCGGTGGATGAATTTGCTTTAATGCAGACTTCTCGACTGATTGAGGCGCGATTAAATGATTATCGTGTTAAAGCTGATGTAGTAGGTTTCTCGCCGGGGCCTGTGATCACCCGTTTTGAATTAGATCTTGCACCTGGTGTTAAAGCGGCGCGTATCTCTAATTTATCCCGTGATTTAGCGCGTTCGCTCTCAGCCACTGCGGTGCGAATTGTCGAAGTCATTCCGGGTAAACCTTATGTTGGCCTTGAACTGCCAAATCAAAAACGTCAAACCGTCTATCTGCGCGAAGTATTAGATTGCGATCAATTCCGTAATGATCCATCGCCGCTGACTATTGTTTTAGGCAAAGATATCGAGGGTGAGCCAGTCGTCGCCGATCTGGGTAAAATGCCGCATCTGCTGGTGGCGGGTACTACGGGGTCAGGTAAATCAGTCGGCGTGAATGCGATGATCCTCAGTATCTTATATAAATCTAAGCCTGAAGATGTACGCTTTATTATGATTGACCCTAAAATGTTGGAACTCTCGATTTACGAAGGAATTCCACATTTGTTGACCGAAGTTGTGACGGATATGAAAGATGCAGCAAACGCCTTGCGTTGGTGCGTCAATGAGATGGAACGTCGCTATAAACTGATGTCAGCGCTTGGCGTGCGTAATTTAGCTGGTTATAACGATCGTGTTAAAGAAGCAGATGTTATGGGGCGTCCGATTCCTCATCCCTTCTGGAAACCGGGTGATACCATGGATGTTGAGCATCCGGTATTAAAGAAAGAGCCTTACATTGTGGTGATGGTGGATGAATTTGCCGATCTGATGATGACAGCGGGTAAAAAAGTGGAAGAGTTAATCGCGCGTTTGGCTCAAAAAGCTCGTGCGGCAGGTATCCACTTAGTATTGGCTACTCAGCGTCCATCTGTTGATATCATCACGGGGTTGATTAAAGCGAATATTCCCACGCGAATTGCCTTCACCGTATCGAGTAAAATTGATTCTCGTACTATCCTTGACCAAAGTGGCGCAGAGTCGCTATTAGGTATGGGAGATATGCTATATTTACCGCCGAATTCATCTATTCCTATACGTGTTCATGGCGCATTTGTGCGTGACCAAGAAGTTCATGCGGTGGTCAATGACTGGAAAGCACGTGGTCAGCCTCAATACATTGATAGTATTGTAAAATGTAGTGATGAATCTGAGGGCGGTGGCGGCAATGACGGTGGTGCAGAAGAGCTAGATCCTCTATTTGACCAAGCGGTAGAATTTGTCATTGAAAAACAGCGTGTGTCTATTTCGGGTGTACAACGTCAATTTAGAATTGGTTATAACCGTGCGGCTCGAATTGTCGAGCAGATGGAAGCACAGAGTATTGTCAGTGAACCTGGTCATAATGGTAACCGTGAAGTGTTATCACAGCAGCCAATGGGCCACTAATACTCTGATTTTAGGTTTATTTTAAGAGGCATGATTGATGAATAAAATGATGTTGTTAGGCACTTTGGTTATTAGCCTACAGGTAGGATCGGCACTGGCGAATGCGAGTGAAGATCTCCAATCACGCTTGAGTAAAATTAATAGTTTCCATACCAATTTTAGCCAAAAAGTGACTAGCGCCGAAGGTGATCTTATTCAGCAAGGTGACGGTGAATTATGGGTTCAACGGCCGAATTTATTTAATTGGAATATGAAATCGCCGGATGAAAGCGTATTAATTTCCGATGGCAAAGATCTCTGGTTTTACAATCCTTTTGTCGAGCAAGTGACTGTCACTTCGTTAAAAGATGCGACAACCGATACGCCATTTATGTTGATCACCCGTAATAATCCACAAGATTGGAAGCAGTATTCGGTGATCCAACAGGGCAATAATTTTGACCTTAAGCCAAATAAAGTCAATGGCACGTTAAAGCGCTTCTCGATCACTGTGACGGAAAATGGCACGATAGAAAAATTCTCTGCGGTTGAACAAGATGGCCAAACGAGCGCTTATCAACTGAGCAATCTGCAATCGGGTGTGATTGATAAAAAACAATTTGTTTTGAGCATGCCGAAAGGCGTCACTCTGGATGATCAGCGCTCCTCGCAATAAATGAGAGGAAAAAGTGAGTAATCTGTCACTCGATTTTTCACAAAATGAATTTCAACCCTTGGCCGCCCGTATGCGGCCAGCGGATCTTGACCAATATATTGGCCAACGACATCTGTTAGCGGAAGGAAAACCCTTACCTCGGGCGATCAAAGCAGGTCATTTACACTCAATGATCTTATGGGGTCCTCCCGGAACGGGAAAAACGACCCTCGCTGAAATTATTGGTCACTACGCACAAGCGGATATTGAGCGCTTGTCCGCTGTGACGTCAGGGATCAAAGAGATCCGTGAAGCGATTGAAAAAGCGCGACAAAATCGTAATGCTGGTCGTCGAACTATTCTATTTGTCGATGAAGTCCACCGCTTTAATAAAAGTCAGCAGGATGCTTTTCTGCCGCATATCGAAGATGGCACTATCACTTTTATTGGTGCAACCACTGAAAATCCGTCATTTGAACTCAATTCAGCCCTGTTATCACGGGCAAGAGTCTATCTATTAAAGTCCCTCAATGAAGAAGATATTGAAGCGGTATTATTGCAGGCGATGGTTGATAGTAAACGGGGTTTTGGTGGCAAAAATATTATTTTACCTGATAACACCCGCAAGCAGGTTGCTCAATTGGTTAATGGTGATGCACGACGCGCGCTAAACCTTTTAGAGATGATGGCCGATATGGCTGAAGCGGATGCTAAAGGGCAACAGATTTTAACCAGCGAGTTATTAAAAGAGATCGGTGGTGAACGCAGCGCTCGTTTTGATAACAAAGGCGATCGTTTTTACGATTTGATTTCGGCGCTACATAAATCGGTGCGCGGTTCGGCGCCAGATGCTGCGCTCTACTGGTACGCGCGTATTATTACAGCAGGCGGTGATCCTCTTTATGTTGCGCGCCGCTTACTGGCGATTGCCTCGGAAGATGTGGGTAATGCCGATCCAAGAGCGATGCAGGTCGCCGTCTCTGCGTGGGATTGTTTTACACGTGTCGGCCCAGCTGAAGGTGAAAGGGCGATTGCACAGGCGATTGTCTATTTAGCTTGTGCGCCTAAAAGTAATGCGGTCTATACGGCATTTAAAGCGGCTATTGCTGATGCACAACAGCAGCCTGATTATGATGTGCCCGAGCATTTACGCAATGCACCGACCAAATTAATGAAAGAGTTAGGGGCTGGTAAAGAGTATCGCTATGCCCATGACGAGGTAAATGCCTATGCAGCGGGTGAGATCTATTTCCCACCAGCAATGAGTGAAACACGTTACTATTATCCCACTAATCGTGGATTAGAAGGTAAGATTAGTGACAAATTAGCTTGGTTAGCTGAACAGGATCAAAATAGCTTAACAAAACGCTACCGTTAACTATTGCTATACGGTAAGGTTATAAGGCTTGTACACTCGCCATATTTTAAGTTGCGGGCTTGTTAGCACCCTCGTTGGCTAGCTTCCGACAACTCAAATTATTTAGAGTAGATAAATTTAAGCTTTGTGCGTCTGTTAGATGTGCAGAGTTCTATCTCATCATTTTAAACAACAATAATCACAGGATAAGCATGCTCGATCCAAATTTACTGCGTACAGAGCTGGACGCGGTCGCTGAGAAACTGGCTCGCAGGGGTTTTACCCTTGATGTGGAAAAATTGCGTGAATTAGAAGAACGCCGCAAAGTTTTGCAAGTTGAAACTGAATCTCTACAAGCAGAGCGCAATTCCCGATCGAAAAATATTGGTGCAGCTAAAGCGCGCGGTGAAGATATTGAGTCGCTGCGTCTAGAAGTGAACCAATTAGGTGAGAAATTGGATTCAGCCAAGTCGGAATTAGATAAGCTGCAAAATGATATCCGTGATATTTCACTGAGTATCCCCAATATTCCTGACGATTGCGTACCTGATGGTAAAGATGACTCTGAGAATGTGGAAATCAGTCGTTGGGGTGAGCCAGCCACGTATGATTTTGAAGTTCAAGACCATGTGAGTCTCGGTGAGCAGTGTGGCGGTCTGGATTTTGCTTCAGCGGTTAAGCTTACGGGCGCTCGCTTTGTAGTAATGAAAGGGCAGATCGCGCGTTTACATCGTGTATTGGCGCAGTTTATGCTCGATCTTCATACTGAGCAACATGGCTATCAAGAACTTTATGTTCCTTATTTAGTTAACCATGCGACTCTCTATGGTACAGGCCAGTTACCGAAATTTGGTGAAGATCTATTTCATACTAAACCTTTGGCAGAAGAATCAGCAAGCCAGTATGCGCTGATCCCAACAGCAGAAGTTCCGGTCACTAACCTAGTGCGCGACGAGATCCTCGATGAAGAGTCTCTGCCATTACGAATGACGGCTCATACACCTTGTTTCCGTTCTGAAGCGGGCTCTTATGGTCGTGATACTCGTGGCCTGATCCGTATGCACCAGTTTGACAAAGTAGAGCTAGTTCAGATCGTACATCCTGATAACTCTATGGATGCATTGGAAGAACTTACTGGTCATGCGGAGAAAGTATTGCAGTTGTTAGGACTGCCATACCGTAAAGTCTTGCTTTGTACTGGGGATATCGGTTTCGGCTCACGTAAAACTTACGATCTTGAAGTTTGGGTGCCAGCACAGAATACTTACCGTGAAATCTCATCTTGTTCAAATATGTGGGATTTCCAAGCTCGCCGTATGCAAGCGCGTTTCCGTGGTAAAAATGATAAGAAACCACAATTGGTTCATACATTAAACGGTTCGGGATTAGCAGTCGGTCGTACGCTGGTGGCGATTATGGAAAACTATCAGCAAGCTGATGGCCGTATCTCAATACCGGAAGTGCTGCGTCCTTATATGAAAGGTTTAGAATATATCGGTTAATCCCGAATCTAAATTAATCTAATAAAAATACCGCTGTTTTGTTGCAGCGGTATTTTTTTATCTGAGAATTGGATTTGACTCATCGAGTAGTTGAAGAAAAATAGAAAAGGCAGTGGTTAACTGCCTTTAGAGAATTAATACATTACTTTATGGCCATAGCCTTCTAGAATACTTTTAACGCGTTCCATAATCTCTTTCGAGGGGGGTTTTACGCCATTGAGTTTGTACTCTTCACCCATGGTTTCCCATTTGTGTTTTCCTAACTCATGATAAGGAAGTAGTTCTATTTTCTCGATATTTTTCATATCTCGCATAAATTCACCTAACAGATGAACGGAATGGTCATCATCACTCCAGCCGGGGACGACCACATAACGTATCCAGGTTTTCTGATTACGTTTTGCAAGATAACGAGCAAATTCTAGAGTTCTTTGATTTGATACGCCGACCAACTTTTGATGAATACTGTCATCCATCTGTTTAAGATCGAGCATCACCAGATCTGTTGCATCCATTAACTCATCGATAACAGGATCATAGCGGCGAACAAAGCCATTGGTATCTAGGCAAGTATGGATCTTTTCAACTTGGCAAGCTCTGAACCAGTCGCGTACAAATTCAGCTTGTAATATCGCTTCGCCACCTGAAGCGGTGACGCCGCCGCCTGTTGCATTCATAAAATGACGGTAAGTGACCGCTTCTTTCATTAGCTCATCAACAGAGACAACTGAGCCAGTGTGAGTATCCCAAGTATCACGGTTATGGCAGTAGAGACAACGCATTAGGCATCCTTGAAAGAATACAATAAAGCGTATTCCAGGACCATCAACAGTGCCACAGGATTCAAATGAGTGAATACGACCAAGTAGAGACATGACAGGGGACTCCAAAACAGGCTAAAAATAAAAAGGCCCCAAAGTAAGGGGCCTTTAGTTTATATCATTTTAGTTCGTTAGCAAATTATTACATTGAAGCTGTGAATGTACGTGTAATAACGTCTTTCTGCTGTTCTTTAGTCAGTGAATTGAAACGAACAGCATAACCAGATACACGGATAGTTAACTGAGGATATTTCTCAGGATTTTCCATCGCGTCTAACAGCATTTCGCGGTTCATTACGTTCACGTTCAGATGCTGACCACCTTCGATAGAGGCTTCATGATGGAAATAACCATCCATCAGACCCGCTAAGTTGGCTTTACGCACATCATCGTCTTTACCTAATGCATTAGGTACGATGGAGAAGGTATAAGAGATACCATCTTTCGCATAAGCAAACGGCAGTTTAGCAACAGAAGTCAGGGATGCAACGGCACCTTTCTGATCACGACCGTGCATTGGGTTAGCACCTGGTCCGAATGGCGCGCCAGAGCGACGTCCATCAGGGGTATTACCTGTTTTCTTACCATAGACAACGTTTGAAGTTATGGTCAGAACTGACTGAGTTGGTACCGCATTACGGTAGGTACGCAGTTTCTGAATTTTCTTCATAAAACGTTCAACTAGGTCACAAGCGATATCATCAACACGTGAATCGTTGTTACCGAATTGTGGGTATTCACCGTCGATTTCGAAGTCAACTGCAATACCATCTTCGTCACGAATAGGTTTTACTTTTGCATATTTGATTGCAGATAGTGAGTCAGCTGCAACAGATAGACCTGCGATACCACATGCCATTGTACGATAAACATCACGGTCATGGAGCGCCATCAGAGCCGCTTCATAGCTGTATTTATCATGCATATAGTGAATGATGTTCAACGCAGTGACGTACTGAGTTGCCAACCAATCCATAAAGTGATCCATACGGTCCATGACGATATCGAAGTCAAGAACTGCATCAGTGATCGGAGCATGTTTTGGTCCAACTTGCATTTTCATCTTCTCATCAACACCACCGTTGATTGTATAAAGAAGGGTTTTAGCAAGGTTGGCACGGGCACCAAAGAACTGCATTTGTTTACCCACAATCATTGGGCTCACACAGCAAGCAATGGCGTAATCATCATTATCAAAGTCTGGACGCATCAAGTCATCATTTTCGTACTGAATTGATGAAGTATCGATTGAGACTTTTGCCGCATATTTTTTGAAGTTAATTGGCAGATGTTCTGACCACAGAATAGTCATGTTAGGCTCTGGAGATGGGCCCATGGTATAAAGTGTGTTCAGGAAACGGAAGCTGTTTTTAGTGACCAGCGTACGGCCATCAAGACCCATACCAGCCAGTGACTCTGTTGCCCAAATTGGGTCACCAGAGAAGAGCTCATCATATTCAGGCGTACGTAAGAAACGAACCATACGCAGTTTCATGACTAAATGGTCAATCAGCTCTTGTGCTTGGTCTTCAGTCAATGTGCCCGCATCGATATCACGTTGGATATAGATATCCAAGAAAGTAGATACACGACCGAATGACATTGCTGCGCCATTTTGAGATTTAACTGCGGCTAAGTAACCGAAGTAAGTCCACTGAACGGCTTCTCTTGCGTTAGTTGCTGGTAAGGAGATGTCATAGCCATATTTAGCTGCCATCTCTTTCATTTGACCTAGTGCACGATGCTGCTCAGAAATTTCTTCACGCAGTTGGATCGTCATTTCGAGATCGTCGCCGGCTTCCATTTTAGACTGAAGTGAAGTGAATTGCGCCACTTTGTCTTTCATTAGGTAGTCGATACCGTAAACGGCAACACGACGATAGTCACCGATGATACGTCCACGGCCATAAGCATCAGGAAGACCTGTTAACACACCGGATTTACGGCATTTCATGATGTCAGGAGTATAGACATCAAATACGCCTTGGTTATGCGTTTTACGGTATTCAGTGAAGGTTTTCTTCAGACCTGGGTCCAGTTCACGGCCATAAACTTTGCAAGAACCTTCAACCATTTTAATCCCACCAAATGGGATCAAAGCGCGTTTTAGAGGTGCATCAGTCTGTAAACCAACAATTTGCTCTAAATCTTTTACGATATAGCCCGCATCGTGTGAGGTAACAGTCGCTACGACATCAGTATCAAAATCAACCGGCGCATGTGTACGGTTTTCGATTTTGATACCTTCCATCACTTTTTCCCACAGAACATCAGTTGCTTTAGTCGCACCTGACAGGAAGGATTCATCACCTTCATATGGGGTATAGTTCTTTTGGATAAAGTCGCGCAAATTGACTTCGTTCTGCCAATCACCTTGGTTAAAACTTTTCCATGCTAAAGCGAATTTTTCATTTAATTCGGACATGATACTTTTACCTTTTACAATGGATCTTTTCAGGATCTGAATAAAATCTGTATTCTTACGTAATGTTGAGATTAATGCTTTTCGCTATTACGTAAATGCATAAACCAGTAAATTAGACCAACTAACAGCGCACCACCAATAATATTGCCCAGAGTAACCGGAATGAGATTAGTAGAAATAAAATTGCCTACTGTTAATTGTGAAAACTGTTCAGGTGCTGAATCTATTTTTGTCCAAAATTCAACAGGTGCGAATTCTTTAATCATGATACCTAGTGGGATGAGAAACATGTTAGCAATACTGTGCTCAAAACCGCTAGCGACGAACATAGCAACAGGAAGTATAAGTGCGACTAGCTTATCGACGAGAGTTCTACCCGCATAGCTCATCCATACTGCTAAACAGACCATCAAATTTGCCAGAATACCTAAGCTAACGGCCTCTACAAAAGTATGATGTAATTTATAATTGGCTGTTTGTAAGACATTGAGTCCCCACTGGCCGTTTGCTGCGGTGTATTGACCCGCAAACCAGATTAGAGCAACAAAAAATAACGCGCCAATCAAGTTACCGATATAAACGTTGAACCAGTTGAGAAACATTTGTCCCCAAGTAATTCGGCCTGTTGCTTTAGATACAATAGTTAATACTGTGGAAGTGAATAAGTCTGCACCACAAACCACGACAAGCATTAATCCCAGAGAGAAACAGACTCCACCAACGAGTTTAATAATGCCATAAGGTGCGCCTGCTGCACCTGTTGTCGCCGTAATATAGAAGACAAAAGCGATAGAAATAAAAATACCAGCAGTGAAGGCTGACATGTAGGTAATTACTGGATGTTTATTGATTTTGTAAACACCCGCATCATCTGCAACTTTCGCCATCACTACAGGAGGCAATAAGTTAAAAGGGTTGTCAGCTTTCATACTAACACTCTCTTATAAAGTTAATTAATTATAGCACACAATTATGTTATCAAAGGGGAAAAAGAAGAAATTTGATATGGATCATAAAGTCTCTGGAGTTATTGCTGGGAAAGTTACATTTTAGTTAAAAAACAAGCTAACTAATTGAATTTTATTATAAAAAAATATTTTAATTTTTATAAATAAATTTTAAAATAAGCTTAAGCCAGCGCTGGAAAGTAAAAAATCAAGCTAATATGTCAGCTGAATGTTACCAATAGCGACATTGTTAACTTGATTTTTACTTAAGGATCGATAATGGGATAAATGCCACTATCCAATTAAGATTATTTCACTTGCAAACGCTTGGCCGCTTGTAGCTTTTTATAGGCGGCAAGTAGTGCCTGATGTGCAGGAAATGTGCTTAATTGATCATCAACAGACCAAAGACCGTGGAAACAATTATCGCCGGCCAGTGCGGCCGATGCAGTTTCAACACACTCTTCACCGTACATACGCACAAAAATATCATAATATTGTGCTGGATCGCGCTCTTCTTCTTGATTTAATAGCAGCAAGGTTTGTAAACAACGATAGTAGTTAGCGCGTTCAGGCGTAAAGACTGAGCTATTAAAGTCCTGCGTCCACTCAACCCAAACAAGCGCTTGTTCTAAATCGCCACCTGCGAGAGCTAGCATAGATTTCAATTCACCAACGCGCAGATTGCTCCAACCATTATCTTTGCCAACGGCTAAGCCAAGCAGCTCACGCACACGGGTAAAGTCATCCAAGCCTTCATCATCTAATTGCTCAATAAACGCCAGATAGGCTTCAGGGCTCCACTGGCTATCAGGTAGCGAAAGTATGGTATCGCGCAGATGTGTTCCCATAGTGTTATTAGCAATATGCAGATCTTCAACAGGATAGATATCTGACATACCGGGAACTAGAATACGACAAGCATAGACACCGAGATGATCATAATCAGCAATATAGACTTCAGCATCAAGACGCTGATAAATTTGCATCAAAGTAGCAAACTCTTGTTCGGTTGAGCCCGTGAAAGACCAATCGACAAAAGGATAATCCGCATCTTTCTTAAATAGATCCCAGCTGATTAAGCCGCTTGAATCGATAAAATGGGTTTCTAAATTAGTTTGATCTGCCACTTCTTCATCGTCAAATGTAGGAGCATTGAAGACGTCTAAATCTTTTAGACTACGTCCTTGCAGCAATTCAGTGACGGTACGTTCAAGTGCCACTCCAAAATCAGGATGAGCGCCGAAAGAGGCAAAACAGGTGCCGTTAGCTGGATTGAATAAGATCACACAGATAACTGGATATTCGCCACCTAAAGAGGCGTCATAGCAGAATACCGGGAATCCTTCGCTTTCAATTTTCTCAACCGCTTCTGCAACAGCAGGATAACGATTGATTACGGATTCAGGGATAGTTGGCAAACTAATGCATTCTGTAATGATGCGATTTTTGACATAGCGCTCAAAAATTTCTGATAAGCCTTGAACACGAGCTTCATTAGCCGTATTTCCCGCTGACATACCATTAGAGACATATAGATTACCGATAATGTTCATCGGAATATAGACGGTTTTACCATCGGATTGACGAGTGAAAGGCAGGGCACAAATGCCACGCTCAGCGTTACCCGATTGTAGATCGATCAGCTGATGGCTACTTAAGGCATTGTCAGGATCGTAAAATGCGATCAGGCGTGGATCTAAAATGCCTTCAGGTAGGCTCTCATCTTCAGGAATAGCAAACCATTTTTCATTGGGATAGTGAACAAAATCCCCTTCAGCAATATCTTTACCGAGATAGAAATCAGCGAAAAAATAGTTGGTAGACAGACGTTCAAAGTACTCGCCTAAGGCAGAGGCTAATGCCGCTTTTTTGGTGCCGCCTTTACCATTGGTAAAACATAACGGGCAGTCACGGTCACGGATATGTACTGACCAGACGTTCGGCACAGGATTCAACCATGAAGCTTCTTCAATATTAAATCCAAGTTTTTGTAGTTTATTTTGAAATGAATCAATAGAAACTTCGAGTGCGGCATCTTTGCCAGGAATAAAGGTTTGGGTCATATCAGTCACTTAACAATTAGGTATTTCAGGCGGCTTATGATACGGGCTTTTTAACCGCCTCTCCATGCTTTTTACTGACTTAATGAGCTTATTAATCAAATATAAATATTAACCTTAAAAATAGTCGTGTTATCACAAAAAAATTAGCTAATAACCTTATAATAATGAAAGGTATATAATATGAGGCTAATTATGAAACGCACTAATAAAATGATATTCACTGCTTTTGTCGCCTTCGCCAGCGCATCAGCATGTGCAGTCCCTGAAATTAAAGTCTTCGCAACGGGTGGCACAATTGCGGGTGGTGGAGAATCGGCAACAGGTTCCAGTTATCAAGCGGGTAAAGTCGGGATTGATTCGTTGATCAATGCGGTTCCTGAAATTAAGAAAATTGCAAAGCTAAGCGGCGAACAAGTGGTTAATATTGGCTCGCAAGATATGAATGATCAAGTTTGGCTAACATTAGCGAAAAAGATCAATCAAGAGTGCAGTAATACCGATGGTTTTGTTATCACCCATGGAACTGATACCCTTGAAGAGACTGCTTATTTTCTCGATTTAACCACATCCTGTAAAAAACCTATCGTTTTAGTTGGAGCCATGCGTCCTTCTACTGCGCTTGGGGCGGATGGTCCACTGAATTTATATAATGCCGTTGTTGTGGCGACCGATAAATCTGCGGGTGATCGTGGTGTGCTGATGGTGATGAACGACAAAGTCATTAGTGGCCGTCATGTGGTGAAAATGAATACCAATGAAGTTCAAGCTTTTCAAGCTGTAAATGCGGGAGCTGAAGGTTTTGTTCATGATGGTAAAGTCACCTATTATGGTGTTGCACAGCCTCGTGCAGCGAAAGCCGTTTTTGATGTTAGTAAACTCAACGAATTACCTAATGTTGGTATTGTCTATAATTATGCCAATGCCTCTGCCGCTCCCGTTAAGGCACTGAAAGCGGAAGGCGCTGTTGGTATTGTCAGCGCGGGTGTGGGTAACGGCAATATGTATAAAAGCGTTTTTGATGAGCTGGCAGCCGTAGCCAAAGATGGCGTGGTTGTGGTGCGTTCAAGTCGAGTACCTACTGGATATACAACTCGCAATGCTGAAGTTGACGATAATAAGTATAATTTTGTTGCTTCTGAGCGTTTGAATCCACAAAAAGCGCGTGTGCTTTTACAGCTGGCATTAACTCAAACCAATGAACTAGATAGGATACAATCCTTTTTTGAGCAATATTAATAATTAACGAAAATTAACTAACGAAAAGGCAGCATTAAACAGCTGTCTTTTTTATTTCTTGCTATTTTAATTAACTGAAAATTAATTAATGGATAGTAATATTATTATCTAATATACAATTTATAATGCATAAATAGTTTATCATTGACTCATTTAAATTATCTTGTGATTAATTATTTATTAATGATAAAGGTTTAATTAATAATTAACCGTTCAATTAATAGATTTAATTAATAAAGTTAATAGTCTTGTGCTATTTTTAGACTTTAATTAACACCCTATTGATTTATTTGTTTTAACTCATTGAAGTTTAATAGTTAGTTATGTTTTAATTTACATTATTTATATTGTTTAAATGTGCTATCGCTCAAGCTTTAACAATAAAGTCAATTTTTCCATTGATAATTCGCGTGGCGAAAAATAGGATTGAGGATAATAAGAACAATATTTAAATACAGTTATCTCCTATCCTATATATTAAGTCAATGAGAGACTATTTTATGCTTATAAATAATGCTAAATACAGCAGGGCTTCATTCGCTTTAACAATAACAGCTCTTTCAACTATTATTTTAATCCCAAATAGTTATGGCGAAAGTTTTATCGATGAGTCTTCTTTAACGGGAGGGCTCTATTATTGGCAGCGAGATAGAGATAGAAAAGAGCTAGATCCTAATAGTGAAAATTATAAAAAATACAGTGCAAACCTACAACACTCTACTTTTAATGCCAGTTTAGATTTTTCTTCAGGTTATTTTATTGATGTTATTGGATTAGATCTGGCTGCATTTAGTGCGGTAGAGTTATCAAATAGCGGTCCGGCGGCACCGAATGAGTTGGGATTTAGTGATGGGAAAACGCGTTGGGATGAAAAATGGACTGGAGATCGAAGTGGCGTCAGTGTCTATAAAGCCGCGGCTAAATTAAAATATGGTCCATTCTGGGCGAGGGGCGGCTATATTCAGCCAACAGGGCAGACATTAATTGCTCCTCATTGGAGTTATATGCCGGGGACTTATCGCGGTTTAGAGGTGGGGGGAGTCTTTGATTTTGATGCTAAGGGCACACTTTCAATGTCTTATATGTGGAGTGATCACTACAAAGCTCCTTGGTATCGCGATACCTATAATTTCCGTGAAGCAGATGGTGAAACAGGTATCTCTTATTTACACGCCATCGGTTTTAAATATGATTTTAAAAATAATCTATTATTAGAAGCTTCTTACGGCCAAGCGAAAGATTATATGGATCAATATTTTGCCAAAGTCTCTTATCCAATTCCTATTGCTCAATCTGATCTTCGTCTCTCCTATCAGTTTTATGGTGCAAAAGGTAAGGTCTCCGATGGTGGTATCAATGATGTTTATGATGGCTTAGCTTTTTTACAAGCTGTGACATTGGGTTATACTTATGAAGCTTTTGATTTCCGTGTTGAGGGAACTTATGCCAAGGCCAAAGGGAATCAAGGTTATTTTCTACAGCGAATGACCCCAGGCTATGCAACCTCAAATGGGCGTATGGATATTTGGTGGGATGGCCGCTCAGATTATAATGCCAATAATGAAAAAGCGCTCTATGCTGGTGTTATGTATGATCTAAAAAATTGGGATTTGGCAGGTTGGAAAGTAGGGACTTCCTATATTTATGGTTGGGATGCAAAACCTAGTACCAATTCAATCTATGCGCAGGATGTTAAGCTAAAAGAGAGCGCTTGGAATTTTGATATTTTATATAGCATTCAATCAGGCCGAGCCAAAGATACTTTATTTAAATTACACTTTACCAAATATGATAATCATACAGATATTCCGAGCTATGGGGCAGGCTTTGGTAATATCTTCCAAGATGAAAAAGACATTAAATTTAACGTTATTATGCCATTTACGATTTTTTAGCCAAGTAATATAATCAAAAAAGGAACCTATCAGGGTTCCTTTTTAACAGATTGAGTATCTGGCTATCAATATTAGATAAATAGATTATTCAGCTTTAGCTTCGTGAGCATCTACATCGTCACGGCAGGTGCCATCAGCACAATGACCATAAAGGTATAAACTGTGGTTTGACAGTTTAATGCCATGGCGAGCTGCGATATTTCTCTGACGCGTTTCAATAGATTCATCAGTAAACTCAATGACTTTACCACAATCAAGACAGATCAAGTGATCATGGTGATGTTGTTGGGTTAGCTCAAATACTGATTTTCCACCTTCAAAATTATGGCGCGTGACAATACCAGCATCATCAAATTGATTTAATACTCGATATACTGTCGCCAAACCAATCTCTTCACCGATATCAATCAGTTTTTTATAGAGATCTTCCGCGCTGACATGATGGCATTCAGGATCTTGTAGCACTTCCAAGATCTTCAACCGTGGAAGTGTAACTTTTAGTCCAGCATTTTTTAATGCTCTGTTGTTATCGGTCATGCGGATTTATCCTGTGACTTAATTCATGAATTTAATAATAACGAAACATTCTTAACAGAAAAGATCATTTACTATTAAGCTAGTTTACAATTATAGGTATCATAACAGAAAATGAAACCTAGCTATATCTCATTATCATCTTATCCCGCGTCAAAAAACGCTTGATGTATGACTTTTATTAATTAACCGACAATTTCTGCCAGAGACATCTCTTCAGAAATTTGTTTAACCCAAGCATCAACACGCGCTTCGGTTAATTCAGGCTGACGATCTTCATCAATGGCCAGACCAATAAAGTGATTATCATCGGCAAGTCCTTTCGAAACTTCAAAATGATAGCCTTCAGTAGGCCAATGACCGACAATAATAGCGCCACGTGGTTCAATGATGTCACGTATAGTACCCATAGCATCACAGAAATATTCAGCGTAGTCTTCTTGATCACCACAACCAAAAAGCGCGACTAATTTATCTGTAAAATCAACCTCTTCAAGTGTCGGGAAAAAGTCATCCCAATCACATTGTGCTTCGCCATAATACCAAGTTGGGATACCAAGTAGCAGTATATCAAATGCATTCAAATCTTCTTGGCTGCTTTTTGCAATATCGTGAACCTCAGCAACATCTTTACCAAGACGTTCTTGGATCATCTTGGCAATATTTTCTGTATTGCCTGTATCACTACCGAAGAAAATACCTACGATTGCCATAAAGTGACTCAACCTCTTTGTTCTGTTCGGGCTATCAGTATAATTCTGACGCCAAATTTTCGCTAAATGATTGCTATCAATAATAGCATTATGGGCTCTATTCTGGCGAATCTATCATGATAAGTCTGTCAAATTTGTGTGGTTTGGCTGATTAAGCCTATTCTGTTGTCGACAGTAGCGATTGTTGCAGCTGTGCCATCAACATTTGTTCAATGAGTTCACTGCGGCTAATATTTTGTTGTTCAGCCAGCTGATTCAGTGCATCAACGGCATCTTCATTCAGTTTTAACTCAACTCGACGTAACCCTTTAACTTTATCTCGTCTAAGCTGGTTACGTTTATTGATCTTTAATTGCTCATCCCGCGATAACGGGCTTGTTTTCGGTCGCCCAGGCCGGCGTTCGCTCGCGAACAAATCCAGTGTGGTGCGATCAGTTTGTTCTTTTGCCATATTAATTATTGAAATAAGAGGGCGTATACCAAGCGTATACCAAGGATCCAGCGCGCAATCATACCTTAGCTCCCCGTATATCGCTACAGTACAAGTAAAATGAAAGGAGTAGAGAGGTGAAAAATAGTGCGCTTTATGTTGAAAAGAGAAAAAGGCGGCCAGAAAATCACCGCCTTCGACTGTTAGGAGGTTTGTTGATGCCACAATTTGGCATAGAGCCCATTTTGCTCAATCAGATTATAGTGATTATCAATTTCAACAATCTCACCATCTTGGATTACGCAAATTCGATCGGTATAACAGAGGGTATTGAGTCTATGTGCGATGCTAATGACTGTTCTACCCGCAGTGATCTCCGGCATATTGGCCATAATTGCCGCCTCTGACTCATAATCGAGTGCTGAGGTTGCCTCATCAAGAATTAAAATATCGGGGTTGGTCAATAGGGCGCGAGCGAGTGCAATTCGTTGCCGTTGTCCACCCGATAAATTAACGCCGCGTTCTGCTAATGGGTGATTAAATCCATCTTTAAGTTCTTCGATAAAGGGCATTGCGCCGGCTAGTGTCGCTGCTTTAATCACCTCTTCATCGGAGGCATCCGGTTGGCTGAGGCGAATGTTTTCGGCGATAGTTCCGACAAATAAAACACTCTCTTGTAACACTACGCTCATCCTGCGACGCAAGGCGACGGTATCGGCAACCGCAAGATCCATTCCATCGACAATAACTTGGCCATGTTGAGGGATATAGAGTCGCTGCAATAGCTTAGTTAGCGTACTTTTACCTGAGCCAGAAGGACCAGTAATACCAATAAACTCGCCTGCTTTAATTGATAGAGACAGATTTTTTAGTACTTCGGGTGTATCTGGTTGATAGCGAAAACGAATATTTTGAAAATCAATTCGGCCTTGTACGGAAGCCGCGCTGACAATCCCTTGGCGCTCATTCTCTGCGGGTTCATCTAAAATATCGCCGACACGCCGAAGAGAAATGATAGTGTGCTGAAAATCTTGCCAAACCTGAGCCAGCCTTAATATCGGTTGAGTCACATGAGCGCTAAGCATGTTATAGGCAATTAACTCACCGGGGGTCATTCTGTACTCTAGAACTTCTTTCACCCCCACCCATAATAGTAAGGCGACAGTAATTTTACTGACCAAGGTCATCAATTGAGAGGCAGTTATTCCCCTCAGTGATACTTTGAAATTTTGAGCTAACTGTTGGCTTAATAATTTCTGCCAGCGCTGAAAAAAATACTTTTCTGTGGCAGTGGTTTTAATCGTCTCAATACCAGTAATAGATTCAGTGAGAAATGAGGTGGTATTTTCATCGGCTTGATAGGCTTTTTCAGTTTGGTTACGGATAAAGGGACCCAGTACCAGCCAGAGAAGGAAAAATATCACCAGAGAACCGACTAATATTCCCGACATCACCACACTATAAGAGAATAAAACCGCGACAAAGAGCACCACAAACAGCAAATCAATTAATAGCATCAGTGTCGAACCCGTTAAAAATTGGCGAATTTGTGCCATTTCACGGATACGAGAGATAATTTTACCTGTTTGCCGCTGGGTAAAATAGGAGATAGGTAATGCCATTAAATGCTGATAGAGGCGTCCTGATAATTCTGCATTAATTTGGATACTCATATAGCTGAATATTTTATTACGAATAAAACTATACAGAGGTTCAGCGATAGCGATACCAATCATGGCAATAGCTAGAACATGTAGACTGGTGAGACTACGTCCCACCAATACTTTATCAATAATATTCTCAAACAGAAACGGATTAACTAAGGCAAATATTTGCACCACTGCCGCCAGAATAAAGATATCCTTTAACTGAGAACGTTGGCGAAAAATAGAGGGAATAAACCAAGATAGGCCAAAAGGCACTCGCTTTGGTGGCTCTAATTTTTCTTTAAACAGTAAAACTTGATAATTTTCTTCGGTGGTAAAGGTCTCCGCTGCTTTAATTGATATATCGCTATCAATATAAGAATTAACAAGGGTTATTTGCTCATCTTTATCCTTGGTCAAAATATGCCATTGCTGGTCGATTTTAATTAGTGCAGGGAGCGGAAGATGCAAAAACTGATTTGGATTAATATAAACATATTCAGTTTCTAATCCCACCAAATCGGCACATTCACGTAATTCCCAATCGGTGGGAATTTCAGAATGCATTCCGAGCGCATGAATTAATTGTTCCTTAGTTATACTTTTTTGATAATAGTCAGCGATCCAAATAAGTGCATCGAATCCATAATTAGCTTTTAGGGTTTCATCCTTGTGTAACATTGATTATTTCTCCCTCATAGCTTCGGACATATATTCTTTGACCGGGCTTAAAATATAATCAATGACTCTACGTTGGTCAGTTTTGATCTCAGCAACAATAGAGAGTCCGGGAGTTAGCTCCACCTCTTTTCCTTCTACCGTTAGCGTGTTTTTATCTAGACTAATTTGGCCAATAAAAACTAAGCCTAAATTTTCATCTTGGGTGCTGTCACGTGAAATAGATAAAACTTTGCCATCAATAGTGCCATATCGGGTATAAGGAAAAGTATCTAATTTGACAGTCACGTTCTGACCAGGACGAATAAAGCCTATATCTTTATTGAGTATTTTGACTTCAGCGATTTGAACGTCATTGTCCGGTACGATCACCATCACATTTTGCGATGATTGTAGTACCGCGCCTATGGTATAAGTCGAGAGCTCCTGTACCGTACCAGTAACTGGAGAACGAATAATTTCAAGCTGTTCTCTCTCCTCTGTTTTATTAAATTCTTGCTCCAGAGTAATCACTTGGAATTCAGCATTCTTTTGCTTCTCATACCACTCTTGTTGTTTCTGAATTTTAACGCCAGTCAATTTTTCTAATAGTGAGCTTTTTTGGGCTTGTAGTACGGTAATTTCAGACTGTTTTTGTATAATCTCTTTTTGTGTCATCAGCAGCTCTCGTTCCTGTTCAAGATACTCGTTTTTGCTGATCATCTGTTGTTGGCTTAATTTCTTATGCGCACTTAGCCGCTTTTCAATATTAGCGCGAAGTAATTTTAGTATTTTTAATTCATTATGTTTTGTTTCAATATTGGCAGTATTAATATCAATTTCTGTATTAATTCCATCAATAATCGAATTAAACTCATTTAAAATACTTTGATAATTAGTGGCGAGTCTCTGTTGTTGCTCTAGAGAGAGTTTGGTAAATTCAGTTTGAGTATCAGGTTGTGTTTTAGTTAATAACGCCGAATATAATAGACGCTCATTATTATGATAGTCGATTTGATGTCCTAAACTTAAAATATCTTGGCTGACACCTAATACATTAATACCTAGTAGAGCCTCTCCTTGCTCAACATGCTGTCCTTCTTTAACATAGAGATGAACTAAACGACCTTGCTCATAGGCCTGAATAACTTGTGAATGGCCAGAGACAATTAAACGTCCTTGTGTTGTTGCCTGTACATCCAGCTTGCCAATATAAGACCAAGCAAGAGCAGCGATAATACCCAAACTTAATGTAGTTGCTGTCACCATAGCAAATAGAGATGGCGGACTTTTTATTAACGCCAGATGCGAGGGTAAAAATTCATAATATTGTGATTGAGAGGTTCTCTTGAGTTTAGCTTTAATCGCCTGCAACCACGAAAAAGATTTCTTTTCCATTCTTAACTTCCATATATTATTTCAGCGACTGCTGAAGTGTCCATAAATGTTTATATTGCTTATTAAGCGCTAATAATTCGTCATGACTTCCTTGTTCAATGATCTTACCTTGTTGCATAACAATGATACGTTGGTGATGACGAATGGTAGATAAGCGGTGTGCAATCGTAATGACGGTTCTTCCTTTGGCTATTTGATGCATATTCTCTTGAATAATGGCTTGAGACTCATCATCCAAGGCACTTGTTGCCTCATCAAAAATAACAATTTTCGGATCAGACAATAAGGTTCGTGCAATGGCAATGCGTTGACGTTGCCCACCGGATAAAGAAGCGCCTCCTTCAGAGATCATGGTGTCATAGCCCAATGGCAGCTTGAGAATAAATTCGTGGGCACCCGCCATTTTTGCGGCAGAAATGACCTCGTCAAGAGAAGCATTGGGTTTTGATTGCGCAATATTTTGATAAACGGTTTGATGGAATAAGAAATTCTCCTGCAACACAATGCCTGTCTGTTGTCGTAATGAATTCATATTAATGGCGGAAATAGCATCGCCATTAATCATAATTTGCCCTTGCTCAGGAGCATAAAGACGTAACAATAAGCGAGCTAGAGTGCTTTTACCTGAACCTGAAGTGCCGACAATTCCCAATGTTTCGCCTTCAGCAATCGATAAATTGAAGTTTTGCAAAATATAGGGCATATCAGGTTGATAACGGAATGATATATTCTTGAATTCAATTTTTCCTTGCAGTGGTTGTTTAAGCCCTGATTGATGTTGTTCAATGGGCAGATTGATAATTTGCGCTAATTTTTCAATTGCTACACGGGTGCGAATATAATCACCCCAGAGTTGCACCATTTTAACTAGTGGTTGGCTGGCATGATTGACCATCATTTGAAACGCAATAAGCTGACCAATAGTGATATTTAGTGCCAGAACTTCAGTGGCACCAACCCAGAGTATTATCGCTAATACCAGTTTCTCAATCAGCATTACCCAGTGCTCAGAGCGTGAATGGACTTGTTGAGCGACAAAGGTACTACTACTCATATCAACGGTTTGCTGTTCCCAACGACGTTTGAAATGGGGCTCGATAGATAAACTTTTAACTGTTTCAATGCCATTTAAGCTTTCCGTTAAAAATGACGTATTAATGGCGGTATGCATGAATTGCTCATTAGCCGCCGCTTCAATTTTAGGGGTTAGCAACCAAGCCACTAAAAAATAAGCGGGAATAGAGAGCACAAATATCAATGTAAGCAGGCCTGACAATAGGCTCATAACATAGATAAATACAAATAAAAACAGCACATCAACACAGAGAGTAAATAGACTACCGGTTAAAAATTCACGGATCGTTTCTAACTCTTTTACCCGAGTGACAATGGCGCCAATTTGACGAGATTTAAAAAATGAAACCGGAAGGTGCAAGAGATGATGAACCAGTTTTAATCCAAGAATAATATCAATGCGATTGGCCGTGTGATGATAAATATACTCCCTAAATCCTTTTAAGATTACTTCGGCAAAAGCGGCAATAACTAGACCGATAATTAATACATCGAGTGTAGTTATACTATTATGTACTAAGACTTTATCCATAATTACTTGCATAACGATCGGAGAGATCAAAGCAAGTATTTGTAGGATGAACGAAAATAATAATATTAAACCAATTATTTTCTTATGCTTAACAAACTCAGGATAAAACCAACTGATATCAAATTTACTTTGCTTCTGTTTTACATTTAGCCATTTTCCACTCCAGCGTGATTGAAAATCCTGCATATCCCACAGCTCCGGTGGTGTATTACCCGGTGGTTGAATAAGCACTTGTTCGTCATTATGATTCGCTAATAGCCAAGGTTCTCCATTGGTATCATAAATGATACAGGGAGTAACTATGTGCTTTAGCTCTTTATTTTTTTGATTTTTTATCTGACATTTAATTTGATGATTTTTTTTAATAGTATTAAGGTTATCAATAAAGCTATCTTCAACGGATATCATTGAATTGAATTTAGCCATATCAATGTCTTTTACAAGTTTAATGATTAAGCCGATTAAGCTAAGTGTATCTAACTGCTTTTTATCTATCATATTGTATGCCAATAAGTTATTTATAATTAGTGACTATGTGTCCAATTATTAATTGAGTGCCTTATGCTACAATACTTATTGTTTTTAAATATATTGAATTTTATCCTATTTTATTGTTTTTTATTATATATTTTATAAGTTATTAGTAATGATATATATAAAATCATTTTTCATTTGAATATATCCATGAAAATAGAAGGTAATAAATTTATCTATAAATTATAAATAAGCAAAAATAAAGTCTAATTTTAATTTATATAGCGTTAAAAATTGATAGCTTTCATTATTAATATATTATAATGGTCTCTTTTTTGTTAATTGTAGGCAGCGGTTAAGTTTCAAATCGATTCCGTTGCCTACCATTGTCATCATAAGCAGTATATTGTTATTCAGTGATATTTAAAAAACGATAAATGGCTCTTAGGACCGCATCAGGTTTTTCCGCATGTACCCAATGCCCAGCCCCTGCGATGACCCATGCAGTAGCATTTGGAAACTGTTTGGCCATATGATCACGATAGGTTTCTTTTATATAGTTTGAGTTTCCACCCGGAATAAATAGCACTTTACCCAGCCATGCGGGAACATCTTGCCAGCCAATAATATCGGCATAGTCAGCAATTAAGATCGGCAAATTGAATTTCCACTCGCCTTGACGAAAAGATTTCAATAAAAATTGAATCACGCCCTCTTCCGTTAAATATTCGCTCATTATCTCGGCAGCTTGCTGTCTGCTGGTGGCTTGTTGATCAATCACCGCTTGCAGCGCAGCAAAAATCTCATCATGACGACGGACTTGATAAGCAACAGGCGCAATATCAATAACTACTAATTTTTCCACTAGCTCAGGTTTAAGTGCAGTCACTTTCATGGCAATTTTACCGCCCATTGAATGACCGATAAGAATAGCTTTTGGCTGATCCAACTCGGCTAACAGATCGATAATATCTTGCGCCATATCGCTATAATCCATGCTGTCAGAACGAAATGAGTCACCATGGTTACGTACGTCTATTTGTAGCGTAATAAATTGGTTTTGCAATCCACGAGTGAGTGCACCTAAGTTATTCAGATCACCAAATAAGCCATGAATTAGCACTATGGGAATCGAAGAGATAGGTTGCTCAGGTTGGTGTAGTTTATAGTTTAGCAGTGTGTTCATAATGGATTATTGTGTGAATAAATGGCTGATAACTGACTATCATGACATGGTGCAGGGCATAAACCAAATGCTCTATTGGTGCTAAGTAGAGTGACTTATTATGATTATGGGCGTTGACGCAATTTTTTTTATTACTGACTTTGCTAATTTTATAGCTCGATATCTGATAAAGACAGTCTCAGTAGCAAAAATAGGCGTTATTTTCTAACTGATTGATTTATTTAACACACTAAATTTTAATCAATGGATAGGGCGAATATACTTTAAGTTATTGAAATTTTAATTGTTTTGTTTTATTTAAATCTATCTTATAATTCCGAGGCTAATTTTAGTCAAAAACAGTATTGGAATGAAATGAAAACTATAGAAGTTGATGAAGAGCTTTACCGCTATATTGCGAGTCATACTAGGCATATCGGTGAAAGTGCATCGGATATTTTACGTCGCATGTTAAATGTTACATCCGAGCAGCCAGAGCAAGCACCAGAAGCGGGTTCACAATCTGTGGTTTTAGCTGCCCCTGCCATCTCTACGTCGGCTGAAACCAAGAATCCAGTGAGAGTAATACGTGAACTATTACTTTCTGATCCCTATGCTGAAAAAAATAAAGCCATAGATCGCTTTATGTTGATTTTATCGACCTTGTATCACTTAGATCCAACCAAGTTTGCCGCAGCGACAGAGTCCATGTATGGACGTACCCGCATCTATTTTGCTGGAGACGAACAAACCTTATTGGCTGCAGGCAAGCAATCCAAACCTCGGCACATTCCTGGCACACCTTATTGGGTGATCACTAATACCAATACGAATAGAAAACGTAATATGGTTGAAATGGTAATGCAAGAGATGCAATTTCCAGCGAATGTAATTGAAAAAGCCTGTAGTACGATCTAACCCGCTTATGCAGCTTCTCATATGATAGCGGCTGTCATTCTCAGGAGAGAAACAGTGACAATACATCAACGTGCAGGTCAACTTCCTCATCAGAGCGACTTAATTAATGTTGCTCAATTGACCGCTCAATATTATGCACTACAACCAGATATGCATGATCCTTCGCACAGTGTTAAGTTCGGGACTTCAGGTCACCGAGGCAGTGCAGAGCGCAAAAGCTTTAATGAAGCGCATATCTTAGCCATTGCACAAGCCATTGTTGAGGTGCGTAAGCAGCAGGGTAATACTGGCCCCTGTTATGTGGGTAAAGATACTCATGCATTGTCCGAAGCCGCTTTTATTTCTGTTTTAGAGGTACTGGCTGCTAATGAAGTGAATGTTATTATTCAAGAAAATAATGGATTTACTCCAACGCCGTCGGTATCTCACGCTATCCTCAGTTACAATCGCAACCATCAAGATCAAGCCGATGGTATTGTGATTACGCCATCGCATAATCCGCCTGAAGATGGGGGTATCAAATATAACCCATCAAATGGGGGACCGGCTGATAGCGACCTAACCTCGATCATCGAGAAGCGCGCTAATGAATTATTAGCCAATAATTTGGTCGGGATAAAACGTCTGGCTTATCAGCAAGCGCAACAGAGCGGCTTTGTGACAGAGCAAGACCTAATCACGCCTTATATTTCAACGCTAGGTGAAGTGGTTGATATTAAAGCGATTCAAAAAGCAGGTCTGAAAATCGGTGTTGATCCACTGGGTGGCTCAGGCATTGAATATTGGAAAAAAATCGCTGAATATTACCAACTTGATTTAGAGTTAGTAAATGAACAACTCGATCAGACTTTCCGTTTTATGCCACTCGATCATGATGGCGTGATCCGTATGGACTGCTCTTCGCCTTGGGCGATGGCGGGTCTATTAGAAATGAAAGAGAAGTTTGATCTCGCTTTTGCCAATGATCCTGATTATGACCGACATGGCATAGTCACACCTGATGGCTTAATGAATCCTAATCATTACCTTGCTGTGGCGATTGATTATCTATTCCGTCATCGCCCGCAGTGGAATGAAAAAATTGCTGTCGGTAAAACTCTAGTATCAAGTGCCATGATTGATCGAGTGGTAGAAGATCTCGGCCGTGAACTAGTAGAAGTGCCAGTGGGTTTTAAATGGTTTGTTAATGGTTTATTTACTGGCTCGTTTGGATTTGGCGGTGAAGAGAGCGCAGGCGCATCGTTCCTTAAATTTGATGGTACGCCTTGGTCGACTGACAAAGATGGGATCATCATGTGCTTGTTGGCCGCAGAAATCACAGCGGTGACGGGCGAGAACCCACAGCAACGTTATAATAAATTAGCCGAGAAATTTGGTGCACCAAGCTATAGCCGTATTCAAGCTAAAGCCACCCATCAGCAAAAAGCGCGCTTAAGCAAACTTTCGCCAGAGATGGTGTCAGCCGATATGTTAGCGGGTGATAAAATTACTCAGCGTTTAACTAAAGCTTCAGGTAATGGCGCACCTATTGGTGGATTGAAAGTGATGACTGACTATGGTTGGTTTGCTGCGCGTCCTTCTGGTACTGAAGAAGCTTATAAAATCTATTGTGAAAGTTTTCGTGGGCCAGCGCATTTAAAGCTCATTGAAGAAGAAGCCATAAAAATTGTAAATAGCGTTATTGCTGATTAATCCCACCAATCAAATATGGGTAGGTAATTGCCTATCCATATTATTCTGATATTCTCCTTCCCTATATGTGACTTATATAATATATCAATTAATACGCCTTAATTATATTTAACTTCTTTTCATTATATATTATGATAATCAATGTGAATATATAGAGTTTAATCATATTGATAACTTGATGTAATAAGGAAATATATTCTAATTATAAATAATAAGTGCTTGTCATATATTATATAGGCCTCTATTTTTTAGCTATTGAATTAAATTGACGCGTAATCATTGCAATGAAAATTATTATTGTCTAATATGACCTTCGTTGTCAGGGAGTCTACAATTTAATACAAGATATTAATTGATAGAACGGCAGCCTTAAATAATATTAAACATAAATGAAGTAAATACAAGGAAGTAATATGAAAAACTCTAAAGTTATTTTAGCAGCAGTAATTAGTTCGCTGATGTCAGTTTCAGCAATGGCAAATAATTTAGCAGGTACAGTTACCTTTACTGGTAATTTGATTGCAGCACCTTGTATTATTGATGCGGCAACTCAAAATGTTAATATCAATTTTGGCCACGTAATTGCAGATAATGGTTCTGTTGTTGAGAATACTAGAGAAGGTGAAATTAAACTAGGTCACTGTAATTTTGCAACTATTCCTGGTGTTAGCCGTGTAGAAGTTAAATTTTCTGGCCTACAAGATCTAGATAATGCTGATTTATTGCGTATTACTGGTTCAGCGAAAGGTGTTGGTATTCGTTTTATGAATGCAACTGGACATGATCTTGCTCTTAATAATGGTGCGATTTCTGTTAATAGTGCAGGTAATAGTGACTTGAGTATCAAATTCAAAACAAAAGTAGTACCTACTGTTGGACCAATTATTCACGGTGATTTGGCTGCTAATGCAACATATAGCATAGAGTATAAATAAGTTATAGGGTGGTGATTTATTCACCACCTTTTATTTATAACACTTTATTCATAATAAGCGTGTGCTTTATTTCTTAATGATGTAATAAATATTTAGTTATTTATCTATTTAATATTATTCAGCTTGATGCTACTTCTATGGTGCTAAATATTATTATTATTGTTAAGTTGGTTATTTAATTTACAGTTAATGGTTACATGGATGGTAACTATTATCTAATATGGTTTTTGTTACCATAGAATAATTAATTAACTTATAGCTATTTATTCTATAAGTATTTATGCGTTAATTGATGTTAGCGATAAGTTATATAGATTAGGTTGATACAAGGATGTAAAGTGAAAAAAATAACCATTATTTTAGCAACGGTAATGAGCTCTTTAATACCAGTGACAGTTTTAGCTAATTATTCATCGGGGAATATTAGCTTTTCAGGGAGTTTGGTTACAGCACCCTGTAAAATAGCGCCATCAAGTAAAACCATTAATATTGATTTTGGTGATATCGATATAGATAGCCCAAATATAGAATTAATCAAAAGAGATTTTATTAAATTACAAAACTGTAATTTTGAAAAATTATCTAATTCTCAGACGCAACGAATAGATGTTAAATTTTTTGGTCAATCAGATTTAATCAAATCTGAGTTATTAAAGGTGTCCGGACAGGCGAGAGGAATTGCTATTCGGATGATTGATTCAGTTGAAAATAACCTTGATATTGCAAACAATAATATAATATTTATTCTTCCTATTCATATTGATCAAAATAGAGATATCACGCTGCCATTTAGTGCAAAAATTGAACGGAATGGTGAGCAATTGGCTTATGGTAACTTCTCTGCAACTGCGACTTATCAAATAGAATATAAATAACATATATAAATGGTGGTGTAATAATCACCTTTTAATCGACTAAAATTATTAGGTTAAATATTTTTAAATTATGAAAAAAATAAAGAAATATTTATTGTCTTTCACTGCTATTATGGTTTCATTAAATTGCCATGCAATCGAATTCAATATTGAGCATCTTAATATAAAAGATAAAAGTAATGTCGATCTATCTATGTTTTCTAAATCTGATTATATTCAGCCTGGTGATTATTATTTAAGAATTAAACTTAATAATAATATTAAAAGTGAAAAGGAATTAATTAAGTATATAGAGAACAATGATGGTACATCTTATCCCTGTATCACAGATAAAGTAATCAATGAATTTGGTATAAAATCAGAGTATCTTAATCGGTTAGCTGTATTTAAAAATAATAGTTGTTATAATTTTTCTGCTGAAAAAGAGATCATTGTTACCTTTGATAAATATTTACATCAGTTAGATATCATTATTCCGCAATCGTGGTTGCTGTCTGCTGATCCTACTTGGGTGCATTATAGTCAGTGGGACAATGGTGTATCTGGTGTTTTTTTTGATTACAATTGGTATTTCAATTATCTAAAAAGCAAATCAGCCGATGAAGCTTATAAAATTAATAATTATGGCACTTTAGGCACTAATTTATCTGCATGGCGATTTAGAGCTGATTATCAGTTTAATTATAATAAACAAGGTGATATAGATAGCTATAGATTAGAGTTTCCGCAGAAATATGCATATCGAGCCATTCCTGAAATAAAATCAAAATTTGTCACTGGTGATATGTATTTAAAGAGTGAGCTATCGGATGCATTTCGTTTTACTGGTTTGAGTTTATTCACTGATGAGAGAATGCTTCCACCATCAGCGCGCGGTTATGCGCCTCAAATAGAAGGTATTGCTAGAACAAATGCAACCGTCACTCTTGAAAAGAGTGGCGCTATTATTAAGCGCATACAAGTACCACCGGGTTCATTTAGTATCGATAATCTACCAGCAAACATTAATGGTAATATAAAAGTTACAGTTGAAGAAGAGGATGGCAGCACGGATATTCGTGAGATTTACGTTTCACCTATTGCAACTATGTTGAGACCCGGTAATCTTAGTTATTCTGTTTCGGCGGGTAAAACTAATTTATTGAATAAATCGTTTGAAAAAGATCTTTACTTTATTAATAGTGAGCTGTTTTTGGGACTCACCAATCAGACTACATTATATAGCGGGATACTTTCATCGAATAACGTACAGAGTTATGATCACTTAAGTTTAGGTATCAATCAAAGCCTATATCGACTTGGCGCATTAAGTTTTGATGCAACACATTTAAAAACAGAGATAAATAACCATGATGATCATTCGGGAAATAGATTTAGATTAAGCTATTCAAATCGCATAGAAAGAACAAATACAGATCTATTCGCTAATAGCCAAATATCAGATAAAGATTACATCAGTATACCTCATTACTTGAGCAAGATTAACGGTGCTAATTATGGTGATCGAGAGAAAAGAACTGACTCTGTTTCGGTACGACAATATATTAATCCTTTAGCAATCTCTTTAGCATTAACCGCTGCACGTACTCATTATTGGGAAAGAGGTGAGCAAGTAAGGTACTCTTTATTTTTAAATAAAAATTTTGATTTAGGTCAAATAAAAGGTATTACCAGTTCACTTAATTTTAGTCATACTCATGGGGCGAAAAATAATCAAGAAGAAGTTTATCTCTCATTATCTTTCCCTCTAAATAGTAAGGGAAGAGTCAATTATAATCAGCGATATTCGATAGATAAAAACACCCATAGTAATAATATTAGTTATAGCGATCAAATTAGTGACAGAAGTAACTATGGTTTATCAGTAAGTAATACTAAGCTAGGACAAGAATCAATTGATCCAGCAGTAAGTGCGTTTGTTAATTATAATTCAGCTTATGGAGATGTCTATGTTAATGCTGCTCAGCAACGTCAGCAATATCGATCATTAAATACTAGCTGGAATGGTGGGTTAACGGTTACTGGGCATGGCCTAGCCTTTCATAGAGCCCCATCAGGTAATCATCCAAGAATAATGATAGATGCCAATGGTATTAAAGATATTCCGATTAATAACTATGAAACTATAACGAATAAAAAAGGTATTGGAGTTTTAACTAATGTGAATAACTTCTCTCCATCGGAATTTAATATTGATATTAGTAATTTACCGAAGAATGTTAGCGTTATGGATACTGTATTTTCTAAAACCCTAACCGAAGGAGCTATTGGTTATTATAAATTAAATTCAGTTAGTGGTGAGAATATCTTGGCTATTATTAAATTAAATTCTGGTAATGTAGCACCATTAGGAACTGCAGTTATTGATGCAAATAGTGGAAGAGAAATCGGAATTGTTGGCGGTGAAGGTCAGGCGTATTTAACCGGAGTTGATAGAAAAAAAGAATATATAATTAATTTAAATTCTAATGATAAATGTAAATTGCATTTTGAAGAAAACAAAACCTCAACTATCTATTGCCAGTGAGATTGATATGAAAACAAAATATACTATTTTACTTTTATTGTCTTTTACAATGAGTAATGCTTATGCATCAATAAATGTTGATCGAACTCGGATTGTTTTTTCTGAGAAACAAGATACCGTCAGTATGACCTTAAGTAATAATGCAGAGCTTCCTTATTTAGCTGAGGCTTGGATAGAAGATGAAAATGGTCAGAAAGTATTAAATGACTTTGTAGTTATTCCCCCAATTCAGCGTATAGAAGCTAATGGGAAAAACCAAATTAAAATTGTAAAATCAGAGTCAAGTAAAGAACTTCCAGGTAATAAAGAGACCCTATACTATTTAAACATAAAGGAAGTTCCACCGAAGTCAGAATATAAAAATAATATGCAAGTAGCGTTAAAAAGTAAATTGAAAATTTTTTATCGACCAACTCAAATTCTAACTAAAAATGACCAATCTTGGTTAAGCGAAATCAAAGTAAGCTATGCAAATAAAGTGGTGAAAATTGACAATCCAACAGGTTATTATATTAATATTGCAGATGTGGTTGATGAAAAAGGACAAGTTGTTAAAGGTATTGGCTATAATATGTTAAAGCCACAATCATTTAAGGAAATTAAACTTTCTAACGATTTATCTTCTGATATTAAAGTTGGCTATATTGATGATTATGGTGCAATACGAATATTAAAATATCGCTACAATGATAATAATTATATTTTACAAAGTGAGGAGTAGTTAATGTCATTTATTCTAACGCGATTGATTTCAATCTTATCCTATTTTAAATTGCCACTTTTTATATTTTTAAGTCTGTTTTCAGTAAACTCTTTTGCATTAATATGTTCTGCAACCAACGGTGCTGGGAATACTATTCATTATGGAGATAGTCAAAATAATAGTATTTATCCTGATGCGATAATTGGGCAGATTTTATGGCGTTCAGATTTACATAATATTAGTATGATTTGTGAAAATAACTCAAATGCTGCGGAGGAGGTGGTTTTAAAATACACTACTAATATTGTTAGCAATAATGATGTCAATATTAATAATGCTGATTTTATTCTATCTTATAATAGCCAAGAGTATTCTGCAGGAAGTTATATTCCATTAACTAATAATATCGTTAATCCTGGCGAACAAAAGCAAATCGATTTCTCTTTTTACTATGCAATAAAAATGAATAATGTTTTACAATTAACTGGGCCAATGACTCCTCCATCAGAGGTCGAGCTTAAACTATTATTGGGTGATCGCCATCAAGTTGACCAAGCTGTACTTAATAATCTATTACAAGTAACTGAGCAGAAAAAGATCACTTTTCCTCGTTGCCCTCTTAACTTAACAATGGATATACTTCCCGCTACAGTTGATTTTGGTGATCTTATTTTTGATTCACATAATGCAATTCAAAAAAGAAAAAATTTCAGTGTGAAATTAACGCGTGATACGGCCAATGGCTGTACCTTAAATCATCTTAATTTATATCGTGTGGATATGTATTTCAGTACTCCTTTCCAACTTGATGCTGATGATGAAATAGATATAGGAAATGGACTCGGCTTAAGGCTGACACGGGTAAGAAGTAGTGAGAGAGAGCCAGTTAAGTTTAACTCTCAGCAAAAAATGGAACGTATTATGGTTTCGGGTTCAAACAACGTCCGTAGAGTGGATTTTGAGGCAGAAATAGCCACCAATAATGGTGTTATTCGTCCCGGCCCATTTGATGTGCCTGTAACGATAAATATTTATTATCACTAGTTAATGAAGCGGTAATTAGCTTACTAGTGTCAGAATATAAATGTATTTATTTAACAACTATAAAGGCTAATTATACAAGGGAACAAAGTTAATTTTGCGCGACAATAACCATTGCAGCAAATGGCGCCTGATGATACAACTTTAACAAGACGAGTTAAATTTAACACACATTGTGAAGATAGGGTGGAGTCAATGAGTCAGGTATTTAATTTCAGTGCTGGACCAGCCATGCTGCCAGTTGAAGTTATGCGTCGTGCAGAACAAGAGTTATGCAACTGGAATGAGTTAGGGGTTTCTGTGATGGAAATCAGCCACCGCAGTAAAGAGTTTATTGCGGTGGCTGAAGAAGCAGAACGTAATTTGCGTATGCTGCTTGCTGTGCCTGAAAACTATAAAGTGCTTTTCTGTCATGGTGGTGCTCGCGGACATTTTGCTGCTTTACCATTGAACTTGTTAGGTGATAAAACCAGCGCCGACTATGTGGTTAATGGTTATTGGGGCGAATGTGCTGCTGAAGAAGCGGCTAAATATTGTTCCGTCAATCTAATCCAAGTTAAAACTGAAAAAGATGGTGTTGTTGGTATCAAACCTATGAGTGAATGGCAATTTAGTGATGATGCGGCCTATATTCACTATTGTCCCAATGAAACCATCGATGGTACAGCGATCCATGAAGAGCCTAATTTCCCTGACGATAAAATCATCGTTGCAGATTACTCCTCTTCAATTTTATCTAAACCTATCGATGTGAGCCGCTATGGCGTGATCTATGCGGGCGCACAGAAAAATATCGGCCCAGCAGGGTTAACTTTAGTGATCATTCGTGATGATTTACTCGGTAAAGCCGCTATACAGACGCCATCCATTTTGGATTACACCGTATTAGCAAAATACGACTCTATGTTTAATACGCCACCGACTTTTGCTTGGTATCTTTCAGGCATGGTTTTTCAATGGCTGAAAGAGAATGGTGGTTTGCAAGAGATGGCTGAACGCAATTTCGCAAAGTCGACTCTTCTTTATAATGCGATTGATCATAGTGATTTCTATATTAACCGTGTGGCCGTTGAAAACCGCTCTTGGATGAATATTCCTTTTCAAATGTCCAATCCAGATCTGGATGCGAAATTCTTAGAAGAAGCTAAAGCGCAGGGATTGCTGTCACTGAAAGGTCATAGAGTCGCAGGCGGTATGCGCGCCTCTATCTATAACGCAATGCCTTTGGCGGGCGTTCAAGCACTGGTTGACTTTATGGCGGATTTTGAGCGTCGTAATAGTTAATTATCCAGTCGCTGATCTTATCGATATAAAGTGTGGATAAATTCGCTGGGATATTCTCCTAGCGAATTTTGAAATATTCTTAATTAATTATAATAACAATTGAATATAATAGATATTGGAGAGCCTGCGTTCTATGCAATCCCTAACATTACAACCCATTGCACATATTGACGGCGTAATTAATTTACCAGGTTCTAAAAGTGTATCTAATCGAGCTTTACTCCTTGCGGCTATGGCCAAAGGCACCACTCGACTCACCAACTTATTAGACAGTGATGATATTCGCCATATGCTGAATGCATTAAGCCAGCTGGGTATCAGTTACCAACTGTCTGATGATCGAACAGAATGTACTATTGAAGGTATTAACGGTTCTTTGACAGCGAATCAGTCAGTCGAAATTTTTCTGGGAAATGCAGGAACGGCAATGCGTCCTCTGGCTGCGGCCCTATCTCTTGGAGTTCATGACATAGTACTGACTGGTGAGCCTCGAATGAAAGAGCGCCCTATTGGCCACTTAGTGGATGCGCTACGTGAAGGTGGGGCTCAAATAGATTACCTTGAAACTAGCGGATTTCCGCCATTGCGCCTAACGGGTGGTTTTAAAGGTGGCAATATTCATGTTGATGGATCAGTTTCTAGCCAATTTTTAACCGCACTTCTTATGGCTGCTCCGTTGGCTGAAACTAATACCAGTATACGTATTGAGGGTGAGCTAGTTTCTAAACCTTATATTGATATTACCTTGGCGTTAATGAGCTCATTTGGCGTACAAGTTGAAAATCATCAATATGAATATTTTGAAATAACCGCTAATCAGCACTATCAATCGCCAGGTCATTATTTGGTTGAAGGTGATGCCTCCTCAGCTTCTTATTTTCTTGCGGCTGCAGCCATTAAAGGTGGCAGCGTACGAGTCACAGGTATTGGCCGAAATAGTTTACAGGGTGACACCAAATTTGCGAACGTACTCGAAAAAATGGGTGCAAAAATACGCTGGGGTGATGATTACGTTGAATGTGAGCGTGGCACTCTAGTGGGTATTGATATGGATATGAATGCCATTCCCGATGCGGCGATGACGATTGGTACTGTGGCTCTATTTGCCAAAGGTGAAACTGTTATTCGAAATATTTATAACTGGCGAGTCAAAGAGACAGATCGTTTATTTGCTATGGCGACTGAGCTACGTAAAGTTGGCGCTGAAGTGGAAGAGGGGCACGATTATATCCGTATCCAACCACCAGCACATTTACAACATGCTGAAATTGAAACTTATAACGATCATCGTATCGCCATGTGTTTTTCTTTAGTGGCACTTTCAGATACCCCTGTCACTATTTTAGATCCAGGCTGTACCGCAAAAACTTTTCCTGACTACTTTGAGCAATTAGCTAAGTTAAGTAAGGAATAATAGCCAGAAATAAAAATGAATAATGTAAGTTAATAGCTTTATTAATTAATCTGATACCGGTTTTTACACTATTTATTGCGATATGTTATAGCGAAATAAAAACCGGTATCATCGTTATCCTACCAATTCGGGGTATTTTTATCCGATCCTGCTTTTTTTGCTCATTCATTTTCACCTCCTTATTTCACAAAATCGCTCAGTGAGTATAATACGAGTCACAATTTTGTTTTGCAGAGAGCTGTCAATATTCTATCTGCACAAAAGGAGATCCCCCTTATGGTGGCACTTGCCCCTGTAATTACTGTTGATGGACCAAGTGGTGCAGGCAAAGGCACTCTCTGCCAAGCGCTGGCAAAAGAGCTTGGTTGGCAGCTATTGGACTCAGGTGCGATTTATCGTGTTCTGGCTTTAGCGGCGTTACATCATCATGTTGATATCCAATCAGAGGCGGCTTTAGTCCCGCTCGCCGCGAACCTTGATGTGCGTTTTGTGCCGGAAGGTGATCAACTTAAAGTTATTCTCGAAGGCGAAGATGTCAGTAATGAGATCAGGACCGAAACCGTCGGCAATACGGCTTCTCAAACCGCCACTTTTCCACGTGTAAGAGAGGCCTTATTACGTCGCCAACGTGCCTTCCGTATCGCCCCCGGATTAATTGCCGATGGTCGAGATATGGGGACTGTGGTTTTTATCGATGCGCCAGTCAAAATTTTTCTTGATGCCTCCGCTGAAGAGCGCGCGCATCGTCGAATGAGACAGTTGCAGGATAAGGGGTTTAATGTTAACTTTGAACGTCTTTTAGGCGAAATTCAGGAAAGAGATCATCGTGACCGTAATAGGGCTGTCGCTCCGTTAGTTGCAGCGAAAGATGCGCTCATTCTTGACTCGACTAGTATGTCAATTGAAGACGTTATTGCGAAAGCACTGGCATACGCGAAAGAAATTCTTAATTTATCTAAGTAATTGGCTTTATTTTAGCTTATAATTAGGTAAGGTACGCCTATAGTGATGCAATTCGGTAATAAAATTGCGTCACATTCACCCTCTGACAAGGATTGTTGTAGGGTATGTGAAACAACCCCATTTGGCGGGATGCCGGATGGACGTTAAAAATAAACTCTTGAAGATCATTAATATGACAGAATCTTTTGCTCAACTCTTTGAAGAATCCCTGCTAAGTATTGAAACACGTCCTGGCTCAATCGTACGTGGTACTGTTGTTGCTATCGATAAAGATGTTGTTTTGGTTGATGCTGGTTTGAAATCTGAATCTGCAATTCCAATCGAACAATTTAAAAATGCTCAGGGTGAGCTAGAAATCCAGGTTGGTGACGAAATCGACGTTGCACTGGACGCAGTAGAAGATGGTTTCGGTGAAACTGTTCTTTCTCGTGAGAAAGCTAAACGTCATGAAGCATGGCTGATGCTGGAAAAAGCTTACGAAGAAGCTGAAACTGTGACTGGTGTTATCAACGGTAAAGTTAAAGGTGGTTTCACTGTAGAACTGAACGGTATTCGTGCGTTCTTACCAGGTTCTTTAGTTGATGTTCGCCCAGTTCGTGATACAACGCACCTGGAAGGCAAAGAGCTTGAGTTCAAAGTAATCAAACTGGATCAAAAACGTAATAACGTTGTTGTTTCCCGTCGTGCTGTTATCGAATCTGAAAACAGCGCAGAACGCGATCAGTTGCTGGAAAACCTGCAAGAAGGTATGGAAGTTAAAGGTATCGTTAAGAACCTTACTGACTACGGCGCATTCGTTGATCTGGGCGGTGTTGACGGTCTACTGCATATCACTGATATGGCTTGGAAACGTGTTAAGCATCCAAGCGAAATCGTCAATGTTGGCGATGAAATCAATGTTAAAGTGCTGAAATTTGATCGTGAACGCACACGTGTTTCTCTTGGTCTGAAACAGCTTGGCGAAGATCCTTGGGTTGCTATCGCTAAACGTTACCCAGAAAGTACTAAACTGACGGGTCGCGTAACTAACCTAACTGACTACGGTTGCTTCGTTGAAATCGAAGAAGGCGTTGAAGGTCTGGTACACGTTTCAGAAATGGATTGGACTAACAAAAACATTCATCCTTCTAAAGTTGTTAACGTGGGTGATGTTGTTGAAGTTATGGTTCTTGATATTGACGAAGAACGTCGTCGTATCTCACTGGGCTTGAAACAGTGCAAATCTAATCCATGGCAGCTGTTCGCAGAAACTCATAATAAAGGCGATCGCGTTGAAGGTAAAATCAAGTCAATCACTGACTTCGGTATCTTCATCGGTCTAGACGGCGGAATCGATGGTCTGGTTCACTTGTCTGACATTTCTTGGAACGTTACTGGCGAAGAAGCTGTACGTGAATACAAGAAAGGCGACGAAATCGCAGCTGTTGTTCTGCAAGTTGATGCAGAGCGCGAGCGCATTTCCCTTGGTGTTAAACAGTTAGCAGAAGATCCATTCAATAACTACCTGGCTGTAAACAAGAAAGGTGCTATTGTTACTGGTAAAGTGACTGCTGTTGATGCTAAAGGCGCAACTATCGAACTGGCTGACGGTGTTGAAGGTTATCTGCGTGCTTCAGAAGCTACGCGTGACCGTATCGAAGATGCAACACAAGTTCTGAACGTTGGTGATGCTGTTGAAGCTAAATACACTGGTGTTGATCGCAAAAACCGTGTAGTTAACCTGTCTGTACGTGCAAAAGACGAAGCTGATGAAAAAGACGCTATCGCTGTTGTAAATACTAAGCAGGAAGATGCAAACTTTGCAAACAACGCTATGGCTGAAGCTTTCAAAGCAGCTAAAGGCGAATAATTAAGTTCAATAAGGGCATCAATTTTGTTGCCCTTTATATAACGGTAGTTTAGGGAGGTACTATGACCAAGTCTGAGCTAATTGAAAGACTTACCAGCCAGCAATCTCATCTTTCAGCGAAAGTTGTTGAAGACGCTGTAAAGAAAATGCTTGAACATATGGTAGATACTTTGGCTGGTGGAGAGCGTATCGAAGTTCGCGGTTTCGGCAGTTTTTCTCTTCACTACCGTGCTCCGCGTGTTGGTCGTAATCCAAAAACAGGCGATAAAGTAGAATTGGAAGGTAAATACGTTCCACACTTTAAGCCAGGTAAAGAATTACGTGACCGTGTGAACATCTACGAAGTTCAATAAATTTCGTATGACTTAATTAAATATATAAAACGACACTTTTAATAATAAATTAGGTGTCGTTTATTTTTATTGGTTGTAAGCCTATTCCTTAAAGCGTGGCAGCCTATTCATCTATAAAAGCTATCTATCATCATCTTCTCTGCCGCTCATCTCTCCGTGCGTTACAATAGATATAAAAAAATATTTCTAATTTAATAAAGCCACTATCAATACGTATATTTTGCGACCAAGTTCGAAAATAAAAATGTATATGCAGAAAGTCGATTTATTAATACTTAAAGCTGATCTGATTTTTTTTTCATTAGTATTTTTTTGTTGATATGCCTGTTTTATGGTCGATGGAAATTATCGAGTATGGAAATAAAGGCTAATGACAATATTTAAATATGTCTTTTGGATCATCAAACCTAATGCAAAAATTTCACTGAGTTATACCTCCACAGCTTTGTTTCTAGGGTTACTTCCTCTGCTATATATAAGCAAGTTACCCAATATAAAAATAGAAATAATGCTCGTACTCTTAATTACAGCATTTATCGTATTACTTATTGTAAATAGTCCGCTGAAATTTATCTTAATTGTATGGCTTGCTTTTATATGGGGATGCTGGCATAGCGCAAACTTAATTGAAAAAATGGATTTAATGAGTTTAGGTTATCATCAAGTGATCACTACTATCGTTTCAGTACCCATAAAAAATCTAGATGAACAGAATGTTAAAGTAAGAATTGATAAAATTAATGGAGCTAGCGTTTTTCCACCAATCTATGCAAATTGGTATTTATCTAAACAATATAAAAATAAAATATGTTTGGGACAGAAGTGGTTTTTGACGACAAATTTGAAACCACTCCATGGGCTGTTAAATGAAGGCGGCTTTAATAATCAACGTAATTTAATTTCCCAGCGAGTGATTGGCAATTTTAAAAATAGGTCAGCACTTAATCTTGATAGTCGCTGTTCATTACGACAAAAAATTATTGATTACTATTTTGACAATATTAGCAATAAAAAAAGTAGCGGTGTAATTTATGCTTTAATGTTTGGAGAACGTACATTACTCGAACGGCAACAATCAGAATGGTTACAAAAAACGGGAGTGAGTCATTTGCTCGCCATATCAGGTTTACATATTGGCATTGCCTATTTTAGCGGTTTTTTCTTTTTTCGTTTGATACAAAGATTATTACCTTATTCGTTATTTTATGCAACTTCGCCACTCTGGGGGGGATTATTTATAGCACTGACATATGGTTGGCTATCTGGATTTTCTATCCCCGCTATACGTGCAGTTTTAGCTTTGTTACTGGGTATCTATTTAAGAAAACAAGCTTTTTATTGTTTTGCCTGGCAATGGGCGATTGGAAGTATGGCATTAATTCTTCTCGTTGATCCATTAGCGATCTTATCAGACAGTTTATGGCTTTCTGGATTTGCTGTAATCGCTATTCTATATTGGTGTGCTATTGTGCCATTAAGTAGAATAATAGATATAAACTGGTGGTTGAAATGGATAAAGTTATTACATTTACAAATTGGTTTATTACTCTTATTAATTCCTATTCAATTAAGTATTTTCAATGGCTTTAACCCAGCGAGTTTATTGGCTAATCTTTGGTTAGTACCTATTGTTTCTTTTATTGTTGTTCCATTGGTGATGGTTGCTTTTATATTACCAACTTTATCTTTACAGCAGCTTAACCTCCAACTTATCGATCATATTCTCTCTTTTAGCTTAGTGCCATTACCATTACTTGCCGATTATTGGTTTGATCTGACTAGTATGCCATTTTGGCTGTGGATTTTATCATTGAGCTGGATTTGGGTATTAGTCGGTTTATTTGGTTGGTTTCGTTATTATTATCATTTGATAGCCTGTGGGCTCACGTTACTGCTTTACAATATTTATCTTAAAGACAAACAAGAGGGTTGGTCATTAACTATGCTTGATGTTGGACATGGGTTGGCAATGATCATAGAGCAACAGGGTCAGGCTGTTATTTATGATACAGGTAATAGCTGGCATAAAGGCGATATAGCGAGCAGTCAAATTATTCCCTTTTTGACTAGGCATAAAATCCAACCACTTGGTATTATTCTTAGCCATAATCATTTAGATCACACAGGAGGCGTTAAATCACTTAAGCGCCGTTATCCCAATATAGCATTACGCAGCAGTTTCGGCGGTCTTTCACATTTACCCTGTCATAGAGGTATTGGCTGGCAGTGGGGAGAGCTATTTTTTAATGTTTTATGGCCAATTAAGGGACTTAAACTTTCCCATAATGATAATTCTTGTGTTATTCAAATTAGCGATGGTTATCGCACTATTTTACTTACTGGCGATGTGGAAAAATACGGTGAAAAAAGGATAGTTGCATTAGAGCGTGAAGCGATATCTGCCGAAATTATACAGGTGCCGCATCATGGTAGTAATACCTCCTCGACACCTTTGCTGCTAAAAAGTGTGGCACCTGATTTAGCTTTAGTCTCTTCAGCGCGTTATAGTCCGTGGAGAATTCCATCAGATAAAGTCAGAAATAGGTATAAAGAAAGAAAAATAACTTGGCTGAATACATCCGAGACAGGGCAGATAACCATTTGGTTTAACAAAGAAAAAAAACTTATCTCGCGTTATCGATATGAAATCAAACCGCGTTGGTATCATCAGTGGTTTGGTGAAAACAGATTTCCCTAGTAGAATAGGCTGCTTATTTTAAGCTTCGGTAAAATTTGAATGAATGATAAAGACCTTTCCACTAGGCAAACGTTCCGCCGACTATGGCCATCAATCGCACCTTTTAAACTGGGTTTAGGGGTTGCTGCGATCGCTTTAATAGTTAATGCGGCTGGTGATGCATTTATGATTTCGTTATTGAAACCTTTGTTAGATGAAGGTTTTGGTAAAGCAGATAACGACACCCTAAAATGGTTACCTATAGCCATTATTGGCTTAATGCTGGTTCGTGGTTTATCTAGTTTTGTTTCGACTTACTGTGTGTCTTGGGTTTCAGGTAAAGTGGTGATGAATATGCGTCGCCGTTTATTTGGTCATATGATGGGTATGCCGGTAAGCTTTTTTGATCAGCAATCTACCGGAACGCTATTATCTCGTATCACTTATGATTCAGAGCAAGTCGCAGCCTCCTCTTCCGGTGCTTTGATTACTATCATTCGTGAAGGGGCTTATATTATCGGCTTATTTAGCCTGATGTTCTATTATAGTTGGCATCTCTCGATTATTTTAATTGTCATTGCTCCAGTTGTTGCTGTAGCGATACGCATTGTTTCCAAACGCTTTAGAAGCATCAGTAAAAATATGCAGGGCGGCATGGGAATGGTAACAACTAGTGCAGAACAGATGTTAAAAGGCCATAAAGAAGTTTTGATCTTTGGTGGGCAGGAAGTTGAAACTAAACGTTTCAATAAAGTGAGCAATCACATGCGTAGCCAATCAATGAAGATGACGACGGCTTCAGCGATTTCTGATCCTATTATTCAAATGATAGCTTCACTCGCCTTAGCATCAGTTATCTATGCGGCAAGTTTTCCTGAGATTATTGATACTTTGACGGCAGGAACCATAGGTGTTGTTTTCTCTTCAATGTTTGCATTATTGCGCCCGTTAAAATCATTAACTAACGTTAATGCTCAATTCCAACGTGGAATGGCTGCATGTCAAACTTTGTTTGCTATTCTTGATATGGAACAAGAGAAAGATGAAGGCAAACTGAAACTGGAAAAAGCACAAGGTAATATTGATTTTGACCATGTGACATTTACTTATGCCACAAAAGAACATCCTGCATTACGAGATATCTCATTCTCTATTCCTGCGGGCAAATCAGTGGCACTGGTTGGTCGTTCAGGTTCAGGAAAATCGACAATTGCCAATTTGATTACGCGTTTTTATGAAATTGATGAAGGTAGTATTCGTATCGATGGTCATGATATTCGTGAATATACCTTAGGCTCGCTGCGTAATCAGGTTGCAGTGGTATCCCAGCATGTCTATTTATTTAATGACACTATAGCCAACAATATTGCTTATGCTACTGATGGTAATTTTAGTCGTGAACAAATAGCCAAAGCAGCGGAAATGGCTTATGCAATGGATTTCATCAGTAAGCTTGAACATGGCCTTGATACCATGATCGGAGAGAATGGCGTGATGCTTTCTGGTGGTCAACGTCAACGCATCGCTATTGCGCGGGCTCTATTGCGCGATTCGCCGATCTTAATTTTAGATGAAGCTACTTCCGCTTTGGATACCGAATCAGAAAGAGCAATTCAGGCTGCCCTTGATGAGTTACAAAAAAATCGTACCTCATTAGTGATTGCTCACCGGTTATCAACTATTGAAAAAGCGGATCAAATTTTGGTTGTGGAAGATGGCCAAATTATTGAACGTGGTGCTCATAAAACTTTGATTGAGCAAAATGGTGTTTATGCTCAGTTACATAAGATTCAATTTAGCCAATGATTGAACGCATTTGGGCTGGTCGCTCGTGGCTGTATATTCTGCTGCTGCCTTTATCTTTGCTATATGGCGTGATCACCACTATCCGGCGCTTTTGTTATCATATGGGTATTTTTAGCTCATGGAAAGCGCCAGTTCCTATTGTAGTGGTAGGAAATTTAACTGCGGGTGGAAATGGTAAAACACCCGTAGTGATTTGGTTAGCTGAATCATTGAAGAACAAAGGGTTATCAGTCGGTGTTGTTTCACGGGGTTATGGTGGTAAGGCGGTTCATTACCCTTTAGTTATTGGCGATGAAACTACGACGGCAGAAGCGGGTGATGAACCCATCTTGATTTATCGCCGTACTGGGGTTCCCGTTGCCGTTGCGCCGCGTCGCAGTGATGCAGTAAAAGCCTTGTTAGCACAACATAGTATCGACGTCATTATTACGGACGATGGGTTGCAGCATTATGCACTGGCTCGTGATTATGAAATTGTGGTTATTGATGGCCAACGCCGATTTGGTAATGGCTGGTGGTTACCCGCAGGGCCTATGCGTGAATATGAAGGCAGACTTAATACAGTCAATGCATTAATTACCAATGGTGGCCAACCACAAAATGGGGAAATATTGATGTCGCTGATGGGAAATGAAGCCGTTAATATTGTTACAGGCGCGCATAAGCCTGTTTCTGAACTCAATAATATTGTTGCTATGGCGGGTATCGGTCATCCACCGCGCTTTTTTTCGTCGTTACAAGACAAGGGGCTGAAGCTGATTTCAACACATGCTTTTGCCGATCACCAAGCTTATGATGCTCAGCAATTAGCCGATTTAGCCTCTTCACAACAAACACTGTTGATGACAGAGAAAGATGCGGTTAAATGTCACACGTTTGCTCAGCCTAATTGGTGGTATCTTCCTGTTAATGCACAATTAGAGCCGATCAAGAGCTCAAAATTGTTATTTGATATCGAAATGTTAGTGAAAAACAAGAAAAACGCTTGAGTATTCCACCATTTCATGGTATCTATTACCCCTGATGTGATCCTGATCCATTTAATTTGCAACTCAATTATCTATTTTAATCAAATTTTTGATGCTAGTGAGTTGCTACATTACAAATGTAAATGCAGATATATTTACAAATAACGATAAGATATAGCGGGTTAAAGCCGATATATATCGGGTAGTGTAAACAAGTTGGTCCGTACACTCTTCGGCGTTACTCACATAATCATACAGTCAGCCTTGTCATCAAAATGTCAAAATTAACTGTTAATCTCTTTAAACGAGATGCAAATGCGAGTGCGCAGATGTTAACTAAACTAAAAGAAGCTTAGTTAAATAAAAAAGAAGAATAGGAATCTGATAATTATCAGAGACTATTATAAATAATGAATATAACTACTCTACATATTAAACATGAATCGGCAAAATAATGGGGTTTTAATGAAAGAGTAGTGACATTAAAGCAATAAAGAGAATTATTGCTTGATGAACAAAAGGAGTTTTTTTATGGCTTTACAATTACATATGGGTCGAGTTAAATGGTTTGACTCTCAACAAGGTTTCGGATTTATTTCACCGTCCAATGGTGGTGATGATGTTTTTGTGACACGAAAATCAATTGCTAATACAAAAAAGAAGTCGTTGATTGAAGGTCAGAATGTCGAATTTTCTGTTACCCGTAGTTCTAATGGTATGACAGCCGCAGATGTTATTGCGTTTTAATTACTAACTACCCCCTTTTCTGCTTTCTTTTCGGATCATTAAGGTCGAAAGGAAAGCGACTTCAAAAGATTCAAGTTAACGGTGATACCCGCTTGTGATATTCTGACTCCAAATGACTTAAGTCCTTCGGGGGAAAATATGGATCATCGTTTACTTGAAATCATCGCCTGCCCAGTTTGTTACGGTAAGTTAAGTTACAATAAAGACAACTTAGAGCTTATCTGTAAAATCGATCATCTTGCCTATCCCATTCGTGATGGTATTCCTGTACTACTTCAAAATGAAGCGCGTGAAATTGCGCTGGATGAAGGAAAATAAACGTGTTTACCGTTATTATTCCCGCTCGATTTGCTTCAACACGACTTCCAGGCAAGCCCTTAGCGGATATTTGTGGCAAGCCCATGATTATTCGGGTAATGGAGCAAGCACTAAAATCAGGTGCTTCCCGCGTGATTGTTGCGACAGATCATCAAGATGTTTTTGATGCTATAACTCGTGCTGGTGGTGAAGCTTGTATGACCGATATTAATCATCATTCAGGTACTGAGCGTTTAGCCGAAGTAATAGATAAGCTTCAGCTGGCAGATGATGAAATAATTGTTAATGTACAAGGTGATGAGCCGCTGATCCCACCGGTTATTATCAAACAAGTTGCGGATAATCTAGTTAATAGCCAAGCTGAGATGGGGACTCTTGCAGTGCCTATCACCAGTGCGGAAGAAGCTTTTAATCCAAATGCCGTTAAAGTAGTCTCAGATAAATTGGGTTATGCGCTCTATTTTTCACGTGCAGCTATCCCTTGGGAAAGAGATCAATTTGCTATTAATAAAGCACAAATCGGCTCACATTTTCTGCGTCATATTGGTATCTATGCCTATCGTGCCGGATTTATTCGTCGCTATGTGAAATGGGAAGCTAGTCCGCTTGAAAATATTGAAATGCTAGAGCAACTTAGAGTACTTTGGTATGGCGAGAAGATCCAAGTCGCGGTAGCAGAAGAGACACCGGGAGCGGGTGTAGATACGCCGGAAGATTTAGAATTAGTTCGCCAATTAGTTCTTGCTCGCCAGTAATAGTTATAATTAAGCATTGAACTAACTAATTAGTAAAAAAAAGGTGTAGTCGGTTTAGCGACGCACCTTTTTTGATCTTATCGAAGAAAGATATACTATTCAGCAGCTACCGCTTCCACAGCAGGAAGCTCGTTAGCTAGTGGTTGGGTATTATCTGGTTTAAATTTCTGCCAGATATTCCCCAGCGTCTCATACCAAGCGCGTTCAGCGTGGCCAAAATAGTAAGATGAAGGAATAAATCGCTCCCATGCATTAAGTGGCGTGGTGATCACCAGTTGATTCGCAGGGGCTGGGATTGGATTCATCTTACGAGCCAGAAAAAAACGTTCTGCGCGTGCTAAATGACTGGCGGAAGTTACTAAGATAAATGGTTGTTTACCCAATATTTTTTCAACTTCATAAGCCTCTTCTTGCGTATCTTTGGGGTCGATTAGGGCAATAGTATCTTCTGCGGGAACCCCCAGAGATTGGGCGACTTGAGCAGCCACTTCAGCACTACTAATACTGTTTTCGCCGCGTCCGCCAGTAAAGATCAACTTACTGCCAGGATGTTTTAGATAGAGGCGTACCCCCTCGACAACACGAGGAAGACTGTTATTCAGTAGATTTGAGCTCGGTGCCCACTCAGGATTATAGGTAAATCCACCACCAAGAACGACGATATAACCAATATCCACAGAAGATTGGCTCATCAGCTCATAGCGTTTTTCATAACCTGACTCTATGGGAGATAATAATTTATCTGCAACCGGTTGTAATCCCAACAACATAATCAGGATCAAGCTAAGAGACACACAAGATTTGCCACTTTTCTGCCAGCGGGTAAACCAGAGCAAAATAAGGCCAATAAAGCCGACAATCAGCAATACCGGAAGTGGCATAAGCAATGAACCAAAATATTTTTTCAATATAAATAACATAAGAAACCTTAGATTACTGTATAGCTTGTCGGAATTATAGCCAGTCAGTATGACATAGCACAGAATTCGAAGGTACTGTCAAAATAACCATGATTTTCTGTTATAATTCGGCGTCTCGCTATAGCCGTTAACTCGAGCTTAAAATCGAACCCCCATTGGTGTCATTATTTTCATTTATGGCTTAGGGTTTCAAGCCGATTTCTCTGCTATTGATTGAACATATGGATACGAATAGATTCGCAGAATTCTGCATTAATAGAATGATCATTAGGTAAAGCATGGCTGATCGCAATTTTGATGATATCGCTGAAAAATTTTCCAACAACATTTATGGGACCACCAAGGGACAAATCCGTGAGGCGGTTGTTTGGCAAGACTTAACCGATTTGTTGGCTAATCCTTCGAGTGGGCAGAGACTGCGTATTTTAGATGCTGGCGGTGGCGAAGGTTATTTTTCGCGTAAGCTTGCGGAATTGGGCCATGAGGTGATACTTTGCGACTTATCCGAAGCCATGTTGGCGCGCGCTAAAATAGCGGCAGAAGAGCAGGGCATTAGCCATCGAATGCGTTTTATTCACTGTGCGGTACAAGATATTCAGCAGCACCTCGATCAACCTGTTGATGTAGTTTTATTTCATGCGGTTCTTGAATGGATCAGCGATCAAAAATATGCAATTGAAGTTCTGACAGATATAATCACCCCAGGCGGCGCATTATCGGTTATGTTCTATAACGCCAATGGGTTAGTGATGAGAAATGCCATCTTGGGTAATTTTCATTTAGCGACACCTAATATGCAGCGTCGCCGCAAGCGTTCGTTATCGCCAGAATATCCGTTAGTGCCGGAAGATGTCTATCAATGGCTTGATGAGTCTGGGTTGCAAATTGTGGGAAAAAGCGGTGTACGCATATTTCATGATTATTTACAGAGCCGCCAGCTGCAAAATAAAGACTTTCCTGCATTACTTGCACTTGAACAGCGTTATTGCCGGCAGGAACCCTATATCAGCCTCGGGCGATATATTCATGTTATGGCACGAAAAATAAATAGAAAGGACGCAATATGAGTGAGTTATCCCAGACCGTCCCCGAGCTTGTGTCCTGGGCACGCAAAAATGATTTCTCTATTTCGCTTCCACCGGAACGATTAGCATTTTTATTAGCTGTTGCAGTGCTTAACAGTGAACGAATTAATGGCGAAATGACAGAAGGCGAGTTAATAGATGCATTTCGCGCCGTGTGTAAAGGTTTCGAGCAGACGACTGAATCCTTAAATGTGCGAGCCAACAATGCCATTAATGATATGGTACGGCAGAAATTATTTAATCGATTCTCTAGCGATATTATCGAAGGTAATGCTATTTATCGCCTAACTCCTTTGGGTATTGGCATCAGCGATTACTATATTCGTCAGCGTGAGTTCTCTACGTTGCGATTATCTATGCAGCTTTCGATTGTGGCGAATGAATTAAATCGCGCAGCGGAATCGGCAGAAGAGGGTGGCGATGAATATCATTGGCACCGTCATGTTTTTGCTCCACTAAAATATTCAGTTGCTGAAATATTCGATAGTATTGATATGACTCAGCGCATAATGGATGAGCAGCAAAACGGTATCAAAGAAGATATCGCCTTATTGCTTAATCAAGACTGGCAAGCGGCGATAGCCAATTGTGAGCAACTTCTTTCTGAAACCTCAGGCACTTTGCGTGAGTTGCAGGATACGCTAGAGGCAGCGGGCGATAAATTACAAGCCAATTTGCTACGTATTCAAGAAGAGAATATGAATGCCCAGCAATTTTTCGAACCAATAGATAAACTGGTTTTCGATCTGCAAAATAAATTAGATCGTATCGTTAGCTGGGGTCAGCAATCTATTGATTTATGGATTGGCTATGATCGCCATGTCCATAAATTTATCCGTACTGCGATTGATATGGATAAAAACCGGATTTTCTCACAACGTCTGAGACAATCGGTACAACAGTATTTTGATAGTCCATGGGCTTTGACTTATGCCAATGCCGATCGTCTATTTGACATGCGAGATGATGAGCTTACCTTGCGTGATGAAGAAGTGACGGGGGAACTCCCTCTCGAGTTAGAGTTTGAAGAGTTTAGTGAAGTGAATGATCGACTGGCTGAATTAATGGCCATCGAGTTAGCGATTTATAAACAAACTCAACAACCTCTTGATATTGGAAAGGTGTTATGTGAATACCTAAAACAATATCCGCAAAAACGTCACTTTGATGTTGCTCGTATTGTTATCGATCAGGCAGTAAAACTAGGTGTAGCAGAGGCTGATCTGACCGGAATTCCGGCAGAATGGTTAGCGATTAATGATCACGGAGCCAAGGTACAGGCACATGTCATCGACAAATATTGAACAATTCATGTCAGTTAAACTGGCACAAGCATTATCTAGTTCACTTTTTCCTGAATTAGACAGTCAGCTCAGATCGGGTCGCCATATCAGCATTGATGATCTTGATAATCATGCTTTTTTGATGGATTTCCAAGAGGAGTTAGAGCATTTTTATATCCGCTATAATGTGGAGTTGATCCGCGCGCCTGAAGGTTTCTTCTATTTGCGCCCGCGCTCAACTACCCTAATTGCGCGCTCAGTGCTATCTGAGCTCGATATGATGGTCGGTAAAATCCTCTGCTATCTCTATTTGAGTCCCGAGCGGTTGGCCAATCAGGGCATTTTTACCTCGCAAGAACTGTTTGAGGAACTGCTGTCATTAGCCGACGAAAATAAATTACTTAAATTTGTTAATCAACGCTCGACAGGCTCTGATCTCGATAAACAAAAATTACAGGAAAAATTGCGCACCTCACTAAACCGCTTACGTCGTTTGGGAATGGTCTATTTTCTGCAAAATGATTCAAACAAATTTACCATTATGGAATCGGTATTCCGGTTTGGTGCAGATGTCCGCGCAGGTGATAATCCGCAAGAAGCTCAATTACGCATGATCCGTGATGGTGAAGCTGTCTCTTTAGAGCCGGGATTATCGCTAGAAGAGAGTGACGATGAAGATGAACACCCTGAGTCAGCTGAAAGTGAGGATGAACAGTTATGATTGAACGCGGAAAATTTCGCTCACTGACGCTAGTTAACTGGAATGGATTTTTTGCCAGAACCTTTGATTTAGATGAGATGGTAACCACCTTATCTGGCGGTAATGGTGCGGGTAAATCAACCACTATGGCGGCATTTATCACCGCGATGATCCCCGATCTGACCTTACTTCATTTTCGTAATACCACAGAAGCGGGCGCGACCTCGGGTTCCCGTGATAAAGGTTTGCACGGTAAGTTGCGTCCCGGTGTCTGCTACGCCGTATTGGATGTGGTGAACTCCAAACACCAGCGCGTTATGGTCGGTGTTCGCTTACAGCAAGTGGCGGGTCGTGATAAAAAAGTCGATATCAAACCCTTTATGATCCAAGGTTTACCAAGCGCTATTGTTCCTACCGAAATTTTAACGGAAGTGATCGATGGTGGTCGTCAAGCTCGGGTTATTCCATTAAATGATCTTAAAGATCGATTTGATGATACCGAAGGCGTTCAATTCAAACAATTCCACTCTATCGCTGATTATCATTCGGTGTTATTTGATTTAGGTGTGGTGCCTCGCCGTCTAAGATCAGCCAGCGATCGCAGTAAGTTCTATCGCTTAATTGAGGCCTCGCTATATGGTGGGATCTCCAGCGCCATCACGCGCTCATTAAGAGATTATTTACTGCCAGAAAACAGCGGAGTGCGCAAAGCTTTCCAAGATATGGAATCGGCTCTGCGTGAAAACCGTATGACACTGGAAGCGATCCGTGTCACTCAGTCAGATCGCGATCTGTTTAAACAGTTAATAAGCCAGTCAACGGATTATGTTTCTGCTGACTATATGCGCCATGCCAATGAACGCCGAGTTCATCTCGATGGTACATTGGCAGCACGGAGCGAATTACTCACTCAGCGTAAACAGTTAAATCATGAGCAAGTGCGACATGTGGAGATGGCCCGAGAGCTGAATGAGCAAAGCGCTGTCTCTGCCGATTTGGAAACTGACTATCAAGGCGCCAATGATCACCTGAGTTTAGTTCAAGCGGCGATGCGTCATCAAGAGAAGATTGACCGTTATCAGGCTGATGTGGAAGAGCTAACTTATCGTCTTGAAGAACAGACGGAAGTCGTTGAAGAAGCTAACGATCTCCATGCTGAATATGAAGCAAGATCAGAAGCGGCTGAACTCGAAGTTGATGAACTGAAAAATCAGCTGGCGGATTATCAACAAGCGCTCGATGTTCAACAAACCCGTGCGATCCAATATCAGCAAGCGCTGCATGCGTTAGAACGGGCGCGTGAGCTTTGTCAATTGCCCGATTTATCCATCGAAAATATGGATGAATGGTTAGATACATTTGAAGCTAAAGAGCAGCAAGCGACTTCGGCATTACTGGCTTTTGAGCAAAAAATCAGTGTTGCTGATGCAGGGCATAGCCAATTTGAACAGGCTTATCAGCTGGTTAAAGATATTATTGGCGAAACCAGCCGTCGTGAGGCCTATCAACAAGCACGTGAATTATTGCGTGAATGGTCATCACAAAAGCATCTATCTGAGCGAGTTCATCCGTTGCGTATGCAGCTTTCTGAACTTGAGCAACGCCTCAATAGTCAACAAAATGCAGAACGTTCACTAAATGAATTCTGTAAGCGTTATAATCAACGCTATGAGCCTGATGAGCTCGATGCGGTAATGGCTGAGTTAGAAGCGCAGCAAGAAGAGTTAACACTGGTTGTTAATGACAGCGGCGAACAGCGTATGCAGATGCGCCAAGAGGTGGAGCAAATCCGCCAGCGTATTCAGCAATTAACCACCAAAGCTCCTATTTGGTTAGCGGCACAAGATGCATTAAGTCAGCTCAGTGAACAGGCAGCAGAAGAGTTTGTTAATGGTCAGGAAGTTACTGAGTTTATGCAGCAGTTACTTGAGCGTGAGCGCGAGTTTACTGTTGAACGTGATGAAATTTCTGCCCAAAAACGTCTTATCGAACAACAAATTGAACGTTTAAGTCAGCCAAGTGGCGCGGATGATAGCCGAATGCTGGCGTTAGCTGAGCGTTTTGGCGGTATGCTCTTATCTGAGATTTATGATGATATCACCATCGATGATGCGCCTTATTTCTCGGCACTCTATGGCCCCGCGCGTCATGGTATAGTAGTACAAGATCTCTCTCTTGTTCGCCCGCAATTAGAAACGCTACAAGATTGTCCTGAAGATGTCTATTTTATCGAAGGGGACCCGCAATCCTTTGATGACAGTGTATTTAATGCACAAGAGTTTGAACAAGCCGTATTAGTGCAATCTTCAGAGCGTCAATGGCGTTTTTCCCGTTATCCTGAAGTGCCACTTTTCGGTCGCGCTGCTCGTGAAAATCAATTAGAGACCCTAAGCTTAGAACGCGATAGCTTAGCTGAGCGTTATGCGACTCTCTCTTTTGATGTGCAGAAGATCCAGCGCTTGCATCAATCATTCAGTCGTTTTATCGGTAAGCATATCTCAGTGGCCTTTGATAATGATCCTGAAGCTGAAATGCGGGATCTGAATCAGAAGCGCAATGAACTAGAGCGCGCTCTTGCCCAGTTTGAAGAGCAAACTCAGCAGCAGCGCCAGCAATTTACCCAAGGTAAAGAGCGTATTACCGCACTCAATAAGCTAATTCCATTAATGGGATTGTTATTGGATGAAACCCTGATTGACCGTGTTGAAGAAGTCAAAGAAGAGTTGGCAGAAGCGGAAGAAGCGGCTTATTTCTTACAGAAACATGCACAAACATTGACCAAGCTTGAGCCTATAGTGGCTGTTCTACAAAGTGATCCTGAGCAACATGAACAGTTACGTAAAGATTATGAGTTGGCGAAGCATAGTCAACAGCTGGCTAAACAGCAGGCATTTTCATTGGTCGAAGTGGTTCAACGTCGTTCGCACTTTAGCTATAGCGACTCGACTGGCATGGTCAGTGAAAATTCAGATTTAAATGAAAAATTACGTCAGCGACTTGAACATGCCGAAGCGGATCGTACCCGTTCGCGTGAGCAGTTACGTCAGCATCAAACACAATCATCTCAGTTTAGTCAGGTTTTAGCGTCACTACGCAGCTCTTATGAAACGAAGCAAGATATGCTGAAAGAGTTGCACGCTGAAATTCAGGAAATGGGTGTTAAAGCCGATCCTGATGCAGAAGTACGAGCACGCGCAAGACGCGATGAATTGCATCAATCTGTTATGACTAATCGCAGTCGTATTAATCAGTTAGAAAAACAGATGACGCTGTGTGAAGCAGAAATGGATAACTTACAGAAACGTATTCGTAAGTTAGAACGTGATTATCATCAATTACGTGAGCAGGTTGTTACTGCCAAAGCGGGTTGGTGTGCGGTAATGCGTTTGGTGAAAGACAATGGCGTTGAGCGCCGTTTACATCGTCGAGAACTGGCTTATCAGGATGGTGACAGTCTGCGCTCTATGTCGGATAAAGCACTGGGTGCGCTCCGTCATGCGGTGGCAGATAATGAACATCTGCGCGATGTACTGCGTTTATCTGAAGATCCTAAACGCCCAGAGCGCAAAATTCAGTTCTTTATTGCTGTTTATCAACATCTGCGCGAGCGTATTCGTCAAGATATCATTCGTACTGACGACCCTATTGATGCCATTGAACAAATGGAGATCGAACTGGGACGTCTGACTGAAGAGTTGACGGCACGTGAACAAAAATTAGCCATCAGCGCCAAAAGTGTTGCTAATATTATTCGTAAAACCATTCAGCGTGAGCAAAATCGAATTCGCATGTTGAACCAAGGATTGCAGTCGGTCTCCTTCGGTCAGGTGAAGGGCGTTAGACTGAATGTTAATATTCGTGAAAGTCATGCGCTCTTGTTGGATGTATTGTCGGAAGAGCATGAACAACATCAAGATCTGTTTACTAGTCAACGACTCACCTTCTCTGAAGCCATCGCCAAACTCTATCAGCGATTAAATCCTCAGGTCGATATGGGGCAGCGTCTACCGCAAACTATTGGTGAAGAACTGCTAGATTATCGTAATTACCTTGAGATGGATGTGGAAGTGAATCGTGGCTCCGATGGTTGGCTAAAAGCGGAAAGTGGCGCTTTATCAACGGGAGAAGCCATAGGTACAGGTATGTCTATTCTGGTAATGGTAGTGCAAAGCTGGGAAGAAGAGTCTCGACGCTTACGAGCAAAAGATATTATTCCTTGTCGCTTACTGTTCCTCGATGAAGCTGCGCGTTTGGATGCGAAATCTATCGCCACACTATTTGAATTATGTGAACGTCTGCAAATGCAGCTGATTATTGCCGCGCCGGAAAATATCAGTCCTGAGAAGGGAACGACCTATAAATTAGTGCGTAAAGTATTTGGCAATAATGAACAGGTGCATGTGGTTGGTCTTAAGGGATTTGGTCAAGAGATTACTACAAACGAAAAGCTGATTTCGACTGAAATAGATAATTAATTATTTATTTTAGTTAAGGCTAATTAAAGCCGATATACCAAGCAGTTTACTGTTATTGGTATATCGGCTTTTTTTATGGTGTAAAAAAGAGAATTTAATCTATAAATGAGATCTCTCTCAATAAACAGCCGTTTTTGATTATTATTTTGTGTATTAGATCTCTTTTTTATGTAATTCAAATCTATATGATTCTAACTTTTGTGACAGAGATTGAATACAAGGAAATATAATGAAAAGAATTACCTTTAC
>CAUQNX010000004.1:0-221485 GCA_963519845.1 uncultured Moellerella sp. | reverse complement strand
CTTAAGTTGGCAGAACAACAAGCGGCGGAAGAGGCAGAGCGTCAACGTTTAGCGGTAGAAGCAGAACAACAGCGTCTGGCAGCTGAAGAAGCTCGTAAGTTGGCAGAACAGCAAGCGGCGGAAGAGGCAGAGCGTGAACGTTTAGCGGTAGAAGCAGAACAACAGCGTCTGGCAGCGGAAGAAGAAGCTCTTAAGTTGGCAGAACAACAAGCGGCGGAAGAGGCCGAACGTCAACGTTTAGCAGCAGAAGAGGCCGAACGTCAGCGTCTTGCGGAAGAAGCTGAGCAAGAGCGTCTACTCGAAGAAGAGCAAGCTCGTTTAGCACAAGCTGAGGCTGAAGCGGAAGAGATTGAAAATCTGCGTAAGCAAGCGTTGGCTGAGCAAGTCGTTGAGCAACCACAAGCCAAAAAAGAGGGCTTTTTTGCTCGACTCAAAAAAGGCCTACTTAAGACACGTCAAAATTTAGGTTCTGGATTCTTCGGTCTATTCAAAGGTAAAAAAATTGATGATGATCTATTTGAAGAGCTGGAAGAGCAGTTATTAATTGCTGATGTCGGCGTTGATACTACTCGTAAAATCATTGATAACCTGACCGCGCACGCAAGCCGTAAAGAGTTAAAAGACGCTGAAGCCTTATATGGTAAATTACGTGAAGAGATGTCAGATATTTTAGCAAAGGTTGATAAGCCGCTGGTGATTGAAGCGAAAAAACCCTATGTTATCTTAATGATTGGTGTCAATGGTGTCGGTAAAACAACGACTATTGGTAAATTAGCTCGTCAATATCAATCAGAAGGCAAATCGGTGATGTTGGCTGCGGGCGATACTTTCCGCGCCGCCGCCGTAGAGCAACTTCAAGTTTGGGGTGAAAGAAATAATGTCCCTGTTGTTGCTCAGCATACGGGAGCTGATCCAGCCTCTGTTATTTTTGATGCGATCCAATCAGCACAAGCAAAAGGTGTTGATGTGCTTATCGCCGATACGGCAGGACGTTTACAGAATAAAGCGCACTTGATGGAAGAGTTGAAAAAGATCGTGCGTGTAATGAAAAAACTGGATGTGGAAGCACCACATGAAGTGATGCTCACTCTAGATGCCAGTACCGGACAAAACGCTGTCAGTCAGGCAAAGCTGTTTAATGAAGCTGTTGGGCTGACGGGTATTACATTAACTAAACTCGATGGAACCGCAAAAGGTGGCGTGATCTTCGCAATTGCCGATCAAATGAGTATACCAATCCGCTATATTGGTGTTGGTGAAGGCATTGAAGATTTACGACCCTTTAAAGCTGATGACTTTATCGAGGCGCTATTTGCCCGAGAGGATTAATTATCGATGATCTGTTTTGAACATGTCAGTAAAGCTTATCGAGGTGGACGTCAGGCGCTACAAGGAGTGAATTTTCATCTTCTTGCGGGCGAAATGGCCTTTCTGACGGGACATTCGGGAGCAGGGAAAAGTACACTTTTAAAACTTATCTGCGGTATAGAGCGTCCGAGTGATGGTCGTATTCTGTTCAATGGTCACGATATTAGCCGTTTGAAGAACCGTGAAGTTCCCTTTCTGCGTCGGCAAATTGGGATGATATTTCAGGATCATCACTTATTATTTGACCGCACTGTATATGACAATGTCGCTATGCCACTGATTATTTCAGGTGCTAGCACTGAAGATATTCGTCGTCGGGTCTCAGCGGCACTGGATAAAGTAGGATTACTGGATAAAGCGAGAAATTTGCCGATTCAATTATCTGGTGGTGAACAGCAGCGTATCGGTATCGCTCGAGCTGTCGTCAATAAACCGACGGTATTACTGGCTGATGAGCCCACGGGGAACTTAGATGGTGAGCTATCTGAAGGTATTATGCGCTTATTTGAAGAGTTTAACCGAGTCGGTGTGACTGTTCTGATGGCAACGCATGATCTGCAATTAGTTGAGCGCCGTAGCTGCCGTATTTTGACCTTAAGTGAAGGACGTGTGTTAGGGGGCCAACATGGCTAAAAATGTGCGCAAAGGGAAACCTGAACGTAAAGTTCAATCCAAAAGCAAAGCATTGAAAGGCGGCTGGCGCGAACAGTGGCGATATGCTTGGTTAAATACTTTAGCTGATATGCTGCGTCAACCGTTGGCGAGTTTTTTAACCGTGATGGTGATTGCCATTTCGCTGACGCTGCCAAGCTTATGCTTTATCGTGTGGAAAAATGTTTCTCAAGCAGCAGACCAGTGGTATCCAGCGCCACAATTGACGGTTTATCTCGATAAATCGCTCGATGAAAAAGGCGGTGAGCTGGTGGTTTATCAGTTGAAAAAACTGGATGGCGTAGAGAGTGTTAATTATCTCTCGCGTGATCAGGCGATGAGTGAATTCCGCAGCTGGTCTGGATTTAGTACCGCATTAGATATGTTGGAAGAAAATCCCTTACCTGCCGTGGCGATCGTGACCCCGAAAATTGATTTTCAGGGCTCAGATGTGATGGTGACACTCAGAGATAGAGTCGGTGAAATCCAAGGAATTGAAGAAGTTCGTATGGATGATAGCTGGTTCGCTAAATTATCAGCGTTAACTGGATTGGTCGGTCAGATTGCCGCCGTTATCGGTTTGTTGATGATCATTGCGCTATTCTTAGTTATCGGTAATAGCGTGCGGCTGAATATCTTTGCCCGTCGAGATACTATTAACGTTATGAAATTGATTGGTGCGACAGATGGATTTATTATCCGACCATTTCTCAATGGTGGCGTGCTACTCGGCGTTTCAGGTGCGGTTGTTTCGTTAATTTTATCCTCATTATTGGTTTGGAAATTATCGAGTGTTGTCGCTACCGTGGCCTTGGTGTTTGGTACACAATTTTCTATCCATGGATTATCTTGGGATGAGTCCTTACTGATTGTTCTGATTTCTGCCATGATCGGCTGGGTTGCTGCATGGTTAGCGACTGTTCAGCATTTAAGGCACTTTACCCCAGAATAATGTTAGAATAGTATTATGTTCTCTGGCATCAATTGAAAGCTCAATGATGTCAGAGGCATAATATTCAGTGGAACTTTTAACAAGAAAGTTTGTCTGAATTACATCTGATTGATTATACAATTAACAAAAATTTATTAATCTGGCTTAAATATTAAACTATACTTTCTCTTAGGTTGTCTGTTTTATAACCTACTGTCTGATTAATCTTTTTAGAAAACCCTTAGAGGCACTGAATGACCAAAGATATGCAATCATTAGCGCTTGTTCCCCAAGGTAGCATTGAAGCTTATGTGCGAGCGGCTAACACATACCCAATGCTGACTGCGGAAGAAGAAAAGGATTTGGCTGAGCGACTGCATTACCATGGCGATCTCAATGCAGCTAGACAGCTGATCCTCTCACATTTACGTTTTGTTATTCATGTTGCACGCAGTTATGCGGGCTATGGGCTACCTCAGGCCGATCTAATTCAGGAAGGTAACATTGGTCTGATGAAAGCCGTTCGCCGCTTTAACCCTGAAGTAGGCGTACGTCTGGTCTCATTTGCAGTGCATTGGATTAAAGCGGAAATTCATGAGTATGTGCTACGGAATTGGCGCATAGTCAAAGTTGCGACTACTAAAGCGCAGCGTAAGTTATTCTTTAATTTAAGAAAAAACAAAAAACGTCTTGGTTGGTTTAATCAGGATGAAGTTGAAATGGTTGCCAAAGAGTTGGGTGTCACCAGCAAAGATGTGCGAGAAATGGAATCACGTATGTCGGCGCAGGATATGGCATTTGATATGTCTGACGACGACGATGGTGATAGTGGATACCCAGTTGCGCCTGTTCTTTTCCTCCAGGATAAATCTTCTGATTTTGCCGACTCGATCGAAGAAGATAACTGGGATGATCATGCAACAGATCGCTTAACTGATGCGTTGTCATTACTCGATGAGCGTAGCCAAGATATTATTCAGGCTCGTTGGTTAGATGATGATAACAAAACAACATTGCAAGAATTGGCTGATAAATATGGTGTTTCTGCTGAGCGTGTGCGCCAACTAGAAAAAAATGCTATGAAAAAATTACGCCTTGCGATGGAAGCCGCTGACGACTAATTGATGCCAAAAAATTCTGCATTTTATGGATTAAAATGCAGAATAACCTCTTTCTATTTCCTCCCCTATCTTGTTTTAATCTCGCACGAAACCAGCCATTATTTTACCTACTCACCAGAGCTAAGCCGCGTTAATTCAATCCGAGAGCCTCTTTTTTCCTGCAAATAAGATTGTTTGATTTTCATCCCGACCGATCCTGATCACAGACTAAAAAGTAACATGTTACCTTGTTGGGAATATGTTTTTAAATCAATCGAATAGATTGATTTTGTTTTGGCTACAGCGCAGGATGAATATCTGGAAGTGAGTGTTAACTAATCATCTTGAGACACTTTATGAAAAAAATTATTAATGCCCTACAAGCATTTGGCAAGTCTCTTTACGGCCCCGTTCTTATTTTACCTATTGTGGGACTTTATATTGCATTAGGTAACCTATTTGGTAATGGCAATCTGGCTAACTATTTACCCTTCTTAAATCATCCGATGATCCAAGATAGCGGACAATTATTAGCAAAATCAGCGGTATCTATTCTCAGTAATCTGGCATTAATTTTTGCTGTCGGTATTCCTGTCGGTTTAGCCAAAAAAGACAAGGGCTACGCCGGACTTATCGGCTTAGTGACCTTTATTATTTTTATCAATGCAATGAATATTGTCTTGTCACTACAAGGCAACTTGGTTGCAGCCGATCAGATGCGAGCATCAGGTCAAGGCATGGTATTAGGTGTGCAAGTCCTTGAAATGGGTGTTTTTGCCGGGATTTTAACGGGCGCACTGTCTGGTTGGTTATATAACCGTTATGCCGGTCGTCAATTTAATGGTGTTATGGCGATCTATTCAGGCCATTGTTTTGTCGCGATTATCACTATTCCTTTTATGATTTTATTGGGTGTGGTGATGTGTGAAATCTGGCCATTTGCACAGGCGGGTATCACTAAATTGGCCATGCTGATCCATAACTCAGGTGCATTTGGTGCCATGATTTATGGTTTTCTTGAACGTATTCTGATCCCAACAGGTCTGCATCATCTTGTTTATACGCCTTTTCTTTATACCGAATTAGGTGGAGTTGCAGATGTTTGCGGTGTTAGCTATCAGGGCGCACGTAATATCTATTTTGCTGAAATGGCCTGTCCTGAAGTGACGCGACTCAGTAGCAGTGTTATTTGGGATGCGCGTGGTATCGCTAAAATGTTCGGCTTAACTGCAGCTGCCGCGGCCATGATCATGGTCGCCAAAAAAGAGAAGAAGCAGATGGCAAAGGCGATTTTAATCCCAGCTGCCGCTACTTCTTTTTTGCTAGGTGTTACTGAACCTCTTGAATTCTCATTTCTTTTTGTAGCACCGATTCTGTTCCTTGTGCATGCAGTATTAACTGGTATCGGCATGATGTTGTTCTATCTGCTGGATGTTCATGCGATTGGTGCTAATGGGGTGATAGATTTTATTCTCTATAACCTACCATTGGGCATGGAGAAATCGAATTGGCCGATGTATATCGTCGTTGGGCTGATTATGTCTTGCCTCTACTTTGTTATTTTCCGTTATTTGATATTGAAGCTCGACTTAAAAACACCCGGTCGTGAAGCGGATGAAGAGGATATTCGTTTATATAGCAAAGCTGACTATCAGCAACAAAAACAAGCCTCACCCGAGACTGTGGTGGCACCAATAGCAGCGCCGGAGCAGAATTTAGGTGAGCAAATTATCTCAGGATTAGGTGGACGCGAAAATATTGAAGCAGTTGAAAACTGTTACACCCGTTTACGCGTCACCGTCAAAGATGCTAATGCAATCCACGAAGATGAACTAAAACTGACCGGAGCCAAAGGTATTGTACGCCACGGTAATAATGTTCAGGTCGTTTATGGATTACATGTCAAAAAAATGCGCGATGCGGTTGAAGCCGTACTTTAATAGGAGCACTAAAATGAACAAATCCCCTTTTATTTTGAGTATTGCAGGTGGCGGTAGTACCTATACACCCGGTATCGTTAAAAGCCTAATGGTGCGTTTAGCTGACTTTCCGCTGAGTGAAATCCGTTTATATGATATCGATAGCGAGCGACAAAACACCATAGCTCCGGTGGTTGAAAAAGTGATACGTGATCATAGTGATACCATCAAATTTACGGTAACAACCGATCCAAAAACCGCATTTAGTGGCGCCCATTTTGTCTTTGCCCAAATGCGTGTGGGTCAGTACAAAATGCGTGAGCAAGATGAAAAAATTCCGCTGCGTCATGGTGTAGTTGGACAAGAAACCTGTGGTCCTGGTGGGTTGGCATATGGTTTACGTACCATTTTACCCATGGTTGAGTTGATCGATTTTGTTGAAAAATATGCCGATAATGCTTGGATCGTCAACTACTCCAATCCAGCAGCGATTGTAGCGGAAGGGGTGCGTCGTTTACGTCCTAATGCCCGTATTTTGAATATTTGCGATATGCCAGTGGCGGCGATGCGAAATATGGCTGCAATCTTAAATGTTGATCGCCATGATCTCGATGTAGATTATTTTGGTCTAAACCATTTTGGTTGGTTCACTTCAGTACGAGTAAACGGAGAGGAGATGCTACCTATTTTACGTGAGCATATCGCCAAATTTGGTCTGTTGACGGAAGATGCTGCTCAGACTGATCCTCAGCATTCAGATCCTTCTTGGGTGAAAACATGGCGTAATATTCAGCCATTAATGGAACATTTTCCTGAATATATTCCTAATCCGTATTTACAGTACTATTTGATGTCAGAAGAGATTGTGGAGCATCAAGATCCAGATTATACACGAGCAAATGAAGTGATGGATGGTCGTGAAAAACGCTTGTTTGAAGCCGCACGTGTATATAAAGAAACGGGTATTTTACCTGACGCTTTCCACGTTGGTGTCCATGGCTCATTTATTGTTGATGTCGCTTGTTCATTAGCCTTTGATTTGCGTCAACGTCATCTGGTGATCGTTGAGAATAAAGGTGCTATCGCTGAGTTACCTTTTGATGCCATGGTGGAAGTTCCTGCTTACATTACATCTCATGGTCCTGAGCCTATTCGTATTGGCGCTATTCCTCGTTTCCATCGTGTGCTACTTGAGCAGCAACTGGCATCCGAGCAGCTATTGGTTGAAGCCACTTTAGAGGGAAGCTATGAGAAAGCCCTTGAAGCCTTCACGTTAAATAAAACTGTACCCACAATGATGCATGCGAAAAAGATCCTCGATGATATGATTGAGGCCAATGAAGAGTACTGGCCAAAACTCCGTAAAGCCTATGTTGACGGGCTGAGTCAATCCTAATATCGCCATCTTGAATAACTTGCAGTTAAGATGAAATAGGTTAAGAATGCTGTTCTGGTTAGCCAAGAACAGCATTTTCTTTTCTGAGGATATTGACGATAAGGAAGGGCGAGTAACAGCGAGGATTTTATGTCAAATCGGTTATCTTCCTTAATTACACGAGCGACTGATTTAACACGCGCTGAATACCGTATTTTATCTTTTTTAATCGATAATCCGCTGAAAGTGGGGCATTTGACCATTCGTGAGTTGGCTGGGCAAAACTATGTCTCTACCACGACTATTATGCGCTTATGTCGTAAGCTAGGTTTTAGCGGCTATAGTGAGTTGATTTATCACTGTAAACAGTTGTTATCCACCAAAGAAACAATGACGTTAAGCGCACAAGAGAGTTCTTCAACTGACCCCTTGTTTGATCGCTTTCTACAAAATTATCGACGTACCTTCGCTTTAATTCCCGAATCACGCAATCAGGCTTTTATTGATCTTATTGATGGCAAGAATGCTTTTTTTATCTATGGGGCCGGCTTCTCGCATTTTTTCGCACAATATATTAGTAAACGGTTACAGCTGGTAGGTAAAGATGCATTTCTATCGGGTATTAGTGACAGTAAAAATATTTTTATTAATAATGCATCCCGTTATACCGTCTTTCTGGCAGTGTCTCGCAGTGGTGAAACTGAGCAAGTATTAGAAAAAGCGCGGATTGCGAAAAATATTGGTATGAAAGTGGTGGCTTTTACTCGAGCAACCGCCAACTCTTTAGCTGCATTAGCCGATATCCATTTCCCTATTTATGATGATGCGGTGAGCTATCGTTGCGACACGATAGAAACCTCATCATTTGAGTCAAATCTGGTGATGATCATCGATTTATTATTAATTCGCACATTACAGTGTTAGAAATAATTTTTATGATTATATATTAACAATATAATTCTATTGGTAGCCCATCGGGATCAGCAAAAAAAGTAAATCTTTTATGAGTATAAGGATCAATTCGAGGCATTTCACAGATAATATTATGCTGCGCAAGATAATGAATCCACTCATCAAGAGAATCGACGCTAAAAGCCAAATGTCTTAAGCCGCAAGCCTCGGGATAACTAAGGCGGGCAGGGGGCGATGGAAAACTAAATAACTCAATTTGATATTGCTCACCCACGGCGAGATCCGCTTTCCATGAATTTATTTCCGCCCGATATTGCTCCGAAAGTAACGTTAATTTAAGAATATCACAATAAAAATGCTTACTAATTTCATAATCAGAAGCAATGATTGCTATATGGTGTATTTTATTTAATTTCATTTTTATCAACTGTTTATTTCTGATTTTTAATATATTTATTGTTTGCTTCAATGCTGAAATCCGCTGCCATTAAAAATTCCCTCACCGCTTGCTGCTGCGAAACAGGTATCTTCTCCGCATCGAATTGCCACTGTGAAATGCCTTGCTGTGAACGACAAATTTGTTGCAGCAAATAGGAGCCGACACCGCGACGGCGAGTGACTTCGCGCACACAAAAATCTTTAATAAATCCCTCTTTTTGTTTAATTTCGATTTTTGCTGCTGCCAATAATCGCTCATTAAAACGTGCTGCGTAAAATTGCGTGCCACTTAACATGGCTTCTAGCCACGCTAATTTAGTTTGTGTCGGCCATATCTTTTGCAAATCTATACAGTCTTGATGTGTTAAATCAGTCAGTTGGATGATAGTCAGTTTCATCTCTTGCCTCTAAAATGCGGCTCCTTCTAAGGAGAAGACAGTCAAAATATAGCTATCCAGCTAATTGTATGTTTTCAGTAATTGCTGAAAACAGAGTGATCTGTAACAAACATTTTCAATTAAAGGAACATATTTAACTTTAGTTGTATTTTCCGAACTTAATCTAGCATTGTTTCGATTAAACCCAAATATAACACTGGATTTCAAGGTGAATCCCGAGGGGATACTTGGTTTTTTATTCTGTCTATGATGTTTTAGTCTGCTATCTAGAGTTGCTTTATAGCATAAAAACCTTGTTTAATGATATGAAATATATAGTCTTATTGTCTATATCCTGATAAATAAGGCTAAGTGCCTGTCTATTATCATAATGTTCTAAAACACAACCCATCATAACCATAAAAAAGGGATGACAGAATGAAAATGAATAAAATGCTATTAGCTGGCTGTATTACGCTGGCGTTTAGCCAAAATCTATGGGCTAAGGAAATAAAAGTTGCGGTTGTGGGGGCTATGTCTGGCCCTGTTGCCCAATATGGCGATATGGAATTTATCGGCGCGCGCCAAGCCATTGCTGATATCAATGCTAAAGGGGGTATTAATGGCGATACTCTGGTGGCGGTTGAGTACGATGATGCCTGCGATCCCAAGCAAGCGGTCGCTGTCGCGAATAAAGTGATCAACGATGGTATTCGTTATGTGATTGGTCACCTCTGCTCCTCATCGACTCAGCCTGCTTCTGATATCTATGAAGATGAAGGGATCATTATGATCACGCCAGCGGCAACCAACGCCGATCTGACCACGCGTGGCTATAAAATGGTATTACGTACGACAGGACTGGATTCAGATCAAGGACCTACAGCAGCGAAATATATTATCGAAAATATTAAGCCTAAACGTATTGCAGTGATCCATGATAAACAGCAGTACGGTGAAGGACTCGCTCGCTCAGTGCGCGAAAGCTTAAATAAGCAGGGCGTAAAAGAGGTGATGTTTGAAGGTGTAACTGCGGGCGACAAAGATTTCTCTGCATTGGTCGCCAGATTAAATAAAGAGAATATTGATTTTGTCTATTTTGGCGGTTACTACCCAGAAATGGGACAAATTCTACGCCAAGCCAAGCAAAATGGGCTAAATATCCGCTTTATGGGGCCAGAGGGTGTAGGTAACTCATCACTGTCTAATATTGCGGGAGAGGCCTCTGAAGGTATGTTGGTGACTTTACCAAAACGTTATGACCAAGTTCCTGCTAACCAACCTATTGTAGATGCACTGAAAGCTAAAAAAGAGGACTCTACTGGGCCTTTTGTTTGGACAACTTATGCAGCAATCCAAGGGCTGACAACGGCAATGATACGCACAGGCAGTAGCGAACCTGAAGATCTGGTAAAAGACCTAAAAGCTAATCCTGTTGATACCGTAATGGGGTCACTGAGCTGGCAGCCAAATGGTGATTTAAAAGGTTTTGAATTCGGTATTTTTGAGTGGCATGCAGATGGCACATCAACGCCGATAAAATAAATCGATTAATTTCATCCTCTAATATTAAGTTTTGAATAACTGGAAGCGGCATTGTGCCGTTTCTGGTTTTTGCTCCCTGCTAGAACTGTCGTACCAAGGACTCTGTTATGTCAGATCAAATTCTCTATTTTACGCAACAATTATTCAATGGCTTAACGCTGGGCAGTACCTATGCGCTTATTGCTATTGGCTACACGATGGTTTATGGCATCATCGGAATGATTAACTTCGCACATGGTGAAGTCTACATGATCGGTAGCTATGTCTCTTTTATCGTGATTGCAGGTCTGATGATGCTAGGAATCGATGTAGGCTGGTTATTGATTGGCGCGGCCTTTATTACTGCGATTGTGGTCTCGAGTACCTATGGTTGGAGTATCGAAAAAGTCGCTTATCGGCCAGTTCGGCACTCTAAGCGCTTAATTGCTCTGATTTCCGCTATCGGAATGTCTATTTTCTTGCAAAATTATGTCAGCTTATCGCAAGGTTCGCGCGATTTGGCGTTACCTAGTTTGATCACTGGCCAATGGGCGCTGGCGGAAACTAATGGGTTCGCGGTGACTATCACTAAAATGCAGTTAACTATCTGGATTGTTACTTTTCTTGCCATGTTGGCGCTAACACTATTTATCCGTTACTCCCGTATGGGAAGAGCCTGTCGTGCCTGTGCTGAAGATTTAAAAATGGCGAGTTTATTGGGCATCGACACTAATCGAGTGATCTCATTGACCTTTGTTATTGGTGCGGTCATGGCGGCGGTGGCAGGTGTATTGTTAGGGCAATTCTATGGTGTTATCAACCCTTATATTGGATTTATGGCCGGCATGAAAGCCTTTACTGCGGCGGTATTAGGGGGAATTGGTAGTATTCCAGGCGCTATGTTGGGGGGATTATTATTGGGCGTTTCTGAAGCTATGACTTCCGCCTATTTAAGCACTGAATATAAAGATGTAGTCTCCTTTGCGTTATTGATAGGTGTCTTGCTGATCATGCCAACTGGTATTTTAGGACGCCCGGAGGTCGAAAAGGTATGAAATCCGAGAATTGGATTAATGCGATTATTGCCTCCGTAACGCTATTTATTTTGGCTCTATTTATGATGGGCTTACAACTCTCGTTGGATGGCACTAAATTAGTGGTAAAAACGGGCGATGAAATTCGTTGGAATTGGATTGCTGGAGGTTGTGCGCTGGTATTTGTTTTCCAATTAATTCGACCTGCATTACAGAAAACTTTTAAGCGTTTACCGGGTAAGTCTTGGGCTCTACCAGACTTTGATGGCTCTACTCCTAAACAGAAAATCGTGGCGTTGATCATTATCGCTGCGGCTATTGCATGGCCATTTTTGGTTTCTCGCGGCAGTGTTGATATCGCCACACTGACGCTAATTTATATCATGCTTGGTTTAGGGCTCAATGTGGTTGTGGGTCTATCGGGCCTGTTAGTTTTAGGCTATGCCGGATTTTACGCGATTGGCGCTTATACCTATGCGTTATTGAATCACTATTATGGCTGGGGATTTTGGGAAAGTTTGCCAATCGCAGGGCTAACCGCAGCCTTTGCTGGGCTATTATTGGGTTTTCCTGTCCTGCGATTACGCGGTGACTATCTGGCGATTGTGACATTAGGTTTTGGTGAGATAGTCAGGATTTTACTGTTAAATAATACCGAGTTAACGGGCGGTCCTAATGGTATTAGCCAGATCCCTAAACCCACATTAGCCGGATTAGAATTTAGCCGTACAGCAAAAGATGGTGGCTGGGATACTTTCCATAATTTCTTCGGTATTGCCTATAATCCCGCTGATCGGGTAATTTTTCTCTATTTTGTCGCTCTATTACTGGTTATTTTGACCCTATTTATTATTAATCGCTTATTACATATGCCATTGGGTCGAGCATGGGAAGCGCTAAGAGAAGATGAAATCGCCTGTCGTTCATTAGGATTAAGCCCAACGCGAATTAAACTAACCGCTTTCACTATCAGTGCGGCTTTTGCTGGCTTTGCAGGCACACTCTTTGCTGCTCGACAGGGATTTATCAGCCCAGAATCCTTTACTTTTGCCGAATCTGCCTTTGTATTAGCCATTGTTGTACTTGGCGGAATGGGCTCTCAAACCGCGGTGATTTTGGCGGCGGTAATTTTGGTAGTATCACGAGAGATGATGCGTGATTTAAATGCTTATAGCATGTTGTTATTAGGGGCATTAATGGTATTAATGATGATCTGGCGACCTCAAGGACTGCTGCCAATGAAGCGTCGGCATGTCCAATTAAGAGCCAGTAATGTCAGCAAAGCAGAAGAAGGAGAAAGTGCATGAATTCGCCATCTCCGCTATTACAAGTCACAGGATTAACCATGCGTTTTGGTGGGTTGTTAGCCGTTAATAATGTTGAGCTGACACTAAATCAAGGCGAAATCGTCTCACTGATTGGGCCGAACGGTGCCGGAAAAACCACTATTTTTAACTGCTTAACTGGCTTTTATAAACCGACAGGCGGCTCAATTTATTTTAAAGATAAAGCACTACAAGGAGTGACAGGACAGGCAATTGCTAAACTTGGTGTGATCCGTACTTTTCAGCATGTACGTCTATTTAAAGAGATGACGGTGATTGAAAATTTGTTGGTGGCGCAACATCAGCATCTGAAAAATGGTATTTTGTCCGGATTATTAAAATTGCCTTCATTTCGTAGAGCTGAGGCCGCGGCGATAGAACATGCAGTGAAATGGCTGGAGCGGGTTGATCTACTTGATATGGCGAATCGACAAGCGGGTAATTTAGCCTATGGTCAGCAGCGGCGCTTAGAAATCGCCCGCTGTATGGTGGCTCGGCCTGAGATTTTGATGCTAGATGAGCCCGCCGCGGGTTTAAACCCGAAAGAGACCGATGATTTAGATCGATTAATTGAAGAACTAAGGGCACATCATCAAGTATCCGTCTTATTGATTGAACATGATATGAAATTAGTGATGGGAATTTCCGATCGTATTTATGTGGTCAATCAAGGAACACCATTAGCCAATGGTACACCGGAGATGATCCGCAACGATCCGGATGTGATCAAAGCATATTTGGGAGAGGCTTATTAATATGTTGGAATTTAATCAAGTTTCTGCTCATTATGGCAAAATTCAAGCTCTGCATCAGGTGAGTTTGAATATTCAAAAAGGCGAGATCGTCACCTTAATTGGTGCCAATGGCGCGGGAAAAACCACTTTATTGAGCACCTTGTGTGGTGAACCAAGAGCTTCAGAAGGATCTATCAGTTATCGAGGTAAAGAGATCACTCAGCTGCCGACGGCTAAAATTATGCGCGAGGCGATCGCTATTGTGCCAGAAGGGCGGCGGGTATTTTCTCGCATGACAGTCGAAGAAAATTTGGCTATGGGCGGTTTTTTTGCCGATAAACATCAATATCAGCAGCGTATTACCAAGGTCTATGAGCTATTCCCTCGGCTGTATGAGCGTCGTAATCAGCGTGCTGGCACTATGTCTGGTGGTGAGCAACAGATGCTGGCGATTGGTCGAGCTTTAATGAGTCAACCTGAACTCCTATTACTAGATGAGCCCTCCCTTGGGTTAGCACCTATTATCATTATGCAGATTTTTGAAACAATCCAAGGTTTACGCGATGAAGGTATGACCATTTTCTTAGTAGAGCAAAATGCTAATCAGGCGCTAAAATTAGCTGATCGTGGCTATGTAATTGAAAATGGACATATTGTTCTGGAGGATACGGGAAAAGCCTTATTAGCGAACGAGGCGGTTCGTAGTGCTTATTTAGGTGGATAGTAGAATAAAAAATGGCCATAAGATCATGGCCATTTGGTTATTTTGTCATTTGTAGCACTTCCAAATAAAAAATACCTTGGTAGTTTATTTGCACTCTATTATCCATCTCAGCGATATATTCCCACCAATTGCGCTCATACCAATACTCAGCGTAGAGCCGAGATAAAAATTGTTGCGTTGATTCTATGTCCTCAGAAATAACAAGAGTATCTAATAAACGGTTAGCACGCTGAAAATTAGCCAATAAATGAGAATGGACAATACGCTGCTCAACTAAATCTTTTTCGACAAAGAATCGGCATAACAGAGCGGCGCCAATCGGGCTATGGGGCTCAAGCTGACGAGTCATTTTTCGTAGCTGTCGTCTTGCTGGCCATGGATGTGTAAATCGATTCTCATTCTGCGTAAGCTTAATCACTGTCTTTTCAGCCATGTGCCATTGTTGGTTATTGATCGCTACGATCAAACGTTCAATAGGGGCTTCAGGGAAACTGATATTGGGTAAAAGAACCTGAGTTTCATTTTTAGCTAGACTATTTTTAATATCCGTTTGATTCGTTTTTTCTCTTTTATTTGACGTAAGATTATTGGGTACTAAAGAAGCAGCGCGAATCGCTAATAGCCGTTGATAGAAACGACTTTCTGGATGACGAGCGAAGGCATTTTCTGCCCACTCAATCGCTTCACGCTCTCTATTCTCCGCAAGTAAAATATCGAGCATCCGATGTGCATAGTTAACAGAACGCATTTGTATTTTTGAAAATTGATCGATGAGTTGGCGAGCGGCTAATAGCTGATTATTTTTTAAATAGATCTCAATCAGTGTTAATTTATGCTCTGCTGACATGATTTTCGTTATTTCAGGAAAAGAGTCAAAAATATCTAATAAGCGAAATTTAAGCGCTAAAGTTATAACTATTTGGGCATGTTTTTGTTGCCATAACAGCTCACATAAATGACTAATACGAGGCAAGAACTCTGCATTTTCAATAAAATCTGTATCTAGTAGTTGATTATTAGTTCGTGCTTCTACCAGATGATGGCACCAAATTTCTGGCTCGTAGTGTTGTGCATGAAGTAGCTTAAAATAGAGCGAAACCAGTAAATTATGATAAATTTCCCACTGTTTAAGAGAGGCTTCGGGGGTTTTTCCATTTGGTCGTATTTGTATACTGCGTGTTAGCCAGCGCTCAATGATGGGGACGGCTTGTGGTTTGAATTGCAGCAAATGATAAGAAAATGGTGATAAAACATCTTGAAGCAATTTCTCTAATAAAAACAAACCTTCAGAGCGTTCACGAATAGGAATAATCGCACGAGTTAAACGCTTAAAATCCAGATCTAATTGACTCAAAGCCTCATCTGCTGGCATAAACATAATAAGCAGCTGACTTTGCAATCGGGTATTGTATTTGGCATAACATAGTAGTTGCTGGCTTTTAGTGCTAGATAACCAATTATAAAGATAGTTGGATAAAGTGCTTGATGGCATGACTTATACACTTCCTTGTATATTATTTAAAGAATCAATCCATTACCGACTATTAAAACGAATTTTAGTATTATAATCAATTGATTTAATTATTATCACTAATGTTTAATATTTTATTTATCATTTTTTAATTCTTATAATTAAGTTATTATAATGATTATTTTACTAGCTAACTGATAAATAGTATTTACTAACCCAAGCATAGGATTATTTAAAAATAGTAAATTTAACAAATAAAATATAATTATAATTTTTTATTTAGAATAACTTCATTTTATTCAATTGTTTAGATTGTTTTTAATAAAGGATGAGAACTGCCTATAATAATGTTGAAAAAGCTATTTTGTAATGGGTTAATTTAAGGTAAATATGAATAAATTAAAGCTATTCAATTAATAATATTACTACATTTTAATTAATCATCTTTATGTGTTCATTTATTTTAAGGATGAATCTTATTAAGTAAGTTATCTAGATATCTTCTGCATGCCCCTGTTAGATGAAGATAGCTCAGCTTTATGCGCAATATCATCTTCTTTATTTAGGTATGAATCGAGTGACAAAATTGATCTGATTAATGTAAGGTGGGTTAACAGATCGCTTGGTGTTATAATTGTATTATATTAAATAAAAATGTTGTTTGGTTGACGGAGTTTTATTGCAGATGGCTGAGGATTTTAAGAGTAGCGACAAGGTGTTATCCGTGTTCGATTTCGACGGAACACTCACCTATCATGACAGCTTTATCCCTTTTCTAAAATTTGCATTTGGAAAAAAATACTTTTTCTCTCAGCTGATAAAACTGGTGTTACCGACCTTGCAATGTGCTGGGCGTAAGCTGACTCGAGATCAACTTAAAGCTGTGTTAGTGAAAACCTATTTAACCGGTATTGATGAAAGCTGGCTGAAAACCAAGGCAAATGAATTTTGCGCTCTCTATTGGAATAAATTGATGCGACCAACGGGACTTTTAGCTGTTGCACAAGAGCGCCATTCTGGTGCTGAAGTTACAATTTGTTCTGCCTCTCCTGAGCTAGTATTAGAGCCCTTTGCTAATAAATTGGGTATTAAACTGATAGCGACTCAACTCGAAGTCGAGAATGGCGTTTTAACTGGGCGCATCAATGGACAGAACTGCCGTTGTGGCGAAAAAGTGAAACGATTAGAGCAGCGTTATGGGGATCTTAGTCAATACAATTTAAGGGCTTGGGGTGATACGCGCGGCGATCATGAGTTATTGGCTGCGGCTCAAGCGCCACATTGGAGACACTTTCATTCTGCCTGGTCGAAAAGAAAATCACCGATTAAAGAGTAAAATATCTGAATATTGATAAGAATAGATAAGATGAATATCCTCAGTCACTAAATCAAATTTAGTGACTGAGGAGTTGAATTAGACTGTGATAAATTAAATATTAACGCCATGCTGAGAGGCTAGAGCAGATAATCCACCCGCAAAACCTTGACCTACAGCTTTAAATTTCCACTCTGCACCATGACGATATAACTCACCGAACACCATTGCTGTTTCAGTTGAAGCATCTTCAGACAGATCAAAACGTGCAATTTCAGTGGAGTTATCATTATTTGTAATACGCATATAGCTGTTGCTGACCATACCGAAATTTTGTGTACGTTTCTCAGCATCGTAAATAGTGACCGCAAAAACTAATTTCTTAACGTCAGCTGGAATTTTAGCCAGTGTGATTTTGACTTGTTCGTCATCGCCATCGCCTTCACCAGTACGGTTATCACCTTGGTGTTCGACTGAACCACAGGCACTTAACTTGTTGTTGAAGAAAATAAAACCACTATCAGAAATTACTTTACCATCTTCACCAACCATGAAAACGGATGCATCAAGATCGAACTCTGAACCATCTGTAACACGAGCATCCCAACCCAGACCAACCATTGCAACATTCATTGTTGGTGCTTCTTTGGTTAGAGATACATTACCGCCTTTAACGAGGGAAACTGCCATTTTAAAGCTCCTGCATATGATTGAATGAAAGGGCAGAGGACTGCCCTGAATTACATAAATATAAATGGATTAAGACGCATTAATACCGTATTGAGCACATACAGAACCCAGACCGCCTGCATATCCTTGACCTACTGCACGGAATTTCCACTCTGCATTGTGGCGATATAGCTCACCAAACAACATTGCGGTTTCTGTTGATGCATCTTCGGTCAAATCATAGCGAGCGACTTCTGTTTGATTATCATCATTAACTAAACGGATAAACGCACCTGAAACTTGACCAAAACTTTGATGACGAGCTTGTGCATCATGAATAGTTACCACGAAAATCACTTTATCGACATCTGGAGAGATTTGATCCAGTTTAATTTTCAGTGCTTCATCATCGCCATCGCCTTCGCCAGTACGGTTATCACCGGTATGAAGGATTGAGCCATCAGCTGATTTAAGATTGTTGTAGAAAATAAAATCAGCATCACTGCGGACTTTTCCGTTCGCCGCCAAAAGAAATACTGAGGCATCTAAGTCAAAATCTTGACCATCGGTAGAACGTGCATCCCAACCTAATCCAACTAGGACATTCTTCATGGTTGGAGCTGCTTTGCTCAGGGAGACATTACCGCCTTTAGATAAAGAAACGCTCATTATTATGACCTCTTAAATTAATCTTCAAAAATTAGGTTTAAAAAAGAGATTTAGCTCTCTTTCTTATCCTCTGTTTCATCTGCTTTGCCTGGGAATGCAATACTGGCAATAATACCAACCGCAAGAACACCAAGAACAACAAACAGACTGGTAGAGGCAGAGATACTATAACCGTGCTGCCAAATATGTTCAGAAGCATTTAGGCCAAGTTTCACTGCAATGAAGAACAGTAACACAATAACTGCTTTTTCGAGATGAACGAGATACTGTTTAAGTGCTTCAAGAACAAAGTAAAGTGTACGTAAACCTAAAATTGCAAACATCATTGCACTATAAACAATCAGTGGTTCGCGACTGACCGCAATAATGGCCGGTACTGAGTCGAATGCGAACATCACATCTGAGAGTTCAACTACAGCCACACATAACATCAGTGGTGTTGCATAGAGTGCAGCTTTGGTTCCACGACCTATGGTAACGTCTTTATTTTCTGGCTTAGCTAACTCGGCATCTACTTCTTTCTGAGTTAACAGGAATGCATGTCCACTCAGTTTTGGCCAGATAGGGAAGAAGCGTTTAACTGCCCGGTAAGCGATATGTTGAGAATAGTCTTCAACTTCCTCACTTTCACCGCCCGCCCTCAACATCATTACCCCTGTCCACGCAACAACAACGGCGAAGATCAGTTCGACATAAGGTCCTAAGCTCAGCAAGCCTGTACCTATGGCAACGAAGATACCGCGGAAGACGATTGCACCTATGATCCCCCAGTACAGCACGCGGTGACGATAGCGGTCAGGTACTGAGAACCAAGAGAAGATCGCCATCATGACAAATAGATTATCAACAGATAGCACTTTCTCTAGCGCATAACCGGTAACGAACAAGCTTGCGACTTCCGAACCGTGGTTAACATAGAGGAACCCGGCGAAGGCCATAGCTATCGCAACCCAAAATATCGACCAAAGTGCTGCATTTGTCAGCGTAATAGGTTTATCTTCACGATGCATAAAGAGATCGATGACGATTGCCCCAAGCGCTAAAACAATAAATACAACGACTGTACTAGTCGGAAAACCAATAGCGGTGGATTCCATAAATAACCTTTCTAAAAATAACTAAATTATTAAACACCAAAGTCTGCTGGATCAAAGCCCAACATAGTTGCTATCTCACGGACTGCTTGTTGCTCATCTTTGTCAAAATCACCATCACTTTTTGCGACAGCAATACCCACGCGAATGGCAAGTTGAGCGGCTTCTGGCTGATCTTTTAGGGCGAGGATATATTTCATCGTTTCGCCTTTGCCGATTTCAGAGTCAAATTCGAAACTAGTCAGAAGTTTATTGAAAAATTCAATGACTTCATTAGTTTCAAACACTTTTAACTCATCAGATGAACGGAGAAAACCGAGCATCTTCTGTTTCTCTTCTGAACTGACACCATCACTGGATATGGCGATACGCGCACAAACAGCAACAGTACCTTGCATAAATTTTTTGTTTTTGTAACGGCCAACTTGCTTAGTTAATTCAGCTCGGCTGGTATTAAATGCATCTTTAACGCGATTGAAGAAACTCATGATAATCTCCTTATTTCCTTTTTGACTACTTTGATCCAGAAGTCCACCGAAACCCCCAGTTTAGGGCGTTATCCATGTCTTTATGACCCTTGTAAAATTGGTTTATACGCTCAACCTTGATTGTCCCTTGTTCATTGACTAATCGGGCGATAGCACACATTCCTCGACCATTTTGGCCTTCGGTCAGCCTTGTTTCTATCGGCGGTTGATCAGGAACATGTATGGTGACGACACCGTCTGTTTTATCCCAACTTGGCACACCTTCATAAATAAAGGCATAAATAAGGATTTGACGGATCGATTTCCATTCACGCCCATTAATATGGATCCATTCACCATTAGAGACATCACCAGTACGGTCGTCTCCTTGTAATTCAACATAGGGCGCACCATGGTAGTAGCCAAAGCTATTGCCGAGTGCTTGGATCACGGATTTATTACCATCTTGTGTTTCAACAAATGCACCTAAATCCAGATCTATACCTTTATTGCCTCCACCAAATAGACCGCGCAGGCCACCAGTTGGGGCGCTATCACGATGCCAATTGAGGTTGACACGTATCTCACCAAAGTTATCGCGCTTAGCTAAGCTGATTGCGGGTTTCTCTTTAGTGAGTGAAACCTTACTTAAATTGATACTAGTTGGCGCTGACCTAGGTGCGGGTGTCGGCGCAGGTGTTGGTGCTGGCGTAGGTACAGGTTTTGGTGAGTCAGCAATATCAACACCAAAGTGCTCAGCAAGCGGTTTCAGTCCGCCATTAAAACCTTGAGCGATAAATCTAAATTTCCACGCATTATCACGGCGATACAATTCGCCTAGAATCAATGCCGCTTCTTGACGCCCATTCACATCTACAGAACCATTGGTTAATATTTCACCATTTGATTCAACTTGAATCGATAAGCGCTGTAAATTAGCAATGGTCTGTGCGCCATCACAGGTCACAGTAAATGCTATCTTTTGTACATCAGGGCGCAGACTGTTTAGATTCACGCTGAAAACAGACTGATTCCCTTCCATTATCAAGCTAACAGTGCGATCATCATTAACTGGCTGACCGTAAAACACCATGTCAGCATCGCCTTGTACTTTTCCTGTCGCAAAGAGTCGAAATGCAGATGCATCGACAGCGCCTCCTGACAGAACACGTATCGTCAGTGTTTGTGAGGGAACGGGGGCATTTCCCCCTGGCGTCAGATTCATGAGCGTACCGCTATGTTGACAATGTCTGATTGCATTTCATCAATAGTTCGGCCGCGACAAGCTTCACCATGAGCCGTAAAATCCCATTGACCATTATTACGATGCAGAGATGCGATAACGATACCAGTATGGGGACCTTGCTCCGCTAATTTATAGTTGGCGAGCTCTTTGTTCGATTGGTCGACTACACGGCAAAATGCATTCTCAACATCATTAAAAGTTTGACCACGGAAGCTGTTAACCGTAAAGACCAGATGTTCTACATTTTGAGGTAGACGGGTTAAATCAACACGAATGGTTTCATCATCGCCATCACCCTCACCAGTCAAGTTATCACCTGAGTGAACCACTGATTTACAGCTAGAAGTCAGTTTTCTAAACCAAATCGCATCGATTTTGTTGCCTGATTGGTCTAGCAGTACACAACTTGCATCAAGGTCAATAGAACTACCACCACCAAACAGACCGCCTAAAAAGCCTTTTTTCTTTAGGGGATCCCAGCCTAAACCGAACTGTAGTTGGCTCAGGTTAGATGATTGTTTACTGAGTGAAACAGTTTGGTTTTTGCTTAATGAAACCATAATAAATTCCTCAAAAGGTACAGTGAAACAACAATGTTTTTCACGCCAAAACCTATGCACTAGAAAATCATATCATGATGGAGTTCTTGAGCAATATTAATTTTAAGTGATATTAGTAAAGTTAGGTATATATGTTTGATATAAAAAGAATTTAAATTTTAATTTTTTTATTAAAGATAAATCCTAAAACACTATTTAATATAATTTATAAAGATTTTTAATAAATCATAGTATGATTGACATGTTAAAGTTAGCGCATCATTATATTCATGCTCATCATCCGTCAATTTAGCTTGGAATTTATATTAATGGATCACAAAATTTGGTTTATGGAAGGATTGTCTTCCCAGAGCAACATTATTCAAGAAATTAAGCAGTTCTCCCAAGTAAAACGACAAAAGGTGACTGTTTATACTTCTCATCGCAATCATCGCAATGAGATTCTTTCGCTGGCCGATTATTCGCTTATTGAACCTAAAGAGCCACAGCAACGACTTTCATTTATTAAAGATGTTATTAATCAGTTAGGTATCCAAGTTCTTCATACTGGGCGTCACTGTGTGTGGTTTGAATCTCATCGAGAAGAGATTGAATCATTGGGCGTCAAGTTGACGACGGGAGCCACAAGTGTTGAAAAATTGACCATTGCCGATGATAAAGTGGCTTTTGCGCACTTTATGGAAGCGGAAGGATTGCCTGTGGTCCCTTCTGTTCGTGTTGATTCTGCTGCGGAATTAACTGCGCTGCTAGCCAATCCCCCATTCTCTGTTGAGTCGCTCTGCGTCAAGCCAGTAACTGGAATTTATGGCATGGGATTTTGGTGCTTTGATGAGTCAGTATCACCAATGGCGGCTTTCACGCATCCTGAAATGCGCCGCGTCAATTCACGATCTTATCTTAGCGCCCTTGAAGCGACTGAAAAATTTGAGCCTCTTGTGTTAATGCCTTATCTCCAAGGCCCAGAGCACTCGGTTGATATGCTAGTTGAGAAGGGAAAAGTGCTTTCTGCGGTGTCTCGCCGTAAAGAAGGCGCGCTGCAATATCTTGAAAACTCGGGCGAAGCCTATGAGTTAGCCAAATCCTGTGCCCAAGTCATGAAGGCCGATGGTTTAGTCAATGTGCAGACGCGTAATAACGAGCATGGAAAGCCCGTACTGCTTGAAATCAATATGCGGCCATCAGGTGGCATTGGTTATATTCGTCATGCGGGTGTTAATCTTCCGGGTTATTTTGCCTTGCGTCAGCTAGGTTTAATCAGTGAAGAGCAGGTTATTGCCGAAGAGAAAAACCATTTTAAATCGGTTATTGTCCGTTCTATCACCGATTTTATTCGTTATGATCCGGTTCTTCAAAATTCGATTAGTTTGGATAAGTCAGAATGAAAAAAACGATAGACTATCCTGTCTACCAACGTACCTTGAGCTGCGGTACTTTAACCGTTCAGCCTACGGGCGGCACTACTCCCCTTGATGAGTTATTTGATATTGCTGAAAGGCGTAATCCTAAACGCGCATTTCTGTTCGTCAGCAAAGTACTAGGTCGACATATTCCCGTCTCACCCAGTGTGATGCGTTCTGTCTACCAGCAATTAGCCCAGCAGTTTTCAACTGAGCTAGAGGGACCTGTATTATTTATTGGTATGGCTGAAACCGCCGTTGGACTCGGCGCAGGCGTATTTGATGAACTTAGATCTCGCTTTAGTGATTCGGTTTATTTGACATCGACGCGTCACCCGATAGATGGTGATCTGCTTTGTGAATTTAAAGAAAATCATAGCCATGCCACAGACCATCTTCTCTATCTACCCGATGATACAGAGCTACGTCGTCGAGTTATTCAGGCGAAAACGCTTGTATTGATTGATGATGAGGCAACGACAGGCAATACCTTTATCAATCTACTGGCTGCGCTGGTGGAACCCAATAAAAGTGAAGGTGTGAGCCTGACTCAAATCAAACAGGTAATTACTCTGACATTAACTGATTGGAGTGGCTCAGCTATTACCGAAAAATGTCCACTGCCAGTTCAAACGATTTCACTGGTGCAAGGTGACTGGGATTGGCAGGCTGATCCCGCTGCGCCAATACCTATTATGCCCGAGGTGAATATTACGGCATCAGGTGATTTCCCGATTATTGGCAAACAGAGTTGGGGCAGATTGGGTATGTCGATACCCGCTGGCGATCTCGGCGCGCAGATAAGTACTTTCAGTGGTGAGAAGCTGCTAGTGCTGGGATCGGGGGAGTTTGTTTGGGAACCCTTCTTGCTGGCTGAACGTATGGAAAATCAGGGTGCTGACGCTAAATATAGCTCAATCACACGCTCACCCATTTCGACCAGTTTCGCGATTAAATCAGCAATTGCTTTTACTGATAATTATGGTCTTGGTATTCCCAATTACGTCTACAACGTCGCTCACCAACATTTTGATCGTATTTTATTATGCGTAGAGACTCCCAAAGAGAGTGTTGATCCTGTTTTATTAACTGCATTGGGCAAAGTTGCGCCTATTGTTGAGGTCGTTTGTTATGAATAAGCCAGTTATTTTTACTGATTTGGATGACACCCTGTTTCAAACCCGTCGCAAAATGTTGAATGAGCTGAATTTAGAGCCCTTTCGCACCGGTGCTCTGGATAGAAGCATGGAGCCGCGTAGCTTTATGACTGAAGAGCAGTCGATGCTGGTCGACTGGATGATTGAGCATGCTGACGTTATCCCTGTGACCGCACGTGGAACTGAGGAGATCAGTCGAGTGACCATCCCTTTTCGTTCTTGGGTTGTTACCACGCATGGGGCGGTGATCTTAAATAAACAGGGTTTACCCGATGAACAGTGGAAAGCGCAAATATTAGCGAGTCTACAGCCTTATGGTGAGAAGCTAATTCAGATGCAAAGTGCGATCACTGAGTTGATGGCATCAAGAAATATCAATGGATGGGCGCGGATAAACTATGAATATCAGGATACGCCTGTCTATTTGGTGATGAAGCATTGTGATAGTACCAAACTCGATGAGTTATACGCGATTGGTGATGAAATCGAACAGCTGTTCCCAACTGAAGGCTTCTATATTCATCGTAACAGTAACAATATCGCTTGGTTACCAAAGCCGATCGAAAAAGGTCTAGCGGTCGCTTACTTATTAAATAAACTGCGCGAAGAGCGGGGCGTTTTCCCTGTTATTGGTCTCGGCGATAGTTTGAGTGATCACTTTTTTATGAAGTTATGCACTTGGTATGGTATGCCGCGAAATAGCCAATTTGCCGACCGGATCACTGAAGAGATTTTTGGAGAATAATAACATGAGTGATTACACCTCTTTTTCAGGCTCTTACTTACCTGATGATGTTCATTTTCTACTGAAACCAGTCGAAATTGAGATGACCCCCATTGAGCTAAAAGAGCAACTTATTCAATCGGGAGCGCGTCACTATTCCGATATGTTGAGCCAAGAACCCGAACCTACTTCTTGGCATCTGGATCTATTTGCTAAGGCGCTAGAGAGTGGTGCCGAGCGTTTAGCAATAGAAGTGGTGGCACTGGCGAAAGCTCTGATCCTACGTTTTGACAATACACCAATTATTTTGACCAGTTTGGTGCGTGCAGGCGTTCCCTTGGGGGTGATGCTTCATCAAACTCTCAGAGCCATGGGTAAAGAGTCACATCATTATGGTATCAGTATTATTCGCGACCGAGGTATAGATACCACGGCATTATCATGGATAGAAGAGCGTCACGGTACTGAAGGCATTGTTTTTGTTGATGGATGGACAGGAAAAGGCGCTATAACGGGTGAATTAATCCGCAGCTTAAAAGATCGCGCTGGATATCCAGAGCAACCTAAATTGGTTGTGCTTGCCGATCCTTGTGGCCGCTCGTGGCTTGCCGCCAGTGATAATGATTGGTTAATCCCATTTGGTATTATGGGGGCGCCAGTTTCGGGGCTGATTTCACGCTCAATTTGGGCTGAAGAGGGACTACACGGATGTGTTATCTGTCATCATCTTGAAAAATATGAGTGCAGTCGCCAACTCGTTGATACAGTTGCAGAGTGTCGGGATAAGTTAGATTTAAACAGCATTGAAGCCAGTGATTGGGATCGAGAGCAAAAGGCCTATCTTAAAGAGAAGAGTGAACAAGTTATCACATCGTTAGCCGAAAAATATCAGGTTGATAGCATTAATCGTATTAAACCCGGTATTGCGGAAGCGACGCGTGCCGTTTTACGACGAGTGCCTGATCATGTATTAGTTCGCTCGATCAATGATCCTGATGTTGCTTTGCTGGTCTATTTAGCAAAAGAAAAAAATATCGTTATTACAGAAGTCGGAGAAGACATAGGTCAATATCGTGCTGTAACTATAATTAAAAAGGTGCACTAATGAATAAAAGGCTTTCCCCTTGGAAGCTTGGCGCGACATTGTATATGCCGGCAACAAGAACTGATATTGCAGATACTATTCTTAACAATAAAATCAGTGGATTACGTTCACTTATCATCTGTTTAGAAGATGCTGTCAGTGATAACGATATTCCCGTCGCATTAGACAATTTACATCAGCTTCTTGCTGAACTCGCTCAGGCAAAAGCTCAGGGTGATACCAGTCATTGGCCATTAATCTTTATACGTCCAAGGCATGTTGAAATGGGCCAACAGATGGTCACGAATTTTGATTTAACGCCTATCGATGGTTTGGTGCTGCCTAAATTTACTCAAGCCTCGCTACCTGAGTGGTGGGAAATTATGGGCAATACACATTTATGTATGATGCCGACGCTTGAGACCGAAGAGGTGTTTGATGTTATTCAAATGACTCAGTTGGCCGACACACTACTGGCGCACCCTTGTTGTGATCGTATTATTGCTTTACGCATTGGCGGTAACGATCTGATGAGTGTTATTTCTTTACGTCGCACACGCTATTTAACCTTATATGATGGGCCTATTGGCTATGTGATAAAAATGTTGGTAGCTGTGTTTGGGCCTCGCCATTTTGCACTGACAGCGCCAGTCTGTGAACATATTGATGATCATGAAGTTATCGATAGAGAGCTGCTACTGGATATCGCCCATGGATTAGTGGGAAAAACGGCAATTCATCCTAAACAGATCAGTAAAATTGAACAGGCATATATGGTGTCACAAGCGGAGCATGCTGATGCACTTCGTATACTGAATTCGACCCAAGCGGTGTTTAAATCTCAGGGTGCCATGTGCGAACCTGCGACTCATAGGCGCTGGGCGTCGGGTATACTTGATCGGGCTCAGGTTTATGGTATTGTTGCCGAGCGAGGGAAAGAGGGTGTTCGACTCTTGACATCAACAAAGAATAATTAAAAAATGCCATTGGTGAAGGAATAGGTGGATCCGCTTAGCGATCTTTTTCTTTTCAGGTAATGAGTAAGTTGAATAATAGAATATAAATGTAAGTGATAATCAATGATGCAATTAAGCACCCGACAGGCAAGGGTCTTTATTCTGGCAACCGCACTGGGTTCCGGAAAACAGGTTTCTGCAACCAAAATTATTTCGCTGCTTAAATGTTCAGAACCCACATTGAGCAGAGTATTGAAAGAACTTAGAGGTACTTATTCAGCTGAAATTAAGTACAGTAAATCGACACACTCTTATCAATTGATACAGCCGGGCACTCTTGATAAAAAAACATTAAATCGTATGAGTGAAGCCCTTACCGCAAATGAAGAGATCAAATATCAGGATGCTGTTAGTAAAGTGATATTGGATAAAGAAAAGAAAAAATCGGTTTCACTCTATTTAAGAATGTCTGTATTACGCAAAATTGATCGGTTATCGCTTTTGAGTGATACAAACCGAAGTAATGCGGTCGAGATGCTAGTGGATAAATGTATCGAAGAGATGATCCGATCACTGCCTACTAAAAAAGTAGCGCCTAAATGTGAAGATTAGATTTTAATCGTATTCTATTTATGTATTGTATCTATATATTTTAATTATCTTTATTAAGAGCTGAGTTTTATTATAAACTCAGCTTTTTTAATTGTAATATTTATTGAATTAGACTAATAAATACATTTTTAGAATGAAGGGGTTGTTCATTTATTATTAAAGTCTACATCTGGTTAACATTTTAAAGATACTATTTAATATATTTTATATTTATTATTATTCCATAAAAATTAACTATATACATATAGAGTAATTAAATAAACCATTTTATTATAAATTACCGCTTGGTGATCGCCAGTAGGGCATCTAACTACATTGGTTACTTTGTCTAGGGATAAATAGCTCTATATTAGTTCGAGTGAAATATCGATTTATAACCGTATTAGCAACTGGAGAATAATTTGTATTAGTTTCTATGATATAACTGCATAATAGAGTATGTATTCTCCCACCGATAAATACTTTCAAGAATAAATCTAAGAAACACTTTAAGTAAATTTAATTAATGTTTTTATATGAAATGTTATATTTCACATCTTATATCGAATTAGATGCTAATTTAATCTTCTCATATCAAGAAGGAGATAGTTCCTATTCCAAATATTGTTGAAATAACAAGCAAATGATCTATGATACTAAAGATGAATTTTATATAAATAATAGTAGGGTAACTCAATGAGAAAATTACCAGTTTATCTTTTACTTGATACATCAGGCTCTATGACCGGCGAGCCCATAGATGCAGTGAAGAATGGGGTGCAAACCCTCTTGTCTACCCTACGACAGGATCCCTATGCATTAGAAACTGCTTATATTTCAGTGATAACCTTTGACTCCTCCGCTCGTCAGGCCGTGCCATTGACCGATCTTATTGGTTTCCAGTTGCCAGAGCTAACAGCCAAAGGAACGACAGCTTTAGGTGATGCATTATTATTGACTGCTAAATGTATTGAACGTGAAGTTCAGAAGACTACAGCTGATATCAAAGGTGATTGGCGTCCATTGGTTTTTATTATGACGGACGGTGCACCGACTGATGATTGGCGAAAGGGCGCCGAAGCTTTTAAGGCGTCGAGAACGGGCGTTGTGGTGGCTTGCGCGGTAGGCCAAGCTGCTGAAACTAAGGTACTACAGCAAATTACTGAAAATGTACTGAAATTAGATACTGTTGACTCCAATACGATTAAAGCCTTTTTTAAATGGGTATCTGCCAGTATTTCAGTAGGTAGCCAAAAAGTAGATTTAACTAAAAAAGATATTATTGATCTCGATGATTTACCTCAACCTCCCCCTGAAGTGAATGTTGTGCTTTAAACAAATAAGGATAAATTATGTCAATAAGTTTAAAAAAAGGTCAGGGCGTTAGTTTAAGTAAAAATGAGTATGACCTCTCTTCTGTCACTATCGGTCTAGGCTGGGATATTAACGAAGAAAAGCGCGGATTTTTAAGTGGACTCTTCGGTAAAAAATCAGAAGAATATGATTTAGATGTTATTGCTTTCTTATGTGACGCTAATGGAAAAGTCACGGATTTAGGTAAGCAAGAACATGGACAAGCATCATTAGTTAATGGCGACATTATTTTCTTTAATAGCCAAAAACATAAATCCGGCGAAATTTGGTTGACGGGTGATAATCGTACTGGCGCTGGGGATGGTGACGATGAACAAATTATTGTCAGACTTAATACCTTAGATCAAAAATATAAAAAAATAGTTTTTATTGTTCAAATCTACAATGGGCGCGAATTAAAACAACATTTTGGTAAAGTACAAAATGCTTTTATTAGAGCCGTCGATGCCAAGAATGTCGAAATGGCGCGTTTTGATCTCTCTGGTGGAGAAGCCTTTAATCATAAATACTCAATGTTATTTGCGGAATTAGTCCGTGAAGATGCTGGCTGGAAATTAAATGCCATTGGCGTACCGTCAGAGTCAGATAGCTTTGTGACCCATCTGCAGGACTATATTTAAATGAGAAGATTACCTGTTTATTTATTGATCGATACCTCTGGTTCAATGCGCGGCGAATCGATACACGCAGTCAATGTTGGCATACAGGCCATGCTCAACGCCTTGCGACAAGATCCTTATGCATTGGAAAGTGTTCATATCTCAATTATCACCTTTGATAATGAAGCTCGTGAGTATATTCCACTTACAGCGCTCGAAAACTTTCAATTTTCAGATATTACTGTCCCTAGTTCCGGTGGAACATTTACCGGTGCCGCACTAGAATGTCTTATTCAGAGCGTTGATAGAGATATTAAACGTTCAGATAGCGATCAGAAAGGCGATTGGCGTCCTTTAGTTTTTTTGATGACGGATGGCACACCTTCTGACGCCTATGCTTACGGTGAAGCGGTTAAAGAGATTAAAAAGCGTGCATTCGGCTCAATTATCGCTTGTGCTGTCGGCCCAAAAGTAAAACATGAACATCTTAAATTGTTAACGGCACAAGTAGTTTCACTTGAAACCCTCGATTCAACGGCGTTTGCAGGTTTCTTTAAGTGGGTTTCAGCTAGTGTGTCGCTGGGAAGTTCGAGTGCGGGTATTGATATTGATAAAAGCACACTTCCGCCACCGCCACCCGAAATACAATTAGTGCTATAGCAAGAAAACGTAAAGCTCGAATAAAGTGCTTTACGTTTTTGATATTAAGTTATTTTTTATTGTGATTTCAATCATTCAGCTTGAGAAAAATCAATTGCATGAAGAGGGTTTTATCGTGAGAAGGCTTCCTATTTTCTTTGTACTTGATTGTTCTGAATCTATGATTGGCGATAATCTCAATAAAATGAATGATGGTCTGCAAATGATCGTTAATGATTTAAAAAAAGATCCTCATGCCCTTGAAACGGTTTGGATATCAGTCATTGCATTTGCAGGCGTTGCAAAAACGATTGTCAATTTGGTTGAAATTGCCTCTTTTTATCCGCCTCGTCTACCAATAGGCGGTGGAACTAATTTAGGCAGCGCATTGCGGGAATTATCTCTGCAAATAGATCAACAGGTTAAAAGAACTACGGCAGAGCGTAAAGGTGACTGGAAACCCGTAGCTTATTTGCTGACCGACGGTAGACCAACCGATGATGTTGCCCCTGAAATTGAGCACTGGAAGGCGCATTATGGAAAACGCGTTAATTTGATTGCGATCGGACTGGGTCCCGCTGCCGATCTGAATACATTACGTCAGTTAACCGACAATGTTTTATTATTTACCGCAGCTAAGGAAGGAGATTTTACCCGTTTTATCAAATGGATCACTGCATCTGTTGTTGCTCATAGCCGGAGTGTGGGAGAGGAAGCCCCTCCGTTATTGAGCCAAACAGAGCAGATTGTTCGATTGGCAAAAGATGAGGTTGCTCGCGCTTATGACGAGTCATGTGTCACTCTCGTTGGGCGTTGTCATACTTCACGTCGGCCCTATTTGATCAAATATGAACGACCTGCAGTTAATCTTTCAACGTTGAATTTTAAACTAAATATTAATGGATTCAACCTGACAGGATGCTACCCGATAGATGAAGAATATTTCGCTTGGAGTGATGAGTCAGTCAACCACTATCAAGTTAATACCAGCGAATTAATTGGAACACCGGGCTGCCCCTACTGTGGAAATGCAACTGCTTTTGCCGTTTGTGGTTGTGGGAAATTAATGTGTGCAAATGGCTCTGAAGAAGTGATATGCCCTTGGTGTGAAAGGGGAATATCTTTTAATTTTAATGACTGCAGCAATCAGTCTGGTTTTGATGTAACAAGAGGAAAAGGCTAGAATGGATACCACCCCTATACTCACTAAAGCAATATTGGCGCTCGTTTTATTAAAGCGCGATATTTCATTATCAACGCAGCACTTGGTTTCACTGGCGGAAGATAAAGAAATAGAGATATTACTGTTAGAATTACTGGCGAAAATTGAAGGCAAAGTTGATTTGATGAATATCTCATCAAATGATAACGAAAATAAACTCACTGCATTTAATCCGATATCGTCAGATCCAACAGAATTGGCACTTGAAGAATTTGAAATCAATTCATTTGAGGATAATGAATTTGACGACAATAAATTTGCGACAGCGTCATCTGAACCAGAAGAGATTGGATCTCTAAAGCTTGAGTCAATAGCTTTTGACTTTAAGCCCTTTGAACCTACCCCACTAGAATTTGATAAATTTGAACCTACCGCGCTAGGTTCTGCATTTTTAGGCTCTGAACCTGCTAAAACCGCTAAACTTGAACCCACGCCACTTGAATCAGCCGCATTAGCATCAATTGCTTTTGATTTTAAACCTTCAGCACCGATTGAGTTTGGGCCCGTCGAGTTCGAACCTGTTGAATTTGAACCGACATCGATTGAATCAACCACATTAGATTCGATATCAACTGAATCTCACCATTTTGACGCTTCGGCACATGAATCGACCTCTTTTGGGTCGAGAATACTGGAGCCAACGGCTTTAGATTCAATCATATTTGACTCAACACCATTTGAAACTAGCGAATTTAACTCAAGAGTGCTTGAGCCAACAGAGCTTGATTCAATCGTGTTCGACTCAGCAGCATCTGATAACGTATTATTTGAAGCGACCGAATCTGAAGCCACAAAATTGGCGACTGAAGATATTGGTTTCACTGAGTTTGACTCTAACACATTCAATACTGACGAATTTAACGCCGCTGAGATCGAAACGATAGAACCTAGATCACAAGAGATCGATCTACCATGGTTTAGATCAGAACAAGCTGAGTTAGCCGATTTCGATGCAACACAACCTGAGATCCCGGAAGCTAGCTCACAAGAATTCGAATTTTCATCCTTCGAGCCGATGGATACAGATCTACAATTATTTAATTCAACCGCCTTTGATTCAACAGCTTTGTTCAATGAAGAATCATTTAAATCGACAGCATTTAAGCCTATTGAACCAGAACCAACCGCCTTTGATTTATCGCGTTTTAAATATGCGGAATCGGATACAGAGTCGGGTGCGACAGAGTTTAATTCAACGACTTTCGATGCCAGCTCACCTGAGCCAACAGCCTTCGATTTTTCACGTTTTAAATTTACCCCATCAAATACAGAAGTTGTTGATTCAACGTCATCTGATACAAACCTATATGAGCCTGAGCCAACGGCTTTCGACTTTTCACGTTTTAAATATACGGAATTTGATACCACAACAGATGATCCCGCAACAGTCGATACAGGCGCATATGAGCAGGAAGAGCCTACACCAACGGCTTTTGATTTCTCCCATTTTAAACATGAAGAAACACATTCAGACGCATTTAATTCAGGGGCATTTGCAACACTAGATCCTGAACCTACTATTTTTGATTCTATGACATTTGAAACTTCCGAGGCGGAATCGACGGCCTTTGATTCTCAATCATTTGGCACAATGGAGGCTGAATCTACAGCATTTGATGCTATGTCATTTGAATCAGAAGAAGATCAACTGAATGAACTTGAAGCTGTTTCACTTGAGCCAGAAGAAGATCAATTAGGTGAAGTTGAGTCAGAGGCTGCGGAGCCTATTGCAGTTGAAGAAGCGGAAAAAGCCGCTATTGAAGAGCCTGAGAATACTAGTGAGTTAAAAGACACATTAAATTTAGATAGTTTAAATAAAGATCCAGAGCCTGCGGCCATGGCTGAAAACTCTATATTTGGTGATCTCATTGATTTTGATGCTATAGAGCAAGAAGAAAAAGAAAAGAAAGAAAAAGAGACGAAAGAGAAAGTTGTTAGTGAAATATCGATCAAAGAAAAATCAATTAATGAAAAGGCGGCTAAAGAAAAAATAGCACAAGAAAAAGCTCAACAAGAAGAAAAAGAGCAAGAAGTATTAAAACAAGCGGCTAAACAAAAAGCGATAAAGCAGAAAGAAAAAGAGCAGAAAGAAAAAGAGCAAAAAGAGAAAGAGATAAAACAGAAAGTCGCTAAACAAAAATCAGCAAAACAAAAAGAAGTCGAACAAGATGATTCGGTTTCTTTTGATGAGGATATTCGCTCTTTTGATACAACAATTAAGCCCTCAGGTAAAACATTAGACGCATTATTACAGCAAGAAATTAAACTAGATTGCTCTGATCAATTAGCCGAAAAAATAACACTTTTACAAGATAGTCTTTCATTTCTGCTGGATGAAGATGTTTCAGTCCAGAAAAAAGAGGCTTCATCGCCTAAGAAAGAGGCTCCATCCCAGAAAAAAGCTGTTCCACCTAAGGATGATAAAATTGTGGTTCCTTCCCCTCAACCTCCGAAGTTGACTGCCAAAATCAATATCCCGAATGCGCGTGTGGGCACTGAGTTTGATGCAAAAATCGATATCGCCTTAGATACAGGTGCGATAGCTATGATTCAGAGCGTCATATTCCCGGAAGATATTGGTATTGTCTTTGATCCTGCCACATCGTCACTGCTTGGTACTCCAACGAAAAGCGGTGATATTAAACTCAAGATAAATTGGACTTGTGATGATAGTAAAGTGCATACCAGCGACATTTTATTTATTGTCAATCCAGATCCTCGTAGCCTGTGGAAGATCATAGAACCGCCTGTAGATGCTGCCTATTTTAAAGCAAACAGCGATCATCAGCTGATCATCGACGGAGATATCAAAATAGCCGCTGCGAGTCGTCGTGGACGTTCTCACGAGCATGTAGGCTCATTCCGTGATGATGATTTCTATGTCTCTCATAATAGCGAAAATGGCTGGAGTATCATGTTAGTTGCCGACGGTGCGGGAAGTGCTGCCAATTCACGTGAAGGCTCCCGCATTGCAACACAAACCATTGGTAGCTATCTCAAAAAGCAATTAACTAATGAGAAAACACAGCAGCTCTCTACTTTGGTTGAGAATTGGGATGATGAGTCGCAAAAAGAGATTTGGGCTCTCTTCACTAAGCTATTTCATAATGCGGCGCAGCTTGCAGTGAATAAAATTGCCAATGAAGCGATTGAAATGGCTGAGTCAGTTAAGTCCTATGCCACAACCTTACTGGCGAGCGTCACTTTCCGCGTCAATAATGAGCTATTTTCCGCCTCATTTTGGATGGGTGATGGCGCGATTGCCGCTTATGGACCTGCGGGTAAAGTGCGTCTACTGGGTAAACCCGATAGCGGTGAATATGCTGGGCAGACACGTTTTCTTGATAATGATGCCATCAATGATACTGAATTTAACAACCGAATTGTGATTGGCAAATGGGCTGATGTTTCGCATCTTATTTTGATGACAGATGGCGTTTCTGATCCTTGGTTTGAGACGGATAATGGTTTGTCTTCATCCACTAAATGGGATGCGTTAATGGAAGAGATCACACCCTGTTTAGCGGAACCTACGCAGGCGGATACCCAGCTTGTTGATTGGTTGAATTTTTTCTCTGCAGGTAATCACGACGATAGAACCATCGTTGTTCTTTGGTGATCATTTAAGATAATAAGAGGCGGTTTCTATGGCAGATATTATTACCTGTACAACACATGGCGGAAAAACTGTTCAGTATGTTGATCAGGTGATCGGCTCCGGTACGATGAAAGATGTCTATTTTTCACCGGATAAGTCATATGTCGTTGCCTTTTATAGGAAGCCACAAGACGCTCAAGCAAGAGAGCGGATTAATATGATCACAGGTCAGTATCGGCAGAGTATCTTCGAGCAGGTGGGCGGTGAGTACTGGAAAGGGTTATTTTGCTGGCCAACGGACATTGTTGAACATGAAGGTAAAATAGGTATTGTCGTCCCTACCTACGATAATCATTTTTTCTTTAAATATGGTTCAAAAAATAATGATTTTCTGTCCATCAAAGGTCGTGAAAAAGAAGGAAAATGGTTTGCCAGTGCCAATAATCAGAATAAGTATCTTGATCCTCGAGAGAGAGGCAATACGCTAAATTACCTGAAAATAGGTTTGTTACTCTCTCGTGCGGTGCGTCGTATGCATGCAGCCGGACTTTGCCATAGTGACCTGAGTTATAAGAATGTGCTGATCGATCCTGAGCAAGGACACGCCTGTGTTATCGATATTGACGGCCTAGTAGTACCGGGAAAATACCCACCGGATGTGGTGGGTACGCCCGATTTTATTGCGCCCGAAGTGGTGAAGACCAGCCATCTCTCTAAAGAGAATAGCCAGCGGATATTGCCCAGTATTACTACTGATAGGCATGCTCTGGCGGTGCTTATTTATATGTATCTTTTTTTCCGCCATCCTCTCAGAGGGGGGAAAGTACATGATATTGATGATGAATTACGTGATGAGTCATTATCAATGGGAGAAAAAGCCCTGTTTATTGAGCATCCTACCGATAGAAGTAACGCGGTTAAGCTCAATCAAATCAGCCCATCCTCTTTACCTTGGGCAGATCCACAAAAAATTCCTTATACGATAATGGGTCCTTATTTATCACCATTATTTGAAAAAGCCTTTATCACTGGTTTGCATGAACCGGCACTCAGGCCGACTGCAGATGAGTGGGAAAGTGCATTAGTGAAAACGATCGATCTGATTCAACCTTGCCAAAATGCAAAGTGCGAGCAGAAATGGTATGTATTTTCAGGTAAGACCCATCCGGTTTGTCCTTACTGTGGCACTGCGTATAAAGGCAAATTACCCGTTCTTAACTTGTATTCATCACGCCAAGCGGGGAACTATCGACCTGATGATCACCGATTGATGGTGTGGAATGGGCAATCTATTTATGCGTGGCATGCTAATCGGCTGGTTGCGCCCAATGAAAGAACTACCGATGAACAGAAAAGACGTATCGGTTATTTTGTTTATCATCAAGATCAGTGGTGGTTAGTCAACGAAAGAATTAAGGGATTGATGGTGCTACCGGATAAAAGGCCAATTGCCATCGGCGATAAGATCGCATTGACGGAAGGGCTACAATTTATTTTATCCACCGAAGAGGGTGGAAGATTGGTAGCGGTTCAATTGATTTCTAATTAATTAAAGTAGGATTAGTTATTCAAAATATCATTAGCGATATAGAAATATATCGCTTTTTTAATGGTTAAAGTAATCATTAAATATTATTAATAATAAATACATTTAAAATTAACTGCTATTATATGAGATAAATAATTAATCACTTATATTTTTTGTTTGTTTTTTATATTGATTTATTATTTCCTCTAGATTATATTTTAATTGCTAGGGTTTCATATGCTGAATAGCAGTTTATTATATTGTTTGTAGAGTAACTTTAATGCTAGGATAATTATTATGCACAGAATATTTAATATAATGTATTTATTAATTAATACAATAAAATTAAAGTGTCTAATTATATTATTATTAATGCCAATATCATCTTTTGCAGATAATAGACCGGGTTTTGTCTGTGGTAAATTTAATGGTTATGTAATTGAAGTGCCTTCTAACTATATTGATATATATTCATTTGCTGAATATGATGGGTATAGTGCTTGGGATCCAAGGTTTATTCATAATAAAAAGGGCTGTGATGCTAACTTTACCTCATTACCTATAATCGCCAATTGGCCAGATATGGGACCTGTTGATCAGGTTCGACATGGTAAAGACGAATTTGATAAGCTAGATATTCATGTTTTACCTATAAGAAATCAATATACCGATTTTATTCACACACGTAATTTTTATCTTGAAGAAGAAAAAAATAAAAAAATTGAACCTATAATTTATCATCCCGAATTAGATCTATTTTCGGCTAAAGTAACTAAAAAGCTAGATCGAAAGAATTGGAGTAGAAGTGATCCTACTTGGTTTGATGAAGATATTAATAACTATTATTGGACAGAAATAGAAGGGCGCATACCCATTTTTATTGATTGCCACTGGTTAGTATTAAAAAAGAGATATAGTAACTGTAAAATTGAATTTACCATGTTGGAAATAGATGCATTTGTGAATGTGACTTTCTCACCGGGAAAGTTATCACAATGGCAAGAAATAAGAAGTAAAACTGAAGAATTTATTTTATCAAAAATAATAAATTAAATATTAAGGAGACAATTTATGACAACAGCTGGGTTATTAAGGCATATGGAAATGCCTCGAGATGGGCGCCAAATTAGTATAGAGGAAATTAACCAAACTATATTACCTTAAGTGATGTAGATGTTGCACTATATCTATTAGAGGATAGAGGTGACCCTACCGAGGCCTATGAATTTTTAGCTGAACATTCAAAAGATGGTTATTCTAAATTAGCCGCTGGTGTTGCTAGAGGAGACTCCATTTTCGGTAAAGGAGCACTTAATTATTTAAAAGATAGAGCTGCTAATTATAATGTAACAATCAATAAAGAAAAAAAGGATCTTATTCTCAATGATATGGGGGGGAAATATTTTGGTGTGTTGAGAAACAAGGTACTAAAGAGTCCATCAGGTTTTATTGACAGCAATATTACTTACAAAGAGGCGCATGCAATACATAAGACCGTATTTGAAGATAATGGGCTACCGATAGAAGCTTGGACGTTGGAGCCAGTTTTTAAGGTTACGCCTGAAAATGAACAAGAAAGAGATTGGCAGGAGATGTTAGATACGGCTGGCAATCCATGGGCTGAGCTAAAGATTGCAATTAAAATACATAATAAAATGATAGATAAGCTACTTAGTGGACATGAGTCAGAAAAGGAAGGGATATCTGGCTGGGTTGATAGTGCCGCTACACTTGACAATGTTGGTGCGGTCGTTAGCGTACTCAGTGAGGAAATAGGTAAAGAGATTACTCTGCCAGAGTGCTACCCCAACAGTATGCTTTGTGAGATGAATTGGCGGCCATCTGTATCTGAGTCTATTTTCGATAATTTTTTTGCTGAAAATCAACGATTTAAAAATAGTGAATTTAGTTATAATGCGCCTACGCTGAGCCGTTATTTAACAGACTATCATATGGATAGGCCTTATTATGGATTACCAGAGACAGGGTTATTTGGTGGTTCCAGCTACAATAGCCCCTTTAATTCCAGTTTTAGTGCAAGTAGTGGCATTGATCGATTAGCAAATATGATGTCCTCAAATCGCTCACTAGGGGAGTTTGGTTTTGGTCATTTCTATTCACCCTCTCGAACATTCAACTTTGATTCTAGTGCATCGTTCGGTGGATTTGGTGGGCGTTGGTGATACAGCAAAATAATAACTAAGTCGTTACCGGAGCTGTTATTGTGATAAATATTCTAGGTATAGGTATGAGTGTTAACTCGAACAAAGAGCAACAAAAAAGCACTTACTGAAATTCAGCAAGTGCTTTTAAAAACAACATGTTATTGGACTAGGATCAATTCATGCCATATTTTTTTAATTTTTTACGCAGTGTACCGCGGTTGATGCCCATCATCAGGGCTGCGCGGGTCTGGTTACCACGGGTATATTGCATAACCATGTCCAACAATGGCTGTTCTACTTCAGCCAATACCAGCTCATACAGATCGTTAACATCTTGACCATTCAATTGAGCAAAATAGTTCTTCAGTGCTTGTTTAACTGAGTCACGCAAAGGTTTTTGTGTCACCTGGTCTTGTGAATTTACAGTAGCAACAGTTAGTACGTCAGAATTTACGCGTTGTTCGAACATAGTTCAGTCAGCTCTTATCTTTATTTACGCAAAAAATTTCAAAAAATGCCCCCAACGCCTCCAGCTGTTCGCTAGCTTCCTCAATGGCGTTGAATGTGCGCCGGAACTGGTCATCAGGTGCATGTTCCTTGAGATACCAAGAAACATGTTTGCGCGCAATACGGGCTCCCTTGCCTTGACCGTAAAAGTCGTGCAATTCCTGTATATGCGCGAGCATTATTTGCTGCACCTCTGCGATAGGCATTGGTGGCAAAAATTCACCTGTGTCCAGATAATGCTGGATTTCCCGAAAGATCCATGGTCTTCCCTGAGCTGCCCGACCAATCATCAGAGCATCAGCTCCGGTGTAGTCAAGGACCGCTCTGGCTTTAAGCGGGTCAGTAATGTCACCATTAGCGATAATCGGAATGGTGGCAGTCTGCTTAACTGTCCGAATATTTTCGTATTCAGCTTCCCCATTAAACAAGCAGGTACGTGTCCTGCCGTGAATAGTAAGAGCCTGAATACCACAATCTTCAGCCAATTTGGCAATTTCTACACAATTTCGTTCCTCAGGAGACCAGCCTGTCCGAATCTTAAGTGTTACAGGAACATCAACAGCGTTAACCACAGCGGATAGGATAGACTTCACCAATTCCGGATAACGTAGCAATGCAGAACCTGCTAGTTTTCGATTCACTTTTTTGGCTGGACAACCCATGTTGATATCGATGATCTGAGCACCATTCTCAACATTGATTCGAGCAGCCGCGGCCATCTCTTCAGGATCATTGCCCGCAATCTGTACGGAACGGATCCCCGGTTCGTCACGATGAACCATTCTTAGTCGGGACTTGTCTGTCTTCCAAACCTGAGGGTTAGAAGAGAGCATTTCCGATACTGTCATTCCAGCGCCCATGTTGTAACACAGCGACCTAAAAGGTCGATCCGTGATGCCTGCCATAGGAGCAGCAATAAGACAGTTTTCCAACTGATATTGACCGATACGCATAACAAAAAGGGGGCCATACTGTGACTGCAAGGGCGCGTATATTACGCATTTTTTTCAAGATATGAAAGGACAAACTTTAACCAAAGGGCTATTTAGCAAAAAAAATTTTATCTTGATTTTTTCAAGATGTAAAAATTAATGTTTATTAACATAAGGTTATAGTTAAAATCACTCAATCGGCAAACTTTATTACTTTTCAGAAAAAATTTACCCTATTTGATAACAAATCTTGATATAGAATAGATTATCGCCAGCAGTTGAACAATAATTGAGCTATAAGATAATCTATTCTTGAGCAAATTTCAAAGAAATTATTTACTGTTTTTTATTTATTTAGGCTTAAATATTCTTGACACCGGTAATTCTGCACCACTCTTCTTTTTCGGCAACGGGGTCAATACTAAATCTATCGGCGTAAGCAGCCAGCACATCTTGTGCCTGAGTTGCTAATACACCAGATAACCCCAGATTTCCACCTACTTTAGGTAGTTCGCCGATGATGGATGCTAACTCTTTCAGTGGACCAGCTAAAATATTAGCAATAACTACGTCGGCTGAGAGATCTTTTGGTGCATCTTTTGCCAGATACAATGTCAGTTTATCAGAGACATTATTACGCTCAGCATTGTCACGACTCGCCTGAATAGCTTGCGGATCGATATCGATACCAATGGCATTAGCTGCGCCAAGTTTGAGTGCTGCGATAGCTAAAATACCTGAGCCACAACCAAAATCGATAATGGTCTTGCCAGCCAGATCCAGTCCATCAAGCCACTCTAAACATAGTGAGGTGGTTGGATGAGTACCTGTACCGAAGGCCAGTCCTGGATCTAACATCACATTTACTGCAGTGGGATCAGGCACATCACGCCAGCTTGGACAGATCCACAAACGCTGCCCAAAACGCATAGGGTGGAAATTATCCATCCACTCACGTTCCCAATCTTTATCTTCTAATTGCTCAATTTTATGGATAAAACCCGCGCTGAGAAGAGGACTATTCTCTAATTGCGCAATAACCGCTTTCATATCTGTTTCTGCGTCATATAAGCCGATAACATCAGTATCACCCCATAAACGCGTTTCGCCCGGCAGAGGCTCAAAGACGGGCGTGTCGTGGCTATCTTGAAAGGTGACAGAAACCGCACCTGATTCTATCAGGTCATCACCTAATGATTCAGCTTGTTGGCCAGTTGAGTTAAGACGTAATTGTATCCAAGGCATAAGTATTCTCTTTATTGATTCCCAGTGGCTGGCCTAATATCAGCGACCACGGATTGTACGGGATTTTTACCAAACATATTACCGATTAAAAATGCAAGCAGGCTCAGTAACAGAGATGGCACAATAGGATGGAAATCCATGATTTTAATATCAAATGAGGCTAATAGCGCATAGATCACGCCACCGAAGATCATGCCACTGAGCGCACCTGTGCCATTGGCTTTTTCCCAATAGAGGCCAAGTACTAGAGGCCATAGGAATACCGCTTCTAAGCCACCAAAGGCCAGTAGATTGAGCCAAATGATCATCTGCGGTGGATCCCAAGCTGCTATGAGAAGCAATGCCCCTAAGATCAGGGTTGAGAAGCTCGAAATTCGGGCGATCTTTTTCTCATTTTTGATTTCAGAGGGCGCGATATTCAGATAGAGATCTTTCACAATTGTTGCTGATGATTGCAATAGCTGTGCATTGATCGTCGACATGATCGCCGCCATCGGTGCTGCGAGAAAAATCCCCGCGGCAAAAGGCGGAAGGACTTGGATCATCAGTGTTGGGATCACCTGATCGGGAATGGTGAGATCAGGTAAGATCGCTCGACCTAATGCGCCAGCAAAATGCATACCAAACATTAAGATAGCCATCACAATAGTACCCAAAATAATACCACGATGAAGGGCTTTACTGTCTTTATAGGAAATGCAGCGTACCGCAGTGTGTGGCAGGCCGATGACTCCAAAGCATACCAATACCCAAAAAGACGCTAAAAATGGCCCACTGAGGATATCATCGGCTCCCTGAGGGGATACCAGCTTAGGATCTATCGCATTAAGTGTAGAAATTGCCGATGACAAACCACCTGCTTTATAAATAACAGCTATTAGCAGGATGGTGGTCCCGACTAGCATCACTAAACCTTGTAAGGCATCGTTAAGCACACTGGCTCTAAATCCACCAAATGAAGTATACAAAGCGATGGTGATACCAAAGATCAATAATCCATAAGAGTAGGGAATACCTGCGGCGGTTTCAAGTAAACGCGCACCACCAACAAACTGTACTGTCATCGCGCCGACAAAAGCAACTAAGAGGCTTAGACTAGCAAACCAGACTAATAATCGGCTTTGATAGCGCGCATACAGCATATCGTTCAAGGTGACCGCATTATAGCGGCGAGCGAGAATAGCGAATTTTTTGCCGAGAACACCGAGGGATAACCAGATGGCAGGCAACTGTATCATGGCCAGTAAAACCCAGCCAAGCCCATACTTATAGGCAGCGCCGGGACCACCGATAAAGGAGCTGGCACTCACATAAGTGGCGGTGATCGTCATTGCTAAGACGAACCCTCCCATGGATCTACTGCCGAGGAAATATTCATTCAGAAATTCCCCTTTAATACGTCGGCGGTAGGCATAGATAGAGAGTAAAAAAACCAGTGCAAGATAGCCGATTAAGGGCAGAAGAACTTCAGTCTGCATCACTATCCTCCAGTGACATATCCTTAAAAACCAGTTTTATCATTAAGGTGCAAAGAATGATAAAAAGGATTGGGAGGATCAGGCAAGACCATTCAAACCACAGGGGAAGACCTGTAATTCCTTGAGTTGAATCCGGTAGATAGGCTGTGATTAGCCAGCCGATAAGGTAAGCGAGGGTTAAAAATAGTGCCCAGCGCGCTTCTCGGTTTGATTGAAGAAAACGTTTATCCATCCGTTTTTTCCTGCGATGTTGATCAAGAAAAGACAGGGATTGCTCAGCAATCGCTGTGGTCAGGTTGATCAATAATAAGTCTGAAAAATACCAAAATAAAAGGGCACCTGAGCGCCCTTTCTAATCGTATTTAGTGCTAAGGACGCTTGATTAGCCCTGTAGCCCCAATTTTTTCTCTAAATAGTGGATATTGGTTCCACCTTTTTGGAAATTTTTGTCGTTCAAGATCATCAGATGTAATTCAATATTGGTTTTGATGCCATCAATGATCAGTTCGTTGAGCGCATTTTTCATACGAGATATCGCAATATCACGAGTTTCACCATAAGTAATCAGCTTACCAATCATTGAATCATAGTAAGGTGGTACTGTGTAACCCGCGTAAATATGTGATTCCCAACGAACACCGAATCCACCTGGAGAGTGAAAGCGGGTTATTTTGCCTGGGCTTGGTAAGAAGGTATGTGGATCTTCCGCATTGATACGACATTCAACGGCGTGACCTCTTACTACTATATCTTTTTGCTCTACTGACATAGGTAGACCAGACGCGATGCGTAGCTGCTCTTTGATTAAATCAATACCTGTGATCATTTCAGTAACAGGGTGTTCTACTTGAATACGCGTGTTCATCTCAATGAAATAGAACTCACCGTTTTCAAACAGAAACTCAAATGTTCCTGCGCCACGATACTCAATTTCACGACATGCTTGCGCACAGCGTTCACCAATATTACGACGGATCTCTTCGGTAATACCAGGTGCAGGTGCTTCTTCAACCACTTTTTGGTGGCGACGTTGCATTGAGCAATCACGCTCAGCAAGGTAAACCGCATTACCTTTACCATCAGCTAAAACTTGGATCTCAATATGGCGTGGGTTTTCAAGGTATTTCTCCATGTAAACCACATCATTATTGAAAGCTGCTTTGGCTTCAGCACGGGTCAGATTGATCGACTGGTTAAGATCTTTTTCATTACGCACAACACGCATACCACGACCACCACCGCCACCAGAGGCTTTGATGATCACCGGATAGCCGATACGATTAGCGATGACTTTATTTCTCTCTTCATCACCATCAAGCGGGCCATCAGATCCTGGTACGCAAGGAACACCAGCTTTTTTCATCGCTTCAATCGCCGAAACTTTATCACCCATTAGGCGAATAGTGTCAGCTTTAGGACCGATAAAAACAAAGCCAGAACGCTCTACCTGTTCTGCGAAATCTGCATTTTCGGATAAAAAGCCATAACCTGGATGAATCGCTTGTGCGCCGGATATCTCTGCAGCTGAGATGATTGCCGGAATATTCAGGTAGCTTTTTGCTGAAGCTGCGGGGCCGATACAAATGGTTTCATCGGCGAGCAACACGTGCTTTAGATCGCTATCTGCAGTGGAGTGGACAGCAACTGTTTTGATGCCCAACTCTTTACAGGCGCGGAGGATGCGCAGTGCAATTTCTCCACGGTTAGCAATAACTATTTTCTCAAGCATAGGAACGCCTCGTTATTCGATGACAACCAGTGGCTCGTCAAATTCTACTGCATCACCGTTGCTGAGCAGTATCGCTTTAACGATGCCGGCTTTATCTGCTTCAATTTGGTTCATCATCTTCATCGCTTCAACGATGCAGAGAGGATCGCCAACATTGACCATTTGTCCAACTTCAACAAATGATTTGGCTTCAGGACTTGGTGCACGATAGAAAGTTCCTACCATTGGTGAGCGCACTTTATGACCTAAAATTGCAGCTGGTTCTGCTGCTGCCATGGTTGGCTCCTGAGTGTGTGCAACCGCATTAGCCAATGCAGGTTGTACTGAAGGAGTTGCATAATATTGTTGAGGTGCCTGTAAAACCTGAGATGGTGCTGGCATGCGGCTGATACGTACTGACTCTTCACCTTCAGAAATTTCCAGTTCAGAAATGCCAGATTCTTCAACTAGCTCGATCAGCTTTTTAATTTTACGAATATCCATGAGTGTGATTCCGTACTCTTATATTTTGATTTGATTAGTTTTTGACAACCGATTTACTGCTGCCCGTAACGCGTAACTATAGCCTTCTGCTCCCAACCCACAAATCACACCAACTGCTTTGTCGGAGAGATATGAGTGGTGACGAAAGGGCTCTCGAGCATGCACATTAGACAAATGAACCTCAATAAAGGGGATATCAACCGCTAATAATGCATCACGCAACGCAACGCTGGTATGCGTGAACGCAGCCGGATTAATGAGAACAAAATCTATCTTCCCGCGCGCTGCATGAATGTGATTAATTAATTCATGTTCAGCATTAGACTGAAAATGGCTCAATTTTACCTTTAACTGCTCAGCCTCATGAATAAGATTACCCACTATATCCGCTAGTGTTAAGCTACCGTAAGTCTGGGGTTCTCGGGTTCCAAGTAGGTTAAGATTAGGACCGTTAAGTAGTAAAATGTGAAAATTTTCTGCCATTATGCGGGTATCTCCGACGATACGTCAATAATCTGCCAACATAACCTGACGGCGACATTTTGTCATCTATATTATCATTAAAATAAATGTATTTTCAAAAAATCCGCCGCCATTATAAATATTTCGTGGCAATTAGCAGCAAAATACTGGTCTTATCAGAGAAAATAAGCGAATTTAATCTGTAAAACGTGCTGCATATCGAGTTTTTTCAACCCATGTCCCTTTAAGTGAGGTGACGTTTTATTCTGCGATTTTGACCAGTGTTCGGCCAGTGACTTGATTTGTCATAAAGCGCTCAGCCTGTGCAGTGACTTCATTTAATGTGATTTCATGAGCCACTTGCTGATAAAATGAATCGGGTAACAAAGTGGCCAATCTTGACCATACTGCAGCACGTTTTGCCGTTGGGTAATTCACTGAATCAATACCTTGTAAGCGAATATTGCGCAGAATAAAAGGCATAACCGTCGTCGGTAATTGAATACCTCCCGCCAGTCCACAGGCGGCAATAGTGCCATTATATTGAGTCTGTGCCAATATTGATGCTAGCAAATGATCGCCAACGGTATCAATTCCACCTGCCCATAGCTGTTTTTCAAGGGGGCGTGATTGTTCAGGAAACTCATTGCGTAACATCACTTTTTTAGCACCCAAACGTAGAAGATAATCGCTGTTTTCACTGCGTCCTGTTACTGCTGTGACGGCATAACCTAGCGTTGAGAGTAGTTGCACCGCAGTGCTACCAACACCACCGCTCGCGCCAGTCACAATAATATCCCCTTGATCAGGCGTGACACCGCCTTCTTCTAATGCCATAACGCAGAGCATGGCGGTAAATCCAGCGGTTCCTATGATCATTGAGTTGCGTAATGAAAGATCTTCAGGAACGGCGGTCAAAAAATCAGCAGGAACACGAGCTTGCGTCGCTAATCCGCCCCAATGATTTTCGCCCACACCCCAACCTGTAAGTAGCACCTCTTGCCCGATATGAAAACGGGGATTATCTGAGTGTTTTACAGTGCCTGAGAAATCAATACCGGGAACCATGGGAAATTGGCGAATAATTTTTCCTTTTCCGGTGATTGCCAGCGCATCTTTATAGTTGAGTGTAGACCAATGAATATCGACGGTAACTTCACCCGCGGGGAGATCGTCAATAGCACAGTTTTTGATCCGTGCGGTTTGCCCATTAGCTTGCTGTTCAAGTAGTAATGCTTTCATTTATCACCTCGATAATTTGTTTTAACCGTGCAAATATAGCCTATATTGCTCTCTTATCTGCCGTTAACCACAGACAAATTGATTTAAGCAATAATTAATTTGTAAATATGCGTTTTTTTTGTAGCCTACAGCACCTTTTATCGTGCAAAATGGCCTCTAGAGAATATTGTTTTTGGCTTCTTCAGTAAAAAACCCCATAATTTTCTAATACGTCATTGTTATCTATATCAAAATCCTAAATAATATGCGGGTCTATGGCATATTATTAGTTGTGAGTGCAATTTATATAAAAATAAACAAAATTTATTTGAACTTGCAGAGTGGAAAGTAGGTCACAAGAAGGATAAGTAACAAACGGACGGAATATATAACAACGCGAAATATTTGACTTACTGACACCTTTTCTCTGGGTTTCGATGAAAAGTCGCTAAAGTAAGCGAATTTTTTGGGTTTTTATCTGCTTCGTTTTCATAAAAACACGTACAATAGGCGTGTTTTAGTACAGTTTAATTGTCAATAATTTAGCCATATTAATAGAAGTCGACTGTATCACTATTTTAGGTCGCTTCAAGTGGTTGGCAGAGTAGACGGGTTTTTTTCGTCCCCAGCTAGCAGGATAATCCTTTCGTTATGTTTAAAAAATTTCGTGGCATGTTTTCTAATGATTTGTCCATTGATCTGGGTACTGCGAATACCCTAATTTATGTCAAAGGACAAGGCGTAAAATTGAATGAACCCTCTGTCGTTGCAATTCGTCAAGACAAAGGTGGTTCATCAAAGAGTGTTGCTGCCGTCGGTGGTGAAGCTAAACAGATGTTGGGTCGTACTCCGGGTAATATATCTGCGATCCGACCAATGAAAGATGGCGTTATTGCTGACTTTTTTCTCACAGAAAAAATGTTACAGCATTTTATTAAGCAAGTGCATAGCAACAGTTTCTTGCGTCCAAGCCCGCGAGTTTTAGTCTGTGTTCCTGTTGGTGCAACCCAAGTTGAACGTAAAGCTATCCGTGAGTCAGCATTGAGTGCCGGCGCGCGTGAAGTTTTCCTAATTGAAGAGCCAATGGCTGCTGCGATTGGTGCGGGTCTGCCTGTATCAGAAGCGACAGGTTCCATGGTGGTTGATATCGGTGGTGGTACCACTGAAGTGGCGGTTATCTCGCTTAATGGCGTGGTCTACTCCTCTTCTGTTCGAATCGGTGGTGACCGCTTTGATGAGTCGATCATTAATTATGTGCGTCGTAATTATGGATCTCTGATCGGTGAAGCGACAGCTGAGCGCATTAAGCATGAAATAGGCTCTGCATTCCCAACTGATGAGCTGTTTGAAATTGAAGTTCGTGGACGTAACTTAGCCGAAGGTGTTCCTCGTGGCTTTACGCTTAACTCGAATGAAATTCTTGAAGCATTGCAAGAGCCGCTAATTGGTATCGTGAGTGCGGTAATGGTCGCGTTAGAACAGTGTCCGCCAGAGCTCGCGTCTGATATTTCTGAGCGTGGCATGGTGTTAACTGGCGGTGGTGCACTGTTACGTAACCTTGATCGTCTTCTTATGGAAGAAACAGGTATTCCTGTGATCGTTGCTGAAGATCCGTTAACCTGCGTTGCACGCGGCGGCGGTAAAGCACTCGAAATGATTGATATGCACGGTGGCGATTTATTTAGTGAAGACTAAGGCTAGCCTGCAAGGTAAGTAAGGGGATGATTTTCCCCTCTTATTTTCTCATTATATCTGTTTACTCTTGAAAATTGTGAAGCCCTGCCATACATGAAGCCGATTTTTAGGCGTGGTCCTTCCTTGCAATTACGCATTTGTATTGCAATTATTGTTGCGATAGCGCTGCTGGTTGTTGATCATCGCTTTGAACCTTTAAATAAAGTCCGTACCTATCTGGATACGGCAGTCAGCCCGTTCTATTTTCTGGCCAATGGCCCTCGCCAATTTCTCGATAATATTTCAGATGGTTTCTCTTCTCGCAGTCAATTAAAGTATGAAAATGTCGCACTACGACAAGAGCTATTGCTGAAAAAAGCCGATAGCTTGCTGCTTGAACAACTCAAACAAGAGAATGCTCGTTTACGTGAACTCCTCGGCTCGCCGCTACGTCAAGATGAACATATGATGGTCACTCAAGTGATTTCGGGGGCGAATACGCCTTACCGTGATCAAGTTGTGATTGATAAAGGCGAAAACGATGGTGTTTATGAAGGCCAGCCGATTATCAGTGATAAAGGGGTCGTTGGGCAAATCGTTGGTGTTAGTCAATTTAATAGTCGAGTTTTACTGATTTGCGATACCGCACATGCACTACCTGTGCAAGTATTGCGTAATGATGTTCGGATCATTGCTGCTGGTACTGGTTGTACGGATGATTTACAGTTAGAGCCATTGCCCGATAATACGGATATTCGTGTAGGTGACGTATTAGTTACTTCAGGTCTGGGAGGACGTTTCCCAGAAGGATATCCAGTGGCTGTCGTTTCTGCTGTAAAGCAGGATACACAACGTGCTTATACCGTGATCAGTGCAACACCGACGGCTGAATTACAGCGGTTACGCTATCTATTACTACTTTGGGGAAGTGACTCAGATCCGGGTCAGCCGTTGCCACCTTCAGAAGTTTATCGTGCTGCAAATGAGCGCTTAATGAAGGTGCTTCCACAGGTATTGCCTAATGCTGATGAAATCGTCGGACCGCCACTACCGCCTTCGCTCAGAACACCAGCCCAGTAATGACGAGGAATTTGAGTAAAATGTGTGATCGATATAATGGATTGATATCATGAGTGAATACCGCGCAAATGGTCGTGGGATCATCTGGTTATCTTTTTTTATCGCCATTATTTTACAGATTATGCCTTGGCCTGAATCCGTCGCCTATTATCGACCTTCTTGGTTATTGTTGATCCTAGTTTACTGGGTGATGGCATTGCCACATCGAGTGAGTGTGGGAACCAGCTTCTTTTTAGGTGTGGTGGTAGATTTAATCCAAGGCTCGGCCTTAGGGGTCAATGCACTGGCTTACAGTGTTATTTGCTATTTAGTCGCTTACAAACATCAGCTATTGCGCAATATGGCACTGTGGCAGCAAGCATTAGTCATTGCTGTATTGACCGCTATCCTCGATTTTACCGTTTTTTGGGCGGAGTTTGTTTCATCTCAAGTCTTGTTTCACCCTCAGGTATTTTGGAATAGCTTAGTCAATGCTATTCTGTGGCCATGGTTATTTTTATTATTGCGTAAGATCCGCCGTCAGTTCTCCGTACGCTAATTTTATTGGTACATGGAGTCTACTTAGTTAATAGGATTAAAAATAATATGGCACTCATTTATTTAGCTTCAGCTTCACCCAGACGACGGGAATTGATTGAATTATTAAATTATCCCTTTGAAATCTTACGCCCTTCGGTGATAGAAGAGTGGATGCCGGGTGAAACACCACAAGAGTATGTACAGCGCTTATCCGTTGATAAATCACAAGCGGGTGTCGCTATTGCCCCTGAAAACCACCCCGTATTAGGCGCTGATACCATAGTGGTACTTGATGGTGAAATACTGGAAAAGCCAAGAGATGAGCAACACGCTGCTGAAATATTGCGTCTTTTATCGGGGCAAACCCACCAAGTGATGACGGCGATTACGCTTTCTGATACTTTTCAGCAATTAACTGATTTAATTGTGACAGATGTGACCTTTCGTGAGTTATCACAGCAAGAAATCTATGATTATATAGCCACTGGTGAGCCAATGGATAAAGCCGGTGCTTACGGTATCCAAGGAAAGGGAGGACGCTATATACATAAAATCAAAGGTAGCTATCATGGGGTAGTAGGATTACCTTTGGTTGAAACAGAAGATTTGATTAAACGTTTTTTAGCGCTAAGTGATGGTAAGGATAAGCAATGACAGCTGAATTATTAGTGAATGTGACACCATCTGAGACGCGAGTGGCTTATATCAATGGTGGCATATTACAAGAAATCCATATCGAGCGTGAAGCCAAAAGAGGTATGGTGGGTAATATTTACAAAGGTCGCGTGAGCCGGGTATTACCGGGAATGCAGGCGGCCTTTGTTGATATTGGCCTCGATAAAGCCGCTTTTCTTCATGCGTCAGATATTATGCCGCACACTGAGTGTATCGCAGGTGAAGAGCAGAAAAATTTTAATGTCAGAGATATTGCTGAGCTAGTTAGGCAAGGGCAAGATCTTATTGTTCAAGTGGTCAAAGATCCACTGGGTACTAAAGGTGCGCGTCTTACCACCGACATTACTCTACCTTCGCGTTATCTGGTTTTTATGCCGGGTGCCTCGCATGTGGGCGTTTCGCAACGTATCGAAAGTGAAGCTGAGCGTGAAAGATTAAAGGGAATTGTCGCCGAATATTGTAATGAGAATGGTGGCTTTATTATTCGTACTGCGGCGGAAGGCGTAGGTGAAGAGGAGCTCAGGCAGGATGCTGCGTTTCTTAATCGATTATGGGCTAAAGTGATTTCGCGTAAAAAGCGCAATGTCACTCGCATCAAAATTTATGGTGAATTGGCGTTAGCTCATCGCATTATTCGTGATTTTGCAGGAGCTTCTCTTGATCGTATTCGCGTTGATTCACGTTTAACTCATGAACAGCTGCAAGAATTTATTACCGAGTATGTTCCTGAGATGACCGCTATGTTGGAGCTCTATCAAGGGAATCAGCCTATTTTTGATCTCTATGATGTTGAAAATGAAATCCAACGAGCGCTTGAGCGAAAAGTTGAATTAAAATCAGGTGGCTATCTGATTATTGATCAAACCGAAGCCATGACAACTATCGATATCAATACTGGCGCATTTGTTGGACATCGAAATTTAGAAGAGACAATTTTCAATACCAATATTGAAGCGACTCAGGCGATTGCTCGACAGCTTAGATTGCGAAATTTAGGCGGTATTATCATCATCGATTTTATTGATATGACCGATGCTGAACATCGTCGACGTGTTTTAGCCTCTTTGGAACAAGCCTTAAGTAAAGATAAAGTCAAAACAACGATTAATGGTTTTTCACAATTAGGTTTAGTTGAAATGACGCGTAAGCGCACCCGAGAGAGTATCGAACATGTGCTCTGTGATGACTGCCCAACCTGCCAAGGACGAGGCGCAGTTAAATCAGTAGAAACTGTATGCTATGAAATTTTACGTGAAATTGTTCGGGTTCATCGCTCAATCGATGCCGATCGTTTCCTTGTTTATGCGGCTAAACCTGTTGTTGAAGCATTAACGGGGGATGAGTCTCATGCATTAGCTGAAGTGGAAATATTTGTCGGCAAACAAGTAAAAGTTCAGACGGAAACGTTGTACAGTCAAGAACAGTTTGATGTTGTTATGATGTAGCCCATTGCTGAGATTGCGGCTGTCAGGAAGGAGATACGGGTGAAACTATTACCTCGCATATTGCTGGTGACAGCCGCTTTGGTGCTGATTATTGGCGCATTGTTGCTAAGTGGATTACGTTATCTTCTGCCAAATATTAATGATTATCGTAGTGATATACTTTCGCGTATTGAGCAAGTTTCGGGTATTCCCATCGATATTCGTCAGTTGGAAGGGGAATGGCGCTCTTTTGGGCCAGCTTTAACGCTGAGCGACGTCTCTTTTCAAACCCCGACTACAGATGCCAAAGTAGTAAAAATCACCGTTGAACTGGATATCTGGCGCTCACTACTCTCTCTGCGCTGGCGATTTCGCGATCTCACTTTTTATGATCTGGATATTGATCATAAAATTCCCTTTGAGCTGGGCGCTGGTGAGAATGCAGGAAATGCCTTTGATAGTATCGAGGATCTCTTTCTCTTACAGTTTGATCACTTCACACTGAAAGACAGTCAAATTACCTTTCTAACGCCATCAGAAGAAAAAATCACACTGATCTTGCCTGAATTAACTTGGTTTAATCAGCCGGGGCGGCATCGAGCGCAAGGATTTGTTAGCCTGGAAACCCTTAATAAACAGCCGGGTTATTTGCAGGTAAAACTAGATTTAGTCGATAATAATCAGCTATTAAGTGATGGAACTATTTATCTGCAAGCAGATAATATTGATGTACAGCCTTGGTTAAATCGCTGGATCAGAAAAAATAGTGGGTTACGTGATGCTAACTTTAGTCTTTCAACTTGGATCTCGCTAAAAAATAACCGTATCGATAGCGGCTTATTACAGTTACGCCAAGGTGAAGCCAACTGGGAGATCGATAATTTAACCCATAACTTGCAAGTAAATGACTTAGTTGTGCGAATGCGGCCGCAAGATAATGGTTGGTTATTTAATATCCCTGAGTTAGATACATTAAAAACCGACGAATATATTTGGCAGCCCGGTTCTTTATCCGTTCTCTATTTACCCACATCCCCTAGCTATAATAATCAAGATCATTGGCGCATTAGAGCCAAAAATATTGAGTTAGCCCGCTTGGGGGAGATCTTACCCACATTCTCTTTTCTGACACCAGATACCGTACAAGATTGGCAAATTCGTCAACCTACTGGATTGATAAATAATTTCTCTTTAGATATTACGCCCGCACAAGCTGAGCTAAGCCAACTAGCGATAAATTGGCAAAATATTGAGTGGAAGAAATGGAAATCACTTCCTGCAGTGAGTGGATTTAGTGGCGAGCTGGCAGGTGGAAAGGAGCAAGGAAGAGTCTCTTTTGAACTCGCTGACAGCATTGTTGACTATGCGCCTATGTTTAAAGCCCCTTTTGATATTAGCAGCGCTAAAGGCGAAATTTCTTGGCGTGATGATAACAAGGGATTTGAGCTTTGGAGTAGTGGCCTAGATATACAAGCTAAAGCATTGTGGGCAAATGGCGATTTTCGTTATCAAAAAGAAGCGCAACAAAAAGCGGATTTAAATATTTTAGCTGGACTTCGTTTAAGTGATGCTGGCGAGGCTTGGCGCTATTTCCCTCAAACTCTGATGGGACAAAGTGTGGCAGATTACCTGACTCAGGCCATTATTGCCGGCAGCGTTGATAATGCGACCTTGATATTTAAAGGTGAGCCAGCTGATTTTCCTTTTGAGCGTAATAATGGTCAATTTCAAGTTTTTGTCCCTTTACGCGATGCCACTTTTGAATTTGATCCTGATTGGCCAGCGCTGTTTAATTTAAATATTGATTTAGATTTTCTGCGTCAGGGGCTATTTATGCGTACTGACTCGGTGAAACTCGGCAAAGCCACAGCGACAAATCTAACCGCTGATATTCCTGATTATGGCGATTCGATGCTATTGATCAACGCGGATATTAACGGCAGTGGCAAACAGATCGCTAACTATTTTGCGAGTACGCCGATGAAAGGTTCTATCGGTGAAACGCTTGATATTTTGCAAATCGATGGTGATGTTGCCGGTGATCTAAGTCTTGAGATCCCATTAGAACCCGGAAAACAGGTTATTGCCAAAGGTACGGTTAAACTGGATAAAAATGATATCTATGTTCAATCTATCGAAAGTCTACTAAAGGGCGTCACGGGTGAATTCACCTTTGATAATGGCAAGCTCCTTAGTAATAAGATGGCGGCCTCTTGGTTTGGACAGCTCATTAGTTTGAGTTTTCAGACTAATGATGAGGGCAAAGATTATCAGGTAGATATCGACTTAGCGGGCAACTGGCTGGTGGAAAAAATTAATTTTATTCCTGAAGCTATTCGTAAGCAGTTGACTGGTACAGCGGCATGGAAAGGGGCTATTGGGATACTTATCCCCGCAAAAAGCGCGCAAGAGACCCAACTGGATATTCAATTGAATGCAGATATCAGCAAAATAAAAAGCCAATTACCGTGTTTAGATGCTCAACAACTCAAGAAATTGGCCTCGATTAATGCCCGTGCGCAAGGTACAACCGAAAACTTGCAGATTAGTGGTGATATTGGTCAACAAATTGGTTTTAACACTCAGTGGCTGTTAGATAAGACACAAGTTGCTTTGCTTAAGGGGCGTACCGCGCCTTGGGAAGGTCAAATTCCTCAGTTACCAAGCACAGATTTGCTGCAAGTCGATCTGCCCGCTATCCATGATCCTATTTGGTTTGGTTTAGCACAAAAATTAGGATCGCTCGATCTGGCATCATCTGATAGCACAATGGCTTTTAGTTATCCTAAAGAGCTCAAACTCACCACACCGCAAGTTGTTCTTGGTGGGCAAGAGTGGGGAAACTTAAGTCTTGCATTGAAAACAACGGCTCAAGGTCCCGAATTACAGCTGCAGAGTGCGGATTTAACAGCCAAACTCACCATGCCTAGGGGCAAAAGATGGCAGCTGGTGGTTGAGCATCTCTATTATAATCCAGCGAGTACAGTTGCTGATCCTACAGAAAAAGCGCTATTAGCAGATAAGCAGAAATATGATTTTAGCCATTGGCCCATATTGGATATCCATTGTCAGGATTGTTGGGTCAGCGGATTAAAACTGGGTGAAATTAAAGCTATATTAACGCCTAAAGCTAATTTACTACAATTAACTGCGGGATCACTCACTAATAGCGCGACAAAGCTTACCCTTGATGCGGTATGGCAGAGTGACAAACAGAATAAAACTCAGGTAGCAGGTTTACTGTCTGGTGATAAATTTGATGAAACTGCTGCCTACTATGGTGTGCTGGTGCCAATTATCGATTCTCCATATGAATTTAAATTCGATATTAATTGGATGAATACACCTTGGTCCCCTGATCTTGCCTCACTGAATGGCAAATTAGCGGTCGAAATGGGGAAAGGTGCTATTGCTGAAATGGGCGGAGGGAAGGCTGGGCAGCTATTGCGTCTAGTAAGCTTTGACGCCTTATTGCGCAAACTTCGTTTTGATTTTAGTGATACCTTTGGTAATGACTTCAATTTTGACTCCATAAGAGGGACGGCGCAGCTTAAAAATGGCATATTGAAGACCAAGGATACCTTAGTTGATGGATTGGTTGCTGATATTGCGCTATCCGGTGAAATCAACATAATTAAACGAGATATCAATATCGAAGTCGTTGTAACCCCTGAAATTTCAGCAACTGTGGGCGTTGCTACCGCTTTTGCGGTTAATCCCATTATTGGCGCCGCGGTGTTTGCTGCGAGTAAAGTACTCGGGCCGCTGTGGAGTAAAATTTCGGTTATCCGCTATCAGATTTCAGGTAGTGTCGATGAACCCAAAATTGATGAGGTATTGCGTCAGTTTAAGGAGACTCAATAGTGATAAAGAATGGCAATGTTGCACTGCTACAATTATGCAGTGGTCGAAATACAAAAAATAATTTGGCGCAGATCGAGCAGCAGATTAAGCAGCTACCCGACTCGGTCAAATTGGTATTAACACCCGAAAATGCACTGTTATTTGCTGATGCAGTAACTTATCGTAAACAGGCAGAAGTCGAAGGTCAGGGCGTATTGCAGAGTGCTATCTGTGAGATGGCGAAGCGCTATAATGTCTGGATCTTGATTGGTTCAATGCCACTGATTAGTCGTGAAAATCCTGAAAAAATCACTAGCAGCAGTTTACTTTTTGATGATCAGGGGAAAATTCAGGCGCGTTACGATAAAATCCATATGTTCGACGTTAATCTTGCCGATGAGCAGGGAACTTATAATGAGTCGACTATCTATCAGCGCGGTGAACATATTACTGTGGTTGATACGCCAGTCGGCCGTTTGGGAATGACTATTTGTTATGATCTGCGTTTTCCCGGCTTATTTCAGGCGCTACGTGAGCAAGGCGCAGAGATTATCTCTATTCCAGCAGCATTTACTCAGTTGACCGGAAAAGCCCATTGGGAGCCACTGTTACGGGCTAGAGCGATTGAGAACCAGTGTATTGTTCTGGCGCCAGCTCAGGTTGGTGTCCATGGTGCACGTAGAACATGGGGACATACCCTCGCTGTTGATGGCTGGGGTAAAGTGATCAAGAAAAATACCGATGCGGTGGCGTCATTGGTGCTGAATATCCGAGTTGATAGCTTGAGCGTGATCCGTGAACAGATCAAAGTGGTGAAACATAACCGTTTTAGACCTAATCTGACGTCACTGATCAAGCCAAAATAATTAAAGATACCGCAAGGCGGCAAAGGAGAGCATTCCAGTAAATCGAGTGCTAATACCGCCAAATAATTCGCTAAATAAGCTGCAACTGGCAGTGATACGGGATAATGCCCGATTTAACAACCAAAGAGTAATGACTATGAGCTTAGCCTCTGTCAGCAAAAATTTGCTGTCTGTGAATCAGTTGAAACAACAAGATCTGTACGATATTTTAGGACTCTTATCTGAGCGACGTCTGGACTATGCGGATCTCTTTTTTCAGTCAAGTTATCACGAAGCTTGGATCTTAGAAGATAGGATCATTAAAGATGGTTCTTATAATATCGATCAGGGCGTGGGCGTGCGTGCTGTCAGTGGCGAGAAAACAGGTTTTGCTTATGCTGATCAGATCAACTTATTGGCATTGCAGCAAAGTGCTCAAGCAGCGCGTAGCATTGTTGCCGATCAAGGTGATGGCAAAGCTAAGATATTGACTGAAGTGGCTTATAAAGAGCTCTATCCCGCCTCAAATCCACTGAATAGCTTAAGTCGAGAAGAGAAAATCGAGCTATTGCATCGTGTTGACCAAGTCGCGAGAGCAGAAGATCCACGCGTCATAGAAGTGAATGCCAGCCTGACTGGTGTTTATGAAGAAGTGTTAGTTGCTGCTACTGATGGCACATTAGCTGCGGATATCCGTCCGTTAGTTCGTTTATCGGTCAGCGTATTGGTTGAGCATGAAGGTAAACGCGAACGCGGTGGTGCCGGCGGCGGCGGACGTTCAAGTTATAACTATTTCCTTGAAAACCATAATGGACAGATACTCGCAGAACAGTATGCTCGTGAAGCCGTGCGTATGGCTTTAATCAACTTATCAGCGATTGCAGCACCTGCGGGAACTATGCCAGTGGTACTAGGCGCGGGTTGGCCGGGCGTACTTCTCCATGAAGCAGTGGGTCATGGCTTGGAAGGAGACTTTAATCGTCGTGGCACCTCTGTGTTTAGTGGGCAGGTAGGCGAGCTGGTAACTTCACCACTCTGTACCATTGTTGATGACGGGACATTAGTGGGTCGTCGGGGCTCTTTAGCCATCGATGATGAGGGTGTGCCAGGAAACTATAATGTGCTGATCGAAAATGGTGTTTTAAAAGGCTATATACAAGATAAATTAAATGCACGCCTGATGGGTCTTTCACCAACAGGTAATGCCCGCCGTGAATCTTACGCGCATTTACCTATGCCTCGTATGACGAATACTTATATGCTAGCAGGTGAATCATCTCCAGAAGAAATTATTGCAAGTGTACAAAATGGAATTTATGCGCCTAACTTTGCTGGCGGCCAAGTGGATATCACATCAGGTAAATTTGTCTTTTCAACTTCAGAAGCTTATTTAATTGAAAATGGCAAGATCACTAAACCTGTTAAAGGCGCCACCTTGATTGGCTCTGGCTTGGAAGCGATGCAACAAATTTCGATGGTAGGCAATGATCTCGCACTGGATAAAGGCGTTGGTGTTTGTGGCAAAGAGGGGCAAAGTGTCCCTGTCGGTGTAGGTCAACCGACACTGAAGCTGGATAAAATTACTGTGGGTGGTACAGCTTAAACCGATCATAAGGGAGCTAAAACCCAGTGAATATGAATAAAAGAATCGCCTCTATTATAATTATGGCGTTGCTGATCATTATCAGTCTCTATTTTAGAAATAGTGATTCACAAATCGCCGAACGCTCGCAACGACCAGTCTCTGAACCTGAGTTGGCTATAGAAGAGAGCAAAGCACAAAAGATTGATGAACTCACTAGCCAAGATAGAGTGGTTAGTTATCTTCAGCAACATCAGAAGCTGCCTGAATTTTATATTACTAAAATGGATGCCCGGGCTAATGGATGGCAGCCAAGATTAGCCAATCTATGTGAAGTGATACCCGGCAAGGCGATTGGTGGTGATAAATTTCTCAATCGTGAGAGATTATTACCTATAGCACCAAGTCGCCAATGGTATGAAGCAGATCTTAACTATCGTTGTGGGCAACGTGGCGCCGATCGCTTGCTATATTCGACTGATGGTATGATCTACGTGACTAATGATCACTATAAGTCATTTAAAAAGATACAATAAGCTAGGAAGAACCATGATCCGAACCGAACTTTTTGATTTTGCTAAAATAGCCAATATGAATGAATTTTATCAGCAATATCAGCAACGTTTTATGTTGCCGGCTTGGTTCGGTCAAAATCTTGATGCATTATGGGATACATTAACGGCAGAAATAGAGCTACCTGTTTGTATTATCTTTACTCATTTTGATCAAGATAAGGAACTTCAATTTAGCCAACTATGTGCTCTATTAAATGATGCAGCGGCAGAATTACCTGAGCAGCTAAAATTTGAGTGTTGGCTTGCAGATAGCAAAGATGGCTAATTTGAATTTGTAAAAGTTTTATTAATCTAATCAGGGCTGAGTTTGATATATGACTCAGCCCTGTTTATTTCTAATTTAGTTTCTACGAATAACTAGCGTTTAACTGAAAGTTCTGCGTTAAATAAAATCACTGCTGTACCCGAAATCATCACCTTCACGGGTTTATTCTGTTGGATCTCGACGGTAACATCAACGATGCCACTTCGACCAAGCGCACGTCCTTGGTGTCCTTTAATATGCAGAATATTACCATCATGGGGCATCAGACCATGTTGAACTATCCATGCTCCCATAGGCCCATTTGCATTACCTGTCACGGGATCTTCATTAATACCAATCGCGGGTGCAAACATGCGGCCATCGGTTTCTAATGCATTTGGGCGAATAGAAAAAGGAAAAAAACCATTACACTTTATTAAAGTACTTATCGTTGCAAGAGCCAGTAAATCAGGTGTTATCTCATCAATATTAACGTCTGATTTCAATGGGATCATCACTTTGGAATGACCCGTTGAGACGATTTGGATTGGTAGGCCAGGTAACATATCATTTTCACTCAACCCCAGTGCCTGGATGATAGCTCTACGATTTTCACCTTCAATAGGGGCTTCGAAACTTGGTGTATCTTGCTCCAGTGTGATCACCGTATCGCCTTCTTTTTGCTGAATATCAACACGATGACGACCAGCAAGCGAACTTTGATAAACAGTGCAATCTTTTAGTCCTAGCACCTTTGCTCTCACATAATGAGCAGAAACAGTTGCATGCCCACAAATTGGTACTTCAGTGGTGGGGGTAAAATAACGAATGTGGACATCGCTATTTTCACTTGTTAATAAAAATGCTGTTTCTGAATGCTTTAGCTCACGAGCGATAAGCTGCATTTGCTCTGCGGTTAGATCGTCGGCATATAACACCACACCCGCTGAGTTACCTCGAAATGCCTCAGTAGTAAAAGCATCAACATGATAGATATGAGGCGTCATAAATATCTCCAGATAGAGTAATACAGTATTAAGTTTAATAACTTAAATTTTAATAATCATATGTTATTAGGTAAAAACTAGAAATAATTTTTATTGTTACCAATATAATTGGTTAATATCTTAAGCCTTTATAAAATTAAAAATAGATGTATTTGAGCAAATGAGAGCTGAATATTTATCAGGCAATATAAAATAACACATTTGTGGCTGACCTAAATAATAAGCTCGCCTTGATATAAGAAGGACTAGATTCGATATTATATTGAAATCAGCTCTTTTTTTATTTCATTATTTGGCTATCTTTGTGATATTTCTGTACTAGATGAATGGTGTCAAAATCTTGTCTTGCAGATAGCTCGACCTAATATTTATAAAAAAATGAACCCAAATAAGGGTCCATTTTATATACTTCTTATTTAAGCTAACTGATTAGCATACGCTTATTGATTAAAACTAAGCTGTTTCAGATAGCTCTTTCAGGTATTGGAAAAGCTGACGGTAGGCCTTTGGTGGCTTAGCGGCTTCTTTCTCTTTCTGCGCGTTACGTACCAGAGAGCGTAATTGCTGGCGATCAGTCATAGGGAACAAACCGACAACCTCTTCAATAATATCATCCCCTTTTTCGAGCAGACGATTACGCAGATCTTCAATTTTGTGCAGCATCAATACTTGTTGATTATGACGATTCTTTAAGCGATCTAAGGCATCGATAATCGGCGCTTCATCACGAGAGCGCAATAACTTACCAATCAATTGCAGCTGACGACGACGGCCTTCGCGTTTGATTTTTTGTGCCAATTGGATGGCGGTCAGTAAGTCATCATCGAGTGGAATGCGTTCCAGCTCATTTTTACTTAGATCGACCAGTTCTGCGCCAAGCTTTTTTAATACTTCAGCATCGCGTTTGATTTCGCTTTTACTGACCCAAATGATCTCATCATCTTCATCTTTATCTTCTGAAGCGGGGATCTCATCGAGCCAATCGTCTGGCTGTCCGGTCATAATAGTTTTCCTTTTTTACAGCAAGCAACAGAGTAATTAGCATGACCTGTTGCGTTACGGGTGTTAACATTCAGCTATTATCTATTGTAACTGGGAAAATTGCCTAATGACTACTGCCCATTTGAATGTTAGGGCATAAAAGTGCGATTTTTCTCCTTTTTCCCTCCATATAGGGCTGGATTGTAATCAATGAACTTGAATGAACAGGTTGCTAAGCAACGAAAGATGCTCGAAGAGGCCGTTTCTCAGGCGTTAGAATTTGCGAAGAGCCGCTGTGATTCAGCGGAAGTTGCGGTTAATAAAAGTACCGGACTTAGCGTCAGTACGCGTAACGGTGAAGTTGAGAACGTCGAGTTTAATAGTGATGGTGCATTAGGTATCACTGTTTATCATCGTCAGCGCAAAGGTAGCGCCTCTTCAACGGATTTAAGACCTGAAGCGATTTTACAAACAGTTCAGGCTGCGATAGATATTGCCCAATACACTTCCGAAGATCCTTTTGCAGGTCCAGCAGATAAAGATCTACTGGCCTTTGATGCTCCGGATTTACAGCTTTTTCAAGCCGAGCATATTGAACCCGATGTGGCGATCAAGTTAGCAGCTGCGGCCGAAATGGCGGCACTGAATGTAGATCCTCGTATCGTCAATTCAGAAGGCGGTAGTTTTAATGGCCATTATGGTATCCGTACTTTTGGTAACTCTCATGGCATGCTAAAAAGTTACTGCTCAAGCCGTTACTCTATGTCGAGTTGCGTGATTGCCGAGCAAGATGGTGATATGGAGCGCGATTACGCCTATACGGTGGCTCGCAGTATCGCTGGATTAGAATCTGCTGAGTGGGTCGGTAAAGAGTGCGCCAGAAGAACGCTCGCACGTCTTGCCCCGCGTAAATTATCAACGATGAAAGCTCCGGTTATTTTCTCTGCTGAAGTGGCGACAGGGCTATTTGGTCATCTAGTTGGTGCTATTAGCGGTAGCAGTATTTATCGAAAATCTTCTTTCTTGCTCGACAGTTTAGGCAAGCAAATTCTACCGGATTGGTTAGATATAACTGAGCGCCCTCATATTATCGGTGGCTTAGCTTCTACCCCTTTTGATAGCGAAGGCGTGCGTACCAGTGAACGTAGAATTATCGAAAATGGTGTATTACAAACTTGGTTATTAACCACTTATGCAGCGCGTAAACTGGGTTTGAAAAGTACGGGTCATGCGGGGGGCATCCATAACTGGCATATTCCGGGGCAAGGGCTCTCTTTTGATGCCATGCTGAAAGATATGGGCACGGGATTGGTGGTAACGGAATTGATGGGCCAAGGTGTTAGCGCAATGACGGGTGACTATTCCCGTGGTGCCTCTGGTTTTTGGGTCGAAAATGGTGAAATCCAATATCCAGTGAGTGAAATTACTATTGCTGGTAATTTAAAAGATATGTGGGCTAATATCGTCACTGTGGGTAATGATATTGAGCTGCGCAGTAATATTCAATGTGGTTCTGTATTATTACCTGAAATGAGTATTGCGGGTCAATAATATATAAAGGCTTTGATTATTAAATCAGAGCCTTTATAGTTTTAATTTAAAAAATTTTATGGATAAATTAAAAAGGATATGTGTTTATATTTTAACTAAATATTGTTGGATTATTAGCTAGAAGAATATTATCTGATTTTATTTTACTATTGTTTTTTTCTGATAGAGCTATTTCACCCATAAACGTTAATTTATGATCGGTAGTACTCATTGACTGTAGAAGAAGTTCGCTATTATCTTGATAGATTATTTTTACTGGCTCTGGTTTAGCTATAAGAAGACGTTCATCATAGCTGTTATAGGTATCATAGTCATCATCGTAGCCATCGTAGCCATCACTATAGCTATCATAGCCTTTATTATCTTTATTCTCATCATTGCTATATTCCAGCAGATTTATCTCAGTAATATCTTCTAGCGGTTCTTGTTCTGGTGAATTTAAAATATATTCTAATTCAGCTTCTCTGAGTTGATTTTTTAAATCCTCCACCTCTTTTTCTAATAACGATTTTTTATTATTTATTTCACTCAACTTATCTTCTTTTTGTTTTAATTCATTATTCATGTTTTCATTTTTTATACTTTCTTTATGATAATATCCATCTAGTACTTGAATTTTTTCATGTTCTGCTAATTTCTTATCTTCGGTAACATTTTCTAATTCTGCTTTTTTTTCTTTATACTTAATTTTTAGATCATATATTTTTGGGGGGTGTTCAGATATGGTACTGATTTTTTTCATAGATAAGTTCCTTTTATCAATTGATTAATCTATTTTTACTTTACTATACTTTTAAAAATTACATTTATTTAGTTGTTTTTTATTTAAATATCAGTTAAATAATAATTATATATTAATTTACTCTATTAGATGTATTAATACTAGTATTTTGCTGTTTATCTGTAGATGTATTGGTTAAATATTGAAGTGGCTTATAATTAATATCATATTTTAATGGTTATAATGCTAATGAATCTTTCCTTTTTGAACTGCTACACTAAATTCGAATTCAGATAAATTACTTATTAATTCCTCTCTATATTTTGGGTTTTCTAGATCTAAATTTGATTTTTTAAGTTTAATTTTCTTTATTTTTAGATTTTCATATCGTTTATCCACATCATTGGAATCAGCACAGGCTTGATAAAAATTTTTTCCATTTATCGTAATTAGAACTATCAATATTAGTAGTTATATTGGGTTTAATATAATTTCCTTCAGCTATTTTCTTATTTATTTGTTCGATAGTTATCGTATTAACAGACATAATAAAACTCCTTTCAAATATATATTAATACTGATTATTGTATTCTATAGGGTCTTTTATAATTATTTGGTATTTTATAGTAATAAAACAATATAATAGTCAAACAAAAAAAACAAATATTTATTTCATATGAGATAATTTAATTTAATTTAATTTGGTAATTAATAAATTAATATAGCTATAATTAAATGGCTATATAATTTAAAAAAATTAACTAAATAATGATATGAAATTTTGAAGTAATTTTTTGATATGACCCGCCAGATATAAAATATATTTGGCGGGTAAATAGTATTCAATTTTAAATTATCTGTGATACTCACCAGCAGCTTCAGGTTGATAAACCATTTCTAACACTTTTACGTGAGTTTTAACGCCATTTAACGCCCAGCTGATGTCGTCTCCAACACGTAATCCAAGTAACGCAGCGCCAATAGGAGCCATTACAGAGAGCTGCTCGGTGCTATCCTTTAGTGATGCAGGATAAACTAATGTGCGTGTGTACTCTTCATTGCTGATTAAATCGAGAAAACGAACGGTACTGTTCATTGTTACTACATCAGCGGGCATTTCTTGCGGCGTAAGGATCTCTGCGCGATCGAGTTCTTCATTTAATGCTTCGCCAATAGGGTTATCAGCATAAGCAGCTTGCTCGAGTAGCTTATCTAAGCGTTCTGCATCTAAGTCATTGATAATTATAGTTGGCTTTTTCATACCACACTCCAAATGGATTTAATACAAAGCAAACGCCCCCCACCCATAAGGAGGGGGGCGTAGCTGAAATAAGTTTGATGTATTGATAGTAGGCGCTTATGGCATTAAATGGAAGAGATCGGGATCACTATCCACTATTTCTAAGCCAAGATGCCAATAAAAAAAACTAAACATCATCGGATGTTACCATTATTGACGGGACTTTATTCTTCATCAAATCCGCAGTCAAATAACTCAACAATGGCTGATAACGCCATCTCTTCATCAATACCCGTCACTTCAATGTCTATTTTACTGCCTTGTTCCGAGTCTAGCATTAGCATAGCGATAACGCTATCAGCCTCAGCCTCAATATGGCTATTATTGCGTAAAATAACCTTAGAATGGTAGTTCTGCACTAACTCATACAACATGATGGCTGGGCGTGCATGCATTCCCAGCCGATTTTTCAGGGTAATTGTTGTATGGACCGTCATTATTTTCGTTTTTCCAGCGTACGATGGCGTGATTGTACGTTTTTACCTCGGGAACGAAAGTAGTCGGCTAGTTGGTCTGCAACATAAACAGAACGATGCTTACCACCCGTACAGCCGATCGCCACTGTGAGGTAGCTACGATTATTGGTTTCTAGCATCGGCAGCCAGAGCTCTAAGTAACTTCGAGTTTGATAAATAAAGTTATGAACTTCAGTGTGTCGATCTAAGAAGGCGGCAACCGGACGATCTAGTCCTGTCATCGGACGTAACTTGGGGTCCCAATGTGGATTGGGAAGAAAGCGAACATCGAAAACGTAATCGGCATCAATCGGAATACCATGCTTGAAGCCAAAGGATTCAAATACCATAGTTAATTCACGCTCGCGCTTACCTAAAAGACGTGTTCTGAGCATCTCAGCTAGCTCGTGAACTGACATCTCGGAGGTATCAATCACCAAATCGGCTCTAGAACGCAGTGGCTCTAATAGGTCATTCTCTTCATCAATTGCACTCTCTAATGATAAATTTTTATTGGAGAGGGGATGCAGACGGCGCGTATCACTATAACGACGGATCAGTGTGTTGCGATCAGCATCTAAAAATAGGAGTTGTGGAGAGAAACTCTGCGGGAGTTTATTCAGTGCTTCTTCAAAAATTTCCGGATTATCCGGCATATTGCGCACGTCAATACTCACCGCCGCTGATATATTTCGATCAGCGAGTGAGTTAGCCAATTCCGGGAGTAAAACCACCGGAAGGTTATCTACACAATAGAAGCCCATATCTTCCAGCGCACGCAAGGCAACGGATTTTCCCGAACCGGAACGGCCGCTGACTATCATCAGCACCATGAGGTGACTCCCTTTTTATTTCTTGATGATGGCTTAACCATCATCATCTATTTAGTCAATGTTTCGCTGACTACTCAGTAATAATACTGTATAGCTCTTCATCACTCTTCGCCATTCTCAGGCGTCGACACAGCGTTTTATCGGCCAGTTTCTTTGCAATTAGCGAAAGCGTATGCAAATGTGTTTTACATTGATCTGATGGTACTAATAAGGCAAATAGCAGGTCAACGGGTTGATTATCGATCGCATCGAATGCAATAGGCTCTTCAAGATGAAGAAATACGCCAACCGCGTTAGAGGAGCACTCTTCACTGATTTTCCCGTGAGGAATGGCTATTCCACCGCCAATGCCTGTAGTGCCTACTTTTTCTCTGGTTAATAAGGCATCAAAAACGGTATTTTCAGGCAAATTCAATTGCGCCGATGCCAGCTCACTAATGATCTCTAACGCCCGCTTCTTACTGGTGCAGACGATATTATTACGTGTACATGCCAGAGGCAAAACGACGCTTAATGGCATATCTGTATCGTTGTTCATTTATTTGTTCACTTAGGACCACAAAACCAGATGCGTTTAATCATCTGGTTTGTTTAATGTCATCTCACTCGCGAAGTGGCCAAATGTAGCGACTCAGCGAGTGAACGAGATTAATGGTGTCTCAATTTTTCTTTATGTTTAGTTAACTGGCGTGACAGCTTGTCAACCAGCATATCAATTGCGGCATACATATCGGTATTTTCTGCCGATGCATGGAGTTCAGCGCCATTCACTAAGATGGTAGCCTCTGCAATCTGACTCACTTTCTCTACTTTCAAGACAACTTGAATATCGTTAATACGATCAAAATGTTGTCCTAGTTTTGCGCATTTTTTCTCAACAGTTTCACGTAATGCACTGGTGATTTCAATATTTTGGCCAGTAATTTGAACGTCCATACTATCTTCCTTCTTAAGTGAATTTAAACCAGCTGTTTACGCTGATTTGATGGCGGGATAGATAATGATTCACGGTATTTAGCAACTGTACGGCGAGCGACTTGAATACCTTGTTCAGCAAGAATGCTTGCAAGTTTGCTATCACTGAGTGGCTTAGCAGGATCTTCTGCAGCCACGAGTTTTTTAACCAGCGCACGTATTGCCGTTGAAGAGGCTTCACCCCCTGCATCCGTACTAACGTGACTGGAGAAAAAATACTTCAACTCAAAAATACCCTTAGGACTATGAAGATACTTTTGGGTTGTGACTCGAGATATGGTGGACTCGTGCATATCAACTTGATAAGCGATATCCGCTAGCACCATCGGCTTCATATGCTCCTCACCAGACTCAAAAAATTCTTGCTGCTGTTCAACAATACAGATAGCCACTTTTAACAGAGTTTCATTACGACTTTCAAGACTTTTTATCAGCCATTTTGCATCTTGTAAATTATTACGAAGATATTGGCTATCGCTTTCATTTCGTGAATCTTTTATCAAAGAAGCATATTGCTGATTGATACTTAATCGTGGAATGCTATCTGTATTTAACTCAACTTGCCAGCGATCCGCGATTTTTCTGACCAATATATCAGGAATGACGTATTCTGACTCTCCCGTATTGATGGATTGCCCCGGTTTAGGATTAAGAGATTGTATTAGATCGATAGCAATTTTGAGGCTATCTTCTTTAAATCGCGTCAACTTGGTTAACTGACGAAAGTCTCGATTGGCGAGTAGCTCAATATGTTCACTGATAATTAAGCGCGCCTCTTTTAATCCAGGCGTACTCTCTGGAAAAAGCGACAGTTGGATCAGTAAGCACTCTTTTAGATCGCGAGCCGCTACTCCAATAGGGTCGAAGTGCTGGATGCGTTTTAACACCGCCATCACTTCATCGAGCTCAATATCGATATCGTCAATACCTTCATGAATTTCAGTAATCGATTGAGTTAAATACCCCGAATCATCAACGGCATCAATAATAGTAGTGGCGATGGCGCGATCCGTTTCACTAAAGGGAGTTAGTTCTGATTGCCAGATAAGATAATCTTGTAAGCTTTGCGTGGTTTCACCTTGATAAATGGGTAATTCATCATAGCTATAGTCGTTACTTGTACCTGAGGGGGTACCAGCCGCATAAATATCATCCCAAGCTGCATCGAGAGGCAAATCTTCAGGCATATCTTTATTTTCAAGCGCATCGAGTGTATCCATAAGACTGCTATCATCATCATGATCGTCAGTCGAGGCTATTTCATCGAGCGTATCTTCTTGCTCCAATAACGGATTTGTTTCTAGAGCAAGCTGGATCTCCTGTTGAAGTTCAAGCGTAGAGAGTTGCAACAAACGTATTGCTTGTTGAAGTTGTGGCGTCATTGCCAACTGCTGACTCATTCTTAGCTGTAAACTTTGCTTCATGTAGTGGGGAGATCCTCCATCAGATTTATCAATTTAATTACTGAATTTAAAGTTAATTTAGCGTCTGATACTAGAGTCTGAAACCTTCGCCTAAATAGACTCGTTGCACTTGTTCATTGGCTAATATTTCGGCTGGTGTTCCATGGGCAATAAGATGTCCTTGGCTAACAATATAGGCTCTTTCACAGACGTCTAATGTTTCACGCACATTATGGTCAGTAATTAAGACACCCAGACCATAGTCTCTCAAATGCTGAATAATTTTTTTAATATCCAACACTGAAATTGGGTCAACTCCGGCAAAAGGTTCATCTAACAGAATAAATTTAGGGTTAGCGGCTAATGCTCTGGCTATTTCCACACGACGACGTTCACCACCTGACAGTGATTGCCCAAGGCTATCTCGTAGATGAGTGATACTAAACTCTTCCATCAGCTCTTCAGCGCGAATTTTACGCTGTTCGCTATTGAGGTCATGACGGATTTCAAGCACTGCCATTAGGTTATCATACACACTAAGACGGCGAAAAATAGAGGCCTCTTGCGGTAGATAGCCAATACCCCGACGAGCACGTTCATGTAGCGGAAGCAGGCTGATATCTTCACCATTAATAGAGATAGTGCCTGCATCACGCTGAACGATACCGACGACCATATAAAAAGTCGTCGTTTTACCTGCACCGTTAGGGCCTAACAAGCCGACGATTTCGCCTGATTCAACTCGCAGGCTAACATCTTCGACCACTTTGCGTTTTTTATAGGCTTTTGCCAAATTATCTGCCGTTAATATTGCCATAATCTTTTATTTACTCTTACTGGCGTTGGGAGTCGCGTTAGGGCCTTTTTCTTGAATTTGTGCAGGTAATAACACAGTCGTCACGCGCTTACCTTTATCACTAAATGCTTCCATTTTTTGTGTTGGCACTAAGTAGGTAATTTTGTCACCTTTGATACTACTATCCAGCTGCTCTAAGAAGGCATTGCCTGTCAGGATAATCAGCTCTTTATCCATCTCGTAGCGCATCTGTTGGCCTTTTCCTTTGATCGGTTTACCATTATCTTGTTGCTGATAAAAAGTCACCGGATTACCAAAGGCTTCAACAATAATTTTGCTACTATCACCATTTGGGCGTGTCACTACTACCTTATTGGCTCGGATATCAATGGAACCTTGGGTAATGACGACATCTGTTGTAAATGTGGTGACATTTTTTTCTAAATCAAGGGATTGCGTAGTTGAATTAATCGTAATCGGCTGTTTGGTATCGCTTTTTAGCGCCATTGCGGGTCCACTAAGAGCAAGGATTGCGCAAGCGATGGCTCCTTGAATAAAACGTACTTTACTAACTGAGTTCATGATTTTGCTCTTCATTATTGTTGGATCTCGTAATGAGTTTTAACATCTTCGATTAATTCGGCCGTTCTATTTCGTAGATTACCGCGCATTTTTAAACCTACTGAGTTTAGCCCTTGTCCAATAATAGTTACTTTGTCATCGGACGATACATCTTGGGTCGTCAAGTTAACAATCGCACTTTCTGTGGAGATACGCTGTATCTGAGCGTCAGCACTTAGGCTGTCTACCTGCACATCATCGTAGAGATATAGTATTCTGTCATTAGTTAACTTGGCTTTTTTAGCTCTCACTGTCCAAGTTGGAACTCCAGCTTCACTATAGGTGATTAATACTGGCTCAGTGAACCAAGTTATCTTGTCAGCAGTATAATTATCTATTTTTTCAGCAATTAGCTTATAAGCTAAATTACCTATAGGGTCATAGACAAAAGTCACTGATTTGTCAGTTTGATAATTTGGCTGACTTCGATCAGGTTCAACTAACATTTTCGGGCTATCTGAATCAGATAGATTCCAACCAATCAATCCAAGAACCATGATTGCTAGGATAATAATTAACCACGTTTTTGTTTTGCTCATTCTAGGATCTATTTAATTAAATCGATAATCCTTTGGCATCTTCGAGCTTATCTTGCGCTAAAAGGACCAAATCACATAATTCACGAACTGCTCCCTTTCCACCCATAATATGAGTAACATAATGGGCCTTAGGTAGCAGTAGTGGGTGTGCATCGGCGACCGCAACAGAGAGCCCGACTAATGACATCACGGGCCAATCGATCAAGTCGTCGCCAATATAAGCAACTTCCTCTGGCGTAAGGCTCAGTTTATCCAAGAGTTCATGATACGCCAAAAGCTTATTGCTTTGACCTTGGTAAAGATATGTAATTCCAAGGGTCTGAGCGCGATCTTCCAGAAGTTTCGCCTTGCGACCAGTAATAATCGCCACCTCAATGCCCGAGGTAATTAAACAACGGATACCATAGCCATCTCGGACATTAAAAGCTTTAAGTTCCTCACCTTGATTTCCCATATAAATGAGACCATCTGACATTACGCCATCAACGTCACAGATCAGTAACTTTATTTTTTTCGCTTTTGCGATGATCTCATTATCAATCGGACCATAGCAAGTTTCTTGATAACATGGAGCACGCATTTTTTACTCTCTAAATTAGATAACACCGGCCTGTAAGAGATCATGCATATGTAAAACACCCACTAATTTATTATCTTCAGCCACCAAAACTGAAGTAATATGCTTGGATTGCATGATATTAAGCGCTTCTACGGCCAAAATATTGGGTGATACACGAATACCCCCCGTGGTCATTAAATCAGCGATTTTGGCATTATTCAGGTCAACATTCATATCGAAAATACGACGCAGATCACCATCAGTAAAAATACCTTGAATCTGCATCTCATTATCGCAGATAACGGTCATACCCAGTTTTTTGCGGGTTATTTCGACTAAAGCTTCGCGTAAACTGGCTTCGCGTGGAACATGGGGAATGTCTTCCCCTTTGCTCATTAAATCACGAACTAGTAATAAGAGTTTGCGTCCAAGTGCGCCACCTGGGTGAGAAAGGGCGAAATCTTCAGCGGTAAAGCCTCGTGCTTCCAATAAAGCCACAGCCAAAGCATCGCCCATAACCAGTGTTGCAGTGGTGCTGGTGGTAGGTGCTAAGCCGAGAGGGCAAGCCTCCTGTGGCACTTTGATACACAAATGAACGTCAGCATATCTCCCCATACTGCTATTGGGATTATTAGTCAGACAAATAAGTGGGATCTGTTGGCGTTTCAGTACCGGGATCAGGGCGAGAATTTCATTAGATTCACCGGAATTCGATATGGCTAACACAATATCGTTCGGTGTGATCATACCAAGATCGCCATGGCTAGCTTCGCCAGGATGCACAAAGAAAGAGGGCGTGCCTGTACTGGCAAAAGTAGCCGCAATTTTGCAACCAATATGGCCCGATTTACCCATCCCCATTACGACGACTTTACCTTTACAAGCCATAATACGCTTACAGGCCTGATCAAAGTCAGCGTTAATATATTGTTCAAGACTACTCAGACCGTCGCGCTCAATTTGAAGGACTTGTTTACCGACCTGCTGAAAATCAATAGTTGACATTTTTTCCACTCTTAACATTTTCGTTGGTATTCGGATTTGCAAATGTGAAACCAGTTAGAAATATGAAAAATTTAAACTAGATATTTTTTGCTTTTCTTTTGCAGCATACCGCAAATAACCTGAGCGTGCTTTACAAAAGCGTTTAGCAATAAAATCAGCGAAATATTAAGCAGCATCATAAACTAATCTGCTTTGGCTAAAAACAACTAGTATCTATATATCCGTCAGTCATTATCATTTTGTTGACTAGGAAATGTCTGTTTTTTGATTTTTTAGTTAAATATAAAGTATTTATCAGAATGATTTTTATACTATATAACTGGCAATTGCTGTTTTTTATCTAATAGGGGCATTTTGACCCTGAAGAGAGCAAAAGTAAAATTGTTGCAACTTAATATGACGAATATAGCGAAAGTCGGATAAATTTTATGTAGTATGCAATTAATAAGAAAGCGTAGTTAAACCCACTTTATGATGTAACGAGTTATCAGATATATGAAAGCACAAACCGACAATTTGATTGAAGTGCGGAATATGTCCTTTACCCGGGGAAATAGGCAGATCTTTTCGGAGGTCAATTTAACTGTGCCTCGAGGTAAAATCACCGCAATTATGGGTCCTTCGGGTATCGGAAAGACCACCTTGTTGCGTTTGATTGGCGGACAGCTTCGACCTGATGAAGGTGAAATCTGGTTCGATGGCGAGAATATTCCAGCCTTATCACGCTCTAAGTTATATCAGTCACGCAAAAAAATGAGCATGCTTTTTCAGTCCGGAGCGCTATTTACGGATATAGATGTTTATAACAACGTGGCTTTCCCTCTGCGTGAGCATACCAAGCTACCTGAGGCTTTGATTCACACGACCGTGATGATGAAACTTGAAGCTGTGGGATTAAGGGGGGCGGCTAAGCTGATGCCATCTGAATTATCGGGCGGTATGGCACGAAGAGCGGCACTTGCGCGCGCGATCGCACTTGATCCTGCGCTGATCTTGTTTGATGAACCTTTTGTTGGGCAAGATCCTATTACTATGGGTGTATTGGTTAAATTGATTGATGAATTAAACCAAGCATTGGGGGTCACCTGCGTTGTGGTTTCCCACGATGTGCCCGAAGTACTGAGCATCGCAGATAAGGCCTATATTGTGGCCAAACAATCTGTGATTGCGGAAGGGACCGCAGAAGAGTTGCAATCGAATACAGATCCACGAGTGAGACAGTTTATTGATGGTATTGCTGACGGTCCAGTTCCGTTCCGTTTTCCAGCAGGGGACTATCTGACTGATCTATTAGGAAACGAAAGATGATTATAAAGGCAATTGCTGGTTTAGGCCGCCGCTGGATTGATATCTCCGCCTCCTTCGGTCGTGCTGGCTATATGCTATTTCGAGCATTAGTTGGTAAACCTGAGTTTGCTAAGCAGTGGCCGTTGTTAGTTAAACAGCTCTATCATGTGGGGGTGCAATCTTTACTGATTGTGGCTGTGTCAGGACTCTTTATTGGTATGGTTCTGGGCTTACAGGGCTATTTAGTTCTGACGACATTTAGTGCTGAAGCTAGCTTAGGTATGATGGTGGCGCTATCACTGTTACGCGAATTGGGCCCAGTGGTAACGGCTCTGCTGTTTGCTGGTCGAGCGGGTTCAGCACTGACGGCTGAAATCGGTTTAATGAAAGCGACGGAGCAAATCTCCAGTTTAGAAATGATGGCGGTTGATCCCTTAAGACGTGTAGTTGCACCACGTTTTTGGGCGGGTCTTATTAGTATGCCATTGTTAACACTCATTTTTGTTGCTGTTGGTATTTTTGGTGGCGCACTAGTGGGGGTAGATTGGAAAGGGATTGATGAGGGCTTCTTCTGGTCATCAATGCAATCCTCTGTTGAATGGCGTCTCGATCTGGTCAACTGCGTGATTAAAAGTGTGGTATTTGCTTTTACGGTGACTTGGATTGCGCTCTTTAATGGTTATGATGCGATCCCGACATCAGAAGGGATCAGCCGAGCGACGACGCGAACTGTCGTTCATGCGTCGTTAGCGGTATTGGGAATCGATTTTGTACTAACTGCACTGATGTTTGGGAATTAAGCCATGCAAAGTAAAAAAAGTGAAATTTGGGTCGGATGTTTTATTCTAGTGGCGTTAGCGGCTATGGTCTTTCTCGGCCTAAAAGTGGCGGGTTTAGAGTCCATTGGTAGCAAGCCAACTTATCAGGTAACAGCGCCATTTGAAAATGTGGGCGGGCTGAAGGTCGGCTCACCTCTTAAAGTCGGTGGGGTGGTTATTGGTCGTGTGTCTGAGATGTCGCTCAGTAAAGAAACTTATGTTCCTGAAGTGAAAATTGCCATTCTCAGCGAATATAACAATATTCCGGATACCAGTTCATTGTCGATTAGAACCTCAGGTTTACTAGGTGAACAGTATATTGCGATGAATATTGGTTTTGATGATCCTGAGATGGGCACCGCAACACTTACCGATGGCGGGCGAATTCAGGATACAAAATCAGCCATGGTATTGGAAGATTTGATTGGGCAGTTCCTCTATAAGAGTGGCGAACCCGCAGCGACAACTGAACCTGAAGCCAAATAATTTAGCATTTGATTCGATATAGAGGAGTGAATTATGTTTAAACGATTACTGATGGTCGCCCTGTTAGCCATTGCACCATTTGCTATGGCGGTGGAGCAAACTGACCCTTATAAGTTGATGGATGAAGCGGCCACCAAAACCTTTACCCGTTTAACTAGCGAGCAAGCTCAAATACGTAAAAATCCTGACTATTTACGCCAAATCGTACGTGAAGAGCTACTGCCTTATGTACAAATTAAGTATGCTGGCGCTTTAGTTTTAGGGACTTACTATAAGCAGGCAACTCCCGAACAACGTGATGCTTACTTTGCTGCTTTCGAATCTTATCTCGAGCAAGTCTATGGTCAGGCGTTAGCTATGTATAATGGCCAAACTTATGATATAGCCAAAAAACAACCACTCGGTGATAAATCAATAGTGGCTATCCGTGTTACTATTGCAGATAAGAACTCACGCCCACCTGTACGCCTTGATTTTCAGTGGCGTAAAAATAGTAAAACAGGCTATTGGCAGGCTTACGATATGATCGCTGAAGGGGTGAGTATGATCACCACTAAACAGAATGAGTGGTCTGATATTCTGCGTAAGCAAGGAATTGATGGATTAACTGAGCAGCTTAAACGTAGCGCCAGTACCCCCATTACGCTTGATGAGACCAAGTAATATGGCTGAAAATTTGTCTTGGCAATCTGAAGGCAATGTTTTGCAGCTCTCGGGTGAGCTCGACCGAGACTCATTGCTAGCCTTTTGGGATCAACGTCAATCACTACTTAAAGAGATTGAGGTGATCGATGTGGCTAATTTGACACGTATTGATTCCACGGGTCTCGCGATGTTTATTCAGCTACAAGGCGAATGGCAGTCGCAAGGCCATAAGCTGGTCATCAGCGGGATCAGCGAAAACTTCCAAACACTGATTGAGCTATACGGACTGACGTCACTGCTCAACAGCTAAAGGCGAGTTTAGGTCAAAAGTTACGCCTCTGAATGTTTTTCTGCATCAGAGGCGTTTTCTTTGGTTTAAGAGTTGTGTTTAATCCTTTAGGATAGGCATCTATTAGATCTACCATTATTAACCTTATTAAGATTGAGTGATTATGGATACCAACGAAATTAAACAAGTACTAATGGATCAATTAGCTTTGGATGAAGCTATCGTCACAGGCGATGGCAGCCACTTTCAAGTTATTGCTGTTGGCGCATTGTTTGACGGAATGAGCCGCGTTAAGCAGCAGCAAGCTGTTTATGCCCCACTGACGGAATACCTCGCGGATAACCGCATTCATGCACTATCAATCAAAGCCTATACACCAGCTGAATGGGCACGCGATCGTAAGCTAAATGGCTTTTGATTAAAGTTTGCACGAGCGAACAGTACGTTAAATCTAATCTATGAGAATAACTGAATGGACAAGTTTCGAGTAAGTGGTCCGACCCAGCTTAAGGGTGAGGTCAAAATTTCTGGCGCTAAAAATGCCGCATTACCCATTATGTTCGCTGCGTTACTGGCTGAAGAGCCTGTAGAATTACAAAATGTCCCTGAACTGAAAGATGTTGATACCACCATCAAGCTATTAAATCGTTTAGGAACCAAAGTAGTACGTAATGGCTCTATCTTTGTTGATGCCAGTACGGTGAATGAATTTTGTGCTCCTTATGACCTAGTAAAAACCATGCGCGCCTCTATTTGGGCATTGGGTCCGCTGGTTGCACGATTTGGTCAAGGGCAGGTTTCACTACCGGGTGGATGTGCTATTGGCGCTCGTCCGGTCGATTTGCATATTTCGGGCCTAGAGCAATTAGGTGCCAAAATAGTATTAGAAGAAGGTTATGTGAAAGCGACCGTAGATGGTCGTCTAAAAGGCGCTGTCATCGTGATGGATAAAGTGAGTGTAGGTGCTACTGTTACTATTATGACAGCAGCAACACTGGCTGAAGGCACGACAATCATCGAGAATGCGGCGCGTGAGCCAGAGATCGAAGATACGGCTAACTTTTTAAATACATTAGGTGCCAAGATCACGGGTGCAGGCAGTGACCATATAGTGATCGAAGGTGTTGAACGTTTAGGCGGCGGAACTTATCGCGTATTACCTGATCGTATTGAAACAGGTACTTTTTTAGTTGCCGCTGCGGTTTCCCGCGGAAAAGTGCTTTGCCGTGATGCAAGACCTGATACGCTAGATGCAGTATTAGCGAAACTGCGTGAAGCAGGGGCTAAAGTAGAAGTGGGCGAAGATTGGATTAGCTTAGATATGGAAGGTAAGCGTCCAAAAGCTGTGACCATTCGCACTGCACCGCATCCGGGATTCCCGACAGATATGCAGGCTCAATTCAGTTTACTTAATTTAGTCGCTGAGGGCGTCGGAACCATCACTGAAACTATTTTCGAAAATCGCTTTATGCATATACCAGAATTAAATCGTATGGGTGCGCACGCCGAAATAGAGAGTAATACAGTGATTTGTCACGGTGTTGAGAAATTAACTGGCGCTCAAGTGATGGCGACTGATTTACGTGCTTCAGCGAGTCTAGTACTGGCTGGCTGTATCGCCGAAGGAACCACTTTTGTCGATCGTATCTACCACATTGACCGTGGTTATGAGCATATCGAAGATAAATTACGGGGTTTAGGCGCTAAAATTGAGCGTATCAAATCCGAAGAGTGAGCTAAATAAAATAGCCTGTTGATATTTTGGCTGTAATCTATCCGTCCTACAAATACGTCATGTGTTTTAGGGCGGATTGTTTTATATAGATTAAAATATTTTTTGTACAGAGGGGAAATTGAGATTTAGAAAGTTAGTTCTTAGGGTTCTTCGTCAGGTAGTTCTTCAATAATCACCTTTAAATCAATCACATCACCATCACGTAAAATTTGTACTGGGACTTTGCTACCCGGACGAATTTCAGCAACCTGATCCATAGTTTCAGCGGCGAGAGTCGCGGGTTTACTATCTACAGATAAAATAATATCACCTTGTTTAACACCTGCTTTTTCCGCAGGGCCATCATGTGCGACCTGAAAAACACGCAGTCCTTTTATTTGGTTGATATTATTGTTACTTGAACGTATCTGCGGAAGCTCTCTCGAGGTAACACCGATATAACCGCGGATCACTCGACCATCGCGAATTAGCTTTTCCATTATCTTAGCTGCGAGCACGGTCGGGATAGCGAAACTCAATCCTTCAGAGGTAATACCATTTGCAGCACTGAAGGAGAGCGTATTAATGCCAACCAGCTCACCCTCGGTATTGATCAATGCACCGCCTGAATTCCCAGAGTTAATAGAGGCATCAGTTTGTAAAAAATTTTGGCGACGGGTTGAGCTAAGACCAACGCGTCCTGTCGCACTAATAATTCCCTGAGTCACGGTTTGTCCCAAATTATAGGGATTACCAATAGCTAGAACGACATCACCTACAAGGGTGTTACGCTCAAGATTGGTTGGGATCACAGGGAGGTTATCAGCATCGATTTTTAGCACTGCTAAATCGGTCATGGGATCTGAGCCAACGAGTAGGGCGTCAAAGATGGAGCCGTCTTGGAGTGCAACAAGGATTTGATTTGGATTATCAACAACATGTTTATTAGTAATAATATAGCCGTTGCTACTCATGATAACGCCAGAGCCGAGGGAGTTAAGTTCTCGTCCAGACTGGGAAATACTGCCTTTGGCACTACTATAGACATAGACAACTGCAGGTGCAGCTTTTCTCACCGCTTTATTATAGCTGATAGGCTCGTTACTTAAGTTGCCATTAAGTAAATTGGTAATTCCTTGCGGGCGTAAAGAAGGTGCAGCAACAATAATGATTATTGCAGCCAGTATACCTAGGATCGCTGAACGAATTAGTTTTTTTACCATAAGTGAACAATATTAAATAAAATAAATAGTTATTGGATAGATAAGATAAATGGAAGGATACCACAAATTAAAACAGACACAGTAGCTAACTGTGTCTGTTTTGAGCGATTTTAGTGTATTACTTATTTATGATCAGTTTTTCATCAGAAGATAGAGTACTTCTCCACCACGAAGGACTTTCATCGCTAACATTGACGGCTTGCTTTCAATTAGTTGGCGGAACTGATCAATATTTTCGATTCGTTTATCATTCACGCCAAAAATCAGATCGCCTTTTTCTAAACCAATCATGGCAGCAGGTGATTTAGGGGTCAGGTTATCCACTTTCACACCTTTAGTGTTGCTGATAGTGGCGTTAGTCAATGTGGCACCGAGCAATGACTCAGTCAGTTTTTCCGCTTTAGTGCTATTACCTTCGGTATTTTCTAATACGACTTTGACATCCATTGGCTTGCCATTGCGCAGCAGGCCAAGAGTGATCTCTTTGCCTATTTCACTGGTTCCAATTTTGGCTCTTAATTCGGCAAAGCTGCTGATACGTTTACCATCAACGGAAACCAGAACATCACCCGATTTTATACCCGCTTTTGCGGCTGATGATTTAGGCAGAACTTCACTAACAAAGGCACCTTTTTGGGCATCAATTTTAAAGGCTTTAGCGATATCTGAGTTCATCTCGATGCCTCTAATACCTAGTACTCCGCGTCTAACTTCACCATTTTTGATTAACTGTTCACTGAGGTTTTTGGCCATATTACTTGGGATTGCAAATCCAATACCAATATTGCCGCCGCCCGGTGCGAGGATTGCGGTATTGATACCGATAAGCTCACCATTTAAGTTAACTAAAGCACCGCCTGAGTTACCACGGTTGATAGAGGCATCAGTTTGAATAAAGTTTTCTAACCCTTCAAGATTAAGGCCGCTACGACCCAGCGCAGAAATAATGCCTGATGTCGCTGTTTGTCCTAAACCAAAGGGATTACCGACCGCTACCGCAAAATCACCAACACGGAGTTTGTCTGAATCCGCCATCTTAATCGCATTCAGTCCTTTAATATCTTTGCTGTTGGTAATTTTCAGCAGTGCGATATCAGTTTGGCGATCTTGCCCGATTAATTTAACTTCAATATCACGGCCATCGATTAATTGGATCTGAATTTTATCAGCACCATCAATGACGTGATTATTGGTTAAGACATAACCTTCAGCTGCATCAATGATTACGCCTGAACCTAAACCTTCAAAAGGTTGGATTCTTTGTTGTTGAGGCGGCAAATTAGGGCCAAAAAAAGGTTTTAGCTCATCGGGTATTTGCTGTTGATTCTGCACGCGAGTTCCTGAGACATGCACGCTAACAACCGCAGGTAGCACTTTCTCTAGCATAGGTGCCAGACTAGGTAGATCTTGGCTCTGTGCCGTAATAGGCAGCGTTGCAGGCAGTGCTGCGCTGCTGATTGTGGGTAATGCCGCCAGCGTTAGACCAAGACTCAAAGCTAGAGTGCTCAGAAAAAAATTTTTTCTTTTCATCATTCGGTTAATTCTCTCAAGGCAAAGTTGAAGATAAGTTTTCAAAACACCATTTAACGGATTTAAATTGTGTTTTGTGGAATTAGAGTTTCAAGTTAAGCGTCTTAAGCGTCATGTGACATAGCGACAAGACATTTATGGAAATTATGACTACTGATTATGGGGAAAAGTTCAAATTGCAGGTAACAAGAATAGGTTTTTTACATGTATTTACATGTGTTTAATCGAAATTAATAAATTTATATACTGGTAGACATATGGCCTACCAGTATATATATCGGCAATTAATTACTTCTCTTTTTCTTCCAGCGGACGGAATAATCCAGAGGCGCCTTCTGAGTAATCTCTAGGCGGTAATTTAACAGGTGCTTGATCATTATCTGCTTCAGATTCAGTCAGCTGATAATGGAACGGGTTATCTTGCATTGGCATATCCGGCATCAGTTCTGACGAACTTTTAACCATATGCTGATACAGTTGGCGATAATCGCGAGCCATATTATCCAGTAGTTCAGCACTACGTGCAAAATGACCAACTAACTCTTTACGATACTCTTCTAACTCAAGGTTCTTTTTGTCCAGCTCAACCTGCATAGTTTTTTGCTGGCGCAGCTTGGTATTGCCGTATCGGACAACTAATGCGCCGATAATAAAACCAACAACTAATCCGATTAGTGCGTACTCCCAGGTCATACTGACTCCTTCGTTTACATCATTATTCGCAGAATTTAAGTTTAGTTACCTGTTACTATACCTGTTAATTGCATAAAAGTGGAATTTTAAGGCTAAATTACTTACTCTTTTGCTCATTAGTCAGGACGTTAAATGATAAACATATTTGACTATAATAAGCCCAGTGTACATCATAAAACGGTAAAAAAACCGTGATTATTTAAGGATTATTCAGTTAATGTCGCCAAAGACTCCCTTTGTACTTTATCAACAGATGCTAGCCGCGGGTGATTATCAGCCAGATGAAGTACAACTTAAAACAGTAGAGCGGCTCGATCAAATTTATCATGAATTAATTTCGCGGCCATCTGATCAATCTGACCAAAAAGTGACGGGATTAAAACAGCGCTTAAATCGGATTTTCACTAAGAATAAAGTGGTGCAACCTGAGCCAGTGAAAGGCTTGTATATGTGGGGTGGCGTCGGGCGCGGTAAAACTTGGTTGATGGATCTATTTTATCAATGTTTGCCGGGAGAAAGAAAACTGCGCCTGCATTTTCATCGATTTATGCATCACGTTCAGGGTGAGTTAGTTGCGAATCAAGGCCAAGAGAACCCTTTGGAGTTAATTGCCGATAAATTTAAAGCAGAAACCGATATTCTCTGTTTTGATGAGTTTTTTGTTTCAGATATTACCGATGCGATGATTTTGGGTACGCTATTTGAAGCGCTTTTTTCTCGTGGAATAACCTTAGTTGCCACCTCGAATATACCGCCAGATGAACTGTACTCTAATGGTTTGCAACGTGCTCGTTTTCTGCCTGCCATCGAACAGATAAAAAAATATTGTGACGTCTTAAATGTTGATGCGGGAATCGATTATCGCTTAAGAACTCTAACTCAAGCTCATCTCTATCTCACCCCGATCTCGGCAGAAAATCGACAAATACTAGATAAGATGTTTGTGCGTCTGGCGGGCGAAAATGGTGAGAAAGCACCTGTATTAGAGGTCAATCACCGAAAAATGCCAGCGCTCTTTGCGGCCAATGGCGTATTAAGCATTACATTTAAAGTATTGTGCGAAGATGCACGCAGTCAAAATGATTATATTTTTCTTTCGAGTTACTATCACACCGTTTTGCTATACGATGTTCCTGTTATGGATCAGTCGAATGAAAATGCCGCCCGTCGCTTTATTGCCTTGATTGATGAATTTTATGAACGTAAAATTAAGTTAATTATCAACGCCGAAGTGCCGATGGCGCAGATTTATCAAGGTCAACAGCTTCAATTTGAATATCAACGTTGTCTTTCTCGGTTACAAGAAATGCAAAGTGAAGAATATTTAAAAATGCCACATTTGGCATGACAGATTGGATCTTTATTCCACGACAATTTGAATAAGAAATAAAAAAAGCGCTTTTGGGGTCGATTTTTATTGTTAACTTCTCTATAATCTTGCGACCCCACGTTACAGTGATGTTTTTTATTTCCCAAAAAATATCACATAATGCCAGCACATGCTGCTCGAAGGGGTAGGTTTGCTGGGCAAATAGTCGTGTGAACCTCAGGCAAGTTTACGAACATGAGTGTTCACCAACATGTAACTTCAATATATTGGGTAAGCTTTAATGAAAACTTTTACAGCTAAACCAGAGACGGTAACACGTGACTGGTACGTTGTTGATGCAGATGGCAAAACTTTAGGTCGTCTAGCAACAGAAATCGCAAGTCGTTTACGCGGCAAGCACAAACCGGAATATACTCCGCACGTTGATACTGGTGATTACATCATCATCATCAACGCAGAAAAAGTTGCTGTTACTGGCAAAAAACGCGAAGACAAGATTTATTATCGCCATACAGGTCACGTAGGTGGTCTTAAACAAGCTACATTCGAAGAGATGATTGCTCGCAGTCCTGAGCGTGTGCTTGAAATCGCGGTTAAAGGCATGTTGCCAAAAGGTCCACTGGGTCGTGCGATGTACCGTAAACTTAAAGTTTACGCAGGTAACGAGCATAACCACGCGGCACAGCAACCGCAAGTTCTTGACATTTAATCGGGATTATAGGCAATGGCTGAAAATCAATACTACGGCACTGGTCGCCGCAAAAGCTCTTCCGCTCGCGTTTTTATGAAGCCAGGAAGCGGTAATATCACAATCAACCAACGTACTTTAGAACAGTACTTTGGCCGCGAAACAGCACGCATGGTAGTTCGCCAGCCGCTGGAATTGGTTGAGATGTTAGGTAAAGTTGATCTGTACATCACTGTTAAAGGTGGTGGTATTTCAGGTCAAGCAGGCGCAATCCGTCACGGTATCACTCGTGCACTGATGGTTTACGATGAAAGTCTGCGTTCAGATCTGCGTAAAGCAGGATTTGTTACTCGTGATGCTCGTTCTGTAGAACGTAAAAAAGTGGGTCTGCGCAAAGCACGTCGTCGTCCACAGTTCTCAAAACGTTAATTTTTTGCCCTTGTGGCAACAAGTTGATGAAAAAACCCACCTTATGGTGGGTTTTTTATTTAGTATAAAAAGCTACTTATTGAAACTCTGTAGTTAAGTCTAAAGATAGATCACTAACTATCATATTTATGACTGGTTAATTCACTAAATAAAGCCCCAATTCTGATTATTTTCGAGATTTAATCACGATTTTTAAACAATCATCCCCCTAAAGTGAACAAAATCTGCTAAACTAGTGCCCTGCTTTTTGTTTTTATATTTCTCGCATTAATTCGCGAGAGGGTTGTGCGAGCTTTCAATAGGGAAAATGAAGGTTTTAGCGCAGAGGACTTTAAAGTGGGTAAAGGGTCCGATGTATTATTACATTGGGTAAGATATATTTATTCCGCTTTTATAAAATTTGGAGGTTTTCATGGCTGTCGCTGCCAACAAACGTTCGGTAATGACATTGTTTTCAGGCCCAACCGACATTTTTAGCCATCAGGTACGTATTGTGCTGGCAGAGAAAGGGGTGAGCGTAGAAATTGAACATGTCGAGCATGATCATCTACCACAGGATCTTATCGATCTAAACCCATACCAGACTGTACCTACGCTTGTTGACCGTGACCTGACTTTGTATGATCCACGTATTATCATGGAATACCTTGATGAACGTTTTCCTCATCCGCCATTAATGCCTGTATACCCAGTTGCTCGTGGTAATAGCCGCTTATTGATGCACCGCATTGAGAAAGACTGGTATTCATTGATGAATAAAATCGAGAAAGGAACAGCGCAAGAAGCACAAGCTGCTCGCAAACAATTAGCTGAAGAGTTAATTGCTATTTCTCCAGTATTCAATGAAATGTCATTCTTTATGAGCGATGAGTTCAGTTTGGTTGACTGCTATCTTGCTCCATTGCTATGGCGTTTACCTGTACTTGGTGTTGAGCTTAATTTAACTCACAGTAAGTATTTGCAAATGTATATGCAACGTGTTTTCGAACGTGATGCATTCTTAGCTTCTATGACTGAAGCTGAGCGTGAAATGCGCCTACCTGCACGGGGTTAAGTATTATGACGGACACGATAGCCATGTCGCCGCGCCGGCCTTATTTATTACGAGCCCATTATGATTGGTTGCTTGATAACGAATTAACGCCTCATTTAGTAGTAGATATTACTGCTGCGGAAGTGAATGTACCTATGGAGTACGCACGCGATGGGCAAATTGTATTGAATATCGCACCACGCGCGATAGGCAATCTGGATATCTCCAATGATGGTGTACAGTTTAATGCGCGATTTGGTGGTGTTCCCCGTCATGTATCTGTGCCTATGTCCGCTATTATCGCTGTGTACGCACGTGAAAATGGCGCGGGAATGATGTTTGAACCCGAAGCTGCTTATGAAGCGGATATACTCATTCAGCCAGAAACTGAGTCTAGCCATCCAGCAGACAATCTGGTGTTGATTAGTGATACTGAATCTGTGCATAACATAGATAAAAGTGCTCAATCGTCACCGGATGATGAACCGCCTAAACCGCCAAAAGGTCGTCCAGCACTTCGAGTTATCAAATAATCCCTTATAATTTAGGTAGCTAGCAGTTAAATAATAGCCTGTTAGCTACCTGTTTTTATACTATTTTCCAATCTATTGCACGTTCAAATCACACATTAATATACCCCATTATTCCCTCAGCGGCTTTGCGCCCCTCAGCTATTGCTGTGACCACGAGATCTGAACCACGAACAATATCACCACCCGCAAAAATCTTGGCATTAGAGGTTTGATAAGGTAAATCGGCAAATTCAGGTGCAATAATGCGTCCTTTGCTATCTAATTCAACAGAGTGATCCGCTAACCAAGCTAAGTTGTGGGGCTGAAATCCAAAGGCCATAATCACTGCATCAGCAGGCAATATATGCTCTGATCCCGCTATTATTTCAATAGACTTGCGTCCTTGCTTATCTGTACTAGCCAGTTGAGTGCGAGCGACTTTAACCCCACAAACCTGACCATCCTGATCTACTTCTACACTAATAGGCTGTAAATTAAACAGAAATTCAACGCCCTCTTCCTGTGAGTTTTTGACCTCACGGGGTGAACCAGGCATGCTCTGAGCATCTCGGCGATAGGCGCAGACGACTTGTTCAGCACCTTGTCGAATGGCTGTGCGTACACAATCCATCGCAGTATCACCGCCGCCTAATACCAGAACACGTTGATTTTTTAGATCAATATAAGGCTCTTGCTCAGTTGCTGGAAATTGCATTAAATTTCGTGTGTTGGCGATCAAATAGGGGAGCGCTTCATAGACCCCTTTGGCTTCTTCGTTGGCTAAATTCCCTTTTAACGATTGGTAGGTGCCAGTACCCAAGAATACGGCATCATACTCTTCAACTAATTGATTAAAGCTGAGATCTTTACCAATTTCCGTATTCAATCTAAATTCGATCCCCATTTGCGAAAAAATCTCTCTTCGCCGGGTCATGATCTCTTTTTCTAATTTAAAGGCTGGTATGCCAAAAGTGAGTAGTCCACCAATTTCGGGATGACGATCGTAAACAATCGCTTGGACACCACTGCGGGCTAGAACATCCGCACAGGCTAAGCCAGCGGGTCCTGCACCGACAATCGCCACACGCTTACCCGTTGGTATAACATGTGAGAGATCGGGTCGCCAGCCCATTTCAAAGGCCTTATCGTTAATGTAACGTTCGATATTGCCAATAGTAACGGCACCAAATTCGTCATTAAGTGTGCAAACCCCTTCACATAAGCGATCTTGTGGACAAACTCGGCCGCAAACTTCCGGTAAGCTATTGGTTTGATGCGATAACTCAGCAGCTTCAATAATTCGCCCTTCGTTGGCTAATTTTAACCAATTGGGAATATAGTTATGAACGGGGCATTTCCATTCACAATAGGGATTGCCGCAGGATAGACAACGGTCGGCCTGTGTTTCAGCCTGTATCGCGGTAAAGGGCTCATAAATTTCGACAAACTCAATCTTGCGAATATTAAGTGCTTTTTTCGGCGGATCAACGCGCTGTAAGTCGATAAATTGGTATACATTCTGGCTCATATCTTCTCCTTACTGTGCTTGAATCCGCAATTCAGCGGATGAGCGGCTACGATGCCCAAGTAATGCATTCACATCACTGGATTTAGGTTTCACTAAAGCAAAGCGTGTAAGCCAGTTTTGCCAATTAGCGAGAATTGTTTCACCGCGTGTAGAACGTGTTAATCTCACATGTTCAGTGATTAAACCCCGTAAATGTTCTTCATGGATTGGTAAGCTGTCGACCGCCAGAATTTCAATCATTTCGCTATTCATACGTTGTTTAAAATCATTATATTCATCGAGAACATAAGCGAAACCGCCAGTCATGCCTGCGCCAAAATTCACTCCTGTTCGCCCTAATATACAAAGAATACCACCTGTCATGTATTCACCGCCATTATCACCAATCCCTTCAATTACGGCGATAGCGCCGGAGTTTCTGACGGCAAAGCGTTCACCCGCACAGCCCGCGGCAAACAGTTTTCCACCCGTAGCGCCGTACAAACAGGTGTTACCGGCAATAGTGGCTTGATGACTGGCGAATGCTGAGCCGATTGGCGGTGCTATCACGATAGAGCCACCCGCCATTCCTTTGCCAACATAGTCATTAGCATCACCGATAAGAGTTAATTCAACGCCTCCCGCATTCCACACGCCAAAGCTTTGTCCCGCAGTGCCTGAAAAATGGAGTTGAATAGGATCACTGGCGAGACCTTGATCGCCATAGCGTTTGGCGATCTCGCCTGACAGCAGGGCACCGACAGAGCGGTCAGTATTTAAAATATTAAAATAGAAGGCTTTGCTCTGTTTTTTCTCAATAAAAGCTAATGCTTGCTGCAATATATCTTGATTTAACTTTCCTGAATCGAAAGGCGGATTGTTATCGGTACAGTACAAACTAACGGCTTCTTGCGGCTCAGCGGTTTCTAGCAAGACATTGAGTTGCAGCTTACTCTGTTTTGCTGTGTAGCCCTCAATTACCTCAAGTAAATCAGTGCGACCAATCAAATCCGTTAATTTTCTGATCCCCAAAGAAGCCATAATTTCACGGGTTTCTTGGGCAATAAAATGGAAATAATTCATCACTCTTTCGGGTAGCCCATGATAGTGATGTTGGCGTAAAGTCTCATCTTGGGTCGCAACACCGGTAGCACAGTTATTAAGATGGCAGATACGCAGGTATTTACAACCTAATGCGACCATAGGCCCCGTACCAAAACCAAAACTTTCCGCACCTAGGATTGCCGCCTTGATAATATCTAAACCGGTTTTTAATCCGCCATCGGTTTGTAAACGGATCTTATGCCTTAATCCATTTGCAACCAGCGCTTGTTGCGTCTCGACTAAACCCAGCTCCCATGGCGAGCCCGCGTACTTAACGGAAGATAATGGACTTGCACCCGTTCCGCCATCATAACCAGAAATGGTAATCAAGTCGGCATAAGCTTTCGCTACGCCTGTTGCAATAGTACCAACACCGGGCTCAGAAACTAGTTTGACGGAGATCAGCGCCTGTGGATTGACCTGTTTTAAGTCGAAAATAAGCTGCGCCAGATCCTCAATCGAATAGATATCATGATGCGGTGGCGGCGATATTAGGGTTACGCCCGGCACTGAATAGCGCAATTTAGCAATGTAAGGCGTTACCTTGTCGCCGGGAAGCTGTCCGCCTTCACCCGGTTTAGCCCCTTGAGCCACTTTAATTTGGATAATATCGGCATTAACTAAGTAAGCAGGGGTCACGCCAAATCGGCCAGAAGCTACCTGTTTGATCCTAGACCGCTTATTAGTGCCATAGCGCGCTGTATCTTCGCCCCCTTCGCCTGAATTTGAATATCCGCCTAAGGTATTCATGGCGATAGCCAGTGCTTCGTGGGCTTCGGGGCTTAATGCGCCAATGGACATGGCCGCAGTATCAAAGCGTTGATAGAGGGATTCTGCTGATTCGACTTCGCTGATATCAATAGGCTGATCACCAACCTGCAATGACAAAAGATCGCGCAGTGTGGTTATCGGACGCTGATTAACTAACTCGGCATATTGTAAATAGTCATCATACTGACCGCTATGTACAGCTTTTTGCAGGCTTTGGATAATATCGGGATTGTAAGCATGGTATTCGCCATCATGGGTATATTTCAGCGCGCCACCTTGCTCAAGAGGCAATCTTATTAGCCAAGCACGGCGTGAGAGATTAAATAGATCCTGCTCAAAATCACTGAAATCAGCGCCGCCAATACGGCTACTAACGCCATTAAAACAGAGGTTAGTAAGGTTATTACTAAGACCAACAGCTTCAAATAATTGGGCACAGCGATAGGAAGCTACCGTTGATATGCCCATTTTTGACATGATTTTATACAGGCCTTTATTGATACCATTGCGATAATTTAATAGCACTTTTGGCAGAGGTTTTTCAAATAAATCATTCTTAGCCATCTCTGTTAAGGATTCATAAGCTAAGTAGGGATAAATCGCCGTAGCACCAAAGGCGAGAAGTACAGCGAAATGATGCGGGTCACGCGCACTGGCGGTCTCGACAATCAAGTTAGCATCACAACGCAGATGTTGTTCAATCAATCGTTGGTGTAGCGCGCCTACCGCCATAGGGGCAGGTATGGGTAATCGCTCAGGACTAATATTTCGATCCGATAGCACCAGTAAAACGGCGCCTTGATGAACATGTTGCTCGGCTTGTTGACAGAGATCGCGAATTGCTTGTTCTAATGAGCACTCCTCTGATTTATAGGTGATATCTAGGGTGACGGATTGGTAGTAGCGATGATCTTGTACCAATAATTGCTGAAAATCAGAGTAAAGCAGGATCGGCGACTTAAAACTCAAACGATGAGCTTGACCTTCAGCCTCACAAAAGACATTCATTTCTCGGCCGATATTGGTCGCCAGAGACATAACATGGGCTTCTCGAAGGGGATCTATGGGCGGATTGGTGACTTGAGCAAATAGCTGGCGGAAATAGTCATAAATAATCCGCGGACGGCTGGATAGAACGGCGAAGGGCGTGTCATCACCCATAGAGCCAGTCGCTTCTTGCCCATTTTCACCCAGAACACGAATGATTTGCTCTAACTCTTCGCTACTATAAGCAAATTGTTTTTGGTAGCTGGCTAATGTGTGTTTGTCCATGGTCTGAGGATTGAGTTGATCTTCAGTGAGATCCTCAAAAGCGATCAAGCGAGTGACATTTTTGGCTAGCCACTCTTTGTAGGGATGACGACTTTTAAGATCATTATCGGTTTCAGTGCTACGCAGAATACGGCCTTGCTGCGTATCAATCACCATTAGCTCACCGGGACCAACGCGTCCTTTTTCAACTACTTCATCCGGTTGATAATCCCAAATTCCTACCTCAGAAGCGCAAGTGATCAGTTTATCTTTAGTGATCACATAACGAGCCGGGCGCAAACCATTACGATCGAGATTACAAGCCGCGTAGCGCCCATCGGACATAACAATGCCAGCCGGTCCATCCCAAGGCTCCATATGCATAGAGTTAAAATCGAAAAAGGCTTTTAGATCTTCATCCATATCAGGGCTGTTTTGCCATGCTGGTGGGACTAATAAACGCATGGCACGCACCAGATCCATGCCTCCATTCAATAACAGCTCTAGCATATTATCTAAGGAGCTGGAGTCCGATCCTGTTTCATTGATAAAGGGAGCCGCAGATTGTAAATCTGGAATTAATGGCGTACGAAATTTATAGGCACGAGCGCGAGCCCACTGACGGTTACCTGTGATGGTATTAATTTCACCATTATGGGCGAGATAGCGAAAAGGTTGAGCCAAAGACCAGCGCGGTGTGGTATTGGTTGAAAAACGCTGATGAAATAAGCAAATCGCTGATTCCATACGTAAATCAGCCAAATCGGGAAAAAATCTTGGCAGATCGATGGCCATACAGAGGCCTTTGTAAATAGTCACCAAATTTGACAGGCTACAAATATAAAAATCAGCATCACTAATGCGCTTTTCAATACGGCGGCGAGCCATATATAAACGACGTTCGAGATCACTCGATAGCCAGCCAGCGGGGGCATTAATATAGATTTGTTCTATTTTGGGGAGACTAGAAAGGGCAATACTACCGAGAATATCTTTATTGGTCGGCACTTCACGCCAGCCAACAATCGCTAATGTCTCATTTTGTATCTCTTCTTCGACAATTTGGCGGCACAGCTGAGCAATATCTTCATTTGGACTCAGAAAGAGCATACCTACGGCATAGTTTTTTGCTAAACGCCAATTTTGCTCTTGTGCAATAAGCTGAAAAAAACGGTCTGGTTTTTGCAGTAATAAACCGCAGCCATCGCCTGTTTTATCATCGGATAATATTGCGCCTCTGTGTTGCATTCGTGCAAGTGCATGTATGGCAGTTCTGACAACTTTATGGCTTGGCTCGCCTTCTATATGGGCGATAAGACCAAAACCACAGTTATCACGTTCCTGAGATTGATTGTATAACATGATTGCCCCCAATACCTTTCTTCGCGATCCATTTCGAGTGACTTGCCTGCACATTTAATAACTCATTGAATTTCGGCGTCAGCAAATCATCACTAATATCGGTGTCGATATAGCGATGATGAAATAGTTATGTTTGTGCATAAATATGATGTGGTTGTATAGCTGCATTCGCGGTTAACAACAAGAATTCAACTTAGCGATATTTTGTTCATTGGTCAAATATGGTGTTTGGCAGGGGGTTAGTAGCATTTAATTAGGTTAATTTTTTGATTGTGAAAGAGAAATTAGAATTAAATCGTTTCTGTGAGCGAGTTCATGATTATTTTTGCCTGTGATCCATATCACTATTAAAAGTGTGCTTTTTGTGCTATTTATCCATTTAATATTTATAATCTAGAATTTAAATTTAACTAATCTGATATTTGTGGGTTTATTACTTATATTTAATTGTTTGTTAGAGTTAAAGCAAAGTTTGAACCCTATTTCCTTGGTTTTTAATATTGCAGCTGGTTATTTATTCACTTTAATTGATTTTTAATTCTTTGTTTTTATCAGTGATTAATATTTAAAGATAAAAAATTTAATTTAGTATAAATAGTTAAGCAGATGAATAATTTATTCTATTCATGAACATGGTCAACATTTTATGATCCTTAACAGCTGATTTCATGTTATTGAGATATGATTAAGTTAGGTTTTTATTGACGGGGTAGTTATGAAAGTACTTAGGGGACTTGCGCAATATTATGTTGATTTGATGATGAAGCTTGGATTAGTCAGGTTCTCCCTGCTACTCGCTTCAGCATTAGTAGTTCTGGCAATGATAGTCCAGATGGCGGTCACTATTTTGCTCCAAGTCGAAGTTCAGAGCATCGATTTAGTGCGCTCTATCTTTTTTGGACTAATTATTACGCCGTGGGCAGTCTATTTTCTTTCGGTTATCGTCGAGCAGCTTGAAGAGTCGCGCCAACGTCTATCCCGTATGGTGGATAAGCTGGAGGTGATGAGAAAGCGAGATGCCGAATTAAATATGCAATTAAAAGGCAATATAAAACAGTTAAATCAAGAAATAATCGAAAGAGGTAAGGCAGAACAAGCCCATATCGATCTGCTTGAAAAATTAAAAAAAGAGATGAAGCGGCGTGAACAGGTCCAAATTGAGCTGGAACAACAATCTGTCCTTCTGCGCTCTTTTTTAGATGCTTCACCAGATTTAGTTTACTACCGAAATGAAGAGAATGAATTTTCGGGCTGTAACCGCGCAATGGAATTATTGACAGGTAAAAGCGAAAAACAGTTGGTTGGTCTAACGCCAGCGGATATTTATGAGGAAGAGATCGCCGCTAAAGTGATAGAGACGGATGAAAAAGTCTTTCGCCATAATGTATCGCTCACCTATGAGCAGTGGTTAGTTTACCCTGACGGCCGCAAATCCTGTTTTGAGCTAAGAAAAGTGCCTTTTTATGATCGCGTCGGTAAACGCCACGGGCTAATGGGCTTTGGCCGCGATATAACCGAGCGTAAGCGTTATCAGGAGGCGTTAGAGAGCGCAAGTAGGGATAAGACGACTTTCATTTCAACGATTAGTCATGAGCTTCGTACGCCGTTAAATGGCATTGTGGGCTTGAGCCGAATATTACTGGATACCAAATTAACCACTGAACAGACTAACTATCTGAAAACTATCCATGTGAGTGCTATCACACTAGGAAATATTTTTAATGACGTGATAGAAATGGATAAGATTGAACGCCGCAAAATCCAACTAGATAATCAAGCTGTAAACTTAACAGAGTTTATCTCGGATTTAGAGAATCTATCTGGGCTCCTTGCTCAACCTAAAGGATTGAATTTTGTGATGGATGCTCAGGCCGATCTGCCTATTTCAGTGTTAACTGACGGCACTCGCTTGCGTCAAATATTGTGGAATTTGATTGGCAATGCAGTGAAATTCACACCAAAAGGTGAGATCAAGCTAAGTATCTGGCGAGAAGATAAAAATAAGCTGCTATTTCAAGTACAAGATAGTGGTATGGGTATCCCTGATGTTGAATTAGATAAGATTTTTGCCATGTACTATCAAGTGAAAGATAGTGAAGGAGGCAGCCCTGCAACAGGGACTGGTATCGGTCTCTCAGTTTCTCGCCGTTTAGCGCAGAATATGGGCGGTGATATTCGGGTAAAAAGTACCGTGGGTAAGGGCTCAACATTTACCCTATCTATTGTTGCTCCTGAAATTGAAAGTGTTATTGATGATCAGGATGATGACTATCCATTACCTGCATTAAATATTTTATTAGTGGAAGATATCGAACTCAACGTCATAGTCGCTTGTTCAGTGCTGGAAAAATTGGGTAATAGCGTTGATGTTGCGATGAATGGTAAAGACGCACTGAGCATGTTTACTCCTGATGAGTATGATTTAGTGCTTCTTGATATTCAGCTGCCGGATATGACCGGATTAGATATTGCACGAAAACTGCATGAACAATTTGATGATGATGTCTTGCCTCCATTGATTGCTTTAACGGCTAATGTGTTGAAAGACAAACAAGAATATTTCGATGCAGGGATTGATGATGTGCTCAGTAAACCATTATCGGTTGAGCAGCTTACCCAAGTGATCGCAAGATACTGGGGCGAAGGGGCTGAGAGCAGTGCGGCGGTTGCTGATGTGGTAGAAGTCGCGCAAGGAGATAAACTGTATGAAAGTAAGCTAGATACGGAAATGTTGCAGCAGTATATCGAATTAGTCGGCACTAAATTGATTGATGATAGTTTGCTGGTTTTTGAAAAAATGTTACCCGGATACCTTGCTATACTCGAGTCGAATATGATTGCGAGAGATCAGAAGGGAATTGTCGATGAAGGTCATAAGATCAAAGGCGCTGCGGGCTCGGTAGGACTCAAACATTTACAGCAATTAGCACAACAAATTCAATCGCCTGAGTTACCTGCATGGTGGGATAATGTGCAAGAGTGGATTGATGAGCTTAAGCAGGATTGGAAATCAGATATTGAACTTTTGAGAAACTGGGTAGATATACAGCGCACAAAAAAATAACCCCAACCGAAGTCGGGGTGCGCGAATACTGCGCCAACACCAGGGAAATCATTAGCTCGCTTGTGATCGTTTTTACCTATGCAGCGAGCTATTTAGAATATCTGCCATCTAAGGATTAATACCAAGATACCAAATATTAGCTTTTTTGTTACAAGATTCATTAAAATCTGTGATGGAGATTGATGTTTGTTCCTCATCAGAGGTAACAGATAATTTACTACAAATGGAGAGAGATATGAAATCTATTGCGGTTATTTTAACTGGCTGTGGTGTATTCGACGGTAGTGAAATTCATGAGTCAGTCTTAACAATGCTCGCTTTAAGTCGTAATGGTGCTGAAGTTCATTTTTTTGCACCAGATGAAGCTCAACCTACTGTAATAAATCATATTACTGGTGAGGAAGAAAAAACCATTCGTAATCAAATGACTGAATCTTCCCGTATAACAAGGGGAAAAATAGCGCCTTTGTCATCTGCTGATGCCGATATCTTAGATGCGCTTATCATTCCTGGGGGTTTTGGCGCTGCTAAAAATTTATGTGATTTCGCTGTCAAGGGCAGCGACTGTGAGATCAATAAGGATTTGTTATGTTTAGTGCAAAAGATGCACGCACAAAACAAGCCATTAGGTTTGATGTGTATTGCCCCTGTTATGTTACCTAAACTCCTTAATAAATCAGTTGAATTAACAATTGGTAACGATCCCGATATCATTATTCAAATTGAAAAAATGGGCGGGAAACATATCAATTGTACTGTTGATAATATCGTAGTTGATGAGAAAAATCGTGTTGTGACAACGCCAGCCTATATGCTAGCTCAATCCATCTCTGAAGCAGAAAAAGGTATTAGTTTGCTTGTTGAGAAAGTATTGGAAATGGCCTGATTATCAAATGGTAATATTTATTGCTACTTTATGGCGTGGCGTGAAAAAAACGCTCATTTATCTATTGATCTTATGGATATTGAGTGTGATTTTTTTCAAATTTATCCCAGTTCCATTTTCATCAGTTATGGTTGAAAGGCAAATATCTGCTTGGACAAAGATGAATTTTTCTTATGTTTCAAAGTCGGATTGGGTCGGTGAAAGCGATATTTCCCCTTATATGTATTTGGCTGTTATTGCAGCAGAGGATCAAAACTTCCCTAATCATTGGGGTTTTGATATTAATGCAATAAAAGGCGCTTACCGTAATAATCTGAAGGGAAATTCAACAGTTAGAGGAGCTTCAACCATATCTCAACAGACAGTTAAAAATCTCTGGTTATGGGATGGTAGAAGTTGGATAAGAAAAGGGATTGAGACTCTTATGACCCCCATTATGGAGCTCGCTTGGTCTAAAAGTCGAATATTGACGGTTTATCTTAATATTGTTGAGTTTGGTGATGGAGTTTTTGGGGTGGAAGAGGCTGCAAAAGTTTATTTTAAAAAGCATGCAAATCAACTTACTATGGAAGAAGCTGCCTTATTAGCCGCAGTATTACCTAATCCACATAGATTTAAGGTGAAAGCACCATCAGCCTATGTATTGAAACGACAAGCATGGATATTGAATCAGATGCGCTTGCTGGGCGGTAGGAATTTTCTTAAAAATAACGATATTTAGCTAAGTGAATAAAAAAACCACAGTTCAGACTGTGGTTTTTTATTTTCTTCACCTATTCATTACTTATATTGATTAATTAAGATAAGTGAATGCCGTAGTGACTTTACGCACACCGTCAGTTTCACTGGCAACTTTGGCTGCCGCATCGGCTTCTTGCCTGGTTAAAATTCCGAGTAGGAAAACTTCGCCATTTTCAGTGATCACTTTAACGCTCGACGATTTTACCGTATCACTGGTTAGAATTTTGGATTTAACTTTGGTAGTGATCCAAGTATCTTTTGAGGCGGTACCTAAATCAACGGGATTGCCTTGACGAACCTCGTTGTACACTTTATTAGTGCCTTCAACTTTTGACGCCAGATCTCTGGCTCGCTCAGCCCACGCCATATCTGGAGATTGTCCGGTTAATAGAACATTTCCTTTATAAGCCGTGGTAATAATTCGAGCTTTGCTGGTAATATCTTTATCTTTGTTCAATGTGCCACTGATACGTGCTTCTAACGTACCATCATCGACCTGTTGGCCAACTGAGCGAGGGTCAGTGGCACTTTTGGTTGCAACGGCAGCACTACCTACAATCGCGGCGCCAATACATCCTTGCAGCATTAAAGCACCACAGATTAAGGTAAATAGTGGGAGTAATCGCATTCTTGCTCTCCTTAGTCATCCTGATGAGGGAAAAGGGTATTATCGATTAAATCACACAGACAATTGACTGTGAGAAGATGAACTTCTTGAATTCTAACACTACGCTGAGATGGAATTCTAACCTCAACATCTTGAGGACCGAGTAATCCGGCTAATTCGCCACCATCATAGCCCGTTAAGGCAACAATGGTCATATCGCGAGTCACTGCAGCTTCTACGGCTTTGATAACTTCACGGCTATTCCCATGAGTTGAAATCGCCATCAAAACATCGCCCGGTTGACCAAATGCACGAACTTGCTTGGCATAGATCTCTTCAGGCTGTTTGCTGCCAACAATCGCTGTGATCATTGTATTATCAGTGGTTAAAGCGAGTGCAGGTAAACTCGGGCGTTCGGTCTCAAAGCGATGGACCATACTTGTCGCGAAGCGCTGAGCAGTGGCCGCCGAAGCGCCATTACCACAGCATAAGACTTTATTACCGTTGAGTAATGATTGAACCATCATCATAGCAGCACGAGAAATAGCATCAGGTAATGCTTCCGCAGCCGCTATCTGTGTTTGAATACTTTCGGTAAAACAGACTTTGATTCTATCCAGCACGTTGAATTATTTCCTGTCAGATTAGTGAGCGCCTACTCAGTAGTAAATGCGTTCTGTACCCATTCGAATTGTTGATCAGTAATAGCACAAATGTCAAAACGGCAGAGTCGGGTATCGAAACTCTCATTTTGCTGTGCTAGCCAATATCTTGCGGTTGTCAGAATTTTTTTCTGTTTTCGCTTAGTGACGGATAAGAGCGCGCCACCATAATCATGACATTGGCGGTAACGGACTTCGATAAAGACCCAATAGGCTTTATCTTGCATAATTAAGTCGATTTCGCCACCCAAGTTTCTGACATTTCGATCAATAAAGGTCAGTCCTTGCTGCCGTAAAAACCAGAGTACTTTTCTTTCATAATATTGGCCAATTAGCCATTTCACTGCATTTTTCGTTGGGCTCATGACATCCTTGTCCTGATTTTATCGCCATCAGTTAACGGGCTTTATCTGTCCCTGACTGAAGGCCATCCACGGCAGTTCGCGATAAATAACACAGTTTTCTTTTACGGCTAAGGAGCCAGAAGCCCCATTGATACGAAATTGGTTATTTTGTTGTAACTGCGTGTAATTATTAGCTAGTGACCAAGCATCAATTCCCATGGCATAGAGGCGAATTAATGAATAGTCCTGTGGGAGTTTCTGCTGTGCTTGTTTTAGTAACTCACTGTTCGCACCTGCTAGTAGTGGAATTTCACTAAATTGAATACCTTCCATTTCAAAACGGAAATCAGCACCCGTTCCAGCCTGATTACTGCGCGAGCTAGCATAGAGTGCAGGGCGGCTACGTGTACTAATCGCCATTTCAATCATAGGTTTTAGTAGGGTTATTTCATCGCGAGTTGCGACTATATATACCGCATCAACCGAATCACTTTGTGGCGTGGAATCGAGCGCCGAGCTATCTGTGCTATCAGCCATTGGAGTGAGAGATGCTGAATTCACTAATATAGGTGTACCCGTCATGCGAATACCCGTGCCACGATTAATCGACTCTTTTAATGATTCGATTGAGCCAAATGGCTGCTTAAGCACAGTCGCACCGCTATTTTCTGCCCAAGCTTCAGCAAATGCGGTGGCGATACGCTCACCAAAGGCATTAGAAGGGATAAGCAATAAAGGCGCTGTTTTACCTTGTTTAGCGATATGGCGCGCGGCATTTCTCGCTTCATCTTCAGGAGATAATGAGAAGTAGCAAAGGTTCGAACGGGTAGCTAATTGATTGCTATCAAGCTCATTTAGCGCCAGCACACTGATTGGAGAGCCAGTCTGAGCTATTTTTTGCACATTAGCTTTTAGTAAAGGCCCGACAACCAAATTATAACCATCGGCTTGAGCCTGCTGTAATAGCTGCTCTATTGGCTGGCTGGTGGTGTCATAGACTTTTACCTCTTGAGTATTCAAGGGGGCGCTATCAATTCCGCCATTGGCTGCGGGGGCTGTGACGGGCTCACTGCCATTGGTCGCGGCTAGTTCAGAATAAATTTGCTCTAGGACATCATCAGGATTATCGCTGCTACTCGGCAGAACCAAAGGTTCGCTGGTAGCTAGGTTGGTATTAGCAACTTGCGGGATACCTTTTTGTGCATCCATAAAGCCTTGCATAATAGCTTCGCCAAAGACTTTACCTTGACCACTTAATGGTAGAAATAAAGCGATTCTCGGGGTTGAGCCGACAGAGGGCAGCATAGCTTGAACCAGCTGCATCGGTGGCATTTTAACACCCGGATTATTAGGATAGCGTGCTTGCCAATCTTGATAACCCATTTTTAGCGCCGCAGGATCATCACGGTTATTTTGGTAAATATCCATTAAGTCGATCCAGCCTTGCAGTATATTTTCTTCAGCACCAATCCCTTGGATCTGTTCTGAGGACTTCTGCGTTAGCATCTGCCATAATCCATCAATATTATTTTGTTGGGCTACGGGATCAGACAAGAGTGGCTCTTGAGCAATATAAGCACGTAAAACGTCAATCGATGACTGGCCTTTCGGTGAGTCGATGATCGATTGATATCGTTCAACCTCTGTTTTCATCTGCTCAGGAGTTGAAGGCTGTATTGGCGCACTGTTGTTGGAGCCAGGTAATTGACAGCCTGCAAGTATCAGAGTAGATAACATTGCAGAGTAAATTAACCCTTTTTTAAAATGCAAAAAAATTGAAGGACGCATACTGTATCCAGTGATGTATTTTCAGTTGCTTAATTTTAAACTGGCTATTCGGATGAAACAATGAATCAACCTAATCAAGCAGTAGTTATGGCATCCACACTGTATATTGTGCCTACTCCCATTGGAAATTTGGGAGATATCACGCAACGTGCGTTAGATGTCCTTAAACATGTTGACCTAATTGCAGCGGAAGACACGCGTCATTCTGGCATATTATTACAACATTTTGCGATTAATGCCCGAATGTTTGCCCTACATGATCATAATGAGCAGCAGAAAGCCGAACAATTAATTAGCAAACTTCAGCAGGGACATAGTATCGCATTAGTTTCGGATGCAGGTACACCCCTAATTAATGATCCAGGTTACCATTTAGTAACAAGTTGTCGTAAAGCAGGAATAAAAGTAGTTCCATTACCGGGACCTTGTGCCGCGATCACCGCGCTTTCAGCGGCCGGATTACCCTCAGATCGATTCTGTTATGAAGGTTTTTTACCCGCTAAAACCAAAAGCCGAAAAGATGTGTTACGTGCATTAGAGCAAGAGCCTAGAACCCTGATATTTTATGAATCGACACACCGTTTGCTCGAGAGTCTAGAAGATATGCTGACTGTTTGGGGGCCTGAGCGTCATGTGGTATTAGCGCGCGAATTAACCAAAACATGGGAAAATATCGAAGGTCGACCTATTGGTGAGCTAGTTGCTTGGGTCAAAGAGGATGAAAATCGCCGACGTGGCGAAATGGTGTTGATTGTTGAAGGTTATAAAAAATCAGAAGAGGTCGAAATTCTGACACCTGAAGTCCGCCGCACTATGCTATTACTGCAACAAGAGCTACCACTGAAAAAAGCCGCTGCGATTGCCGCTGAAATCTATGGCGTAAAGAAAAATGCGCTTTATAAGCTGATGCTAGCAGAGCAAGTGGATCAATTGGAGCAAGAATAACCATTTACAACAGATTTTTTAAAATACCTATACATTGGCCGACAAACTTCCTATAATCCGCAGCGGAGTTGGCTAGACAATCGCTGCTTTATCGTTGTCCTTCGGGATACGGGTAGAGGGGAGGAAAGTCCGGGCTCCATAGGGCAGGGTGCCAGATAACGTCTGGGAGGCGCAAGCCTACGACCAGTGCAACAGAGAGCAAACCGCCGATGGCCTGTTTACAGGCACAGGTAAGGGTGAAAGGGTGCGGTAAGAGCGCACCGCGCGGCTGGCAACAGTTCGTGGCACGGTAAACTCCACCCGGAGCAAGGCCAAATAGGGGTTCACTAGGTACGGCCCGTACTGAACCCGGGTAGGCTGCTGGAGCCAGTGCGCAAGTGCTGGCCTAGAGGAATGATTGTTCACGACAGAACCCGGCTTATCGGCCGACTCCACACATTAAACCCCGTGATATTTCTATATCACGGGGTTTTCTCATTATTATTCGGTACAAATTATGATGCGTTACTCTCGTCTTGGCGAATAGCGGCTAATGAGCGGATCTGTTTGCCCTCAGCATCAAAATTCTCAGGCGCCAGCCAGCATTGTAAACTACGCCCTATCTGTGGCCACTCTTTGTCGATAATTGAAAACCATTGGGTATCTCGACTATGACCTTTAACCACCATAGCTTGGCGAAAACAGCCCTCATATTGAAAACCGAGGCGTAGTGCAGCATTATGCGATGGCTCATTCAAGCTATTACATTTCCACTCATAGCGCCTATATCCTAATGTCGCAAAAGCATAGTGCATTAATAACCAATGGGCTTCCGTTGACATTGTGGTACCACTTAATAGTGATGAGAAATGTACATGGCCGACTTCGACAACACCGTTGTTCGGATCAATACGCATCAACGCCAGCGAACCTATGGGCATATTAGTTTTTTGGTCGATAACAGCAAAATGAATGGGATCATTCAATAAAATGGCCTTATTAACCCATTGTGTATAGTCTTCAAGGCTATTTTCAGGCTCGCGCGTTAGCCAAGTCCAACTTCGGTTATCAGGAGCTCGTTGATGAGCTTGATATAGTGCGCTGGCATGGGAAGCGGATAGTGGTTCTAGGCGGCACAGGCGACCTTGCAAACTCACTCTAGCTGGGTAAGCGCAAGGTACCCAATCAGGCAGAGCCTCACCAAGGGACTGACCGAATTCATTTATTTGATTCATACTTACCCCTAAATTATTTTAGTATGAATCTAGTCTAGTTTTACATTTTAATGAAGTACCAGTTAGTTAAATAAAACTAGAGCCAACAGAACCCCTATGCTTTCGCTCAATGATCAGCCTTGCCAATGATGGCATTGAGTCAGATTAAACTTCATCTAATATGACGGGAGTATTTAGCTGCGTATAGTGTGTGGATTGTAGCTTTTCATCTGAGTTAATAAGTCCGTCCATTTTATAAACCAATCCATTAACTTCATGATTACCCGCAAATCGAATTCCCGCGCCATCATTTATGCTGTCTATGGCATTGGTATAAGCAATGGAGCCTGTTGTTCTAAAAACCCCTATCCAGCTTACACCAAACTCTTCTGAGCTATAGTTTTCTATATTTGTGGTAATAGTTTCAACCACATTTTTAATATATTTATTACCTGGGGTAGAGAGTATATTCCATTGCTGATATTCATTTTTCCTTGTTATTTCTTCGTGAATACCATAGTTAGAATATTTACCGGTAGGATGTCCCTGCCAACCGAACAGAATTAGCTCATCATCATAATTAATAATCTCGTTAAGCGGGATTTGACTATAGCTTTTAACATCCAGGTAAACACCTCCTACTTTATTAATTAGCAAATATCGAAAGTAGTCAGAGCGAGCAGCCCCATACTCCGGGTTTATCTTGTAGTAAGCATTGATATATCTTTCGCTATAGTGAGTCATTAAGAAAAACATAATTTCATTGGGACCATAAAAGCGATATTCCCAATCAGGATTATTTTTTCTAAGTATTGTTATGGCATCCCGCTCTAAATTATTGACATAATCCATACCAAGTGTATGCATCTGATGAATTATTTTAGGGATTTTTTTATTCCTATGCCAAAAGATAAGCGGTTTATTTTGGGCTTTTTTAGAATGAATTTTCATCGGTTTATTTATAGTTTTTATTGAATAAATTTCCATATATATTCAACTTTCTCAGCATGGTTAATGAAAATAGAAAGCTAGATTATATATTCTAAATTTTAAGTGTGAATTAGAATTATCCAAATAAAGTTCTACTGTTGATGATAAAAACTCTGTGGATCTATTAATTAACCGAGGGAAACTTAATCTAAATTTAGATAAAAAGCTGGCGAACCAGCTTTTTAAACGGAATTAAGTTTAGCTCTATCTTATTTCAGGCAATGCTTAACCATAGCAAAGAGTTGGCGCACATCTTCAGGTCGGGTATTACCTGTGGTGGGATCGATAATTGAGCTATAAATATGAGGAATGATTTTTTTTACTCCCGCATCTAGCGCGATTTGTAGAATTTCACTAAAGTTATCAAGGTCAATACCCCCTGTGGGCTCTAAATAAAAATCTTGTTTAGCACAGGCTTTGGCGACTGCGGCATATTCTGCTTTATGAGTCAGCCCTTGCATATGAAAAAATTTAATCGAGCTGGCTCCCATATCTTTTAGCATCTCTATCGCCGTTTCAATCGGTACAATCCCATCAGGAGCTTGCGAGCTTAATGGGCCAGTTGAGATTTTAACTTGACCAAGGGTACCTGAAGGGGAGACTAAGGCATTGACGAAAGTCTCTTTTTGTCCAAGCAGTGCTCGGCTAATTGGCGCGCCAGTAAATACCTGATTGACGTGCTGTGGTTGGATAATCTGTGAAATTTGAGAAACCATAGTTGATTGATTGGGATCGCCAGCGCCCAGTCCAACAGAAATGGCATTCTGGTTTTCTTCTGCATAAAGACGCATATCGGCAATCGCACTGGTGAGATCAGCATAATTTTTGGATAGAACACCAATAACAACAAAACCTTCTGCGGCTTGATAAATCTCTTTGGCATTTTGGTGGCTGCCCGTTAATACGTTTAGGCAAACACGATCCTGATAAAAATTGGGTGATAATTTCATTTATTCAATTCCTATTGATAATTGGCGAATGCGTTGTGCAATGAGGGTTAGCTGCTCATTACTGACGCTGCGAATATCCGCTTCGACCTTACCTTCATTGGCTTTGTATTCACGAAAATAAATAGCGGTATCACCTTGTTTTAACTCAGACATAATTTGGTAAGTTGATTTACCCAATTGTTGTTCGTCAAAACTGATTTCAGTTCTTGCGATATCACGACCTGCGGCATCCCAAACGATACGCGCGGAGATCGCAGGGATCTGATTTAGTTGTTGAATAAAATCGGTCATTCTGGCGACCATTTCCGATCCTGTCTCTTTCTGCGCCGTTAAATATTGTTCAATGGCCAGCGTTAGACCGAGAATGCCTTCTTTACCCACTTTCATGGCACGCCCAATACCTGAACTTTGGCGTTTAACCCACTCAATATAGAGCTTTTTACCCAAGACTAATCCGCTGGTTGGGCCTTCAATCGCTTTTGCTCCACTGTAAATAACTAAATCAGCACCTTGTTGATAATAGAGGGTTAGCTCTTCTTCTGCCGCGGCATCGACAATCAACGGAATTTGATGCTGTTTGGCAACTTTAGCCGCCTCTTTTACACTTAACATGCTTTTTTGTACGGTATGATGGGACTTGATATAGAGGATCGCCGCAGTTTGTGGGGTGATTTTGGCCGCTAATTGCTGGGCGCTACACTCATTGGCAAATCCGGCTTCTACGACAATTCCGCCGCCTAAAGCGACCATAGTATCGACAGGTGCGCCAAAATTGACGTTATGCCCCTTAGGAAGAATAATTTCACGGGGAATGATTTTTTTCGAGCTGTGCAGATTAAACAAGAGATCATCATCATCTTTGGCGATCACCGCAGCAACAGATTGAGCAATACCCGCGGATGCACAGGAGACAACAAGAGCAGCTTCGACATTTAATAATTTTGCGATATATTCGCCGGTTTTATCGATCAAATCTTTGATTTCAAAATAGTGATTTAATCCATGGGCAACGCGCTCAATCACCTCAGGAGATGGTGTTGAAACGCCGAGTGCAGTCATGCGACCAGAGGCATTAATCACATGCTTTAACTGATATTTTTCATAGATCGATTGCATGATCACATTCACCTTCTACTTTGATAATATCTTTGCCAGAAATAATAGCAGCAACAGGTATAAATTGTTGTTTGCCAATACGTTTTTCACCTTCTGCATCAGTCAGTTCAACATTGACTTCCTTGATATCGAATAGCGTGATATCCGCGTCATAACCAACTTTCAGATAGCCTTTTCCCTGTAAATGCAGGCGTTCCGCTGGTTTTTCAGTGACACAAGCTAATATTGTTTTGGCTGAAAAACCCATACAGAGGAATTTTGTCATTACAAAGGCGAGACTATAGACGGGGCCATTAATACGGTTGCGGCGATAGAGATCAGAGCTGATGGTTTCAGGATAAGTGCCAATACGCATCGCTTGTTCAGCAACTTTAAAACTAAAGCTTTCAGCCCCATGGCCAACATCCAGAAGCACACCTCGGGCAAGGGCGCGCACAATTGCAGGCTTGAGATTACCTTGCTCATCTAAGATACGATTGGGCTTTCCATTAAAGCAGTGGGTAATAATATCACCAGCGGTCAGCAGATCGGCGATCTCATCTAAACTAGGGGGGTTATTACCGATATGCACCATAAGGGGTAGCCCATTACTTTTTTGCATCTCTTTGGCTTTGATCAGCGGCTTTAATCCATTATTACCGACCACACTTTTACTCATACGCGCTTTGAGTCCGACAACAAAGCCAGCATGACGTTTGATCGCTTGCTGGAGGCTAGCTTCATCAATTTGTGTCATATCCGCCAACTCACTTTGCGTAATAATGCCAGTGCGGGCAATATTTAATAAAGAGAAGACGTGAGTGCGAGATTGTTTTGTTACCGCATAGAAATCATCGATATCGTCAGCACCGACACTGCCTGCATCGACAACAGAAGTGACACCGCTGGCGACGCCAATTAAATCCGCTTCATCAAAATAGAGTGGTGAGGTTGGGTAGCAGTGGGCATGAGAGTCAATCCAACCTGCACTGATAAACAGCTTGCTCTTAAGATCAATGATTTTCTCGGCTAGCTGATTTCCCGCAATATTAGGACCGATAGCAGCGATTTTACCATCTTTTATCAGCAGATCGACGATATCGCCGTCGATTAATTTACCCTGCTTAATGATTAATGAGTACATTATATGACCTCTTTCATTTTATTTAATTAGGCTGCAAGTGGAAAGAAGTAACCGAAAACCATTGCACCGAGAATGGCACCACCCGCGACAGGTTTTTTCCACACATAGAAAATCAGTGAGCCAATCAGTGAACCTATACCAATAGGAATAGAGGCGGCCATTGCAGCGAGAATAATCAGTGGTCCGAGGAAGCGACCTGATGTATTACCCGCGCCCATCATGACATCAGCTCCAAAGGTTGAATTTGCTTGTCCGATGGTAAATTTACGTGCAAAGATGACAATCAGGCCAATTAGGATACCGAGCAATAGCCCGGTGAGCAGGGATGCCCAGAAATTAGTGACCAAGAAATCCCAGCCTGCCGCAAGCAAAATGGCGGGAACACCAAGGCCCACCCCTGTTTGTAATGCACCACCAATATCGAGAATACCCACTAATGAGCCTTCGATAATGCGAGCAAACAGAAAGCTGGCACCAAAGGCGGCTACGGCACCATATACACCTGTGTCAAGACCAGCACGCAACATGGCGACAAAGGCGACTTCGTTGAATGCGCCGAAACCATAGACCACATACATGTGTGTTCCAGCAAAAATACCCGAAGATAATAGGCCGACAAAGATAGGGAATGACCACTCCGCATACCAAAAGTCTTTTGTATTGATTTCAGTTGTCATGATTATTTTCCGCTTAAAAGTCCGTGGATATATTGCAGCCACACAGGTTGATCCAGATGGAAAGAGGCCACCATTTTGAGGTCAAATTCGCGGAAGAAGCCACTGAGTACAAAGAGCAGCACTACCGCTACCATCATGGTGCGAGTGACACGATTCCAGCCACCATCATCAACACCTTTGCCGATCAAAATACCTAGTACTAAACCGGGGATCGCGTTGCCCATAATTAATTGTGCACAACCACCAAACAGGGTTGCCCAGAATCCAGAACGGCGACCCGCATCCATAGCTGCTAGCCAGAAAATGACGGGCATAACGGTATTAACCAGCAAGTTAGCGGCGGGAACTAACACATTGACGGCCGTGGTTTGTAGCGCAGCAGGGACGGCAGAGGCAGTAGTATTTAAAAAGGCGACAACTACTGCACCTATAATGGCGCAGGCAATCGCCATTTTTTTCGGGTTATGTAGTGTTTCGGTCACATTTTTATTTTTGGTTAATAGTGCCGCTGCACCCCAGTTTGGGATAATGCGATGATCGACATCTTGAGTGAATGCACCTGCTGCAACCGATGATGCCCAAGCATTAAAGAAGAAACCGAGACCGAAAGAGAAGTGAGAGGCGGGATCGCCTTCACAAGCATTCAGCTCGCCTAATGTACGGAATGCGCCCATACCTTGTGTGGTCGGGGCGTGAAACATACGAGCTGCACCTGCACCTAGGCCAAAGCCACAAAGGCCGCCTATAATCAGGGACATACCCAATATCTCTAAAAAAGATGCCGCTTCATTCATGGAAATAGCTCCGAGACCTAATTATAATTATTTTTCTATAAAGTTGATTTCACTGACTTTAAGTAATGTGACATCTAAGGAAACATCCAAAACAACGGAGTAGTGGCAACGTTTACGCGACAAAAATAAAAACAAGAATTTCTCTGTTCGAGAAGCCACTTGAGCAGTAACAAGGGTGACATTCTTGGGTTCTATACGTAGGATAATGTCGCTGCTCTCTTTTAAAACGGTTCGCTGAATAGCATTTAATGCATCCGCGATGGCTTTCTGTTTTGTGTCGCCAGAGCCACTGACTCTCACTGATGTTTCTATAGATACTTTCATCACGCGCCGCCGTATTTTTTGTGAAATGCTTTGACTAAACGCTCTCCAAGTTCCTCTTTATCCATAAAACCGAAGCCGAGAACAGTGCAACCATCCGCGATGGCTGTTTCTCCCTCTTCGATCGAGCGCATGCCGTGACGCACTTTATAGCCATATTTATTCTGTGCGGTGATCGCACCTGCACCACCACTACCGCAGAAGGAGATCCCCATATCGGCTTGTTCGCTATTCATCACATCACCGAGTTTCATATCTGCGGCCACACCGGGGATCACAATGGCTCTTCCGCCCGCAGCTTCAATACCCAAAGCCACTTTTTGGCCTTTACCTAAACGATCACCGATAACGATAAGGATCTGTTTCATATTATTATTCTCCAATAATTAAGGGTTAGAACGTGCAACTTCAAAGTGAACTGAGAGTAAGTAGCTTTCTTCTATCGTCAGTCCCGGCAGCGTATCGACCACACGTTGCGCCAGTGCTATTGATTCTGGTGATATTTCATCAAACAGTGAGATATCTATTTCGGGTAATGGCTCACCCGTTTTAGCCCTTTCGATCATGGCTTTTAAATGGGACTGCAACATTTGTTGTTGAACATCAGTCGTAACGATATTTTCTTCATTGAGCCAATTAGCAATGATAGAAAGTAGCGCTTGTGTCACCTTCTCAACTTCTAAGTCGTTCTCTGTCATGTTGAAAATAATGGGTGAATTGCTCATAACCTTTAAGATCCAATGCGAAAGTAAGACGAATAATTCCGTTTTTCTGTGTTTATAACCTTAGTCTTTTTTGATTGTTTTTTGCATGCAGTCAATTTCCACTTATAACTGGAAATTGGTAACAGGAATTTTATGATTTGTGATGATTGAAAAATGCACTAATTGGAAGTGAATCGGAAGTCTAGCCAATTAGTTTAGTTAATTGACTGGAATTAGTGGATTGAAATTAAAATAATAGATGAATTATTAATGGGTTATCTTTATTAGCTTATTCTGATTAGTCAGAAAATGTGTGATTTTAGAAGTGGAAGTGGCAAAAATAATTAAAAGTAAAAATAGAGTGATTGATTTCCACTTTTGTCTTTAGGCGGGTGAAATATGAGATGGGTCACAAAAAGAAAAATTTGGTCTTGTGGGAGGGATCACGCAAAAAAAGAAAAATAGATCAAATTGCCACTTCGCCAGTCGGAAGTGGAAATTTCGATTAGTTGATACGGCCTAGGCTATCTTTGGCGATAACTTGAAACTCATGAAATGTTTTTGTATTGATAAGTAGACGTGTTGTTTTCTCTTTAACAAAAGTGACAAAGAGATCATAAATAGCCATCGCCTCTTCATAATCCGCTTTACTGATTGCCAATAGAAAAATCACATTTGCTACTTCTTTTGTCTCTCGATTCCATTCAATGCCTTGTGGCGAAATGACTGTTACTACAACGGTTTTTTTAGCTAATAGACCGAGTGAATGGGGAAGTGCTATTCCTTCACCTAATAAAGTGGAAACGATAGATTCGCGCTCTAATAGTGAGGGATGAAATTCTGTCGTGACATAGTCATCCTGTTGCAATTTGCTGCAAATTTGCTCAAACAGCTCCTCTTGAGTTATTTTTTCATTAATAACCATAAAGTAACTTTCATCAAAGAAACGCTCAATAATATAAGGGCGCGTTTGGTCCACCATGGCTAAGCGGCCCACTTGTTCTAATTGGTATGGGGTAGGGAAAGGGGCGATTTTAACGACGGGCTTATTTTTTGCCGATAAGCGAACGGTGGTAATGACAAAATCTTCATCGATTTGCGGCAGTAATTCATATTCTTGTAATGAGAGTGTGCGCTTAAATTTTAATTGTGGAAACTCGCGCATAATTTTGGCTTCAACTACACGTAAGGTTGAGTTGCCTGCATCGGTCACAATCAGAACTTCAGTTTGACGGATTGAGCCAGCACCATAATTGCGTTCTAAGCTGACGCCAATATGGACAGCAAGATAGCCTAGCTCATCTTCGCTAATACTATAAGGGAGTAACTCTTTACTCGCAGTGGTCAGCGCGCTGAGTGTGACATCATAGGCAAATGGATAATACTGTTTTATATCAGAAAGTAAGGGGTTTGGTGTACAAATATGATACTGCAAACGGGTTAACAGTGCGGCAATATGTGTGGTTAAATCACGTTTCAGTTTTTCATCATTACGCAGATCATAGTTATAGAGATCATCGATATACTGGAGTATATAGTCAACCAGCTGGATATGATCGCCCTCTTTTTGCAATGCAGTTTCATTGCCAACAATACGTTGCCCGGCGATCTGATCATGTAAATAGTGGATTTCCGCAGGTGAGAGATCACTGCCAAGAAAGAAGATCAAGCCGTTAGAGATCTCATCACAGGCTTTACGAATGACATCCTCTGGTTCGTTTTTGACCATGGAGATTAATTCATGGGCGCGAGTAATGCGTAAAATAGAGATGGCGCAATTAAACACTAAATATTGATGACCTTCATTGCTTAAACGAATATCAAAGCGATTGAGGCTATTTTTCAATACCTTATCAATATAGCTTAAATCGATATTGTCGAGACAAGCAGGGTGAAAATTAGCCAAAGGCAAATTTATCTGCTGTGAGAAGCGACGCCAAAGTGTTTCAGTCATGCAAGCGCGGATCGCCCATTCACTTGCGGCTATACGAATACCTTGGTGAGGAACAGTTTCCACTTGTATCTGATATTTCTGCATATATTCCCTAACTAGGGTCATATCTTGCTGTAACGTCCCCCGGCTAATGAGCCACTCTTCGGCAATATCATCAAGTTTGATGGGCGCAGAGAGAGTTAACAGCTTAATCAGCAGAGCATCAACGCGTTCTTTGCCCGTTTGGGGAATATGATTTTCATCCTCTTTTTTTCCAATTAGTGTAGCAAACTGTTTTTCATCATCAATTTTTAAGCGATAGCCAATACCCCGTTCATACAGGATTTGCGCACTATAAGTGCTTAATTGCTCATTCAGTTCATTGATATCAGAACGTATCGTCCGTGTTGATACATTGAAACGTTTTGCTAATTCATCTTGAGGAACGACCTCAGTTTGAATTGATGCAAAAACCTGATCGAGTCGTTGATGGGTAAATATCGCCACACTAACCCCTTTAAATTAAAGAGAATAATCAATATCTATAGACAGACCGATTATTATTATAAATTATGGAATAAGCAGGACTCTACCATAGGCACAATAAAATAGGAGGGCGTTAAGTACAAAAAATTAAGGATTTGAGCGGTAGAATTCAGTTTTATTGAGGATAGTCTGCTCTATTTGGCTGTTAGCCCCTATTTGATATTCAGGGGCTAATTGGGTGAGTTGTTACTCATCGAGATCAATAAATAGACCTCTAAACTCGCGATTAGCTTTAAGTTTGATCTTATTTTCATCTTGCAAGAAGACACCATCACCACAGGTTATTGATTCACTGTCGCTTTTGGCAGATAAGATCTGTATCGATCCTTGGATGGACTGTAGATAGGCATTTTTACCTTTTGAAGGTAAAGCCAGTTCATCGCCTGCTTTTAAATGTATTTGGTAGATCCATACCTGCTGCCGAATAGATAGACTATTACTCTCACCTTCTGGAGAGGCGATCAAAAAGAGTTTTTCGTCTTGAATTTTGATCTTCTGTGTCGGTTGATATTCACTTTGTGGACAAGCTTTTATCCACAGCTGTAACCGTGTGAGTGACGTTTCAGGACAAAGATTATGTTCGCTATAGCTCATATCTCTATGGGGTGAAAATATTAAGCATTCACCTTCTTTGGCACTGATTTTGTTGCCTAAATTATCTCGATACTCGGCACTACCTTGGAGTATAATATTGAGAATATCAACATGCGGAAATGTCTTTGGCTGAAAGGCATTTGCAGGTGCGATCACTTCTTGATTTAATACTCTAAGTGTTTTAAAACCTAAGAAGTCAGGATCAAAATAGTGGCCAAAAGAGAAGGTATAACGGGCTTTTAGCCACCCATAATCAGCTTGACCGCATTGATTGGCTTTTCTAATGGTTATCATAACGGGTACCTTCAAATTAACATCTATTAATAATAATTCGATAGACGTTGAATTGTTAGCAAGTTAATCTGGATACAATATTCAAATTTACTGAAAGAGATAATTTATGAATAAAGATCGAGCGCTGACATTAGAAGCGTTAAGGGTTATGGATGCGATCGACAGACGTGGCAGCTTTGCAGCGGCTGCGGATGAGTTGGGCAGAGTCCCTTCAGCGCTAAGCTATACCATGCAAAAGTTAGAAGAAGAGCTTGATGTTGTGCTGTTCGATCGTTCCGGCCATAGAACTAAATTTACTAATGTTGGACGAATGTTGCTAGAGCGGGGGAGAACTCTGCTCGAAGCGGCAGAAAAATTAACCGCAGATGCGGAAGCTCTGGCAAAAGGTTGGGAAACGCGATTGACCATCGTTTGTGAAGCCTTGATCCCCGTTACCTATTTTTTCCCTTTGGTTGAAAAATTAGCGCAAAAATCCAATACTCAGTTTGTTTTTATGACTGAAGTGTTAGCGGGGGCATGGGAACGGCTGGAATCGGGGCGTGCTGATATTGTTATTGCTCCTGATATGCATTTCCGCTCTTCATCAGAATTTAACTCTAAGCCCCTCTATTCGATTCATCATGTTTATGTAGCGGCACCAGATCACCCAATCCATCAAGAGCCCGAGCCCCTTTCCGATGCAACTCGCGTTAAATATCGTGGCGTTGCGGTTGCAGATACCGCTCGTGAACGGCCTGTGTTGACAGTTCAACTGCTTGATAAGCAACGTCGGTTGACGGTCAGTACCATGGAAGATAAACATCGTGCACTATTAGCCGGCTTAGGTGTAGCGACAATGCCTTACTTTATGGTGGAAGAAGATATTCGTGCTGGTCGTTTACGGGTTGTCAGTGCTGAATATAGTGATGAGAGCAATATTATTATGGCTTGGCGTCGAGATAGCATGGGTGAGGCTAAATCTTGGTGTTTGCGTGAGATCCCTAAATTATTTGCAAAAAAATAGCCGACCTTAAAGTCGACTTTTAGTGAATAAAAACCCCTTTCGAGCAAATAAGTGGAAAGGGGCTAAATGATAACAATGATAACAATAATGAGGTAAAAATAACGCGGCAGAACTATTGAGAAGAAAGTAGCACTAAAATTACCATTTCTTATTCAATAAATTATCTATACTGAATTTGCCTGGGCCTGTTACGACAAGCAGCAAGAAACCACCCGCAATAGTTAGGTTCTTCATAAATGCCAATGAGTTTGACGCTACTGAAAAATCCATATGAAATAATAAAGCCGTTAATAGTGTAAATACTGCTGTGGCAATTGCCGTAGTACGAGTCAAGAAGCCCAGCAATATGGCGATCCCACCACCAAATTCAAGCAAAATAGTTAAAGGAAGTAAAAATCCTGGAACCCCCATCGCTTGCATATAGGCTTGAGTGCCTGCATAGCCATCACCTAATTTGCCGTAACCTGCTGAGATAAAGACAATCGGCATTAAAATACGCGCAAGCAACAGGATACTTCCTTCTAAATTTTTCATCGAGTCTCTCCAAAATACTTTGTCAAAATAGTGTGATAATCAGTGCTAAATCGCCTAGTTTGTCGACTAAATAGCATCTAATGGTTAGAAATTATTTGATGGATGAATAATAGAGGGAGCCTTGTTCAATTAAAAGTAAAGGATATTAACAAACTTGAACAAAATTTTTGAATGATGAGGTTGGGGAATAAATAAGTATAAGCAGGAAAATGCTGTTTGATAACTAAAAATTATTTAGGATTTAGGTGTTGAGCCAAAGGTATTGCGTAAAGTACGGATAATTCCCCAAGTACCAATGGCGCGTTTGCCTAAGGTAACTAATTTTTTAGGGTGACGTAAGCTATAGAGGGAAAGTAGGCTAGCGCCTGCAATCAGTAGAGGGCGCAGAGAGACTAGAGTTTGCCATGTGCGATCATAAGGTGCGGTGATTTTCAGCCAATGTTGTGAGCTGGTGGAGAGATCAATACGCTGCTGTGCGATCTCGGCCAGCAGTCGCTGTTTTTTTTCGGCTAATGATTGGCGTTTATTTGGCGTCATTTTGGGAGCCTTTAAGCGCTTCACTATCTTGTTTTAGCTGTTCTCTTGTTGCACCTAGGAGTGTTGATTGTCGTGCTTTTTTCAGTGTCCATACCATACCTATGATAGCTAAAAAGATTAGCGTTACTGTAGTGATAGCTAATGCTTGATAACGGTATACGGGATCGACAGACCAAAAAATTAGCCCGATTAAACACATTAATCCAAAAGCACTGAATAGGAGTGTAATGCCCACCATTAACATCAGCTGGATTAGTGTGGTTTTTTCTTCTTCTAGCTCAACAACGAGAAGTTCAACACGAGTTTCTACCATTTGGATAACGATAGAGCCCATTCGCTGTAAGGTGCTTAGGACCCCATTTCCGGGGCCCTTTGGACGTTCATGCTGTTCCATTATACTTAGCGCTTAGCCAAGAGGATACCAAGTACTACGCCAACAGTGGCGCCAATTCCGATACCAGCCCAAGGATTTTCTCGCACATAATGGTCTGCTTTGCCCGCCATCTCTTTGGTTTGAGCAGTGATTTTCTCGCCAGCCATACTTAATTTTTGTCTGGAAGAAAATAGGGCGCTTTCCGCTTTGCTCTTAATATTTTCGATCTCCTCTTTAGATTTACTCCCAGTATCGTTGAGAATAGCTTCTAGTGAATCTGCTAGGGATTTAAGTTCAGCACGCAACTCTTCAGATGAATTATTGGTCGACATATAGATAACTCCTTTGTAGCAAGAAAATAGAAAATACGGTATTAACCATAACTGGTTTTTCTGTGATGTTAAAGCTAAATTATAAGATAAAAGCGTAAAAAAGCGTAAAAAAGCGTAAGCCAGCCGAATATACATCGAAATTTTTAAGTTTACGTAAAAGAATAAATATGAAGAAAATTAATCAGGATAAACAGAGTGGGGCAGGGAAAGAGAAGAGTAAAAGACAGCGAAGCGTGATTATCACTGCCTTTTACTCGTTGTTAACTAAGAATTAACTTTATTGTTTTTTTTGCTAGTCATTTTTTTCTTCATTACAACGAAAATGCTGCCTACTAAGCCTATCAACAGTAATCCGACAGGGATCAGCATTAGAATATTCATAATACGGTGTTCGTATTGAAGGAAAATAGGGCTTTTACCAAAACCATAGCCTAGTGATGTGAGGATCAATACCCACAATAAGCCACTTAGCCAATTGAAGATTTGGAATCGACTATCTTTCAAGCCCGCTAGGCCTGCAATCATAGGTAGCAGGGTTCTTACAAAGGCAAGAAAACGACCGATTAATAGTGCTGCCAGACCATGACGATGAAATAATCCATGCGCTCTCTGATGATAATGTTCGGGTAGATGAGACAGCCAACCTTTGACTATCTTGGTATTTCCTAGCCACTTACCCTGTATATAGCCGAGCCAACAGCCAAGACTTGCCCCTGCGGTTAAAACCACTATGGTTAACGGGTAATTCATTGTGCCTTTAGCTATTAGTACCCCTACAAGGATCAGTAAGCTGTCTCCTGGTAGGAATGCAGCAGGTAAGACCCCATTCTCGAGGAAAAGGATAGTAAATAACATAATATAGATGGCCCAGATCAGTGACGGATTAGATAGGGTCACATAGTCCTGATGCCACAATGCTGTAAAAAGTTCTCTTACTAATTCCATCAATGATTCCTAAGTGCCAATATCACACAATGGTACGTTGCGGATCCTGGAATAAAATAGAATAACATCCATGCCGCTATAAAAAACAGCGACCAACGCTGTACAGTATAAAGCATGATCACTCTAACAAAACATAAAATAACTAAATAGCGAATTTTATCGATTTTTTAGGATTCGTTGAACTAAAGTTCAGTTTTTGTCATAGGGAGAGAGTGGTCGTTATTATAAAACAACATGATTTCACCAATTATGACGTTAAACAGCTATAAAGTTCAGATTCATTAAGCTAAAAATGTGGCTTTGGGCGAATTTTTATTGCTGAGCGACTTCACATAGTTCACAAATAGCGATCATATTTTAAATTAATTATTTATAATTTGCTAAGCACATATCAAATTATATTCAATTTGTCGTAATTCGCGCAAATAAAATACAAATAGTAATATATTAATGTAAACTGAATGTTACAAAGATAAAATGATCTCTGTATATTTTGCTGTAAGTATCTATTAAATAAGTGTTAAACTTAATTTGCAAACTCACTTCACTTTAAATAAAAATAACTATTAAATAGGTTAACTATGGATACAAGAAAATCAGGTATATGGCAGTTTATTGCTCAAGGCAGCCTTGTAAAACAAATTCTTATCGGTTTAGTTGCGGGGATTTTGTTAGCTTGGCTGTGGCCTTCAGCAGCAAGAAATATGGCATTATTCGGAGAATTATTTGTTAGTGCACTAAAAGCCGTCGCACCTATATTAGTTTGGGTATTGGTTATGGCGTCGATTGCTAATCATAAGAAAGGTCAGCAGAGTAATATCCGGCCGATTATTTTTCTTTATATTTTAGGCACTTTTTTGGCGGCATTAGTAGCTGTTGTCGGTTCATTTTTATTCCCATCAAAGCTGGTTTTAACTATTGCAGACACGCAATTGTCACCTCCCGGTAATATTGTTGAAGTGATAAAAGGGGTTTTAGTCAATGTCGTAGCTAATCCGGTTGATGCTCTAATAAAAGGCAACTATATCGGTATTTTAGCTTGGGCAATTGGTTTAGGTTTGGCTCTACGCCATGCGAATGAGTCAACTAAACATATGATCCATGATTTTGCCGAAGGCGTCACTCAGTTAGTGAGAGTGGTTATTCGTTTCGCTCCATTAGGTATTTTTGGTCTGGTTTCCTCAACCATTGCAATAACAGGCTTCGAGACGTTAAAGGGCTATGTGCATGTTTTAATTGTCTTAATCGCTTGTATGCTGGTAGTGGCGCTAGTGGTTAATCCACTAATTGTTTATTGGAAAATCCGTAGAAATCCATTCCCGTTAGTGTTTAGCTGTTTAAGAGAGAGTGGTGTTACTGCATTCTTTACGCGTAGCTCGGCAGCTAACATCCCAGTTAATATGGCGATGTGTCGTCGCATGAATTTACATGAAGACACCTATTCAATCTCTATTCCACTAGGTGCAACCATTAATATGGCTGGGGCTGCGGTGACTATTACCGTTCTCACCTTAGCTGCGGTGCACACAGTGGGCATTCCCGTTGATTTACCAACGGCACTACTGCTAAGTGTGGTCGCGGCTGTCTGTGCTTGTGGCGCTTCCGGTGTGGCGGGTGGTTCTCTACTATTAATTCCTCTTGCTTGTAATATGTTTGGTATTCCAAATGAAATCGCCATGCAAGTGGTGGCGGTTGGTGTCATGATTGGAGTACTACAAGACTCAGCAGAAACGGCGTTGAACTCCTCGACGGATGTGTTATTCACTGCGGCAAGCTGTATAGCTGATGATCAGCGATTGCTCGATCCTGCCGCTGCGCTCTCACCGAAAATGACCGACGATTAAGTCAGTTAGCCGTAAAAATCAATCCTCTGAACTCTTCTATGCAAGTGGGAACTAGAGTCAGAGGGTTTTTTATATTTAAAATTGATAGGCGAGATGCATTCCCTGTGCAATGGCTCGGCGTGCATCAAGTTCTGTCGCCAACTCAGCGCCGCCAATCACTGAGACTGGGATACCTTGCTGTTCTAGTTGCTCTTGCAAGGGACGATAAGACTCTTGTCCGGCACAGATAATTACATTATCAACGGCAAGGCAGCGAGTTTGTTGATCTTGGCGAATATGCAGCCCCTGATCATCTATTTTTAGATATTCGACACCATTGAGCATTTCGATCCCGCGTTTTTGTAGCGTCAATCGATGGATCCAGCCTGTTGTTTTACCCAACTGAGCTCCATTTTTACTGGATTTTCTTTGTAGTAAATAGAGTTTTCGCTGCGCAGTTATGGGAGGCTCGATGACTTTAGCCAGCCCGCCAGCCGCTTTTAGCTGAGTATCAATATTCCACTCTTCGGCAAATGAAGCCGCATTAAGGCTGCTATTGCTATCATGGCTGAGGAACTGAGCTATATCGAAACCAATCCCGCCTGAGCCAATGATGGCAGCACTTGCACCCACTTTATAACCCCGTTTTAGTACATCTATATAGCTGATGACCTTAGGATGATCAATGCCTGCTAATTCGAGTGTACGAGGCTTAACACCCGTGGCCAATACTACTCGATCAAAGCCAATTAAATCACTAATAGTCGCCCGATGATTGAGATGGATGTTGATCTTATGCAGGAGCAGCTGGTGGTGGAAAAAACGCAATGTTTCATAAAACTCTTCTTTGCCGGGGATCTGTTTAGCCAGATTAAATTGCCCGCCAATATCTGTATCTTGCTCAAAGATCGTAACTTGATGACCTCTTTCGGCGGCGTGGATCGCACAAGATAATCCCGCAGGACCCGCGCCAACAATGGCAATTTTATGTGAGTGAGCAGCAGCTTTTCTGGGAAAATCACTTTCATAACAGGCGCGCGGGTTGACTAAGCAAGAGGCGATTTCACCGACAAACACTTGATCGAGACAGGCTTGATTACAGCCAATACAGGTATTTATCTCTTCAGTACGGCCTTGCTGTGCCTTAGTGATAAATTGCTCGTCGGCGAGAAATGGGCGCGCCATAGAGACCATATCCGCATGTTTATCTGCGAGTATTTTTTCTGCTACATAGGGATCATTAATTCGATTAGAGGTAATAAGTGGAATAGAAACTTGGCCCATTAATTTTTGAGTTACCCAACTAAAACCGCCTCGAGGAACACAAGTGGCGATAGTGGGAATACGAGCCTCATGCCAGCCAATGCCGCTATTAATTAAGGTAGCACCTGCCGCTTCAACTGCCTGAGCCTGCTGAATGATCTCTTGCCAATCTGATCCTTCATCAACCAGATCGAGCATGGATAATCGATAAATCAGAATAAATTCAGAACCAGCTTTTTGACGGATCTCTTTGATTATTTCACAAGCAAAGCGCATCCGATTTTGTAGTGAACCACCCCAATGATCTGTGCGTTTATTAGTTCGTCGAGCGATAAATTGGTTAATTAAATAGCCTTCTGAGCCCATGATCTCTACACCATCATATCCGGCTTGCTGTGCTAACCAAGCTGTGTGCGAAAAATCATTAATCGTTTGAAGGATCTCTTCTGGCGTTAATTGTTTGGGTTTAAATGGATTGATTTTTGCTTGAATGGCACTAGGGGCAACTAGTTGTGGATGAAAACTGTATCTGCCAGCATGTAAAATCTGCAAAGCAATTTTTCCACCCGCCTGATGTACGGCATCGGTGACTATTCGATGTTGTGGGATTTGTTCGGTTTGATTGAACACCGCTGCATGTGCGGTTAATGCGCCAGCGCTATTAGGTGCGATACCGCCTAACGCCATTTTCGGCTCGCTCTCGATAGAACTGTGCCAGCTGAGGTGCATTATTGGGATCTTCTTCAAGGCCAGTATGCATGGAACCCATAATAATTCTATTTTTAAGATGGGTATGGCCTAAATCAATAGGCGTAAATAAATGAGAGAAAGATGTCATCGCATTGCCTCGCTGAATATTTTTTATAAATTTATTCGATGACTTGAATTTAGCTGAATTTAAAAATTAAGGTAGGCACTTACGCAGTAGTTGTGGTTGTTATCATGGTGATTAAACTAAAGGACACTATAAGGAGCTATTAAAACCCGTTAAGTCAAAATTAATTAAAATAGAAATCTAATAGGACATTAATAATTTCTTTCTTTTTTTGTCATTAATCGTTATTAATTAGTGTGTCTAATAGGGGCTGATCGCTAACGAGGAAACTACTAATGAAAGCAATGAATAAGTCTATTATTTTAGATGGACAAAATGTCAGATTGGAACCACTTTCTCATCAATATGAGACGGATTTAGCGGCTCTCATTAAAGAAGGGAAACTTGATCAACTCTGGTATGCTTTAGTGCCAGCTGCTGAGAATATTGCTGCCGATATCGATCGCCGTTTAGCTCTACAAGCAGAAGGTAAAATGTTGCCATTTGTGGTGTTTAATAAAATGACCAATAGAGTGGTAGGTGTTACCTGCTATAACAATATTGATTCTGTAGTTAGACGTGTTGAGATTGGTGCAACTTGGTATGGATTAGAGGCACAAAGAACACATATTAATACTGAGTCCAAGTATTTATTGCTTAAATACGCCTTTGAACAGCTCGAGTGTGTGGCTATTGAGCTTCGTACTCATATCCTTAATCATCAAAGCCGTAAAGCTATAGAGCGCCTAGGAGCTAAATTTGATGGTATCTTGCGTAATCACATGTATACCCGAACCGGTGAACTGAGAGATACCTGTATTTATAGCATTATTATTAATGAGTGGCCGATGATAAAACGTCATTTAGAGTGGCAAATGCAGAAGCCGCGTTAAATTAACTAAATAGCGATCTATTGATATTTTTCAGGTGTAATTTAAATATTCAGTAAGAAGCTGATGTAATTTTTGACACTGGATTTTTGCCATCTCTTTATTCGAAATATTAGTAAATCCTAATATCAATCCATTCATTTTCTCGCCTGCGGCTGTGGTTGGAAAGTACCAATTGCTCAGTGCTTCAATAGATAATTGTTGTTGTTCGCCTTTTTGAGCAATAACTTTATCTTCAATATGCGCGGGCAATAAAACGATTAAATGCATTCCTCCCTCATGACATGAGATATAACTAATCAATGGGCAATAAAGTTCAAGGGCATTAATTAATAACTGGCGCCGTTTAAAATAGAGTTGGCGCATCTTTTTTAAATGACGAAAGAAATAACCGAGCTCAATAAATTTGGCGACAGTTGATTGAATTAGCGTCGGGCAAAGTCCAGAGTGAAATTGGAAATATTGTTGAACGCTGTTGGTTAATTGCGGAGGTATTACAATATAACCTAGTCGTAGTGCGGGAAAGAGTACCTTACTGAATGATCCTACATAGAAAACCCGTTGTTGTGTATCCAAACTTTTTAAACAGGGTAACGGATAGCCGGTATAGCGATATTCACCATCATAGTCATCTTCAATAATCCATTTGTCTTCTTTACTGGCCCAGTCAATTAATTGCAGCCGTCGCTCAAGGGATAATGTCACACCTGTTGGGCTCTGATGAGCTGGTGTGATCACCACAGCGTCAGCGACACTCTGTTGTAGTTTTAAAATATCGATCCCTTGCTGATCAACGGCAATAGGCAAGGTTTGAAAACCAAGAGATGAGAGTAATAAACGGGAAGGAGGATAACCTGGGTTCTCCAGTGCGACAGGCGTATTAGGTGATAAAGCAATGGATGTGATTAAACTAATCGCTGAACTATATCCCGCAGTGATAACAATCTGTGCTGGTTGGCAATCAATCCCACGAGAAAGGCGTAAATATCCCGCGATAGCGTTACGTAGTAGGTATTCACCTTGTGGATCGGGATAAGAGAGCTGATTATGATTTATCGAACGGCTAATATTGCCCAACAGCCGGTTCCATTGAGCTAATGGAAATTGATCAACGGCTGGTATCCCTAATTGAAAATCTAATAAACCTGTCCTACTTTGAATAAGTGAAAGTGGACTATTGGGCTTATTTTTAGTGTGAATAGTGAGCGATAAATTAGCGACAAAAGTGCCTCTTTGCTGATCAGTGATCAATAAACCTTCATTAATCAAGATGTCATAAGTTCGATCTACCGTTCCTCTGGCGATATTGAGTTGAGTCGCCAGATTACGCGTAGAGGGTAGACGTTGTCCTGATATCAGTAATCCATCATAAATGGCTTTTTTAATATGTTGGTATAGTTGTCGATAGATGGGTAACAGTGTTGAGAAATGAATGTCAGTGAGATGAGTACCCATTATGGCCTATATATTTTGTTTATTTATGGCTCTTTATTATAGGCCATATTTGATGAATACTCATAACATAAATAATTTGTGGAGAATATGATGTCAAAATTACGCTTGCCTTACTCGAAGCTTTCCCCTCAGGCCTATCAGGGTCTGCTGGCTTGTAAAACTGCACTGGAAAATAGCACCCTTGGTGCAGAATTAATTACACTAGTTTATTTAAGAGTTTCTCAAATCAACGGCTGCGCATTTTGTCTGAAATTACATACTAGTGAACTACGTCGTTTGCAGGTATCAAGTGATAAAATCGATACTCTTGGCGGATGGAGAATATCTAACGACTTTAGTGAAACCGAAAGAGCTGCACTTGATTGGGCTGAACGAGTAACGAATATCTCTGCTGAAAGCACTTCAGATAGTAATTTCCAACAACTAAAAACACATTTTTCTGATAGTGAAATTACGGATTTAACTATTGCTATTAGCTTGATGAATGCATTAAATCGTGTTGCTGTGAGTTTACGCCAGTAAATTGGAGAAGGTACTGACGGCAAAGAATAAGGGCGGCCGTTAAGCTGCCTTTTAGTATTATGGATATGCGATTAACTAGATTGGTGCAAGTCAGTTCTACCGTCACTGGATTTTTAACTTCAATCGAGGTATCTGGCTCACCAATAAATTGCCATGTATTCATAAGTACTAAAAGTTAAATGCCGATAGTCGAGCTTAAAAAATCTGCAACGATAGCTGCTACGCGTAAAGTGGCTAAAAATTAGGCGTTAATTATCTTTTATTTCAATACGTCACCTCTTTTCTATTAATCAAATTTATTGTTTGAATATAAAATCAGCATACAGTTTCTAAACACTAGACCTGAAGGAAAACTGCACGTATAATCCTTCTCCAGTTTGGCCCCTTAGCTCAGTTGGTTAGAGCACTCGACTCATAATCGATTGGTCGCTGGTTCAAGTCCAGCAGGGGCCACCAAATTTATCAAGGAGTTGCGTTAATAGCGTGACTCCTTTTTGTTTTTCTAGGATACCTATAGGATACCAGCGAGCGGTAATTCTAGGTATTATCGAGTAAATATACTGCTACTATAAGACTCTTTATACTATGGGGAATTATTATGGAAAGTATCTTATTGCAAGCCTCCTCCACTATTACTAGCGTTATAGCCGCTATAGTTACGGCAGTTTCAACATTTTGCTTATGGCGCGTCACAAGGGTATTAGCGAGAGAAACAAAAAAAATGGCTGAGGCCACTTCGCAACCCCATATTGTGATTACTTTTGAGCCGACTAAAGTATCAATGAATCATTTTAATATTGTGATTAGTAATACAGGTAATGCTACCGCATATAACATAACTGTGGCCATTGAACCTTCAATAAATGACAGAAATATTCCATTCAAATCAGTATCAGTTTTAAAGCCGGGTGACTTGATATCTAGTTATTATACTGATTTTAATCAAATGAACGGCAAAGTGTTCGATATATCGATAGAGTGGACTAAGACTTCAGATTCTATTGAAAAAATGATGAATAGATATAGCTACGATATAGGGAGCTATGCGGAAATTTCAACGATAGGCGATTTAGATCCTATCGGCACTATATCAAAAAATATAAAGAAAATTAGTCAAGATTTAAATGCTGTCATAGATGAAAACCGTATAAATATAAATATATATGATGAAAGTAATCGTCAATTAGAACGAAAAAAGCATGATGAATGGATGGCGGAAATGAGGAAAGAAAGAGAAAAAGAATAACTTCATTTAGTTTTATACCTAGTGTTTTTAGTCATTCCTTATTGTAGGATAGATGTAACCCACAATAAGGAATCACCGATAATGAGAATGACCAAACGCAAAAAAGAGATAATGAACTTGTTTGAGGCTGATAACCTCGAATGGATCACTGGCGAAATAGGCGCACCACCTTTTGACGTTTCAGGTATTGCCTACATCCTCAATGGGATGGATTCTTTCAATAAAAAAAGTATTCTCGAATCAGCCCGTAGAACGCTAGATAGTATGGTTATTGATGGCTTATTGGAAAAAGTGGCTAGCTATGAACGCCGCCAAAATAGGTTACAAGGATCCGGTGATTCCTCTGGTGTTCGTTGTATTGTCAGTCGATATGGTTTACCAGGGCAATGTAGGCTTGTTAAATATGAAAATAATGAGAATGATTTTATTGAAGGGGAATGTATTAGGGTTAGCTAATCTATTAATTTTCCCTAGAGCGTCACGCTGGGAAAGGCAAGATAGCAACCATAGTGATTTCCACCATGGTTCAAGGCACTAAAAAATGCTTTGTAACAAAATCAAGTTGTTACGATATCGAAACAACTCATTGATTATATTTAATTCTATCACAGAACCAGAATATCATTAGCAACTAACTGATAGCTCCGCCAATAAAAAGAACTCCCCGTAATTGTCACCGTCTGCCCCTTTCTGCATAGCATCAAATTTAACGCCTGTTCATCAAAGCCCGTAATTCTCAAGGGGTAGTTACTGCGCGTATCGCTCTGCACTTCAACCATTATTGACACCATCACCTTGTCGGTAGCTGTGGCAACTCGCTGAGGACTTTTAGTCACTATTCCGGTAATAGTGGCTATTGGGTTCAGTTTCGCTTTTTTCTCTCTCATTGTTGATTATGCTATTTATGATAGTTGAAGTTAGGCACTAGCACCTCACTCTGTCAGGTGAAAGTTGATATTATCATTTTAAATCATAGAGATAAAAGACATTGAGGTGACAACTCAAAACTAAAATTGACACCTCAATATCGTTTTTATAGTTTTAAATCATAGAGTTAACAGACCTGCTGCTGACAGCATAAAAACTGGAAAACTAGCCGTTCCCCGCGCACGCGCCGCCCCGTGGGAGGGATACCCCCGAGGGAGTACCTTCCATTTTCGATGTGTTTAATCACAAGCCTTTTGATTTAACCAATCCACGATAATCAAGGGCTGCAATTCCAGCATCAATACGCACTTTCCATGCAACACCATCAACAGTAAAGCCTTGCTGCTCTTCCAGATAAGGTGTGTCCATACCATCAAGATAAGCCACCTCGATAGTGTCAGAGCCTTTAGCAGAGGCCACATACCATTCTTTAGGGTTGGCTTTATCAAGGCGAGGTTCGACAATAATCTCACCCATATTTTGTACTGTATTACTAATGCCCGCATTTTGATTGAGTACAGGCGCATCACCATTTGTACCAATTGGGAATAGCGAAGAGGCAGACAAGACAGAGCGCATAGCTGCCCCTTCAAGTGCTGCAGGGACGAGGATATAGGACGGTGTGACGTTTAAAGGGTTACCCTCTGGATCTTCCTGTAAGCGCATAGCCTTACGCGCTTCTGTTAATCCAATGGTATCCATTTCATTACTGATGAGATTCCGATGCTTGCTATCAAACAAGGGATTGCCGTCTGTAAACTTCGGATTGTCTATCAGAACCGCATAGACCAGATTACCCACTGTGCGAGCTGCTGCACGACCCATTAGCTGAGGAACTGCAGTTAATTGCGATAAATCATCGTTAATGATGGCCTGACGAGTGATAGAAAATATATTGCCGTATGTCGCCAATGCAATAGGAACGCCTTTATCACTGGTTGTCACATATTTATATTCTGCACCTTCAGGGACTTTATTGAGAGAGGTAAAGCCATTTAAGCCAACACGCTTAGCCTCATGGAAATTAGACAGCGATCCGGTCTTGGTCCATTGCTGGAACGTCTCTCCGCTATCCTGCCAACCAGTTAATACCGATTTCTCAGCGCCACCCGCTAGAATAGATGAAAAATCACTTGAACTATGGGTAAATGCTAAATTGACGATTTGCCCACGGTTTCCAAGACTACTGATACCAATCCCACGATCTGTAAGAGAGGCTTTAGCCATATCGAATAAGCTCATCATAGCGTAAGGGTTTCCGCGTTCCGCTTTTTCATACCCTAAACGTGCATATAGCCCTTGACGAACTGAATCCCCAGTAATATTGCCATTACCGGCATAAATATGTGCACCATAATTAGTGGTGTTTGTGGGCGTTGCTTCCAGCCCTAACATATTGAGTAATTTATCTTTTGCTTGTTCAGCTGTGCAAGCCGCATCGGTGAGGCAATCCACCATTAAATTATTGTGCTTGCCGCCAAACATAGCGAATAGATCTTTAATGCCATTAATGCGCTGTTGTTCAGCATTAACAGGCTTAGTTACTGTACCTTTTGGTGAGGTGATCATGTTTTTTAATGTGTTCGGCATATCTTTAAAGTCCTCAATTCTTTTTGATTCTAATCTAGCCATAATATTAATAGGGCCTTCTAATTCATCAGCAAAGCCTTGCTCTACACATTCAAGCCCGCTTAACCATGTTTCTTTTTCTAACATTAGCGTTAATTCATCGTGTGATTTGCCCGTTTTTGTTGCATAGGCGGGGATCAACGTATTTTCAACTTTATCCAACAACTCAGCATAGTCGCGCATTTCGGATGCATTACCGCCAGAAATACCCCACGGTTTATGGATCATCATCATGGCATTTTCAGGCATAATGATTTTATCGCCAGCCATCGCAATGACTGAGGCCATCGAAGCCGCCAGACCATCTATATGAACGGTAATTTGTGCTGAGTGATTTTTCAGTAGGTTATAAATGGCAATGCCATCAAACACATCGCCGCCGGGTGAATGAATGCGAAGATGGATATGAGAGACGTTTCCCAATACCATTAATTCATCAGAAAACTGTTTGGCAGTGACTCCCCAGGCTCCAATCTCATCATAAATTTTAATTTCAGCATTATTTTTACTCGCCGCCTTGATAGAAAACCAAGATTTCATAACCAAGCCCCCAGCGTTGCGTTATACCAATATGTAACACTGCTACGGACAATTTGGCCTTTAGTAGGCATTGGCATTTCTGGATGTTTTTCTTTGAGATGCTGCTGATAGGCTTCTATCATTTTCATCGTTTCGGCATCGATATGTACGGTACTTCGTTTCTTTTGATTACTCATTACTACCCCTGATATATATACAGTGATTATGTATGAATACTACGATAAAAATATTTAATCGACAAGATAAATAAAATTGATTAATGGATGTATTGGCAACAAAAAAACCAGTGTCGGATCACCGAAACTGGCTATGGTCAATTGAACTTAGAATTAATGTATATTTATTTACTTTGGCAGACTTTCTTTAAGCTTTTTCAATTTTTCAATCATAATATCTACCTGCCATTGGTTAACCGCTAATATCTCACCAGAGAACATGTGCCGTAACCTTTCATTGTGATCAATAAAGAAAAACGCATCATGCATTACAGCGTTATGGTATTGCTGTTCAGGCATGTCATTCATATCATCGGGAAGATCAAATAATTTTTTATGTTTACTTATTTCTTCTAATTTCTTTTTTGAACATTCGATATCTAAATTTATTTTACTCATCATATTACCCTATTGATTGTTTTTTAATCTCATTGATACTTTCTAGTAAAATCGCTGTTTTTGCTATCCCACCTGTACCACTTCACCCAAAGCCAATCATATCAAGGCTTACAAGCGGTATGGGTTATGGTTTGTTTGTTTATTGACCTGTACCACCTGTACCGTTTTTGGTATAGGTGGTACAGCAATTTATTTAACTGTACCATTTGCTATACCACCCTTAACGCCTTTATTCATCAGTGTTTAAGTGATATTGGTATAGGTGGTACAGCAATTCTTTCGTGCATGTGTTATGTAAATAGCTTTTCTGCTTTCTCGCCTAAAATAGCGGCAAAGGCGTGTTTCATGTCACTAATTTCAGGTAATTCATAATAGCGCCCACCCCCTCGATCAGAACGTCCCATCACTTGAATACCCATCGCTTTCATTATGCGGCCAATGGCAGAGCGTGCTGCTGGGGGTTTAATGCTATCCCCGTTAGCCTCACCCCAATTGATGAGCATATCCACCAGCTCAGTAGCACTTGCGCGGTTTTGCATCTTGAATGGCTGACAGCTCCATAGCTCACTATAAATAAATTGGTAAACTGCGGACATACTGGCCAGCTTTTCTTCAACTAATGCGGCTGTTACAGGTGCACGCCTCGGATCGAAACTTGATAAATCATAAGACAGTAACCACGCTAATAACTTTTGTGCGCCGTTATCATTTATCCAGTGGTGAAGCCGGTCAAAATAGCCCTTATTTTGTGCATGAATAGCATCAGGTTCTAGGACTAAATAACGCCTTTCCCTCAATCCAGCATTAATTACCCTGTCTCGGTTACTGGCGAAAATAAAACGGGCATAGTTCGGCATGATTTCGGGATCTTTACCTTTTCGCTCAAGGTTAACCGTATCTTCACTGATAATAGCTTTCAATTTATCAGCACTGCGTCCATCAGTTAAATCTGCCTCATCAACAAACACAAATAACTTATTCGCTATAGTGCTATTAAACCGTCCAGCTATCTGTCCTGAACCGTTCACCTGAATGGCGTACATGCCTAAAATATCTAGCAGGGGGCGAACCATTGAACCCTTACCCGTTCCCTCAATGGATTTCATCACAATAGCGACAGAGGGTTTTTCTTCGGGCTTTTGGAATAAATGAGCAAGCCAGCCCGTCAAGTATTGGTAAATATCACTGTCTCCAGCACAGATTACCTTTTCTAAATGCTCAAGATAGGGCGAAACATCCCCAGCGACAGCTTCAACACTTAATCCCGTAAACAGGTTATAGACATCTTTTGGACAACGTTCAGGGTTTGGATAAAAACCAACGCCACCTATTTGCTTTGAGTGACAAGGCCAACTTAACCACGCCTCGCCCAATCGACGACCGGCAACACGCCCCTGATCAAGAAAATTATTTCTGAATGAATTCAATGTTTGAAAACAATGCGTTTCACCTGTAACTGGATTCGGTCGCATACTTACCACATGATGATCCCCAAAGGCATAAACATGTGTATAGGTTTTACTGACCTCATTGAGTAGCTCAATATCTTCTGCAGTAATACGAGCGCCATCACCTAAACGATTAGCATTAATAACTGCTTCTGGTTGGTTGTATTCGCGAGGCCATAAATAGTCGGCTCTATCTGTATCGGATAGCACATCACGTAACTCATGATCATTAATATGCTCTAACGTGAGAGCTTTTCTTTTTTCTTCCGCTTTATCAGGATGGTTAGCAGAATGATAGCCTTGATTAGTAAACCAATCTGGCGTTATATCGCCCTCCATCACTAATGAGCGCATAGAGATAGCAAGTGCATTTAAACGATGATCAGGTGGATAACGTAAAATTGACGCGTCAGCATCTCTTTTTTGCGGTGGAGTTCCTCGCTTTACCCATAAATACACCGTAGCAAATAGGGAATCAGACCAATCAGGTAATTTTCTATGTCCGGTCATGCTCATGGCTTAATTCCTTTTGTCATAGTGAATTTACCAATTAGCGGATGAAACCAGTATTTACTGCCTATTTTGCGTTTCGCACCTTTGATAATGATCAGAGCGGCTTCTCTGAACTTCACTTCACTGACAATCGAATAGCTTCCTTGACGGATCACCAGCACACCACAGTTACGCGCTAGTAGTTCGGCTTTGCTGGTGGATAACCCCATCTCAGCGGCTAGCGTGGTCAGTGAGGCCATACCTTCGGGAATGGTATTTTTTTTCTGCATAACTGAAATGACTTGTTCTAATTCAGTGATACGTGATTCGTACCGGCGAACCTGCTCAGATAATTGGTTGAATTGTAATTTACTGATCATGCTTCACCCCCGCGGCGACTGATTTCAAGTTGTGCATTTAATAGATTTTGATGTATGCCACTCATAATACGGGGTAAATACATCATCAAATCACTTAAACCGCTAAGATGATCTCTGGCTTGCTGGTTGGTGTACTCTTCGCTACTCACTGAATGAAAAGTTAGCTGACCTACTGTCTTAAGACCCAAAGCAAGACCTATACAAGCCTCTTCCGCATCACGCGCAATTGCTTTTAATTCTGGCGTACTAAGTAGCCTTAGATCATTACGTAGAACCACGTCATAAATATCAGCCATGATTAAACCCTCCCTGTATAGGTATATTCTTTGCTGAACTGGCTGATAGATATAATGACCGGGCTATCAAAACCATCACGGATGAACGTCACTCGATTGAACTGAACCGATAATACTTTGACAGTTTCACCGTTTTGATGAGTGTAGAACTCATTAGCTTGAGGGTTACGCATGATTTACCTCCTGACGAATACGAGCCGAAAACAGACAAGGGGAATCAGGCAACATAGAACGGGCTTCTTGTTCGTTAGTGGCTTCAACCAAAAAGTATTTAGATTGTTGGCATGAGAAAAAACGCCATAGAAATTTAGGGTGAGTTTGGGTAGACTTATACATAGCCATAGTGTTACCTCGTATAACGTTGTGGTTAGACGCCTCGGCAGTGTTCCCGCACTCCGGGGCGTTGCTATTTGTACATGCATCATGTTAAGGTACGTACGTAATAAAGAGCATATTAAAAGGATACGTACGTACATGTCAACCATTAAGAGAGATAAATCGCCAAAAGGTGAGGGACTATCGCCAACTTTCCAAATTCGCATCCAATCCGAATTTAAAGAGCAATTATCAGAGTTAGCTAAAAGCGAAGGTATGAGTCTCGGTAATTGGTTTAAAGATTTGGCACGCAAAGAGTTACAATCACGAAATATTAAGCCAAAAGGATAAATAATGAAAAAATTTATAATACAAGGATTGATCGCACTAATTGCATTAGTGATTATTATTAGATTTTTTATACCAACACTTTCTCCTTGTGGTAATAAAGAAAATGATATATTTCGACCTGTTTGTGAAAATATTTTTGGTATTGATTCTAAAGAGTGATTTCTACACCAGTAAGAATTTATATTAGAATTCAGACTCCCTCTGTATTTTAGAAAATTGTTATTTGAATGAGTAACCCTACGAGTGCCACCTCTTTTACTTTTTGATAATGGTGTAAATATCACAATATTTTTTATCGGGTGAGCGAATCCACCAGCAATTAAGCCGTTATTTTTAATATTCATATTATTAATACCAGATTAAATTAGTTGTTATTTACTGTGAATGAGTTATTCTGGTAGATGCAATATAGGAATCAATATCAGATTTATAATAAAATACTTTTCTTTTACCAATCTTATGATAAGGAATATCTACCTTTCCATTACTTGCCCAATTAGCTAATGTCTGTGGACTTATACAAAGTTCGTGAGCAGCTTCTTTTCGGGAGAGTTTTTTGTCTAATTTAATTTCTTGCATTGTTATCACCATATAGAATGCGTTATTGATAATGAATACTATGCAACTTAAATTATTATTAAGGTAGCTTCATACCACGCTATGAGTTAATCCACAGCATGGTATGAATTAACCTATAGGGCGTTATGACTGAGTTCATAGCTCGCTATGATTCGAGCTTTAAATTATCTAAAATACACTTTGTTTCATCAGTGATTACTAAACTGAATGATATAGGAGGGTAAACCAGATCTCTTGGTCCTAATCCTTTTTCTTTTCTCCATCGTTCTAGTGATGATAAGCTTACGGTTTTTTCACTACCTCCACTGGATTCAATAAGCTTTAATATCTTATTGTTCATTCCATTGATAGCTGCTGTTGGATGTTTTTTCCAAGTTTCATCCATTATTTTCAAAGAAATAGCATAGTATTTATTTCTTTTTTTTGCTGCACTCTCTCTATTTTGTTTTGATAATTCAGCTTTATGTATTTTTTTATTGCCAAATAATAATAGCTCATCCTTGAAAGCACCGCTCAAGACCGTTTTCATTCCAATCCTAGTTAATCTATCTGCATTTTTTTTCATGCCTAAATCGTGCATTATAATTGCAGCATTAAGAATGTCATGCCCAGCTTCATTTATTGGGGATTCACCTAAAACCTTCAGATCACGGTCATCTATTTTTTGATAAATGGTTAATTTCATTTCATTTGACTGACTATTTTGAGAATCGCAAGCTATAAATCTTAAAAAATCTTCTGTTGGATTAAGGGCAAAATCAAAATAATTGGTTATTTTATCGAGTAGACTATCTACTGTAGTTTGATTGATTTCTGAGCATTTAATTAATAAATTGCGCATACAATAAATCGTGCCATCATCATTACCTAATGTAAAAATTTCATTTACAATAGTCGCAATAAGATATTCTTTTTCATCAATTTCGTTATTCATTAGTGATTCCTACAGAATGATTGTTCAATAATGAAAATAATAGTGTTCGTTTCTCACCATCTGATAAATTAATAATTGTTTCAAATAATTTTTTATTTAAATTAATGTCATCTTCAATGAGGCCAGCATGTTTTAATATTTCTCTCTCTATCTTTTCTGCTGGTTCTTTTAATTCATCAGCAGAATAGTGTAAATAACCCTGTGTTACATCTGCACTTTTTAAAGTACGATGATTCATTAATCTTTTTAAAATATATGGACCAACACCCACCAGCTCAGCAACACTTCCAAAGGTTCTACGGGCATCATGACACTTGAAATCTATAATTGAGCAGTTATCAATAGCCGTAGTTTTAATTATTTCATCAATAACCCGCCTTGGATCTTTAATTTCACCAGCCTTAGAGTTAGGAAAAACAAACGAGCAATTATTTTTTCGTAATTTATGGCAATTTCTGAATATATTTAAAAGCGTTTCAGTTATTGGTAATTCAAGCGGATCGCCATTCTTGGTTTTATCAATCCAAAAGTATCTACCACTTAAATCAACCCTATCCCACGTTAAACCGAATATCTCTGAACGACGTAAGCCTGTGAATAAAGCTATATTTAAAGCGTCGCATACGGATACCGCCATAATATCAAGATTATCTATTCCTCTCTGTCTAACAATATCGACGGCTGATAGCCACCGGCCTAAATCATGGTTTCTAATACGTTCTGTTTTTCTAGTGAGTCCGTGCCATTGGCGTTTAGTGCTGAGAACTTTTGTTGGGGGATCTGGTAACAATGTATTCCCTTGTTCATCACGATAATTATCATGAGCAAAACGATATACAGCTCTAAGGGCACGCCCCCATAAATCAGCTTGTGCGGTACTGCCAGTACCAACGCCAGACCTTAACGTGTTTTTATCAGGACCAAACCAAACAACACCCTCAGTGATCGCTTTATGCCTCTGCTCAACTCGTTCACGGCTTATACTATTCATTTGGTTTTCAAACCAATCACCTGAAAAATTAATTAATGTGGCTCGATACTGTTTCGCTGTTGATTCTTTGAGTCTGTGCCCTCGATTTTTTATATAGTCTTCAAGTGCCTGTTTAAGCGTAATTGATGTTTTTTGTTTAGTTCTTTCAGTTTCATTAGGATTGACCCCACTGATAGCAACCTCACCAAGAACCTCTAAGGCTTTGGCTCTGGCATTATCTATTGTTAATTCGGGATAACGGCCTAACGTGGCTCGTATGAATTTACCTTTTCGCTTTCGTGATACGCAAAAACTTTTGATACCGCTGGCTCCAACTCTAAGACGTAGGCCATTAACAACAGTATCAGCATATTCTTCCTGTTTGCCTTGTGGGGCAGGGGGAATACTATCTATTTTGCTTTTTGTAAATTTGAATACTTCCATTTAACCCCCGACCAATAAACTAAGGTATCCTAGAAATCGTTTGGTTTAGAGCTAGGATACCCATAGGATACCATCAAGGGGTAATTAGGGGTATTTCCAAGTAATAAATGGTATATAACGAATAGCTTAAATGATTGAAATTATACAGAAAGTATTTTTAGGTAATATTTATCTAAAAAACTCATAATCGATTGGTCGCTGGTTCAAGTCCAGCAGGGGCCACCAAATTTATCAAGGAGTTAGGTTATTATAACCTAACTCCTTTTTGTTATGAGCTGATTTTGGGTCTGGATAGATTTGAGGTCACTCTGGCGATATCGGCATTGGTGGATAGAGCTCACTTAATTGGGCTATCAACCTATATTTTAATTGCTCTGATATAAAGAGAACTTTGGTTTTTTTAGTTGCATATCATCAATCAAACATTAATGGATTATTTAATTAGATTATTATTAACATTGTGAATCAATAACTCACGATCTATATTATAAATATAATCAAACGTATGATGAGGTGATTCATGGAGAAGAATATTACACATTCACAACTTTATTTATTGCTGCTCGATGTTATTAATCCTGCAATTACTCAGTTGAACAAGCTAAATGGAAACATAACCCAGCTTATTGAGGGATTGGGTGGTACGCCTGATGGAATTGACACTGATCCAGGAAAGCGCTTGATTTACTGGAGTAATATGGGGAAAAACTATGATGAAGATGATGGCTCCATTAATGTGATGAATTTTGATGGAACGGGTCGAAAAATGTTGGTGGGTAATGGACAGGTAAGAACACCCAAACAGCTACAATTCGTCGATGAAACTCAGCGATTATATTGGTGCGATCGAGAAGGCGGGAAAGTCACGTCGTGTAAAACCGATGGAACTGACTTGCAGGTTCATGTTGAAAGACCAAGAAATAATGAAAATAAAGTCGATATCCTAGATGAATGTGTTGGTATCTCTGTAGATTTAGCCAATAACTGGCTCTATTGGACACAAAAAGGTCCGTCAAAAGGTAATCTCGGTAGCTTATTTAGAGTGCCATTGACAGCCAAAAATCATCAAAATCCGGCTAATAGAACCGATATTCAGCTTTTACTTGATAAACTCCCAGAGCCAATAGACCTATTACTTGATGAAGATGAACAAATTCTCTATTGGACTGATAGAGGAAGTGAACCAAACGGCAACAGCTTGAATCGTGCTGATGTGACTCAAAATGGACTTGCCAATTATCAGGTGATTTGTCGAGGATTTAAGGAAGCAATCGGTTTAGCCTATGATAAGCCAGCTCAATTAATGTATGTGACGGATCTCTCTGGAGGTGTATATAAAGTGGCACTGACAACGAGCGAAGTTGAAAAAATTCATCAGGGAAAAAGTTATACAGGAATAACTCAATATTCAGGCTGAGATATTCAAGTTAGTTTTGATAATTAAAAAGCCGCCTATAACGATATTATTTGACGGCTGATATCACTCTGTATTTAATTCCTAACCAATGGTGAAATACACTAGCGCCGAATAACATGCTTCACAATATATTTATGGGTATTTTGGTAGGTATCGGATAAATCGACAATCTTATTATCTTGCGAATAACTGATGGATTGCACCCGCAATAGTAGGCTATTTGGCGCAACCTGCAGTAGCTCCGCTTGTTCTCGGGTCGCTTGTACTGGTGCATAGCTGCGATGGCTTTCGAGAATAGTAATATTGCACTCTTTCTTGAAATAGTTAAATTTTGATTGCTCCATATTACCAATACTGAGCCAAGGAAAAGGCGCTACGGGAATATAGCTATTTTCAATCAACACAGGCACGTCATCGATGATGCGTATCCGGCGGATATAATAGACCTTCTCACCTGAGCTTATTTTTAATTGCTGGGCGATAGCGGGTGGCGCATCGATCATACTAAATTCGATCACTTTATTTTTATAATTTTGTACGCCTCCCATATCCATCTGATAATTAAAACCATCTAGCTCACCCCCATGGTAGTTAATTTTACGCGCGACAAAGGAACCACTGCCGTGGCGTTTGATAATTAGCTTTTCACTTTCCAATAGGGCTAGCGCCTTTCTTATTGTCATCACTGACGCTTTCAGTTCTTTTGCCAATGCTTTTTCACTCGGTAAGATATCACCGACCTTATATTCCTCACTATTTATGCGAATTTTCAGCTCATTAGCAATAGATTGATATATCAATTTTAGATCTCTTTATGAATAAGGCGTTAAAGTTAAATTATCATAAGGTATTGTATTTAAGTATTAAAACTAAAGATAAAAAAGTAAGTTAGATAACTCATCTACAAATATAACGAATATCATATATGTGACCTCATTTTGATTGTATGACTTAGCTCACAACTCGAGTTTTTGTTCATCCATCCTATCGAGATTAGGGCATAGGATGACTGCAACGTGAAGGTCAAGGTGAAGTTTTCACTGAAAAATAACAAAAAGAATGGTGGGAGTGTCAGATGGTCGTTTTAAAAAAACTGCAAGACTTCTCCAAAGCAATGATCGGGCCCGTACTCTATTTACCGGCTATCGGCCTATTAATTGCGTTGTTTAGTATTGCTACTAATAAATTATGGGTGGAAGAGGGAAGCACTCTGTGGATTATTGGTAAGTATTGTTCCAGTTTACTCTGGGCAGTCATGAATAATCTGGGTTTTTTCTTCTGTATTGGTCTTGCTAGTGGATTAGCCAAAAACCGAAAAGCTGAAGCAACTTTTGTCGCCTCAATGTCCTATTTGATGTATCTGGCGGGTAATAACTCTTGGCTGACATTAACCCAGCGCCTTGCGGAAGGTGCCACTAATGCTCAACTCTATGGTAGCGGGCAAATCTTTATTTTCGGCTTTAAAGTCGTGGATATGGGTGTTTTTCTCGGCATTATTCTGGGCGTTATTATCGCTTTTGTGCATAACAAATTTGTGAATAAAGAGTTTAAAGGCGCATTTTCGATTTACGGTAACAGTAAGCTGGTGATGATTATCATGATCCCGATAATCGGCTTATTTGCTATCTCAACTGTCTATATTTGGCCAGTGGTTGAGCACGGAATTTCGGCTTTAACTGACTTTATGAAGGCTTTTGGCTCGGGTGGCGTCTTTCTATATGGCTTCCTTAACCGTTTCTTGATCCCAACAGGTTTGCATCATCTTATTTGGTCTCCTTTTGTTTTTACCTCTATTGGCGGACAGCTGCTTATTGATGGACAGACGATTGTTGGTGCCAAGCCGATCTTTTTAGCCGAGATGGCGACCACCGGACCATTCAGTGATTCGGCTCGTTTCCTGACTTACGGCATGGTGAAAATATTTGGTACAGCAGGACTGGCGCTCGCCTTTTATAAAACGGCTAAACCGCAATATAAATCGAAAGTAAAAGCGGTATTGATCCCCTTAATCATTACTTCGTTTTTAGTGGGTATAACCGAGCCATTTGAATTCTTATTTATCTTTGCTGCGCCTTTGCTGTGGTTGGTTTACTCCTTTATCGATGGATTTTATCAAATGCTGGCTTGGATCTTCGATGTGAGAGTCAGCGCCACTAACGGATTTATCGATTTTATCGTCTACAACATACCTGCAGGTATAGAGAGAACTAATTGGCCAATCTTCGTTGTTTTAGGCCTGCTAGAGACCTTAACTATGTATTGGGTAGGTAAGTTTCTGATTACTCGCTTTAATATGGCTACACCGGGTAGACAAGCCGAAGATGAACCTGAACAACCTGCCATTGAAGTACCCGCATCCAATGATGTCGGTCTAGAGGTTATCCGAGGATTAGGTGGCAAAGAGAATATTTGTACGGTTGATAACTGTTTTACACGTCTACGAGTCGACGTACGTGACCCAGCATTAATTCAAGAAGCATTATTAAAAAGCACAGGCGGTAGCGCCGTGATTATTAAAGGAAATCATATTCAGGTTATTTACGGATTAAGCGTCAGCAAGATCAAAAATAACGTGAACGATGCCTTAGGTTTAAACGAATAAAGAGGTGGATTGTGGAAAAGAAATTTGTTGTGACAATTGCAGGTGGTGGCAGTACTTATACGCCAGGTATCGTGTTAATGCTGCTAGAGAATATGGATCGCTTTCCACTGAAAGAAATCCGTCTTTATGACAATAACGCTGAAAGACAAAGTCAGCTAGGCGAAGCTTGCCAGATTATGGTTCGTGAACGTCATCCTGAAGTGGCTTTTAGTTTTACTACCGATCCAAAAAGTGCTTTTACGGATGTAGATTTCGTTATGGCTCATATCCGTGTTGGTCTGTATGAGATGCGTGAGCAAGATGAAAAGATCCCATTAAAATATGGTGTTGTAGGGCAAGAAACTTGTGGACCGGGCGGTATCGCTTACGGCATGCGTTCTATTACTGGTGTTTTAGAACTACTCGACTATATGGAAGAGTATTCACCAAACGCATGGATGTTGAATTACTCTAATCCGGCAGCGATTGTGGCTGAAGCGACTCGCCGTTTACGTCCAACGTCAAAAATCATCAATATTTGTGATATGCCAGTGGCGATTGAAGGTATTTTTGCCGATATTCTGGGAATGTCTTCACGTAAAGAGATGAATGTGCGTTATTACGGCCTGAATCACTTTGGCTGGTGGACAAGCGTGACCGATAAAGCGGGTAATGATTTGATGCCTGCATTGAAAAAACATGTGGCAGAGCACGGTTATTGCACGCAAACAGAAGATTTCCAACATAAAGCGCCAAGCTGGATCGAAACCTTTAGAAAAGCGAAAGACATTTTTGCCCTTGATCCAGACACATTACCTAATACCTATTTGAAATATTATTTCCACCCAGACTATGTTGTGGAACATTCAAATCCTGAATTTACTCGCGCCAACGAAATTGTTATCGGTCGTGAGAAAGAGGTGTTTGATAAAGCACGCTATATCGTAGAGCAACAAACTGCGAAAGATACGAGCTTCCATGCGGGTGCTCATGCGACCTTTATTGTCGATTTGGCCAGTGCCATTGCTTTTAATACCCAAGAAAGAATGCTGCTGATTGTCGAAAATAACGGTGCTATCGCTAACTTTGATGAAACGGCGATGGTTGAAGTGCCTTGTTTAGTTGGTTCAAACGGCCCAGAACCATTGGCGATGGGTAAAATCCCTGTCTTCCAAAAAGGTTTGATGGAACAGCAAGTTGCAGTAGAAAAACTGGTAGTTGAAGCTTGGATTGAGCATAGCTATCAAAAACTGTGGCAGGCGATTATGTTATCGAAAACAGTTCCTAGCGCATCAGTCGCTAAACTGATCCTCGATGATTTGATTGTTGCAAATAAAGATTACTGGCCAGAACTGCATTAATTTTTAAAACCAGCACTCTTTGGGTGCTGGTTTTTTCTATTTATCTATTTTTACAGCTTAATATAGCGCTATCTCCCCCAGAATACAGGATAGATCAGCATAGAGTTCACGTAATTTTAGGTATTCAGCCTCTTAATGAAATAGCGCTTTTTTCCCGTTGCGTATTCTAATAATTTAATTAAATCTGGCGCTAGCTAATATCACAATAGAACCGTCAACATCAAAAACAACTCCTAATCGATGAGGCTGGGAGAATCTAATAGCTCATAGAGCTTGCTCACATATTTTATCGACATAGTCAGGCTCCTTCAATCATCGAAAGATCAAAAGGTTGATTAGCAGGAATATCGCTAATTGTATTTGCGGATTTAAACCATAACGCGGTTTTTTCACTGAGGATCGTATCCTGATCATTTACAATAAATAGCGCAGAGCCTTCATATAAGGCTAATAACTGATCCTGATAATTAATCTGGAATGGTGCAATTGCTAGCGTATTAAATGAGGGAGGTTGAACTATAGGCATATCATTAGTTGTGTGTATGCAGGGAGTGACGATATTGCTATCGACACTTCATCCAATATAAGTCAAATCACTTTAAGCTAAAAAAATATAAATTTTATTGATACTAATTTTAGTATTTATTAAAAACGGATTGCTCGCCTTTATTATTAAAACTAATAACAGAATAAGTTTGCTTGAAACCGCTAGGTTGCTCCATGCCTAAACTACCAGCAGGCATACCTGCCATTGCAATGCCGATAGTATCTGCCGATAATTGGTCTAGTTTCTTTAAGCATGGCCGACAATTAATTTGCCATTCATTTTAGCTGTATGGCAGCTACGTAGATTGGCTGGTAAATTGGCTTCTTGATTCATTTTATCGAGTTCTTCATAAGAGATATTATTAACTACCACCTCATACTTTAGCACAACAAGATGCTTCATAAGTACGCTATTTCTAGCAGATATTATTTTTATATTAAAATAAGCCCAAAAAAAAGCACCTGCCGAGGCAAGTGCTTTTTCGTTAAATAACCTATCTCAAAACTATTCGTCTAAGAAGCTACGTAGAACTTCTGAACGGCTTGGATGACGCAATTTACGTAATGCCTTAGCTTCAATCTGACGGATACGCTCACGAGTTACATCGAATTGTTTACCGACTTCTTCCAATGTATGGTCAGTATTCATATCAATACCGAAACGCATACGCAGAACTTTCGCTTCACGCGCAGTTAAGCCAGCAAGCACTTCATGGGTAGCAGAACGCAGGCTTTCTGAGGTAGCAGAGTCCAGCGGCAGCTCCAATGTTGTATCTTCGATAAAGTCACCCAGATGTGAATCTTCATCATCACCAATCGGCGTCTCCATGGAGATAGGCTCTTTGGCAATTTTAAGCACCTTACGGATTTTATCTTCAGGCATCAGCATACGTTCAGCCAGCTCTTCAGGTGAAGGTTCACGACCCATTTCCTGTAGCATTTGGCGAGAAATACGATTCAGCTTGTTAATAGTTTCAATCATATGAACAGGGATACGGATAGTCCGTGCCTGATCGGCGATTGAACGGGTGATCGCTTGACGGATCCACCATGTTGCATAAGTTGAGAATTTATAACCACGACGATATTCAAACTTATCAACTGCTTTCATCAAACCGATATTACCTTCCTGAATAAGATCAAGGAACTGTAAACCACGGTTGGTATATTTTTTAGCAATTGAAATAACCAGACGCAAGTTAGCTTCAACCATCTCTTTCTTCGCACGGCGCGCTTTGGCTTCACCGATAGACATACGACGGTTAATATCTTTGACTTGTTCAATCGTCAGGCCAGTCTCTTCTTCGATTTGACGCAATCTTTGCAAACTACGTTGAACATCTTCTTCTACTTCTAGCAATTTCTCAGACCAAGGCTTATTCATCGCTTTAGCGGCAGTCAACCAAGTGTCATTCGTTTCATTGCTAGTAAATAGGGTGATAAAGTTCTTTTTCGGCATCTTACATTGTTCAACACACAGCTTCATGATGGTACGTTCTTGCAGACGAACGCGATCCATCATTTCACGCATATTGTTGACAAGGTAGTCAAACTGTTTAGGTACTAAGCGGAACTGTTTAAAGACTTCCGATAACTCTTCAATCGCTGCAACGGTAGCGGCACTGCTGCGGCCATGTTGTTTAATATGTTGACGTGTTTTTTCATACTGTTCATGTAGTTCCATGAACTTCTGGCGCGCCAACTCAGGATCGATGCTGTTATCATCTTCTGTGTCTTCTTCGGCCTCTTCATCTTCATCTTCTTCATCATCTTCAGCCAGTGCTTCTTTAGGAAGTTCTGAGCCGATATGAGTTGCTGTTGGGGCAAGATCTTCTTCAGCATTAGGATCGACGAAGCCAGTAATCAGATCAGAAAGGCGGGATTCACCAGCCTCTACGCGATTATACTGTTCCAGCAAATAAGTGATTGCTTCCGGATATTCTGCAACTGAGCATTGAACTTGGTTAATACCATCTTCAATACGTTTTGCAATGTCGATCTCACCTTCACGCGTCAAGAGTTCAACGGTACCCATTTCACGCATATACATGCGCACAGGGTCAGTGGTGCGACCAATTTCGCTTTCAACACTGGAAAGGACTTGTGCTGCGGCTTCAGCAGCATCATCATCAGTATCGGAAGTCGTTTCAGCCAGCATGAGATCATCTGCATCAGGTGCTTCTTCCATCACCTGAATGCCCATGTCATTAATCATCTGGATGATGTCTTCGATTTGATCCGAATCGACGATATCTTCCGGCAGATGGTCATTGACCTCAGCATAGGTCAGATAGCCTTGCTCTTTACCTTTAGTAACGAGTAGCTTTAGCTGTGACTGCGGGTTTTGCTCCATAAGACGGTATCCACACTTCTGAGTATTTAGATTGGTGTCGGTCGGCGAAACAAATCAGCCAACAAGAATATTTAAGGGGATTACTTATTCTTGACGCTACGCCCCTTCATTTCGTAGCAGATCACAGGCATTTGCCTTGAGTTTATCGGCACTTAAGCCGTTTTTTTGGTCAATCAGAATTTATTATGTTTTCACTCTCGCAAGAGTGATTAGGCGGACTTCCTCACGCTCTTCAGGGGTTAGCCCCTCCGTTCGTTCTTTAGCAATTAAAAAATCGAAACGTTCATCGAGTGCGCTAATAAATAGATGGCTCAATGCATCTATAAATGTTTTTTCTGCTATTTCATCTATATCTATATCGTTCCATGTCGCTAGTTTTTCAAGTTGTGGCGCGAATTTATTATTGCGATACAGCTCTAATAACTGTCCGGTATTCATACCCGGGTTAGAACGACAGACTTCAACCAACTCTAAAAAGAGTGGTAAACCGGGCATTTGTGAATGGTTAATACCATGCAACAAGGGCACCAGTGCTGATAAATTAGGATTCTGTACCAACAGCGCGATTAAAATACGCATGGTGGTAGCTTTTAATTTAGGAGCTTGATAATTGGTTTTTTCATCATTGGTTCTATCAATCATAGCAAGAACCTGCGAAATATCCGGTATCCCGATAAAATTACCGAGCTCTTGTGCTAAATAAATACGTAATGTTTCGCCAGGTACTTGTTTAATCAACGGAATGGCTAATCGACTAAATTTCGTTCTTCCCTCTTGTGCGCTCAGATCAACCTGAGTTAACAGGGATTCAAACAGAAACGCAGACAGAGTATGGGAGCTGCTCATTCTCTCTTCAAAGCGGGCTTTACCCTCTTTGCGGATCAGTGAGTCAGGATCTTCACCATCGGGTAGAAACATAAAACGTAATTGACGGCCATCGTTTAGGTAGGGGAGGGCTGTTTCTAATGCCCGCCATGCGGCTTCGCGGCCTGCACGATCTCCATCATAACAACAAACGACAGTTTCCGTTGAACGATACAGCAACTGGATATGCTCAGAGGTGGTTGAGGTGCCTAAAGAGGCCACAGCATAATCAACACCAAACTGAGCCAGTGCTACTACATCCATATAGCCTTCAACGACTAATAATTTGGATGGCTCATTATTATTTTGTAGTGCCTCATAAAGACCAAATAGCTGGCGACCTTTATGAAAAATATCGGTTTCTGGCGAGTTTAGATACTTAGGCATTGCATCGCCGATCACTCGACCACCAAATGCAATGACTCGACCACGGCGGTCACGGATTGGGAACATAATGCGTTCGCGAAAACGGTCGTATACACGCCCATTATCATTGGTGACCAGCATACCCGCTTCATCAAGCTGTTTTTTCGCATCTTGACTGGTGGCAAATTTCTTCAGTAAGTTGTCCCAACCTGCGGGAACGAAACCAATGGAGAAACGATCGATAATTGCATCACTCAGTCCACGTTGTGTTAAGTAATCACGAGCTGCTTTAGCGGCGGAATGACTTAACGCACCACGGTAAAAATGATTAATTTTTTCCATCAACTGATAAAGATTTTGTCGTTGATGCCGTTCTATCTGACTAGAGCCTGTTCCCGATTCATAGGGAACTTCTAAGCCATGAAGTGTTGCTAGCTCTTCAATGGTTTCGACAAAATCAAGTTTGTCGTAATTCATCAAAAAGTCGATGGCATTACCATTGGCACCACAACCAAAGCAATAATAGAATTGCTTATCACCGTTGACAGTAAATGAAGGTGTTTTTTCGTTATGGAACGGACAACATGCGTGATAATTTTTACCCTGCTTTTTTAACGGTACTCGTGCGTCGATCAAATCGATGACGTCGGTCCTCGCTAATAAATCATTGATAAAAGAACGCGGAATTCGCCCAGCCATAAGCCTTTATTCGCCTTTTGTTGAACGATAACAAGCCGCGCTTCCTTGCGGAAAGCACGGCCTTTAACTGCTACTACAACTCTCTGTTTGATGGCGGCCGTGACCGCAATCAATTAATACAGACGAGTACGGCGTGCGTTTTCGCGAGCCAGTTTCTTAGCATGACGCTTAACAGCTGATGCTTTAGCGCGTTTGCGTTCAGTCGTTGGTTTTTCATAGAACTCACGACGACGAACTTCAGCTAAAACACCTGCTTTTTCACAAGAGCGTTTGAAACGACGTAATGCAACGTCGAATGGCTCGTTTTCACGTACTTTAATTACCGGCATGTGCCTCTCACCTCGATAGAAATCGGTTTTTTCGCTAACATAAAGTTGTCAGCGTCATTTAAAATGGTGCGGAATTTTACTTCAATGCGTACGGCTTTGTAAAGCACCGCATAAAATTGAAACACACGATTACCCGTTTTATCGGCATAGTGGCAAAATTATTGTCGTCACAACAAATGGTTATCGAAATAAACCTTTATCGCAACAAGCTTAAGCCCGCTAACAAAACCCAAGTAATAATGAAAAGCCACACTAAAAATTGATATAGGGGGCAGATTATAGACTAGCCGAAGCAAAAAGTCAGCCTTTAATCTAGTATAAATTACACCAATAGCCCGAAATAATGATAAACTTGGCATATTATATGAACAAGGGTAGTGCAATGCGCGTTTTAGGTATAGAAACATCTTGCGATGAAACCGGGATCGCAATTTATGATGAGAGCACCGGTTTGCTAGCCAATCAATTATATAGCCAAATTAAACTGCATGCAGATTACGGTGGTGTTGTTCCTGAATTGGCATCGCGTGACCATATCCGCAAAACCATCCCATTGATTAAAGCGGCTTTGGCTGAAGCTAATCTCACGGGCGAAGATATCGACGCTGTGGCTTATACTGCGGGTCCTGGACTGGTCGGTGCCCTGATGGTCGGCGCGACTATTGGACGTGCCTTAGCCTTTGCTTGGGGTGTTCCTGCCGTACCTGTTCATCATATGGAGGGCCACTTGCTGGCTCCCATGCTTGAAGATAAACAGCCTGAGTTCCCTTTTGTTGCTTTACTAGTCTCTGGCGGCCATACCCAATTGATTAGTGTTACTGCTGTGGGTGAATATCAATTACTCGGTGAATCAATCGATGATGCTGCTGGCGAAGCTTTTGATAAAACGGCCAAATTGCTGGGATTAGATTACCCTGGCGGTCCAGTATTATCTAAAATGGCGCAACAGGGAGCTGCAGGGCGCTTCATTTTCCCACGCCCAATGACGGATCGTCCGGGTCTCGATTTTAGTTTTTCCGGTTTAAAAACTTTTGCGGCCAATACCATTCGCAATAATGACGATGATGCACAAACGCGTGCAGATATAGCTCGTGCTTTTGAAGATGCAGTGGTTGATACCTTAGCGATTAAATGCAAAAGAGCATTAGAGCAAACTGGATTTAAACGCTTAGTAATGGCAGGCGGTGTGAGTGCGAATCGAACTTTACGTAGCAAAATGGAAGCGGTTATGCAGAAATTAGGCGGCGAAGTCTATTATGCTCGACCTGAGTTTTGCACCGATAATGGCGCTATGATCGCATTGGCTGGCTTGATCCGACTAAAAGGTGGCGTAACAGGTGAATTAGGGGTAACAGTTAAAGCGCGTTGGCCTCTTGCTGATTTACCACCTCTGAATAATAAAACTACGGCGATATAGCTTTGTGATATTAATAAAGCAAAAAAGGGCTAATAAGCCCTTTTTTGCATGTCTTTTTTCTGCTTATTTATCATCTAGATATCTATAATAGACTAGTCGTCTTGTTCTTGCTCTCTGGCGTCTTGTGCAATCTCTTTCTCGGTCTTCTCTTTTTTCTTTTTTAATTTTTGCCAAATTCGACTCTCTTGGCCACGCCACAGACGTTGGATATTGTCATGATGACGAAAGAGCACTAAACAGGATAGCATAGCGACAGGGAAGGTAAATTCGGGTTTAAACCACCAGACATAAAATGGGGCAAGTAGCGCGCTAAGTATGGCACCTAAAGAGGAGTAGCCACTTAGTAACACTGTCAGCAGCCAAGTGCCAGCGACCAGACCGGATAGATCCCAGCCGATTGCGGCAATTGCGCCAAATGCAGTCGCTACCCCTTTTCCACCTTTAAAGTGGAAAAAAACTGGGTAAATATGGCCAAGACAAGCTGCAATCGCGACAAAGCCAAGATAGAATGGCGGAACCTCGAGGTAATAAGCCAACCAAACAGGAAGCATCCCTTTTAATACGTCGCAAATCAGTACAGCGGCGGCGGCGGCTTTTCCTCCGGTACGCAACACATTGGTTGTACCAGGATTACCCGAACCATGTAAACGAGGATCAGGTAATTTTGCTAAGCGGCAAATTAATATTGCGCTAGATATTGAGCCGCATAGATAGGCTAGGATAATCATGCTAAGCGCGATTACACTCATAGCTAACTCCAAATGGTTGATAACATTTTTCACTTCAGAGCTAGATAATACGCAAATTTTATCTGAAGTGGTATCAAATAAGCACAGAGTCGAGAGAAGGACGTGATGGATATCGTATTTATTGAGCAATTATCAGTCGTTACCACCATAGGGGCCTATGATTGGGAACAAACAATTAAGCAAAAACTGGTGTTCGATATCGAAATGGGTTGGGATAATAAAGAAGCCTCTCTGAGCGATAATGTTGAATACTGCTTAGATTATTCGGCGGTAAGTAATGCCATTATTCAACATGTTAGTACTCATCATTTTGCATTAGTCGAACGTGTGGCAGAAGAAGTTGCTCAGCTAATAATGGCCCAGTTTCACTCTCCTTGGGTGAGAATTAAACTGGCAAAACCCGGTGCTATTCCTCAGGCGACACAGGTTGGCGTGATTATTGAACGTGGTAATAGTGGCAATAAAAACGCGGTTTAATAAAATGAGAAATAGGTGACTTAAGAGGAAATAAGTCACCAAGGAAATCTAGATAGAATTAAGATTTATTGCAGGAGGATGCTAAAGGCAGAATTGTTTGCTGTTCTCGCCACTTTGCAACAGCCAATTCACGTTGTTCTGTGAGGGCGATACGTATATCCGCACCTTTAATCCCTTGTGCTATAATAGGTTTTACACTGATTTGGTTTGCAATTTCAAATGCTTGACAGAAAAAATTCCCTTGAGGATAAGGACGATCTTCTAGCCCTTTACGGCCACGGGCATCTGCTTCGCTAATTATCGCCAATTGCGCAATACGCTCGGGCTTACGCCAACTATCTAAACCATCAAATATCTGCACTAACTCAGTTGCGCTTAATCTGGCGATCACATGGATTTGATCATGGTATTTTGCCGCTAATCGAGATAACTCACGTACTTGATTGGGAATGCGAAAACGATCACAAATATCATCTATTAATGCCACACCTTTATTGCCATGATCGGGATGACTCGGCCATAGCGTCACTGGTGTGAGCCCTTTGCCTAAATCATGACAAAGAGCGGCAAAACGTATGCTGATATCATCTGAGAGAGTAGCAATCATTTTCAATACCATCATGGTATGAATGCCAGTATCTATTTCAGGGTGCCATTTTATCGGCGCTGGAATACCAAATAATTTATCGATTTCTGGGAACAGCACCGCAAGAGCACCACATTGACGCAATACCTCAAAATAGACTTGCGGCGATTGGCTGTGTAGCGCTTTTTCGGTCTCTGTCCATACGCGCTCAGCGGTAAGTGCCGATAATTCACCAGACGCCACAATATGCTGCATTAGGGAGAGGGTTTCAGGCGCGATTGTAAAATTGAGCCAATGATAGCGAGCAGCAAAGCGTGCCACTCTGAGCACTCTTAAGGGATCTTCGGTAAAAGCAGCTGAAACATGACGCAAAATACGCTTATTGAGATCCTCAAGGCCATGATAGGGATCGACTAGGCTGCCATCTTTGGATTGAGCTATGGCATTAATCGTCAGGTCGCGGCGCAGCAGATCTTCTTCTATCGTAACATCAGGAGAGGCATAGCAGCTGAATCCAGTATAACCCGAACCTGTTTTGCGCTCGGTTCTGGCGAGCGCGTACTCTTCTTGGCTTTTAGGATGCAGAAAAACAGGGAAGTCTTTTCCAACTTGCTGATATCCCTGTGCCAGAAGTTCTTCTGGTGTTGCGCCAACAATCACCCAATCTCGATCTGAGACAGGCAAATTAAGTAATTGATCGCGTACAGCGCCACCTACCAGAAAAACCTTCATACCTATCCTTTTTATTTAGCTCATCCAACGGTCATTGCGTTTTTTACGACGCGGGATAATGTGAGGAAGGATCAGACCAAAAATCAAGCCCACGCCTGCAACACCACCACCATACATAAACCATTGTAAAATTAACTCACGGCGGCGATCATCGAGATTCACTTCAACAATCTCCAATTTTTTGCCCGCTTTGATTAATTCATTTTTTAATTTTTCATTCTCAGATTTTAACTGAGAGACGACGTTATCACTGTCTGCAACTTTGTTTTGCATATCAGCCGTGCGGGTATTCCAAGTGTTATCAATATTTTCGAGCTTATCACGTAGTTCGCGATTTTCTGCCTCTAAAGCTGGAATACGCACTTTCATACTTGGCTGGCTGCTAAGTTGCTCTGAAGCTAACCAAACGGTACGACCGCGGTTATCTTTGACTTGAACAAAATTTTTATCGGTTGCTATGACTTCAACCTCATCACCAGCATTTAAAGTGCCAACGATACGGAATTGATTTCCTGGACCACTATGAACATAAGTCGATAATTCATCAGAGATATAGCGCTTTTCAGCGGCTTGAGCTGTCATTGACAGGCTAAGCCCAATCAGTGAAATTAATAATATTTTTCGCATATAATTTAATGTATTCGTCTGAGGTGAATTGAGTTCTTCAAAGCGATATTAAAGAGTAACGGTTGCTGGTGCAAATGATAATCTAGAATAACAAAGATCATAACTGGCTAAATAAGGCAATTCTAGGCTTTTTTTTTGACATAAATTACTGTTAAAAACAATTCGGATAGCATTTTTGATTTCTTTCGGATTCTATCTCTTTGGTATAGGCAGATTCAGGGTAATATGGACAAAGTTTATTGGGATTAAGGGAATTTATGAGCAACATCGAAATTGAATTAAAATTGGCAGCGAAAGAGGGCGCGATTGAGACAGTACGCCAATATTTATCGACACAGCCCCATCAGCATAGCGAGCCACAGTCTCTGCTGAATATCTATTTTGATACGGCGGATAAACAATTACGCCAGTGGGATATGGGATTGCGTATTCGTAGTTGTGACGGTCATTATGAGATGACGATGAAAACCAAGGGGATCACCATTGGCGGATTACATCAACGTCCTGAATATAATGTTGATATCGCTAGCCCAGAATTAGATTTAGCGGCTTTTCCTCGCGAGGTTTGGCCAGAAAATATCGATGTGAGTGCGCTACAATCTCAACTTGAAGTGCTATTTAGTACCGATTTTAAAAGAGAAAAATGGTTAGTTACTGTTGATAATAGCGAAGTTGAAGTGGTGTTAGATCGTGGTGATATTCATGCGGGCAAGAATGTACTGCCAATCCAAGAATTTGAGCTTGAATTAAAGAAAGGCACTATTGGTGATGTGCTTAATCTGACCAAAAAATTAGCCGATTTTGATGGATTAAGATTATCCGAGAAGAGCAAAGCTGCGCGCGGTTATGCATTGGCAAACCCGTTGTCAGTGGAAATGGCCGCACCTATCTCCTCCTTTGATTATGAACAGTCGCCAATCGATAAAGCATTAGCCTCCTTATTATTACTTTGGCAACAACATGAAGAGTATTGGCTGAGTGACTACGCGGATTCCCGTGAAGGATTACAATCCTTTTTACATTTTGTGCAGGCTTTTTTAGTGCATTATCGCAATTCAGCGCCGCAATTTGTGCAGGATATGCCGCTAGCAAAACTGCAACAAGCGGTCTCTGAGCCGGAGAATAGTGCTGATGATCTCTGTTATAGCGCTTGTTGGTTACGCTGTAAGTTGGGATTCACTCAATGGCTGATTGCATTGACTCTCCCTTAATCGCCGACTGAGGACGACTGTATGCATCTTTTTCCCATCTTATTAATGCAACAAAGTGAGCAAGTTGAAAAACAGTTTGCTGAACAGGCCGCTGAACTGCTGCCGTTGAGTGAGATGGAGCAACAATTTTTCAGTTTAAGCCACTTCTGTACAACACAAGTGCTTGCTCATCCACTCTTTTTGCTGACATTACGTAGCGAACCTCCACAAGAAGAAGAGTGGCTGCATTATGATCATTGGTTGAGAAAAGAGATGGATAATATCGCCGATGAAAGTCGGCTAATGCAGGTGCTGCGCTATTTTCGCCATCGAATGCTAATCCGCATTGCTTGGATGCAAGCCTTCAATCAATCGACGGTGGAGAGCACACTTAAACAGCTGAGTGAATTATCTGAAGTCTTGATTGTTGCAGCAAGGGATTGGCTCTATCGGGATTGTTGTAACGCATGGGGCCAACCTTGTGATCTACAGGGGCTGCCTCAGCCGTTACTAGTATTAGGTATGGGAAAATTAGGTGGCAGAGAGCTCAATTTTTCATCTGATATCGATTTGATCTTTGTTTATCCAGAAAATGGGGTCACACGAGGGGGTCGTCGAGAATTAGATAACGCGCAATTTTTTACTCGATTAGGACAAAAACTTATCCGGGTACTGGATTTAGTCACTATGGATGGCTTTGTCTATCGAGTTGATATGCGATTACGGCCATTTGGTGAAAGTGGTCCCCTTGTTTTCAGTTTTGCCGCCCTAGAAGATTATTATCAAGAACAGGGGCGAGACTGGGAGCGCTACGCTATGGTCAAAGCGCGGATCATGGGACCCGATAGCCTGAATTATGCCGATATTTTACGCCAGTTATTAAGACCCTTTGTTTATCGACGCTATATTGATTTTAGTGTGATCCAATCTTTGCGTAATATGAAAACCATGATCGAGCGTGAAGTGCGGCGCAGAGGGCTGACTGATAATATCAAGCTAGGCGCGGGCGGTATTCGAGAAATCGAATTTATTACGCAAGTCTTTCAATTGATTAGAGGCGGGCGAGAGCTTAATCTTCAGTCACAATCCCTGTTTCAAGCGCTAAATGTGATTGGCGAGCTCAATCTCTTGGAGCTAAGCCAAATTGAGACACTAGGCGATGCCTATCTCTTTTTACGCCGGACTGAAAATTTACTACAAAGTATTGATGATCAACAGACACAACAATTACCGGAAGATCCTCTTGATCAGCAACGGTTGGCATGGGGTATGGGATTTATCGAGTGGGCGGATTTTTATCAGCGATTGACTACAAAAATGAGTGCGGTTCATCATATTTTTGTCGAATTGATTGGCCAAGATGATGATAACCAAGATAGTCATAACGAAATTTTCACTAGTTTATGGCAAGAAGGGATCTCGAAAGAGGAGTTAGCACCCTATTTGCTTCATCAAAGTGAAGAGGAAGCGCAGAAGATCCTCCACGGTATTTTTCTGTTTCGCCATGATCTAAATAAACGAACTATCGGACCAAGAGGGCGTGATGTTCTTGATGAGCTGATGCCGCGCTTACTCGCCAAGTTAGGAGAAAGATCTGGCGGCGGAAAGATCCTTGAGCGTATCACCCCTTTGCTGTTGAGCATTGTTAGCCGCACAACCTACCTAGAATTGATGCTGGAATCCGATGAAGTATTAACGCACGTTATACGTTTATGTGCGGCTTCACCAATGATTGCTGAGCAGTTGGCTCAACATCCCTTATTGCTCGATGAATTACTGGATCCCAAATCTCTTTATCAACCACTGCCACTATCAGCCTATCGTGACGAGTTACATCAATATCTGTTGAGAGTGCCTGAGGATGATGAAGAGCAGCAACTCGAAGCGTTAAGGCAGTTCAAACAAGCGCAATTATTACGTATAGCAGCAGAAGATATTACTGAAGTCCTTCCAGTGATGAAAGTGAGCGATCACCTTACCTATCTGGCTGAAGCGATAATTGATGCGGTGGTACGGCAAGCTTGGCACAAGATGGTTAAGCGTTATGGCGTGCCAAGCCATTTAGCGCAAAATGCCGCTGATAACTTGGGTTTTGCGGTGCTAGGCTATGGAAAACTAGGCGGCTGGGAGCTGGGCTATAGCTCAGATCTCGATTTAGTCTTCTTATTTTATTGCCCTGTTGGTGTAGTCACTGACGGTGAACGCTCTATTGATGCCCGCCAATTTTATCTTCGATTAGCACAGCGTATTATTCATCTCTTTAGTACTCGTACCTCGTCGGGTGTCTTGTATGAGGTAGATGCGCGACTGCGGCCATCGGGTGAAGCGGGTATGCTGGTTAGTACTATACAAGCCTTTGATGATTATCAACAAAATGATGCATGGACTTGGGAACATCAAGCCCTGATCCGCGCACGTATGGTCTTTGGTGATCCCCATATGCAGCAGGAATTCCAGCGTATTCGCCATAATATTTTGTGTAAACCAAGAGATATAGCGACTTTACGCCAGCAAGTGCGAGATATGCGTTTAAAAATGCATGTGCACCTTGGCAGTCAACAAGCGGATTATTTCGATTTAAAGGCCGATCCGGGCGGTATTACCGATATTGAGTTTATTGCTCAATATTTAGTTTTACGTTTTACACCAGACAATGACGCACTTACTCGTTGGTCGGATAATGTGCGGATCTTTGAATTGATGGGCCATTATGGATTTATGCCGCAGCAAGAAGCGGATATGCTGACCAACGCTTATGTCACCATGCGCAACGAGTTACACCATCTGGCCTTACAGTCATTGTCGAGTCGAGTCGAGCCCGCACTATTTGCCGATTTAAGAGCTCAAGTGCTTGAAAGTTGGCAAAAATGGCTTGGTTAGCCCATAGCAAGATGATAAATATTATAAGTACAAAGATCGTAAAGGTGAATATCAGTGCAAAAAGTAATGCGGATTTTACGCAAACTCTATAAATATGAGAACGGCCAATATGATGGACAGCGTGCAGTATCTATTTATCAAGCTGATACGCTTTCGGAGAAGGAGTTAGCGCTATTGGCACAAGTCAATTGGCCGTTAAATAGTATTGAATGTTTTAGCAGCCACGCTAATACCCTCGATAAATTATATAGTTTGAAGCAAGAGGCTTCATTAACGCGTCAACGTTGCTTAGATGCCTTTATTGCTGGCGTGGGTGGCAGTTATCCTCGTGGCCGCTCTGTATTAAGTGCTTTTCATAAGCTGCATCATTTGCCATCACATGATTATCAAGAAAAATCTCAATATGCTTGCTGCTGGATCTGTAGTGATAAAGATGAATTAAAGTATATTAATGATAGTTTTTTTCAATACTGCTTATATTATGGCAATGCTTATACCAGTAATCCCTCTTATGCTTACTTGAATCTCAAACATCTATTAACTAGCGATGTTGTGCAGCCAACAGAGAATGATAAACAGGTGTTTAATCAGCTATTGGATCTATTAAGAGGCGCAGCAGAAGATGAAACACCAGGACGTTTTGAAAAACGACTGGCGGAATCAAAACTTCTATCAGGTAATAAATATACTAAAAGAGGCATATTACACTCTTTAGCTTTGATCGGAGTGATCCCCAACCAGTTTATTCCCTTGTCATTGGATGATTGGGCTAATTTTGGGGATATTACTAGCGCCGAGATACAACTAAATAATACCAAAGGGCGTTCAGATATGGAGATGCCTTGGGCGGGGTGGAAAGGGAGTTTAAAAATAGATGAAGAGAAAGTTACAGCCTATTTTGGCGATTATTTGAGCTAGTAGCAAATAGTCCATAATAATTTATTGTTTTGATTTTTGACTTTACCTAATCATTTAACTTAACTGAAATTTTTTTTGCCTTTTATATTGGAAATTGGGGAATTTCTGATAAATTGGTCTATGCTTATAATACTTAAAGTGATGATTTAATTTTAATCAGACCCTTATTCAATCGATATTATTTATATCAATTTACAGACGTAATGGCTGTAAATAGGTGGATTATTGTTAAAAATAATAAAGGCATAGGAATTGAGTATGAATACATATAAAGAACCCAGTTCAAAATGGCTGATCTTTATCTCTTTTATTATGATAATCAGTGGTTTTTATTTGCTTATAGGGGGTGGATGGCTTAGTTATTTAGGGGGCTCCAGCTACTATATTATTAGTGGTGTTGTTATTCTAATTTCAGCGAGTTTATTATTAAAAAGGAACCCGCTGTCAATTTGGATATTTAATCTGTTGCTTCTAGCTACGCTTATTTGGAGTTTGTGGGAAGTCGGTACCGATTTTTGGGCTTTAGCGCCGAGATTAGATATATTCTTTATCATAGGCATACTCCTGCTGATCCCTTCTGCCACTAAAGGCATAAATAATACTTTTTTTAGCAAGGTGCTATTATTTATTTTACTGCTCTCGACCTTGATTATTATTATTTACAGCGCCTTTAATGATCCACAAGAGATAAAAGGTGAAATAGCCCGATCTCAACCAGCAGTCAATAAAGCGATACCGGGAATTGATAATGCTGATTGGCCTGCTTATGGGCGTACGCAAGCGGGCGTACGTTATTCACCTTTGACGCAAATTAATAGTGATAACGTTAAAAATCTGGAAACGCAATGGACTTATAATACTCAAGATTTTAAAGGGCCAAATGATTCTGCTGAAACAACAAATGAAGTGACGCCAATTAAAATTAAGGACAATCTCTTTCTATGCACGCCTCATCAATGGTTAATTAGTCTTGAACCAGATACGGGTAAAGAGAAGTGGAAGTTTGATCCTAAATTAAAATCTAATAATACTTTCCAACATATGACATGCCGAGGTGTCTCTTATTATGATCAGGAAAATATTAGTGGCTTTAGCGAAAGTCTGAAAAATAGAAAAACTACTTCATTAGAGTGCCCGCGTAAAGTTATTTTACCGGTTAATGATGGCCGTTTAATTGCCATAAATGCAGACAACGGACAAAAATGTACCGACTTTGGTGATAAGGGCGAGATTAATTTATTAAAATCCATGCCCTATGCTTATCTTGGTGGTTATAACCCCACATCGCCTCCGATTGTGACGGGAACAACCATTATCACGGGCGGTTCTGTTACTGATAACTTCTCCAATAAAGAACCTTCAGGTGTTATTCGTGGCTATGACGTAAATAGTGGCGAATTGATGTGGGTATTTGATACGGGCGCTTCCGATCCTAATGCCATGCTCAGTGAAGGTAATAAGTTCGTCAATAATTCTCCTAACGCTTGGGCGCCATTAGCTTATGATGCTGAGCGTGATATTGTCTATATTCCAACTGGTGTAGGTACACCTGATATTTGGGGTGGAGATAGAGATAAACTAAAAGAACGTTATGCTAATTCTGTATTAGCGCTTAATGCATCAACAGGTGAGTTAATTTGGAATTTCCAAACTACACATCACGATTTATGGGATATGGATGTACCTTCTCAACCTTCGTTAGTCGATATTAAAAATGCAAATAATGAAATTACGCCCGTTATTTATATTGTGACTAAAACGGGAAATGTTTTTGTATTAGATCGACGCGACGGAACTATTGTTGTGCCAATCGAAGAGCGTAATGTTCCTGTAACTGTGAAGAAAGGGCCACAAACAAAAGGTGAAAATTATTCACCTACTCAACCCTTTTCTGCTCTTAATATGGCACCTCAACAAAAGCTAACAGATAAAGATATGTGGGGGGCGACGCTGTTTGACCAGTTATTATGTCGCATCTCATTTGAAAACTTAAATTATGATGGTATTTACACTCCGCCATCAGAAAATGGCACATTAGTTTTCCCCGGTAATTTAGGTGTCTTTGAATGGGGTGGAATTTCAGTGAATGAAGATAGACAAGTCGCTTTAATGAATCCGATTGGTTTACCCTTTGTCTCTCAATTAATTCCTGAAGATATTAACCGCCCAGAAGTGATGGAAGGTGGAAAAGCAGAAGCCGGTATTCAGCCGATGTTTGGTACGCCATATGGTGTGAAATTATCACCCTTCCTTTCACCATTAGGATTACCTTGTAAACAACCTGCATGGGGATATGTTGCAGCCGTTGATTTAACAACAAACAAAGTGGTATGGAAAAAACGAATTGGGACTATTAGAGATAGTTTACCGAATTTATTTCAATTACCTCCTGTTGAAATCGGCGTACCGGGTTTAGGTGGCTCAATTTCAACTGCTGGTGATTTAATGTTTGTTGCTGCAACACAGGATAATTATATTCGTGCTTATCGAGTCTCTAATGGTGATAAAGTTTGGGAACAACGTTTGCCAGCTGGTGGGCAAGCAACTCCTATGACCTATGAATATAAAGGTAAACAGTATGTCGTTATTATGGCGGGTGGTCACAGTTCATTCGGTACTAAAGAGGGTGATTCTTTAGTTGCTTATGCATTGCCGGATATAAAATAACACTAGCTTAGATAACTTAAAATGCAGAGGGTCAGCTTATTTTTAAGCTGGCCCTTTATGATCTAATCTAAGCTAGATTTCAATTTTCACTGATTGTTTGATTAAGACTTACTATCTATAGATAGTAGATTTAACCCATTTTATAAGATTGTGATAATATCTGGCCTAATCAACCTATTAAATTTCACTTTTTATATTGGAGTTCTGGATGAAAGTGACACTCCCTGATTTTAAACAAGCTGGCGTATTAGTTGTCGGCGACGTTATGTTAGATCGTTATTGGCATGGGCCAACCACGCGTATTTCACCAGAAGCACCTGTTCCAGTGGTTAAAGTGAATATGGTTGAAGAGCGTCCCGGTGGCGCAGCTAACGTTGCTATGAATATCGCCTCCCTTGGTGCAAATTCACGCCTTGTTGGTCTGACGGGTATCGATGATGCGGCGAAAGCATTGACGGAAAAATTAAATGAGGTCAATGTGCGTTGTGATTTTGTCGCATTGCCTTCACATCCGACTATTACCAAGCTAAGGGTATTATCACGTAATCAACAGCTCATTCGTTTAGATTTTGAAGAGGGATTTGACAATGTTGATGTTCAACCTGTGCTTGAGCGTATTGAGCAAGCGATACCCTATATAGGTGCACTGGTATTATCGGATTATGCTAAAGGGGCGCTATCGCAAGTCGAAAAAGTTATTGCCCTCGCTAAAAAACATCATGTTCCAGTCTTAATCGACCCTAAAGGCAGTGATTTTGCTCGCTATCGTGGCGCGACCCTGCTGACGCCTAATATGTCTGAATTCGAAGCGATTGTTGGTAATTGCCAAGATAATAACGATGTTGAACAAAAAGGGATGCAACTGGTTGAATCGCTAGATCTGAAAGGCTTGTTGATCACGCGTTCAGAGCAGGGCATGAGCCTTATTCAGCGAGGCCATCCGCCGTTACATTTACCGACTTTGGCACAAGAGGTTTATGATGTCACAGGGGCTGGCGATACGGTTATTGGTGTGCTTGCTGCCTCCCTTGCCGCAGGTAAACCACTACATGAAGCCTGTGTTTTAGCAAATGCAGCCGCTGGTGTAGTAGTAGGGAAATTAGGTACATCAACCGTCTCCCCCGTTGAATTGGAAAATGCTATTCGCGGAAGAACCGATAACGGATTCGGTGTGATGGATGAAACGGAATTACAGCAAGCGGTAAAAAATGCACGTCAACGTGGTGAAAAGATCGTGATGACTAATGGCTGCTTCGATATTTTACATGCAGGTCATGTCTCTTATTTAGCCAATGCACGTAAATTAGGTGATCGCCTTATTGTTGCCGTGAATAGTGATGCATCCACAAAACGTTTGAAAGGTGAAACACGTCCAGTCAACCCACTCGATCAACGCATGATCGTACTGGGTGCCTTGGGAGCCGTTGATTGGGTTGTGGCTTTCGAAGAAGATACCCCTCAGCGCCTGATCGCTAAAATCCTACCTGATGTTCTGGTAAAAGGCGGCGACTATCAGCCGAAAGATATAGCGGGCAGTGAAGAGGTTTGGGCTGCGGGCGGCGAAGTTAAAGTGCTCAATTTCGAAGATGGTATCTCTACATCAAATATAATTAAAAATATCATAAAAATAAGCTAATTATTATTTGTATATTTTGAGTTATATCCTATAGAAAAAATAAGACCATGATGTTAATTAACTTCATGGTCTTTCTATTTTTAATATAAATAAAATGCGTTGTTAAATATGAAACTAACCTATTGTTAAATAATGCTAATTCTGTATATTTATCATATAGAATAATTTCTAATAATTTAAAGGTGAAGTGTATTAATGATAATGAACTATCATATTTTGAATGGAATCCATTAAATAACTTATCATATATGGAATATAAAGTTTTAAATATGGTTGATATTCTTTTTAACTTTATGTGTATCACAAAAGTAGGGCTATCTTTGTCTCTCAAGTTAAATTATATCTGTTTTGAATAAAGATAATTCTGAATTTATAGAAAAGCTATGTAATCAAAAGAGTGTAATATGGATAAATTCACTCAGATTAAATGGCTGAGATACAAAGTTTTTTATTTTAAATTTTAAAATGAAAGTTGTTTAAGGGAGAGGATGTTAATGCAAAATAAGCTTATTTTATGGCTATTATTGCTACCATTGTTATTATCAATATGCGGTATTATACAATATAGTAGGAATTACGATTCATATAATTTCTTTCAGAAAACCATGACAGAAAGAATGGATCTTGCTGCTGATGTAAAAACAGATCCTGAAACCTTAGTGAGATTTGAAAATGGTACAACTATTTTGGGAAGTGATTACATCCTGAAACTTGATAGCCAATTTGCTAAATATGAAACTGAAATCAGCTTGATTAACTTTCAACAAGCTATATCAATCACTGCAATTGTGATGGCTATTTTATCGTTGTTATTAGCGGGTTTTACTATCTTACTCTGTATTAATGGCGCTTATGCTGCTCGCCAATCACGCGATCTATTATTATCGGTATTTAAGTTTTGTCGAAAGATACTTCCTTATATTTTAATCGCACAAATGCTGCTGGCCGCGCTTAGTTTTCTGTGTTTGCTCTCTTATGAAGCTATTTGGCTGGCAAATAAATTTGTCGTTAACCAAGATCGCTTTTATTTGTTCTTGTTGATTGTTTTTACGCTGTTGGCGATGACTGGCTATATTCTTTGGGGATTATTAAAATTACGTCAAAGCTTTGTTATATTTCAGGGCGAACCAATCCAGAGTATTGGCCAATTAGTGAATCGTGTAGAAGCCCCCAACTTATGGTATTGGATTGATTCTCTGGCAGAAAAAGCACAAACCTCAGTACCGGATAATATTATTGTTGGCCTCACAGAATGCTTTTACGTTACATCTCATCGAGTTTGTCTCAATAAAAATCAAATTGTTGAAGGACGCACACTCTATTTTCCACTCAGTTATATAGAATTACTTAATCGAGACGAAGTCGGCGCGGTTATTGTATATAAATTCGCCTTTTTCAAAGGGGATAACAGGCGTGTAGATCTCGATTTTTCACCCATTTATAGTGGAATAAATCAAAGTATTCAGATGGTGGAAAAAAATATTAAATATCGCTATCACCGTCTTATTTTTGCGCCTTCACTTTACATTGGACGTTATTTTCTTGAGAAATTTAATTCTCCAATAAATTATTGGCAGTCAATTCGTGAAAATGAGGCAGCTCAAGTGAATACAAGTCTAAATTTTCCGACAGCCATTGAAAATACTCTGCAAACTATTTCTGTGATAAATGACGCTATTAATCACCATCTAAAAGCTTTTTATTGTGGGGTGTTAACCACGGATGACCTATTACCTATCATCATAGAATCACTAAGAAATGAAGAGCGAGCTGATATACAAAATTATCTCGAACAGACAAATGTTCAACCAAGTGATACGCATCTATTAACGGTTGATTATCATCAAAAGAGAGATGAATATTACGCTAATCTTGATGCGCTATTTTTAGATGCTAAAACTTTATCTATGGCGATAACTAGGGCGTTATCAGCAGCGATAAAAGATAATCAAGGGCAGAAGTAATATTATTTTTCAGTTATCGACTCAAGGATGCAACAAAAAGCCTGAATGACGTTTCCTATAATATAGGTAAATATCATTTGGGCTTTTTATCTATGTAGTTCTAAATTTAAGTGGTTATTAATCTAGCTTTTCTTCCGGCTGCACGGAAGCTGGCTCATTTGCTTTTTCTAATTGGCTAACGCGTTGCTCGAGCAGGGCTAGTTTCTCACGGGTGCGGAGCAGTACCTGAGTCTGAATATCAAACTCTTCACGACTAACAAGATCGAGTTTACTGAGTTGAGACTGTAATAGAGAACGTACTTTCTTATCAAGGTCTTCGCCCAGATCACGTACACCTTGTGGCAGAGCGCCCTGGATTTGACGAGCAATCTGTTCAATTTTTTTGGGATCGAGCATTCTGGGTCCTTTTTATCTATTCAAAATGGGGTTGATAGCTAGTTTAATACCAGATTCAATTTGGATAAACCATCTTAACTCTACTTTATCGCTAACATAGCGTTTTATCTGCGTTTTTATTATCCAAAAGTGTGAGTCGAGCTTGAGTTCTGCTTTTGCGGATTGCAGCCGGCTTCGATTGGCGTTATATTGATCACGTTTTATCTCAGGGCGGGGCGAAAATCCCCACCGGCGGTAACATTACTCAGTTCCGATAAAGTATTCTGAACAGCAGTAGTGAAGCCCGCGAGCGCTTCATAGTTCTATCGTGAAGGTCAGCAGATCCAGTGTAACTCTGGAGCCGACGGTTATAGTCCGGATGGGAGAGAGAATAACAGCATGACTTATTTTGGCGCACTAATCTGCGTTGTTATAGACATGTTTTATTGGCTTGAACTCTAAACATGTGCTGTAAATAGTAATGTCTTGCATGCCGATTGGCGGGAATTCGCATATGCAAATTTTCGTTATTGGCATTACACTCCTAAGACTGCCCTGATTCTGGTAACTAAATAATTTATCATAGAGGTTTTTACCATGAATCAGACGCTCCTTTCAGAATTTGGCGATCCAATTGCCCGTGTTGAATTAGCACTAGAAGCCCTACGTAATGGTCAGGGTGTTATGGTGTTAGATGATGAGAATCGTGAAAACGAAGGCGATATGATCTTTGCCGCCGAAACAATGACTGTTGAACAGATGGCGCTTACTATTCGCCACGGTAGCGGTATTGTTTGTCTCTGTATTACCGATGAACATCGTAAACAATTAGAATTGCCAATGATGGTTGAGAATAACTCCAGCCAATATCAAACGGCATTTACTGTCACTATAGAAGCTGCACAAGGTGTGACAACAGGCGTATCTGCTGCCGACCGTTTAACTACCGTCCGTGCTGCTACAGCAACTAACGCTAAACCTGCTGACATCAATCGTCCCGGCCATGTTTTCCCGTTAAGAGCCCGCGATGGTGGAGTATTGACTCGACGTGGTCATACGGAAGCAACCGTTGATTTGGTGACACTTGCTGGCTTTAAATCAGCGGGTGTTTTATGTGAATTAACCAATGATGATGGCTCAATGGCGCGTGCCCCTGAAGTGATCCTCTTTGCAAAACAACATAATATGCCAGTTGTTACTATCGACGATTTGGTTGAATACCGCGTTAATCAGGCAAAAAAAGTTAGCTAATTATTAGCTCTATTTGTCGACAATCTACGGCCGACAGGCTGGAGAAATAAAGACAAAAACTTTTAATCGTAAGAAAAACCCGCAATTTATAAACTGCGGGTTTTTTGTTTTTATCGATAAGCTTGTGTTAAGGGAACTTCAGGATCGGGTTGATGAGTGATCCTATTTCTGATATCTCTTCTGATCACTTCAATTGACCAAAACCAAACGATATGACCGAATATTTCAGAGAAATACTCATCAAATGGCAGTTCGCTTAAAGGTGGCGTTAATCCTAAAAGAGGGAAACTAATACCATGAACAGCAACAGTCGCCAGTATCCCCGCCATCGCGCCTTGCCACATTTTCACCTTAGGGAAAATTTCCGCTACAAGGCAATAACCGATAGCAAACACCAGAGAGAAGATCATATGTGTTACCATCACCGGATTAATAATATGTTCCGAGAAGGTATAAACGGTAGCAGTAGGATCAATGCCTAGATAATCCTGCAAAAACAAAAACGGTGGATTAAATTCGTTACGGCCACCTGAAAAGGTACGAGGAGGGAATGGAACTTCAGCTCCCCATTTAACAAAACCAGAAACTATCCCACCCAGAATACCAACAAAAAGAGCAACACCGTAGCGACGGCGTGATTTTTCAGTTATAAAAAAGAAATTTTTAAACATGGAACAACCTTAGTCTTACTTGATTAAAAAAATAAAATTGACCTAAAGGCTTATGTTCAAGCACAAGTAATCAAAATAAGAATTACTATTATAAAATTACATTAACTCATAAAAATCTCAAGAGGTAATTTAGCCTAAGGTGGATTTATATAAAAAAATCTCGCATGGTATTGGACTTTAAAAGCGCCTAATGAACTATTTAGAGTGATAAGCTACACTGGCTAGGTGTTATTATGTTTTTTAGATTAATCAATTTGTTATATTGTTTCTATGTGGTTTATACTGTTTCTATAATAAAACCAATAGTGTTTATTTGCTTTATTATTTTAATGGCCTAAATACACACAATATATATGGCTGTTATTTATCGGGAATAGATTAATTGAAATCTAAAATTCAGTGCTTATTAAGAAGAGTTCGACTATTTGAAACATATATAATAAAGAAAATCTTATCTCGTGTTTGAATTTTGATTGTTTTGTTTGCGGGGCAAGCAGCTCAATAGAGATTAGATCTACTGACATTAAGCCATAATATCGACAATATGTATTAAAATTACTTGATCTTAAATTTAATTGCCGTTTAATTAGTCACGTTTTTTATCTTTACCACCTACTGGATATGATCTTTTTTTATGCAAAAGTTTCTGTTTTTGTTACTTACTTTAATTTTACTGGGTCCTTTGGGTATCGATCTCTATTTACCTACCATGCCCGCAATTGCAAAAGGTTTGAATAGTAGTGAAGCGCTGATCCAATCGACCATCGCACTATTTATTTTGGTATTAGGCATCGGGCAGTTAATTTCAGGCCCTTTGGTCGATAAGTATGGACGTCGACCTATCGCCATTATCGGTATTGTACTTTATATTCTAGGTGCGATTATGGCGGCTCTTGCAACAACTCCAACCCTCTTTATAGCCTCTCGCTTATTGCAAGGTACGGCGGTTTGTTGTACTTCTGTGGTAGCTTTCAGTAGCGTACGCGATCGTTTGAACGGTAATGACGCAGCTCGAGCTTTTGGATTTTTAAATGGAACCTTAAATATAGTGCCAGCATTAGCTCCATTGCTGGGCGGATTATTAGCAGAAGCTTTTAATTGGCGCGCACCTTTTTGGTTTTTGGCGCTATACGCAGCGATTGTATTAATATTAATCCTAATGTTTTTACCCGAAACACGCCCAGTAACCACGCAAAAAGTTAAACTTATACAGTTTAAAAATTATTTAACTATTCTCCGTAATCGGCAATTTTTAACTTTTTCATTGGTGAATGCTGGAGCTATGGGAATGGCTCTCTCCTATGTCTCTTTTGCGCCTAATGTATTAATGGGAGATGCTGCTCTCTCGCCTCTCCAATTTTCGATTGTTTTTGGGGTTAATGGTTTTTGGATTATGTTTGTTAGCTTTATTGCTAATTATCTTATTCGCCGAGTTGGCCGTCCTACTTGCCTAATGATAGGAAGTTTTCTAATGGGATTAGGCTGTTTCGGGCTATTATTAGGCTTAATTTTATTACCATTAGAGATTCAGGCTCACTGGTTAGTCTATATGCTACCTGTCGCTTGTGCCTGCGCAGGGCTCGCTTTTATGATGGGACCCGCAATTAGTTATGCATTAGAGCCTTATGCCAAGGAAGCCGGCGTAGCTTCTGCTTTGGTGGGGTTCGTCCAAATGGCGGGAGGTGCATCTTTAGGGCTTATTGCTATCTCTTTGCCGATACAAGATAAATTGGCATTAGCGATCGTTATGTTGATCGGCTGTATACTTGCTTGGATTGCGCGCCGGATGAGCAAGAGTGTTCCTGTGACTATTAATAAAATCACCTAATGCTCATTAGCATCAATTTTTTTGATTAACTCAATCACTGCACTCTAAGTGTATTAGCTTAAAAGCTGGCGTATGCTAATAAAAAAGCGGATCACTTGTGGAGACTTATATGTCAACTCATAAAATGCCAGCTCTATTTATTGGTCATGGCACGCCAATGAATGCTTTAGATGATAATGTTTATACCCGCGCTTGGGCAAAACTGGGGAGTAGTTTACCTCGTCCTAAGGCGATTTTAGCGATTTCGGCTCATTGGTATATACCAGTAACGGCTGTTACGGCAATGGAATTTCCTAAAACAATTCATGATTTCGGTGGTTTCCCAGATTCGCTATTTCAGGTGCAGTATCCGGCTACGGGTTCACCTGAATTAGCTCAACGTGTCAGTGATCTGTTGTCGCCAATCCCTGTGTTGCAAGACCAAGGAGAGTGGGGGCTCGATCATGGCACTTGGGAAATTTTGCTACAAATGTATCCAGAAGCCGATATTCCTGTTATTCAGCTCAGTATTGATAGCACCCAGTCGGCTGAATATCATTATGATTTAGGTAAGAAACTGGCTGTTTTACGACAAGAGGGTGTTTTGATCTTGGCCAGCGGTAATGTGGTGCATAATTTGAGAGCGATGAACTGGCGAGATCCTCAAGTAGAGCCTTATCCATGGGCTAGCTCTTTTGACCAATATGTACGTGAACAGTTAGCGAGCCAACAGCAGCCACATCCATTGACCTCGGCATTAGCGCGCGAAGATGGCCAGCTATCGAACCCATCACCTGAGCACTTTCTACCGCTATTATATATTTTAGGCACTAAAGAGGCCGATGATCCTATATCTCTACCCGTTGAGGGCATAACTTTTGCCTCATTAAGTATGATGTCAGTGATGATCGGATAAACGACTGGGGTTATTGATCTTTTTTGTCCCTTACTATTGTATTTAACGATCAATAATCTCAGTAATCGCAAAATATTTAGCTAAATTTTGCTTTCCTTTTTCAGTCCAAAATAGTTGTCTGGATTGAGGATAACGATATAACCAATCTTTTTTCTCAAAGTGTAGTAATAATTGATTGGCTAAGGGGCCGGCAAAATGTGGCTTTCTTTCGCTCCAATCAAGGCAGTCACGAGCCACAGATGTTGATTTCATTTTCGAAATATCGACGCCTAATTGTTGAAAGTTTTTTTCACCTTCTGGCGTTAATAAATAACTATCACTTCCAGTTAGCCACTCTTGCTGCAAAAAGAACAGACGTAATTGCACCGCCACTTCCCCCGCCATATGTTGATAGCAGGTTCTAGCGCATTTCAAATGAGCTGGCGTTGAACTTTTAATATTTTTGATTTCAGATCGTTGAGATAAATTCATTAGCATTTCAAGCGCACGACTGACATGTTGATCGGTCAAACAGAAATAGTGAAATCGCCCCTGTTTTAATCGCTTTATTAATCCGCTATCAACTAATTTTGTTAGGTGAACACTGGCTGTCGAAGGGGCTATCTCTGCAATAGTACTTAATTCGGTGGCGGTATAGGCTCTGCCATCCATTAATAGACACAGCATTTTCGCTCTTGTTTTATCTGCCATCGCGCTTGCAATATGGGCAATCTGAGCGTGCATATCTTCATTCATAATTCGGCCTATAGCGAAGTGTTCATTTTTATTTTGCTTATTATCTTATAACTGTCTATAAGGAAGAAGTCGATGAATCAATGTCCATTTAAATTAAAAGATATCGCTGAAATAAAGAAAATATTGAGCAGCGATAATTATAAAGTGAGGCCGGAGAGTGAACAAATTCCTAATTCGCTAGCAGATAATGTTATCGGTCAGATTTTTTCACGCCTAATACGTATGCGTGATGATAAACCGAGAGATGAGTTAAAACAGGCGTTAAATAAGACTTTAAATATGCTCACGATAAATAAAGTCGAAGAGACGACTCAACAAGTTATATTATCATTAGCACCTGAACTTAAGAGTGCGGAGCAATTAAATTACTTTTTACTCGCAGTGCCTATTTGTGTTATCGGTTCTTTTTTAGGTTATCGTCCTCATCAATGGCCACAGCTGATTGTTGATGCACAACATTTTTCGCGTTCTATTATTATTGGGCAAGTACCCATAAATGATATCGACGATAAAATTGCTGCGTCAGACAATCTTTATTCGCAGATTGAACAACAAAAAGGATTTTTATTTACCGCATTGAGCCAAAATATATCCGCTGATCTTGATTGTGATATAGATACAATTATTGCAAATTTAATGGGTTTACTCTTTCAGGTTAGTGATGGAACAACGAGCTTATTAGGCCTAACATTAATTGAATATAATAAAAATAACCAACTCGAATATCATCAATTAATGGCACTAGTTTTAGACTCAGTTCCACCGATTAAAAATACCAAACGATTTATATTTGAGCAGAGAAAAATCAGCCAGATGATAGTACCTTTAATAGCAGAAACGGCAACACTTCCTTTTGGTTATGGTAAACATCGCTGCCCAGGGGAGCATATTGCGAAAGCTATTACCTTAGCGACTGTTGATTTTATAATACAAAATAAAACTGATACCGAATTATTTAGCCAATATTATTGGAAGGATTTACCTAATGCCAATTACCCGCTATTTCATAACAACAATAATAAGGAGCGCTAAGTATGATTGCAGTTATTTTTGAACTTGAAGCCAATGAAGGACATCAAGAGCAATATTTGTCATTGGCACAAGAACTTAAACAGTATTTAACGACTATTGATGGTTTTATTTCTATTGAACGTTTTCAAAGTTTAGCTGAGCCTAAAAAATTATTATCACTCTCATTTTGGCAAAGCGAAGAGGCGGTTAAACAGTGGCGCAATACTGAGGCGCATCGCTTAGCGCAACTTGCGGGAAGAGGCTCAATTTTAAAATATTATCGTTTGAGAGTCGCTCACGTTATGCGTGATTATGGACTGGATGAGCGTGAATCTGCACCAGAAGATAGCCTAAATTATCATCAGCAGAATTAAGCAGTAGAGAGAATAAAAACTAGCCGTTACATAATATAACGGCTGGTTTTTTTATTCGTGATTATCGATATTAATCAATAATTACATGAGGATAGAAACGTGACAGATCTTGTGTGATCAAAGAGCTATCTTCACGCACACAGATGCCTGCGGCTTGATCATTCACTAGCCAACTACCGATTAAGGTGTAGTTGCCATCAAATTTAGGCAGTGGATGAAATTGCTGAATAATCATCCCTTCTTCACCATAAGGTCCATCAGCAGAAGCAATCTCTTTGCCATTCTCAATGATACGAATATTGGCCCCTTCTCGTGAGAAAAGCGGTTTAATTACATAACTTTCGAGATTAGCAGATTTATCATCGGCAAAATAGGCTGGTAACAAATTAGGGTGATTTGGGAACATCTCCCAGAGCATAGGTAATAGTGCTTTATTCGAAATAATACTTTTCCACGCCGGCTCTAACCAGCGGACACCCGCGTCTTCGAGCTTAGTAGAAAAGATCTCTCGCAGCATAAATTCCCAAGGATAGAGCTTAAACAGATTGGCGATCACTTGATCTTCTGTGTCGGTAAACTCACCTTTTTCGCCTAAGCCAATGTCATCAACATAGACAAATTCAGTAGCGATACCTGCTTCATTGGCGCAATCTTGTAAATATTGCACTGTACCCCGATCTTCTTCGGTGTCACGGCAGCAGGTCATATGCAGCAAACTAAAACCAAATTTCTCTTTTAATTCAGTAAATCTTTCAATCAAGAGTTCCTGAATACCATTAAACTGATCTGCATTTTCCGGCAGTTTTCCCGCCGCAATTTGATCTTCTAACCAAATCCATTGGAAAAAAGCAGACTCATATAATGATGTCGGTGTATCGGCATTATTCTCAAGTAATTTAATCGGGCCTTTGCCATCGTAAGCAAAGTCTAACCGAGAATAGAGCGAAGGCTGATTTGTTTTCCAAGATTGACGAACAAAATCCCAAGTATGACGTGGGATTTGAAAACGAGTCAGCAACTCTTCGCTATTAACTACCTTATCGACCACTTTCAAGCACATTTGATGTAACTCAGCGGTCACATCTTCGAGTTCTTCAATTTGAGCTAAGGTAAATTGGTAGTAAGCATCTTCAGACCAATAGGGTTCGCCATACATAGTATGAAAGTTGAACCCAAATTCAGAAGCTTTTTCACGCCAGTTTGGACGCTCGATAATAGGAACGCGTTTCATAACAATCAGCCACCCATTGAACGGGATGAAGAGTTAGAAGATGATTTATTCTGCATCGAAGTCTGTTTATTCACTGAATCGCCAAATCCACCACGTGTTACTGTTGATGTCGTTGCAGGTTTTGGTGCCATAGCGGTTTTAGGAACTGTCATCGAGCGACCATTAGCGGTTGCTGGACCATAGTTTTTACCTGAGGCATCAACAAATTTACCATTGGCTGGGCTGGCTGGATTTTTTGAACTAAATAGCGGTTGTGATGCAGCGCTACCGCCCATCATGCGGCCCATCATATAACCCATCATCAGCGGCATCCACATGCTGCCAGAACTGTTTTGCGCTTGCTGTTCAGCTGCCGGCGCAGAAGAGGTTCCGCCGATACCCGCTTGAGCTGGTGCTTGAGTACACATAGACTCACCAAATTCAGCGACACAATCTTCACGAGTTGCATATTTAGGCGCAGTTTTCGCTGCTTCTTGCAATGCATTATTGTAAGCCAAGGTACATTGCTCAGCTTGAGATGGATTGGTTTGAGAACAATCTTCAGCATTAGTATAAAGCGAAACAGTTTCATCACTTTCTTCACAAGCAGAAAGCATAAAAACAGCACTGATCGCGATAGCCACAGGCGCAAGGCGGTAATTGCGCCAAGTTTTGCGGAATGCGTCCTGGTTGATATTCTTGGTACGCTTCATTGTCATAATTATTTACCCAGAAGAAAGACAAAATATGTTTAATTTTAGCCCTCAAGGATAGGTGATATAGGCCAAAATTTAAAGCATAAAGAAAGAGCAATAGCCGTTAAAATAGCTTTTTTTTATAATTATGCGACTTAACACGATCAAATTTCAGGTTCTCAAAAAAAATCACTAAGTAAATACAAGGTATTAGGAATTTAACCATAGAGTTAATTTTATTGTAACTCTTGGGTTAAAAACGCCAAAAACTGACTAATTTTTTGCGATAAATAACGATTACTGGCATAAATCGCCACCAGTTCAAAGGGCGCTGGGTGCTGCTGGAACTGAATCTCAACTAAACGACCACTGGCTAATTCATTTAAGCAAGCCGCTTTACTTAAAATCGCGAAACCTAAACCTTGAACGGCGGCCTCCCCAGCGATAAATCCACTGTTCACCCGAAAATGACTTTGAACATTCACTTTCTGCAACTTTCCCTGTTTATCAATAAATTGCCAAGGCTGACCTTTAATAGCGCTAAGACTGGTGATACAGGGAAGATGGGTAAGGGCTTGGATACTATCAGGTAAACCAGTACGTTCGATTAATTTAGGCGCAGCAACCACAATACTTGGCCACTGTTTAATACACTTGGCGTGATATGAGCTATCTGACAATTGGCCGCGATTAAAGGTGAGTAAGAGATCAATATCATCATCAATAATATCGCTCACAGTAAATTGGGTATCGCAGTAGAGTGATAGCTGCGGATGTAATAGTGCGAATTGCGCGATAATCGGCGCTAATAACAGACTTCCCCATTCGCCAGGAATGGTAATTTTTAATCGCCCTTGTAAGCCTTTTGATTCAGAGAGAGAGGATAATGTTTGACTTAATTCATCCAATAAATATTCACCTTGTTGATATAAAACAGTCCCTTTCTCAGTTAAGCGCATTCTACGAGTGGTTCTGGCAATTAATCGACAATTAACTTGTGCTTCGAGCTGGCTAATAGCGCGACTCACATTTGAAGAGGGCATAGCCAGTTTATTGGCAGCTTGAATAAAACTGCCTTGCTGAGCCACCATCATAAAAACCTTTAATAGGTTTAGATCAACGTTCGCCATTATTATCCCATATTTGATATTAGTGTTATTAAATATTACCTATTTATCTCATTAACGACAATGATTAGTCTGTTCTCTCTATTATTAGGAGTGAACTATGTCTTTATCTCTATATTATCGAATTGTTTTAATTGGTATTTTAGTTCAATTTGTGAATGTCTTTGATTTTATGGTAATTGTTCCCATTAGCCCAATATTGGTGGAAGAATTGACAATACCAGCGGCTAATATTGGTTTTATTACCGGAAGTTATACATTGGCGGCGGCCTTGGCTTCGCTAGTTTGTGCTCGCTTTCTGGATAAATTTAATCGCAAATTAGTATTACAAATTTTATTATTTGGATTAATTAGCGGTTCACTATTAACTGCATTTTCCTATGATCAATTCACCTTGATCTTATTTAGAATTATAACGGGTGCATTTGCAGGCCCACTGATTGGTATTACATTGGCGATTATTATCGATCAGATTGATCCCCAGAGGCGAGGACGCGCAATTGCAGCAGTAATGGGCACTTTTACGGTGGTAGCTGTGCTGGCTATTCCCTTGAGCTTACAGCTTGTTCAATATGTTTCATGGCGTTCACTTTTTATGATTATCAGCGCTTTTGGTTTAGTCAGCTTTCTATTGACGATGAAATTTTTACCTTCTATGCCAGTTGATTTACCCAATCAAAAAACATTAGAACAGCCGAGTTTCTGGCAGCAAAAAAAAGTGATTTATTCTATGTTATTAATGGCGGGCGCTGTTTTTAGTACCTTTTTAATTATTCCCAATTTAGCGATATATTTAATGAAAAATCGCCATTTACCCTTTGAAGAATTGAGTTCATTCTATTTTTGGGGCGGGATAATTAGTTTTATTGCGATGCAAGCGGTGGGTTATCTAAATAAAGCTCAACAGCCAAAATATATATTATTAGTGACGACATTAGTGATTATTTATCTGCTATTTGATCAGTTTATTTTTAACAAACAAATACCGTTATTAGCTTTTTTTGTGTTATTAATGAGCTTAACTGCAAGTCGTACAGTGACTATTATTATTGCGAATAGTCATATACCTTCAACTACTAATAGAGCGGCCTATAGTTCGATACAGAGTGCGATACAGCATTTTGCTAGTGGTTGTGCGGGGGCAATTTCTTCATTGATATTAAGTGAACAGAATGAACAATTAATCGGATTAAATAAGGTCGCAGGATTGGCGATTATTATTTCAATAATATTACCGTTACTTTACTCGCGTATTTTTAATTCAAAACTCATTTTAGCTAAATAAATTTATTGAATAAAATCGGCTTCTGATCAGGGAAGCCGTTATTGGATAATTCGATGTACTGATTAGCGTTTTTTCTTTTTACGACCTGGTTGGTCAAAACGTTTACGAGATGAATTATCAGGGCTATTTTTCCCCGCGCTTTTAGGCGCTGGCACTAAAGGCTTTTTCGCTGAGCCAGATTTTGCTTTAGCTTTGGTTTGTTTCGCCGGTGCAGCTTCCGAAGAGGATTTTTCGATTGATTTAAATAATTCAATTAACTCATCATCGGTTAAATCGCGCCATTCACCTAAGGGTAAACCAGAGAGACTGACATTCATAATACGCACACGCTCAAGCTTAGTGACTTCATAGCCAAAGTGTTCACACATACGACGAATTTGACGGTTTAATCCTTGAACTAAAGTAATACGGAAGACAAAAGGGGCCTCTTTCTTTACTTTACACTTTTTAGTCATAGCACCTAGAATAGGTACTCCGGTGCTCATACCACGCACAAACTCATCGGTGACTAATTTATTTACAGTAACCAGATACTCTTTTTCATGATCATTACCAGCACGCAAAATTTTATTAACTAGATCGCCGTGATTAGTCAGAAAAATAATGCCCTGTGAATCTTTATCTAATCGGCCGATAGGAAAGACACGGGTACTATGATTAACAAAATCAACAATATTATCTTTTTCACCACTTTCGGTCGTGCTGACAATACCTATGGGTTTATTTAGTGCAATCAGCACCAGATCATCTTCTTCACGCGGCTCAATCAAGCGTCCATTGACTTTAACTTCATCACCAGAGAAAACCTGATCACCAATAGCAGCGCGTTTGCCATTAATAAAGACTTGGCCTTGCTCAATATAACGATCGGCATCACGTCGTGAGCAGATACCACTTTCACTGATATATTTGTTAAGACGAGTCGATAAATTATTCAGCATGTTTCCCTCCGCAAACGGCAAAATATACATGAGTTCAGCGCCGATACAAACAGGGAATTAGCGCTCTTATGACGATGCGCTAATTTGGCGCTATATTTAGCGTAAAAATTAAATATTTTCATAGTGGAATTTAATCTAAGAAAAAATATCGGGTTGAATGAAAGCACAAGCTCAGCTTGTCAGTCGAAAATTATAGCAATTCAAATATAAAAAATCCGGAAACAGAGTATGTCCCGGATTTTTTATCATTCTTGTCTTGTTATGCCGATGGCTAAATAATCAGCCTTAGACTAAGGAACCGCTAAATTATTATTTTGTTGCTGGTACTTTAGCTTCACGAATAATATTACTTGCTGAAGTTGAAACTGCTTTTCCTAATGACGCATTTAGGTTAGCAATATCTTTTTCGTTAAGCGTACCACGCGCAAATTCAATATTTAATTGGTTAATTAGATAGTCATAACGCGCATTTGATAAGCTCTGTTTTGCTTGATATAGCGCCGTTGTTGCATTCAGCACATCAACGATGGTACGTGTACCTACTTGGTAACCAGCTTCCATTGCATCGAGTGAACTTTGTGCAGAAACAACAACTTGTTGGTACGCATTGATACTACTAATCGATGATGAAATATTATTATAAGAAGAACGTACTAGTTGGATTACACCACGGTAGATGGTTTCAAGTTGCTCACTCGCACCTTGGAATCCATATTGAGCTTGCTCAACACGTGAACTGACTGCACCGCCTGAATAAAGAGGAACTTTCAGTTGTAAGCCAATACTGTTCTGCCCATTATAAATATTAGGGTTTCCTTGCAAATTCTTACCGTGATTTTGTGTATTGCTGACACCAGTTGATGCATTAAGATCAACCGTTGGCATATGGCCTGTTTGTGCAAGGCGAATATTTTCACGAGAAACATCTTGCGCTAAACGTGCGCTTAATAGATTTAAGTTTCTCTCTTCTGCTTCTTTTAATAGATTTTCAACGCTATCAGGCGCTGAGGTTTTAAAACGATCAATATTTAATGAAGCTAATTGGGCATAATAGATGCCACTGACTTGACGTAATTTTTCTAGCGCATTTTCTAATTCATTACGACCAGCAACTTCTTGCGCTAATACGCTATCATAGTTTGCCCGCGCATTTTGCACGTCAGTAATAGCCACTAAACCCACATTAAAGCGTTGTGTGGTTTGATCTAACTGACGATATACCGCATCTTTTTGTGATTCGATATAAGAGAGAGCATCAATAGCACGCAGTACATTAAAGTAGGCTGTTGCACTATCTAAAATAAGCTGTTGTTGGCTGGTCTGATAGGTAACATCAGAAATTCCAGCGGTTTTCTCTTGTAAATTTAGCTGACGCCATTTAGACATATCAAAAATAGTCTGTGACAAGCTTAGCGATGCGCTCAGTTGATTGCTTTCAGTATTTCTGGCATCACGATATCCACTGCTATAGGAATAATCAGTGCCTAAACCTAATTGTGGCAACAGTGAACCACGAACTTCAGTGATTTTTTCAAATGCTTGATTACGTTCTGCCAGTGACTTTCTCAGTTCAGGATTACTCTCTTTTGCTTTTTGGTATACCTGTAACAAATCTTCTGCATAGCTGTTAGTCGCGAGCCCTGCAAAGCTCAAGGCAATGATAAGTGGTAGCAGTTTGTTCATGTTAATTCCTTGATTAAGCAGTCATTCAATCGAGTCTTCGGCAAAGCCATCCCTAAGATATATAGTAAACTTTAAGCTATATAATAGGTTTAGTATACATCAGCAGCCAATAATATCTGTTATGTCAATGTGCCGTTATTTAAGGTTAGACTCTGTTGTTGCCTGTGCATTGAGTTAATATTCCGTTATTGTAACAGAGTTCCCCTGTTATTACGGGTGGCCTTTTGTGCCATATTGTCCTATTTAACTTGAACATTACATCACTGAAAGGCTAAATTTTTTAAAATGCTTTTTTTCTACTAATTTTCTAATGCTGCCAGTAACATTTTAGGAGGGAATAATGATTAAGGAAATACCCTTACCACTTGAGTATGGTCAGAAAGATCTGGAGTTAATCTCAAAATGTAATCTCTATAAAGGATTCTTCGAATTAGTTGAATATCGCTTTCGCCACCGCCTGTTTAATGGCGAATGGAGTGGTGAAATAAGACGAGAGGTATTCGAAAGAGGAAATGCGGGAGTGGTTTTACCTTATGATCCTATCCGTGATGAAATTGTGTTGATTGAGCAGATCCGTATACCTGCGGTAGAAAGCAGCAAAACACCTTGGCTACTCGAAGCTGTTGCCGGAATGGTAGAGCAGGGTGAAAGTACAGAAGAGGTTGTGCGCCGCGAAGCAATCGAAGAGGCGGGATTAACCCTTAAACGTTGTGATAAAATGTTAAGTTACCTCTCAAGTCCCGGTGGTACAACGGAACGTATGGATGTCTATGTCGGCGAAGTCGATAGCTCACAAGCAGAAGGTATCCATGGATTAGCCTCTGAAAATGAAGATATTCGCGTTCATGTAGTGAGCCGAGAGCAGGGCTACCGCTGGGTTGAGAGCGGCGTGATTGATAATGCAGCCACGGTTATTGCCATTCAATGGTTAGAGCTACATTATCCACAACTTAAACAAAAATGGATTACCTCAGTTTAAATTGTGATTATTCTAAGGAAATGTGTACCATTTAGCAGATATTACTTGGGAATTAGCGTTAGAATAACGATTGAATTGTGACGACTTTTTTATGAGAAAGGAATGCATTTGGACAGCCTGCTTCGATTGACTGCAAAAAATGAGAAGGCAGTCAGGATATTACAAATAACCGATACACACCTTTTTGCAGATACTAAAAGTACGCTCTTGGGAGTCAATACCTATCGTAGTTATCAGGCTGTACTGGATGCTATCGAAGCTCAAGGGGAAGATATTGATCTGATTGTTGCCACCGGAGATCTGGTGCAAGATCAGTCGATAGCGGCGTACCAGAGTTTTGCTGATGGCATTAAGCGCTTATCTGCGCCTTGTGTTTGGTTGCCCGGTAACCATGATTATCAACCTGCCATGGTCGATGCGTTGAAAATCGCAGGTATCTCTTCAGCTAAGCAAATTGTGATTGGCAATGAGTGGCAGATACTGATGCTGGATAGCCAAATTCAGGATGCGCCTCATGGTGAGTTATCTGAATACCAATTGGATCGCATGAAAGCTTGTTTGGAAAATAATTCTGAACGAACCACTTTGATTATGCTGCATCATCACCCTATGCCTTCTGGATGTAATTGGTTAGATCAACATAGATTACGTAATTCTCATATTTTGGCCGATTATCTCAAAGGACATCATCAGGTTAAAGCTATGCTATGTGGACATATTCACCAAGAGATGGATGAATATTGGCATGGTATTCGATTCCTTGCGACCCCCTCCACTTGTGTTCAATTTAAGCCTTATTGTACTAATTTTATGTTAGATACAGCGGCTCCGGGCTGGCGTTATTTAGATCTCACCATCGATGATAAGGGGCACAAAAATGTTGAAACCCGCGTCTGCCGCCTGACAACCGATGAGTTTTGCCCTAATATGGATGCAGAGGGATACTGATGACAACGTTAATCTATATACATGGCTTTAATAGCTCGCCCCTTTCAGCCAAAGCGACACTGTTGAAAGGGTGGATTGCTGAGCATCATCCTGAGATCAATCTGTTGGTTCCACAGCTACCTTGCTATCCTCAAGCCGCCGCAGAATTTTTGGACGCTTTAGTGACGGAATATTCGGGTGAACAGTTAGGTCTTATTGGCTCTTCGTTGGGGGGATATTTTTCCATTTGGTTATCTCAACGTTATGAGATCCCTGCTGTTGTAGTTAACCCAGCGGTACGACCATTTGAGTTACTGCGCGACTATTTGGGCGAAAATACTAACCCATATACGCATGAAAAATATCTGCTTGAACCTTATCATATGAATGAGTTAAGAGCTTTGCAGGTTGATCCTCTTGAGTCACCCGATCTTATTTGGTTGTTACAACAGACTGGCGATGAAGTCCTTGACTATCGGCAGGCGGTTGCTTATTTAATGGAATGTAAGCAGACTATCGAATCCGGCGGAAATCACTCTTTTGTCGGTTTTGAATATTACTTTCCGCAGATTATTCATTTCCTTGGCCTAACTTGAAAAATAGTAAATTAATGCTAAAACGCATTTACACTGTTATTATCATCAGTAATTCACTGATTGGCTGAGCTCAATCACTCACTCATTACCGCAGAATGACAACATGACTCAATCTAGTTATAACGCAGAAGCCATTGAGGTCCTCAGTGGTTTGGAGCCGGTTCGTCGTCGTCCTGGTATGTACACTGATACTAGTCGGCCGAACCATCTTGCCCAAGAAGTCATTGATAATAGCGTCGATGAAGCACTAGCAGGACATGCTAAACATATCCAAGTTATTTTATATAACGATCAATCTCTTGAAGTGATTGATGATGGTCGTGGTATGCCCGTTGATATTCATCCTGAAATGAAAGTCTCCGCTGTGGAGCTAATTTTAGGGCAATTACATGCAGGCGGAAAATTCTCTAATAAAAATTATCAATTTTCTGGTGGATTGCATGGCGTAGGGATTTCGGTTGTTAATGCTTTATCTAAACGCATTGAAGTGACAGTACGCCGTGATGGCGAAGTCCATCAAATCGCTTTTGAAAATGGCGATAAAGTAGAAGATCTACATGTTATAGGTACTTGTGGAAAACGTAATACAGGAACGAGTGTCCACTTTTGGCCTGATGGCAGTTATTTTGACAGCCCACGTTTTTCTGTTTCGCGCCTAGTTCATAATTTAAAAGCCAAAGCAGTACTTTGTCCGGGGGTGAAAATCACCTTTAAGGACCAACTGAATAATACCGAGCAGAGCTGGTGTTATAGCGATGGATTGACCGATTACTTAATGGAATCCGTCGATGGCTTTGTGACCTTACCGGAAAAAGCCTTTATTGGTGACCATTCAACGGATACTGAAGCCGCGGCTTGGGCACTTTTATGGCTACCGGAAGGGGGAGAACTGCTGACTGAAAGCTATGTTAACTTGATCCCGACACCGCAAGGCGGAACCCATGTTAATGGCCTGCGACAGGGATTGCTCGATGCAATGCGCGATTTCTGTGAATTCCGTAATATCCTACCTCGTGGCGTAAAATTGTCAGCGGAAGATATTTGGGAGCGTTGCGCTTATGTATTATCGGTTAAAATGCAAGATCCTCAGTTTGCGGGTCAAACCAAAGAGCGTTTATCTTCTCGTCAGTGTGCTGCCTTTGTTTCTGGTGTAGTGAAAGATGCCTTTAGCTTGTGGTTGAACCAAAACGTTCAAGCCGCAGAGCAACTGGCTGAATTAGCAATTTCCAGCGCTCAACGTCGTATGCGTGCAGCAAAGAAAGTGGTGAGAAAAAAATTAACCAGCGGCCCAGCACTACCCGGCAAACTGGCAGATTGCTCATCGCAAGATCTCAATATGACCGAGCTATTCTTTGTTGAAGGGGATTCTGCGGGCGGTTCTGCTAAGCAAGCGCGCGACAGAGAATACCAAGCGATTATGCCGTTGAAAGGTAAGATCTTAAATACTTGGGAAGTCTCTTCGGATGAAGTGTTAGCTTCTCAGGAGATCCATGATATTTCAGTGGCAATTGGTATGGACCCAGACAGTGCCGATCTGAGCCAACTGCGTTATGGTAAAATATGTATTCTTGCCGATGCGGACTCCGATGGACTGCATATCGCAACGTTGATTTGTGCGCTCTTTATGCGCCATTTTCCCGCTTTAGTTAAGGCCGGTCATGTCTATATGGCAATGCCGCCACTCTATCGTATCGATTTGGGCAAAGAGATACATTATGCCCTTGATGAGAGTGAGAAAAATGGCATTTTAGATCGCTTAAGTCATAAACGGGGTAAGCCGAATGTGCAGCGTTTTAAAGGATTGGGTGAAATGAACCCACTTCAGCTGCGCGAAACTACACTCGACCCTAATACTCGACGCCTTGTTCAATTAACCATCAGTGACGAGAACTATCAACATACTATGTCGATAATGGATATGCTTCTGGCCAAAAAACGCGCTGAAGATCGTCGAAACTGGCTGCAAGAGAAAGGCGATAAAGTTGAAATCGAACTATAATTCCACCCAAAAAGTACAGAAAACCGGTAAGGAAAGCATTCAATGAGTGAGATAACTCATGATGGCGTAGAGCGTTTGCCCCTCCACGCTTTTACTGAAAACGCTTATTTGAATTATTCCATGTATGTCATCATGGATAGAGCGTTACCCTTTATTGGGGATGGATTAAAGCCCGTTCAGCGTCGTATTGTCTATGCGATGTCTGAATTGGGTCTGAGCAATAATGCTAAGTATAAAAAATCGGCAAGAACTGTCGGTGACGTATTAGGTAAATACCATCCACATGGCGATAGCGCCTGCTATGAAGCTATGGTGCTGATGGCTCAGCCCTTCTCCTATCGCTATCCTTTAGTCGATGGGCAAGGAAACTGGGGTGCGCCTGATGATCCTAAATCCTTCGCCGCTATGCGTTATACCGAATCACGCCTATCGCGTTATGCCGATGTTTTATTGAGTGAATTAGGTCAAGGAACCGTTGATTGGGTACCCAATTTCGACGGAACCATGCAAGAGCCGAAAACATTACCCGCCCGTTTGCCGAATATTTTGCTTAATGGCACTACAGGTATTGCGGTGGGAATGGCAACGGATATTCCGCCACATAATGCGCGCGAAGTGGCCTCTGCTTTAATCGCCTTATTGGATAATCCTGAACTTTCATTGAATGAAGTGATGGATCATATTCAAGGTCCTGATTATCCTACTGACGCTGAAATTATCTCATCACGTGATGATATTCGTAAAATTTATCAAACGGGTCGTGGCTCAGTACGTATGCGTGCAGTCTGGGAAATGGAAGATGGAAATGCGGTTATTACGGCATTACCACACCAAGTTTCAGGCGCAAAAGTATTAGAACAGATTGCCAACCAAATGAGAGCCAAAAAGCTCCCTATGGTGGATGATTTACGCGATGAATCTAATCATGAAAATCCAACAAGATTAGTGATTATACCCCGTAGCAATCGTGTCGATTTAGAGCAGGTGATGGCCCATCTTTTCGTTACGACTGATTTGGAAAGAAGTTATCGCGTTAACCTCAATATGATTGGCTTAGATAACCGCCCATCAGTTAAAAGCTTGGTTGAAATCCTCTCTGAGTGGTTAGTGTTCCGTCGCCAAACGGTACGTAATCGCCTGAGTTATCGTTTAGAAAAAGTATTAAAAAGACTGCATATTCTTGAAGGTTTATTAATTGCTTATCTAAATATTGATGAAATAATTGAAATTATTCGTACTGAAGATGCACCTAAAGCGGTATTGATGTCACGATTTGTCATTACTGATACTCAAGCTGAAGCGATCCTTGAATTAAAGCTGCGTCATTTAGCGAAATTGGAAGAGTTTAAAATTCGCGGTGAGCAGGATGAATTAGCCAAAGAGCGCGATAAATTACAAGCTATTCTCGGTTCAGAGCGTCGTTTAAGCACGCTGATTAAAAAAGAGATTCAGGCTGATGCCGAAGCTTATGGTGATGAGCGTCGCTCGCCACTAGAAGAGCGTAGTGAAGCAAAAGCAATGAGTGAGCATGATATCTTGCCATCAGAGCCCGTGACCGTGGTGTTATCGGAAATGGGATGGGTGCGCAGTGCCAAAGGTCATGATATAGATCCTGCTAACCTCAATTATAAAGCGGGGGATGGCTTCCGGAGTGCGGCCAGAGGTAAAACCAACCAAGCAGTGGTGTTCCTTGATACCACAGGAAGAAGCTACTCGCTTGATCCATTGGAATTACCATCGGCTCGAAGTCAGGGTGAACCTCTGACAGGTAAACTGACGTTACCGCCGGGTGCTGCCATTGAGCAGGTATTAATGGCGCCAGAAGAGCAGAAATACTTGATGGCATCAGATGCGGGTTATGGTTTTATTTGTTCCTTTAGCGATTTAGTCACTAAAAATAAAACCGGTAAAGCCTTAATCAATCTGCCAGATAATGCGAAAGTCTTGTTGCCAATTGAAATCGATAATGAGCAAGAGCAGCTGCTATTGGCGATCACTAAAGCGGGTCGTATGTTACTATTCCCCGTTTCTGATCTGCCTCAATTATCGAAAGGTAAAGGGAATAAAATTATTAATATTCCTGGTGCTCAAGCGACAACCGGCGAAGATCTGCTAGTTTGGCTATTACTTCTGTCACCTCAGTCTTCGATTACTTTATTCTTTGGTAAACGCAAACTGAAATTTAAACCAGAAGAGCTGCAAAAATATCGTGCTGAGAGAGGACGCCGTGGTACATCATTACCACGCGGATTACTCAATATTGAGCGAATTGAAGTAGAGCCTGCCAATTAAAGGCACTCGATAAAGCTAAACTTAAGCGGTTCAAGAGAGTGGTTGGTAGCCTGATATGTTGCCAAGCCATTTTATTTCTTGAATGACGGCCGAGATATTTTATTAATATGTGGGGTAGGATTTACCCCAATCTATTTTGAGGTTGATATGATTGCTCTTGTTCGTATCCTTATTCTGGTGGTGTGCGCGACATTAATCAGTGTATTGGGTGGACTCTATTGTTTATTCAGTCCACGAAATCCAAAGCATGTAATGACATTTGCTCATATGTTTGGTCGTCTTTCATGGGTTTTTGGTATTAAACTGATTAACCGAATTCCGAAAGAAGCGAGAAATCACCCACCTAGTGTCTATATTGGTAATCACCAAAATAATTATGATATGGTCACCATCTCCAACGGTGTTCAGCCTCGTACTGTTACTGTCGGTAAAAAAAGTATCGTCTTTATTCCTTTTTTTGGTTTTCTCTATTGGATAACGGGCAATATGCTGATTGATCGTAATAATCGATCACAAGCACATGGTTTAATTGCGCAAGTTGCCGAGCAGATCAAAAAAAGAAAAATATCTGTCTGGATGTTCCCTGAAGGTACTCGTAGCCGTGGTCGAGGATTATTACCTTTTAAAACTGGTGCTTTTCATGCTGCCATTTTAGCGGGAGTTCCTATTATCCCAATTTGTATTAGTTCGACTCATGGCCGAATTAAATTAAATCGCTGGAACAATGGTACTGTCATTCTTGAAATGCTCGATCCTATAGATACAGCGCAATATAATCGCGATCAAGTGCGTGAATTAGCTCAGTATAGTCATGACATCATGGCGGAAAAGATCGCGCAGCTAGATAAAGAAGTTGAATTGATGGATAACAAGAAATAGATTTATCCTCTGACAATCATTGCTCTTTTTTATTGTGTTGGTGAGAAATAGTCACCAAATGAAAGAGAGCAGTGATATCAACTAGCTAGAGCAAATCCATCATTTTAACCATATTCTCTTGTTATAGCATTTATGGGAATTAATAGCCCGATTTTCTCTATGAACCGCATATTTTTTTAGATATTCGTTTTTTTTCACGTTAATATAAGCTCAATATTTAAATAAAAGTCTTATGTTAGACAATAGGTGATTAGTAATAATCTAGTGACTAATACGAATAGAATAAAATAGAATCGAAATAATGTTGTTATTTGATAGGTAATAAGCTTATTTTTATCTATCATACTTTAAGTTATAGTGTGTTTACTGCCTTTTAGTATCTTGAATTATTTAGGGTATATAGACAAATTGCGTTAATTTTATTATTCCCTCGGAGAGAATATGTCATTTACTTGGCGCCAATTCCTGCAAATACCAGGTTTGGCTTTATGCCTTGCTGCCACCTTTACAGTGAATGCAGATACCAATGGAAAAAATCTACTGCCAATTCCGCCACTGCTAGAAACGCGAAGTGGACAACCTTTTTTTCTGACATTGCAGAAAGTCCACTGGTCTTTTGATGGCAAATATCGCGCTGATATTTTTGGTGTAAATGGTTCATATCCTGGCCCTACGATCAAAGTTAAAAATGGCGATGATATAAAACTGATTTACAGTAATAGATTGCCAGAGGCGGTCTCAATGACCGTCAGTGGTTTGCAGGTTCCGGGTAGTCAAATTGGTGGCGCAGCACGTTTGATCCCAGCAGGTGCTGATTGGTCACCGGTTATCCCCATTCGCCAACCCGCGGCAACACTTTGGTATCACGCTAATACCGAAGGTAAAATGGCTTCTCAGGTTTATAATGGGCTACTGGGGATGTGGATTGTTGAAGATGATATAAGCAAGAATTTAAGATTACCGAAACATTATGGTGTCGATGATTTACCGATTATTATTCAAGATAAACGATTAGATAATTTTGGTAATCCTGTCTATGAAGAGTCTGAGGATGGTTTTGTTGGCGATACATTAGTCATTAATGGCGTACAAGATCCCTATGTTGAAGTTTCTCGTGGCTGGATCAGATTACGTTTGTTAAATGCATCAAATTCACGCCGCTATGTTCTGAATATCAGCGATGGTCGACCTTTCCATATGATTGCCTCCGATCAAGGGCTATTGACCGCACCAGTACAAGTACAATCACTGCCTTTAGCGCCCGGTGAGCGTCGCGAAGTACTTATTGATATGGTGAAGACCGAAGAGTTGACCATTACTGCAGGTGAGCCAGCGGGTTTTATGGAGCGGGTGAAAGGTTTATTTGAGCCGTCAGTGATACTAGTGTCGACCAACGTATTAACGATCAGAGCCACGGGTTTGATGTCCTTGGTAACTGACGATTTGCCGACTAAATTAGTTGATGACAATACGCAAATCACCACCTCGATTCAGAGTAGAGAAATTCGCCTTGATTCGCCTTACGGTATTAATGGGGCAGTAAAAGATCTCAATCGTATTGATATCAATAATAAACAAGGGGATTGGGAGCGTTGGACGGTAAGTAGTGAAGAGGGACAACCTTTTCACATTGAGGGCGCGCGTTTTAAAGTGATTAACCATAATGGTATTGCTACGCCAGCTGAAGATTTTGGCTGGAAAGATACTGTGTGGGTTGAAGGACGCACCGAATTATTAGTCGAAATGCTACAGCCTTCTTTTAATCGTTTTCCTTTCACTTACTCAAGTCAAAATCTTGAGAAAGCTGATTTGGGAACGGCTGGTCAAATGATTGTCGAACCTAAAAACCCATAATCTGCATAAGCAGGCCATTTATCATCATTTAAATGGCCTGCTATTAATAAATTTAGCTTATCTATAGGGTTGCTCGTTTAACTGAGTGCTACACGGATACCGAAAGCAATTAATACCACCCCCAGAATCTTATCCACATATTTTTGTACTTTCGCCAGCCCTTTACGTACAGGGGCGCTCTGGATAAGTAAAACTAACGCTGGCCAGTAAAGTAGCGCCAATCCCCAAATAATAAAGGCATACCACAATTTTTCATTGAAGCTAGAATCAACGCTGAGTACTTGGGTAAAAATCGCCAAAAAGAAGAGTGTGGCTTTCGGATTGAGCAGATTGCACAGAAAACCCTGCATAAAGGCTTTTTTAAAGGTCACAAATTCATGTTGTGAATTATTCAAATCAACACTATGCGCTTTGTTAGGCAATAGACTTTTAAATCCGATCCACAGAAGATATGCGGCTCCAGCATATTTTAATACATTAAATAACCATGGAGTGGTGGTAATTAATACCGCCAAACCTGCAACGCAATAAGTCATATGGAGAGTGAGTGCCGTGATAATACCTAAGGCAGTCATCATAGCTGCAGAGCGCTGATAGCGAGCGGCATTTTTTAGGATAAGAAAAAAATCGGGTCCGGGCGATAACATGCCAAGGGCAGCAACAGTAGCAACTAAAATAGATGTTTCGTACATAATTTATACTCTTAATGATGATTAGTTTGCTTTTGATTCAATTACGCATTTTAATGAGTACCTGAGCATAAACTAGTTATTTAAATTTAAGAAAGTATAAATTTAGTCGACGAAAGTTTTTGCTTTCCGTATAGTGTGACAAAATTTTTTCACTATCTTCCTCTTAAGGTATCTAATGAATATTAGTCTCATCGCAGCAATGGCGATAGATCAGGTTATTGGCATGGAAAAAGTTATGCCATGGCATTTACCTGGAGATTTAGCGTGGTTTAAAAAGAATACGCTAAATAAGCCCGTCATTATGGGACGCGTAACCTATGAATCAATAGGTCGTCCATTACCCAATCGTATCAATATTGTTTTAAGTCAAAAGCCTGGCAATGATGATCAAGTTATCTGGGTGAAATCCATCGAGGAAGCCTTAGCCGCAGCAGGGGAAGTCGAGGAAATCATGGTGATTGGTGGTGGGCAAGTTTATAAAAGCTTCTTACCAAGAGCAACACGCCTCTATTTGACCCATGTTGATGCGGAAGTGAGTGGCGATACCCATTTCCCTGAATATGAACCTGATGAGTGGGATTCGACCTTCACAGAATATCATGATGCTGATGAAGAGAACTCCCATGGATATTGCTTCGAAATATTAAATAAAAGAATTTAATATAGCCGCTATATAAAAAAGCCAGCATATAATTTATGTCTGGCTTTTTTATTTAAATAGAATATTGAATTAGCTTATTGATTATCAATATATAAATATAACATTAGCTATTTTATATATATTCTTAAATTGAATACGTTATTATCAATCGCTATAAACCCTTATGAATTAAAGGGCCTATAGCCGAACGAGATTGAGGCATTAATGATCAATCGATTTGACGTTTATAGCGAGAAGGCTGGTGATAAAATTTTTGTGATTCCCAATGGAGTAGAGTAAGGGGACCTCCCCAACAGCAGCCAGTATCTAAGGCGCGAACACCTTCTGGTACACCTTGCCCCTCTAACGAGGCCCAGTGACCAAACATAATAGTGTAGTCAGCGGGGAGCTTACGGGGTAGTAAAAACCAAGGTTTAAGCGGAGAGGGGGCATTATCTGGACTATCCTTACAGATCATATCCAGTTGTCCATTTGGAAAGCAGTAACGCATGCGTGTTAAGGCATTGGTGCTAAAGCGTAGGCGAGAGAGCCCCGTTAACTCCGTTGACCAGTTATTTGGCATATCTCCATACATAAAATCAATGAATAGAGGGTATGCATCACTGGAGAGTACAGATTCAACTTCACGGGCGCACATCCGAGCGGTTTCTAAGTCCCACTGAGGTGTAATCCCCGCATGAGCCATAATGATTTTCTTTTCTTCATCGACTTGCAATAGCGGCTGGCGCCTTAGCCAATTGATCAGTTCATCGGCATCATCAGCTTCAAGTAATGGACTCAGGTTATCTTTTGGCTTATTACGACTGATCTTGCAGTAGATCCCTAATAGATGCAGATCGTGATTACCTAAAACAACTCTCGCCGATGAGCCTAAACTTTTCACATAGCGCAATACCGCTAATGAATCTGGCCCACGAGCAACAAAATCACCCGTTAGCCAAAGCGTATCCTTTTGCGGATCAAAACTGACTTGATCGAGTAACGCGCGGAGTTCATGGTAACAACCATGAACATCACCAATAAGATATGTAGACATAATTAGTTAATCAAAGTTGGTATAGCAAGACGAAATACGGGAATATCCACATCGAAGGTCTCACCCTGATGATCAATCATCTGGTAATGGCCTTCCATGGTTCCCATTGGGGTTTCTAGCACTAGGCCACTGGTATAACGATAATCTGAGCCTGGCTGAAGCGTCGGTTGTTCACCGACAACGCCTTCACCCCGAACTTCTGTCTGCTGGCCATCACTGTTAGTGATACGCCAATAGCGCGTGAGCAGTTGAACAGGCTCACGGCCATGGTTACGAATGCAAACGGTATAGGCGAACACATACCGAGGTAATTCTGGATCAGACTGGCTTTCTATATAGACACTTTGGACTTGTATGCTAATTCTGGGTTGATTAAGCATAGGGCCTCCTAAAAGAGATCAGTTAGATAACCCGCAAAGATAGTTAGCCATCTTACAATAGGCTTCAACAGAAATATTCTCAGCACGAGAACCCGGATCGATACCCAACATAACCAGTTGTTCTACGGTCAATAAATCACCCAAGCTATTACGCACTGTTTTACGGCGTTGATTAAAGGCTTGTGTAGTCACTCGGCTCAGCATTTTTATATTGCTCACCGGATAAGGTTTTTGCTTATGGGGGATCAATCGCACGACTGCAGAATCAACTTTAGGTGCAGGGGTAAAGGATTCAGGCGGAACTTCAAGCACAGGAACAATCTGGCAGAAATATTGAGCCATAACACTTAAGCGTCCAAATGTTTTATTACCCGGACCTGCAACTAAGCGGTTGACGACTTCTTTTTGCAGCATAAAACTCATATCCGCAATGGCATCTGTAAATGTAAATAGATGGAACATTAGCGGGGTAGATATATTATAGGGCAAATTACCAAAGACACGCAGTGGCTGACCCGCTTGTTTGGCTAACTCACCAAAATCAACTGTCATCGCATCCTGTTGAATAACAGTTAGCTTATCTTTTAAGGTTGGATGTACCAGTAGTCGAGCGGCCAGATCGCGGTCAAGCTCAACAACGGTCATTTTATCCATACGTGCAGCGACTGGTTCAGTCAAAGCACCCAGACCAGGACCGATTTCAACAACGGCTTGGCCCTCTTGGGGATGCATAGCATCAACAATACTGTCGATAATAAATTGGTCGGTTAAAAAATTCTGTCCGAAGCGTTTACGGGCGAAATGTCCCTGATGGACTCTACTATTCATTATTATTTGTCATCTGAATGGCTAACGTTAATGCGGTAATAAAACTACCCACATCTGCGAGGCCCGTACCTGCAAGTTCTAATGCTGTCCCGTGATCGACGGAAGTACGGATAAAGGGTAAACCGAGCGTAATATTCACGGCTCTACCGAATCCTTGGTATTTTAGCACAGGGAGGCCCTGATCGTGATACATAGCTAAAACCGCATCGGCATGGGTTAAGTATTTAGCTTGGAACAAGGTATCAGCGGGAAGTGGTCCAACTAGATTGATCCCTTCACTGCGCAGGCTATCTAACGCTGGTGTGATAGTGTCAATCTCTTCCATTCCCATATGACCCCCTTCTCCTGCATGTGGATTTAAACCACAGACATAAATCGTGGGTTCTGGATAACCAAACTTATGTTGTAAGTCATGATGAAGGATCTTAATCACTTCACGCAGACTATCATAGGTGATGGCCGCAGAGACATCTTTCAGTGGCAGATGAGTGGTTGCCAGAGCTACTCGTAACTCCTCTGTGGCCAGCATCATCACCACGCGCTGGCAGTGACTGCGCTCAGCAAAAAACTCTGTATGGCCGCTAAAAGGAACGCCTGCGTCATTAATGATCCCTTTATGAACCGGACCTGTAACTAATGCTGAAAACTCGCCGCTCAGACAGCCATCACAGGCTTTTTCTAATGTCTCTGTTACATAAGCACTATTTAGAGCATTAAGCTCTCCTGCGACGGCAGGGGCATTAAGACTGACAGATAAAATCGATAAACAACCAGCAGGTTGTGCTTGATGTTGACCATCAGCACAATAGCGATTGAGTGTTAAAGGGAGATTCAGCTGTTTTGCGCGTGCCAATAGCAGTTCAGGATCGGCACAAGCGACTAGCTCAACAGGCCACTGCTGCTGAGCGAGTTGGATAAGCAAATCAGGACCAACCCCAGCGGGTTCGCCGGGGGTGATAACGATAGGTTTATTTGGTGTCATTGTCATTGGATTGCACATCATTGCCATCTAATGTTTTCACGTAAGCAGATGCACGTTGTTCTTGCATCCAAGTTTGCGCTTCTTCATTAAATTTACGGTTAAACAGTAAACGATAGGCTTGATCTTTCTGAGCAACATCTGTTTTATCAACATTTCGCGTGTCTTGAAGCTCAATTAGGTGCCAGCCAAATGAAGAGCGGATCGGTTGGCTCAGTTCGCCTTTATTTAAGCGCATTAAACCATCGCGGAATGCCGGATCAAAGATGTCTGGCATATTCCAACCCAATTCACCGCCTTTTAATGCGCTGCCTGGATCTTCCGAGTTTTCTCTTGCTGCATCTTCAAAGGTAGTTTTACCGCTACGAATATCGTCAGACACTTGCTGCAATTTTTGTCTGGCTTCTTCATCATTCATGATAGGTGAAGATTTGATCAGAATATGGCGCGCTTTCACTTCAGTGACGGAAATGGCTTTATTTGAGCTATCAATATCGTTTAAGCGTAAAATATGATAACCCACACCAGAGCGGATAGGGCCAATGATATCGCCTTTTTTCGCTGCTTTCAGCTGTTCAGCAAAAACAACGGGCAGTTCTTGCAGACGGGACCAACCCATATCTCCGCCTTTCAGCGCTTGAGAATCTGCCGAGTAAGTGATAGCTAGCTTACCGAAGTCAGCGCCGCTGTTTAAATCTGTCATGACTTTTTTAACGATAGTTTCAGCTTGTTCTAACTGAGCAGGCGTTGGGTTTTCTGGCAATGGGATCAGTATGTGGCTAAGATTAACATTGGCTTCATTCACTGCCTGTGAGCTCATTTGTTGAGCTAAAGATTCCACTTCTTGTGGCAGTATAGTGACTCGGCGACGTACTTCATTGTTACGTACTTCAGCAATCAGCATTTCTTTGCGAATTTCGCCACGATATTGAGTCATATCAAGACCATCAGCCGTCAGACGCTTTTGCATTTGCTCAACACTAATTCCATTTTGGCGCGCTATATCCAAAATAGTGGCATTAACCGCATCTTCAGGGATATTGATCTGCATCTGATTCGCCATTTGCAGCAAAATATTATCCATGATCAAGCGCTCAAGAATTTGATTGCGCAGCGCCGCTTCATCGGGCACTTGTTGGCCAGCATTACGCGCATTCATTTTCACTGTGTTAACCATGTTATTAACGTCACTTTCCAGTACAACACCGTTATTCACGACGGCAGCAACTTTATCCATTTGCTGTGGTGCTGATAATGCCGTTGAGCTGGCAAACATCAAACCAAGAATAAGCGTTTTCCAATTATTCATATGTGTCCTATCATATAGATTCCGCATAATGCGAGTTAATCGTGTTTGTTCTGTGCCTGTGTTATCAGAAAGCACGTTGATACGGCAGAATACCACTTTGCAGCATTTTCTGGCTACCCAAACTATGATTGTTATTTAGGCCTCTAAGTTCCACATTGACCGACCATTTATTGTCATATTCACTGCTGAACTTATCTGTTTGCCAGCCAATGATTTTACGTTCGTATCCTAAATTGACTGCCCAACAACAAGTATTGTATTGCAAACCAACAAGTTGGCTAGCAGGCTGCTGCTGTTTTGTATCGTAATAATAGGAGCCAACAAATCCCCATTGCTCAGATAATGGCCAGCTGACGACAGTACCAATTTGAGAAATTCCTTTCTGATAAGCAGGAAGTCCCCAAGATTGTTCCGTTTCATCACGGCGGAATGTTGCCTGAATATAGTCACGATCGACGAAACGATAGTTTAACTGAACTAAACGATCGGCATCGAAACGGTATTCGGTGACCGCATTCCCCATGGTCACATTACCTAAACGACGGTCATATTGCACCCCACCACGCACGCCCCACTCATCGGTGATTCGCCATGAAGCATCACTGGCCCACAGTAGAGAACCGGTATTACTTTTATCATCAATAAGTAGTTTTGAATTTCCCGCGCGCGGACGTTCAAAGTAGTAGATTTGACCAATAGAGAAGTTAAAACGTTCAGCCAAGGCATCATCATAGAGGCGTGTAGTCACACCGGTTGTTAACTGGTTGGCAGAAGCGATGCGATCAAGTCCACTGTAGATGCGATCGCGGAATAATCCATTATAATCTGACTGGAGTAATACCGAGTCATAGTTATTGATATTATCCTGATCTTTATAAGGAATATAAAGATATTGCACTCGTGGCTCTAATGTTTGAATGTAATCACTGCCTTCATAGAGATTACGTTCAAAAACCACTTTGGCGTCACTTTTGTACATAGGGAGTACACGATTGACTTTGCGATCGAGCATTTTATCTCGATTACTATCAGGGATATCTTGATTGTAGCTGGTGGCCATCAGTTTGATGCTGTTGTTCATACTTGCCCAGCCATTAGATAATGGCAAGTTTATTTCGGGCGCAATATGAAGACGTGTCGCATCGGGCTGGTTTTTGCCTACACTTGTAAAGCGAGCGGCTTGAGCATAAGTATTAAAATCAAAAACACCTAGGTTATTTTTGTAATAATTAACATCAAGCTGAGGCTCAGCTTTATAAGCCTTACGATTAGGATCTTCAACAAAGACTTGGAACTGTTTATGACTTAAAGTCGCATTCCAGTTTTCTGCCGCGTAACCCGCACTAAATTTTTGTGTCGCATAACCATCAGTGGTATTACCGTACTGTGAATTAAAGTCGGTAAAATATTGGCGATCGCTTACTTTGGTATAGTCGGCATTGAAACGCCAGTTCTGATCATAGACGCCGGAATTCGCCCAGTAGAATAGCCAACGTGCATTGCTATCACGGTCATCACGTTTATTTTCAGCTTTGTCTTTCGAGTAAGCACGGTCATGACCAATCCAGTCGAAAGCGACGGTGCCCGTTCCCGGCGCGAGCAAATAGCGGAATTCATTATTTAATTTAACACCACGGTGGGTCATAAACTGCGGTGTGATAGTTGCATCAAAATTGGGAGCGATATTCCAATAATAGGGCAGTGCAAATTCAAGTCCATTATTGTTGGAATAACTACCGGTCGGGAGTAAGAAGCCCGAGGTTCTTTTGCTACCAATTGGCAGCTGCAAATAAGGGCTGTAAAAAACGGGGACATTGCCAAGACGAAAACGGGCATTCCAAATTTCAGCCACTTCTTCTTCACGGTCAATGATCACTTCAGATCCTGCCACACTCCAGCTATTGTTATCTGGCAAGCAAGTGGTAAAGCTACCGTTCTTTAAAATAGTGTAGCGATTCTCACCGCGCATTTGCATTTTATCGGCTTGTCCGCGCCCTTGGCGGCCAACCATCTGATAGTTACCTTCATCGACATCCGTATTCTTATTATTCAAGTTCGCCCAAGCTTTGGGTCCTTTTAGAATAATTTGCGGATCGTCATAACTGACATTACCTGTCGCGGTTACGGTGCGAATAGGTTCAATATCATCAGTCTGTGAAAGAATCACATTATCAGCGGTTAATGTCTGATTACCTTGTTGAATATCAACACTACCACCATATTCGACATAGCGCGGGTATTCCCCACGAACATCTTTAGCTGTGATACGTATAGGTAAATCATTTGGGTTGCCTGCTACCAAAGGTTTTGAGTAGACAGGGATGCCCAATAGACATTGCGCTGCAAGATCAGCATGAACTTGCTGACTATATATAGCTGCCCAAACCATAGTGGCGAGCAGGGTGGGATATCTTTTTTTCATAATCCTATACGCGGTTCCATCATTATTGGCATTGCTGGCAAACGCTCAGAGACTAGCGCACTCAACAATAATGCGCCAGTGTAAAGTGGTAAACTTTACGCTCATGTGGTTAGGCACAGAGCTGAATGAATAGTATGATAATGCATAATTGCATTCAGAGCATTGAGGAATTGAGGAATATATGCACTATTGGGGGAAAATTGTTGGTGTTATCCTTGGAATCGTCTCTGGTTTGGGGTTCTGGGGCGCCTTTTTTGGCCTATTGATCGGTCATGGGGTGGATAAAGCGTCAGCACAGCGAAAAGCACTAAATGGTATGAATAAGCAGGATCGGCAGGCGATATTTTTTGCCAGCAGTTTTCAAATCCTCGGCCATTTAACCAAAGCGAAAGGGCGAGTGACGGAAACTGATATCCAGTTAGCGACTAACCTAATGGATAGAATGCAGTTACATGGTAGTGCAAGAGTTGCAGCGCAACAGGCTTTTAGAGAAGGTAAATCACCCAATTTTCCGCTCAGAGATGTGTTAAAGCAATTACGTCTCGCTTGTTATGGTCGTTTTGATTTAATTCAGATGTTTCTGGAGATCCAATTGCAAGCCGCATTTGCCGACGGTGAGCTACATCCCAATGAAAGAAAAGTACTTTTTATCATTGCAGAAGAACTTGGCATTTCTAAGATACAATTTGAGCAATTTTTGCAAATGATCCAAGGTGGCCGAAACTTTGGTGGCGGATACTCTCAGCAGCAGTCGGGAGGATATGCTCAGCAGTCGCAAGGTCCAACGCTGGAAGATGCTTGTAACGTATTAGGCGTTGCGCTGGATGATGATTCAGCAAAAATTAAGCGCGCTTACCGAAAGCTGATGAGTGAGAACCATCCTGATAAATTAGTCGCTAAAGGTCTTCCACCAGAAATGATGGAAATAGCTAAGCAAAAGACACAATCAATTCAAGCTGCCTATGATTTAATTAAGAAAGATCGAGGTTTCAAATAAAATACCAAGTTGCTGAAATAATATATTATTTCAGCAACTTGAGTTTATTTTTGCTTTAGGTAGCATAAGAGGAAGATTAAACAATTTAACTTTATCTTTCACTTTTGAGGAACAAAACAATGGCTAATTTCCGTTTTCTTTTCGGCAGTGTAGGATTGGCAGCATGCCTGATCCTTGCTTCGTTGAATTCGGTTACAGTCCTACTCGGCTAATAAGCAGATAATTAAAAATCAGCTTTACAGCTAAAATGCATCGGCGTTCCATAAGCAGGATGCGTAATCAGTAATTCTTGTGCGTGTAATTGCAGGCGAGATGCTAAAGCTCTAGCCTGCTCATGTGCATAGAACCTATCTCCTAATATCGGATGTCCTAATGCAAGCATATGCACTCTAAGCTGGTGTGAACGCCCAGTGATGGGTGATAACAAGACGCGCGTCGCTTGCTCTTCATACTCTAACACTTCATATTCTGTTTGTGCCGATTTACCTGTTTCAAAGCAAACTTTTTGCTTAGGTCTATTGGGCCAATCGCAAATCAATGGTAGATCAATCAACCCTTTTTCATTTTCTAATCGTCCCCACACTCGCGCGATATAACTTTTTTTCGGTTCTCTTTCGCGAAATTGCCGTTTAAGCTCACGCTCAGCCGCTTTATTGAGGGCGACAGCCATTACGCCGCTGGTGGCCATATCGAGCCGATGAACGGACTCTGCAGCGGGAAAATCGTGTTGTACACGTGACATAATACTATCATTGTGCTCTGGCGCTTTGCCGGGAACTGAAAGCAGCTCACTTGGCTTATTAACCACCATAATATGCTCATCCTGATACAGGATATGGAGCCAAGGATCAGTTGGCGGATTATAGGGTTGCATCATAGTGGTTAACCACTCCTAAGATTTAGCGGACAAATAACAAAAATGGCGCAATAAAAAGCGCCGTCCCATTTAAGGGAAAGCGCTATATTACGTCTTTTGGCGGCAATACGAAACCATACCGACTAATTATTGATGAGTTACCACAATCAATCGAATAGCATCGAGACGCCAGCTTGCTTGCTCAATGTTCAGTATTAACTGTTGGCGCTCACTTTCCACGGCTTCTAGCTCATCATCACGAATATTCGGGTTAACCGCTTTTAATGCTTCAAGGCGAGAGAACTCTAAAGTGAGTGATTTATCTGCTGCTTCTTTGGCTTCGGCAATCAATTTCTCGGCTTCTTCGGCGATCAAAGCTTCTGATTGACGCAATACCGCATGTACTTCACTTTGCACCGCATTGACTAATTTGCTTGAAGTGTGGCGATTGACCGCATTTAATTGACGATTAAAGCTCTCAAATTCAACGGATGATGCTAGGTTATTACCTTTGAGATCAAGTAACAAGCGGATAGGTGTTGGCGGTAAGAAACGGGTGATTTGCAGATGTTTTGGCGACTGCGCCTCAACCACATAGATCAATTCCGTTAACAGGGTGCCGACAGGTAATGCCTTGTTTTTCAATAGAGAAACGGCACAACTTCCGGTATCACCAGAGAGAATAAGATCCAACCCATTACGAATAATTGGATGTTCCCAACTAATAAATTGGGTATCTTCTCTCGACAGTGTTTGTTCGCGATCAAAGGTAATAGTACAGCCATCTTCAGGTAAGCCTGGGAAGTCAGGCACCAGCATATGATCAGAGGGGGTCAAGACTATCAGACTATCACTGCGATCTTCTTGATTGATACCGACAATATCAAATAAGTTGAGGGCAAAGCTGACCAACTCAGTATCATTATCTTGCGCTTCAATGGTCGCGGCCAGTTCAACACCCACATCACCACCGTTAGAGTGCATCTCTAACAGACGGTCACGACCTTGCTCTAACTCGCTTTTGAGGCGGTTATGCTCGGTACGGCAGGCTTTAATAAAGTCTTCAAAGCCCTCAGTATTGGTTGGATTGGCCATAAAATCGAGCAGCTGCTGATAATATTTATCATAAATGGCTCTTCCCGTTGGGCAGGTGTGCTCAAAAGCATCGAGACCCTCATGATACCAACGTAGTAAAATTGCCTGAGCTGTTTGATCTAAATAGGGAATACTGATAACGATATCGCGATTTTGCCCAATACGATCAAGACGGCCGATACGTTGCTCAAGGAGATCTGGATTAAAGGGCAGGTCAAACATCACCAGCTGATTAGCAAACTGGAAGTTACGACCTTCAGAACCGATTTCAGAGCACAATAACACCTGTGCGCCATCCTCCTGAGAAGCAAAGTAAGCGGCGGCACGGTCACGTTCGATCAGAGACAAACCTTCATGGAATACGCCAGCTCTAATAGCTTCACGCTCACGCAGAACCTGTTCTAGCTGTAGTGCTGTCTCGGCTTTGGCACAAATCACCAGAACCTTCTCATCACGATTAGCCATCAAATAACCGAGAAGCCACTCAACACGAGGGTCAAAGTTCCACCAAGTGGCATTTTCACCTTCGAACTCTTGATAGATCTGCTCAGGATAAAGCATCTCTCTAGCGCGTGTTTCCGTGCTCTTTTTGGCGCCCATAATATCAGCAACTTTAATCGCTGTTTGATATTGGGTTGGCAGAGGCATTTTGATCGAACGTAATTCCCGTTGTGGGAAGCCTTTTACCCCATTACGGGTATTACGGAACAGTAAGCGACTGGTTCCGTGGCGATCCATTAACATAGTGATTAGCTCTTGGCGCGCTTTTTCGCTATCGTCACCCTGTGAATTCGCTGATTTCAATAGGGGCTCAATATCTTGCTCTTTAATCAGTTCATTTAATACATTGAGCTGGTCATTATTTAACTGATCGCCAGACAGAAGCAGAGTTACCGCATCTGCTACAGGCTGATAGTTTTTCTGCTCATCAATAAAGTGTTGATAATCATGGAAACGGCTTGGGTCAAGCAGACGAAGACGGGCAAAATGACTCTCTTGGCCTAGTTGCTCCGGTGTTGCAGTGAGCAGCAGTACCGAAGGAATTTGCTCGGCTAATGTTTCTATGACTTGATATTCACGGCTCGGTGCATCTTCACTCCAAGCTAAATGATGTGCCTCATCGACGATCATTAGATCCCAACCGGCTTCAACAATATGATCAAAACGTTGTTTATTACGGCGCACAAAATCGAGTGAACAAAGAACCAATTGTTCAGTTTCTAACGGGTTATCACTGTCATGTAGGGCTTCGGCATAACGGCTATCATCAAAGAGCGCAAAATGCAGATTAAAGCGGCGTAACATCTCAACTAGCCACTGATGCTGTAAGCTCTCGGGCACAATGATCAAGACGCGTTCAGCACGACCTGACATCAATTGTTGATGAATAATCATCCCCGCTTCGATAGTTTTACCCAAACCGACTTCATCGGCGAGTAACACGCGTGGGTGATGACGTTTTCCCACTTCGCTAGCAATAAATAGCTGATGAGGGATTAGGCTAGCTCTGATTCCGCGTAGGCCAGTCGCTTGATGGCTAGACTGTTGACTTAAAAAACGACGTGCACGATAACGTAATGCAAAACGGTCCATTCTGTCGATCTGACCAGCGAACAAGCGATCTTGTGGCTTGTTAAAGGTGAGCTTGCTGTCGAGATGGACTTCACGTAAGGCGACATTTGTCTCTTCAGTATCGTTGCGCGTTCCGCTATAGGTGAGTAGGCCACTATTTTCTTCGACGCTGTCGACGGTTAGCTGCCAGCCTTCATGACTGGTGACGGTATCACCTTCATTAAACATGACACGAGTGATGGGGGCATCACTTCGAGAGTAAAGGCGGTTTTCTCCACTTGCGGGGAAAAGTATTGTCACCATTCGTGTATCAATAGCCACGACGGTGCCTAATCCGAGTTCGCTTTCTGTATCGCTTATCCAGCGCTGACCAAGGGTAAATGGCATAGGTTTAGCTCAGTTCCGTATTTCGATGGTTTATTATAGATAGATTATGTCAGACGTTTTTTAATCAAACGAGGTTATCTGTCTGATGATCCACAGATCCTCATTTTGACTGAATGAGTATAATTAGTAATCAATTATTATAGCTGATTGTGTAGAAATTCTGCAAAAAAGGGTTACAGCCATAGCACTAAAGGGGCGCTATATTAATTCAAGCTAGCCCGATCGTCACCTGTTAAAAATAGATTAATTTGCTAAAAAAGCATTGACATTTGCCCAGTCAAAAGCGTATTGAAATCATCTTGCAAGAAAGGGAGTATAGCATCTGCGATCGGCATAATCTGTTTATTAATATAGTGCTCATAGTCAGGGGAATCCGTCAAGATTTCAAGTGGCTGAGGGCCTGACTTGGTTATCACATAACTGATCCAACCGCCATTCTGGTACTGTTGTGGCCGCTGCATCTTCAAATTATACTCATCGGCGAGACGCGCTGCTCGCACATGGGGCGGTACATTGCGTTGATAATCAGAGAGTTTTCGGCGCAGACGTTTGCGATAAATTAGCCGATCATCAAACTCACCACTATGGATTTGTGCGACATATTTGAGAATGAAATCTTTATAGGGCTGGCGATGAAAAATACGTGAATATAGCTCTTTTTGAAAATATTGCGCTAGGGGTGTCCAGTCTGAGCGAATCGTTTCCAGCCCTTTAAACACCATCTTTTCACCACTTAATCCTGCGTAGCGTTTTTTACTGCCTTGCTCTGCGCCACGAATGGTTGGCATTAAAAAGCGCCGATAGTGAGTTTCATACTCGAGTTCCAGCACACACTCGACATTCAATGTCTCTTGTAGATGTTTTTTCCACCAGCAATTAACATATTCTCGCAGCTGATAACCAATTTTCGCGGCTTCCTCGTCGCTATGTGTTTGTTTAAGCCAGACAAAAGTGGAGTCTGTATCGCCATAAATCACCTGATAACCCTGAGATTCAATCAGCTCGCGGGTTTTACGCATAATTTCATGGCCACGCAAGGTAATAGATGAGGCGAGTTTAGTATCGAAAAAACGACATCCAGAGGCACCTAATACGCCATAAAAAGAGTTCATGATGATTTTTAACGCTTGAGATAAGGGCGCATTTTTATCTATTTTAGCTTGATCGCGCGCTTGCCAGATTTGACTGACAATATCGGGTAAGCAGTGTGTTTTACGCGAAAACCAAGCGTTGCGAAATCCGGGAATTGCATGGTTTGGATCGGGGTTCGTACTCCCTTCAATCATTCCTACAGGATCGATCAGAAAGGTACGAATAATCGAAGGATAAAGGCTCTTATAATCGAGAACGATAACTGAGTCATAGAGTCCCGGCTGTGAGTCCATAACAAAGCCACCGGGGCTAGCTTCATCAATTTTCTCCCCTTGATTGGGGGCAACATAACCGAGTCGATGAAGTTTGGGAATATAGAGATGCGAAAATGCAGCAACAGAACCACCATTTCGATCGGCATTTAAACCCGTCACAGCGGCGCGTTCGAGTAAGAAGGCCATCAATTGAGTTTTTTCAAATATTCGCTCAACTAATAGACAGTCTTGAATATTATAATGGGCAAGGGCGGGCTTATCGAATTCAAAACGCCGATTAATTTCTGCCATGCGATCATAAGGGGTATCAATGGCTTTCCCTTCCCCCAAAATAGATTGGGCGACAAATTCCAGACTAAAAGAGGGAAAAATCCAAGTGGCACTTCTTAGTGCTTCGATACCATCAATAATTAACCGCCCATCAGCAGCGGCAAAGAAGACGCCGGGCTTAAAACCATGCTCACGCCAGCTTAAGATCTGACGATTGCGGCCAAGTCGTAATGGGATGCCATAACGCTCGGCATGTTTTTGCAGAACTCGTAGATCGAATTGGATCAAATTCCAGCCGATAATGGCGTCAGGATCATTGAGCTCAAACCATTGATTTAACTTTTCAATCAACAGAGGCCGACTGTTAACATATTCTAAACGATAATCTGCTGATAGTGCTTCGCCTTGCACTGGGCCCAGCATAAATACCACAGGATCATTACATCCTGACAAGCCAATAGAGTAGAGTTCGCCGTGCTGGCTGGTCTCAATATCCAGTGAAACCGCATTAATTTGAGGTCGATAGTGATCATTAGGTTTAAGATGAAATTGATTGTCGCCTACGGGAGTAAACCAAACAGAAGCAGTGATAAATCGCTCCATTAAATAGCGATCACAGGGGCGAATATCGGCTTCGTAGATTTTTATTCCTAACTGTTTTAACTCTTTTTCAAGTTGTTGCAGATGACGATATTGAGAACAATAGAGACCATAGACCGCTTGTTGATCGAAATCTTTCAGTGCTAATGGGCGCAATTCAACTTGCTGTTGTTGGCTTTTGCGTTGTTGTGCGAGCAGAGATTGTACTTGGGGGACAGAAGCGATAGGAACAAAAGCCACGGCTTGTTGGATCGGTACACTGATATAGCGCGGCCCCTTATCTGTTGATAGGCAATAACCGACCTTGATACCCATAGGAGTATCTTTCCAGTGGCGACTGAGAACGAAGCCTTTTTCTGCTTGTTGTATCGGAAGAGGCATAGCACTGCCTAGATCAGCTAAGGTTCGGCTACTATATCATTTTACATGTGTTTTTATCCAGTATGTTTTTCGACGCCAAGCAACTTAGATTGTTCAACCTCACCATTGAGCAGCGCTTGGGTGGTGCCATCATAAGCAATACGACCATTAGCTACAACTAGTGCTCGAGAGGCGATCTGCGCCGCGTCTTCTAAGCTATGTGACACCATCAACAAGGTCAGCTGGCGAGCATCACAAACCTGATCGAGCAGCTGTAGCATCTCATTTCTTAAGGCGGGATCGAGGGCGGAGAAGGGCTCATCTAATAACAAGATCGGTTGATGACGGATCAGACATCTAGCTAGCGCTGCACGTTGACGTTGGCCACCGGATAGCTGAGCTGGCAGGCGTTCAAGATAGTCGGCCAAACCAACCTGCTCTGCCATTTGTAACACCGCGCTCTTTTGTGATTGATCTAAACGCAAACCCGGATGTAGACCTAAGCTGATATTTTGTCTGATGGTTAGATGTGAAAACAGATTATTTTCTTGAAATAGCATGGAAACTGGACGTTGAGCGGGTGGGGCATAGGTATAGTCACGACCCTCCAAATCAATTTTGCCACTAGTCGGAAATTGGAAGCCGCTAATCAAACTGAGTAAGGTGCTTTTTCCTGCGCCACTTGGGCCTAAAATAGCGATGCGCTCGCCAGTCTTAGCGAGCAAATTAAAATGCATCTGCAAATCTTGATAGCAGTAATTTAGATTTTCCAGCTTAATCATTATGTTTTCCCGGTAAACGCTCTATCAGACTAAAAAGGGAGAAGCAGAGTAAAAACAGTAACATTGCGGTGACGGCTCCATCCTGAGTTCGATAGGAACCAATCTGCTGATAAAGGTAGTAAGGTAAAGTGCGAAAATCAGCGCTTCCAAATAGCGCGACGACACCAAAGTCACCGAGTGAAATAACACAAGCGAAAGCTAATGCCTGTCCAATCGCCCGTTTTAGTGCTTTTAGTTCGATCAATCTTAAGCGATTCAATCCCTGAATACCTAACTCCTGACAAAGCGGATTATAGCGCTCAGCAAGATCACGCATCGGATTATCCAGCACTTTCATGGCGTATGGAATGGCGATCAAGGCGTTAGTTAAAATAACTAAAAAATAGGGTGATTCGGGTAAGCCACTGGTTTCATTAAAGAGAATAAAGAAGCCTGTGGCGATAACAATACCCGGCATTGCGAGAATTAATAATCCGCTCAATTCCATTGCTTGGCCTAATTTCTGCGCATAGCTATTGGTATAGCTTAGACGTAATTCTCGGCTACTCCATAACAGCATCATGGTAAGGACCACGCATAAGAAACCGGCACAAATCGCAATAATCACTGAGGTCGTTAAGGCTTGCCATAGCGCGGGTTGGCGCAAGACAGTTAACATGCCCGCATTAAGCCCATCGACAAGAATGGCGAGCAGAGGTGGTATTAAAAGAAGCATTGCTAAGCCAATCAATAGAAAGTCGCGAATTTGGCGGAAGCGATTGTCATAGGGATCGAACCAAACTTTTTGTTGGCTAAAACCGACGGAAAAAGCTGAATTTATTTTTTGGCTGAGCAGCATCAAACCAAGGCAAAAGGTGATTTGGATCAGTGCGAGTAGCGCTGCTCGGCCAGGATCAAAGTCATAGCTGAGGGCTTGATAAATAGCGAGTTCAATAGTTGTTGCGGCTGGACCGCCGCCAAGCGCCAGTACTGTGGCGAAGCTGGCAAAGCAGAGCATAAAAATCAGTGCGCCTGTGGGCAGTATTTGCCGGCGCAAATAGGGCCACTCTAGAATACGAAACTGCTGCCATTCATTCATTCCTAATTGAGCCGCTGTCTGTCGTTGTTCTATGGCAATACTCTCTAGGGATTGTAATAGCATGCGAGTGGCGAGAGGCATATTAAAGAACACATGAGCTAATAAAATTCCCTTTAATCCATAGGGAGTGAATTGATAATCGAGGCCCAAGTATTGACAGAGTTGAGCCAACCAACCGGTTTTACCATAGACAGAGAGAATACCAAATACTGCCACTAAAACGGGCAATACCAGCGTCATAGCACAGAGGCGTAAAAAGAGTGTTCGTCCGGGAAAACGGCGGCGAAAGAGGGCTCTAGCTAGCAATATTGCGGGTACAACTGAGAAAACAGCCGATAAAAATGCCTGCCAAAAGGTAAAGCCAATAACATGCCATAAATAGCTATCTTCTAGAATTTGTTGAAAATTAAGTTGAGGCGAAAATAGCAATAGCGAGCCAAAAGCCAGAGAGGCAATCAGAATAAGTAAACCGGAAGCCACTGCTCCCGGTATTAGTGATGATCGCATTATTTGCTGACGGCGCTTTGCCATGAACGCACCCATTCATTGCGTTTATTGGCGATATCTTCCGCACTGAATTGCAAGGATTTTACTGGTAATGGCATCTGGTCATACACTAGGGGTAAAGGCATATCAATTACTGGATACATCCAGTTGGTAGTAGGTAGCTCCTGCTGAAATTCAGGAGTTAATATAAATTGCATAAATTGAGCGGCAAGTTCAGGCTGTTTACTACTTTTAAGCTGGCCAGCAACTTCGACTTGCATGTAATGGCCTTCGTTAAATAGCGCCGCAGCGTAATTATCTTTTTTATCGACTAAAATATGGTAGCCCGGTGACGAGGTATAACTAAGCACAAAATCCCCTTCGCCTTTTAAAAACAGCCCGTAAGCTTCACTCCAACCTTTGGTCACAGTTAGGGTTTTATTGGCCATTTTTTGCCATTCTGCGCTGCTTTGATCGCCGTATAGGGTTTGCATCCACAATAATAGGCCTAAGCCCGGTGTACTGGTGCGTGGATCTTGATAGATGATTTTCCAATTTTCCTTGCTATTGAGTAACTCATCCATGCTTTTGGGCGCTTGTTTGATTTTATTGGTGTCATATATAAAAGCAAAATAGCCATAATCATAAGGAATAAACTGGCTACTACTCCACTCAATAGGCATCTTTAAAGCACTGGTATCGATTTTACTCTCGGCAAATAAACCAGTTTTTTGTGCCGTATCAATCAGGTTATTATCGAGACCCAAAATGACGTCTGCTTTACTTTTTCTGCCTTCCATACGTAAGCGATTTAGCAGCGAAACACCATCACCTAAAGCCACCAGATTTAATTCACAGCCGCACTTTTGTTCAAAATTCTTTTTAATGGCAGGTCCAGGCCCCCATTCTGCGGCAAAAGAGTCATAGGTATAGACAGTGAGTGTGGGTTTTTCAGCGAAAGCAGATTGACTAATAAAGAGTGCAATAATGCCTGTTGCCGCGATTTTGAAATAGGGGGATACTTGAATATTCAACACTTCACTCCTGAGTCAGTTGGGGATTACACAGGATCTGAGGCGTCACTATGATGGAAATCATGGACAGACTAGCAGCTCAAATCCCTACACCGATATTAGTCGGATCAGGTTCGACGGGTTTTCTCTCAGCCTGGTTTTTATTCCCATAGCACCCCGTTGAGACAATAGCTATTGTAGTGACTTCGTACATATCTGCAAACTCTATTGATATAGGTTTACCCATTGGGGTATGTATGAAACAATTAGCTATCTTTCAAATTTGGTTATTGAGGTAGTCTGGTGATCGATGATGATGGCTACCGCCCGAATGTAGGAATTGTAATTTGTAATCGGCATGGCCAAGTTTTATGGGCTCGCCGCTATGGTCAACATTCATGGCAGTTTCCTCAAGGCGGTATTAACCCGGGGGAATCACCAGAACAAGCCATGTATCGGGAACTTTATGAAGAGGTAGGATTGCAACGTAAAGACGTTAAATTACTTGCTTCTACTCGTAATTGGTTGCGTTACAAATTACCCAAACGTTTGGTGCGTTGGGATACAAAACCTGTCTGTATTGGCCAAAAACAGCGTTGGTTTCTTCTCCAACTGCAAAGTAATGAGGCTGAAATTAATGTGCAGCGCAGTAAATCGCCAGAATTTGATGGCTGGCGATGGGTTAGCTATTGGTATCCAGTTCGGCAAGTTGTTTCCTTTAAGCGGGAAGTTTATCGCCGTGTAATGAAAGAATTTTCGCCTATCGTGATGCCAGTGCAAGAACCTCAGCCTGTACAACGTACACCTTATTCCAATCGTCGTAGACGATATTAGGCTATTTTATGCTGATGCATTTACGGGAAATTGTTGAAAAGGTTGCGATGGCTGCCAACTTGGCTGAAGCACTTGAGTTGCTGGTAAATGAAACCTGTCATGCGATGCGAACAGATGTCTGTTCCATCTATCTGGCGGACCATCAGCGCGAGTGCTACTACTTGATGGCAACAAAGGGGTTGAAAAAACCTAAAGGGATCGCGGTTCGATTAGGATTTGATGAAGGTGTGGTCGGTGCTGTTGGCCGCCGCTCTGAAATGTTAAATCTAGCCGATGTCCGCGAACACCCTGAATTTAAGCTATTACCTCAACTTCGAGAGAGCCAATTACGGGCTTTTCTCGGTGTTCCTGTTGTTCATCGGCGTCAACTGTTGGGTGTGTTAGTTGTTCAACAGCGAGACCGTCGACTTTTCAATGAAACAGAAGAGTCTTTTATCGTCACCTTGGCGATGCAACTGGCGGCGATTTTAGCCCAAGCCCAGACCAAAGGACTCTTCGGTCAATATCGTCAGAGCCGTATCAAAGCGCTACCTATCTCCAATGGGGTAGCAATGGCTTATGGTTGGCAAGATAACTCACAACCGCTACTCGAAAATATTTATCAGGCTTCGGCTCTCGATTCTGATGTTGAGAAACATCGTCTGATTGAAGCCTTAGAGGCTGCTGAAGCTGAATGTAGGCGAACAAGTAAGCGCTTTATGGCCAATGCACAGAAAGAGAGTGCGGCTATTTTTGATTTATACAATCACCTACTTAATGATTCTCAACTGAAAAAGCGGCTATTCTCTACCATAGAAGCGGGTTTTATTGCCGAGTGGGCGGTTAAAACGGTTATTGAAGACTATGTTGAACAGTTTTCGCGTTTAAATGATCTCTATCTTCGCGAGCGCGCTTCTGATCTGCGCGCTCTAGGTCAACGCTTATTATTTCATCTTGATGATGATTTAATGGCAACCGAGCAGTGGCCTGATCGTTTTATTCTGGTTGCTGATGAGCTTAGTGCGAGTTTATTAGCCGAAATTCCTATCGAGCAACTTGCGGGTGTTATTGTGCGAGATGGCGCAACTCACTCTCATTCGGCGATCTTGATCCGCGCGATGGGAATACCTGCGATTATGGGGGCGGATATCGAGCCTTCGTTGCTCCATAATCGGTTATTAATTCTTGATGGTTATCGTGGTGATATTTTTATTGAACCTGAAAATATTATTATCCAAGAATATAATCAAATCATTGAAGAAGATCGAGTGTTAAGTCGTCTTGCTGACGGCGCATTAGAGCAGCAAGCGGAGCTCAGTAATGGTGAGTCGGTTTGTATTCAACTAAATGCAGGTCTTAGCCTGAAATATGAGCAACAAATCAATCAAGCCGTTGATGGTGTAGGATTGTATCGAACTGAGTTGCCCTTTATGTTGCATAATGGTTTTCCTTCAGAAGATGAACAAAAACAGCTATATCAAGAGATGTTACAGCTATTTGCCGATAAACCAGTTGTTTTGCGTATCCTCGATATAGGGGCGGATAAACAGCTGCCTTATATGCCGATCAGTGAAGAGAACCCTTGTTTAGGCTGGCGTGGAATACGTATTATGTTGGATCAGCCCGAGATATTTTTGATCCAACTTAGAGCGATGCTGAGAGCCAATGTGAATATCAATAATTTAAAAATACTCTTACCGATGGTGACCAGTATTGAGGAAATTGATGAGGCATTAAGCCTGATACAGCGAGCTAAACAAGAGATTGAGCAAATGATCGGCCGAGAGATCGCTATGCCACCTATTGGAGTGATGCTAGAAGTACCTTCATTGGTATTTCTGATTCCACAATTAAAATCGCGCATTGATTTTATCTCTATCGGTACCAATGATTTAACCCAATATCTGCTGGCGGTCGATCGCAATAATACCCACGTGGCTGCTATCTATGATAATTTACATCCCGCAGTTATTCGCTTTCTTAAAATGGCCTTTGATGAATGCCATAAAATGGATATTCCTATCAGTGTTTGCGGCGAAATGGCGGGTCATCCATTAGGGGCGCTTGTACTGCTTGGTTTAGGATACCGAAACCTAAGTATGAGTGGCCGTAGTGTCCCGCGAATCAAATATCTGGTCGGTCATTTATCACCTGAAATGATCGCCCCGCTGGTGTCTGCGGTTTTATTGGCAGAGACCAGTGCAGAAGTCAAAAAATTAGCCACAGATTTTATCGAACAGTGTGGAATTGGCGGTTTAGTTCGCGGTGGTAGTTAAACCTTGGTAAATCTGTTCCTTATCTGCCGCCTGCCTGTAGTATGATGCGGTACAATTTTATTATATAAACAACAGTGGGGCATGATGAGCACGAGCTATCTGACACTTCCTGAAATTGATCCTGTAATGTTTTCGATTGGCCCAGTCGCGCTGCACTGGTATGGTTTTATGTACTTAGTGGGCTTTGTTTTTGCCTTATGGCTAGCCAATCGACGCGCAGCTAAACCGAATAGCGGTTGGACGAAAAATGAGGTAGAAAACCTACTGTATATCGGCTTTGTCGGTGTCTTCCTTGGTGGTCGTTTAGGCTACGTCTTATTCTATAATCTGCCAACTTTCCTTGCTGATCCACTTTACCTGTTTAGAATTTGGGATGGTGGCATGTCATTCCATGGTGGTTTAGTGGGAGTGATTTTGGCAATGGTGTGGTTTGCACGTCGTACTCGCCGTCGTTTTCTCCAAGTGGCTGACTTTATTGCGCCTTTAGTTCCCTTTGGTTTAGGCATGGGTCGTATTGGTAACTTTATCAATGGTGAACTCTGGGGACGAGTCACATTTGATACCCCATGGGCGATGCTGTTTCCGAACTCCCGTAGTGAAGATATTCAACTCGCCATACAAGATCCTAGCTTGATGGATACCTTGAATCAGTTTGGTGTATTACCTCGCCATCCTTCCCAACTTTATGAAATGATCTTAGAAGGGATAGTGCTCTTTATTATCCTGAATATTTTTGTGCGTAAACCTCGCCCAATGGGAAGTGTCTCTGGATTATTTTTAATTGGTTATGGCGCATTCCGTATTATCGTAGAATTCTTCCGTCAGCCTGATTCTCAATTAGGATTATTTGGCGGTATCAGTATGGGGCAAATATTATCCGTACCTATGATTATTGCCGGAATATTAATGATTATCTGGGCTTATAAATACGGTAAAAATATCCCGGCACAAGCTGAGCCTAAATCTGAATCATTAAATAAATAATATGAATATACCGCCTTGTTGCCACGAGGCGGTTGAACAAGAGAGCGATTATGAAGGCATATTTGGCGCTGTGTCAGCGTATCATTGATGAAGGGCAGTGGATTGAAAATAAACGGACGGGTGTTCGTTGTCTGACAGTGATCAATGCTGATTTAGAGTATGACGTTGCAAATAATAAATTTCCGCTGATCACAACGCGCAAAAGTTTTTATAAAGCGGCGATTGCGGAGTTACTCGGTTATCTGCGTGGCTATGACAATGCTGAGCAATTCAGGGCGATTGGCTGTAACACTTGGAATGCAAACGCTAATGACAATCAAGCATGGCTAAATAATCCTTATCGTAAAGGTGAGGATGATATGGGCCGAGTCTATGGTGTACAAGGTCGTTCGTGGCAGCGGCCTGATGGAACGCATTTAGATCAGCTAAAAAAAGTAGTTAATAATCTACAAAATGGCATCGATGATAGATCTGAAATTATCACTTTTTATAATCCCGGTGAATTTGAGATGGGTTGCTTACGGCCTTGTATGCATACTCATACCTTTTCTCTGCTCGGTGATACTCTGCATCTCACCTCATATCAACGTAGCTGTGATGTTCCACTTGGTTTGAACTTCAATCAAATTCAGTGTTTTGTTTTACTTGCACTAATGGCTCGTATCACTGGGCATAAACCGGGTAAGGCCTACCATAAGATTGTTAATGCGCATATCTATGAAAACCAATTAGCCTTGATGAAAGAAGTACAGCTTGAACGTGAGCCATATCCATCGCCTCAATTATTGATTAATCCTAAAATAATCTCATTAAATGATCTTGAAACTTGGGTTACTACTGATGATTTCTCTGTAGAAGGTTATCAACATCATGATGCGATTAAATATCCTTTTACGGTTTAGTTAATCGATAATATTGTTATCATTAATGCTCAGATGGATTAAGTTATTCGGTCTGAGTATTAATTTATATAGTGCTCATATTTATATAGAAAATATATCTGCTTTTTAATAGCAAAAATGAAATATAACTAAGGATAGTCAATAAAAAGCCTATTTCATTATGGATAATATTAAGCATTCTTTCTATTTATTTAATCAATAGCTTTTCATCTTCACTAAGTAATAGTTTTTATTTAACTTTTCTCTATTTTTCTCTATATAAAGATATTTTCAGCTCAATAATTTTAATCACATCTACTACTATTTTTTTCAAGCTAGTCTTCAATATATCAAAACTAATAATAAATAATGGCGGCCTGACAACCTGTATTATTTAAACAGCATATTGCCGATTTTTCTTTATCAATCCATATGATTGCGAGTAACTTCGCAAAAAATAAATAAAATATCTATTTATTTACTTCTACTTGCGAAAGGCTTCATAAGATAAAGAAGGATTTCTTTTATCTCAACTTTTGATTAGTGATGATAACGCCTTGTATTGTCATAAGTAGAGAAAGCAGATGAATAATAAACAGCGGGGATTTACGTTAATTGAAATGATGGTTGTGATGTTAATTGTATCACTAACACTCTCTTATGGTGTTTATCATTGGCATCAACAGCAACAAAGAATCCAATTGATTGAAACGGCAAATCGAATTGCTTATTTCATTCATTCTAACCTAATGGAGGCAATTTATTTTAATCTGGAAAAAATACTTAAAATTGTCGTTCATCCGACCGAGTGGCAATTAACTTTTTATACTGGTGCTAGTAATAGTGATGCTCAGCGTTTTGAACATCCATTTGAAGATATTCGACTTTATCATGCTAATCGAACGGATATTAATTTTTATGGTAAGGAAGGAACCAGTCATGGGTTTAGTCTATCGATACAAAATAGCGCAGGGCGTATTTCAGTTGTTGTATCCTCTTTAGGTCGTATTCGTCTCTGTAATAATTTTGCAGGATCAAAAATAAGAGGCATAGCGAAATGTTAAAAATGAATAGAAAAAGGATGGACTCAAAACAAGCCGGTTTCTCTTTACTCGAGACATTAGTCGCGCTATCAATCACCAGTCTGGTATGTCTAGCTGTCGTTCAAACTTATCCCATCTTTGCTTCTAATATTTCGACGTCTTTTATTCATTATCAAATTGATAGAGATGTATCGAAAGTTTTGACTAATATGGAAAAGGATTTTCGTCGTATCGGCTATTGTGTAGAAAACTGTAAAGGGAGCCCCATTACCATTGCATCAGAAGCGGGTGAGGCCGAAAGATCTTGTATTATCTACTCTTATGATCAAGATCTTAATGGTAAATGGACTGGCACCAAAACAAAAAGGGCAGATTATTTTACTTATCGTTTGCGAAAAGGGCGGCTCGAATCTACTCGTGGGACACCAGTTTGTAATGATGATCATGGTAATAGTTTGTTTGATCCGACTTTGTTGCAAGTCGAGAAACTGCAATATTCTTTGCTTCAAGATAGCCATTTGCTGACTATGGAGCTGAGAGTGAGAGCGCTACATAAAGCGAATAAAACGTTTGATTATCGCCTCGTCGTTTATTTAAGGAATCTAGTATGAGCATAAACCACTCTCAGTATAAGCAACAGGGTAGTATTGCGCTAATTATGGTGGTGGTTTTAGCAACGCTCGGTATTTTTTTATTGAAAACACTGCACTTTTATCAGCAAAGGATGATGATCGCTTGGGTAAAAGAACAAAATTACTTAACCGCATTTAGTCAGGCAGAATCATCGCTGGCGTGGGGAAAAAGAATCAGTTGGAAGCTGGATAATATGATCGGTTGGCGGTGTGAGCGTAACTTAACCGCTCAACTTGAAAGTTGCTTACTTAAAGTTTCAAGTAAACTATTTTTGTTGGCAGGTAAAGGCAAGTTTGATGATAAAAAGAGTCTGATTACTTATCAATGGATGAATAAAGCCAATAATCAGACTAGCCAACTCTCACCAGTTAAAGGTGGTTGGCTTGATTATTGTCCGATTAAAAATGTGAAGATGTGTTTATGAATCAAGATGATAATAAACAACAGGGAATTATACTGATAGAAGCACTATTAGCTTCATTGATTTTTGGTATTTTACTCATAGCACTGCTAAACTATTATCAATATATCATATTGAATTTTCATCAGATATGGGAAAAAACGGCTGTATCGAGAAAGCTTCATCAATCATTAGAGCTTCATTCCGCAGGTTTAAATAGGATCAGCTCATTGAGCCCTGATCCTAATGATAAAAATAATGAATGGAAGATCAGATCTCACGTCGTTAAAAAAACATCTTATTGTCATGAGGTGACCTTTGTTTTAACTGCATCTGAAAAAGAATATTCATCAAAGAGATGGGTTTGTTCAATGGAGAGAGACAATGTTTCAGGTTTATCATTCTAATCAGTTAGATATATTGAAAGAGCTGATAGCACATTTAATGGAAAGCCAGCCATTGTCGCATCCCTTTGAACAAGAGTTGGTATTGGTACAAAGCCCGGGTATGTCTCAGTGGTTGCAAATCGCTTTAGCTCAACGTTTTGGTATTGCTGCAAATATTCGTTACCCACTTCCAGCTACTTTTATTTGGGATATGTTTAGCCGAGTGTTACCTGATATTCCTAAAGAGAGTGCCTTTACTAAAGATGCCATGACTTGGAAGCTAATGACACTATTGCCTCAACTAATTGATGAGATTGAGTTTGTATCATTAAAATATTATCTAAACGAAGATTTGGATAAACGAAAACTACATCAATTGGCTGGTCGTATCGCCGACCTCTTTGACCAATATCTGGTCTATCGTCCTCAGTGGCTAGAGAGTTGGCAAAATAATCAATTGATCGAAGGTTTAAGTGATAATCAACTATGGCAAAAACGTCTTTGGCTCGCGCTATCTGAATATACCGAACAACTAGGGCAACCACGCTGGCATCGAGCCAATCTCTATCAGTACTTTATTCAGCAGCTAGCATCTAATAACAATCTAAAAGACAAATTACCTTCAAGAATCTTTATTTGTGGTATTTCGTCTTTACCTCCTGTTTATCTTCAGGCAATTAGTGCACTTGGCCAACATGTTGATATTCATCTGATGTTTACCAATCCTTGCCGTTACTATTGGGGCGATATACAAGATTATTCATTTCTCGCTAAACTGAAAAGTCGCAAGTTACGTCACTATCAGAATAAGCATGAGATCCCTCGATTTAAATTAGAAGAGCATGCGGATAAACTTTTTAATGAGGATGGAGAGCAAGAACTAACTAACCCATTATTGGCATCTTGGGGACGATTGGGGCGCGATAATCTCTATCACATTGCACAAATTGAGAATATAAATGAAATCGATGCCTTTGTTGATACGGAAAGAAGTACGTTATTAGAGAATTTGCAGCAAGATATTCTGAATTTAGAAGATCACGCCCAATTAGGAATCGACGAAGAGAGCTTCGATCATAGTGGCAGTAAATTTAGCATGTCAGCTGATGACCAGTCCGTCACATTCCACTCCTGCCATAGTGCCCAGCGAGAGGTAGAAATACTCCAAGATAGTCTGCTTTCTCTGTTTGAGCAAGATCCGACTTTAACGCCACGCGATATCATCATCATGGTGGCTGACATTGATAAATATACGCCTTTTATTCAGGCCGTATTTGGTAATTCGTCTTCTGCGCGCTATATGCCTTTCTCGATTTCAGATCGTAAGGCGGGGCAAGCTCATCCTATTTTACAAGCTTTTATTGCGCTATTAGATTTACCACAGAGCCGTTTCACGACAGAGCAGGTCTTAGCTTTACTCGAGGTCTCGGCTTTTGCGGATCGATTCTCTATTGATGAGAGTGAGCTAAATCTATTGCGCCGTTGGGTGAATGAATCAGGTATTCGTTGGGGATTGGATGATGATAATGTGCAATCATTTGATTTGCCAATAACGGGACAAAACACGTGGCAATTCGGTCTTAGCCGTATGTTGGTTGGCTATGCTATGGATAGTAGGAATGGCCCATGGCGAGATATTCTACCTTATGATGAATCTAGTGGTCTTGCAGCACAATTAGCTGGGAAGCTGGCCGAGTTAATGGATGCGTTAAAAGAGTGGCGTTTTATCTTGTCACAAGAGCAATCATTAACTAATTGGATGCCTGTTTGTCAAAAATTAGTTGAGCGATTCTTTAGCGCGGATAGTGATACTGAGCTTATTCTGGCACTTGTGGTAGAACAGTGGCAAAAACGCGTTGAAAACGGGATAAAATCACATTATACAGCTGATATTCCCTTACGGTTGATCCGTGACGAGCTAGCAATGGCTTTTGATGAAGAGAAAATTAGTCAGCGATTTTTAGCTGGAGCTATTAATTTTTGTACTCTAATGCCGATGCGATCCGTCCCCTTTAAAGTGGTATGTTTACTGGGAATGAATGACGGCGTATATCCGCGAAATATTCCGCCTTTAGGTTTTGATCTTATGATTGAAAAACCTCAGCGCGGGGATCGAAAACGTCGAGATGATGATCGTTATCTATTTTTAGAAGCATTAAATTCGGCGGGGCAACAGCTATATATCAGCTATATCGGTCTTTCCATCCGTGATAATCAAACACTTAATCCATCAGTATTAGTTAATGAGCTGCTTGATTATATTTGTCAGAGCTTTTGCCTTGAAGGTGATGAGACTTTAAATATTGATCAGAGTGCTCAGAGGCTTCGTCAGCATCTAGTGACTCAGCATAGCCGAGTTCCTTTTGCCGAAGAAAATTTTGATCTATCGAATCCCTACCAAAGTTTTGCTTCAGAGTGGCTGCCTGCGGCGAAAAATGAAGGCAAAGAACATACACCATTTTGCCTTGCGCTCCCAGATACTGAAAGGAGCTATGAAGTCTCCGTTGAGCAGTTATTACGCTTTTATCGTCACCCAATTCGGGCGTTTTTTCAACAGCGTTTAAAAGTACACTTCTCAATTGAAGAAACTGAGCTACCCGAAGAAGAACCTTTTGTTCTTGATAATCTATTTCGTTATAAAATCAATGAACGTTTGCTTGATCATCTTATCCAAGAACAAGCGGCCGAACCTTTTTTTGATGCCTTAAAAGCATCAGGACAGCTGCCTGCGAAACAATTTGGTTATCTATTTTGGGAAAAACAAGTTATTGATATGCAACCACTAGCAGAGAAAATCAAGCAGCAACAAGATGTAGTGATAGATGTTGCGGTTAATTTAAGATGCGGTGATATACAGTTAGTTGGGCAGCTAAAACAAGCACAGCCAGAGGGGATTCTTCGCTATCGTCCCGCATTCTTAACTGCTAATGATGGATTGCAGTTATGGATTGAGCATTTAATTTTCAATCTAGTAGAGAGCGAAGGTGAGAGTATCGCCTTGGGGCGTGACAATACCCACTGGAATTTTAGAGCCATCGAGAAAGAGCGGGCTCAGATTTATTTAATGCAATTGGTCGATGGCTATTTGCAGGGATTGAATACACCGCTTTTACTGTTAAATCAAAGCGGCTGGAGTTGGTTAATGGCCTGCTATGATAAAAAATCAGTTGTTTTTGATTTTGAATCTGAAGATGTTTTACTTAAAGCTCACAGCGTATTACTACAAAATTTACAAGGATCATCAATGAAAAGAGGCGAGATGATCGATGATTATATCTTACGTGCATTTCGTTCGATTGATGCTGACTTTATTCAGTCGTTGCAAGCCAACGCACGACATTACCTACTGCCTATGGCGGAATACTTAAAATAAAGGGAGTGCATTTAAGGATGCCGATTTTATCCAGAAATATCGCTCAATTTTTTCTGTTAGTTTCATTGCTGCTATTTGGTTTTACCACAGCAGCTCAACAATCAACCCAGCCCTTGTGGCAGATTTTACCTGAGACAATAAATAAGAGCGAACATGACCAGCGCGACTATCAGGCAATTAAATTAAATAATGGTATGACTGTTTTGCTAGTTTCTGATGCGAAAGCAACGAAATCACTGGCTGCAGTCTCCTTGTCTGTTGGTAGTTTAGAAAATCCAGATAGCCAATTAGGGTTAGCTCACTATATCGAACATATGGTGCTTATGGGGTCTAAGCGTTATCCGCAACCCAGTGAGTTATCTGAATATCTACAAAAACATGGCGGTAGCTATAATGCCAGTACCGCATCACACCGTACTGCATTCTATTTAGAAGTCGAAAATGGTGATGCATTTCAAAAGGCAACAGATCGTTTAGCTGATGCTTTGGCAGAACCATTATTAGATCCTGCGAATGCCGATCGTGAACGTAATGCGGTTAATGCTGAATTAACCATGGCACGTTCACGTGATGGTATGCGAGCTTGGCAAATCAGATCTGAAACCTTAAATCCTAGCCATCCTAATGCTCGTTTTTCAGGTGGAAATCTGGAAACATTAAAAGATAAACCTGATAGTAAGCTACAGACTGAGTTAGTTAATTTCTACAATAAATACTACTCAGCCAACCTGATGAATGGCGTACTGTACAGTGATCAATCCTTAGAAGCTTTAGCTAAAATAGCCAATGAAACCTTTGGACGAATTCCTGATCGCCAAGCAGTCGTACCAGCAATCACAGTGCCAGCCGTGACCGAGAAAGAAAAAGGTATTTTCATCCATTATGTTCCTGCTCAACCGCAAAAAGCATTACAGATTGAGTTTAGCATTGAAAATAATATGGCTGATTTCCGCAGCAAAAGTGATGAATATATTAGCTATTTGATTGGTAATCGTAGTCCCGGCACATTAGCTGATTGGCTATTAAAGCAAGGATTAGCCGAAGGGATTAGCGCTTATGCATCACCAAACGCCGATCGTAATAATGGTACATTTACTATTTATGTGACGTTGACCGATAAGGGCTTAAAAGATCGTGACCAAGTTGTTGCAGCAGTTTTTGCTTATTTAGATTTGATAAAACAGAAAGGAATCAGTAAGTCTTATTTTGATGAAATTGCGAATGTTTTAAATCTATCTTTCCGTTATGCCTCTATCGTTAGAGATATGAATTATATTGAATGGCTGTCAGATCAAATGATCAATGTGCCAGTCAATCATGTCTTAGACTCTGATTATATTGCAGATAAATTCGATCCTAAAGCCATTAAATCGCGTTTAGAACAGTTAACCGCCAAGAACTCAAGGGTTTGGTTTATCAGTCCAAATGAGCCCCATAACAAAGAGGCTTACTTTGTACAGGCACCTTATCAAGTTGATAAAATTAGCAATGAAAAATATCAACAGTGGGATAAATTAGAGAAAGGTATGAAGTTTAGTCTACCTGAACTGAATCCCTATATTCCTGATAACTTAGCGCTAATTAAAGCGGATAAGAAGTATGACCATCCAGAAATGGTTTATGAGCAAGAAAATGTTCGTCTACTTTATATGCCTAGTCAATATTTCGCGGATGAACCTAAAGCCAGTATTAATCTGAGTTTAAGAAATGCCGAAACAAGCAAGACGGTAAAAGCACAAGTCACATCAGTGCTGCTTTCATATATTACTTCACTGAAATTAGATGAATTACAGTATCAAGCTTCAGTTGCTGGCATGTCAGTTTCGGTTTCAGATGGCTTAGGGATACAACTTTCTGCTAGTGGTTACACTCAACATCTGCCTGAGTTATTGAACTCAATGATGAATTTGTTTTTAACCTTTGAACCTACTGAAGAAGAGTTACAGCAGGCAAAATCTTACTATCGTGAGAAAATGGAAGTTGCGAATAATAGCAAAGCCTATGAAATGGCGATGCAGCCTGTACAGCGTTTAAACAGCGTTCCTTATTTTGAACAAGATGAAAAACTTAAAGTACTAGATACGATCGTACTTAAAGATATTACCGATTACCGTCAAACTTCAGTTGAGAATTCGGCATTGCAGGCAATGATCGTAGGTAATCTAACTAAAGACCAGAGCATTGAAGTAGTTAAAAATGCACATAGTCAGTTGAAAAATAAAGGAACTGAATGGTGGCGTGGCGATATTATTGTCATCAATAAAAATAGTTTGGTTGATTTCCAGAAACAAATAAAAAGTACGGATAACGCTTTAGCTCAAATATTTGTTCCTACGGGATATGAACGAATTGAAAGTTCGGTTTATGCAGGTATTTTGACTAATATTCTTCAGCCATGGTTCTACGATCAGTTGAGAACCAAGGAGCAGTTAGGCTATGCGGTTTTCACCTTTAAAACTGCATTAGGCGAACAGTGGGGGTTAGGCTTTCTGCTACAAAGTAATGCTAAAACACCTAAGCATCTCAATCAGCGATATCATGAATTCTATAGTGTTGCTTTTGATAAGCTGAAAAAACTGCCAGAAGCTGATTTTAATCAGTACAAAAAAGCAGTTATCACTGAAATGAAACAACCTCCTCAAACATTCTATGAAGAAGTGGGTCGTTTCTCTTCTGATTTTTCGCGCAATATTTTCACCTTTGATACGAGAAATAAATATATCAGCATACTAGAAAGTGCCACTCAACAGCAAATTATTGATTTTTATGATAAAGCTGTAATGCAGCGTAAAGGTATGGCCATCTCTTCTCAAATAATTGGTAAAGATGAAACTAAAGACGGTTATGCAGATTTAAATGGTTGGAAAATCTATGAATCTGCATCCCAACTGCAGAACTTGCTACCTATTGAGGAGAATGCTCGGTGAATAAAATGCAGATACAGTCCCAAGATTTAGATGCGTATAAGTTGCCTTTATTCGGGCAACGATTAATAGAAGCATCAGCTGGAACAGGAAAAACCTATACCATAGGGATCTTGTATCTGCGTTTACTGTTAGGATTAGGCGGCGAGTCCGCCTTTTTCCGCCCCTTAACAATTGAAGATATTTTGGTGGTAACCTTTACAGAAGCGGCGACCAATGAGTTACGTGGTCGTATTCGTGATCGTATTCATCATATGCGCTTAGCCTGTATTCGTAATGGTACGGGTTATGATGAAAAATCTGTATATATTGAGCTACTTAAGCAGATTCCTATCGATAAACGCCCATTAGCAGCGCAATGGTTGTTACTGGCTGAACGGCAGATGGATGAAGCGGCTATCTATACCATTCATGGTTTCTGTCAACGTATGCTGATAAATAATGCATTTGAATCTGGGATGCTATTTGAACAAGTTATAGTTCAAGATGAATACCCTATTCAAAAGCAAGCTTGCGCTGATTATTGGCGTCGACATTTTTACCCATTAAATTATTCAATGGCAAAAGTGATTGCCGCTGATTGGTCAGGGCCAGAAGCTTTACTCTCAGAGATAAAACAGTTTCTGCAAGGCGATATGCCCACTATTGTTACCCAATCCACAACAGAAGAGACCTTGATTGAGCGGCACGAGCGTTTAATTGCTGGGATTGATGATATCAAAGCTTTGTGGGTAGCTGATGCGAGCAATGTGCATAAAATCATATCGGAGTCAGATGTTGATAAACGTAGCTACAGCACCCGTTACTTGCCGACTTGGATAGAAAAAATAACTCAATGGGCGACAAGCGAAACTACAGACTACCAATTACCGAAAGATCTGGAGCGTTTTTCAGCTGCTACGCTAACCACAAAATCTAAATCATCAACGCCTCCAGAACATAAAATTTTCTTTAAAATTGAAACCTTACTACTTCAGCCATTAACACTAAAAGATTTAATTATCCCGCAAGCTATTACTGAGATCAGAAAAACGATCCAAGAAGAGAAGCAGCGTCGTGGTGAGATGGGATTTGATGATCTTTTGACACGTCTGGATGTTGCCTTAAGCAAAGAGGGAGGGGATTTATTAGCAGATACTATTTGCCAGCGTTACCCCGTGGCTATGATTGATGAGTTTCAAGATACTGACCCCCAGCAATATCGTATTTTTCAGCGTATCTACCAGAATAAATCAGAGAGTGGATTATTATTTATTGGTGATCCCAAACAGGCTATCTACGCGTTTCGTGGTGCTGATATTTTCACCTATATTGAAGCCAAAAAACAGGTTAGTGCGCACTACACACTTGAAACTAACTACCGCTCCTCAGGAGCAATGGTGAATGCGGCAAATACGATATTTAATCGAACGGCTAACCCTTTTTTATTTGAACAAATTCCTTTTAATGAGGTTAAGTCAGCGGCTAATAATGCAGAAAAACAGCTAATTCATCAGGATGTGGAAGTCAAAGCCGTGACATTTTGGCTACCTGATGTTGAGGGTATGTCTATTTCTGACTATGAACAGACGATGTCGAGCTATTGTGCCATGCAGATTGCAGAATGGTTAGAGGGAGGAAAAGTAGGAAAAACGCAATTTTACAATAAAGGTAGCGCTCTTGATTCGGTTACCGCGGCAGATATTACCGTATTGGTGAGAAGCCGCCGTGAAGCCATCTTAATACGCGATGCATTAAGCCAGTTAAATATCTCTTCTGTATTTCAATCAAACCGAGAAAGCGTTTTTGATGCGCCAGAAGCCAAGGATTTACTCTGGTTATTACAAGCGGTACTTACACCGGAAAAAGAGCGTCTGTTACGCAGTGCGATGGCATCAGGTTTATTTGGCTTAAATTCAAAAGATATTGATGAGTTAAATAATGATGAAAAGGCGTGGGAGAGATTAGTTGATGAATTTACCCGCTATTCAATTATTTGGCGTAAGCGCGGCCTGTTGCCTATGTTAAGAGCAGTAATGAGTAGACGGCATATCACTGAGAATTTACTTTCTGGTTTTGATGGTGAACGTCGAGTGATGGACCTAATGCATCTTGGTGAGTTACTGCAAGAGATGTCACTCCAATTAGAAAGTGAGCATGCATTAGTTCGCTGGCTAGCTCAACAGATATCACATCCTGATCCTCAAGCTGAAAATCAACAAATGAGGTTGGAGAGTGATCGGCATTTGGTGCAAATTAGTACTATTCATAAATCAAAAGGGCTTGAGTACAAAATCGTGTGCTTACCTTTTGTCTGTAACTATATTCCTCAAACAACAGTGCTTTATCATGATAGAGACGACTATCAGACCTATTTTGACTTATCGGGCAACGAAGATAAGCTGGAGTTGGCCGATGAAGAGCGGCTATCCGAGGATTTGCGTTTGCTCTATGTGGCACTGACGCGGTCTATATATCATTGTAGTATTGGGATCGCCCCATTAATAAAAGGCAATCGCAAAAAAAGTGGTGAAACCGATCTACACTTATCTGCCTTGGGTTATTTGTTACAGCAGGGTAAAGAGGGGGATTCCACGCTACTCAATGCTTCATTGGCTGAAATCGCTAATCAATGGATTGATGTTGTTACTATTGAGCCTCATGTCGGAACGCCAATAACTCAAACTCAGCAACAAGCGCCATTGTTATCCGCTCGTACCTTTAGTCGTCAGTTGAATGATTTTTGGAAAGTGACCAGCTACTCTGGGTTGAGTTACTCCACCTATGTTGGCGAAAGCGAATATCGATTAGAGGCTGATGTTTTAGCGGGATCATTAGCACCCAGTATGGATATTGAAGCCCGAGGTGAGTTAGTCACAGCTGAACCTGATGATGAGCTGATGGCATTAACGCCATACCAATTTCCACGAGGAACTATTGCGGGGACTTTCCTTCATAAAATATTGGAAGAGCTAGATTTTAAACAGCAACCTCAAGTTCCGTTATTAGAAACACAATTACAGCTAGCCGGATTTGATATTCAGTGGGCGCCTATGCTGCAAACATGGCTACAGACTATCTTAACCACCCCATTGAATGGGGAAGGATTAGTCTTATCGCAACTGCGTCCAGAAGATCAGTTAGATGAGATGCAATTCTATCTTCCGATCGATACTTTACTTACTGCGGAAGAACTTGATCAGTTAACACATCAATATGATCCCCTGTCAGCACAGTGCCCACCTTTAGATTTTGATAATGTTAGAGGGATTTTAAAAGGATTTATTGACCTGACATTTTTTTGGCAAGGTAAATACTATATTTTGGATTATAAATCTAATTACCTTGGCGATAATGTTGAATGCTACACACAGAAGGCGATGGCGGAAGCGATGATAGACCATCGCTACGACTTACAATATCAACTCTATGTCTTAGCTCTTCACCGTTATTTACGCCAACGTCTACCTGACTATGATTATGACGCCTGTTTTGGTGGCGTTATCTATCTCTTTTTAAGGGGTATTGATCAGGCTTATTCAGGAAATGGGGTTTTCTCTTATCTGCCGCCATTCGCTTTTATCGATCGTCTTGATAATCTCTTTAGTCATGATAAAGAAGAGCGAGAACTGCTATGAAAATATTGCTGGAGAAGGCGATAGAAGCGCGCTTATTTACGCCTCTTGATGTGCAGTTCGCCCGTTATCTTATTAATGATAATAACCCATTACGCCTATTTGTGGTGGCATTACTCAGCGCTGAAACTTTATCGGGCCATGTCTGCCTGCCGCTGAATAAAATTACGCAAACGGAGCTCTTTTCTGGGCGTCATGCTGAACTTGCTGAGTCTATCTGGCAAAGCCTTGATCGACCTGATGAAGAGACTATCTATCAGCAGCTTCTACAATGTGACGCCATATCATTAGCCGATAGCAAAACTATATCCCCATTAGTTCTTTCGGGGCGGACACTGTACCTTCAACGTATGTGGCAAAATGAGCAACGAGTGGCTCACTATTTTTCACGCGGCGAGCTATTTACTGATCCGCTAAAAAAAATAAGTGGGATTTTAAACGAGCTATTCCCAGAAACGGATACCATTAACTGGCAAAAGGTTGCAGCGGCCATTGCGGTCACTAGTCAAATAGCGGTGATTTCTGGTGGACCAGGGACAGGTAAAACCACCACAGTCGCACGTATATTAGCAGCGATCATCAAGTTACAAATGCCAGAAGATGTTGATCTCAAAATTGCTCTTGCTGCACCCACGGGAAAAGCCGCAGCAAGATTAACTGAGTCATTGGGAAGTGCATTAGCCAAAATATCACTGACTCCTACTGAAAGAGCCATGCTACCGCAGCAAGCTCAGACACTGCATCGATTATTAGGCGCTCAGCCTGAAAGCCAAAAGCTGCGTTACCATCGAAATAACCCATTGATGTTAGATGTACTGATTGTTGATGAAGCCTCTATGGTCGATCTGCCGATGATGGCTAAACTTATTGAAGCACTACCCGAGAAAGCACGAGTTATCTTTTTGGGCGATAAAGACCAGCTAGCGTCAGTTGAAGCGGGAGCCGTATTGGGGGATATCTGTCGTTATGCTAATTTAGGTTATAGCCCGAGTCGAGCCGCTCAACTCAATGAGCTCACAGGTTACTCTTTAGCTGATTTTACCTCTGAACTGGGGCCTGTAATCCGCGAAAGTTTATGTCTGCTACGAAAAAGCTATCGTTTTGCTGAACATTCAGGAATTGGCAAATTGGCTTTTGCCGTGAATACAGGTAATGTGCGCGCCGTTGATAAGCTACTGAAAAGTGAATTGTCTGATGTTGATCATTATCCTCTTGAGTCAGAAGAGGATTACGGCAATATCCTATTATCTGCGCTGGCGGGTTATCAGCCCTATTTGCAGAGTATTAGGGATAGAAAAGCCCCTGAAATTATCTTAGCTCAATATAACCAATATAGAATGTTAGCCGCATTGCGTGAAGGACCTTATGGTATTAGTGGTCTAAATGAGCGCTTAGAGCAGTTATTTCATCGGCAAGGTCTGATCCGTCGTCCTATCAATAAACATAATAAATATTATGAAGGTCGGCCGATTATGATTTCACGTAATGATAGTCCATTAGGGCTGTTTAATGGTGATATTGGTATCTTATTGAAGGATGAGGATGGGCAGCTTAGAGCCTATTTCCAATTACCGGATGGTACAATCAAAGGTATTCAACCAAATAGATTGCCGCAACATGATACGGCTTTTGTGATGACAGTACATAAATCACAAGGCTCTGAGTTTGATCATACAGTATTGGTATTACCTAAGGTCTATTCACCAGTGATCTCTCGTGAGTTGGTATATACGGCAATGACCAGAGCGAAAGAGAAGTTAACTATCTATGCAGAACCTTGGATCATACGTAAAGCAATAGAAACACCCACTCAGCGTCGAAGTGGTTTGGAAGAGCAATTTAAGATATGCGCTAATATCTTATAGATAAACAATATTTTGATTAAAGGTAAAATTATTATGGAATCGACTATTTCACCATCCTTAGTCACAGTGACACTCAATGCGCGTATTGATCCGAGTCGCCGAGCTGATCTTGAAGATGCTTTCACTCAGGTTATGGAGAGCATGAAGAAGGATATCTCTGTTGTGGGTGGCGGTATGCTGTTGTCAGATCAGGGCGAACCCAGCGAATGTGATATTGAGCTTTCACTCACTGAAGCTAGTGATGAAAATATAAGTTTAATTATTCAGCTGTTCTCTAGCATGCTAGGACCTAAGGGATCGCGACTCTATTTACATAATGAAGATCTGAAATTTGAATTTGGCGAAGAAGAGGGCTT
>CAUQNX010000003.1:0-224704 GCA_963519845.1 uncultured Moellerella sp. | reverse complement strand
GACCTTGCCAAGGTCGGGGTCGCGAGTTCGAATCTCGTTTCCCGCTCCAATTTTTATTATTGCCTTTTAGTACTAAGCCCAATCTACAATGCGGGAATAGCTCAGTTGGTAGAGCACGACCTTGCCAAGGTCGGGGTCGCGAGTTCGAATCTCGTTTCCCGCTCCAAATTATGAATTATAGACTTTGTGATTAAGTCTGTAACTCTGCGAAACAGGACCTTAGGGTTCTGTTTTTCGTTGTAGCTATCCTATTAAAATCTTCTTATTTCTAACGCCTTCTAGACTATTCTTCAATCCAAAAAAACAGGTTTCATGCCATTGGCTGATTGTTTGAGTTAACTTGAGGATGCTAAGAGGAGAGGAAGAGAGCAAAAAGCAGTGCAGATGCACTGCTTTTGTCATAAATCGCGCTAGTATTAAAAATCTGCAAATTCGCTAATGTGGGGTTTACCATGAGATTCGAGAAAATCGAGTAAGCGACGTGGTGTGACATTAAGAATGCGATCTTCTGGGAAATTAATCTGTTGTAGAACAGCCAAAACCTTATCAAAGCCACCTAATGAGTAGGCAACATGGGAGTCAGAACCTAAAGCGACCCAGCCACCTGCATCACGCACGGCTTTTGCGACCTCGATACAATTCTTTTCACTGCCGACGCGAGAGTGTAAAAAAGAGGAGTTATTCATCTCTAGAGCCACATTGTGAGCGGCAGCAGCTTCAGCGACAGCTTTGATATCAATGGGATATTTAGGGTTACCTGGATGGCTGATTATATGTACTTTTCCGCTGGCGATAGTGGCGATCATCGCTTGTGTGTTATCAGCAAGGCTCTGCGGCCCTAGTACGGGCTCATGAAATCCGGCGAGTATAATATCCAAACTCTGTGCGATCTGTTCGTCACAATCAGTTTCACCCTGCAGATTCTTAATATTGGCTTCAATGCCATAGAGCAGGCCAACACCATCGACGATACGAGGGATCACGGGCATATTTCTGAAGTGCCATCTATGTGGGGCATCATCCATATCGGGTCCGTGATCTGTAATAGCAAACAATTTTATCCCTTTTTGTTTGGCTATCGCAAAATAGTCATTTAATGTGCTGTAAGCATGGGTGCTCGCAATAGTATGAGCGTGCAGATCAACTGGGTACATAATGAATTCCTTCGTCAACGCTAAAATCGAGTTTGTATAGATTTGCTTGATAATAAGACCTATTTTCAAGCACTATATCAATATAATCGCTTTGGGATCTATTTTGTATCCATTGATGCCTAATAACCTTATTACCTATTTTTGTCAGCAATTTCGCTGAAAATAGCCTCTATTGTATAGATTTATACTAGATTAACGCTTCAACGCATGGATTCATCCCATATTGCGCGTCCATTCCAGTGTTTTTCGACTGTTGCAATAAACTGTTTTACTTTCGGTGATAGGTGGCGCTTGGTCGGATAGACGGCGCAAATAGGCGATTCATCACGGCTAAATGGCACCAAAACGGGTATTAGCTGACCTGTCGATATAGCTCTTCCCGCAAGAAATGCTCCCACCTGACAAATACCAAATCCAGCGATAGCCGAATCTACTAATGCTTCGGTGTTATTGAAACGAACTCGGCCTTTAATTGCGATATCCCGATCTTCCCCGTGAATATTATAGCGCCAAGGAATAGAAACACCCTGATGGCTAAAAACCAGCGTTTGATGATCAATTAAATCATCCGGTGTACGAATAGGTTCATGGGCGGCCAAGTAGTCGGGAGAGGCACAGGTGATAAGGCGATGGGGCGCTAAAACTTTACGCACTAGCCGACTATCATCATTTCCACCAATACGAATCGCAATATCAATACCATCACGGATGAGATCACGATATTCATCGGAGAAGCTGACATCAACATCCACTTCAGGCCATTGGGTTAAAAAATCGCGTAAGATCGGCAAAATATGCAAGCGGCCAAATGTCACTGGTAAATCAAGACGCAGGCGTCCTCGAGGGATCTGATTTCGCTGGCCCATGGCTGTTTCCGCCTCATCAACTTCAGCGAGAATACGCAATGCATGCTCATAAAATATCAGCCCCTCTTCGGTCATAGTGACGCTTCTGGTGGTGCGATGGAGTAAACGTATTGCCAAACGTTGTTCTAAGCGATTAAGGCATTTGCCCGCGGCAGAACGTGATATTGCCAGCTTTTCTGCTGCTAAGGTGAAGCTGCGTGCATCGGCAATGCGCACAAAAACTAGAATATCGAATAGATTATCTAGGGTTGTTGATATGGTATTAGACACGATTCGTCCCCAATATTGCTCATTTTAGCGAGTTTATCACCTCTGTGTATCCAGTTAAACTGCTGCTTTGGTGAATATAGCGGTTTCAGCAACCTATATTGGTGTCTGCACTTAGCTTGAAAGAATTGAGGGGATTGATGAATAACGAATTAACAATAGATAAGGCGCAAAATAGGCTGATCCGCCATCCGTGGTTAGCCGTAAGTGCGATTGGTTTATCCACTTTTTCAGTTGTGACCACCGAGATGCTACCGATTGGATTATTAAGCCCAATTGCCGAGACATTGAACACCACTGCGGGTCATGCCAGTTTAATGATTTCGCTACCCGCTTTATTGGCCGCGCTTTTTTCACCGCTGATCTTATTAGTATCAGGCCGGATTAATCGTCGGACGCTCCTCTGTGTGCTGATGCTGTTACTTATTGGCGCAAATCTGGCTTCGGCCGCAGCAACCAACATAAGCTGGCTATTAGCGGCTCGTGTGCTTGTAGGGCTCTGTATTGGCGGCATCTGGGCGATAGCAGGGGGATTGGCAAGTCGTTTAGTCGCAAAGCAGTCAATAGGGCTGGCAACTGCCATTATCTTTGGTGGCGTTGCGGCTGCGTCTGTTTTTGGTATTCCATTGGGGGCATTGATTGGTGATCTATTAGGCTGGCGAGCCGCTTTTTTAGTGATGGCAATTTTCACTACATTAGTTTTGATCTTATTAATTAAATCGTTACCCTCTTTACCTGCTGGTGGAGCAGTCCGAGTCCGGCAATTTATTGAGCAGCTAGCAAATCGTCAGGTAATTATTGGTCTTCTGCTGACGCTATTATTAGTCGCAGGCCACTTTATGGCATTTACCTTTATTCGGCCATTGTTGCAAATTGTCGCCCATTATGAAAGCCATTGGATTGGACCTCTGCTCTTTGCGTATGGTTGTGCCGGAATTATCGGTAATTTTCTGGCAGGTGGTACAACTGATAAGCAGATAAAACGCCTATTATTCTTGATCACCTTAGGTCTGATTTTATCGATACTGCTATTTTCACTGGCGGGTGTCAGTCTATTATCTAGCATCTCGATCACCCTGTTATGGGGGCTTTCCTATGGCGGTGTTTCAGTCTCATTAATGAGATTGATGATGCTGATTGCGCCAAAAGCGGTAGAAGTAGTGACATCACTCTATATTGGTATGTTTAATCTCGCGATTGCGATTGGCGCTTTTTGTGGGGGACAGCTGGTGGATCTATATGGTTTGAATATCAATTTGTTAATTGCGGGCGTGACCTTGCTTATCGCCTTATTGGTTATTGCCAGCTTAGCCTCTGGAGTTGGGCATAAGAACGCAAATTAGATAGTGAGCACTAACATACTTTCACTATCTATTTCATTAGGACGATTGCTCTTGATTGCGTAAGCCGTTTAATAATAAGGTCATTGCAGCTAAAGATTGTGTTAGCCGCAATTGGCCTGTGTCTATATCTTCTGCTGCGGCAATCCATACTGCGGCCTCTGATAAACTGCCGTGAATCAGCAGGGCGAGTGCTTCGCTGGCGGCTTCAACGATGATTTTCTGCTGCATCAGCATTTCTAGGCGTGTTTGCATCGATTCAATACAGTATTGCGATGTTTCTGGCGTTGTATTGCCTAATATGGCTCTGGCGTCACGCAGTACAATGCGTTGGATTTCAGGCTCTTGTGCCATGGTTAAATAGAGACGACAGCGAGCGATAAAGCCTTGCCAGAGGTCGTCTGTTGTTACAGATAGAGCCTGCAATCGACTATCCATCTCTGCATCGATCTGCTCTACAACAGCACTTAATAATCCTTTTTTATCGCCAAAATGATGATAGAGGGCACCACGGGTCAAGCCAGCTTGAGCTGTGAGATCATCCATTGATGCCTCGGCGTAACCTTGCTCACTAAATACTTTTCGGGCAGTTGCTAGCAAGAGTTCGCGGGTTTCGAGCATCTCAGCTCGGGTACGTCGCGCCATCAGTCACTCCTTCCTGTTATCCAATATTTTATCAAAAAGATCGATTATCATCATTTACATTCATCTCGTATGTATATACTCTTTTATACATACAAGGCGTATGTATTATCCCACAAGCTGATCATTTAGCAAGTAGATAGACGCCGACAAATAGATAATTTTATCGCTTAATTCAGCAAAAGGATCGACGGTATGGCCAATCCCTATAGAGTATTATTCAGTTCAGAGAATACTCGAAAATTTTCATTAGCGGGTTTTATCGCCCGTATGCCGTTACCCATGATGGGGATTGGTATTATAACCATGCTGTCACAGCTAGATGCGGGTTATGCCCTTGCTGGCGCGGTTTCAGCAACCTTTGTCCTCACTTATGCATTAGCTTCACCACAAATATCTCGCTTGGTGGATCAGCTTGGTCAAAGTCGGATACTGCCGTTCGCCACTATGATCAGCATCGCTGGCATTATAATGCTGCTGATGTGTGCTTATTATCAGCTGCCTAGCTGGACACTCTTTATTGGTGCATTACTCGCAGGCAGTATGCCAAGTATGTCTGCGATGGTACGCGCTCGTTGGAGTGCCATTTATTTGGGTCAACCAGAGCTACAAACTGCATACTCTTTAGAAACAGTACTCGATGAAGTAAGTTTTATTGCTGGCCCGCCTCTATCTGTCGGGTTAAGTGTCATGATATTTCCACAAGCTGGGCCGCTGGCTGCTGCTATTTTATTGGCTATAGGGGTTCTTTGGTTGGTGATGCTGTGTGACTCTGAACCTGCAATCGAGGATCGCTCTTCCGTTTTGCACAATAATAGTTCAGTAATAAAACAATCAGGCGTGAGCTCACTTATATTTTTAATGATTATGATGGGCTTTATTGTCGGCACTATTGATATTGTCAGTGTGGCATTTGCTGAACTTAAAGGGCATCCCGCCGCGGCTAGTCTTATCCTCTCAACCTATGCGGTGGGCTCTTGCTTAGCTGGGTTATTGTTTGGTGCACTAAAATTCAATCTATCGGGGCGTAATTTATTGCTACTGGGGGGATTGGCAACAGCACTGGCGATCTTACCTGTACTGATGATTAACACTATTATGGGACTCTCTATGGTGGTTTTTGTCTCAGGTCTATTCTTCGCGCCAACCATGATAATCGCAATCTCCTTGGTTGAGGCTATGGTACCGAGCCATAAACTGACAGAAGGGATCACTTGGTTATTGGCAGGATTAAATATTGGTGTCGCAATGGGGGCAGCTCTTGCTGGACAATTAATTGATCTACATGGAGTTTCAGCGGGTTTTTATATTGCCGTGATGGCGGGGAGCGGTGTGCTAGTTACTGCTATTTGGATTCATCAGCGCCAATATAAAACTATTCAACAATCTTGATCTTCCAGTATTATCTGAAATCATTCAATAAGAGAGGTGAAGCAGTTTTTGTTGCTTCTCGATTTTTCTACCCACTGATAGAATCAGAAATATTTAGAAGGATCAAGCGATCTTTTTTTAGTATTGGGTATGTATTTCCCTTGCATTCGCGGGAGTGTCGCCATAGAATACGCTCCCCCTGAATGAGGGATGATCCTGTTGATCTTCTTCTCTTGGCGGCAGCTGAGAAATTGGAATTTTCAGCAGCAAAATAATAGTGGGATCTCTAAAAGATGAATTAATGGGATTTGCCGCGTATCAACCTACAAAATCGTTTTTTTGTGCTTATTAATACTGCCTAGCTAGTAAAAATTATATAACTTATTTGAAAATCTAAGATTCAAAGTTATCCACAAGGTTAATGAGATGACGAGGCTATTTTCAGGCTGTTTTTCTGTTTCCCACACAGACTTATCCACAGCTTGCAATAAGCTCAATAATAATGTGTGAATAGAGATCTAATAAATGGACATTTATTAACTTATTGATATTTAATAGATAATTTATTTATTAAAAATGTGTTCTAGCAGACTTGAAAATTTATTATCCGTTGTCAAATAACACTTTTTTATTTTACTCACAATTTCGTTTAACCCTCTTAACTCTCATCTCTGATATGACAAATATTAAGCATCTCTTGGCAAACCTTTGGATATAGCTCTTACTAAGCGTTTTTGCTGTGAAGTCTGTATATCCACACTGTTTTTCTCTCTACGCTCGAGCTGCTGCTCAATAGCCCAATTGAAATGCTCATCAAGCATATCGCTAATGCCTTGTTTTTCTCTTAATGCCAGTACGATGGAATCGGCATAAGGTGCATTCCCTAAGGCAACACTGATATTTCTTAACCAACGTGAATATCCGATACGGCGAATAGCTGATCCTTCGGTGATCCGTAAGAATTTTTCTTCACTCCAGCTAAATAAATCGAGTAACTCTGGTGAGTGTAGTGCGCGTCTTGGGCTAAAATCTTCTTCATCGGTTAATTGAGAAAAACGATTCCAGGGGCAAATCAGCTGGCAATCATCGCAGCCATAAATACGATTTCCCATAAGCGGGCGAAATTCTTCGGGAATAGCTCCATCAAGCTCGATGGTGAGGTAGGATATGCAGCGACGCGCATCCACGGTATAGGGCGCAACGATAGCGCCAGTTGGGCAGGTTGTCATACAGGCGACACAGCGGCCACACTGCTCTTCAAGCGGTTGATCGATCGGAAGAGGTAGATTGATCAGTAACTCACCGAGGAAAAACCAAGATCCAGCATCACGATTAAGGATCAATGAGTGCTTGCCGACCCAACCTAACCCGGCTTTCGCGGCAAGAGGGCGTTCTAAGATAGGCGCAGAATCGACAAAAGGTCGAAAATTGATCTCATCTTCATAGCTAAATTCTTGGCAATAGTTTTGAATTTTCTCACCCAGTTTTTTTAACCGTTGGCGTAATAATTTATGATAATCTCGGCCAAGGGCATAACGGCTGACATAAGCCAGATTGGGATCATTGAGTGTGCTGGCAAAAGCAGCTTTAGCGGGCAAATAGTTCATTCGTACGCTGATGACTCGCAAAGTGCCTGGGTGAAGTTCATGCGGGCGAGCACGCATCATGCCATGGCGTGCCATCCAATCCATTTCACCATGATATTGTTTATCTAACCACGCCTGTAATTTAGGCTCTTCTACGGATAAATCGGTATCACAGATACCCACTTGTTGGAAACCGATCTCGATTCCCCATTGTTTAATCTGTTGTGCAAGTAGGTTAAGATCGAGTTGCATGGGCATATTCGCGTATATAAATAATGAGTGTTGTTTAGCGCGGCAGTGTATCATGAGCGCAGTGCCGTGAGAATTCGCTGAGATAGCTCTCTGATTCTCATTTGGCAACTGACTCGCTTATGTTAAAGTGAGTAGTTAATCTATCTGAATTTGTCAATCCTCTCATAAATTTAGCTGAATATTCCATGAAAGAAAGAGTATTATCACTTAAAAATGAAGAAGCGACGGTTGCTTTAGGGCGCGTTGTAGCAGAAAACTGCCATAAAGGTTTAATTCTGTACCTCTATGGTGACTTAGGGGCCGGAAAAACGACATTCAGTCGTGGTTTTTTACAAGCATTAGGGCACCAAGGCCACGTTAAAAGCCCAACTTATACTATTGTTGAACCTTATATATTGCCAACAAAGCAGGTTTACCATTTTGACCTTTATCGCCTTGCTGACCCTGAAGAGCTTGAATTTATGGGTATTCGCGACTATTTTTCAGCAGATTCAATCTGTTTAGTAGAATGGCCTCAACAAGGTGAAGGATTTTTACCTCCAGCGGATATAGCACTGCATTTGTCTTATCAAGCTGATGGGCGTGAAGCTCATTTTACGGCTTTTTCTAAGATTGGAGAGTCTCTGTTAGATCATCTTTACGATTTGTGAAGGAATAATAATCATGATAAATGCTTTAATAATAAAAATAACAAATAGGTGGCACGCCCTTTTACTGATGTTAATGACACTCATCACTTTATTGATGGCGGTGTCTCCCTCTGTTCAAGCCGCGACTTTGACAAATATTCATGTCAGCAATAGCCCATCAGAAGCACAAGTGACATTAACCTTCCTTGACGGAAAACCGAATTATCGTTTTTTTGCTTTAAATACGCCTGAACGTTTGGTCATTGATGTAAAACAAGCGAATGAGATTATTGGCCTACCCATGAAACTGCCTGCGGGCGATTTAGTTAAGGTCATTCGCACCAGCCAGCCACCGGATAAAAATCATAAACGTATGGTGTTAGAGCTGAGCAATGCGGCTAAAACGCAGGCTTCACTGCAACAGAATGGCAATCAATATCAAGTTATTCTGACCCTAAAAACGGGCAAAGGCAGCGCTAATAACCAATTTAAGCAGCAGTCTGTTCCTGTACAGCCACAAACAACTCTCTCTCAACCGCGTTCAGTCGAGCCAGTTATTGAGCCTGCACCAACCAAACCGCTGAAAATGAATTCAGCAGTAGCGACACCTGTACCTGTTAAAGCCAAAAGCTTACCGAAAGGGACAAAACAAGTGGTTGTGGCTATCGATGCGGGCCATGGTGGTAAAGATCCGGGTGCGATTGGGCAAAAAGGTTATCTCGAAAAAAATGTGACTCTGAGTGTTGCCCGTAAATTACAGTCAAAATTGAACGGCGATCCTATGTTTAAACCCGTGATGACCCGTGACGGTGACTATTTTATCTCGGTTTCAGGACGTTCTGATGTCGCTCGTAAACAGGGCGCTAATATACTGGTCTCTATTCATGCCGACTCAGCTCCCAGTAGCAGCGCACGTGGTGCCTCGGTTTGGGTATTGTCGAATCGTCGGGCTAACAGTGAATTGGGTAGTTGGATTGAGCAACGCGAGAAACAATCAGAACTATTAGGTGGCGCGGGTGATGCACTTTCCAATGGTGCTGATCCCTATTTAAGTCAGGCAGTGCTCGACCTGCAATTCGGTAATTCACAACGTGTTGGCTATGAAGCTGCCGTCAAAGTGATTAAAGAGTTACAAAAAGTTGGTAATATTCATAAACGTCAGCCTGAGCATGCTAGCCTCGGGGTGTTACGCTCACCGGATATTCCTTCAATGTTAGTTGAAACAGGATTTATCAGTAATAGCGCAGAAGAACAACTATTGCGGTCTGATGCCTATCAGGAAAAAGTGGCAGAAGCTATTCATCAAGGATTAAGGCAGTACTTTTTAGCCAACCCACTTCAAGCTGCGCCAAAATAGCCGCAGGGAGAACCCATCAATGGCGATCAAAATACTCTCTCCCCAACTAGCGAATCAAATAGCGGCGGGTGAAGTGGTAGAAAGACCAGCTTCAGTGGTCAAGGAGCTGGTTGAAAACAGTCTTGATGCGGGTGCGACTCGTATCGATATTGACATTGAACGAGGCGGCGAAAAGCTTATCCGTATTCGTGATAATGGCTGCGGGATTGGCAAAGATGAGTTAGTTTTGGCGTTGGCGCGTCATGCTACCAGTAAAATTGCTACGCTGGACGATCTCGAAGCTATAATAAGTATGGGATTTCGGGGTGAGGCGCTGGCGAGTATCAGCTCAGTATCACGTCTTACACTAACTTCAAAACCTGAGTCGCAGCAAGAAGCTTGGCAATCCTATGCTGAAGGGCGTGATATGGCGGTTACTGTGAAACCTGCTGCCCATCCGACGGGAACAACCGTTGAAGTGTTAGATCTCTTCTACAATACGCCCGCTCGCCGCAAATTCTTACGTACCGAAAAAACTGAATTTGGTCATATTGATGAAATCGTCCGCCGCATTGCACTGGCACGACCGGATGTGGCTATTTATCTGCAACATAATGGTAAATTAATTAGGCAGTATCGTAAGGCCGATGACAGTAAACAAAAAGAGCGCCGTCTGGCGTCGATTTGTGGTGCCGCTTTTATGGAGCAAGCACTGGAAATATCGTGGGAGCATGGCGATTTAGCGATTCATGGCTGGGTTGCTTTACCTTCGGACAATAGCATCTCTGATATTCAGTACTGTTATGTGAATGATCGCATGATGCGCGATCGACTAATTAATCATGCCATCCGTCAGGCGTACGAAGGGCAGTTACAGGGCGATAAACAGCCAGCTTATGTGCTCTATCTGACCGTCGATCCACATCAAGTCGATGTTAATGTGCATCCAGCTAAACATGAAGTTCGCTTTCATCAAGCACGTTTAGTGCATGATTTTATCTATCAAGGCGTGAGAACTGCTTTAATAGAATCAGAAACATCAAGCGAGTTGCCGACGATGGAACCGTCAATAATGGAAATCCCTAATCGTACTGCGGCAGGGAAAAATTTTTTCTCAGCGGCTCATACTAAAAGTGAGAACAAGGATTTCTCTGAATCTTCGCATTCCGCGCCTCTAAGTATAAATAACCTATCTAAAGTCAATAATAAGCCGATTACTCAGCGTGATAATGGAAAGTTACCAGCGGCATTTGGCACGGAAAAAGTAGCATATGACAGAAAGAGTGGTGAAATTTATCAGAAGTTGATGTCGATCCCGGTTGTTGATAGTGAGCGCAAAGATCTCTTTCCTGAGCGCCAACCACTGAACACACAAATTGTATCTTCTCAAAAGAGTGATAAAAACGATAAAAATTACACCTTTGGGAAAATATTGACAATTTATGCAAGAAACTTTGCATTAATAGAGTCACGATCGGGTATTGGTTTGTTATCCTTGTCTCAGGCAAATTATTTATTAAAGTGCGTTCAACTATTTCCTGATGGCGATAAATTGAAGCCTCAACCACTATTAATTCCGCTAAAATTATCACTTAATCACGATGAAGCGGAAGTTTTTAAGCAATTCAAGGATGAATTGGTGAATTTTGGTATTGAAGCAGTGATATCTCATGGAAAAGTAATGATTCATGCGGTATCGTTACCACTAAGAACGCAAAATTTGTCTCATTTATTAATTGGGCTGATTAATTTCTTAGCACACCAGCCTTTGGCCGATAGTCGAGCTATTGCAGAGTGGTTAGCTAAGACAATTGTACAGGACGATATTAATACTAATTGGACAGTCGCACAGGCAGTGCAATTATTAGCAGATGTTGAACGGCTTTGCCCTCAGTGGGTGCATGAACCACCATCAACATTATTACAATTAATTGATTTACAATCGGTGGTAACAGCTTTAATCCATGAGTGAATTAACAACTCAACAAAAACCGACAGCCATCTTTTTAATGGGTCCGACGGCATCAGGTAAAACAGCATTGGCGATATCTCTTCGTCAGCGGCTTCCTGTTGACATAATTAGCGTCGATTCTGCGCTGATCTATCGTGGTATGGATATTGGTACTGCCAAGCCCAATGCGGAAGAGCAGCGTTTAGCCCCACATCAATTAATTGATATTCTTGACCCCTCCCAACCTTATTCTGCCGCAGATTTTCGCCGTGATGCTTTAGCCGCTATGGCTAAGATCAGTGCAGCGGGTCGAATTCCACTGTTGGTGGGGGGAACAATGCTCTATTTTAAGGCATTATTGGAAGGGTTATCACCGCTTCCCTCTGCTGATCCTAATATTCGTTTAGATATCGAAAATATGGCGAAAGAAAAGGGATGGGGTTATATTCACGCACGGCTAGAAAGCGTCGATCCTATCGCTGCCGCCAGAATCCATCCGAATGATCCACAAAGATTATCCCGAGCTTTAGAGGTATATCTCATTTCAGGACAAAGTTTAACTGAATTGACGCAAACAGCCGGGGAAGAATTGCCTTATAATGTGTTTCAGTTTGCTATTGCGCCACAAGATCGTAATATTTTACATCAGCGCATTGAGAAACGTTTTCATCAGATGCTGGACTTGGGCTTTGAACATGAAGTTCGGACTCTGTTTGACCGGGGTGATCTGCATGTAGACTTGCCTGCCATTCGTTGTGTTGGTTATCGCCAGATGTGGTCCTATTTATCTGGCGAAATTGATTATGATGAAATGGTTTTTCGGGGAGTTTGTGCAACACGCCAATTAGCAAAACGCCAAATTACTTGGCTAAGAAGTTGGGATGATGTTCATTGGCTTAATAGTGATCAACCCCAGCAAGCGCTTGATACAGTTATGCAGGTTGTTAGTGCATAGGACTATTGTTTGTGTACAATTAGAACGTATAAGCGCTATTTTTTGAGTGGTAATTTTTTCGAACCGTTAGGTTCTAGTGAAAAACAACAAATAAGGAAAATATAGAATGGCTAAGGGGCAATCTTTGCAAGATCCGTTCCTGAACGCATTGCGTCGTGAAAGGGTTCCGGTCTCAATTTATTTAGTCAATGGCATCAAATTACAGGGTCAGATTGAATCTTTTGACCAATTTGTCATTTTGCTGAAAAACACAGTAAGTCAAATGGTGTATAAACACGCTATCTCTACTGTTGTGCCTGCTCGCCCTGTATCTCATCACAGTAACAATGCGGGTGGTAGTGCTGGTACGAGTAATTATAACTCAGGTACTGGTTCTACGACGCAGGACAATGATGCTGCTGAATAATTCAGCTGATCATTGGAAAAAAAGGAAAGCATAGGTAGGGAGACTTTACCTATGTTTTTTCCTTTGTGTTTTTTGTTAAACCTGAGAGGTTAACCCTTTGTTTGACAGATATGAAGGCGGTGAACTAGCAGTACTGGTGCATGTTTTTTTCTCACAAGTTAAAGACACCGAAAATCTTGAGGAATTCGAAACCCTCGTGACATCAGCGAATGTTAAACCCGTACAGATAGTCACGGGTAGCCGAAGAGCTCCTCATCCTAAATATTATGTTGGAGAAGGTAAGGCCGAAGAGATTGCAGAGGCAGTAAAAGCCAGTGGTGCTGATGTTGTTCTGTTTAATCATGCATTAAGCCCTGCTCAGGAACGTAATCTTGAACGATTATGTGAATGTAAGGTCGTTGACCGTACAGGCGTCATTCTGGATATATTTGCCCAAAGAGCACGTACTCATGAGGGGAAATTACAGGTTGAGCTTGCACAATTGCGGCACCTTTCAACCCGTTTGGTGAGAGGATGGACCCACTTAGAGCGGCAGAAAGGCGGGATCGGCTTACGAGGCCCAGGTGAGACACAGTTAGAAACTGACCGCCGTTTACTACGCGATAAAATCAAACAAATTTTGTCCAGGCTCAGCAAAGTAGAACGACAGCGCGAGCAAGGACGTCAGGCGAGAAGTAAAGCGGATATTCCAACCGTCTCTTTGGTTGGCTATACTAACGCTGGAAAATCTAGCCTATTCAATCGAATGACAGCATCTGATGTATATGCGGCCGATCAACTATTTGCTACACTTGATCCGACTTTACGACGGATTGATGTTGGCGATGTTGGAACCGTTGTCCTTGCGGATACCGTCGGATTTATTCGTCATTTACCACACGACCTTGTCGCCGCATTTAAAGCGACACTGCTAGAAACACGTGAGGCAACACTATTGCTTCATCTTATTGATGCAGCTGATAGTCGTGTGGAAGAAAATATCCAAGCAGTAGAGAGTGTTTTGGAAGAGATTGCAGCTAATGAAATTCCAACACTTTTAGTGATGAACAAGATTGATATGCTGGATGACTTTGTCCCGCGTATCGATCGTGATGAGGATAATAAGCCAGTACGTGTTTGGGTTTCTGCTCAAACTGGTGAAGGTATCCCACTGTTATTACAGGCATTAACGGAACGTCTTTCAGGTGAGATCGCACACTTTGAACTACGTTTACCTCCTAACGAAGGACGTTTGCGCAGTCGATTCTACCACCTCCAAGCTATTGAAAAGGAATGGGTAGATGAAGATGGCGGAATTGTATTGGAGGTGCGTTTACCCATAGTGGATTGGCGTCGTCTCTGTAAGCAGGAACAGCACTTACCTGATTATATCATTGGATAAAATCAGCAAGTTGAATTGATATTGAGAGCAATTAACCGCTCTTAGCCCTGAAAAATCAATCATAAAGAATGGAGCTAAAACATGGCGTGGAATCAGCCCGGTAATAACGGACAAGACCGCGACCCGTGGGGGAGCGGCAATAAAGGCGGCAACTCCGGTGGCAATGGCAATAAAGGCGGTCGAAAACGCGGGCCTATTGATCTCGATGAACTTTTCCGCAAGCTGAGCAGTATGCTTAGTGGCAATAAAGGCGGTTCAGGTGGTTCCGGGGGAGATAACCAGCAGTCATTTAATAAATACAGTGGACGTTTAGGTACACTGGCGATTGCAGCAGTTGTTATTGTTTGGGGCGCAAGCGGTTTCTATACGATTAAAGAGAGTGACCGTGGTGTTGTGCTTCGCTTTGGTGAATACAGTGGTCTTGTTGGACCTGGTTTGAACTGGAAACCGACATTTATCGATAATGTTGTGCCAGTCAATGTTGAAACTGTTCGCGAACAAGCTACAAATGGAATGATGCTAACATCTGATGAGAACGTTATCCGTGTTGAAATGAACGTTCAATATCGTGTTACCGATCCTGCTCAGTACCTATTTAGTGTAACGAGCCCAGACAACAGTTTACGCCAAGCACTTGATAGTGCTGTACGTGGTGTTATTGGTCAGTCTGAAATGGAGCAAGTACTGACTACGAATCGTGCTTCTATCCGTGATATCACGAAAAGAGAATTAGAAAGTACGATTGCTCCTTATAAAATGGGCATTACTTTGTTGGACGTCAACTTCCAAGCTGCGCGTCCACCTGAACCCGTTAAAGCTGCATTTGATGACGTTATCTCCGCAAGGGAAGAAGAACAGAAAACGATTCGTGAAGCTCATGCTTACCGAAACGAAGTGCTTCCTTTAGTAAAAGGTAACGCACAGAAGATGATTGAGGAAGCTCAAGCTTACAGAGCCAGTGTGGTCTTTAAAGCTGAGGGTGAGGTCGCTAGTTTCGCTAAAATGTTACCTGAATATCTAGCAGCCCCAGAAATTACACGTGAACGTCTGTATATTGAGACAATGGAACGTGTATTGAGCAACACGCGTAAAATTATCACTAATGATAAGAACAACAGTATGCTTGTTCTGCCATTGGAGCAGTTGATGCGTGACAGTCAGAACAATAATTCGACATCTAAAGCAAATCAGGCGCCTACAGTGACGAACCAAAATAGCAATCAATCATCATCTAATTCGAGCGCAGCAGCAGCTGCCACTCGTGGTGATACAACCAGAGTAGGGAGAGAATAATCATGCGTAAATCACTCCTTGCCATCGTTGTTGCCATTCTGGCTGTTCTATATGCATCTGTCTTTATCGTTCCGCAAACTGAGCGCGGTATTGTTCTGCGTTTTGGTAAAGTGATGCGTGATGCTGAGAATATACCCATTATTTATGAACCGGGTCTCCATTTTAAGATGCCATTCTTGGAATCAGTTAAAATGTTAGATGCGCGTATTCAGACTTTGGAAATTCAAGCAGACCGTTACTTAACTAGCGAAAATAAAGACTTGATGGTGGATTCTTACCTGAAATGGCGTATTACCGACTTTAGTCGTTACTATGTTGCGACAGGTGGCGGCGGTACGCTGCAAGCAGAAACACTGTTAAAACGTAAGTTTAGTGACCGTTTACGTTCTGAATTTGGTCGTCTAAGCGTTAAAGATATCATTACTGATTCACGTGGTCGTTTGACCGTTGATGTTCGCGATACCCTGAATAAAGGGAGCTCTTCAGAAGCAGAATCTACGAAAGATGTGGATGAAGAGATTGTTTCCGCTGCTGCACGTGTTGAGCAAGAAACTAACCTAAAACCGCTGGTAGTTAATCCAAACAGTATGGCGGCATTAGGGATCGAAGTTGTTGACGTTCGAATCAAACGTATTGAGCTGCCAAATGAAGTTTCGGAAGCGATCTATGCGCGTATGCGTGCAGAACGTGAAGCCGTAGCGCGTCAGCATCGTTCTCAAGGTCAGGAAGAAGCCGTTAAAATCCGCGCAGTTGCAGATAAAACGGTAACAGAAACACTGGCTGAAGCAGAGCGTACTGCACTGACATTACGCGGTGAAGGTGATGCACTGGCAACTAAATTGTTCGCAGATGCGTTCAATAAAGAGCCTGAATTCTATGCCTTTATTCGTAGCTTACGTGCTTATGAAAACAGCTTTAAAACAGGCAATGACGTTATGGTTCTTAGCCCAGACGCCGATTTCTTCCGTTACATGAAAGCGCCAACTAAGCTTAGAGCGACGGATTAATTGCCATTGATAGAATAGTAACTTGATAGCCAAATAATAGGGTTATCGATACGAAGCCCGCGATTAGCGGGCTTTATTATGTCTAACATCTTATGAATATTTTTTGATGTGATAAAAATAACTGGAAGAGTTCATTTGAGATGGTAGAATTCATTTTTAAGCAACCGAGTGAATCTTAAAATGGGTAAGAACGTTGTTGTACTGGGCACCCAATGGGGTGACGAAGGGAAGGGCAAGATCGTAGACTTGCTGACAGAACGCGCTAAATATGTAGTTCGTTATCAGGGCGGCCATAATGCTGGTCATACACTTGTTGTAAACGGTGAGAAAACCGTTCTGCACTTAATTCCATCCGGTATTCTTCGTGAAAACGTCATCAGCATTATTGCTAATGGTGTCGTTCTCGCCCCTGATGCATTGATGAAAGAGATGAAAGGTCTGGAAGATCGTGGTGTTCCAGTACGCGAGCGCTTACATATTTCAGAAGCTTGCCCATTAATCCTGCCATATCATGTCGCATTAGATAACGCACGCGAAAAAGCACGTGGCGCAAAAGCGATTGGTACAACGGGTCGCGGTATCGGTCCTGCGTATGAAGATAAAGTCGCTCGTCGTGGTCTGCGTGTCGGTGATCTTTTCGATAAAGAAACATTTGCTGAAAAATTAAAAGAAATTGTCGATTATCATAATTTCCAGTTGGTGAACTATTACAAAGAGCCAGCTGTTGATTATCAAAAAACACTCGACGATATCATGGCTGTTGCTGATATTCTGACTGCTATGGTTATTGATGTTTCTGATTTGCTATATAAAGCTAATCAAAACAACGAATTAGTTATGTTTGAAGGCGCTCAAGGGACTCTGTTGGATATCGACCACGGAACCTACCCCTATGTAACTTCATCAAACACGACTGCGGGTGGTGTAGCGACAGGTTCTGGTCTTGGTCCACGTTTTGTGAACTATGTCCTGGGTATCATGAAAGCTTACTCTACGCGTGTTGGTGCGGGTCCATTCCCAACTGAACTCTTTGATGAGACAGGTGAATACCTGCGCCAGAAAGGTCAGGAGTTTGGTGCAACAACGGGTCGTCAACGTCGTACAGGTTGGTTAGATATAGTTGCAATCAATCGCGCGATCCAAATTAACTCACTCTCTGGCTTCTGCTTGACCAAACTAGACGTATTAGATGGCTTGAAAGAAGTGAAAATGTGTGTGGGTTATCGTCGTGAAGATGGCACAGTGTTAACTACAACGCCATTAGCGGCTGACGAGTGGGAAGGTTTAGAGCCAGTCTACGAAAGCATGCCAGGTTGGGACGACATTACCTTTGGTGTGAAAGTACGTGATCAATTACCACAAGCTGCGTTAAATTATATTAAACGCATCGAGGAATTGACGGGTATCCCAGTTGATATTATTTCAACCGGCCCAGATCGTGATGAAACCATGATCCTGCGTGACCCATTTGATGTTGCATAATCGCCATGTTTACTTAACGCCTCAATAGAGGCGTTATTTATATCAAATCAATACCCATTATTATCTTATCCCCTCCGTTTAATAGCTAAATGACGAACAATTTTGCTTAATCTTGAAAAAATCAACATAATAGATTGATATAATCGGCTGAGCTTTGATATCTGAGTACGCCTATTTTCTTTGTGATAAAGTAAATGTGTATGAATTCACTTATTACTAATATATAAAAATAGAAAATGAATATTTCACTATACCTATGCGTTAAACGATAATTTCTTTCGAGGTGAGCGTGCAGTTAACCAGTTTTACAGATTATGGACTACGAGCGTTAATTTATTTGGCCTCGTTGCCTGAAGGAAAAATGACGAGTATTACGGAAGTCACCGAAGTTTACGGTGTTTCGCGTAACCATATGGTAAAGATTATTAATCAGCTGAGTCACTTAGGTTATGTCAAAGCAGTGCGCGGAAAAAATGGCGGCATTATGCTTGGCCAGCTGGCAGAGAATATTCGTGTGGGTGCTGTAGTCCGAGCGCTTGAGCCCTTATCCTTGGTCAATTGTAGTGGCGAATTTTGTCACATTACCCCTGCCTGTCGATTAAAAGGGGTATTGCAGCAAGCTCTTGAACAATTTCTACAAGAGCTTGATAAACATACATTGGCTGACATGGTGAAAGACAACAACCCACTATATCGATTGCTACTGAGCTAAGTACTCATAATGATCACGAATTCGGATGACAACGGAGGTAACGATGTCACAAGATCCCTATCTAAATAGAGAAGCAGAGAAGTACGATTCACCTATACCCAGCAGAGAATATATCTTAGAAATTCTCTCACAACGACCTGCTCCTATTAATCGCGAAGAGATCGCGAAAATATTAAATTTAAGTACTGAAGATGAATTAGAAGCGTTACGTCGTCGTTTGAGAGCCATGGAGCGTGATGGACAGTTAGTCTTTACCCGTCGTAAATGCTATGCGCTACCCGAGCGGTTAGATCTATTAAAAGGTGCTGTTATTGGTCACCGTGATGGATATGGTTTTTTGCGCATAGAAGGCAAAAAAGAAGATTTCTATATTTCTGCGGATGAAATGAAAAGAACCATCCACGGCGATATTGTATTAGCCCAAGCTTATGGACAAGATCGTAAAGGTCGTACTGAAGTACGTATCGTCCGTGTACTTGAGCCACGTAATAATCAAATTGTCGGTCGTTATTTTCTTGAATCCGGCATGGGTTTTGTCGTTCCTGACGATAGCCGCTTAAGTTTTGATATTATGATCCCAAAAGAGCAGACTTGCGGCGCACGCATGGGCAATGTGGTGGTGGTAGAACTTATCTCCCGTCCTCAGCGTAGAACCCAATCTGTTGGTCATATTATTGAAGTCCTTGGTGAAACTATGGGAACCAGCATGGCGGTGGAAATTGCACTGCGTACCCATGAAATCCCCCATACTTGGCCTGAGAAAGTTGAAAAGCAAGTTGCTGATCTCGATGAGCAAGTACCAGAATCAGCGAAAAAAGGGCGTGTCGATTTACGCGATTTACCTTTAGTCACTATCGATGGTGAAGATGCGCGTGACTTTGATGATGCGGTTCACTGCGCAGCGAAAAAAGGTGGCGAATGGCGTCTATGGGTTGCTATTGCTGACGTCAGCTATTATGTGCGTCCAAATACCGGATTAGATGATGAAGCGAGAAGCCGTGGTAATTCGGTCTATTTCCCATCTCAAGTTGTTCCTATGCTGCCGGAAGTTTTATCTAATGGCTTATGTTCATTAAATCCGGGCGTAGATCGTCTCTGTATGGTCTGTGAAATGACGGTCTCAGCAACGGGCAAGCTATCATCCTATAAATTCTACGAAGCTGTGATGAACTCCCACGCGCGTCTGACTTACACCAAAGTCTGGAAGATTTTGCAGGGTGATGAAGAGCTGCGTGAACATTATGAGCCGTTAGTACCTCATTTAACGCAACTACAATTACTGTATAAAGCGTTAGAAGAGTCGCGAGAAGAGCGTGGCGCTATCTCCTTTGAATCAGAGGAAGCCAAGTTTATTTTCAACGCGGAGCGACGCATTGAGCGCATCGAACCTGTTGTACGCAATGATGCACACAAGCTGATTGAAGAGTGCATGATCTTGGCAAATATTGCCGCTGCGCGTTTTGTTGAGAAAAATGAAGAGCCAGCTTTATACCGTGTCCACGATCGCCCGAAAGAAGAGAGCGTAACCAATCTTCGTTCGGTATTTAGTGAGCTAGGATTAACACTGCCAGGTGGCATGAAGCCAGAGCCGAAAGATTTTGCCATGATGGTCCATGAAGTTGCGGACCGTCCGGATCATGAATTATTACAGACAATGTTGCTGCGCTCGATGAAGCAGGCCATTTATGATCCAGAAAACCGTGGTCACTTTGGTTTAGCGTTAAAAGCCTATGCGCACTTTACCTCACCAATCCGTCGTTATCCTGATTTAACGTTACACAGAGCTATCAAATATCTGTTGGCGAAAGAGGAGGGTCAGGGAAGTCAACATTGGACACCTACGGGCGGTTGGCACTCTGATATGGCGCATATGCTGCAATTAGGTGAGCACTGTTCATTGACTGAGCGCCGTGCTGATGAAGCGACTCGCGATGTGGCTGATTGGCTGAAGTGTGACTTTATGCAAGATCAAGTGGGTCAGGTGTTTACTGGACTGATCACTAGCGTCACCGGATTTGGTTTCTTTGTCCGTCTTAATGAGTTGTTTATTGATGGACTAGTTCACGTTTCAACGTTAGATAACGACTATTATCGTTATGATGCCGTAGGCCAACGTCTGATCGGCGAATCTTCCAATACGGTTTATCGCCTAGGTGATGAAGTGGAGATTCGCGTCGAAGCTGTCCATATGGATGAGCGTAAAATCGACTTTGCGCTCATCTCGACTACGCGTAAAGCGAAAAATATCGGTAAAACGAGCCGCGATAGGGCGAAGAAAGACGTAAGAAATTCGAATAAGCCTAAACCACGCAAAGATCGTGATTTTTCTAAAGATGCCAACTTTGAGCCTGCGGGTACCTCTTCGCCAAAAGCGAAAAAAAGTGGCAGCAAAAGCAAGCCGAAAGTAGAAAAAGAGGCTGCGAAGAAAGGCAAAAAAACCTCTGATAAGACGAAAAAAATTACCGCTAAGTTACAAGCTAAGCGTGTAGCAAAAAAAGATAGCGCACCAAACGAAGGGGCAAACAAAGCCCCTCGTAAAAAAGTGACTAAAGACGCCTGATATATAGGCTAAGCAATATATATGCTTGCGTATATTGGTCAATCGAGAGGGTGGTGATAACCACCCTCTATTCAGCCTGATAAACCTGATAAAAAAGAAACTATGAGTGAATTTATTTATGGCATTCACACTGTGAATGCTCTGCTGGAGCGTGATCCGCTTCGGTTTGTTGAAGTTTATGTATTGAAGGGTCGTGACGATAAACGTTTAATGACCATGATCCACAATCTTGAAGCTTTAGGAATTGTGATACGCGTGGCTAATCGCCAATGGATGGATGCACAGACCGACGGTGCCGTTCACCAAGGTATAGTAGCCTCGATTAAACCGGGCCGTCAGTACCAAGAAAATGATCTGCCGGATATTATCGCTAATGCAGATGTGCCTTTTTTATTGGTACTTGATGGCGTTACTGATCCCCACAATTTAGGTGCTTGTCTGCGTAGTGCGGATGCAGCGGGTGTTCATGCGGTGATTATTCCTAAAGATAAATCAGCTCAAATGAATGCGATTGTGAAAAAGGTTGCTTGCGGTGCGGCAGAGTCTGTCCCTCTGATTAGCGTGACTAATTTAGCCAGAACCTTGCGTATGTTACAAGAAAAGCAAATTTGGCTGGTGGGTACGGCGGGTGAAGCGAACCATACTCTTTATCAAAGCAAACTCACTGGGCCTATGGCGTTAGTGATGGGTGCTGAAGGTGATGGCATGCGTCGTTTGACTCGTGAGCACTGTGATGAGTTGATCAGTATCCCAATGGCGGGTGCGGTTTCATCACTTAATGTGTCGGTAGCAACAGGCGTTTGCTTATTTGAAGCGGTACGTCAGCGTACTAATACGGCCAAATAGCCCGAATAAATGGCGCGATATAAATAAGTTTGATTAATTAGCCTTCACCTCTTGAGTTTTTCTTGGGGTGTGGGTATAGTTACGCGTCAATTTTTCAGCCGCACAATACAAGTTCCTTGCCTCCATGGGAAGCGGTTGCCCTGACAGGAGGCTGATTAATCCGTAAGGAGCAATTACTAATGCGTCATTACGAAATCGTTTTTATGGTCCATCCTGACCAAAGCGAACAGGTTCCGGGTATGATCGAGCGTTACAGCGCAGTTATCACTAATGTGCAAGGTCAAATCCACCGTCTTGAAGACTGGGGCCGTCGCCAACTGGCTTATCCAATCAATAAACTGCATAAAGCTCACTATGTTCTTCTGAACGTTGAAGCACCACAGGAAGCGATTGATGAGCTGGAAACTAACTTCCGCTTCAATGATGCCGTTATCCGTAGCATGGTTATGCGCGTTAAGCACGCGGTGACAGAAGCTTCTCCAATGGTTAAAGCTAAAGACGAACGTCGTGGCCGTGACCTATCTGATGAATATCAGGATGAAGAAGCTGAAGAAGCTGGGGATTCTGACGAGTAATTGCCCATATGTTCACTAATCGATTAGTGTTGACAGGCACCGTCTGTAAAGTGCTGATTCGAAAAGTGAGTCCGTCTGGAATTCCTCACTGCCAGTTTGTGATTGAACATCGCTCACAGCAGAAGGAAGCCGGGTTAACTCGGCAGTCATGGTGCAGAATGCCCATTGTCGCCAGCGGACAAGACATACAAGCTTATACTCACAGTATAACGGTCGGTAGTTGCATCACCGTTTCAGGTTTCATTAGTTGCCATCAAGGTCGCAATGGACTGAATAAGTTGGTGCTCCATGCCGAGCAGATTGAATTGATAGATTCTGGAGACTAGCCATATGGCACGTTATTTCCGTCGTCGCAAGTTCTGCCGTTTCACAGCGGAAGGCGTTCAAGAGATAGACTATAAAGATATCGCAACGCTGAAAAACTACGTTACTGAAAGCGGTAAAATTGTACCAAGCCGTATTACTGGCACCCGTGCAAAATACCAACGTCAGCTCGCTCGTGCTATCAAGCGCGCGCGCTACCTATCTCTGTTGCCTTATACTGATCGTCATCAGTAATAGGTACAGTCCACTAACGACTATAAGAGGATAAGGTAATGCAAGTTATTCTGCTTGATAAAGTAGCTAACCTTGGTAGCTTAGGTGATCAGGTTAACGTTAAATCGGGTTATGCCCGTAACTTCTTAGTTCCACAGGGCAAAGCTGTTCCTGCGACTAAGAAAAACATCGAATTTTTTGAAGCACGTCGTGCAGAACTGGAAGCTAAATTAGAAGCCGTTCTGACTGCAGCGCAAGCTCGTGCAACAAAAATCAACGAATTGGCTTTAGTCACATTAGCTTCTAAAGCTGGTGATGAAGGCAAACTGTTTGGTTCTATCGGTACTCGTGACATCGCTGATGCAGTTACTGCAGCTGGCGTTACTGTTTCGAAAAGCGAAGTTCGTTTACCAAACGGCGTTCTGCGTACAACTGGCGAGCACGAAGTGCATTTCCAAGTACACAGCGATGTTTTCGCACAGTTAAACGTTAAAATCGTTGCTGAATAATCATTTCTGATGATTATACGTGCTACTCATTAATTTGAGTTGTGCAACAAAAAACACCGGCCTAGCCGGTGTTTTTTATTATTACTACTCAGTGATTCTGTCCATCAAATGCTGAACTAAGGTGTCCGATAGTAATTGCCATCACTAAGGCGCGCAAAACTGAAGGTTTTCCCTTCTGCCGTTGTAATTTCTAATACTTGAACATCCCCTTGTTTATTGGCTTTTAAGCGAATTTTTTGTCCTTGCTGGATATTACTCAGCGGGCTTTCACTCCCTTCGACTCGCGCCATCGCAAATGCATCTCTTGCCTGTAGATTGTTATCTCTAAACAGCTGAGCCAGCGTCTTACCTTTCTGAATGGTATAAGCTTGCCACTGATCTGCCGGAGGAGTTTGCGCAGGTGTGGAGGTGGTTGCGGACGGCGTTCTTTCAGTCGGTGGAGTTGGAGCTGTCTCTATATTTATCTCTGGCTGAGCTATCTCATTACCATTCTCGTTATTGTTGTTTTGATTGGTTCCGTTATTCATCCATGTGGGTAGTTGATCAGTCTGAGTCGTCCCCTCAGGACTCTGTGTCTCTGATTGCGGGGTGATCACAATAGGTTGTGGCTCAGAGATAGTGATAGGTTTGATGTTGGTTTTCTCATCCGAGGGCCAAATAAATATCATTACAATAATGATGGCCAAAATGATTATGCCATAACGATGGAAAGTAGAAAGCCTCATTATAATCCCCTTATAGCGGCTAAATTAGCATGAAAATCATATGCCATCTTGAATAATATCAGATGCAAAAGGTGGCAGCCAAAGGCCCCTAATCTGCTAACAGAGTAATCTAGTTAGATAAATAGTTAAGTATTAACTTTGTTATATACTGAAATTAAGCATGTAGCAAAATACTAATTCTAACCAAGTCAGTGAGTTGAAGTATGACGGCCATATCACTATTTTTCATTCGATTAATGATCATCTTCTCTTTTTCAGAGTCGGCTGAACTCAGCAGTTAAATATTGAATGGGGTTAACAGATATTGACCCGCTGTATAAATATGAGTTTACCCTCACTATCCTGACTGTTATTCTTGCCTTTTGACTTAAACATTACAGGTATTTTCATGGCAAACCAAACTTTTGATTCGATGGAAGCTCAAGCGAGCTACGGTATTGGGCTTCAAGTCGGCGAACAGCTGTTAGAATCAGGCTTAGAAGGACTAGAACCAGAGGCGATTCTGGCTGGCTTAAAAGACGCGTTGGAAGGTAATATGCCTTCTGTTCCTGTTGAAGCTTTACATAATGCACTGCGTGAAATTCATGAGCGTGCAGATGCAGTTCGTGCTGAGCGTGAAAATGCACTGGCGGGCGAAGGTATTAAATTCTTAGAAGAGAATAAAACCCGTGAAGGTGTGAGTACAACTGAATCAGGTTTGCAATTCTCGGTTATTAATCAAGGTGAAGGCGCAATTCCTGCGCGCACTGACCGCGTTCGTGTTCATTACACAGGTCGTCTGATTGACGGTACTGTATTTGATAGCTCAGTTCAACGTGGCCAACCAGCAGAATTCCCTGTGAGTGGCGTGATCCCAGGTTGGATCGAAGCGCTGACATTGATGCCAGTTGGTTCTAAGTGGGAGTTGTACATTCCATCTTCATTGGCATACGGTGAGCGTGGCGCGGGTGCATCTATCCCACCACACAGCACATTAGTTTTCGAAGTTGAATTACTGGAAATTATCTAATTTAGATATTTACTCAGTTAATCTGTATTAAAAAATAGCCAGCTAATCACTGGCTATTTTTTGTTGAAAACGGTTTATTTTCTATATCTCTCTTTCAAAATACATCTGTCGATTCTCTCAAATCATAAAAGTTAGTGAAATCATTCTGGCTGACTGATAACCTGTTTTTATTAAGTAGACAACAGAGAGGTTGCCGATGTTAGAACAAATCTGTCAAATAGCTAAAGACGCGGGTAAAGCCATTATGGTGATTTACAACGCAGACACGCCCTTGCTGGTGGAACACAAATCAGATAGCTCACCGGTGACTAACGCGGATATTATGGCTCATAATATTATCAAAGCGGGTCTCACTAAAATTGATCCTACCATTCCTCAGTTATCAGAAGAAGATCCCCCAGAATGGGCTGTACGCCAAAACTGGGATCGCTATTGGTTGATTGATCCTCTTGATGGTACAAAAGAGTTTATTAGTCGCAATGGGGAATTTACCGTCAATATCGCCTTGATCGAGAAGGGGATTCCAGTTTTAGGTGTCGTCTATGTTCCTGCTCAGGGCGTGTTATATCTGGGGGAAGGAAAGCAAGCGTGGAAAGAGCAAGATAACCAGCGTTATTCGATCCAAGTTGCAGATGCGAATCCAAAGGTGATTGTGATTAGTCGCTCTCATCAAGATGCTGAGTTGCAGGATTATTTGGCACAAATAGGGGAGCACACAACCCGTGCTATCGGTTCTTCGCTGAAGTTTTGTTTAGTTGCTGAGGGCTCTGCGCAACTCTATCCTCGCTTTGGACCTACCAATATTTGGGATACAGCGGCAGGACATGCAGTGGCTATCGCTGCTGGAGCAGTGGTGACGGATTGGCATGGCAAAACCTTGGATTACTCTCCACGGGCTTCTTTTCTCAATCCGGGATTTCGTGTTTCATTGATTTAAAATCAAATAGATTAACGGGGACTGATTAAGTCCCCGTTAGGATAATACGCTTATTTGATAATCTGAACTTCACTCACATCAACTTCTGTTGAGCGCCAATCTTTATCAATTTTACCCCGAATTTGAATTTTATCATTCGGCGTTACATTAACCCCTTTCCACTGTTTGCGGTCGATTTCTAGCGTGATGGTGCCAGTACCATCAGTGAACTCATAATGTTTTTTATCCAGCTGTTTAACAATTTTACCACTCATGACCACCCAGCTATCATCTTTCAGTTTAAGCGCTTCGCCGACTGAAGTTTGGCTTGCATTTGCGTCAGTAAAACCGCCCGTCTGGGAAGTTTGAGCCGCAGCTGTTGTTGCTCCAGGGCCTTCAAATCCGCCATTTACGGCGATAGCAGGTGCACTGGCTAAGGCGGTAATTAAAGCTAAAGTAGATAATTTTTTCATCGATGCTTCCTTATTTCGAGTAGGTTTTCGTTTTGATATCGCTATTAAAACAAAAAGTTCTTAACAGAATCTTAAGAAATAAAAATAAAAAAATATACCTTAGTTTATCAGGGCTAAGGGTGGTTATCTCTCTATTTGTAGGTTACAAATAATAAGGGATCACATGATCATAGGAATAAGACAAGATGCGTATTTTACTGATTGAGGATGACCGCTTAATTGGCGATGGGCTTAAAGTTGGTCTGACGAAACTGGGCTTTAGTCTCGATTGGTTTATGGATGGTAACTTAGGTTTACAGGCACTGGAGAGCGCTGCTTACGATGCTGTGATATTAGATTTATCACTACCGGGTATGGATGGATTGGATATTTTACATCAATGGCGGCAGAAAGGGCGTGATGAACCAGTACTGATCCTCACTGCAAGAGGGGCGCTAGATCAACGCGTTAAGGGGCTACAACAAGGTGCGGATGATTATCTGTGTAAACCTTTTGCTCTCGCTGAGGTGGCGGCGCGGCTACAGGCGCTGATCCGTCGTCGTCATGGCCAGTTAACGCCGAAATTACGCTATGGTCAGGTGGAATTCGATCCTGTTTCCATGACTGTCACCTGTAACAATGAAGTGATCAGTTTAAAAAATAAAGAACTCGCGGTATTAGCGCTATTTCTACATAATCCGCAAAAAGTACTTTCCAGAGCGATGATCGAAGAGAAACTCTATAGCTGGGGTGAGGAAGTCTCGAGTAATGCGGTTGAGGTTCATATTCATCATCTAAGGCGTAAGTTGGGCAATGAGTTTATTCGTACTATACATGGTGTCGGATATGCTTTGGGTGGTGGGCAATGAAAGTTTTTAGCCTGCGATTAAAGTTAGGATGGATATTTATTATATTATCATTAATTACTTGGGGAACAGCAAGTCTGTTAGCGTGGCACCAAACCAAGAAGACAATTGATGAACTATTTGATACTCAGCAAATGGTGTTTGCTAAACGACTCTCTGTTATTCAAGCAGATATGGCGATATCACCGATTAATTTGCTACGCACTAAGAAGATGTTACGTAAAAATCGTGGTGAGCAAGATGATGACGCACTGGCATTTGCTATTTTCACCACAGAAGGCCAAATGGTATTAAATGATGGCGATAATGGCCGCAAATTCTTGTTTAACTTTCGTCGAGAAGGCTTCAGTAATAGCCCTATTGCGGGCAGCAATGATAAATGGCGTATTGTTTGGCTCTATTCTGAAGATAAAAATTATCTGATTGCCGTGGGTCAAGAGCTGGAATATCGGCAAGATATGGCGCTGACAATTATCTCCACACAATTACTGCCTTGGCTGGTTTCACTACCGATACTCTTGATTCTATTTATCTGGTTATTGACTCGCTCATTGAAATCATTAAGTAAAATCGCCAATCAATTAAGAGTAAAGCAATCGGATGATCTCACGCCGCTGGTAGCAGAAAAAATTCCTAGTGAAGTAAAACCTATGTTTGATGCTCTTAATGCACTGTTTCAACGTATTGATAAATCCTTAGCACGAGAACGCCAATTTACCTCAGATGCGGCACATGAGCTGCGTAGCCCACTTGCGGCATTACAAGTTCAGGCAGAAGTGGTTCAATTAGCGGGTGATGATCAACTGGTGCGCGAAAATGCGGTTACTAATCTTACCGAAGGGATCGAGAGAGCAACTCGTATTATTGATCAGCTATTGACGCTTTCTCGCCTTGAGTCTCTGGCTCAACTCGAAGATATTGAGGCCATTGCTTGGCTCCCCTTAGTACAAAACGCGATTGCGGATATTCATTATGAAGCTGCGAGTCACAATATTGAATTAGCCTTAACTGAAATAGCGCCTGCACGGCCAATTCAAGGGCAAACTTTATTACTTTCAGTGTTATTGCGAAATCTGTTACACAATGCGATCCGTTATGGTGAGAGTGGCGGAAAAGTTGATGTGATCTTAAAGTCTCAGAGCCTGATTATTGAAGATAATGGACCGGGTGTGGCACCGGATGTGTTATTACGCCTAGGAGAGCGCTTTTATCGGCCAGCGGGGCAGGAAAAGACGGGAAGCGGCTTAGGGCTCTCTATAGTTATGCGAATTGCACAATTACATCAGTTGCAGATCAAGTTTGCTAATCGCCAAGAGGGCGGATTTCGTGTCACTATCAACTGGTGAACTACTGAGTGATATTGAAATAGTAAGGTCTGCATCTATTGAGTATCTACCCGCTGATAGATACTCATCAATTCAATCTCTTCTTCATCATCAAATCCATAACTATTCAATAGATTAATATTCGTAATCTATTGTTGGCCTTGTTTTCAACTTTTTACGCCTCTAAATTTGAGTGGTTTTCCTCTATTATTAGCATTCGAGCTCAATATATGAATGTTATTATATTGTTATCACAAATTCATAGGATAGAACGCAGAAAAAATTTAACATCTCTGTAAAATTCAGCATAATTACAAGGTGAAGAGTTGAATAATTAGATTTATTATTATGTCATTTTATGTCAAAGAAATGAATAAAACTGCAATTAGGGAATCAATATGACAAAAGATGGTCTATGATAGTTAGGTAATAAACAATCTAGTACGCAATTATTTATTACATATCTTAAGTTCAAGGGGAGGGAAGTTTGAATGAAAATCTTTAACCGTTACAACCCATTTAAGATTGCTCTTTATGTTAAAACTCTGTTTCGTGGTCGATTATACATTAAAGATCTTGGTGCTTTTGAGTTTGATTATGGCAAAATCTTGCCGCCAAAAGTGAGGGATAAGCGGCATTATAGTGTGATGAGTGAGGTGAATAAGCAGGTTATTGAACTGCAAGCAGAAATGGGATAGCTTTTTTTAAAGTAACCGGCTTCGGTGAGAAAGCCGCGCCACATTAAGTGACGCGCTATGGCTGAAACGGCTTCGCTGCAAAGGAAGTAGATCCCGATTGAAAAATAATATCAGTTACTGTTTTTCTTTTGTTTGCTGTTTTGCGTTAGCCGTTTCTATCGTATTGATGCCTGGATGGACTACAACGGGAACTATTTGGTCAGAAATTCGTGTTACTAGTAGTTGATCGATTTTATAATTATCAATGTCTACCACTTCGAATTTATAACCTGCATATTTCACATAATCGGTACGCTTAGGGATTTTCCTTAAACGAACCATCATAAAACCTGCGATCGTTTCATAGCTGCTAGAATCAGGGAATTCATCGATATCCATAATTCTTTGTATATCTTCAATCGGTGTTCCGCCCTCGACCAACCAAGAATTTTCATCTCTAACAACAATCTGCTCTTCTTGTCCTTGACCCATCAAATCGCCCATTAAAGTGGTCATTACATCATTGATAGTAATAACACCCATGACTAAGGCGTATTCATTGATGATTACCGCAAAGTCATCACCTGAATTCTTAAAGGCTTCCAAGGTATCTGATAGCGTTAATGTATCGGGAATGATCAAGGCACTGCGGATATTGACGCCATCTTGTAGATTAAGACTATGACCGCTGATGACTCGAGTAAGTAACTCTTTTGAATCAACATATCCCAATACATGGTCAATATCATCATCACAAACTAAAAACTTCGAGTGAGGTTGCGTGGAGATTTTGTGTTTAATACTGTCTTCGGTTTCATTTTTATCAAAGTAGATAACACTTTCACGGGAAGTCATTGCCGAAGGAACAGTACGTAACTCTAATTCAAACACGTTCTCAATTAATTCATGTTCTTGCTTACGTAATATCCCCGCAACAGCACCCGCTTCAACCACGGCAAAAATATCATCTGAAGTGATATCTTCATTTCTCGCCATAGGTATTTTGAATATTTTGAAAAACATATCTGCCAATCCATTGAAAATCCAAACCAAGGGACGGAAAACGGTTAAACAAACACGCATTGGATTGACGATACGCACCGCGATTGCTTCCGGCTTGATCATACCAATACGTTTTGGGGTGAGGTCAGCAAGTAAAATAAACATACTAGTGACTATGGTGAAAGAGATAATAGTAGCAATTTGTTGTGCCCACTCGGGGTTCATATACTGAAGAAAAAAGGTATTGAGTGCCGGAGAAAAAGCTGATTCCCCAATCACACCTGCCAAAATAGCCACGGCATTTAAACCAATTTGTACCACAGTAAAGAACATACCGGGCATTTCTTGCATTTTGAGTACACGAGCCGCATTGATATTGCCTTCATCGGCCATGAGCTTTAATTTAATACGTCTGGAGGCAGCTAAAGAGATTTCAGACAGGGAAAAGAATGCGCTTATTGCGCATAATAAAAGAACAAGTAATAAACTATTAAGCATAAAATATCCGCATTTCACCTTCAGGTGCAAAAATTCACGTTGGCACAGTCGTTAGTCGTCACCGAGGGAATTATTCAAATAACAAGCACAGAAAGGTGGCAGCAAGAACCACCATAATTAAAATAAGTGAGACCATTATAGCATTACCCGTGTGTATCTGCCTAGTTTCTGTTCTCTGGTGGCAAGCAAATACCAATGCCAGCTAATGCACAATAACCCGCTGGATTTTTGGCGAGATACTGTTGGTGATAATCCTCTGCAAAATAGAAAGGTCCCATTTCACCGATCTCAGTGGTAATAGTTCTATTATCTTGTTCGGCGCTCATGGCTTGTTGAAAGCGCTCTTTAGAGGCGACAGCTTGCTGATATTGACTCTCTGAGACAGTATAAATCGCCGAGCGATATTGTGAGCCCACATCGGCGCCTTGACGCATTCCCTGAGCAGGATCATGATTTTGCCAAAAGAGTGTAAGCAATTGTTTATAAGTGATCACTTTGGGGTCAAACACCACACGAACTACTTCAGTATGCAGAGTTAATCCCGAGCAAACTTCATCATAAGTTGGGTTACTAGTAGTTCCACCTGCATATCCGACTGAGGTAGAATAAACACCAGCTTGTTGCCAAAACAGACGCTCAACGCCCCAGAAACAACCCATAGCGAAGTAAGCTGTCTCATAACTTTCGGGAATATTTTCAATCGAATGATTGTTAACAGCGTGGTAATGTGATGGGATTATAGGGATTTCCCTACCTGGAAGGCCTTGTGACCTAGATTGCGGCGGTGTTTTATTGGACATAGTTTATTCCTTAGGTGATGAGTTTTTCATATTTATTTTGGTAATATAGGCGTATCTAGTCTATTTTACTTAAGTTAATCGTTGGTTGTATTTTTGCTAATTTAAACAGTTAAACAGCAATATTAGGAGTAAAGCGTGCCAAGATCCCCCATTATTTGTTTGCTCTGTATGTCGGTGGCTGCACCTATGGCATATGGAGCAAACCTTCGTTTAAAAATTGAAGGCCTAAGTGGGCAACTTGAAAAAAACGTGCGCGTACAGTTATCTAATATTACTCAGGATGAAATTTCGCCTGATGGCCGTTTTCGCTCGCGTGTTGATAAGGCCGTTCGACAAGGGCTACGTCCATTAGGATATTATGACCCAACTATTGAATTTAAGTATGAAGAAAAAGTGCCCCCTGAGCGTTCAGTTCTAACAGCGATTGTGACTAAGGGCGAGCCTATTCTATTTGAAGGAACAAATATTGTTTTGCAGGGTGCGGCAAAAGATGATGCCGACTATGCGAAAATGATTGAGCAAGATACGCCAAAGAAAGGTACTGTCCTCAATCATGCTGATTATGAAAAGTTAAAAAGTGGATTCAGTAGTGTCGCAATTCGTAAAGGCTATTTTGATGCCATGATGGAAAAGAGCCAATTGGGTGTTTCTACCGAGCAACATGCATCTTATTGGGACTTCGATTACGACAGTGGTGAGCGCTATAAATTTGGTGCCATTAGCTACACAGGCTCGCAAATCCGTGCCGATTATTTGGATAATCTCTCGCCTTTCAAAGAGGGCGAGTATTACACTTCTCAACAATTAGCTGAGTTTAACCGTCGTTTAGCCGAAACTGGCTGGTTTAATTCTGCCATTGTGACACCGGATATTGCTCAGGCGCGTGCCGACAAAACCGATTTACTGCCGATGGATGCAGTGATGGCACCCAGAGCGAAAAATTTTATTGAGCTTGGTGGCGGCTATGCCACTGATGTTGGCCCAAGAGTTAAAGCTATTTGGAACAAACCTTGGGTTAATTCCCGTGGTCAAAGTTTAACCTCTAGTATCAGTCTATCACAACCAGAACAAATCATTGATGCTAGTTATAAAATCCCACTAAAGAAAAATCCACTTGAACAATATTATGCGGTTCAGGGGGGGTATAAACGTACCGATCTTAACGATACTGAATCCGATACAGCAACGGTGAATGTGTCCCGTAATTGGGATTATGCCAGTGGTTGGCAATATGGCGTAAATATGCGCTGGTCACTCAGTCGATTTACACAAGCCGATATCACCAACACGACAATGTTGTTTTATCCGGGCGCCAATATCAGCCGTATTCGCCAAAGAGGCGGAGTGATGCCGAGCTGGGGTGATAGCCAACGCTACTCAGTTGATGTCTCCAACACTATGTGGGGTTCAGATATCGACTTTACTGTATTACAAACTAAGCAAGTGTGGATACGTACCCCATGGGAAGGAAATCGCTTTATCTTAAAAGCCAATGCGGGATGGATCGACACTAATAATTTTGAGCGAGTGCCGCCCGATCTGCGATTCTTCGCTGGGGGTGATGGCAGTATTCGCGGTTATGGTTATCAAAAAATATCGCCTGAAGATAGCAATGGTAAATTAACAGGGGCATCTAAACTGATGGTCGGCTCGATAGAATATCAATATAACGTCACGGGTAATTGGTGGAGTGCATGGTTTATTGATAGTGGTGAGGCCGTTAACGATATTAAAAAGAGTGATTTTAAAACAGGTATAGGTACGGGTATTCGTTGGGTATCTCCTGTTGGCCCGATTAAATTCGATATCGCCACACCACTTGGCGATCCTGATAATAATAAAATTCAGTTTTATATTGGATTAGGGGCTGAGCTATGAAATGGTTAAAACGAATCAGTCTGGCTGTTTTACTGATCTTATTATTATTGATCGGCGCAGTGAGCTGGATATTAGGCACACAATCGGGTCTACATTTTGCTATTAACAGCGCAACTCGCTGGGTGCCGGGCCTGGAGATCGCAAGTGTTAATGGTGGTTGGCAAGATCTGAAACTGAATAATGTTAAATATCAGATGCCGGGTATTGATGTCAGCGCAGAACAGCTTGCGCTCTCGTTGCGTCTTCGCTGTTTGACCAGTGGCGAGTTATGTATTGATGATTTATCCACGCAGGGTGTGAATGTACTGGTGGATACCGCTAAATTACCACCTTCCGAGCCCACGCCACCCTCTGAGCCATTAACCGAATTAAATGCGCCACTGACGATCAGTTTGACTAAATTATCGCTCAATAACACCAAAGTGAATATCGATGGTACAGTGATTGATCTAGCTACTTTTTCAACGGGTATCCAGTGGCAAGCTAAAGCATTAACAGTAACACCAACCCAAATCATTGATCTCACCATAGCGCTGCCAAAAGAGACCACAGATGCCGCCACTGAAGCAGTTACAACGGCAACCACAGAAACCGCTGAGGCGGGTGCTGAAGTTGTTAATGCTCAGATAGAGGCGGTTGTCGCTGATGATCATAAGGTGAGTGAAAATACGCCACCTGAGAAATCGATAGGCGAAACGCTAAAAGAGCTATTTTCAAAACCTTTGCTGGCCGAGTTGCCGGAAATTATTCTTCCTGTTGATTTAAATGTTGAAAGCATTGATGGCAGTAACTTCCGTTTGACGGGCGCCACAGAAGCTACATTGAATTCATTGCACCTAAGCCTCTCTAATGAAGGGCAAAACTTACTGATCAAATCTGTGACACTGGATGCACCAGAGGGAGAAGTTGCTCTTTCAGGAAGTTTAGCGCTACAGGATAAATGGCCAGTTTCATTATCAGTGCAAGGAATTAGCCGTCTTGAAGATTTAAATGGGCAAAAACTCGATCTTAGCCTCAAAGGGGGATTGCTGGATCAACTTAAGTTGATGTTAAATCTAACTGGACCTGTTAATGCCAGCTTAAATGCAGAAACCGACCTCTCTCAAGCTGACTTACCGATCCTGTTGACACTGGAAAGTGCAAAACTGGCATGGCCATTGGTGGGTGAAGCTCAGTATCAACTTGATGGCACAAGATTACGTTTAAATGGTCGGCCATCGGCTTATGATCTCTCGTTAAAATCAGCGATCACAGGGCAAGATCTGCCGCCTTCTAGTTTACTTTTAGATGCCAAAGGTAATGAAGATCAGATAGATATCACCCGTCTTCGTCTATCTGCGCTACAAGGTAATGCTGAAATCAAAGGGATAGCCGATTGGAGCAAAGCCATTAGTTGGAATGCAGTGCTGACGCTCACTGGTATCAATACCGCCAAACAGTGGCCGGAGTGGCCAGCTAAAGTGCAGGGTAAAATTGTCACCAATGGCAGTATGTATGGTGGTAGTTGGCAATTAAAAATCCCTGAAATTAGCTTAGATGGTAATGTTAAAAATAACCTACTCAAAGCAAGAGGCCAAGCAACGGGTAATGCTGCTGGGCAATGGAATATTCCAGATTTCAGCTTAGCTTTGGGTAAAAATAAGATCGACGTTAAAGGGACTCTGGCTGATAAATGGAATTTAGACACTAAAATTAATGCACCTAGCCTCAATGGATTATTACCCGGCTTGGCTGGTACTATTAATGGCGATTTAAAGCTACGAGGCGATCTCGCTGCGCCACAAATATTGGCTGACTTAACCGCCCGTGGGGTGAGATGGCAAGATGATCTCTCCTTAGAAAGTTTGGCGATTAAAGGCAATGTTAGCTCAGGTGAGCAGATAAAAGCCGACCTCTCCGTAGTGATCCGTCAGTTAAAACAAGCGGATTTAGTTATTCGCAGTTTGACCTTAGACGCTAAAGGCTCAGAAAAACAGCATCAGTTAAAACTTGATTTTCAAGGCGAACCTGTCTCTGGCCGCTTAGCATTAAATGGTAGTTTCGATCGCCAAACAGAGATCTGGAAAGGAACGATGAATAATACCTCGTTCGAGACTCCAGTAGGCGAATGGCGGCTAAATAGTGCCATTGCGCTTAACTATGCTAATCAACTCCAAGAGGTTTCTGTAGGTAAACATTGCTGGGTGAATCCTAACGCTCAAATTTGTGTGCCTAAGACAATTAAAGCCGGTAAAAGCGGTAGCGCAGATATTCTGTTAGAGCGCTTTGATTTGGCGATGATCAAACCTTTCCTAACGCCTGAGACGCTGATACAGGGCGTGTTCAGTGGAGATGCTAAAGTTAGTTGGAAAGCCGATGGCAGCCTGCCACAAGCCAAAGTTAACTTGAAAGGTAATGGCGTTAAAGTAACACAAGCCCTTGAAGGCATCACTTTACCCATAGAATTCCAGACATTGACCCTCTCTGCGGGATTAAATAACGGCAAAGCGGATATTAACTGGTTAATTAAGATCCTCAATAATGGTCAATTTAACGGTAATATCCAAGTTTCTGATCTCGAGAAAAGCCGTCGCCTGTCGGGAGCGGTTAAAATTGAGAACATCACCTTATCTATGCTCTCACCGTTGCTGAGTAAAGGCGAGAAGTTAGAAGGTGCGCTAAACGCTGATTTGCGCATGAGCGGTAATGCAGCTCGGCCGCTGTTAAACGGTACACTTAATCTATCAGGCTTATTGGCTTCGGGTGCTTGGATACCTTTTGATATCAATAGTGGTCAGCTAGGTATCCTATTTAACGGTACTAACTCGACCTTAGATGGCCGCATTACCACACCGGAAGGTTACCTGAATATTAATGGTGATGCAGATTGGCGTGATGTTGACGCATGGCGAGCAAAAGTGATGGCGAAGGGTAGCAAGCTAAGAGTTGCACTACCGCCAATGATTCGTATTGATGTCGAACCTGATCTGGTGTTTGAAGCCTCTCCAAGCTTGCTGAAGCTGGATGGTAGCGTCAATATTCCATGGGCACGCATTAAAGTGCAAGAGCTACCAGAATCTGCGGTAGGGGTATCATCTGATGAAGTGATGCTCGATAAAAATCTCAAACCTATTACTGAAAGTGAGACGGTTATCCCAATCCTCGCGAATTTATCCATCAAAATTGGTGATGACGTACAGTTGGATGCTTTCGGTTTGAAGGCGCGTTTGACCGGATTATTAAATGTTCTGCAAGATAAGCAGGGATTGAAGCTCAATGGGCGTGTGGATATTCCATCTGGCCGTTTCCAAGCTTATGGGCAAGATCTGATTGTACGCAAAGGGCAAATTCAGTTCTCAGGCCCTGCGGATCAGCCATTCTTGAATATCGAAGCGATTCGTAATCCAGATAATACCGCTGACGGTGTGATAGCCGGTGTTAGGGTAACGGGCCTGGCCGATAAGCCAAAAGTCGAAATCTTCTCTGATCCGGTAAAAACTCAGCAAGAAGCGCTCTCTTATCTGTTACGCGGTGAAGGTTTAGAAAGCGGTGACAGTAATGGTTCACAAATGACCTCTATGCTGATTGGCTTAGCGGCAGCGCAAAGTGGTCAGTTGGTTGGACGTATCGGTGAAACCTTTGGCGTCTCCGATCTGGCTCTCGATACCCAAGGTGTGGGAGATAAGTCACAAGTTGTTGTCAGTGGTAAGCTAACTAATGATTTACAGATCAAATATGGAGTGGGTATATTTGACTCACTAGCCACATTAACGTTACGTTATCGAGTCATGCCAAAGTTATATTTGGAAGCCGTGTCTGGTGTTAACCAAGCATTAGATCTCCTCTATCAATTTGAGTTTTAATTATGCGTATCATTGTATATGGCAGTTTAAGACGTAAGCAGGGAAACCATCACTGGATGACCTATGCTCAGCTGTTAGGCGAGTATAAGTTAGAAGGTTATGAGATCTACGACTTAGGTCACTATCCTGCGGTTGTGGAAGGTAAGGGGACGATTCAATGCGAGGTATATCGCATAACCCCTTCAATCCTCACCGAATTGGATGAATTGAAAAAGAACTCACTGGATTATGAACGAGAGCTGATCCCAACACCTTATGGCAATGCGTGGATCTATCTTTATCAGCATTCAGTGGCCAATTTGCGCCGTATTGAAAGCGGCGATTGGTTAAAGCGTGACGAGGAAAAATCTTAACGCTATCTAGCGCGGTGATATCCAGTGGATATCACCGTAACTTCAATTCGTTAAAAATAGCTCATTTAGGCATGTTTAGTCGCTTTAGTCGCAATGAAAGTCGATAAGTAATTATCGATAGTAAACCGTGGATTCGGTTGTTTATCCTCATAAAAGCCATCGATAGAAAATCCAGCAGCTATTTGCCCACCAATTAAATCACTCAATGAATGACCAAATACATAGGCTTCGTTGCGTGCCTGTTTTTGCGCTTTCTGCTCTTCAGTTAATGTCTCTATTTCCGCATAAGGAATAGTGTTTTTGGGTTTAATCAGACCCTTTTCACTATATTGAGGGTCACGATCTTCGATAAATACCACTGGATTATAAAAACTTGCCAGTAATACGCCCTGTTTTTTCAATACGCGATAGGCTTCTCGCCAAACAATAGTGACATCAGGTACATAGAGATTGGAGATCGGGTGAAAAATCATATCGAAAGATTTATCAGCGAAACAATGTAAATCTCGCATATCGCCTTGAACAGTCGTCAGGGTTAAATTATCGCGCTCAGCCACCATTCTATCTTGATCCAGCTGTTTTTCGGATAAGTCAAAGACAGTCACTATAGCGCCCGCAGCGGCTAAAATAGGTGCTTGTTGTCCACCCGCAGAGGCAAGGCAGAGAATTTTTTTACCGCGAATATCACCAAGCCAAATTTTAGGCAATGGCGAGGGTGTTAAATGAATTTCCCAATCACCCTGTTGAGCCTGTGTGATCATCTCATGGCTGACGGGAACTGACCAAGGCTGTTGTTGTTCAGCCTGTTTATCCCAAGCTTTTTGGTTATGTTGGATAATTGATGTCATATTTTGTACTCCGGAATACACTTTATGTAAGCGTATAATAAATCAACAAAGTTGTAAATATGTCTCTTTTAGAATAGATAAAAAAAGCCCTATCGCGAGATAGGGCTTAAGAAGATGAATCACTTAGAGTGACAAATAATAAAAATTATTTTTTTGCTGCACGTTCAAAAGAAGCAATGATCTCTTCTTTAGCTGCATTTACATCTTCCCAACCATCAACTTTAACCCACTTACCTTTCTCTAAATCTTTGTAATGTTCAAAGAAGTGAGTAATTTGAGCGCGTAGCAGTTCTGGGATATCGTTCACATCTTTAATGTGATCGTACTCTTTGCTTAATTTTGAGTGTGGAACAGCAACGAGTTTCGCATCTTCACCTGACTCATCTGTCATTTTCAGTACGCCAACTGGGCGACAACGGATTACTGAACCAGGTTGCAGTGGGTAAGGCGTTGGAACCAGTACGTCAACCGGATCACCGTCCAAAGAGAGCGTGTTATTGATGTAACCATAGTTACACGGATAGAACATCGCAGTAGACATAAAACGGTCTACAAACAGTGCGCCAGACTCTTTATCCACTTCGTATTTGATTGGATCAGCATTTGCTGGAATTTCGATGATGACGTAGATATCTTCAGGCAGTTCTTTCCCTGCCGGTACATTGTTCAGGCCCATGAAATGTATCCTTTATAGTAATAGCCAAAATGACGTAGAGGCTATTATAGCCGTAAAGGAGAGGAAAACTCACTAGTTGGCGGCGGATAGATAAAAAAAAGTGTAAAGCTGAGGAATAAAAAAACAAAAAAAGCGGACTGAGTCCGCCTTTAATTAGATTTTATAGCTTAAGCGTTGTCTGGGAATTCGCGGAGGAAACTTTCCGCTTTTTCGACCATGGACTTAGTTCCAACAAAGAAAGGAGCTCTTTGATGTAATTCCGTTGGTTGAATATCCAAAATACGATTAGCACCATCACTGGCTTTTCCGCCTGCTTGTTCACAGAGGAAAGAGATCGGATTACATTCATACAGCAGGCGTAGCTTACCATTTGGGTAAGTACCTGTGCTTGGATACATGTAGATCCCACCTTTTAACAGGTTACGATGGAAGTCGGCAACAAGTGAACCAATATAGCGAGTGGTATAAGGGCGGCCTGTTGCTTCATCTTGCTCTTGACAATACTTAAGGTATTTTTTTACGCCGAGAGGGAACTTGATGTAGTTTCCTTCGTTGATGGAGTACATCTGTCCTTCCGCAGGATACATCACTTTTTCATGTGACAGGCAGAAAACGCCAAGAGAAGGATCATATGTAAAGGCATGAACACCACAGCCAGTTGTATAAACTAGCATGGTTGATGAGCCATAAACCACATAACCAGCAGCAACCTGACGATGGCCCGGCTGAAGGAAGTCAGCTTCGGTGACAGATTGACCAATTGGGGTGATACGATGATAAATTGAGAATATTGTACCGACGGAAACGTTTACATCGATATTAGAAGAACCATCTAATGGGTCCATTAATACGACGTATTTTGCGTTTTCAGCACGGCTACCTTCGAAAATGACGATATCATCTTCTTCTTCAGAGGCAATACCTGCAACTTCACCGCGCGCTTTTAATGCGGCTTTGAGTTTCTCATTAGCAAACAGGTCAAGCTTCATCTGGACTTCACCCTGCACATTGGAAACACCACTAGTGCCAAGGATGTCCACTAAGCCTGCTTTATTGATATCACGATGGATAATCTTTGCGCCTAGTTTGATAGCCGACAGCAGAGCGGTTAACTCACCTGTAGCATGAGAAAAATCTTGTTGTTTCTCGACGATGAACTCGCCTAAAGTTTTCATGACAAATGTCCTGAATAGAGTTTGACAGAGGTTTTAGGATCTAGTTGCGACCCTTGCGTGGGGAGTTTATCCAAATAATAGAAAGATTCATAGGTTAATCCATTTATAAACACAGCTTTGATGGGTAGAATAGTGACCAACTTCATGCAATCGGATGGGAAATAAATGCACATACATATTTTAGGTATCTGCGGTACTTTTATGGGCAGCCTCGCAATACTCGCACGTTCACTGGGGCATAAAGTTACCGGGTCTGATGCAAATGTTTACCCACCAATGAGTACATTGCTGGAAAAACAAGGGATTGAACTAATCCAAGGGTACGATCCTATACAATTGGAACCTGCGCCTGACATGGTGGTTATCGGTAATGCGATGAGCCGTGGCAACCCTTGTGTTGAAGCTGTATTGGAAAAAGGGCTCCCTTATACCTCGGGTCCACAGTGGTTACACGACCATGTTTTACCTGAGCGTTGGGTGCTCGCGGTGGCTGGAACTCATGGAAAAACGACAACTGCGGGTATGTTGGCGTGGATATTAGAAGATTGTGGCTATGAACCCGGCTTTTTAATTGGTGGTGTACCGGGTAATTTTGAAGCTTCAGCGCAAATTGGTAATAGTCCATTTTTTGTTATCGAAGCCGATGAATATGATTGCGCCTTTTTTGACAAGCGCTCCAAATTTGTCCACTACAGCCCACGTACTTTAGTGCTTAATAATCTGGAATTCGATCACGCTGATATTTTTGATAATCTTGAAGCTATCCAGAAACAGTTCCATCATCTAGTGCGTATTGTGCCGGGTAATGGGCAAATCATCATGCCAGATAATGATAACAACCTTAAACAGACTATCGCTATGGGGTGTTGGAGTGAACAGATGCTGGTGGGTGAAAATGGTGACTGGCGAGCGAAAAAGGTCAATCACTCGGGGAGCCAATACCAAGTATTTCATAAAGATGAACTAGTTGGCGAAGTTGATTGGTCTCTAGTTGGAATTCATAATATGAATAATGGGTTGATGGCGATTGCCGCAGCTCATCATGTTGGTGTTCAGCCTAAAGATGCTTGTCATGCATTAAATAGCTTTATCAATGCGCGACGTCGTCTGGAATTACTGGGTGTTGAAAATAATATCAGTGTTTATGATGACTTTGCTCATCATCCAACGGCGATCCTTGCAACACTTGAAGCGCTGAGAAGCAAAGTTGGTGGTACATCTCGTATTATTGCTGTGCTTGAACCACGTTCAAATACCATGAAAATGGGTATCAGTAAGAATGAAATCGCCCCTGCATTGGGTCGTTCAGATGAAGTCTTCCTATTTCAGCCAGCCAATATTCCATGGTTAGTAACTGAAATTGCTGAGAAATGCGTTCAACCAGCGCGTTGGAGTGCCGATATTGATACGCTAGTGAATATGATTGTTGATACCGCTCAGCCGGGTGATCATATCTTAGTGATGAGTAATGGTGGATTTAATGGTATTCATGAAAAGTTGCTCTCTCGATTAAAAATCAAGGCGACAACCAAAGATGAAATGAAATATTAAAATTTGGCATTATGAAGATTGAAATTATCGCACCAATTAAGGGTGCGATTTTTTTATCTACGGATTGGATAACAGATAAAAACAAAATATGCTTATCAGGGAGCGGGAGTAAAACAGCTGATTCTGCCTGACTCAAGTCGCATCAGACAGAATTTATTGGCTATTTTATAACTCTTGTTCGAATAAGTTCAGAATGGCATCACACAGTTGCTCTGTGGTGAAGCCATTGGCAGGGGTTGAGAAAATCGTATCATCACCTGCAATACTACCTAAGATCCCTTCTGCTTTACCTAATGAGTCAAGAAGGCGGGCGATTAACTGTGCTGCACCAGGACTCGTTCTGATCACTACAATTGAGTGATTGTAATCAACATCAAGAACCAGATTCTTCAGCGGACTGGTGGCAGTAGGGACACCCATTTCAGCGGGTAAGCAGTAAACCATCTCCATTTTGGCGTTGCGCGTACGTACAGCGCCAAATTTGGTTAGCATTCTGGAGATTTTAGATTGATTAATATTTTCAAAACCCTGTTCAAGGAGTGCGGTTACAATTTCGCCTTGCGAACTGAATTTCTCTTCCTTTAACAATGCTTTAAAAGCCTTAACTAAATCTTCTTGTTTAGAAGAAGCGCGCATAACTCACCTTTTCTGGAGTAATGAATTTGGTTGTATTATCTGTAAAAGTGAATTTTTATGCAACAAAAATGCACGCGAATAGGGAAAAAACCTACAAATCTTCAGTGATTTATTGATTTTTTAAATAAATAGCATTGAGTATCAATTCATTATGCCGTTAATAATGTAGAGTAAATGTTAATAAGAAGTATTGTAAATGATATTAGTAAGTGTGCGTAGATAAACGCAGTATTATGACTGATAACCAAACTATTTGTTAAAAAGGCGTTGATTATCTCATTAACAGATAAGGATTTTGGTTAGAATAGTGTAAATAGTTGCGCAGATTATTCTGCATAAATATGTCTTTGAAGCTGTTAACGAATTATTTTTTATACCTAATAGTAAGTGTGTATACCTGATAAATTCAAATACTTTAAGCGTAAATATAGGAGTTTCAGAATGAAAGTTGCAGTTCTAGGTGCAGCAGGTGGTATTGGCCAGGCTCTCGCCCTTCTTCTTAAAAACCAGCTTCCAGCAGGTTCAGAACTCTCTCTGTATGACATTGCCCCAGTTACTCCTGGTGTTGCTGTCGATCTGAGCCACATTCCTACCGATGTTAAAGTTGTTGGCTTCTCTGGCAAAGATGCAACGCCTGCGCTACAAGGTGCTGATGTTGTTCTTATCTCGGCGGGTGTGGCACGTAAACCGGGTATGGACCGCTCTGATCTGTTTAATGTTAACGCAGGCATTGTGCGTAATCTGATTGAACAAATTGCAATCACGACACCTAAAGCATTGATTGGAATTATTACTAACCCAGTTAATACCACAGTGGCTATTGCAGCAGAAGTACTGAAAAAAGCTGGTGTTTATGACAAAAACCGTCTGTTCGGTATTACTACACTCGATATTATTCGCTCCAACACTTTTGTTGCTGAGCTAAAAGGTAAAAACCCGCAGGAAGTTAATGTTCCTGTTATTGGTGGTCACTCAGGTGTTACGATTTTACCTTTATTATCACAAATTCCGGGTGTTAGCTTTACTGATGAAGAGATTGCAGCGCTGACAAAACGTATCCAAAATGCAGGTACTGAAGTGGTTGAAGCTAAAGCCGGTGGCGGTTCAGCGACGCTATCAATGGGCCAAGCAGCAGCTCGTTTTGGTTTATCCTTGATCCGTGGTCTGCAAGGCGAAAGCAATGTCGTTGAGTGTACTTATGTTGAAGGTGATGGTGAACACTCACGTTTCTTCGCACAACCAGTACGCTTAGGCAAAAACGGTATTGAAGAGCTTCTACCTATCGGTAAATTAAGTGCTTTTGAACAAGCAGCTTTAGATAATATGATGGACGTTCTAAATGCTGATATCGAATTAGGTGAAAAATTTATTAACGATTAATCTGTTATAACAGAATTAACTATTTAATAGATTCACAGATTTTCGAAAGCAAAATAATAATATAACCGCTGATAAATGATATCTTATCAGCGGTTTTTCTATTTAATAACCGCGCTATTAAGCAGGTTATTTGTCTTTATTTCTTATCTCTTACTTTCCTTTCTAATAATTCATCTGTAACAGGATCAAAATAGCGGCTTGGCCATATTTCCGAAGGATGTATCTCTAAATGATTTGCAATAATCCATTCACCTTTCGGCCAAGGGCGTGATAGCGCATTTGCTAAGGTTGAGGAGCTTAAACCTGCTAGTCGAGAAATCGCCGCTAATGTTGTTCCTCTCTTACGTAGCGCTGCAATAATGTCCGCTGGATGCCAATCTGATTTCCGTGAAGTCATTTTTAATCCTTTTTATATTCAGAATATTGTGGAGTTAGTGGTATAAATAACAGGTCATTGTGAGTTATTCTGGGGAAATAAACCTGTTATTAGAAATAAAATAACAGATTTTTTGCTAAATAATTTCTTATTTTTTCTATAAATCTGTTTTTTTGACACTAATTAAGAAAATAAAGAAACAAATTGGAAATATGGATATTAAGTTGTGAGTTAACTTAAGTTTTCAATGAGGTAATTACTTACATAGAGTTATATATATTAAACTTAGCGATTACATTTTGGATTAACATTAACTAATTTAAGGTTGTGAATTAAATTATAAATAAAACAAATTTATTATGTTAATTATTATTTTTCTGTTAATGAAAAATAGAGTTTTAATTCAATAAAATAAAAATATTACTTTCATTTTAATTAATTCGATTGGAAATAATAAAGATAAGCTTAAAGTTTTTAGAAATTAAGATACATAGACAGGGCTATTTTTAACAAGTTATTCCAAGCGGCTCAAAGAGACCGAATAAGGATAGAAATATGGTGAAAAAAATATGGTTTACGGCAAAAGATCTTATTGGCTTATCAGGTATGCCAACTTCGCCACAAGGGATAAATCTAATGGCCAGGCGAGAAGGCTGGCAATCCAGGCGCAAGCGTGGTGTTCAAGGAAAAGCGCTTGAATACCATGTGAGTAGCTTGCCTGAAGGACTTTTTGAACAACTCCATGAATCCGAAGGTGAATATTTATCGCAAATGGAGGATAGCTATTTGATTTGGCGAGAAGCCTACTATCAGCTGACCAAATTAGAAAAAGAGCAAATTATTGCATTTATTTTACGTTATGGATTATCTGCATTAGTTGAATTAATTCATAATCAAATACTAATAGGTCCAAAAAGAGATAATTCATTTATAGAAAAAGATTAGTCCTAATAATAAGCATGGCAATATTATAAATAATAATTAATGTTATATTTAATAAATTGAAAAAGTCATTATGGCAATTGTATGACATGGATGAAACAGTCATGAAGAAAACATGGTATACGGCGAAAGAATTAATCGGATTATCAGGGCTCCCGAATTCACCACAAGGTGTGAATTTGATGGCGCGTCGTGAAGGATGGGAATTGCGACGTAAGCGAGGTATTCAAGGGAAAGCGGTAGAGTATCGATTCGAAAGCTTACCGGAAGATATTAGATCTCAACTGATCATATCTGATCAATCTGTTGGTTATTTGAATCAAAAAACAGATCCTTTTCAGATCTGGTCGGCGGCGTATTGGCAATTAACAGAACCGGAGCGCGATCAAATGGTGCAATTTATTTTACGTGAAGGACTCTCGGCATTATTAGCTAAAATTGAAATAGAACAGGCGATAGAACCGGATACTGGAGAGTCTCAATAAGTGAGCCTCTCCAGTAGTTGCTATTATTAGTCGCTATTATGAGTGGCGCTGTACAGCAACATGAGCGAGAGCAATTAAAGCTGTTTTGTATGGGGAATCTTTTAAGATACTCAATACGTTAATCGCTTTTTCTGACTCTTCGTGAGCTCGCTTCATAGTATATTCAAGTGAGCCACAGCGTTTCATCGTTGCTAGGACTGAGCTCAAAAGATGTCGCCCATTACCTTGCTCGATTGCTTTACGAATTAATGCCGACTCTTCTGCGGTTCCATGTTTCATTGCATGCAATAAAGGCAGTGTTGGCTTACCTTCATCTAAATCATCGCCAGTATTTTTACCCAGCTGTTGATTATCAGCATCATAATCCAGCAAATCATCGATAATCTGAAAAGCTGTGCCTAAGTAGCGCCCATAGTCTTGTAATGCTTGCTCTTCTTCCGCCGTTGCATTTGCCAAAATAGCCGATGAGTGGGCGGCAGCTTCAAACAGTCGCGCGGTTTTACTGTAGATAACTTGCATATAGTTTTCTTCAGTAATATTAGGATCGTTGCAATTCATCAGCTGTAAAACTTCACCTTCGGCAATCACATTGGTCGCTTCAGACATCAGTTTTAGCACACGCATCGAGTCGAGATCTGTCATCATCTGAAAGGATCTTGTGTAGATAAAATCGCCAACTAGTACGCTGGCAGCATTACCAAATACCGCATTAGCCGTCTGTTTTCCTCGCCGCATATCGGATTCATCAACTACATCATCGTGTAACAATGTTGCGGTATGAATAAATTCAATAAGTGCTGCGACTTGAATATGTTTCTCTCCATTGTACCCCAATGCTCTTCCTGCTAGCACTGCGATCATCGGACGGATCCTTTTGCCACCACCACTGATAATGTAGTAACCAAGTTGATTGATTAGGGCTACATCTGAGGATAGTTGGCTAAGGATGACTTCATTTACGGCTGACATATCATCAGCGGTTAGTTCGATAATAGATTCTAAATTCATCAGCATAGATTCATGTTATTAGTATTGGCTCTATTTAAGAGACTCATTCTTAGCTTTAAGTTAGCATTAATAAATAGCAGTTTATCTGATTGTACTTCAAATTATGCTTAAAGGAATGACAATTAAAGCGGATTGAATTATCAATCGGCAAAAAAAACAAATTTCTGATAAAAAGTCGGTTTTTTTTGTCATCCGTGCGCATTATAGGCTTGTCATCTGATGCTTTTTTGCGTAGAATTCGCGCCCTATTGTGAATATTTTATAGCGTGCTCTGGAATACTTAATATTTTAGGGAGTACGCGGAAAGCGGAGTTAATATGTACGCGGTTTTCCAAAGTGGTGGTAAACAACACCGAGTCAGCGCAGGTCAAACTGTTCGCCTTGAAAAGCTGGACATCGCAACAGGTGAAACTGTTGAGTTTGACCAGGTTCTGATGGTAGCTAACGGCGAAGACATTCAAATTGGCGCTCCTGTAATTGCAGGCGTTAAAGTGATTGCGGAAGTGATTGCACACGGTCGTGGCGATAAAATTAAAATCGTTAAGTTCCGTCGTCGTAAGCATAGTCGTAAACAACAGGGCCACCGTCAGTGGTTTACTGATGTTAAAATCACTGTCATCGCTTAAGAATTAGGAGAGCAGATTAATGGCACACAAAAAGGCTGGCGGCTCGACCCGAAATGGTCGTGATTCCGAAGCAAAACGTCTGGGTGTAAAACGTTTCGGTGGTGAAGCAGTTTTAGCAGGCAGCATCATTGTTCGTCAACGTGGAACTAAATTCCACGCCGGTAACAACGTAGGTTGTGGCCGTGACCACACACTCTTCGCGTTAGCGGATGGTAAAGTTAAATTTGAAGTTAAAGGTGCAAAAAATCGTAAATTTATCAGTATCGAAGCTGAATAAATTTTCTGACCTTTAAAACAAATTAAAGCCCTGCAACCTTTTGCGGGGCTTTTTATATTGTAAAATACGCCATCTCTGGGTATAGCGGCCATCCAGCACTATCAATGGCTATCAGATGGAGAAAGATCGATGAAATTTGTAGATGAAGCCAAAATACTGGTTGTAGCGGGAGATGGTGGCAATGGTTGTGTCAGCTTCCGCCGTGAAAAATATATTCCAAGAGGGGGACCTGATGGTGGCGATGGCGGCGATGGCGGTGACGTTTATCTGCAAGCCGACGAAAACCTCAATACCCTGATTGACTATCGTTTTGAGAGCTCTTTCCGTGCTGAGCGCGGACAAAATGGCCAAAGTCGTGACTGTACTGGTAAACGCAGCCAAGATATCACGATTAAAGTGCCTGTAGGGACCCGTATTCGCGATTTAGGCACAGGTGAGATACTTGGAGACATGACGCGCCATGAACAGCGCCAGATGGTCGCCAAGGGCGGATATCATGGATTAGGCAATGCTCGTTTTAAATCCTCCGTCAATCGTGCACCACGTCAGAAAACCATGGGAACGCCAGGCGAAACCCGTGAGCTGATGTTAGAGCTTATGCTGCTTGCTGATGTGGGCATGCTAGGTATGCCAAATGCAGGCAAATCAACCTTTATCCGTTCTGTTTCTGCTGCCAAACCTAAAGTAGCTGATTATCCATTTACTACTTTAGTACCAAGTCTTGGTGTAGTGCGTATGGATAACGAGCAAAGCTTTGTGGTTGCGGATATTCCAGGATTGATCGAAGGGGCTGCTGATGGTGCTGGATTGGGGATCCGTTTCCTCAAGCATCTGGAGCGCTGTCGTGTTCTGCTGCATCTGATCGATATTTGTCCGATCGATGAATCTGATCCTGTTGAAAATGCTAAGATCATTGTGGGCGAGTTAGAAAAATATAGCGAAAAGCTAGCTCAAAAACCACGTTGGTTAGTTTTCAATAAAGTCGATATTCTTGGCTTAGAAGAGTCAACTGCGCGTGCACAAGAGATAGCCAAAGCCCTTGGTTGGGAAGATAAATTCTATATGATTTCTGCTGTTAACCATCATGGCGTGAAAGAGCTATGCTGGGATATTATGGAATTTATGAATACTCAGCCACGTGAGAAAATTGCAGAAGATGAAGATCCAGCCCATAAAGTTGAATTTATGTGGGATGACTATCATAAAGAGCAACTAGCACAGCCTATTGACGATTCTGATGATGAAGATTGGGACGACTGGGATGAAGAAGACGAAGAAGGTGTCGAATTCATCTATAAAAAGTAGTCTTACTGATTAATATCAATCGGTTAGTTTGACAATAAAGGCGCCTCTAAGGCGCCTTTATTATTTCAGCCGATAAGATCAATTATTTTTATAAAGATCCTTATACAAGCGACTCTCAAATCTCACTAATGGCACCCTACGGCTACGTTGTTCGCTTTGTGGTACCGCAAAAGCAGAAATAAACTGAACAAAGGCAATTCGCTGTCCACTGGCGGTCGTCATAAATCCAGCCAGATTATAGACCCCCTGCAAAGCACCGGTTTTCGCCGAGACTTTACCATTCACTCCCGCTTCATCGAATCCACCGCGATAACGTAGAGTTCCATCATGCCCTGCGAGAGGTAACATCGAAATAAAGTCCAGTTTGTCATCATTTTTAGCAATAAATTGTAAAATCGACATCATAGTTGCAGGTGTAATTAGGTTATGGCGAGATAAGCCTGATCCATCGACCATTACCGTATTACCTAGATCGATCCCCGCTTTCTGTTTGAGGATCTGTCTAACAGCATCCGATCCTGAGCGCCAAGTCCCCGGCATACTGTAATAATCTCGGCCGATCGTGCGAAATACGGTATCGGCGATCATATTATCGGATTTTTTCAGCATCACTTTTAACAGTTCATGCAGTGGTTTTGATTCGGCTTTAACCAAAACAAGTTCTGGTGCTGCCGGAAGTGAGCGTTTCTTAACATGCCCACTTAGCTCAATACCGGCATTAAGCAATTCACTCTTCACGATAGCACCAGAGTAGCTAGCACCATTTTGTACCGCAAAAGCTAGGGGTAATGGTTCATTACGCTGCGTCAAACAGCCTGTCAGCGTATATCGGTTTAACTCACCGGGCACAACATCTAATTCGCAGTAGCGCGACTCAGGAGCGCCCTTAGCGAGAGTTTTTACCTCACTAAACATATTCACCGGGTAAAATGAAGCGGTTTTGATATAAGCCATTTCGCCGGGTTTATCCGCGCTATAGAGTGAGACAGAAAAACAATTTCGATCGATGATCGCTGCACTTGGTGGCGCACTGAAACATTGGGTCATATCATTCCATACCCAACCCGGTGCTTTATCATGGCTGGTAAAGGCAGAAATATCGACGATCAGATCCCCTTGGATCTTCTGGATACCAAGTTGTTTTAGTGCATTGACCATATTACGAATTTGCTGGCGAGTGAGTGTTGGATCGCCCGTAAAACGAATAGTGAGATCCCCATTTAATGTATTACCAGTTAATTTAGCCTGACTCTCAAAACTAGTGACAAATCGGTAGTCAGGCCCAAGTTGTAGTAGTGCTGCTAGCGCGGTAACTACTTTTTGGGTACTTGCCGGTAATGCCATCTGTTGGGCATTATAATCAATTAACGGAGTATCACTGCCGATTTTCTGAGCGACTAATGCCAAATTCGTACCATCGGGCAAATATTGCTTATAGCTATCAACAGGTACTGCGAGCGACTGACAGCTAGCTAAAATCAAACTAACTGAAAATATAATTTTTTTTGTCGACATAAATAAAGGCATAATTTTTTCGCATCAGAGTGGGCTTGGTGTACATACTAAAGTGTAACGTGAGAAAAAGTAAACGATGACCCAGTATAAAGTCTACGTTAGAATGTGAGATTATTGTGATTATGATAAGATAAGTTGGTGATTTCGAGCTAAACCAGCCAGATTACATCCCTGTTTATTGTTAGAACCTCTCTGCGAGCAGAGATGTTCAGTGTGCTGTTGTTACAAAAATCAGGAAGATACTTATTTTTGCTTAGGAAAGAATCAGAGGTATTTATCAATGAAACAGATTCCAATGACGGTGCGTGGCGCGGAAGATTTACGTAAAGAACTTGAATTTCTAAAAGGTACCCGTCGCCCAGAAATTATAGCTGCCATTGCGGACGCTCGCGAACATGGCGACCTAAAAGAGAATGCGGAATATCATGCAGCCCGTGAGCAACAAGGGTTTTGTGAAGGTCGTATTCAAGAAATTGAAGCCAAGTTGTCTCATGCTCAGGTTATTGATGTTACTAAAATGACCAATAATGGTCGTGTTATTTTTGGTGCAACAGTTACAGTTTTTAACGTCGATTTGGACGAAGAGCAGGTTTACCGTATTGTGGGCGATGATGAAGCTGACATTAAAGAGAATCGTCTTTCTGTCAATTCACCCATTGCTCGCGGACTGATCGGTAAAGAAGTTGAAGATGCGGTGGTGATTAAAACGCCAGGCGGTGATGTTGAGTACGAAATAGTTAAAGTTGAGTATATCTGATTCCTATTTACCTGAATTAGTTATACTCTTTGAGTGTTTTAAAATAAAAAAGGCCGTTGCCGGCCTTTTTTATATTACTTGGTGTACATGCACATGGCATTTTTGTATAAATAGATGCTAATTATTTAGGTAGAATGATTTTGCGCGCTTCCGAAGGTCGGTAGAGAACAAGCGTTTTACCAATAATCTGGACATTAATAGCACCCGTTTCACGTACAATTGCCTCGGCAATCAAAGTTTTGATCTCACGATCTTCGCCTGCAATTTTAACTTTGATAAGCTCATGATGCGATAATGCAAGCTCTGCTTCAGCCACTACACCTTCGGTCAGACCGTTGTTACCAATCATGACAACAGGGTTTAAATGGTGGGCAAGGCTTTTCAGGTGTTGAATTTGTTTTTTGTTAAGAGTCATTGATTTTTTGCTTTGTTAGGATTGAAAATGGCTCATTCTAACGCCATCTGATGTCTATCACCATCAATTATGCAAAATTGATGTGATCTAGAGCATTAAGGCGATGAATCTCTACTCGTAATAGTTGGAAAGTACAATGGCCAATAAAAAACGTACGGCTAGCTCATCTCGGTGGTTACAAGAACATTTTAGTGATAAATATGTTCTGCAAGCACAAAAAAAAGGGCTTCGCTCACGTGCATGGTTTAAACTGGATGAAATCCAGCAGAGTGATAAAGTATTTAAACCAGGCATGACCGTTGTTGATTTAGGTGCAGCGCCGGGTGGTTGGTGCCAGCATGTGGTTGGTCAAATAGGTAACAATGGCCGAGTGATTGCATGTGATATCTTACCTATGGACCCTATCGTTGGTGTTGATTTCCTTCAGGGAGATTTTCGTGACGAAGCGGTGTTACAAGCGTTGTTAGAAAGAGTAGGTGATAAGAAAGTCCAAGTCGTTATGTCGGATATGGCGCCAAATATGAGCGGCACACCCGAGGTCGATATTCCTCGATCCATGTATCTAGTTGAGTTAGCATTGGATATGTGTCGTGATGTGCTGGCTCCTGGGGGAAGTTTTATTGTCAAAGTATTTCAGGGAGAAGGCTTTGATGAATACCTAAGGAAAATTCGCTCCCTGTTTACGAAAGTTAAAGTTCGTAAACCCGAATCTTCGCGAGCACGATCACGTGAAGTATACATTGTAGCGACAGGGCGGAAATAATAAGTACCCTGACGTTATTTGTTAACACCGTTGTAATATGAGGTTAATCCCTTGAGTGACATGGCGAAAAACCTGATTCTCTGGTTAGTCATCGCGGTAGTTCTGATGTCCTTGTTCCAGAGTTTTGGCCCAAGCGATTCGAATAGTCGCAGGGTAGATTATTCTACTTTTATCAATGAATTGGCGCAGGATCAGGTACGGGAAGTTCGTATCACAGGTCGTGAACTTAATGTCAGAAAAGCTGACAACAGCCGCTATACAACTTATCTCCCTATGCAGGATGAGAAGTTATTAGACACATTGCTGAACAAAAATGTTGCAGTTGTTGGTGAACCACCAGAAGAACCAAGTCTGTTGACGACGCTCTTTATCTCTTGGTTCCCAATGCTGTTACTGATCGGTGTGTGGATTTTCTTCATGCGTCAAATGCAGGGCGGCGGCGGCAAAGGTGCGATGTCCTTTGGTAAAAGCAAAGCTCGTATGCTGACTGAAGATCAGATTAAAACTACATTCGCGGATGTGGCTGGTTGTGATGAAGCAAAGGAAGAGGTAGGGGAAGTCGTAGAATTCTTACGTGACCCAGGCCGTTTCCAGAAACTGGGTGGTAAAATTCCAAAAGGGATCCTGATGGTAGGACCTCCAGGTACAGGTAAAACCTTGCTGGCGAAAGCTATCGCAGGTGAAGCTAAAGTGCCATTTTTCACTATCTCAGGTTCTGACTTTGTTGAAATGTTTGTCGGTGTCGGTGCATCTCGTGTGCGTGATATGTTTGAACAAGCGAAAAAAGCAGCTCCTTGTATCATCTTTATTGATGAGATCGACGCAGTCGGTCGTCAACGTGGTGCTGGTTTAGGTGGTGGTCATGATGAACGTGAACAGACCCTAAACCAAATGCTGGTTGAAATGGACGGATTTGAAGGTAACGAAGGCGTTATCGTCATTGCCGCGACTAACCGTGCTGACGTTCTTGACCCTGCGTTATTACGTCCTGGACGTTTTGACCGTCAAGTTGTTGTGGGTTTACCTGATGTTCGTGGTCGTGAGCAAATCCTGAAAGTGCATATGCGTCGTGTGCCTCTAGATCCGAGTGTAAATACGTCGATTCTTGCACGTGCAACACCGGGTTTCTCAGGTGCCGAACTTGCTAACTTAGTCAACGAAGCCGCTCTGTTTGCCGCACGTGAAAATAAACGTGTTGTCAGCATGGTTGAGTTTGAGAAAGCAAGGGATAAAGTCTGGTTAGGTGCTGAACGTCGTTCGATGATGATGACCGAAGCGCAGAAAGAAGCCACGGCTTATCATGAGGCTGGACACGCCATTCTTGGCCATGTAATGCCAGAACATGATCCTGTTCATAAAGTGACGATTATTCCACGTGGACAAGCTTTAGGTGTAACTTTCTATCTGCCTGAAGGTGACCAAGTGAGTGCTAGCCGTCAGAAACTTGAAGGTCAAATTTCAAGTTGCTATGGCGGACGTATTGCTGAAGAGCTGATTTATGGCAAAGAGCGCGTTTCTACTGGTGCTTCGAGTGATATTCAGCAAGCGACAAGCATTGCACGTAAGATGGTTACGCAGTGGGGCTTCTCAGATAAATTAGGTCCTATGCTCTACTCTGAACAAGAAGGCCAAGTGTTCTTAGGTCGTTCAGCGGGTAATTCGCAACATATTTCTGATGAAACAAATCGTATTGTTGATGAAGAAATTAAAGCGATTCTCGATCGTTCTTACAATAAAGCGTATCAAATTTTGACTGACAATATGGATATTCTTATTGCCATGAAAGATGCGTTATTGAAATATGAAACGATTGATATTCCGCAAATTGATGACTTGATGAATCGTCGCCCAGTTCGTGAACCTGCAGGTTGGGATCCGGACAAATTAGTGGCTAATGTAACAGGCTCATTTGGTCGTGCGACCAACAGTGATCCTGTGGCACATGAACCTACTAATGATACTCAGAAAGATCAGGATGAGAATGATGAGAACTCTGATAATAATACCCCTCGGTAACTTATCATTGTGAATCAACTCTTCACTAAAACCCCAGATAATCTGGGGTTTTTTACGTCGGGACAGGAATAAATAATGAAAATATTCGCGAGAGGTTCGACACTTGATTTAACCTCACCACAAGTGATGGGAATTCTGAATATTACACCTGATTCATTTTCTGATGGCGGCAGTCACCAAAGCTATCAAGATGCCTTGGCACACGCGAAGAGAATGGTTGAAGAGGGTGCGACTATCATTGATATTGGTGGCGAATCGACTCGACCGGGCGCTGCTGAGGTTTCAGTACAAGAAGAGCTAGACCGGGTGATCCCAATCGTCGAAGCTATTGCAGATCGTTTTGATGTGTGGATTTCAGTCGATAGTTCAAAACCGCAAGTAATGATCGAAGCAGCTCGCGCTGGAATGCATATAATTAATGATATTCGCTCATTACATGAGTTAGGTGCACTCGAAGCTGCGGCTAAAGTACAGCTTCCAGTCTGTTTGATGCATATGCAAGGTCAACCGAGAACAATGCAAAGTGCGCCAGACTACGCTAATGTAGTGCACGAAGTTAAACAGTATCTCGCCGATGAAATTGAACGCTGCGTCAATGCGGGGATCGAAAAACAGAACATCATTATTGATCCTGGTTTTGGTTTTGGTAAAAATTTGTCGCATAATTATCAACTACTGGCAAACTTAGCTAAGTTTCATGATTTAGGCGTCCCCCTATTGGCGGGAATGTCACGTAAGTCTATGATTGGTCAATTATTGAATGTTCCACCGCAGGAACGGCTTGAAGGCAGTATTGCATGCGCCGTTATCGCCGCTATGCAAGGCGCGCAGATTTTACGTGTCCATGATGTCAAAGCAACGGTACAGGCTATGAAAATCGTTCAGGCTACGCTGTCAGAAAAGGAAAAATAAAATTATGAGTAACCGCAAATATTTTGGGACTGATGGTATCCGTGGCAAAGTGGGCGATAGCCCGATAACACCTGATTTCGTCTTAAAATTAGGCTGGGCAGCCGGAAAAGTTCTCGCTCGTCATGGCTCACGCAAAATTATTATTGGTAAAGATACGCGTATTTCAGGTTATATGCTGGAATCTTCATTAGAAGCGGGTCTGGCTGCGGCTGGTCTATCTGCCTCTTTTACTGGACCCATGCCAACACCTGCAGTTGCTTATTTGACGCGTACTTTCCGTGCTGAAGCGGGGATCGTGATTTCTGCCTCTCATAACCCTTATGATGATAACGGTATTAAATTTTTCTCTATTGATGGGACAAAACTGCCTGATCATGTGGAAGAAGCGATTGAAGCCGAAATGGAAAAACCGATTACTTGTGTCGAATCGGCTGAATTAGGTCGCGCTAATCGGATTGTCGATGCAGCAGGTCGCTATATTGAATTCTGCAAAGGCACCTTCCCAAGTGAGCAGAGCTTGGGCGGACTGAAAATTGTTATTGATTGCGCAAATGGTGCGACTTATCACATTGCACCTAATGTATTCCGTGAGCTAGGCGCCGAAGTTATCGCTATTGGTTGCGAGCCTAATGGTATCAATATCAATGAAGAGTGCGGTGCGACAGATGTTCGCATGCTACAGAAACGCGTCATTGAAGAGCAAGCCCATGCTGGTTTGGCATTTGATGGCGATGGTGACCGTATTATTATGGTTGATCACCTCGGCAACAAAGTTGATGGTGACCAAATCCTCTATATTATTGCCCGTGAAGCATTACGCCAAGGTCAGTTACGCGGTGGTGTTATCGGTACTCTAATGAGTAATATGGGTCTTGAAATCGCTCTGAAACAGCTGGGTATCCCATTTGCTCGTGCAAAAGTGGGCGATCGTTATGTGCTGGAAAAATTGCAGGAAAAAGGTTGGCGTATGGGGGCAGAAAACTCCGGCCATATCATTTTACTGGATAAAACCACGACAGGTGATGGCATCATCGCTGGCCTGCAAGTATTGAGCGCCATGGTTCGTAACCATATGAGCCTCAATGATCTCTGTAGCGGCATGAAATTGTTACCACAAGTTTTAGTCAATGTGCGCTTCTCTGGCTCTCATGATCCACTACAATCTGAGCTAGTTCAGGCTGTAAATGAACAAGTCGAGAAAGAGCTAGCCGGTAAAGGGCGTGTGTTACTGAGAAAATCAGGTACTGAACCCCTGATCCGCGTTATGGTTGAAGGCGAAAACGAAGCCGATGTTACAGAAATGGCAAATCGAATTGCTGATGCGGTTAAACAAGCAGGCTAATTTTTGGGAAGCGTAGGAATTGATAGGCAATTGTTGTTTTTTTCTTCAAATAGACATTTGGAATGAAAATACACTTGCTTGTCGGTCCGGCTTTCGTTAGTATTCACACCCGCTCATTCCTGTTAAGGGAGTTGGGCAGGTGTGCAGTTATTCGTCATAACAATCGTATTGTTATGGACCGCAATTGAATAGGTAACTCAAATGTACGTAGCACTTTTAATAGTTTTCTTGCTAGTTGCGATAGGGCTTATAGCTCTGGTTATGCTACAGCAGGGTAAAGGCGCTGACATGGGTGCATCTTTCGGTGCGGGTGCTTCTGCAACACTGTTTGGTTCATCGGGTTCAGGCAACTTTATGACTCGTATGACTGGAATCTTTGCGACCGTGTTTTTCCTGCTCAGTTTATTGTTAGGCAATATGACAGCTAACAAATATGGAACTGGTAGTAAATGGGAAAACCTAAGCGAACCGGTAAAAGTCGAGCAACCAACAGACGTTCCGGCAGCACCAGCGACACCAACGAGTGATATACCACGTTAAGTGTCTAGATTCCAAAAGACAATTTAATACCTCATATCAAATTGTCTTAGTAGTAAAGTGTTAAAATGAGATTGTTAGCGAATTAAAACAATAGTCTCATTCATGTGCCGAGGTGGTGAAATTGGTATACACGCTACCTTGAGGTGGTAGTGCCTACAAAACGGGCGTACGGGTTCAAGTCCCGTTCTCGGCACCATTATTTGTATAACTTGCAGTTCGCAGGTTATCAGCGTAGTATATATCACGTTTTCGAACGCGGGATGGAGCAGTCTGGTAGCTCGTCGGGCTCATAACCCGAAGGTCGTCGGTTCAAATCCGGCTCCCGCAACCTCTTCTTAGCCAGGGTATCTTTTCAAATATATTTATCGCTAATTAATAACGATTGATCCTGATTTAAAAGATACGCTAGGATGTTTGGTTGAACCCAGTGATACTACAGGGTCCAGTTACATAAGCCCCGAATTTCGGGGTTTTTTGTTATTTGACAACCAAATTAACTGGGCTTTTATGGCCCTTTTTTTATGTCTGGGGGTGGGCTTGTCCACATTAGAGCAAAAATTAACAGAGATGATTTCAGCACCTGTAGAGGCTTTAGGCTTTGAACTTGTTGGCTTAGAGTTTATTCGTGCACGTGTTTCAACACTACGTGTCTATATTGATAGTGAAAACGGTATCACTGTTGATGATTGTGCTGATGTTAGCCACCAGGTGAGTGCTGTATTGGATGTCGAAGATCCAATCGCGGTACTTTATAACCTGGAAATCTCGTCGCCAGGACTTGAGCGTCCGCTTTTCACCGCGAAACACTACGATAGTTTTACGGGTGAAGAAGTGTCTCTCGTTTTACGTATTGCAATGCAGAACCGCCGTAGATGGCAAGGTATAATCAAAGCCGTTGATGGTGAAATGATAACGGTTACTGTGGATGGTAAGGATGAAGTGTTCGCGTTGAGCAACATCCAGAAAGCTAACCTGGTACCCCACTTTTAATTAAGTTTCAATGAGGCAACTAGGATGAACAAAGAAATTCTGGCTGTTGTGGAAGCGGTTTCTAATGAAAAGTCCCTTCCTCGTGAAAAAATTTTCGAGGCGCTTGAAACAGCACTAGCAACTGCTACGAAGAAAAAATACGAACAAGAGATCGAAGTTAGAGTTTGTATCGATCGCAAATCAGGCGATTTTGATACCTTCCGCCGCTGGTTAATTGTCGATGAAGTCACTATGCCGACGCGCGAAATTACTTTTGACGCGGCAAATTTTGATGATCCAACGGCTGAATTAGGCGGTTACGTCGAAGACCAAATCGAATCTGTTGTATTTGATCGTATTACCACTCAAACAGCAAAACAGGTTATTGTACAGAAAGTCCGCGAAGCGGAACGTGCAATGGTTGTTGAACAATTCCGTAAACAGCAAGGTGAAATCATTACTGGCCTGGTTAAGAAAGTTAACCGTGACAATATCACCTTAGATCTTGGCAATAACGCAGAAGCCGTTATTTTACGTGAAGATATGTTACCACGGGAAAATTTCCGTCCAGGTGACCGAATTCGCGGTGTTCTGTATGATGTACGTCCAGAAGCTCGCGGCGCACAGTTATTTGTGACGCGTTCGCGTTCAGAAATGCTGGTTGAACTATTTCGTATCGAAGTGCCAGAGATTGGCGAAGAGATTATCGAAATTAAAGCAGCTGCTCGTGATCCAGGTTCTCGTGCTAAGATTGCAGTTAAAACCAACGATAAGCGTATTGATCCTGTTGGTGCCTGCGTCGGAATGCGTGGAGCAAGAGTTCAAGCCGTTTCCAGTGAACTGGGCGGAGAAAGAATCGATATCGTTTTATGGGATGATAACCCAGCACAATTTGTAATTAATGCAATGGCGCCCGCTGATGTAGCTTCTATTGTTGTCGATGAAGACAAATGTACAATGGATGTCGCTGTTGAAAGTGCGAATTTAGCTCAAGCGATTGGTCGTAATGGACAAAACGTCCGTTTAGCTGCCCAATTGTTGAAAATACATCGTGGTAATGACAAATGGGAACTGAATGTCATGACCGCCGATGATCTACTAGCTAAACATCAAGCAGAAGCCCATGCTTCTATTGAGACATTTACTAAGCATCTGGATATTGATGAAGAGTTTGCCACAACACTTGTTGAAGAAGGCTTCTCTACGCTAGAGGAATTGGCTTACGTGCCTATCAGTGAACTTCAAGCGATTGAAGGTCTTGATGAGGAGACTATCGAAGTTCTACGTGAAAGAGCTAAAGCAGCTTTAACGACGTTAGAACTGGCTCAAAAAGAGAGCTTAGGCGATAATCAACCTGCAGAAGATTTATTAAATCTAGAAGGTATGGAACGGTCTCTAGCCTTTACGCTGGCAGCACATGGTATCTGTACACTGGAAGATCTTGCTGAACAGGGCATTGATGACCTTACTGATATCGAAGGTCTGAATGATGAACAAGCTGGAATACTCATCATGGCTGCACGTAATATCTGCTGGTTTGGCAACGATGCATAATCACTGTAGCAGGAAGGAACGGAATGACAGAAACTGTAAAATCTTTGGCAGCAGAAATTCAAACCCCAGTTGAGCGCCTGGTACAGCAATTTGCTGACGCAGGGATCAACAAAGGTGAGAGTGACTCTGTTAGTCAGCACGAAAAAGAAGCTTTGTTGGCACACCTTAACCGCGATCAAGGCGGTTCAGCGGGCCAGCCAAGCAAATTAACACTACAGCGGAAGACCCGTAGTACGCTGAGTGTTCCCGGCACCGGTGGCAAAAGCAAATCGGTAAATATCGAAGTCCGCAAAAAACGCACTTATGTTAACCGTGACGCTGAAGATCAGGCGAAAGCGGAAGAACAGGCGCAGTGCGAAGCGGAAGAGCAAGCACAGCGCGAAGCTGAAAATAAAGCGAAACGCGAAGCGGAAGAAAAAGCGACACGTGAAGCAGAAGAGAAGGCTAAACGTGAAGCGGAAGCTAAGCGTGACGCCGAAGATAAAGCAAGACGTGAAGCAGCTGAAAAAGCTAAGCGCGAAGCAGCGGAAACAGATAAAGTGAAACCAAGCGAAAATCATCAAAAGACTGGCAAAGCCGGTGACAAAAATACAGAGAAACAGCGTCTTGAAGCTGAGTCTGCAGAACTAAAACGCAAATCTGAAGAAGAAGTGCGTCGTAAAGTTGAAGCGGATGCGGCTCGTGTAGCAGAAGAGGCTCGCCTTATGGCAGCTAAAATTACTACTACTCCTGAAGAAGCGCCGACAGAAGAAGTCTCTGATTATCACACAACCACTTTCCGTCATGCTCAAGAAGCTGAAGACGAAAGTGATGCTAAAGAAGAAGGTCGTCGTGCCCGCGCTCGTGGCGGCAAAGCACCTGCTCAAAAGAAAAGAAATAAACTGTCTGAAAAAGCTGATCGCGAAGAAGAACGCGCTGTTGGCCGTAATGGCAAATCTAAAGGTAAAAACCGTAAAGGCAGTTCACTTCAGCAGAGCTTTAACAAGCCAGTTGCTGCAGTAAACCGTGATGTCATTATCGGTGAAACTATTACTGTTGGTGAATTAGCCAATAAAATGGCAGTGAAAGGCTCTCAAGTCATCAAAACTATGATGAAAATGGGCGCAATGACCACCATTAACCAAGTAATAGACCAAGAGACTGCGCAGTTAGTTGCGGAAGAGATGGGTCATAAAGTTACTCTACGTCGTGAAAACGAATTAGAAGAAGCGATCCTCAACGACCGTGATACGGGTGAAACAGTCGTTCGTGAAGCTCGTCCACCAGTTGTGACTATTATGGGTCACGTTGACCATGGTAAAACCTCACTACTGGACTACATTCGTTCAACGAAAGTGGCTTCTGGTGAAGCTGGCGGGATCACTCAGCATATCGGTGCTTACCATGTAACGACTGATAAAGGAATGATCACCTTCCTTGATACCCCAGGTCACGCCGCATTTACTTCTATGCGTTCACGTGGTGCACAAGCGACGGATATCGTTGTTCTGGTGGTTGCTGCTGACGATGGTGTTATGCCACAGACAGTTGAAGCTATTCAACATGCGAAAGCGGCTGAGGTTCCTGTTGTTGTTGCAATCAACAAGATGGATAAACCAGAAGCTGATCCGCAACGTGTTAAAAATGAATTGATGCAATATGGTATCTTCTCAGAAGAGTTGGGTGGTACTAACCAATTCGTTGAAGTTTCTGCGAAGAAAGGAACGGGTATCGATGACCTGCTTGAAACAATTCTGTTAGAAGCCGAAGTTCTGGAACTGACAGCGGTTCGTTCAGGTATGGCAAGCGGTGTTGTGATTGAATCTTACCTTGATAAAGGACGTGGCCCTGTGGCAACTATCCTAGTTCAGGAAGGGACATTGAACAAAGGCGATATCGTACTCTGTGGCTTTGAATATGGCCGTATTCGTGCAATGCGTAACGAATTAGGTAAAGACGTTCAAACAGCGGGTCCTTCAATGCCTGTAGAAATCCTGGGTCTCTCCAGTGTTCCTTCTGCTGGTGACGAAGCGACAGTTGTTCGTGATGAGAAAAAAGCGCGTGAAGTTGCCTTATATCGTCAAGGTAAATTCCGTGATGTGAAACTGGCTCGTCAGCAGAAATCTAAACTGGAAAACATGTTTGCTAACATGGAAGAAGGTAAAGTTTCTGAATTGAATATCGTGTTGAAAACAGATGTTCAAGGGACTTGTGAAGCGATCACTGAATCACTACAGAAATTGTCTACTGATGAAGTTAAAGTCAAAATTATTGGTTCTGGTGTTGGTGGTATCACGGAAACGGATGCATCATTGGCAGCAGCATCAAACGCAATCATCTTAGGTTTTAACGTTCGTGCTGATGCCTCTGCACGTCGTATCATCGAAAGTGAAAGTGTTGACTTACGTTACTACTCTGTTATCTATAGCCTGATTGACGAAATCAAGCTGGCGATGAGTGGTATGCTTGCACCAGAATATAAACAACAAATTATTGGTCTGGCTGAAGTTCGTGATGTATTTAAATCACCGAAATTTGGTGCGGTTGCCGGTTGTATGGTTGTTGAAGGTAACATCAAACGTCATAACCCTATTCGCGTTCTGCGTGATAACGTGGTTATTTACGAAGGTGAATTAGAGTCTCTGCGTCGCTTTAAAGATGATGTGAGCGAAGTTCGTAACGGTATGGAATGTGGTATCGGTGTTAAAAACTACAACGATGTCCGTCCTGGCGATATGATCGAAGTGTTCGAAATCATTGAAATTAAACGTTCAATCGACGATTAATTTTATCGCAGATTCACTTTATTATTGGGGGGCTATATGCCCCCCAACTGTTAGGAGATATAACGATGGCAAAAGAATTTAGTCGTTCTCAACGTGTATCACAGGAATTACAGAAAGAAATTGCGGTTATCCTACAACGTGAAATAAAAGATCCTCGTATCGGCATGGCGACGGTTTCAGGTGTTGAATTGTCGCGTGACTTAGCTTATGCCAAAGTATTCGTCACTTTTCTCAACTTCTTAGATGAAACGCACGATTCTGAACAGGTAACAAATGGCCTGAAAGCGCTCAATGAAGCCGCAGGTTATATTCGTTCATTAGTCGGCAAAGCCATGCGTTTACGCATAGTGCCAGAGATTGTCTTCGCTTATGATAATTCATTAGTCGAAGGGATGAGAATGTCGAACCTTGTGTCTAAAACTATCCGTGAAGACGAAGAACGTCGTACGGATATTGAGCACAAAGAGGAAAAATAATGGCTCGCCGTCGTCGTGGCCGTGATATTCATGGCGTATTATTACTGGATAAACCTCAAGATATTTCCTCTAATGATGCACTGCAGAAGGTTCGCCGTCTGTTTAATGCGAACAAGGCTGGTCACACAGGCGCGCTAGATCCACTGGCAACAGGAATGTTGCCAGTTTGCTTAGGTGAAGCCACCAAGTTCTCACAATTTCTGCTCGACTCTGATAAACGCTATCGTGTCATTGCCCGCTTAGGACAACGTACTGATACCTCTGATTCGCAGGGGCAAATTATCAGTGAGCGACCCGTTGATATTAACCAAATTCAATTGGATGAAATGCTGGCCCGTTTCCGTGGTGATACGCTTCAGATACCGTCAATGTATTCTGCGCTTAAGCATCAGGGAAGGCCGCTCTATGAGTATGCCCGTAAAGGTATCACTATTGAGCGAGAAGCACGTCCAATTACAGTTTATGAGCTGCAGTTTATTCGTTGGGAAGAGAATGAAGTTGAATTAGAGATACATTGCTCTAAAGGAACTTACATTCGGACTATCATTGATGATCTTGGAGAGATGTTGGGATGTGGTGCACATGTGATTTATTTACGTCGCCTACAAGTTGCCAATTATCCCTATGAGAGAATGGTGTCACTTGATCAACTGATCGCGATGAAAGAGCAAGCAGAAACGGAAGGGCGCACTTTAGAAGAAGCACTTGATCCGCTGTTATTGCCGATGGATACTGCAGTGGTACATTTTCCCGCTGTTAACCTCTCTGATACCACAGCCGCGTATTTTAAACAGGGACAACCTGTTAGCGTTGCATTAAATAGTCTATCAGAGGGTGAAATCGTTCGTGTGACTCAGGGCGATGAACATCAGTTTATTGGTATTGCAACGATCAATCTTGATGGATTAGTTGCACCTCGTAGACTTGTGGTTGAAAATTCACCAAATGAATAATGTATGATATTGCTTTGAGAGGCTAAGGAGCGTAGAATGGCGCCGCTTAACTATTCGAGAAGCAAAAATATTTTGAGATGCTAAATTAGAGATTGGCTCTCGTCACCTATTTAATTAATCTGGAGTTATTATGTCTCTAAGTACTGAAGCAAAAGCAAAAATTGTTACTGATTTTGGCCGTGGCGAAAATGACACTGGTTCAAGTGAAGTGCAAATCGCACTATTAACTGCGCAAATCAATCACCTGCAAGGTCACTTTTCAGAGCACAAAAAAGATCACCACAGCCGTCGTGGTCTGCTGCGTATGGTTGCTCAGCGTCGTAATCAGCTGAACTACCTGAAAAGCAAAGATGTTGCACGTTATACTACCCTGCTAGAACGTCTGGGTCTGCGTCGTTAATATCGCAAGTTTCAGTGGAAAGGGGCCTATTGGCCCCTTTTCTTCGAGAAAGCGGCATTTAGTCCATTTTTAAATTAAACAAAATTTATAATTAAAGTTAAACTCGAATTATGCTTAACATAAATGATAAGCTATGTTTATAGAGTAAATTTAATTGAGTGAGCCTCTTCGACTACAACCGGTTCGCGCGGCTAATGAAAATATTGATATTATTTTAAGTATTTTCATTAGTCGCGAGGGTGTGGTAAGAAGAGAAAATGAATACTGCATAAATGAAATTATGTAGCTTGATAATAAGGCTAATACTTTGCTAAATCCTATTATTCGCAAATTCCAATACGGTCAACATACAGTCACTATTGAGACGGGTATGATGGCGCGTCAAGCCACTGCAGCTGTTATGGTCAATATGGACGATACAGCGGTATTTGTTACTGTCGTTGCACAGAAAAAACAGAAAGAAGGCCAAAGCTTTTTCCCTCTGACTGTCAACTATCAGGAGCGTACTTACGCTGCTGGCCGTATCCCAGGTAGCTTCTTCCGTCGCGAAGGCCGTCCTGGTGAAGGCGAAACCCTGACTTCACGTCTGATCGACCGCCCACTGCGTCCACTGTTTCCAGATAATTTCTTAAATGAAGTACAGATTATCGCTACAGTTGTTTCTGTTAATCCACAAGTTAACCCAGATATCGTGGCTTTGATCGGTGCATCTGCTGCGCTGTCCCTCTCTGGTGTGCCATTTAATGGTCCTATCGGTGCTGCACGAGTTGGTTTTATTAATGACCAATACGTATTAAACCCAACTGCTGATGAACTGAAACTAAGTCGTCTTGACCTAGTTGTTGCTGGTACTGAAGGCGCAGTCTTGATGGTTGAGTCAGAAGCTGAGCTATTAAGTGAAGAACAAATGTTAGGTGCTGTGGTATTTGGCCATGATCAACAACAAGTTGTTATTAGCGAAATCAATGCACTGGTAGCAGAAGCGGGCAAAGAGAAGTGGGATTGGCAGCCAGAAGCTGTTAACCAAGTTCTGAATGAGCGTGTAGCTGCATTAGCTGAAAGCCGTATTGGCGACGCTTATCGCATCACTGAAAAACAAGAGCGTTATGCGCAAGTTAGCTTGATCAAAGATGAAGTTAAAGCGGCGCTATTGGCTGAAGATGAGACTTTAGATGCAGGTGAAATTTCTGACCTGTTAGCTGAACTTGAAAAGAATGTTGTTCGTAGCCGTGTTTTACGTGGTGAGCCGCGTATCGATGGTCGTGAAAAAGATATGGTTCGTGCGTTAGACGTACGTACTGGTGTGTTGCCACGTACCCATGGTTCAGCACTGTTCACCCGTGGAGAGACTCAGGCGCTGGTTACAGCAACATTGGGTACAGCGCGTGATGCACAGAATATTGATGAACTGATGGGCGAGCATACTGATCATTTCTTATTCCATTACAACTTTCCTCCATACTCAGTCGGCGAGACTGGCATGGTAGGTTCGCCAAAACGTCGTGAGATTGGTCATGGTCGTTTAGCGAAACGTGGTGTGTTAGCGGTAATGCCTACTCCGGCAGAATTCCCTTACACTATCCGTGTGGTTTCTGAAATTACAGAATCCAACGGTTCATCTTCTATGGCTTCTGTCTGTGGTGCTTCTTTAGCGCTGATGGATGCAGGTGTGCCAATTAAAGCTGCTGTTGCAGGTATCGCAATGGGCTTGGTTAAAGAAGGCGAAAACTACGTTGTTCTGTCTGATATTCTGGGTGATGAAGATCACTTAGGCGATATGGACTTTAAAGTTGCCGGTAGCCGTGCTGGTATCAGCGCATTGCAGATGGATATTAAAATCGAGGGTATCACCCGCGAAATTATGCAAGCTGCATTGAATCAAGCTAAAGGCGCTCGTTTGCATATTCTGACCGTGATGGAAGAAGCAATTAATAGTCCACGTGATGATATCTCTCAGTTCGCACCACGTATTCATACGATTAAAATTAATCCAGACAAAATCAAAGATGTGATCGGTAAAGGTGGTTCTGTAATCCGTGCATTAACAGAAGAAACCGGTACTACGATTGAAATCGAAGATGATGGTACTGTTAAAATTGCAGCAACAGATGGTGATAAAGCGAAAGAAGCAATTCGTCGCATCGAAGAGATCACCGCTGAAGTTGAAGTTAACCGTATTTACCAAGGTAAAGTAACGCGTATCGTTGATTTCGGTGCGTTTGTTGCTATTGGTGGTGGTAAAGAAGGTCTAGTTCATATTTCTCAAATCGCTGATAAGCGTGTTGAGAAAGTGACTGATTATCTGCATATGGGTCAAGAAGTTCCAGTTAAAGTCTTAGAGATCGATCGCCAAGGCCGTATTCGTTTGAGTATGAAAGAAGCGACAGAGACACAAGACAAACCAGCTGAACAACAAGACGCAGCGGAATAAGTTGACCTTCAAACAGGTGTCCTGTAAAAAGGGCACCATTCAGCAATTTTGCTGAAAGATCCGGTTGCATTGTAAGGACGGAATATGCTGAATAGTATCTGTCTTCGAGAAAGGGACTCATGCGCTATTTTTCGCTTGTTCTCTGCGGTCTTTCTTTTTTTATTGATTGGCTGTAGTAGTAGTAACGAATGGCGTAAAAACGAAGTGTTAGCGATTCCGTTACAACCTACATTGCAACAGGAAGTTATATTGGCTCGTATGGAACAAATCCTTGCGAGTCGTTCATTGACCGATGATGAGTACGCACAGCTTTTATATGAACGCGGTGTGTTGTATGATAGTCTCGGTTTAAGGGCTTTGGCTCGCAACGATTTTTCGACTGCGCTGTCCATTCGTCCTGATATTCCAGAAGTTTTTAACTTTCTTGGGATATATTTTACTCAGGCAGGCAATTACGATGCCGCCTATGAGGCGTTTGATTCTGTTTTAGAACTTGATCCAACTTACAATTTTGCGCGTATGAACCGTGGCATCGGACTGTATTACGGTGGCCGGTACAAATTAGCGCAGGATGATCTGCTTGCGTATTATCAAGACGATCCAAACGATCCGTTCCGAAGTTTATGGCTTTACCTCGTGGAAAAAGAGATGGACCCACTTACGGCAAAAGCTAACCTGTCAGCACGTTATGACAGAGCGGAAAAAGGACAATGGGGCTGGAATATCGTTGAATACTTTTTAGGAAACATCAATGAGAGTAAATTGATGGCTCGCTTAAAAGAAAATTCAGCGGATAACACTTCGCTCGCTGAGCATCTCAGTGAAACTAACTTCTATTTAGGTAAAAATTACCTAAGTCTGGGGGATAAGGATAACGCAGTTGCGTTATTCAAACTGACGGTAGCCAACAACGCTCACAGTTTTGTTGAACACCGCTATGCATTGTTGGAATTGGCCTTATTGGGCCAAGAACAAGATGACCTTTCAGAATCGGGCCAGCAATAGCTGACGAACAAAATCGCATAAATTTTTAAGTCATCATCTCAGAAGAGATGAGGGCTTATCTGTTCGTTTAATAATACAATTTGAGCCAGTTCACATTTTAAATGAAAATGACGGAAACGATTTTCGCTGTGTTATGTAAACTGGCCGCCATTAAGTATGAGGCACCTTTACATGACTACAGAGACTACTGAGACTACTGATATCTCTTTTGCTGAACTAGGTTTATCAGCACCCCTTTTAGCTGCACTGAATGATTTGGGCTACGAAAAGCCATCTCCAATTCAGCAACAATGTATCCCCCATCTGTTGCAAGGATCAGATGTACTGGGTATGGCACAAACAGGAAGCGGTAAAACTGCTGCATTTGGCGTACCGTTACTCCATAATATCGATCCTAATTTAAGAGCGCCGCAGATTTTAGTATTAGCCCCAACTCGTGAACTGGCCGTACAGGTTTCAGAAGCGATGGGTGACTTTGCTAAGCATATGAAAACTGTCAATGTTGTTGCCCTGTATGGTGGACAACGTTATGACGTACAACTTCGTGCATTACGCCAAGGACCTCAAGTTGTTGTTGGGACACCAGGTCGTCTGCTCGATCACCTGAAACGTGGAACACTGGATCTTTCTCAACTGAAAGGCCTGGTGCTTGATGAAGCAGATGAGATGTTGAGAATGGGCTTTATCGAAGATGTAGAACACATCATGAGCCAGATCCCAGCAAAACATCAAACAGCGCTTTTCTCTGCAACAATGCCTGATCCGATTCGTCGTATCACGCGTCGTTTCATGAAAGATCCACAAGAAATCCGCATTCAGTCTAGCGTAACAACGCGCCCTGATATTACTCAGAGCTATTGGACTGTTAGTGGTGCACGTAAAAATGAAGCTCTGGTTCGTTTCCTTGAATCAGAAGATTTCGATGCTGCGATCATTTTCGTTCGTACTAAGAACGCAACGTTAGAAGTTGCTGAAGCCTTAGAACACAGTGGCTATAACAGTGCTGCACTTAACGGTGATATGAATCAGGCGTTACGTGAACAAACATTAGAACGTTTGAAAGATGGCCGTTTAGATATCCTGATCGCAACAGATGTTGCTGCTCGTGGTCTTGATGTTGAGCGTATCAGCTTAGTTGTTAACTATGATATTCCAATGGACTCAGAATCCTACGTTCACCGTATTGGTCGTACAGGCCGTGCTGGCCGTGCGGGTCGTGCGCTTCTGTTCGTTGAGAACCGTGAACGTCGTCTGCTGCGTAACATTGAACGCACCATGAAACTGGCTATTCCTGAAGTTGATCTGCCAAACGCAGATTTACTGAGCGAACGTCGTCTGGCTAAGTTTGCACAAAACGTGCAGAAAAACTTAGAAAGCAGCGATTTAGAACAGTATCGTGCGCTATTAGCTAAACTGGTTCCAGCTGAAGATTTAGATATTGAAACTTTAGCCGCAGCTCTGTTAAAAATGGCACAAGGTGACCGCCCATTAATTCTGCCACCAGATGCTCCACGTCGTCCGCGTCGTGAGTTCAATGATCGTGATGACCGTCGTGGTAGTGATGATCGTCGTCGTGGTGACCGTCCAGATCGTGGCGACCGCGCTGACCGTGGTGATCGTTCTTCATCCGACCGTGGTGGTGATAAACCAGCTCGTCGTGAACGTCGTGATGTTGGCGAAATGGAACTGTATCGTATCGAAGTGGGTCGCGATGATGGCATTGAAGTTCGTCATATCGTTGGCGCAATCGCAAACGAAGCAGACATTAGCAGCCGCTACATTGGTAATATCAAACTCTTTGGTACTCACTCAACTATCGAGTTACCAAAAGGTATGCCAGGCGATCTGTTAGGTCATCTGAGCAATACTCGTATTCTGAATAAGCAAATGAAAATTCAGTTGATGGGTGATGCGCCTGCATTCGAACGTCGTGAGCGCCCTGCTGGTAATGGTCCTCGTGGTGGTGCATCTGCGAGCAATCGTCGTGGCCCAGCTCCTGCTGGTGCGGCTGGCGATAGCTTCGGTGGTGCTAAGCGTAAAAGTGAACGTAGTAACGATCGTGGAAGCTTCCGTGGCCGTAACGAAGAACACAATACTGCCGCTCCACGTCGTCGCAGCACAACGCATAACTCTTAATTTTTACGAGTTATAGCCTATAAAAAACCGGACTGATGTCCGGTTTTTTTTCGTCTTAATTATGATGAAAAGGGAATTGAACTTTTGATATCAAATAGCTAACTTAGTCCCAATGCTTCTTTTAATGGTTTTAAGTAGCGGCGGCTGACAGGAATGCGTTCGCCTGAGCTAAGAACCAATTCGGCATGACCATTATCACCAAATAAAATCTCATTAAGCTGCGTCATATTGACTAAATATTGGCGATGACAACGTATTAGTGGGGTGCGCATCTCCAGTGTACGCAGCGTCAGTTCCGTAAAACCTTCGAGCCCTTGGTTGCTGATAACAAACACACCACTCATTCGTGAGGTGGCATAGAGGACTTCATCTAACTTCATTAGCCAGATACGGCTGTGGCCAGTACAGGGGATGAATTTTAGCTGTTCGTCCTTCACCAACTCATCAATATTCTGTTTGAGCTGTCCTTGGCGCAGTCGATGCAAAGTTTTATTTAAACGATCTTTTTCGAGCGGTTTAAGTAAATAATCAAACGCATGTTCTTCAAATGCTTCAATGGCATGTTCATCAAAAGCAGTGAGAAAAACAATAAGAGGGCGATCTTCTGGGTCGAGCATTTTCACCATTTCAAGGCCCGTAACTCGGGGCATCTGAATATCTAGAAAAACCACATCGGGCTTAAGCTTGTGAATAGCGCTGATGGCTTCAATGGCATTTGCACATTCGCCTATAATGCTAATGTCTGTTACTTCTTCAAGTAAGCAGCGCAGATTCTCTCGAGCCAGTGGCTCATCATCGACAATAAGTACATTCATTATTATTTAACTAATCAATTTATCGTAATAGGGGAAACTCAATTTGATACAGGTAAACTCTTCTGGTTGATAATCTACACTGACACCATACTGATCACCATATTTTAGTCGCAAACGTTTATCTACTAGGCTCATTCCCAGACCATCACACATTGGTCGAGGATGATAGAGTCCAGCATTATCTTCGATTTCAACGCAGACAAGATTATTGTGGCGATATGCGCGTATTGTAATGTATCCGGTACCTAATAACTGTGAGGTGCCATGTTTAATCGCATTTTCAACCATGGGCTGTAAGGAAAATGCAGGTAATTCAACATGATTTAACTCCTCTGGGATATCAAAGCGGATTTCGAGGTGCTCTCTAAAACGGGCCTTTTCTATCTGCAAGTAAGAGTCCACATGCTCTATCTCTTCGCACAATGTGGCATTTTGTTCTGGTCTTTTGAGATTTTTGCGGAAAAAGTTAGAGATATATTGCACTAATTGTCCCGCTTGTTGGCTGTCACGGCGGATCACTGCCTGCAATGTATTGAGCGCATTAAATAGAAAGTGAGGATTTACTTGCGCGTGCAGTAGCTTAACTTCTGACTGTAATAATAACTGCTTATTTCTTTCATATTGGCCAGCCAGAATTTGGGTTGAGAAAAGACTGGCAATCCCTTCTCCTAATGTGCGGTTTATTGAGCTAAATAAGCGATTTTTCCCTTCATATAGCTTAATAGTCCCAATAACGCGTTGATTCTCGCCACGCAGTGGGATCACCAATGCTGAGCCCAGCTTACAACCGGGATTGAGTGAGCATTTATAGGGAGTTTCATTGCCATCGGCATAGACCACTTCGTTATAATCAATCGCTCGACGGGATTGTTCAGAGGCGATTGGAGTACCGGGAATATGGTGATCGGCGCCTATACCAATAAAAGCTAAAAGTGTATCTCTATCGGTGATAGCCACTGCACCAATACCTAACTCTTGATAGATGATTTTTGCTACCTTAGTGCTGTTATCCACATTGAAGCCTTTGCGCAAAATACCTTCGGTACAGACGGCAATCTTCATCGCCTGCGCTGAGAATGCGGAAGTATATTTATCCACAATGGCACGGCGGTCGAGCAGAATACGAATAAACATGGCTGCACCTATACTATTGGCGATCACCATTGGCACGGCAATATTTTGTACTAGCTCTAAAGCCTCATCAAACGGACGAGCTAATAACAGAATAATCAACATTTGGATTATTTCAGCGAAAAAGGTGACGCCTGCGGCCATCCATGGATTGAACAGCTTACTTATCTGCCCGCGTTTCATAAAGTAGAGGTGAATAAAACCACCAATCAACCCTTCGGCAATGGTAGACACCATACAGCTAAATGCCGTCATACCACCAAGAGAGTAGCGATGGAGACCGCCCGTGAAGCCAACCAGAAAGCCGACGCCGGGTCCTCCTAGCAATCCACCCAGTACAGAGCCAATCGCACGGGTGTTGGCTATAGAGTCATTGATATGTAAACCAAAATAGGTTCCCATAATGCAGAATACGGAAAAGATAAAATAGCACATGATTTTGTGCGGCAAGCGAGTGGTGACATTTAATAAAGGGATGACAAGCGGGGTTTTGCTCAGGACCCAAGCGATCACTAAATAGACACACATTTGCTGTAGCAGTAGCAAAACAAGGTCAAACTCAAACATAACATTTCCGGCTGGTTAGGCAATGTCGCGTATTTTAGCGCGAATAGTGACTATTTTAATCAACTATATTGCCAGTAATTAGGCTATGCTGATTTGACATAAATAAAGATCCGATCCAATATTTAGTTCTTGCCAATTTATCTGTGACTTTGCGCACATATTTCTTAACCTATTATTGCCATTTATTGTCATACTAGCGTGATGATAGTTTCAACCGTTATTATTAAGGTCAACAAAGATAATGAGAAAAAGAACCATAGCCTTGATCCTGCTAATGCTGATATTGATCGCAACAGCGGCACTTTTTTATTCACATAACCAATATCTATTACTACAGGGCGAGGTAGATGCACCTGAAGTGATAGTGGCATCTAAAGCCAAAGGACGAGTCACCGAGCGCCATATTGAGCGGGGAGATGACGTCAAAAAGGGTCAACTCTTGGTTTCACTAGAAAGCCCCGAGTTAGAGGCTGAACTTGCTTCCTTTGTTGCAGCGCGTGATCAGGCAAAAGCCCAGCTTGAGCTATCACTACAAGGAACGCGCGAAGAGACAATCCGTAATCTAGAGGCTCAGTTATCGCAAGCCGAATCTCAGTATAATAATGCTAATCGTGAATATATACGATTAAGTAATTTATCGGCGAAAGGCTATGTTTCGGCTAATGAATTGGATACCGCGCGTAAAACTAAAGAGATCACCTATCAGCAAATCCTCAGTACTAAAGCTCAGTTGGATGAAGGTAAGAATGGGGATCGTGTTGAGTTGCGTCACCAATATGAAGCCGCGCTACAGCAAGCTGAACAAAAGTTAACGGAAATTCAAGTACAGGTTGATGACTTGCAGGTGAGAGCACCCATCGATGGCGAAGTGGGCCCTATTCCTGCCGAGGTGGGCGAGTTATTTAATGCTGGTAGCCCGTTAGTATCATTAATCCGTCTTCCTCAAGCCTATTTTATTTTTAATCTGCGCGAGGATATTTTAGTCGGTGTACGCAAAGGTGACAAAGTCAGCCTACAAGTACCGGCATTAGGTGATCGTGAAATAGAAGCTGAGATCCGCTATATCGCACCTAAAGGGGACTATGCAACCAAGCGTGCAACGCGAGCTACTGGGGACTTTGATTTAAAAACATTCGAGATCCGTTTATATCCGTTAGAGCCTATCGAAGGGCTACGTCCAGGTATGAGTACTTTGTGGCGCTGGGATAAATAAGAAGGCGCAAAATGAAAATGAAATTCGCTTGGCATGGTTTTGAGCATGCTTTCAATCAAGAAACACGCGATGCCATCCGCAGTCCGGTATTCCATTGGTTAAGTTGGTTATTCCCCTTAATGCTTTTTACTTTAGTGAGCGCTAACTTTTCTGAAGGTACGCTGATGGATCTCCCCGTTTCGGTGGTGGATAACGACCACAGCCCGCTCTCTCGGCAACTGATCAGAGATTTGGATGCTGGGCCTCATGCTGATATTAAAACCATTGATGACAACTTAAAGACATCAATCAAGCGAATGGGCAGTTCACAAGATTATGCGGTGCTCTATATCCCGCTTAATTTTGAAAAAGAGGCACTGAGCGGCCGCCAGCCAGAAATTAGAATGTATTACAATGCGCTCTTCTATGGCTCAGGGAGTTACGCGATACAAGATTTTAGCGGATTGGTAGCGGAACTCAATGCAAAATACCGTACCATTATAGCCTCATCTATGGGGGCCTCTCTGCCAGCGTTGGCCAATGTTACCTTATCTTATGACAGCTTGTTTAACCCCAGTGGTAACTATATTTACTATCAGCAATTTGCCGCGACTATCCATATGTTGCAGCTGTTTGTGGTGACCTCGACAATTTATTCACTGTCTCGTGGTTCGGTACTGCAATCGATAAAACCTTTTTCCATGGCATTAATGGGTAAATTGGCACCTTATACGCTATTTTTTACCACCTTGTTGGTGGTCGAGCTAGCGGCATTAGTCACAGTTTTTGATGCCAAGGTAGTGGGAAATCCGCTCTATATTCTATTAATAGGGCTGTTCTATGTTATGTCCGCGCAAAGTATAGGATTATTGCTCTATACCTTTACGGCAAGTGCGATCACCGCATACAGTTTGATTGGGATGCTGGTCAGTATTGCATTAGCTTTCTCAGGGATGGCAGTACCTGAACTCTCGATGATCTTACCAGCGCGTATTATTTCGAATATTGAGCCGCTGACTCACGCATTGAATGCCATGTTTGATATTTTCCTACGTGAAGTCTCATTTATGCGGATTATTCAGGTTTGTCTCTTTTTACTCATCTATCCGTTGGTTTGTGCATTTCTGATCCGCCGACGCATTGTTAAGCGTCTGGCTGCACAAGGAGGGGATTAGGATGAAAACCTACTTCGCCACCTTTAGAAAAGTTTTGTTGGGCATGCTCGATAAGCCTATGTGGCTACTGCTATTAGTCTCACTCTGCGTTATGAGTTTGGTTTATGTCCGGCCTGTATTGTGGGATCTGCCAGTGGCAGTGATTGACCAAGATCACAGCAGCGCTAGCCGTGAATTAATTCGTGATTTAGATGCAACCTCCAAGGTTCAACTACATAGTTATGATGATCTTGAGCTAGCTAAACAGGATATGCTTTCCAGAAAGCTATTCTCGATTATTATTATTCCCACGGATTTTGAAAAACATCTACTCAATGGTAAAAGTATCACTGTACCAGTTTATGGCGATGGGACTAACCGCCTAGCCAGTGGACAAATTCAGCAAGAGCTCTCCAGCGCTTATCAGCAATTATTGAATAATTATAATTTGATGTTATTGCGAAAAGCGGGCTATAGCGGCGAGCAGGCCAAAGTGATACTCACGCCAGTAAGAAGTGAAACTATTCCTCTGTATAATCCTGGGGTCAGTTTTGCCGCCATTGTTTTTCCAGGTTTATTGGTGATGCTATTACAGCACTCCCTGTTAATTGCTTGTGTGCGAGTCAGTATTGCGATCCGTGGCACTCCTAAAGGCAAGCCCCCTTTAGCCGTCTATTTAGGAGCCTTATCTGCATTGATTCCAATTTGGCTATTCTTATCAACGGTATTTTTTGCTTTATGGCCTTGGTTACTTGGTTATCGCCAAGAGGCACCACTTTATCAATTGTGGATGCTAACATTTCCTTTCTTATTGGCGGTGTTAGGCTTAGGTAAGTTAGTAACTGAGTGTTTAAGAAGTGTCGAGATGATCTATTTGACGCTGGCATTTGTCACCACACCCGTCTTTTATATGTCAGGGACTATTTGGCCACTGCAAGCCATGCCTGACTGGGTGAGGGTCATTGCCTCGGCGCTACCTTCAACTTGGGCTACCAATGCCATTGCTGGCATCAACCAAATGGGCTTACCCTTCAGTGATATCTTAATGGATATCGTTATGATGCTGATACTGGGCGTGATCTATACTCTGCTGGGCGTGTTTGTTGGTATGTTACGTAATGGCGAATTACGTCATTTAACCCATAAATTGCGCCACTCTCGTCACTCCAAGCATTAGCATCATAGATTTATGCTAGGGAACCATCGAGATACCTGCGATATTTCGCCAATAGCCATTACAGCTAGGCTCAGCGGCGAGATCAAGAGGTACTAGGCCCTGCTCATTGGCTTTAAACTGAGCGAGCATCTCCAGTGAACTCAGCTGCTCTGGCGATATGCGCACAATATCCACCAAATCATTCATTGATGGCAACTCATTACCTAAGTTATAGCAATAGCCACTTTGGGTTTGAATGCCATTGAGGATAAACACTTTCTGTTGCTCTTGAGAAAAAACTTCTCGACCCTGCGGATATTGAATACAACAGGTTTCGCAATCATCTTTGGCTCTATTTTCTGAACGAGCGGTAAAGCAGCGAGCGGAATAGGCGAGGGGCAAGTGGCCGTAGCTCATTACTTCGACCTCAAATTGATCGCGAATACCTAAGGTTTCACATTGATTGAGCAAGTTAACCAGCCAATCACGAGAGAGCTCAACCGGCATACACCAGCGCATCATTCCTTGTTTAAGCAATAGTCTTAAAGCATAAGCGTTATAGCAATTTAGACCATGTCCCGCGACAAAAGGCAGGTTACGCTCAGCCAGCATATTTACTACGCCAAAATCATGAGCTTCTAATAGAAAATCACCATTGTCGACCAGCTTAGTGATCTCTTTCATTTCTGAAGGGGCTTGTAACAGCGCCAATGATGTTAGGACAATCTGTTTTCCGCTGCTGGCCAGTTGACGACCTAGATCGATCCAATCAGCGGGTTTCATTTCACGGCGCTTGCTACAGACAGACTCACCTAAATAGATGATATCTGCTTCACTTTCCACCGCTTGGGTATAAAAATCGACTAAATTTTTTTTTGGCCAGTAGTATAAAACTGAGCCCAATGAATATTTCATGTTATTCCTTACTGCCATTTACGATGGTAAGCACCCAGTGTTGTTTGTCGGCCTTCAGAAAGATTGCCGAGGGATTCTGACCATTTAGGATCTGCAATAAATTGAGCTGGATTCGCCTTATAGCGATCGATCGCTTGGCGCCAGATCTTCGTCACTTCACAGACATAAGCAGGGCTACGTTGGCGACCTTCGATTTTTACCGACGCAATATTAGCGGCCATCAGTTCAGGAATAAGCTCGATGGTATTGAGGCTGGTGGGCTCTTCGAGTGTATGATATTTATGACCATCTACCAGATAACGGCCTTTACATAGGGTCGGGTATCCGGCATTTTCATCAGCATCATAGCGATCTATCAGTACGTCATTGAGACGTGATTCCATACCATTTTCAGTCTGTTGCCAGCGTACAAAGCGAGCAGGAGAACAGGCACCTACGGTGTTGGGTGATTCACCAGTTAAATAGGAGGATAAATAACAACGGCCTTCCGCCATAATACATAAACTACCAAAAGCGAAGACTTCCAGCGGAACAGGACTCGCTTTGGCTAACTGTTTGACTTGATGAATAGATAAAACTCGTGGTAGTACGACGCGCTGCACGTTGAAATTTCGATGATAAAATTGAATGGCCTCAACATTGGTGGCAGAAGCTTGGACTGAGACGTGGCGCTCAATATGGGGGTATTTCTCTGCAGCATATTCAAGCATCGCAATATCCGCTAATATAAGTACATCAGTACCCAGATCCGCCGCGAGATCTATTGAATTTTGCCAGCGTTCATAGCCATTTGGGTGAGCAAAGGTATTAATCGCAATATGTAATTTGCGCTTATGCTTATGTATGTAGCGTTCAGCCTCATGCAATTTTTTTTCGGTAAAATTTAGTCCAGCAAAGTGGCGTGCATTGGTATCATTTTTTAGCCCGATGTAAACGGCATCCGCACCATTATCCACCGCCGATTTCAACGCAGGCAAATTGCCTGCTGGGCAGAGTAACTCCATCGCATTAATCTCAGTGTGAATTTTTGTTAGTTAGGTATTTTAATCAATAGAACAAAAAACATTTTGATTTAAGGCAGTTAAAGCGCTTTTAATAATATAGAGTTATATTTTAGTGCGTTAAAATAAAATAAACTCTGGCTGTATGCCCGATTATTGATATAGGATCAGGCCAATTAGCCTATTATCTGGCAAAATACGGCTAGTATCTCATTAACTAATTTGACATCTAAGGGTCATGGGAGTCTGAGCTGTGTTAGATAAAATTCGTGCACAATTAGTGAATAAAGGTCCATCTTTGATGCGTTTACCTTTAAAAATAACCCCTTTTTCGGTACAACGGCAGGTATTGGAACAGCTATTAAGTTGGCAATTCCACGAATCGTTGATCGATGGTGAATTAGATTTTTTAGACGGTAAATGGCTAAAAGTTGAAGTTATCGATTTAAAACTGGTGTGGTTTATCAGCCTACAAGAAGGTCAGTTGATCGTCAGTCGCGATGCAGTTGCAGATGTGAGCATTAGCAGTAATGCCAACGAACTGATCTTGATTGCCGCCCGTAAAGAAGATCCGGATACGCTATTTTTCCAACGTAGATTGGTGATTGAAGGCGATACTGAGCTGGGTCTTTATGTTAAGAACCTGATGGACGCTTTTGAGTTAGAGAAAATGCCAGCGCCATTACGATTTGGCCTGCTGCAACTCGCTGATTTTATAAAATTGAGTCAAGAACATGAGGGCGCAAAGCATAAATTAAATGCGCTAACATCATGTTAATTCGTGTTGAAATCCCTGTCGATGCAATGGGGATTGATAGCTTATTACGTCAGGTTTTTGAGACAGACTATGAAGCGAATTTAGTGCGCCAATTACGAAAAAAAGGCTTGCTAACATTGGGTGTTGTGGCGACTAACGATGACGGAAAGGTCATTGGCTACGTTGGATTCACACCTGTGGATGTGAATGGCGAAGATGTGCAATGGGTTGGCCTTGCACCCTTGGCAGTGGCTGCCGAGTACCAGAATAAAGGTATTGGCACGCAATTGGTGTATGAAGGATTAGATAGCCTAAATGAATTTGGCTATGGTGCTGTGGTGGTTATCGGCGATCCGGCTTATTATCAGCGCTTTGGTTTTAAACTTGCTAATGATCACCAGCTTCGTTGTTCATGGCCTGAGCTTCAAAACAACTTTATGGTTTATGGTCTCGAAAATGACATTATTGATAAGCATACCGGTCTTATCAACTATTCAGCTTACTTCGACACCAAGTAATAGCGTCAAATAAGCGATAACGTTTAATGGCTGGTCGATGACCAGCTGTTCCTTTTTCATTTTCGTCAGCTGCTTAATGCGATATTCAATCCGAGACGCGCAGGCGCGATCTCCCACCTGACATTGATAAACCAGTGTCAAAGGTAACTTCCCTTTCAATGATTTAGCCCCTTTTCCATCGCAGTGGGTTTGGAATCGTTTCGCCACATCGGTAGTGATCCCACAATAAAGTGCATTCTGCTGCGTACGAATTAAGTACAAAAACCAATTTTTCTTATCCATTTTTTATTTAATTACCTAAAAATTGACTAATAGTGCTTTTTTAAATAAGGCATTTGCCTTAAGGAGAACGAATATATTGTACTAACCTATTTTGAATAACTAGTTAAATTATAACGATATTATTAACAAATTAAGATGGTTTTATGAAACCTCAACCTAGATTTTCATTCAAAAAAATTGAAAAACAAAAGCAATATTAGCTAATTTTCATTTCTTAATTAAATGGATAATATGATCAACATCACAGGGAGACATAGAATCCCATTAAATAATCAATTTACTATTAAGGATTTTACCATGAAAAAATTAACATTAATCGCTTCCGTTTTAGCTTTAAGCGCATTTTCATTCGGTTCAGTTGCAGCTACGGAAGTTCAACATTCTGATAAAGCGGCTTCAGGTGTGGTTTCAGTATCAGGCGCTAAGACTTTAGATGATTTAACAGCGAAATTAGCCAAAAAAGCTGAAGAAGCTGGTGCTACATCATTCCGCGTCGTTGCTGCAAGCGGTGAAAACCAAATGAATGGTGTTGCTCAAATCTACAAATAAACTATAGTAATCTGAACCCATTCAGATGACGTTCAGTCGAGTTTTAGCACGCCACGTGACTTTCTATTAAGCCCGGTGGCGTGCTCTGAACGATAACTCGTTGCTATTAAAATGAATAATGAAGAACATTTAAAAATCATCCAGCGTTATTTATCCCGCCAACAAGTTTTCTCTTTTTTTGCCCATCACCATGATGATATTTGGTCTGCAACCTGCTTCTATGCTTATGATCCTACTGAAATGTCTCTGTTATTGATGACTGAAAAGGATTCACGTCATGGCAAGCTAATGCAGCAAAATCCCCAGATTGCTGGCACAGTATCAGCTCAAACCAAAGTCGTGAGTCAAATTCAAGGCATTCAATTTACTGGTTATATTATGCCACTCTATGCGTGTGATGCCGACGAAGCTCGCGCTGTCTATTGTAAGCGTTTTCCCATAGCCCTAGCAGCAAAAGCCCCCATTTGGAAGATTCTGCTGCAAGAGGTGAAGATGGTGAATAATACTTTGGGATTTGGTACTAAATTATATTGGCAACGAGAAGGCTAGCGTAATTTATGGATGATTTGGTTACTGCTGCCACGCCAGAGCAGAGCCGGATCATAAAGTGACTGAACAAACTTACCATCAATTAGCGTATCTAAATGAAAGAGAACATCCTGTTGTAATTTCGTTAGCTCGGCTCGTTGATAGCCAGTCCATAGCCAAATATCTTTCTGCGGACAAGTTGCTCGAACGCGCTTAACTAATTTTAGGATCGCGGGAATATTAGCGGGGTGCAGCGGATCTCCCCCAGATAGGGAGAGTCCTTGCTTAGGAATACGCGTATCCTGTAGATCGGCAATAATGCGATCTTCCATCTCTTGAGTAAAGGGCGAGCCAGCATCGAGCCGCCAAGTACTTTTGTTATAACATCCCTTACATTGATGAATGCAGCCAGAGACAAATAAAGTACAACGTGTTCCTGGACCATTCACCACATCAACAGGATAGTATTGAATGTAATTCATACTAATTAGCCTATCTGGCCATTATTAAGATGCTTGATACGGCGCTTCACTTCTTCTTGCTTGCCCGCATTGAATGGGCGCGCATCTGGGCTACCTAAGTAACCACAAACTCGACGAATAACTGAAACTTTATTGCTATCGTGATTACCACAGCGTGGGCAGACAAAGCCTTTACTAGTGCAATTAAATTCGCCTGCGAAGCCGCATTCATAGCACTCATCAATAGGTGTGTTAGTACCATAGTAGGGAACATGTTGATAGCTATAGTCCCAAACATCTTCTAGCGCTTTTAAATTATGCTGTAGATTAGGATATTCGCCATAACAGATAAAACCGCCATTGGCTAACGGAGGATAAGGGGCTTCAAAGTCAATTTTATCGTAAGGATTAACTTGTTTCTCAACATCAAGATGGAAGCTATTGGTATAGTAGCCTTTATCGGTCACGCCCGGGATCACACCAAACTCAGCAGTATCGAGACGGCAGAAACGGTCGCACAGATTTTCACTTGGCGTGCTATATAAACTGAATGCATAACCAGTTTCGGTTTTCCACTCTTCAGTTGCGTCACGTAAGCGCTGAATAATAGCGATGGCTTTTTGTTGCAGTTTATCATTGTCATACAGGTGAGTATCTATACCATAAAGCGCATTGATAGTTTCATGTAAGCCGATATAGCCGAGAGAGATAGAAGCACGACCATGCTTAAAGATCTCAGCAATATTGTCATCTTCTTTTAGGCGAACTCCACAAGCGCCTTCCATATAGAGAATAGGTGCAACCCGTGCTTTCACATGCTCTAGTCTGGCGATACGCGTCATCAGTGCCTTTTTGGCCACATTAAGACGTGTGTCGAGTAGACTCCAAAATGCATCTTCATCACCTTCAGCTTCAATGGCGATACGTGGTAAGTTTAAGCTGATGACACCTAAATTATTACGACCATCGTGGATCAGCTCGCCATCTTCTTCATAAGTTCCCAAGAAACTGCGACAGCCCATCGGGGTTTTAAATGAACCCGTGATTTTAACCACTTGATCATAATTCAGAATATCAGGGTACATACGTTTGCTGGCGCATTCGAGAGCCAGTTGTTTGATATCGTAATTAGGATCACCAAACTGATGGTTGAGATCTTTTTTGATCGCAAATACCAATTTAGGGAAGACCGCAGTTTTTTTATTCTTACCAAGGCCAGCGATGCGATTTTTAAGGATCGAACGTTGAATTAATCGCGCTTCAGGCGAGGTACCTAGGCCGAATCCAAAGGTCACAAAAGGAGTTTGGCCGTTAGCGGTATGCAGTGTGTTAACTTCATATTCAAGAGATTGGAATGCGTCATAGCACTCTTTATCGGTTCTTGATTGGGCGTAGGCTTCGCTCTCGGCAATTCCCCACTCTTTGGCCGTCGCTAGATGTTTGTTATAGCTGGCGGCGACGAAAGGGGCGAGGATCTCATCGATACGATTGATGGTTGTACCACCATAGATATGACTAGCAACTTGCGCAATAATTTGTGCGGTTACCGCAGTTGCAGTAGAAATAGATTTAGGTTTCTCTATTTCTGCATTACCCATTTTAAATCCATTGTTTAACATGTCTTTTAAGTCGATTAACATACAGTTAAACATAGGGAAAAATGGCGAATAATCTAGATCATGATAGTGAATTTCACCTCGTTCATGAGATAAAACAATATCACGCGGTAAAATATGCTGTTTGGCATAGTGCTTAGCCACAATACCAGCTAACAGATCGCGCTGTGTAGGTATCACTTTACTGTCTTTATTCGCATTTTCATTGAGCAAAGAAACATTACTTTGCTCAATCAATCCACGAATTTCATGCGTTAATTGACTACGTTTTTCACGTTCAATATCGCGGTCATGGCGATATTCAATATAGGTGCGCGCCAGATTTTTATGAGGACCTGACATCAGCTGATTTTCGACTGCATCTTGCACTTCGCGGATATCAACTTGCTCTTGATTACAAAGCTGTTGTTCCACAAGAGAGGCAACTTGTAGACAGTAAATGTCATCTTCAATTTTTGCCGCTTTCGCCGCCCGCTTGACTGCTTCCTGGATACGCAGGGCGTCAAAATTAACCTGACAACCATCTCGTTTAATGACAACCGTCTTCACTGTTAATGCTCCTCAAATAGTTATCCACAGTAAAAAATTAGGCTATTTTTAGCGCTAATTTAAAGGATACCCTGTGGATAAAACTGTGCATAAATACTATATGTTGTGTCCGATGCCGTCATTTAAGCACGATATATAGTATTTTTCATTTATTTAGCTAAAAGAAAATTGATCTTAAACAAAGAAAAATATAATTCGTCTAAGAATCAATCCTGAGGCGAGATGAATAATTTCGCGCTGAGTTTTACTCTGAGGTTAATAAATTTTCTAGCACCATACCGCCAGCTCCTTGGGCGACAATTTCATAGGAATCATTAGCTGGGTAAATTTTGGTCATTATTTGTGGGAAGGCGGCTAATTTATTTTCAATGGATTGTTTGGTCATCGCAAAGAAGTTATTTTTAGGTGTTAATGTGCCACCACAAACAACCACATCGGGTTGTAACGCAAGGATAGTGTTAGCAATCGCAATGCCATAATAGTAAGCGGCTTTTTCTAGCGCGCTAACGCACACTGGATCATTTATTGCCAGTGCCTGAAAAATAATATGGTAATCGATCTCTTCTTCACGGGAGACAAAAGAGGAAATAGCCGACGACTTGCCTTCTCTTAACTGCTGAATAATATGATTTTTGATAGCGGATAATGAACTGTAGTGATTGAGGCAACCAAAGGAGCCACATTCACATCGGCTGCCATGTATATCGATAGTGGTATGACCAAAGACATTTGCCGCGCCCAATTGGGTAAAAGAGAATTGATTATTAATTATATTACAACTGCGAATATCCGTATCACAAGTGGTGAACATAAATCGTTGGCTGCTGGTATAGCGCAAACGATACTCAGCGAGAGCCGCGAAATAAATACCGCAACCCAAGGTGACATAAGCTGATGTCTTTTTCCTAATATACTCTTCTAATGATTTTATCTGGCTATCAAAAGTATCGTCTGTCGTTTCAATATTTGCCAGAATATGATCAATCGAGATCCCAATACCTAATATATCTTCAGTGGTCAGTTGGTGCTCTAGTAGCAATTGATCAATTTTAGGTAATAGATTATCGATCATGATCTTCGGCGAATCTATTTTCTCGGTTTTAATTTTAACCATACCTAAAATCGTTAAATTTAAATTGAGCAAGAGGATGGTTAAATAGAGATTACTCATTTCAATTCCAACGAGATAACCATCATTAGGATTAACGCTATATAAAATAGGTTTTCTACCGCCAGTTGATTCACCAAGTTCTGAGGTAGAAATTAAGCTCATTTTACTCAGCTCATCTAATAATCTGGCACAGGTGGCGGCTTTCATATTGGCCTGTTCTGCCAATTTTTCCGCTCTAATCGGACCATAATTGAGGATCAATTGATAAAGTGTTTTCAATTTTCGCGTCTTGGAATTTTTAGACGATTGAAATTCTTTTAAGATTGTTGATATCAAGTGACACCTCATATGATTATTTAGCCTAGGGCTGAAGTTGGATCCTAGCAAAGCCCCCATAGAAAGTAAAAGTACTCTATTTTTATCAGCTTGTTTTAATCTTTATCTCAAAATGAGATTAAGATCGCGTTTAATTTTTGTTAGTTCATTTATGCTGTATCACATAAAGTGACTTCTATTATTTGATGTTTTGGAGATGTGAAATGCATAAATTAACGGATATTTTGGAAAGTAAGAATTTTGTTGAGTCTAAAACAGATGTTAAACCAACTGTTGGTATTATTTTAGGTTCTGGTTTGGGACCTTTTGCTGACATTCTGGAAAATGCAGTTCGCATTCCTTATAGCGATATTCCACATTTCGCAAAATCAGAAGCGGTTGGCCATGCGAATGAATTAGTTATCGGTACTATTGGCGGCAAAAATGTCGTGGCAATGAAAGGTCGTTTCCATTACTACGAAGGATTCTCACTCGATCAAGTGACTTTCCCTGTACGTTTGATGAAAGCACTGGGTGTTGAAAAATTGATTATTACCAATGCTTGTGGCGCTGTAAATACTGATTTTAGCCCAGGTGATTTAATGCTGATCACTGACCATATTAACCTGACTGCCAATAACCCATTGATGGGACCAAATAATCCTGAGCTAGGTGTTCGTTTTCTCGATGTAAGCGAAGTCTATAATAAAGGCTTAAGAAGTAAAGTTATTGAAGTTGCTAAAGAGCAAAATGTTACCTTACGTCAAGGTGTTTATGCTTGGTGGACTGGCCCAACGTATGAAACGCCTGCTGAAATCCGCATGATCCGCACTTTAGGTGCTGATGCTGTAGGTATGTCGACAGTACCTGAAGCGCTGGTTGCACGCCACGCAGGTATCGAAACTGTAGGAATCTCCTGCCTGACGAATATGGCTTGCGGTATTCTTGAACAGCCATTAAGCCATGATGAAGTGATTGAAACGGCTGAAAGAGTGAAATCAACATTCTTAAAATTAGTGACTGAAGTTATTAATCGTTTCTAATTTGGATTAAAAAAAGAGTGCTATCTCTAGTAATAGCACTCTTTTAATATAAGAAATAATACCTAATTAAGTGTAATAACGGATAAGAGATAACTTATCCGTTATTATTTCCCATATTCAATTTAAATTAATTCAGCTTACTTGTATCGCGATTAAGCTATCTATTCTCGCTATCATTGAACTGGAATTAAAACCAATAAGAACAACTCCTACCGGAGCATAATATGAATATAAAAATCCGCTTAAAGACTATGCTATTCCTGCAATATTTTGTTTGGGGAAGCTGGTTGGTAACACTCGGCGCCTATATGATGAAAACATTGAGTTTCTCAGGCGCTGAAGTGGGAATGGTATACAGTTCTAAAGGTATTGCCGCTATTATTATGCCGGGGTTGTTAGGTATTATTGCTGATAAATATATTCCTGCAAATCGCTTATATATGATGTGTCATCTAGTTTGTGCGGCAACTCTATTCTATGCAGCAACAGTGACAGATCCTTCATTGATGTTCTGGATTATGTTAATTAATGCCATGGCCTTTATGCCAACAATCGCATTATCCAACTCCATTAGTTACTCTTCGTTGAGTAAATATAATTTAGATTCTGTCGCTTGTTTTCCACCGATTCGAGTGTTCGGAACCATAGGTTTTATTGCTGCCATGTGGAGCGTCAGCTTATTTAAATTTGAGTTAAGCAATACCCAGTTATATATTGCCGGTGCTTGTTCATTATTGCTGGCGGCATACTCAATGACATTACCGCATATTCCAGTTAATAAAAAAGCTATTAGTAAAAGCTGGATGAGTAAAGCTGGCCTAGATGCATTAGTATTATTTAAAAAACCGATTATGGCGGTATTCTTCTTATTCGCGATGTTATTAGGTGCGGTATTACAAATAACCAATACCTTTGGTAGTCCATTCTTACATGACTTTGCTCGCGACCCACAGTTTCAAGATAGCTTAGCGGTACAGTATCCTTCTATATTACTGTCAATCTCGCAAATGGCTGAAGTGGTGTTTATTCTAGCGATTCCATTCTTTTTAAAACGCTATGGCATTAAAAATGTCATGTTGATGAGTATGTTCGCTTGGACATTACGTTTTGCTTTCTTTGCCTACGGTGACCCATCATCAATCGGATTGATCTTCCTAGTATTATCGATGATTGTTTATGGTTGTGCGTTTGATTTCTTCAATATTTCAGGTTCTATCTTTATTGAGAAAGAAGTAGATACACGCATGAGAGCCAGCGCCCAAGGATTATTTATGACTATGGTTAATGGTGTGGGAGCTTATGTCGGTGCTATTACCAGCGGATTGGTCGTCGATCTCTATACGGTAGATGGCGTTAAAGATTGGCAGACAATATGGTTAATCTTCTCTTCTTATACCATAGTGCTGGCGGTGATCTTCTACTTTACCTTCAACTATCATCATGATCGAAATGCACCTATTTCTACCCAAAAGTCAGCGAGTTAAATTGAAACTAATGACTGAGGCGAGTTATAGTACAGAAAGTAAGAGATAAAAATGAGGCCGATGTTGGATATCAACATCGGCCTCAATCTATGCTAACGAGAACAACAGGCTAAATTATTTACGTACCGCAATAGCTTCAATTTCGATTTTGACATCTTTTGGCAGACGAGCCACTTCAACACAAGAGCGTGCTGGGTAATCTGCATTGTGCTCTTTAAAGAAGGCTTCGTAGGTGGCGTTCACTGTCGCGAAGTCATTTAAATCTTTAACAAATACGGTTGTTTTAACAATACTACCAACCTCTAAACCTGCTTTGACCAAAATAGCTTTCACATTTTCCAATGATTGACGCGTCTGTGCGGCAATATCTTCAGCAACTTCACCTGTTTTTGGATTAACTGGAATCTGGCCCGAAGTGATCACCATGCTACCCAGATCGACGCCTTGTACATAAGGACCAATAGCCGCAGGTGCGTTTTCTGTGCTGATTTCGTATGACATAAAGAACTCCTGTTGTAGTACGAGAAGGGCAAAGCCCAAAACGGCTTCGCAAGCTTCTATTATAAAGGCTAATCACCTTGTGACCAATGCTCCTTCCCGCAAATCAGCGTTTTGGCCTTACTGATTGTTAATTACAGCATCACGATCAAATTCTTTCTCGCAAAATTTACAACTTAAGATCACTTCATCGCCGATTTTCTTCACTTTGAAGCGACTTGAGACCGGCTCATTATGAGTGATGCAATTACTATTTGGGCAAACCAACACATGGTCGATCTTTTCGGGTAACTGGAGCGCTAATTTTTCAACCACTTGGTAATCTTCAATACGATTAACAGTTGCACTAGGCGCGTACATAGCCAGCTGATTGGCTTGGTCTGGTGTTAAAAAGGTATTTTCAATTTTGATGATATCTTTCTTACCCAGATTATTCGACGGCAGATTTAAACCAATGGTAATACGTTGGTCTGTTTCTGTTAGTTTAAATAACGAGAGTAATTTAAATCCCACCATGGCGGGAATATGGTCAATAACCGTTCCACAACTAATAGCTTCAACTTGTAATTTATGGTCGTGTGTCATGATGTTCTCCTTAGTATGCGACGGTTTCATTTAATACGAGTGACAGTAACGCTTGTCTTGCGTAGATGCCGTTACCCGCTTGCTGAAAATAGTAAGCGTAGGGGGTTTTATCTACATCGACGGTGATTTCATCGATGCGTGGCAGGGGATGAAGCACCTTGAGGTTGGGTTTGACGTTATGTAGATCTGATGCTCGCAGAATAAACTGCGATTTCACATTGGCATATTCAGAGGGGTCAAGGCGCTCTTTCTGTACGCGCGTCATATAGAGAATATCGAGCTCAGGTAAGACTTCGTCGATATTGTTATGCAGACTATAGGTCGCGCCTTTCTCATCGAGGATATGCAAAATATGATTTGGCATGGCGAGTACTTCAGGGGCGATAAAATAGAAGTGGCTGCCAGTAAATTTAGCCAGTGCTTGTGTTAGTGAATGGACAGTACGACCATATTTTAAATCACCCACCATAGCGATTTTTAGGTTATCCAAACGGCCTTGGGTCTCTTGGATGGTAAAGAGATCTAATAGGGTTTGAGTAGGGTGTTGGTTAGAACCATCGCCTGCATTGATAATAGGAATATTGCCAGAAAATAGGCTAGCTAGACGAGAAGCCCCTTCTTGAGGATGACGCATCACAATGGCATCCACATATTGACTAATCACCGAGACGGTATCCGCGAGAGTTTCACCTTTTTTACCCAAGGAGGTATTACTACCGTCGGAAAATCCCACTACTGAAGCGCCTAAACGGTGGATAGCGGTCTCGAAAGAGAGGCGCGTACGAGTTGAGGCTTCAAAAAAACAGCTGGCAATCACTTTATATTTGAGTAATTCCGGTTGGGGCTGCTTTTTCAGTGAAGCAGCAACCTTGAGGACTAATTCAAGATCTTCACGGTCAAGGTCATTAATTGAGATGATATCACGTTGATATAAAGTATTTGGCATCGTTGTTCTCCTGTGGGCGGGGGTGATGTCGGTAAAGAGCCAAAAAAAAGCCCCTCATTGAGGGGCTTATAAATAGCAATACGGGAAAAAATAGTGGGCCTGTGCCACCAGATGGTAGCGAAGATATGCATTTTGCGTGCTTAACAACAGGTGCCAATATCATATTTTCTCCTGACAAATTGTGGCGCATTATACGCAAGTGAATATCTGGCGCAAGCGTTTGCTTAAAGAAAAAGGATAAAAAAATAATATGTTTATTTAATGGCAATAAAAAGAGGAACTATTCAATATGCTAGAATAATTCCCCGCTATTAATATATTATAGAGTAACGCTCAATTTTTTAGTGCTATCACAGTGCAATAGGAAGCTCTGGAGCAAGGGTCGCAACCATAACCGCCTTAATGGTATGTAGACGATTTTCCGCCTCATCAAAGACAATACTGTACTCAGATTCAAACACTTCATCCGTAACTTCAAATCCACCGTACAAATCAAACTCCTGCGCCAGCTGTGCGCCCAGTTTAGTATCTTCGTTGTGGAAAGCCGGTAAGCAATGAAGGAATTTAACTTGTGGATTGCCAGTCATCTTGATCACATCCATATTAACCTGATAAGGTTTCAATAAGTTAATGCGCTCTGCCCACACGGATTTGGGCTCTCCCATTGAGACCCAAACGTCGGTATAGAGAAAATCAGCCCCTTTAACGCCTTCAGCCAGATCTTCGGTTAGAATAATTTTTCCCCCTGTCTTTTCAGCCGCTTGGCGACATGCCGCAACTAAGGCTTCATCGGGCCAGCAACTTTCAGGCGCTACTAATCTGACCTTCATACCCGTTAATGCAGCGGCTTCGAGTATGCTATTACCCATGTTATTGCGCGCATCACCTAAATAGGCAAATTTGATCTCAGAAAGGGCTTTATTAGGTTGATGTTCTTGAATAGTGAGCAGATCGGCCAATAACTGCGTGGGATGGAATTCGTTGGTTAATCCATTCCAAACAGGCACTCCCGATGCGTCAGCCAAGGTCTCAACCGTTTTTTGTTCATAGCCACGATATTGAATACCATCATACATACGGCCCAGTACTCTGGCGGTATCCTTAATGGTCTCTTTATGGCCAATTTGGCTGCCTGAGGGGCCAAGATAAGTAATCTGCGCACCTTGGTCAAAAGCACCCACTTCAAAAGCACAACGAGTACGGGTTGAATCCTTCTCAAAAATAAGCGCAATATTTTTGCCTGTTAACAGGGGTTTTTCTGTTCCGGCTTTTTTCTCAGCTTTAAGCCAAGCAGATAACTTAAGGAGTGAGTAAATTTCGCTTGATGTAAAATCTAACAACCGTAAAAAATGCCTTTTATAAAACGGATTCATACTTTCTTCCCTATTTTTATTTGAATTAATATTCAATTTATCCTCATAAAAATTCAAAATCAAGTACTGTGAAAATATTTTCTTAATTATAGCTATGGTTCTAGTGCATTGCCTGTGGGAGAATGCAGAAAAGCGATTGATAAAGAGAGGGTGTAAAATGGTAGATAAAGCTGAACTTGAGGCACAATACGAGGAAACTCGTTTAATTATCGAAGAATTATTAGAAGATGGTAGCGATCCTGATGCACTTTATGCGATAGAACATCATCTCTCCGCAGATAATTTTGCCTTATTAGAAAAAGCTGCAGTTGAAGCGTTTAAATTAGGTTATGAAGTCTCTGAAGCGGAAGAGTTAGAGATCGAAGATGGTTCGACACTCCTATGTTGTGATGTGATCAGCGAGTGTGCGCTAAATGCTGAACTTATCGATGCGCAAGTTGTTCAACTCATCGCTTTAGCCGAAAAAATGAATGTCAATTATGACGGCTGGGGAACTTACTTCGAAGATGGTGAAGATGACGGCGAAGATTCAGATGATGATGAAGATGCCGATGAAGAAGATGCACCAGAAACACTGGTTCACTAATTTATTGCTGTTTTAGATTTATGCAGTAAATAATCAAAATCATAAAAAAGCCCTTCTAGTAAACTAAAAGGGCTTAGTAGAGAGATTAATGATTATAGAGAGGCAATAGCCTGCTTTTGGCTCATTAATTTTTCTTTGGCATCATAATTAGCGGCTAAACGCTCACGTTCTTTTACTACTACCGCTTCTGGTGCACGGCTGACAAAACCTTCGTTAGCTAGCTTGCCTTCAATGGATTCGATCTCTTTTGCTACTTTTTCAAGTTCTTTATCGAGACGAGCTAATTCCACTTCTTTATCCACTAAATCGGCCATTGGTACTAAGATCTCGGCACCAGTGATCAGTTTTGTCACAGAGACTGGCGCTTTATCATCTTCAAATAATAGCGAGATAGAGGCTAAGCGGGCCATCGATTTGATAAAGTTTTGATTCTCTTTTATGCGACGTTTAACATCTGATGATGCGCCACGCAGCATAACATCCAGCGGCTTGCCCGGTGAGATATTCATTTCAGCACGAATATTTCGAACAGCAACAATCGCTTCTTTGATCCACTCAAGATCATTTAATGCTAATTGATCGGCTTTGGTCTCATCAAATTCAGGGAAAGATTGCAGCATTATAGTATCAGCTTCAATGCCTTTCACCACTTTGACACGCTGCCAGATGGTTTCAGTAATAAATGGAATGATAGGGTGAGCTAAGCGTAACAGGCCTTCGAGCACTTCAATCAGCGTAAAGCGAGCTGCGCGGACTTGTGCGTCAGTGCCTTTATGTACCGCAGGTTTAGAGAGCTCTAAATACCAGTCACAGAACTGATTCCAAGTAAATTCATAGAGAATACCCGCTGCAATATCAAAGCGATAAGTATCCAGCGCTTCGCGGAAGTTTTTAACAGTCTGATTAAATTCCGCCATGATCCAACGATCTGCTAATGAGAAGCTCATTTCGCCGCCATTCTGACCACAATCTTGCCCTTCGGTATTCATCAACACGAAACGGCTGGCATTCCACAGCTTATTACAGAAGTTACGGTAGCCAGACAGGCGTTTCATATCCCAATTGATATCGCGACCTGTCGATGCTAAGGCGGCTAATGTAAAGCGCAATGCATCAGTACCATGGGCTTCGATGCCTTCTGGATACTCTTTGCTGGTGCGCTTAGCAATTTTTTCAGCCAGCTGTGGCTGCATCATATTACCAGTACGTTTTTCCAGTAGATCTTCTAAGGAGATACCATCAATCATATCCAGTGGGTCAATAACATTCCCTTTGGATTTAGACATTTTCTGACCTTCATCATCGCGGATCAGTCCTGTCATATAGATTGTTTTGAATGGGATCTGCGGCTGATTATTCTCATCTTTGACGAAATGCATCGTCAACATGATCATGCGCGCAATCCAGAAGAAAATAATATCAAAGCCACTGACCAATACATCTGTTGGATGGAAGGTTTTCAGTGCTTCAGTATTTTCTGGCCAGCCCAGAGTAGAGAATGTCCAGAGACCGGAAGAGAACCAAGTATCGAGAACATCTTCATCTTGGCGCAATGAGATATCAGCAGCAAGGTTGTTTTCACGACGCACTTCATCTTCGTCGCGACCAACATAGACATTACCAGCCTCATCATACCAAGCGGGGATACGGTGACCCCACCATAATTGACGGGAAATACACCAATCTTGAATATCACGCATCCAAGAGAAATACATATTTTCGTACTGTTTAGGAACGAACTGAATACGGCCATCTTCAACAGCTTTGATGGCGTCTTTGGCTAATGGCGCAGTGCGTACGTACCATTGGTCAGTCAACATAGGCTCGATAACTACACCGCCGCGATCGCCGTAAGGAACGGTCAGGTCATGAGGTTTAATCTCTTCGAGTAGACCCAGCTGTTCAAACTCAGCGACAACGGCTTTACGCGCCGCAAAGCGTTCCATCCCTTGATAAGCTTCTGGAATGGCTGAACTATAGAAGTCAGTGACATCACCATTGGTATCAAATACTTCGGCTTCTGAACGAATATTGGCGTCAAAATCGAAAATATTGATCATCGTCAGGCTATGACGTTTACCTACTTCATAGTCATTAAAATCGTGTGCAGGGGTAATTTTGACACAACCCGTGCCTTTTTCCATATCGGCGTGTTCATCAGCCAAGATAGGAATGCGGCGACCGACGATAGGCAGAATAACTTCTTTGCCGATCAGCGCTTTATAACGAGGATCTTCTGGGTTAACCGCAATACCTGTATCACCCAGCATAGTTTCTGGACGGGTGGTAGCTACAACCAGATAATCTTTACCATCGGCGGTTGTTGCACCATCGGCCAGCGGATAACGCAGATGCCACATGGAGCCTTTAACTTCACGATTTTCAACTTCTAAATCAGAAATGGCCGTGTGTAATTTAGCATCCCAGTTAACCAGACGCTTACCACGATAAATTAAATCGTCTTTGTATAAGCGAACAAAGGCTTCTTTAACTGCTTTAGATAGGCCTTCATCCATGGTGAAGCGTTCGCGCTCCCAATCAACAGAGTTACCTAAGCGGCGCATTTGTTGAGAGATATTGCCACCAGATTCGGCTTTCCATTCCCAAATTTTGTCGATAAATTTTTCACGGCCATAATCGTGACGGGTTTTATTCTCTTCCGCTGCGATTTTACGCTCAACGACCATTTGGGTTGCAATACCCGCATGATCGGTTCCGCTCTGCCATAGGGTATTTTTGCCACACATACGCTGATAACGGATAAGCGTATCCATAATCGTTTGTTGGAATGCGTGCCCCATATGCAGGTTTCCCGTCACATTCGGTGGTGGGATGACAATACAAAAGCTGTCCTGGCTGGTATCACCATGAGGTCTGAAATAACCGCTTTTTTCCCAATGAGCATAGAGCGATTGTTCAATCTCTTTTGGGTTATAGGTTTTATCGAGCGATGGCTCTGATACTTGATTCTCGGGTTTATTTTCCATTTTATATCGTCATTCAGTAAGCTGGCGGCGGCGCCATAGTCAGATTGAAGCCGACGCTACGGTAAATTTTGTACCGTTCACGCGCCAACTGTTTTAAAGTTTCATCAAGAGGCACAAAGTCTACCACTTCATGGAAAGCGGTGGCAAAGTCTGCAAATTGAGGTTGAAGATTTATCAAGAGATCACGGGGTGAATTCCCCCGTTTCTGAGGCCAGCATAATTCCACTGGAGCACCATATCTGGGGCCTTCACCAGCCAGGTTATGGGGGACAAACTGATGCGGCTCTCTTTGCCAAAGAGCCTCATCCAGTTTTTCCGCTTGCTCGATAGACTCACAGGCAATTAAGACTCGCTTTCCCGCACGCCAATGGGCCGCAGCAATTTGACAGGTCAGCCACTCATGGGCTTCCAGATCAATCTGTGGTGACGGCTGTGCTAATAAATAGAAAGTGGTATTTTTCATAGTCTCTTTGTTATGAGAAATCGGTGACGGAAAAAGGGCATTGCGTCAGCAATACCCTAAAATTGATGGCATCTGTATTTTAGCGGAATCAACGCTAGATGACATCTTTTCGATGATCACCCTAAATGCAGACTGAATGCACTTATCATAGCGCATCCAGCTTAAAACAGAGAATTATTCTTCTCCGCCCATTCCTGCACGATTTAATAGGAACTGAGCAAGCATAGAAACAGGTCGGCCTGTTGCACCTTTGGCTTTACCTGAACGCCATGCAGTACCGGCGATATCCAAGTGAGCCCAGTTGTATCTTGCGGTAAATTTCGCTAAGAAACAGCCTGCAGTAATAGCACCACCAGCACGACCGCCCGTATTGGCTAAGTCCGCAAAGTTAGAGTTAATTTGATCGTAGAACTCTTCGCCTAACGGTAGACGCCATGCACGGTCACCGGCCAGTTCAGAGGCATTAAGCAGCTCATGAGCCAGTGGATTGTGGTTAGACATCAAGCCAGTATAGTGATTGCCTAATGCAACAACGCAAGCACCCGTCAATGTGGCAATATCGATAACCAGTTCAGGTTCAAAACGCTCAACGTAAGTCAGTGCATCACACAGAACTAAACGACCTTCTGCATCTGTATTCATCACTTCAACGGTTTGCCCTGACATGGTAGTTAGAATATCACCGGGGCGATAAGCACGGCCACCGGGCATATTTTCACAGCCCGCCAAGATACCTACAACGTTAATAGGCAGCTTGAGTTCAGTAACTACACGCATTACACCGTAAACGGTTGCGGCGCCGCACATATCATATTTCATCTCATCCATGCCATCAGCTGGCTTGATGGAGATACCGCCGGAGTCAAAGGTCAGTCCTTTACCCACTAAGACAATAGGCTTAGCTTCGGGATCTGGATTGCCCTTATATTCCATGATCGACATTAGCGATTCATTTTGCGAGCCATAACCTACAGCCAGATATGCATTCATGCCGAGCTCTTTCATCTGCTCTTCGCCAATCACACGTGTCGTCAGTTTATTGGCAGCGTCGTCTGCTAACTGGCGAGCTTGTGAAGCAAGATAAGCGGCATTACAAATATTTGGCGGCATATTGCCAAGATCTTTTGCGGCTTTAATACCTGATGAAATAGCCAGTCCATGCTGGATAGCACGCTCACCACTGGTGAGTTCACGGCGTGTGGGTACATTAAATACCAGTTTACGCAGCGGACGGCGATGTTCGGTTTTATTGCTTTTAAGTTGATCGAATACGTATAGAGACTCTTTCGCTGTTTCAACGGCTTGGCGAACTTTCCAATAATTATTACGCCCTTTGACATGCAGTTCTGTTAAAAAGCAGACTGCTTCCATTGAGCCAGTTTCATTCAGCGTACTGATGGTTTTCTGAATGATCTGTTTATATTGGCGTTCATCCAACTCGCGCTCTTTACCACAGCCGATAAGTAGAATACGCTCTGACAGGATATTTGGAACATGGTGGAGTAGTAGTGACTGACCTACTTTTCCTTCAAGTTCACCGCGGCGTAGCAGCGCGCTAATATATCCATCACTAATTTTATCCAGTTGTTCAGCGATTGGAGAGAGTCGGCGAGGTTCGAAGACGCCAACAACAATACATGCACTGCGCTGTTTTTCCGGGCTACCACTTTTTACACTAAACTCCATGCGTTCTCCTGAATCTTAAAGACAAACACCGATGCTATCGCTAGAATTAACATTCCGCATAATCTACCTCATAGAGAATAAATTCTTTATGCTAAGCTAAGCAAATGGTTTACTGATGCACTAGTAATGAATGAACTATGTTCTGATTGTGTAATCAGTATAAGGAATGCTTTCATATCATTCTAGTCGTGAAGGAAACCAAACATATGTTAAGAAATGGTAGACATAGGATGACGTTAGCCATTTTCCACCAAAAAGACAAGTTTTCACAGGCGTATAAGCGTGATAATTATTAGATATTTGGTAAGAGAGACATTTAAAAGTCAGTTTGCAATACTTTTTGTATTGATGCTGATCTTTTTCAGTCAAAAATCAATCAACATCCTCGGCGCAGCTGTGCAGGGAAATATTCCTTCAGATTTAGTCTTGCCACTCTTGGGACTAGGTATACCTGAAATGACGCAGCTTATTTTGCCGCTCAGCTTATTTCTTGGATTGTTGATGACCTATAGCCGGCTTTACACTGAGAGTGAAATCACAGTGATGCATGCTTGTGGTTTGGGGAAAAGCGTTCTACTGAAAGCCGCATTGGTGCTGGCGGTATTGACGTCTTCGGTCGCAGTAGCCAATATCGCTTGGTTACTGCCTTGGTCATCCCAGTATCAGGAGCAAGTTTTGGCTGACGCTAAAGCTAATCCGGGACTGGCCGCCATGGTCGAAGGGCAGTTTAAAACCACCAATGATAATAACATTGTCCTCTATATTGGCGATGTTAAAGGCAATAAGTTTAGTAATGTTTTTCTGGCTCAATTAAGACCCGCCAATGAACAACGACCTTCGGTGATTGTGGCCGATACAGGCTATTTAAAAGAGGATAGTGACGGTAATCAAACTGTTGTATTAGATCAAGGTACGCGCTACGAAGGAACGGCATTGCTGCGTGACTTCCGCATTACTGATTTCACTAATTATCAAGCTGTTATTGATCATAAAACTAGCGAAATCAAAAATGAAAAAGTCGTACAGAAGAATATGTATCAACTATGGAAAGCGACAGATCCTGAGTCTAATGCTGAGTTTCACTGGCGCTTAACCTTAGTCTTCTCAGTGATTCTGATGGCGATGATTGCGGTGCCATTGAGTGAGGTCAACCCTCGTCAAGGTCGTATCTTAAGTATGCTACCGGCGATATTGCTCTATCTGGTCTACTTTTTATTGCAAAGCACCTTAAGAAATAGCGCCGAAAAAGGCAATATCGATCCTAAAATTGTGGTGTGGGCGGTTAACTTAGGTTTTCTGGGACTCGCCATTCTATTAAATGCGTGGAATTCGGTATCAATGCGTCAGTTGAGAGCCAAATTTAGTCAAGGAGCAGCCTGATGTTTGGTGTTTTAGACAGATATATTGGGCGAACTATTCTTAATTCTATTTTGACTACTTTGTTCTTGTTGGTCTCACTTTCCGGCATTATCAAATTTGTCGAGCAATTAAGAAAAGTCGGCGACGGTGATTATACGGCGCTCAGCGCGGGTGTTTTCACCTTACTGACCTTACCCAAAGATATAGATATTTTCTTTCCAATGGCAGCGCTATTAGGTGCACTGCTGGGACTCGGTGGATTGGCATCACGTAGTGAACTGGTGGTGATGCAAGCGTCAGGATTTACCCGATTACAGATCGCCTTATCGGTAATGAAAACGGCGGTTCCTCTGGTGATCTTAGCTATGCTGATTGGTGAGTGGATTGCCCCAGCTGGTGAGCAGTGGGCGAGAAATTATCGGGCTGAGAAGATTGTGGGAAGTTCGCTGGTGGCAACCGATCAGGGAATGTGGGCTAAAGATGGTAATGACTTTATCCATATTCAGCGCATTGATGATATGCAATCCATTAAAGAGATCTCTATCTATAAATTCAACGCTAAACATCAATTAGAATCTGTGTTATTCGCCTCGACAGGGGTCTATAACACAGAGAGTAAAATGTGGGAGTTGTCTCAGGTCGACGAGTCAATTTTAGGCGATGAAAAAAAGATCACTGGGTCACAGCGTTTGTCAGTTGATTGGCAAACCAATCTCACGCCGGAGAAATTAGGGATTGTATCTTTAGACTCAGACTCACTCTCGATACGTGGTTTATATCAATATATTAAATATTTAAAAGAGAGTGGCCAAGTCGCAGCTATCTATCAATTAAGTATGTGGAAAAAATTATTGTCGCCACTCTCTGCCGCCGTAATGATGTTGATGGCCGTTTCCTTTATTTTTGGCCCGTTACGTAGCGTCCCTATGGGCGTTAGAGTGATTATTGGTATCTCTGGTGGATTTATTTTCTACTTACTCAATGAAGGTTTTGGCAAGTTAAGTTTGGTTTATGGTGTCCCGCCAATTATTGCCGCATTGCTACCCAGTGTCTTATTCCTCGTGATAAGCATTACTTTATTGGTGAAAAGAAAGTAGTCACTAAAATAAAAAATGGCTGCCATTAGGCAGCCATTAAATTCATTAACCTAGAGACTATCGATTTTGCCGGTATTGAGTAGCTCACCACTGCCTTGATGGCGTCGGTGGTACCCTTTCAATGTTTACCATAGGAGTTATTCTTGGAAAGGGCTCTCGTTAGCTCGTTAACGCCGAGGGTTAGCTTACTGAACTTACTACTATCCTTACGAGTCATCACGACAAATATGCCAATATTCTGTTTTGGGATCATCGTCATATAAGCATTAAATCCACCGCCACCGCCTGTTTTTTGGTAGATGCCTGGAACGCCATTTTGTGGCTTCATATAGACCCAGCCTAGGCCAATACCATCCGCTTGTCCTGCAACATCCATTCCTTTAATATCAAGCAATTGTGCTCTTTGGTAGAAGACGCCTTGCTCACGAGCTGCTGTTTTTTTACGTAACTGCTTATCCGTTGATAGAAATTCTTGCATCCACTTCTGCATATCGGCAGGTGTTGAATAGACACCACCGCTACCTGCGGCCGCTAAGGTGTTATGGCAGGGACTGGGTTTAAAGCCAACCATTAGGCGGGCGCACTGAGCTGGAGTCGGTGAATAGCTGGTACTGTCCATTTTGGCGGGTGCGGTCACGTACTCTTTAAATAGCTGTGGATAGCTTTTACCTGAGGCTTTAATCAGCGCATCGGCCAGCAGATCATAGGCGAGATTAGAGTAAGAGGCGACAGTTCCTGGATTAGCGTCCAGTTTACCAGTTTTTAGCCAGCTCCAGCGCTGCTCTTGTGTTGGCCAGATAAATACAGGCCGTCCCCATTGACCATTAGGTTGCTCCCGTGGCAAGCCGCTGGTATGGCTAGCTAAATGAAACAGACGAATAGGTTGGCCTGAACCATTATCGGGAACAGAGACATTACCGTTGCTATATTTCTGTAATGGGTCGGTGATCTGTATTTTTTTATCTTGTTCCATTTTGATCAGTATTTCACTGGTCATTAATTTAGTCACTGAGGCAATACGAACTAAAGAGTTAGGACCGGGTTTCTGCCGACTACCGGGTGCGGTTTCACCATAATAGCGGGAGAAGGTTTGATTATTATCGATAACAATAATCGCCATTCCTTGGGCATTACTCTCATTAAATATACGGTTAGCATAGAGGTCGACAATTTTAGCCACTTGCTCATAAGATAATTGGTCGCCACCTAAAATTTGCCAATCTGAAGAGGCATTAGTATCCAGCTTCAATAGCCGAGGTGTGGGGTTATCTTGTGAGGGGGTAGAACAAGCGGTTAGTGCGAGCGCCAATGTTGAGACAGACAATATTTTTCGAAGTGATTTCTGCATGTTAGGTAGCCAACCGGTATGATTTTATCTAAATAGCTCATTGACGAGCCTGTATTATTTCTTTTTACCGAAAATTTTAAGTAAAGCACCGACGGTGATGCCCACAACAACCCCGATAACAATCCAACTGGTAAAACTCATGATTGTGCCTTTAATTTTTTAGGAATAACTTTATATAAATTAACAAAAATTTAGCGAGCTCACTAGTCACGGAGCAACTAATCAAACAATTGTTTTATCTTAAATCTAGATTAGCATAGTTATTAGAAGATTAATCTGTGAAATAAATAGATAAAAGATGCCTGTTTTTTGTATCTAATGCGGATTTTTTAATCGAACAGGCTAATTTTATACGATAATTCTTGCGGCTTCTCCAAACAGCAGTATAATTGGCACGTTTTCCAAAAAGAGTATCACTTCAGTGCCGGAGTGGCGGAATTGGTAGACGCAGTTGATTCAAAATCAACCGCCTTCGGGTGTGCCGGTTCGAGTCCGGCCTTCGGCACCATAAGAACATCAAGAGACGTCAACGGACGTCTTTTTTTGTATCTAAAATCCAGTGTTTTCAAGGCTTTCCTCGCGTTTTCAGTCAATGCATGTCAACCTAACTCAACCCACATCAACCTCCGAGTGAGTATATAACTGAGTATATACGTCGCTTCGATAATGAATGTATACTCATTGTATCTCGAATTACCGATGCTAAAGCAATACAGGCGCAGCCTGTGGCATAGACACTTAGTTGGCTATGTAACTCGAAATCATCAACAGTAATCTGAGATATCTTGTTTATATACTCACTCTGGGGTGAAGAGGACGAAGAATATGGCATTAACCGATACGAAAGTTCGAGCAGCTAAGCCAGACGAGAAAGCTTATACATTGACAGACAGTGATGGCTTGTTTCTGTATGTTCACCCCAATGGCTCCAAATACTGGCGCTTTCGTTTTCGCTTTAGCGGTAAACAGCATTTAATGGCCTTTGGCGTATATCCAGAAATCTCCTTAGCGGATGCAAGAGAAAGAAGGGATGCTGCAAGAAAGCAAGTTGCTTTAGGTATCGACCCACGCGAGCACAAGAAAGAGTTAAAGGAAGAGCAGCAAAAGGAATTTAATACCTTTGAGAAAGTAGCACGTGATTGGCACGCAACTAATCAGCGGTGGTCAGAAGGGCATAGCCATCGAGTCCTCAAAAGCCTTGAAGACAATATCTTTGCTGCTATTGGTAAGCGTAATATTGCTGAACTAAAAACTCGTGATCTCCTTGAACCGATTAAAGCCGTAGAGATGTCTGGACGTCTTGAGGTAGCTGCACGCTTACAACAGCGTGTCACTTCCATAATGCGCTATGCAGTACAAAGCGGTTTAATCGATTATAACCCAGCGCAAGATATGGCTGGTGCAATCGCCACCGGTAATCGTATCCATAGAGCTGCGTTAGAGCTGAAACGCTTACCAGAGCTTCTACAGCGTATTGATAGCTATACGGGCAGACCATTAACGACCTTAGCAGTCAAACTTACCTTGTTAGTCTTCATTCGTTCCAGTGAGCTGCGCTTTGCTCGTTGGGATGAAATCGATTTTGATAATGCCATGTGGACGATCCCCGCTGAACGCGAAGCAATAGAAGGGGTTAAACACTCACATCGTGGATCAAAAATGCGTACTACTCACTTAGTCCCTTTAAGCCAACAAGCCATTGAGATCTTAAAACAGATCTATCAATTCAGCGGCAACCACGAGCTAATCTTTATCGGCGATCATAACCCGAGAAAACCCATGAGTGAAAACACAGTGAATAATGCATTACGTGTGATGGGCTATGACACTAAAACGGAAGTGTGTGGTCATGGTTTCAGAACTATGGCGTGTAGCTCGTTGATTGAGTCTGGGCTATGGTCGAAGGATGCAGTAGAAAGGCAGATGAGCCACCAAGAGCGCAATTCAGTAAGAGCTGCTTATATTCATAAAGCAGAGCATATTGAGGAAAGGCGGTTGATGGTGCAGTGGTGGGCTGATTATTTGGATGCGAATAGGGAGAGGCATGTAGGGGCATTTGGGTTTGGGAAGTAACGGAATAAAAAGTATTATATATTACTAAATTTAAATTATTTGATTGTGTGGTATAGGCTTTTTATGACAAATGAAACTATTGAGGTGATATCAAAACAAGCTCAAGAATATTACAAAAGTACTCCGGTAATAATTTTAGGAAGTGGTGCTTCAGCGGCATTTGGTATGTCGGGAATGGGAAAACTAGCTGACCATTTAGTTAGAAGCATAGTATTTGATGATTTACCTAAACTCGAGCAAGAACGCTGGCATCATTTTTGTGAATTACTATTAAAGAAGGTTGATCTTGAAACTGCATTACATGAAGTTCAATTACCAGAAAATTTAACGTCAAGGGTGGTAACAAGTACATGGAACTTACTTGCTCCTGAGGATGTTAATATATTTGAAGAGTCATTAATTTATTCCGAATTATTCCCTCTAGGTAGATTATTAAAATATACATTAAAAAGCACAATAGGGGAGTTGAACATCGTAACGACGAACTATGACCGTTTAGCTGAGTATGCATGTGAACAAGAAAATATTCATCACTATAGCGGCTTTTCTCATGGTTTTAAGGGGCATGTTGTTAAGAAAGATTATTTACGGTGTGTAAGGCAAGTCAATATTTGGAAGGTACATGGTTCTCTTGGATGGTTTACTAATGAAAGAGGGATTATTACATCTATTGGGAGTTCTAATAAAATTCCTGATGGTTTAACTCCATTAATTGTAACTCCAGGAATAGAAAAATACCGCAATACACACAGAGAACCATATAAAACAGTTATTCACGAGTCTGATGATGTTCTGGATCAAGCCTCTTCTTATTTATGTATTGGCTTTGGATTTAACGATGAGCATATACAGACTAAGTTAGTTAATAGATGTTCAAATAACGGAGTGCCTGTAATCATAATTACTCATGGGCTAACAGAAGCAACGAAAGACTTTATTAATAATGTTAATAATTACTTAGCTATTGAAGCATCTAATAGTAAAACTTCCAAAGTTTACAGCTCTCTTCTTAGTAAACCTGAAGAAATAGAAGGAGATTATTGGTCTCTTAGTGGTTTCATGAAATTAATAATGTAAGGATATTTATGGCTATTTTTAATTTTGATGATAATGAAGCTTTAGGGAAAGTTGCATCAGTTGATACAACGACAGTTATAATCGATGTAGGCGATGTCGAGCAGTTAAAAAGGTTGCAGGTTAACCGACTTGCTGTTTTACAAAGTAGTAAGCCAGGAGAGCATTTAATTGGGATTATTAGTCAAGTAACAAGAAAGAAAATAACTACTTCGCTTCTACAAGAAGATGAAGCCGAAAACCAAGAAAATGAGCAAAATTTATGTAAGATTGCTTTGATAGGTTCTTTAATTGATGCAGATGGTATAAAGAGAAATATTTTTCGACGAACATTAGAGAGTGTGCCTGAAATTAATGCGAATTGCTTTTCATTAGAGGGTGATAAACTTACTTCCTTTATGAGAATTATTTCACATGCTGAAGCTGATGGAAATTCATTGACTTTAGGTAAATATACCTTAGATAAAAACGCTATTGCATATTTGAACGGAAATAAGTTTTTTCAGCGGCATGCCTTTATTGGAGGAAGTACTGGTGCAGGGAAATCGTGGACAACAGCTAGAATTATTGAACAAGTAGCCAAGTTAAAAAATTCAAATGCAATTATATTTGATTTACATGGTGAATATTCCCCTTTAATTAATGATGGTATCAGCCATTATAAAGTTGCTGGACCTACTGATATAGATAATAAAAATAATTTAGATAATGGTGTGATTTATTTACCCTACTGGCTGCTATCTTATGAAGCATTGGTATCATTATTCGTTGATCGAAGTGATTTAAATGCTCCTAATCAAGCGATGTTAATGGCTAGAGAAGTAAATAATGCTAAAAGAGTATACTTAGAAGAGAATAAAGAGCAGGAAATTTTAGATAATTTTACGGTTGATAGCCCAGTTCCATTTAACTTAGATATTTTATTGGATTCATTGAACAAGATAAACATAGAGCAAGTAGATGGAGCTAAAGCTGGTACGAAGAAAGCTGGTGATTTTAATGGAAAACTTAGTCGAATGATTTCTCGATTAGAAAATAAAATCTCAGATAGGAGATTGGGTTTTTTATTTCAAGGAGGAGAGGATTCATTAGAGCTTAATTGGCTAAATAAGTTATCTACAGCATTATTAGGATGTAATAGTGAAAAAAAAACTGGAGGGGTAAAAATTATTAATTTTTCAGAAGTCCCTTCAGATATATTGCCACTAATAGTCTCATTAGTGGCAAGGCTCGCATTTTCTATTCAACAATGGACCCCTTCAGATATTCGTCATCCTATCGCATTATTGTGTGATGAAGCACATTTATATATTCCACATAAAAATACGGCAACTGCTTCAGATGATATTTCTATTCAAATCTTCGAAAGAATAGCTAAAGAAGGCAGAAAATATGGAGTAAGTCTTGTTGTAGTGACTCAGCGCCCATCGGAAGTAAATAAAACTATCCTTAGCCAATGTAGTAACTTTGTAGCTATGAGACTTACAAATTCCGATGATCAAGCTGTTATAAAAAAACTACTTCCTGATAGCTTAGGGGGGTTCAGTGACATATTGCCTACACTAGATACGGGTGAAGCCTTAGTTGTTGGAGATGCTAGCTTATTACCAAGTAGAATTAGAGTTGATGAGCCGAAGCAAAAGCCAAACAGTGCTACAGTAGAGTTTTGGAATGAATGGCAAGGGGATGTAAATAAAGAGCGTTTGAATCTTGCAATTGATAATTGGAGAAAACAAACTATTCAGTAATAAATTTGTAGGTAGATTAGGATAGCCGAATATAAATCGCGCTATCCTAATCTACGATAGGAACAATATAATTAAGGTGTATTCGCTCAGATTTGACCTGATGCAGATATGAGGCAAAGTCATATTCAATCTAACTAACCAGCCATGAAACTGAGTAAGAAAACTGGTTTGCATCAGGTCATAATTTAATTCCCTGACCTGTTGAAAACACTGTTGAAGACCTGCTGGAGCATTCTTTTGCAGGAAAGTTTGACACTTTTAACGGATACTTTAGAAATTATCTTGCGAAGTGATCATACCTATATCCTTTGGAGCTCTGTGATGATTGAACTAAGTATTTAGTAGTTTTAACAGCTGTAGCCTAGTATAACGTCGGCAATCAAAGCTGCAGGCAGAAAGTATTTTTAACACATCAACAACAGCACTCTGCTTCTTTTTCACCGCATTTTTCACAAACTTTACAAGAACAGAAATCTTCAAGGTTTTTACACTGGCTGCATTTTTCACAGGTACAGTCAGATTCTTTCTCATCACAGTTCTCACAAGTCTCACAGGTACATGCACTCATCATGTGTGCGCACTTTTCACAAATTTTATCTATCTGATCCATAATTTTTCTTAGTCGCTGAATAAATAATCTCAATATTTTATGCGTTTATTGTATCAATGTTTAAGTTTTAAAAATGTGATAGACCTGCAGTTTACGTTAGTTTCAGTAGGAGAAGATGAATTATAGTTGCTCTTCTTGTCATCGCCCCAATTGGAAAGTGCTCAGTGATTTATGTAAGAGGACGTTCTAGGATATCCCAAATTAATTCATCGTAGATAAATGACGAGCTATTGTCCACTCCCCATTAATTGAGACACACCAATTTAGAGTTTTCTAACTGTTGACGATACGCCTCCGGTGGAAGGTGATTTAAACTTTCATGAGTTCGGTTAAGGTTATAATCTTTCTGCCAAAGCCAAACCATCTCACGCACTTGGCTCAATGATTCAAATAAATAGGCATTTAAAAATTCACGACGGACGAGCCATTAAATCGTTCGATAAATCCGTTTTGTTGTGGTTTACCAGGTTGAATATGACATAACGCAATTCGATTATTTTCACAATAATTCAATAGATTAGCTGAAATAAGTTCAGGGCCATTATCCACGCGAATTTGTTTCGGTAACCCTCTGTCTATTTTTAAACGCTCAAGTACTCTGATGACACGCTCTGCTGGCAACGAGGTATCCACTTCAATCGCCAGACATTCACGCGTTCCTTCATCAATAATATTCAATATTCTGAAACGCTTACCGCAATATAAACTGTCATGCATAAAATCCAATGCCCACTGAACATCGGGTATTTTCTCGACCATTAAGGGCCTTTTTTCACGTACTGGAAGGACTTTTTTGACTCGACGTTTTAGATTTAACCTTAAGCGACAATAAACGCGATAAACCCGTTTATGATTAAAGGGATAGCCTTGAAATCGCAGTCGGTAATAGCATTTCCAAAATCCTGATTGCGGTGACTTGGCTAAAACAGACTGTATGGCCTCGATCACCACACGATCTTTTTCACGCCAGTCTACTTGCTGACGATAAAATGTTGCTCGGGGCAATGAAGTCAATTTGCAAGCCTTAATGACTGACAAGCCTGACTCTTTTAATGATTGAGCACAGGACTTTTTCTCAGTCATTACCAACCCTTTTTTGCGAAAAGCTCCTTCATCGCATGGTTTTCAAGGCTGACTTCTGCAAACATTTTTTTAAGCTTGGTATTTTCTTCTTCAAGCTCTTTTAATCTTTTAACATCATTCGCTTCCATGCCACCGTACTTTGATTTCCAGTTATAATAAGTCGCACTACTGATCCCATTTTGCCGACAAATATCATCGACTTTCATGCCTGAATCAGTGAGTTTTAAAATATTGACGATTTGAGTTTCAGTAAAACGCACTTTTTTCATAACGACCTCTGCAATTTTTAGGGCAGGAAATCTAATTATAGCTGTCTCATTTTAGGGGAAGTGGACATCACCTTGAGGCCCAGAACGTGTCTGTATTGGTATCGAGATAGGTTCGTGTGGTTAAGGCACACCGTATCTAAAACGCGCTCAATCGCGTCAGGTACGGTTTAAGAGGGGATGGTCAAGGTTGAGTGTGATGTATAAAGTGTGCGGTAATGCTTATGGGTGGCTTAAGAGTCTGAGGTAGCATTAAGCCCTCTCGATTCATCAATACGTGCTTGTAGCCATTGTACGACTTCACTTTTTAACCAGCGCGACATACGACCAAACTTGATAGGTTTTGGGAACTCACCATCTTGAATGAGCTTATAGAACCACTTATCCGTTAACCCTGTTAATGCTGTGATAAATTTCATGTCAATGAATTGGTCATCAAGTAATGCAACATCTTCAGTTAATATACTCATGGTAAAACTCCTGTTTTTAAAGTAGGTAAAAAGCAGGAGCGATATCGAAAGGGTTGATGTGGATATCACTCCACATCATTAACCGGATGTGTAAAAAATAATTTGGATGTTAACTACTGACGTTTTCTCGGCTTGATTTCCCCTCGCCAAAAGGTGCGTGTTAGTTCAGGCACTGCCAGACGAACCCATGCATCGGTTTTACATAAATATCTCACCGCATTGAGCAACCCTTTCTTACTCTCCATATCGGTACGTTTTAGTAAACCAATCCCTAGTTCACGATATTTTTCTTTTTGGTAATTGCAGTTGAAGTACAAGCCAGCCATGTCTGTAATACGTTCTTGCCAGAGTTCACCAATCAATTTACCCAGCGTGATGTCCTGCCTCACTTTTTGTCCATCAAAGAAAAACAAAGCGTGGTAATGAAATCCTTTTTCCATGCCAAATTCCAATTTCAAGATATACCCGATGCAGCATGAAAAGAGTGGATCGCTATTAATCGCTTTGTACAGGGCTTGACGATGTTGACGGAGATGGTGAGCTTTGACTTTGTGACTAATTCCACTTTTGTAAGACAGATCCACACGCACAACCAACAGTTTGGAGTAACGTTGATACAATGAATCAATGTACTGCTGAGCCCGTCGGTAGTTCTTCTGAGCGCCTTGCTCGAAGGTACGAACTTGCTTTTTGTAGTCAGGGATCTTTAACGTGCTTTGGAACTCACGGAAGGCCTCGTTAAGCCACTGAACGTGTTCAGGCGCATCCACCAGCCAGTATTTATCTTTGTCTATGAGTATGTCACTCAGGCGATATTGGTGAGAGAGAGATATCAATAACTCAAGGCTGGGATGTAATCGCTGTATTCGAGATTTTTCCATTGATTGAATGTAAGCAGTGAATTTGATCGTTTCTAAAAATAGCTCACCTTTGGGGGATGCCGAGGTGAGCTGTAAGCGTGGGTTATTAGGCGACAAGGGAATGCCTTTATATAAATCTAATTTATGGATTAGACGTTTTGAAAGGTGCTTAATATTACCCATGAGTAGCGAAACCAATTCACGCAGTGAGTGGTCTCGAGTGAGCATTAGACGGTCATTTTCAAAAACAGTAGAGAGAACAACTTGATTTAAGCTAAGTACGCGATTTGTCATTTTAGTTACCTGTGATCGAATAAAGGTTCGTATCATCAGGCAAGGGAATTATTTTTAATTTTTTATAAGTCTGGATGTGAATAATGCTGATTTTTACCTAAATCAGCAGGAAGTTGCACTGCTTATGCTTCATGTTCTTTTAGTGACAATTAAAGTTGGTTTTACACGCTTTCATGTTTCTGTAGTTAACATGATTGTGAACGGGTCAAGATAAACAAGTGGCATACTGGTTAACTCACTAATAATAAACAATCCTAGACGCTAAACTCGTGTTTCAATGTTTAATGTATGGTTATACTTGAATTATTATGTCTATTTTTGGATTTTAGATACTTTATATATACCTTAAGTTAGTGCTTTTTTTGTTTTAACCTATTGAAAATAATTGTTTTATGATTAGTCTGTCTATACGTATGTAAGACATGAAGCATGACATAAAAACAATGTAAATTGTGACATGATAGAGACTAATTCAAGACAAAACAAACTACACTATTACTACGTAGTTCTTTAGGGGTGGTTTATGTCTAATCAGGATAAATACTTAAAAATAAGCAATGACAGAGAACGGTATTTTTATAGTTCTTACATTTCAAAAATGTTGAATTTTCCATTTATGAAGGCCCATCCACGGAGTGAAAAAGAGCTTAATCAAACCATAAAAAACAAGCTGGAAGATACGTCAGAGCGTATGGAGTTCATTCGTGATGCGAAAGACGAATTTAGTTGTAAAGTTATACAAAATGAAGCATTTGATTGGATTAAATCCAATGAGCGATGTGCATTTTTTATTCTCTACTACCTTAATCATTATTTAACGAACAAAAAGATTTTTGCTATTAGCAACCATCGATATCGAGGTATTCATCGAACATCTGAATATGAGCGTGTCGATTACCCAACTCCATTGGATGAGTACGAGTATCGTAAGCAAGGTTTATCGCCATCACCCAATCATACAAAAGATGCATTAAATAATATTATGTATTTTTTTGATTTACTGGATTCGTCAATAGAGAAGAAAATCGAAGTTCTTGCGTATTTGAAACGAAAATGGATGTTAATTAAAGATGCAAACTACTTGTCATGGCTTGATGAAGGTAATGCAATCCAAATGGAATGGGCAAAAAATTATATTGCAAGGTCACGCTTATTTTCTCGATGGTTTCCTTTAGAAGTTTATACATTTGCAAGTGAACGGGTGCAATTAATGGGGTATTTTGATGTTAGCTTGGATATATCGCCAGACTCAAAAGAGTTATTAATTATTAAAATGAAAAAGGCGTGGTCACAAGAAAACTATCGGAACCAAATCGTGGAAAAGAAAGTGCTGAACACGTATTTAGATAAAGGTGTGAAAGATAAGTTATCGAGATTAGCTAAACGTCGCCGAATGAAAATCAACGAGTATTTGACCTATCTAATTGAAAAAGAAGATGAATAAATTAAAATTTATCATGATTCAGTATTTTTTCACATATATATTATTTTATGGATAATGCATTTGGTTATTTAATTTATATATCAATAAGTTAAATTGCATTCGTGACACTCCCTGTCATTCCCTCTCCTTTTTCTTACAAAAAAAAGTCAAATAGCCGGACATAACCTGTCCGGTGAGGTTGTTATCGTGGTGTTCTCTTTTTCAAGCTAGGGAATAACACCGATGGCAACTTACCGATTAGATACCGATTTAGCGTTTTTACGTGAATGTAACAATGATGAACTGGGCTTGCTTGTCTCCGTACTAACTCACGATAGCAAAGATGGACAAAAACGCTGGACTGAGACCTTAACTAGCTCGCCTGAATATCAACTGTATCACCCTGAGCACCAGCAATACTGGATGTCGATTGCGGCTGAGCTACAAGCTTTTGGGGCCAACAGTTTGATGAGCCTCGTTCGAGGTAATAAGGGGGTGCTGTACCGTGAAATATTACAGGACGTCTGTGATCATCTCGATGTCAATTACCCTAAGGAGGGAAATACTGAAACCTTGGAATTAAATTTGTTATTGAAAGTGTTAGAAAAAAGCTTAAATGAGCTAACGACAGAAGAGTTGCAAGCCTTCTCTCGTGATATGCAACTTAACCTCACCAACCCGACGCCCCAGCTGATTTTGATTGCTGTTCAAGCGGCTATCCGTACCTCAGGCATTGCCGCGCTGGAAGTGGCAACACTCTCAGCTATTGGCGTGATTAATGCGTTAGGCGGGGTTGCCACCCTCGGTACACTCTTTGCCGCTCACCGGGCACTTTCCTTGATTGCAGGCCCAATAGGTATTGCGGTGAGCTCGGCATGGCTTGTCGCAGACTTAGCGGGACCCGCTTATCGCGTCACTGTTCCTGCCTGCATCATTGTGGCGTACTTACGACAAAAAGCCTTATCCCAATAAGGCTTATCAATCCCACTTTATCCGCTTGCCGGAGCTATTTTAATAAGGACATATCATGTCGACATCAGTGTCTCGCCATGACCGGCTTGCGTCTCGGTTGGCGTTTATTATCAGTCAATTATTTCGAGGAGAAACCGTTTATTTATCAGAATTGTCAGAAGAGCTCAATGTCTCAACCCGCACTCTACGGCGTGACTTTAATGAGCGTCTTCAGTATCTAGATTTGGAGTTTCACCAAGGTGGCTACCGACTAGCCGCATCGCAGCGACCTTTTCGAACCGATAAGGACATACTGCGCTTTGCTGCCATTACACATGTCACCTCACTGTTTCCGGCTTTAGACAGAAAGCTGCTGACGATTTTGCTCGACCCGACAATTGATTCACCGTTCATTGTCTACCATACGCCACCTGAGCAGCGTCCCTCGCTGTTTGGGGGCTTTTATATCCTCACGCAAGCCATTGTAAAACGGCGGTTACTGCAATTTGCCCACCAAGGAAAAAATATCACGAACGTCGCTCCGTATAAGTTGATTTATTACCACGGTCATTGGTATCTCGCCGCCGATATCGCTGAACACATTCACGTGTTTGATGTGATGGTGCTGCAAGATGTGGTCATGACAGCGCGGGGCTTTCGTTATCGTGAAGCACTCAACCAACGGTTATGTGAAGAGGCGTTTATTCAGGCTTTGCCACATTATCAATATATTCAATCACTCTTTAAATTATAAGGCATTAAAATGAAAGCTATTTTTTATACAGTCTGTATCAGCAGCACGCTATTGCTGGGATGTGATAATGCAACATCAGCACCCTCTAAAACAGCTTCTCAAGATATACAACGTGTTCAAGGGTTGATTTATGACTATGACCGCAGTGTCACACTCGGAGGTCTACTCAACCACCGTAAAGACTGTGTTTCGCCGACATGGGAAACCTTAACGGATGAACAAGAAAGACCCTTGGTGGTCTATAAGTGTCAATTGGCTAAAGGAGCATTACAAACCGCCATTAACCACGATTTAAATAACTGGTATCAAACGTCAATAGAAAGTATGACAAAGCTCATACCGCGTTTTGCCAATGCGGAAACACCGAAAACAGATTCAACCCTTGCCGAGCAGAGATTCACTCAAGTTTTGCAGACCATCAAGGTACTTTCACAACATGACTGGTCATTGCTTCGAGGGAAAGTTGATCAGCCTTATGCGATGAACACATCAATTGAATTTAAATCCAATTCTGCCCTGTCAGAACAAGCCGTAAAACAGCTCAATGCGTGGAATACGTTAACGGAGATATTGAATGACCAAGCCCCTGATGTTGACCTGTATTTATTACCGTGGTTAAACCAAACGGAGAATGTCGAGGCGACTCTCCGGGAAAAAGTATCCGAGCTTCAACAGAAAAATGCCAATGCGCTAACGAAATTTAAAAACCAGCAAAATGAAGGAATTCAAATCACTGAGCAATACATCACGAATTTAAAACGAGCGCAGCAAGATGCACAAGACTGGTCAATAACCCAAGTTTTTATTTGGAGCCTAGTCAACCCCGAAAAGCCCGTTTTAACCCATGCTCTGTATAGCCTAGAAAACAAACAAGGACGCGAGGATTTTACACCGATGATGGAAAAAACATTGAGTCCATCTGTACGGACGAATGCAGTCGCATGGGCTTACCAAGGTAAACTTGAAACACCTCAAATTATTAACGGGATAGCGAAAGCGTTATTTTTCTACCAAACACAATCCTTTCAAAAACCGGATATCACCCGATATCAATACTGAGTTTTCACTCACCATTCTGCGTTCACATTCAGTGGGCGCATTGACTGAAGGTTAATCTATGTCAATTTTTAAACTTATCGCAACCTCTGTGAGTGTCGTGACGTTGGTGTCTATCACCTATTACGCCCAGAAGACGGTCAATGAGCAACTCTCACTTGAAGGCCAGTATTCCGACTCAGAAATTCAAACTGCTCGACTCGGGGCGACGCTAGCGTGTACCACATTATTAGGGGGTGCGATTGAAAGGCTGCTCAACGGACTATTTAGTGACAATTAAACGTCAACCACTTCAAAATAAAGACATACAGAGGCAGGCCAACAGGTCTGCCTTTTTTATTTCGTAATATTCACAAAAGGGCTTTCTTATGACACTTGAACCAATCATCGCAACACCCGTTCCAAACCACCAGCGCATGCGTTTTTGGCAAACCTACTTTGGCACAGTTAAAGGCTTCGCCACGTTTGAAGTGGTGATATTTACTATCATGGGGCAATTTTGTGATGAATACACAGGCGGTTATTGGGAATACTGCACCTTACCCAACGGCGGCGCGTTTATTTACCCTGATTTAGGCCATGAAAAACTCACACTTTTCAATATGCACAATGGCAATGAAGCGCTACTGAGCCCTGAAGCGGCAGGTGTCGCTGTCTGCTTGATGCTGTATAGCCAGTGGTCATTTAGAACGGAAAGTGAACTACTCGTCGAGCGTTTCTATCAGCTTCGTGACTATGCTATTCAACATCCTGAAAGTTCAGCTATTTTCCATCTTATCGATTAGCCACTCCCTTAATTTACTCTCTCAGTTCTACCTATCTTATTTATTTTCAAGGAAATTCATTATGACTCGTTTAGCCTCTCGTTTTGGTGCGGCGAATTGCATTCGTCGCGACCGTCCATTAACTATTGAAGAATTGTTCCATACTGTACCGAGTGTTTTTTCTGAAGAGAAACACGAATCTAGAAGTGACCGATACACTTACATCCCAACCATTACTTTACTTGATAGCCTTCAAAAAGAAGGCTTTTATCCGTTCTTTGCTTGCCAGACTCGTGTGCGCGATGCCAGCCGTCGAGAGTATACAAAACATATGTTACGGCTCAGACGTCATGATCAAATCACGGGTATACAAGTGCCTGAAATTATTCTCCTAAATAGCCATGATGGTTCAAGCAGTTATCAAATGTTACCGGGATTATTTAGAGCGGTATGTCAAAATGGTTTAGTGTGCGGAGATACCTTTGGTGAAGTCCGTGTGCCACATAAAGGTGATGTAGTGGGCAAGGTGATTGAAGGGGCTTATGAAGTACTGGAAACCTTTGATTCTGTTGCTGAAAAGCGTGAACAAATGCAATCTCTCATGTTACCTCCACCAGCACAGCAAGCCTTGGCACAAGCAGCTTTGACTTATCGCTTTGGTGAGGAACATCAACCGATTACCGAGGAACAAGTATTACAGCCTCGTCGTTGGGAAGATAAGAAAGATGATTTGTGGACTGTATATCAACGCTTGCAGGAGAATTTAATCAAAGGTGGGTTATCAGGAAGGAATGCGAAAGGTAAACGTGCTCGCACTCGTTCGGTGAATGGTATTGATGGGGATATCAAATTGAATAAAGCATTGTGGGTGATGACCGAAAAGATGCACGAACATTTTTCTGGAAGAGAATACATTTAGTTGCATAAATAAGTAATAGTTTCACTTAAGTGTTGTAAGTTTGGTTTAAGTGTAAAATAATCTATTCTCAGCTATGGATGAGGATAGATAATGGCAATAGGATATTTTTTACGGGTTGGGGATAGAACGACCTGCGGAGGGCAAATACTGACTGGCGATCCTACACTTTCTTGGTACGGTGTTTCAGGTGCGAGAGAGGGCGATCTGGTCAGTTGTGGAAAACATTCTGGAGCCTATTTTATTATCGGCGGCTGTAGCGGTGCTTGGGATGAGGGGCGCAAAGTTGCGGGTACGCTTGAAAGTATGAGTTCCTGTCCTTGTCATGCACGATTTATTAATTCAATTCAAGATTGCTATAGCGATGAAAGTAGATCTGTCTCCCCAGAATCGGCTTCAATTCCCCCCTTTATTATGGCTAATAAAATTTGCATTAGCTGCTTAATGAAAGCGGCTGAATCAGGGCAAATGTTAGTCGTTAGAGAAGGATGATTATGAATGTACAATGAACATCCTGTTTTTAAATATTTTGAACGTTATCCTGATGCTAAGCATTATTGTTTAATCTGTGGTCTGCAATATGAACGTTACTTTGACGAAGAACTTCAAGATAAACTTGGGTCAGCAAGTCCTTTGTTTAGACAGGCGTCAGATGCTGAAATAGCATGGGCTGGCCCTTGGCTGATTGACGTGACAAAACGATATGATTTACTTGCAGATTTAATGCAATTGGAAACCGAATCGCCAGCTCTGTCGTGGCTAGTCAGTGATTCATCAATTGATAAACTGGCTATTCATTTCTCCGAACTGCTTAATGTAAGTTTGCCTGACGGCAAAACTGCCTTATTTCGATTTTATGATCCTCGCGTGACACGCAGCATGCCTCAAGTTCTTACGATTGAACAATTTAAAGAAATAACAGCCCCTCTCATTGCATGGTATTACCTTTTTGACGGTCGATTTTACGCACTATAGTGAGGCAACTTCTATGCAGTTTAGTGAAGAGCAATTAAAGCAAATTCAAAATATTGAACAAAGTGATTATGTCACTCAAGTCAGAGCTGATTTTTATCAACATCATTTGGATAAACTACAGAGCCTTGAAACATTGAATAAGCGCTTAGAATCCGCATTTCAGTATGCTCTTTCCCTCGGTTTCACTCAAGAACCCTTAATTCGGTCATTTTTATTTTACGAGGCTTGTTGCCCTGACTTTCATTTAAAGCCAGAAATTAGAAATATGCTTGAGGAAGAAAATCGTGTGCCAGAGCAGCAGTATCAAGATTTTTTACGGATAGCCATGAAATTGATTGAATGGAGAACCTAATATGCCAATTCCATTAATACTTGCAGGCGCAGGGTTAATGACACTGGGCGGATTAGCCGCAGTGACACAAGAAGCCTCAAAAATTGGTTTTCCCTCCTCGTCTGGTAGTGGGGATGATGAATGGGGTGATAATACGAGTTACGATGGCAAAATTCGTGAATATGAAAGTATTGCGATTGGTGGTGAATTTGATGATGAAGCTATTGGTAATCAAGGAGGAAGTAGTCAAGGTGCAGCAGTAGGCGCCGTGGCAGGTTCATCGGCAGGGGTAGCCGCAATTGAGGCAAGTAAAGGGTGTCAGGATTGCCCTGCTATTCCTTATGTTATTCCTCATGAAAGAGAAATAACAAAAACAAAGACAATGGCAGCTTTTGAATATCAGTCAAAAATATGTAAAAGCCCAATAAGGACGGTTGATACTCCTAGTGGACAATTAAAGTATATTGACGAATGGCAATGTACAGTCCCTGTTCCTACTAGAACTAAATTTCCTTGTGTTGAATTTGATGGCTGGGTACCCGAAGAGTGTAATTTTATTGAAACGAAAGATAACTTCGACTTTGCGTTTGATAAAGATGGAAATGTGAAACCCTTTTTTAAAGGCGGGGGAAAGCCATTTAAGCAAGCTTCAGAACAAAATTGGTTATGTAGAGTTCCATTCAAAGGGAAATCGTATTCTGACTGGCATTTTTCCCAGCAAAAAATGTATAGATTTTGTACTAGAATATTCCAGCAGCTATCTCAAATTAGAACACATCATACAATTTAATATAGGGCTAAATGATGAATTTAAATATTGAAGTAGATATTAAATTAAATGACAATGTAACGAATAGTACTATTATTGAAATATTTCAATTTATGCTTGAATTTTCAAAGAAAATAGCACATGCCGATCCTGAAGTTTGGTATTTTTGTGGGGATTCACAAGAAGAGGCGATGAATTACAAAGCATTTGAAAATGGGGTACCAACGGATTTTTTTAAGAATGAATATAATTTCAATAATATGGAAGCTATTTGGGCTGGGGATGATAACGCATTAGTTATAGTTAATAATGGAATTAGCTCTGTTTATAAACTTGAGTTTGACTTAAGGAAGGTTGTTGATTTTAATTTTGACATGTTGATTGATTTTATATCTGAAAGTACGATTAAATTTGATCTAATAGATATTAGAATAGATACAAATAATTATTCATATAATCAAAATAACGTATTCCCAGACAGACTCCCCGTTGGTTGGATGCTTTATTTAAACAAAAAAATAACGCCAGAACAATTACCAATGGCGGCTGAACTTATTGATATTGAAAATGAAAAAAATAGTGGCACCTTGATTATCAGTACTGATCATGTGTTTGATGGTTCAGATAAAAACGATATTAAAAAAGCTAATGAAATCGAAATCCAGTTAACAGCTTTGGGGTTGTTGCCGTTAATACGAGAAATATATAGTTAAATAAATTTAATTGGCAACCTTGAATAATCGGTTTCCCTACCACCTCAGGTAGTAATGATGTGAGTGGGGAGATGCGAGTTACGACGATAGGGTTTATGAATATAAAAGTATTTCATACGCCTTAAGGATTAATTATGAAGCTGTCATTAAATATAGAAATTTATTTAAACAAGGAAAACTATTCCATTCCTGATGTAATAAATGATTACTTGTATTTTTCAAATTTTATAAATGAGATCTCTGGTCAATCAAGCTGGTATCTCACTGGGAGCTCAAAAAAAGAAGCTCTTGAGAAAAAACTCATCGAAAATGGTACTCTAAATACGGATATCAAAAATAAATTTGTCGATAAATTAACAAAGTCATCTCCTATTTATGGCTCATCTATTTGGAATGGAGATAAAAATAGTATACAAATTAATAACTATCTTGCTAAAAGTTTTGATAATTATAAAGTTAGATTGAATTTAGTACTAGAAGATCAATCTGAATTACAATATAAGATTAAAAACTCAATATTAAATTTAATAAAAAATAATTTTAATTTACCTAAAATATTAGTTCATACAAATCAATATCGCTTAAATGAAAAAAATGTTTTTTCAGATAGACTACCGGTCGGTTGGATGCTTTATCTGAATAAAAAAATAACGCCAGAACAATTACCTATGGCTGCTCAGCTTATCGATATTGAAAATGAAAAAAATAGTGGCACGTTGATTATCAGTACTGACCATGTGTTTGATGGTTCAAATAAAGACGACATCAAAAAAGCCAATAAAATCGAAATACAATTAACTGCGTTAGGGCTACTTCCACTTTATACTGAAATTTATAGTTGAAATTGAACTGGTGACTATTCAATCTTAGAGGGCAGATAACTCAATTATTACTGCTTAAACAAGTGTGAATACGATAGTTGATTTAAATTGTTTCTCTTGGGGGGAAGTTAAAGGCTGGGTAAAGAAAGATAGCTCCTTGAATTATTTCCTAAAAAATACTTTTTGCGCACTTGTTTTTAAAAAGGTTTTTTAAGATGAAGAAACTTATTACTGTATTATTTTTTTTAATTGTCGGCTGTGGTAATCCGACACCTAAAATAATGCCAAGTCAGCTTCCAGATGCAAATATTAATGAGATGTATTCTCAGGTTATACAAATATCAGGAGGAGCATTGGATGGCAAAACAACAGGAGTGATAATCAATCCAACAGATTCAGGTTTAAGCTGGAGACCAAAAACTTGGAATCAAGAATGGAATGGTGAAGCTTTTAAAAAAGAAGATTTTCATAACATAACTATTTATGGCAAGCCATTAAAGAAAGGTAGGGTTACAATTAAAGTCAGCGGATTCACATATGGAACAATGTACCCAGGTAAAGACTTTAATAAAACCTATGAAATAGAAGTTAACTAAACTAATAAAACTTACTGAAATTCGAATTACTCTGTTTCTATGAATAATAGAATATTTTCGTGACTAATGTTTTTTCCATTTTTGTTAAAATCACTAATGCTAGTAATTGCTAGTATTAGTGTTGATTAACTCATTTTTCAAACCTCAACCCACTAAGTATACATTTAAGTATACAAAAAATTCTCTATAAATTTATACCAAATAAAAACAATGTATTGTCTATTAAAAGCGAGTCCGGCCTTCGCACCATAAGAGCATCAAGAGACGTCAACGGACGTCTTTTTTTGTATCTGAAATCCCAGTTTTACAAGGCTTTCCTCGCGTTTTCAGTCAATGCATGTCAACTTAACTCAACCCAACCCACATCAACCTCTGTATGAGTATATACATCGTTTCGATAATGTTTGTATACTTGTCATACTTCGAATTACATGGGTGTTGGCTTCGCTCAGCTTATTAGTCTTTATTCGTTCTAGTGAACTATGTTTTACTCGTTGGGATGAAATCGATTTTGATAATGCAATGTGGACGATCCCAGCTGAGCGTGAAGCGATAGTAGGGGTTAAACACTCACATCGCGGATCAAAAATGCGTACTCCTCATTTAGTTCCTTTAAGCAGACAAGCCATTGAGATCTTAAAACAGATCTATCAATTTAGCGGTAACCACGAACTGATCTTTATCGGCGACCATAATCCAAGAAAACCAATGAGTGAAAACACGGTAAACAACGCATTATGTGTAATGGGCTATGATACTAAAACGAAAGTATGCGGACATAGTTTTAGAACAATGGCTTGTAGCTCGTTGATTAATTAAGAGCTATTATCTACACGAATTTATTTTTGTATTCCTCAAACGCTCACGCACTCTGATAACGTGTTCTGCGAGCAACGATGTCCCTTCATCAATAATACTCAATTTTCTGAAGCGCTTACCCTAATATAAGCTGTTATACATAAAGTTGAGTTTCCACTGAATATTTGGTGTTTTCTAGATCATTATTCACTGATTAGTAGTGTTTTTTTGATGTGATGTTTTAGATTTAACCCTCAGTAGCAATAAATATGATAAACCTATTTGTGGCTCCATATATATTTTTTCACATAGTGAAGATGCAAAACATAAACCAAAACCTCAGTTTCATTGTTATTGTGTTAGCTCGATAAACTAGCTGTGTATCGGTAACAAATTTCGCTCACGTCTGAGCTATAGTTACCTTAATTTTGGTTAACGACTTCCGTGCTAAATCTTTACACTCAGAAGCCTTTACTACTTTTTTGCTATTGCTTCTTGAATTGCTTCGGCTTTAAGACTCTCTTCGGCATACAATGGGGATGGGTACATCACAAAAATTAACCATGTTGATTCAAAGTTAGTGTTCAGAAATGAACGGGTTCATGGTCTGTTTTTTTGATGATTGAATCAATTATTGCCCATAAATAAGCCATATTTAGCTTGCATGAAGTTATTACAGGCTTTGTTTTACTTATGGTGCTGTTTAAAAAGCGAACAATAATAAACACTATCATTGGTATATAGCGAAATATAATGAGACAAAAATGAGATTTTAATGACTAAACGTAAATTTATTACACGCACCGAAGTTAATTCCTTATTAATAGCAACAAAGCAAGGCCGTTATCCTAATCGAGACTATTGCTTGCTATTAATGAGCTTCCTACATGGTCTGAGAGTTAGCGAACTTGCCCATATCACAATGGCGGATATTGATTTAGTACAGAAAGTTATCTATATCAGGCGGTTAAAAGGAGGGCTATCTACTGTTCAACCTATAATTCCAGAGGAATTTACGGCAATCGAAAGATGGTTAATAGAGAGGGATTCGTGGAAAACCTCCAGCTCAGATTGCTTGTTTATCTCACAAAAAGAGAGCCAAATCTCTCGCTACCAAATCTATCGTTTATTTGAGCAATATGGAAAGATAGCGGGTCTTCCCGTCAAGCTTCACCCACACATGTTAAGGCATGCATGTGGATATGCATTAGCTGATCTCGGTAGAGATACTCGATTAATTCAAGACTATTTAGGGCATAGAAATATTGCTCATACCGTAATTTATACAGCAAGTAATGAAAAACGTTTTAGCGGTATTTGGTCTAATCAGTAGACAATTTAGTGAGCTATGTCAACATGAAACCAAAGTTCACTATTATAAAATGAATTAAATATAAAAAATACCTCAGTTATTTAGCCTATTGGCTTTATAAAGCTGAGGTATTCTTATAGAGAGAGGACGTAATTATTATTTTTAATACTATGAATAGAGCTATGAATACGTTATTTCCTACTCCACAAAACACAATTAGTTAATAATTTCATTTATTCTTCTTTTACCAATTATCATAATTTAAATACTCGCAATATGAGTATTGGTATTATCTTAGAAAATTAATAGTGCGTTATCAATAAATACACATTGAGATCACACATCTATTCATATTTGGAATATCACATAAAGTATTTTAATGAATAAAAAAATGGGAATTCAATATTTTTAGATTTTAATCTTGTTTTATTAAGTTTAAAAAGTTAAATAATACTAAATAAAATAAAAAAAACACCAAAAAAGAATATAATAAAAAAAAATATAAGTAATTCATTTAAATCAATGGAGTAAGTGAAATTTGTTTTAAAATCAAATGGTAATGCAACATAATAAATCAAAATGTTTAAAATTCCTAATAAGTATAATTCTCAGACTAACCAAAATCAAACAGTATAAAACTCTGTTGTCGTAATGCATTTTAGAGATAATAATTAAGTAATGTAAAAAATTGTCATCTACAACAAAAAGTTACCATTCCTGATATTTTCATTAAAAAAAACCACTAGTTAAATGCACTAATTTTTATAAGTAGATACACAAATTAAAGGTTTTAATTCTGATAATTCTAATATATAAACCAAATTAGCTAAAACCAATTTAACGCAACATTTTGATTTATTATGTTGCGTTTTTTTGAATGAAAAGCAATCAATTCGCTTGTTTTGTAAGCGTGCCTGATTGTATAGCCACATTACATAAAGCTTTATTGGTGGGATATGAAAAATAATAAGTTAAAAACCAGTATAGATAACTTTCAAAAAATACTAACTGAACAAATTGGTTTGGAATTATTCCATCTTAGAAAAGAAAAAGGGCTGAGTGGTAAAGACCTAGCTAAAAAATTAAAGATATCACAACAACAAATTTCTCGATATGAAAGAGGAATATGTAGTGTTAACTGTGGGATGCTATTTTCAATTTTATTCTATCTAAATACTAATCCTAGTACGTTTTTCGAAAGTATACTATTGAAAATAAATGAAGAGCATCCAAATGCTAATTCATTTATTCATGAAAGTGAAAATCTCTTTGATGAAAAAGATAATTGTCATTATATTTTTAATGGACAAACAGGAACTATATTAAATTCTTTATACAGCAAATAATTATTTAAAAAATATAAAATTTTAACTATGCCCTACTTAATTATTGGGTAATCATCACGTTGTTATATATAAATGAGGTTCAAATGAAAAAAGTATTTTTAGCTGCACTTATTTCTACCGTTATCGCATCTCCAGCTTTCGCTAATCAAGGGCATGGTAAAGTTACATTTAAAGGTGAAATTATCGATGCACCTTGCTCAATTAGCTCTGACTCTATCGACCAAACAGTATGGTTAGGCCAAATCGCTAACTCTGTTTTAGCGAATGGTGGTACTTCTAGCGCTAAACAATTCAATATTGAATTAGAAGACTGTGTGTTCCCTAAAGACGCAGATGATAAAGTTTACAACGACAAAGTTAATATTACTTTCTCTGGCTCTAGCGCTGCTTTCAACTCTAAATTATTAGGTGTAACTGGCTTAGATGCAACCGATCCAACTATTGCTGGCAACGTCGGTATTCAATTAACTGATACAAACGGCTCAGCATTAGATATGGGTGTTGCAACAGCTCAAGAACACCAACTGCAAGCGGGTGACAACACACTGCGTTATAGCGCTTATGTACAAGGTGCAAACGTTGCAGTAGATAAGATTCCATTAGGTAAATTTGAAAGTGTCACTAACTTTACCTTAACTTATAACTAATTGATTAATTGAAGAGGAATACCTCCGTACTCCTCTATTAATCACCTAATTAAGTCTGAGGTTAAAGTGAAAGGATTTATCTATTTACAAAGAAAAGTATCTTCCCTATTTCTTCTAACATTATTTCTTTCGCCACAGATGGTTGCATCACCTAATGGATGGGGGAAAGTCACAATGAATGGCGAAATAGTTGATACTGCCTGTGCAATAGATATCGGGTCTAGGGATCAGACCATTAATATGGGGGTGCTTCCAACAAGTTATATTCGCGAAGTTGGAAAAGGCCCCATAAAAGAATTTAATATTAAACTCGTTGATTGTCGCTGGGAAAAATATTCAAAAGATAATAACGAATGGAATTCACTCGAAGTCACTTTTGATGGTCCATCAGACGGTGATTTTTTTACACTCTCGGGTGAAGCAAAAGGAGTGCAATTAGCATTGCATGATATATCTGGATATTCCATTACACCAGGAAAGCCATTATCTGCATTAGGAATTACGCCAGGAACAATGATACTGAAATATCAAATGCAATTAGTCAGCAATTATCGTCCTGTTAAAGCGGGTAATTACCAAACCTTATTAAGGTTCAAGGTCGATTATTATTAATTCTAAAGGTTATATTGATGTTTTTTAGGGATGTTTTTTATGTTTTTTAAACAACACAAAATAAATATAATAACGACAACGATAATGATTATCTTTGGGTCATTATCAGCTCAGTTATATGCTGCCGATACTATGCAATTTAATACGGCGTTATTTGATTTAGAAGATAAAAAAAACATCGATATTAAGCAATTCTCACGTGCTGGTTATATTATGCCTGGCGCTTACCCTCTCAAAGTGCAAGTAAATAAAGAAACTCTGCCTGAGCAACGATTTTCATTCTATGCCTCTGAAAATGATCCTGAAGCAAGCCTTGTGTGTATTACCCAAGAACAAGTTCAACAGTTAGGGTTAACGGCTAGTTCTTTGAAGCAAATTACGTGGTGGCATAATAATGAGTGCCTTGATTTACTCAGTTTACCCGGTTTTCAAGCTCGAGGGGATTTATCTGACTCAACATTATACCTGAGTATTCCTCAAGCCTATCTTGAATATAGAACGGCTAACTGGGATCCGCCTTCTCTTTGGGATGAAGGGATTTCAGGGGCTATTTTAGACTACAACATTAACACAAGAGCCAATAAGCCTCATGATAAAAATAGCAACTATAACGTGACGGCAAATGGTGTTACTGGTGTGAACCTTGGCGCATGGCGCTTTAGGGGGGATTGGCAAGGGCGTGCCCAACGAGAAACAGGATCGAACAGTAAAAATGAGCATGATTTCCAATGGAGCCGACTTTACGCCTATAAAGCTTTAACCAGTATTAAAGCTAAATTAACTCTGGGTGAAGACTATTTCAACACGGATTTATTCGATAGTTTTCGATTTACAGGTATAAGTTTACGCTCTGATATATTAATGCTTCCACCCAACTTACGTGGGTATGCACCTGAAATAACTGGTGTTGCGACCACCAATGCAACGGTAATTATTAGCCAACAAGGGCGGGTTATTTATCAAGAACAAGTCGCTGCCGGTCCTTTTCGTGTTCAAAATTTAAGTGATGCGACAACAGGTAAGCTGGATGTTCGAATCGAAGAACAAGATGGTTCTGTCCAAGAATATCAGGTTGAAACTGCCAACATTCCTTATTTAACTCGACCAGGTAGTGTTCGATATAAATTAGCTGTTGGTCGCCCAACAGATATGGATCACCGTGTAAATGGAGATACATTCGCGAGTGGTGAAATGTCGTGGGGTGTCACTAATGGTTGGTCATTGCTTGCAGGCTCATTAAATAGTCAAGACTATAATGCATTTAACGTGGGTGTAGGCCGAGATTTATTAGCATTTGGTGCCTTATCTTTCGATATTACGCATTCTATTGCAAATATCACTAATGATAAAAAACTCACAGGAAATTCTTATCGAATAAACTATTCGAAACGCTTTGATGACTATGATAGCCAAGTCCAATTCGCAGGTTACCGCTTCTCAGAACGCAGTTTTATGACTGTGGCTGATTTTTTAACTGCTAAAAACTCAGACGAACGTCAAGGCAGCAATAAAGAAATGTATGTAATTTCTCTAAATAAAAACTTTAGGGAATCGAAAATTACAGCTTATGTAAATTATTCACACCAAACTTATTGGGATAAGCCAGAAAGCAATCGCTACAATTTAATGGTGACGAAGACCTTAGATTTGGGAAGTCTGAAAAACATTAATATTTCGTTATCGGCTTATCGTAATAAATATAACGAAACAAATGATGATGGTCTTTATATCTCAGCTTCAATGCCTTGGGGAAATGGTGCCAATATAGGTTATTCATTACAAGCAACGCGGGATGATACAGTTAATAGGGCAACTTATTATAACAAGCTGTCAGATAGAACCAATTATCAAGTCAGCGCAGGTTCAACCAATAAAGGTGGGACCACAAGCACCTATATTACTCACTATGGTGATAATACTAAGTTAACCGCAAATGCCAGCTATATTCACAATAATTACACGTCATTTGGGTTAGGGGCTCAAGGCGGATTCACCATGACTTTAAATGGTGCTGATGCTCACCGAGTGTCAAATATTGGGGGAACACGCCTACTCATCGATACTGATGGTGTCGCTAAAATACCCGTATCAGACCGTGGGATCCCTATTGTATCAAATGCATTCGGTAAAGTTGTTGTCCCTGACCTGAATAGCTACTACCGCAGTAAAGTTAAAGTCGATTTAAATGCATTACCAAATAATGCCGAAATAACTGACTCTATTGTTCAAGCGACATTAACGGAAGGGGCGATTGGTTATCGTAAGTTTAATGTGTTATCTGGTGAAAAAATGATGCTTTCTATGCGCATGTCTGACGGTTCTGCGCCGCCATTTGGTGCCCAGATTACAAATTTGAAAGGAAAGGAAACTGGAATAGTGACTGATAATGGATATGCCTACGTCAGTGGTATCAACTCCAATGAAGCAATGATTATCCATTGGGGTGGCGAAGCACAATGTGAAATTAATTTTCCTGAGAATTTAGAAACAATTAATCAAGGATTATTTATTCCTTGTAAACCATTATCAAATAAACGTAATGAAACAGATAATAATCTGTAGATGAGTGATTGCTATGAAAAAATTAACTAATTTATATATCAGTACTATTTTATTAAGCGGTTTAGTTAGCGGGAGTGCTTTCTCGGCAATTGCTTTAGATAGAACTCGCATTATTTTTAATGGCGATCAAAAAAGCGTTTCAATCACTATCACCAATAAAAATAACCAGCTACCTTATTTAGCGCAAGGTTGGATAGAAAATATTCAAGGCGCTAAAGTTTCCTCACCTTTTGCTGTATTACCTCCGGTACAAAGAGTAGAGCCAGAAAAATCGAGCCAAGTGCGTATAGAAGCACTTCCTGAAATCAATAAACTACCTCAGGACAGAGAAAGTGTTTATTACTTTAACTTAAGAGAGATCCCGCCGAAAAGTGATAAACCGAATGTTTTACAATTAGCATTACAAAGTAAGATTAAATTATTTTATCGCCCAAAAAATATTATGCTAAGTGAAACTGAAATGTTAAACAGCCCTTGGCAAGAAAAAATACAGCTTATTAAGCAGGGTGATCAATATATTATTAAAAACCCAACGCCTTTTTATATCACAATTATTGGTGCTGCTGAGCGCATGAATTCTCCTGTAAATCAAAATTTTAAAGCAATTATGGCTGAGCCATTTAGTGAAGAAAATTTAGGCGTCCCTAGCTCTACTGTGGGCGCGAACCCTGTACTGACCTATATCAATGACTATGGTGGTCGCCCAAAACTGCAATTTAAATGCGAAGCTAATATATGTCAGGTTATTCCTGAAAATAAATAAAGAGGAAAAGATGATTAATCAAAAAAGTCTTCCCTTACTTCTCGGGTTATCTCTCATATTTCCTTCGTCTATGATATATGCGGCATCAGCGAATGCTTTTTATAACTCTACAGGAAATTGGGATGTAGAAGGCGCAAATGGAAAAATTTTTGTTTATGGCTCCTTAACGGAGAGTGCTTGTCATTTATCGATGGACTCTGCATTTCAATCTGTTGATATGGGTAATATTGAAACTGCGTCATTAAAAGCAATTGGTGCGCAAGGACATAAAATCCCTATTAATATTGAATTATTGGATTGTATTGAAACACCAACCGTCCTAAGAAATGATAAATCCGGCAATGTGACATGGAGTACTACCGAACCAGGGATGAAAATTCGTTTTATTGCACTAGTGGTTCCGTTTCGACCTAATATTGCCAGTGTTGAAGGTGTTAAAGGACTTGGATTGCAAATCACTACACCAAAAGGAAAAGAAATCGCCTTTGGTGAATACAGCGAGCCACAACTTATTTCATCTGGGCAAAATATTTTAACTTATTACGTAGCGCCCATCAGAATTGCTGAGAGGTTACAGGCTGGTACATACCGAAGCGTTATTTCTTTTCAAATAACCTATGAATAAGTTAACTCAATTTGCTGATGTAGCATTGAAGGTATTTATATGGATAACTTAAATTTCAATTTTTATAAATTTAAAAAGATAATACTCGTAATGCTATTAAGCTTATTATTTATTTCGTTGCCTAGCCATGGAAAAAATGGCCAGATTGGTGAAATTAAAATTCGAGGATTCCTTGTCGCTGAAGCTTGTACAGTCAGACCTGGCGATGAAAATATCGTTGTTGATTTTGGCACTATTGTCAATAAGTACCTATATATTAACCAAAAAACACCACTAGAAAATTTCAATATTCACCTAGATGACTGTGATAATAGTATTTTTAAAACAGTGACAGTTGAATTTACAGGGAAAGAAAATACAAATCTACCAGGACTACTTGCATTAGATACAGGCAGTATAGCTTCAGGTATAGGAATCGAGATTTTAGAACATAGTGGTAAAAAAATTCCAATTAATAGCTCTACGTCTGCATACAATTTAGAAAATGGTACGAATATATTAAGTTTCAATGCAAATGTGCAAGGAGAACCCGATGCAATAAGAAATAAAAGCATTGAGTTTGGCCATTTTACTGCAACTGCTATTTTTAGTTTAATTTATGATTAAGGTACCAGTAACAATGAAGATATTAATATTACTTCTCGCAACCTTATTATTTTCCCCTGCTATTTTTGCATTCCAATGTAAAACCAATGGTGGGCAAGAGGTCGGTGGGGGAACACAAAACATTTATGATGTTCCTATCGATAATGATATTTTTGCTGTACCTAATCGAATTAATGAATTCGCAGATGTAAGCGACTTTATGAATTGCCGTAATGAAGCACCCAACGCTTACGTTGATTATCTCAATGTAACAGGGGCTGATTTGGGCCCAGTATTTAAAAATAATCCAGAATTAAATGCGGGTGTTGTTGTACGAGGTGCTTATTTTTTAGCCCCTTTTAGCGGTAAAGAAATCCAAGTTTTCCGTTTAACGAGAGCCAGTGAACCTTTACAGATTAAGTTATATTTACAAGTAAATGTTAAGCCTACGCCTTCTGTATTAGTGAGAAAAGGCGATTTATTGATGACGTTGGACCTTCATAAATACGCAACATTTGTCAATAGTAATCAGCAAATTGACCATGCTTATTTTAAATGGAATTTCTATTCAGGGAATGATGTGGTTGTCGGAACAGGTACATGCGATATCAATAATAACCAAATTATTATTATTGATTTCGATACGGTCAATGCATCGGGTATTTCAACTGTTGGCAGCGCAAGTCGTTTTCAGCGCAATGCTGAAATCACATACAGTTGTGAAGATAATAACCTGACAGCGCCAATAAAAATGATTCTGAGCGGGGAAACCTCAACCTTTTCGTCTAATGCCCTACTCGTTAGAACTGGTGATATTGGTAGCCAAGGCCCTATTATGCCAGGGTTAGGCGTGGAAGTTTATCATCAAGGGCAGCCAGTTTCTCCAAACAATGGGCATTTCGTTTCTAAAATAGAAAATGGCCATGGTCGAGATACATTAATGTTTACGCTAGTTAAGAAACCTAATTTGTCACCAAATGAGCTGATAGAAGGCCAATTTAACTCTGCTGCTACAATTATTATGTCTACGCCTTAATGCTCAAAAAAGAGAGGCTTTATTTATCAAAAAGCCTCTTGCTCTTTTCTTTTTCATAAATAAATAGTGCTAAATTTATTAAAAGTAATACAAAGCCGCCAACCAAACAACAATCCCGATTCCCTATCATTTAAGGATGCCTAATCACGTTTAAAAAACGTTTAAACGTGATTAGGCATCCTTGGCTATCAATAAGTACAAGTCCTATCCAGAGCATGATTAATGGCATAAGGTATTTCCTTTTACAATTGTGTTTAAAGATGAATAACCTGAAAATAATTGCACTTAATCACTTGTATAGCATAGCCTATAGCTTAGGCACGTAGTTATCTATGGGTCATGTCTTCAATTCGGTGTAAAGAGCCCATTTTGTCAATAACCTGCCATAGCTAAATAAGAGCAGCTATCATCAATGCTGCTAATATCAGATATGTTGACGTAGCTTTCAATTGAACTCTGAATATAGGATCAGGTTTTGTCATCATTGCTCTATTTTACTCATTATCATTCCCCACTTATCAATCCATCACTATAGTTGCCAGAGAACAGACAGATCTCCAAGTTGACAAGTTTAATAACTTTGAACTGATAATCGAAAATATATCGACTACATTTTTTAGAAGAATGAGTACTTATAAAAATTCCGGCATCGCTTAATTAGAAGGCGAAAGTCGTTACCTTCTAGTTGCATATATAATCTGTATGTAGATAAAAAATAAGGGCTGTCTGGGCTAAATATAGATAGAGGTAAACTTGAATACGTCTAAAATGGTCGTTTAATCATCAGTCATTTAATGACTATTAAGTGATTAATATATTATTTAAAAATATACTCGTAAAATTAAGAATAGTCTTATTTAAAGTGTATATCGAACAATAACTAAAGAGACATAATTTTTATACGTGCGAGGAAATATAAAATAATAACTTTATTACACTTAAGATATTATTGTTTTATAGAGTGATAGTTTCATCAAAGATAACAACACCAAAAAAGAGTATTAATATATTTAAATGTATTTATATGTAACAGATTATTTTATTCTGAAGAAAGTAATGTGATAAATAATAATATAATTTAGATATTCACTTAAAATAATAAATTCATATCAATAATAAAAAAACCATTTCAATCATGACGTTATATTTTCAATCTGATAATTTAACCCATATTAATATCTGATCTGACGATCAAATAAGCTATATTAATAGTTATTATCTATCGATTGTAGGCCATTGATCGTTTAAAACATCTTTAACCGAATAAAAAAAAGAGTTAGATTGAATGCACGTAATACGAGTAAAGATAAATTTAATATTAAATACATGTCTGATTATTAAATTGGAAAGTCAATTTTTTGGTATTTTAATATAATAAATATTTTTTTAATGAGGTTTTATTTCATGGCCTATCCAGAAAAGAAATTTTTTTTACTGTTAAATTATGAAATAGGTGAATTTATAAGAAAAATTAGAATTAAAAATGGATTGACAGGTGCCGAACTTGGAAAGTTAATAGGTGTAAGTCAGCAGCAAATTTCACGATATGAACGAGGTTATAATGAACTATCGTTGACAGACTTTATATTTATACTATCGGTAATGAATGTATCATTTTTAGATTTTATTTCATACTCATCATTTTTTAACATCGACAATTAATAGGTGTTTTACGAAGATATTATATAATTTGAATGTTATCTTACTAAAGTTAGGTTTCTAACACTCTATAAAATAGAAGAGAATTATTACTCTTAGCTATTTAATTTAAGTGTGTTTACAAAATAAATTATTATTTATTATATATGTATAAAAAACTTATTACTTTTATTGAAAATAATGGTTTTTAATATTACTCATATTGGGAGTTTTAACATAATAAATTATAGTGATTAATTTATTCTTCTATATAAGAAAGAGTTCTTTATATAACTCTTTCTTATACAGATATTGTCATCTGTGTTTAGTAATAAAATAATATTAATTTTATTTGTTCAATTTACAAGCAAACTTTAAAACATTGATAGGAAATAGTATGAAATTAAATAAATTTATGACTGTATTAGCTGCAGCGATGTTCGCCACTTCATTTGCTTCACTTGCAGATACTAACTCAGGAACAGTTACTTTTAAAGGTGAAGTTCGTGATACTCCTTGTAACTTAGATGCAGGCCAAGGTGGTACAGCAACAATCGTTGATTTTGGACAATTATCACTGAGTCAATTAAATGCTGGTGATTCAAAATATCAAAACTTTGAATTAAATCTTAAAGGTTGTTCTTTAACTTCTATTGATAATACTGATCCTGATGATCCTGTAACAGTAACTAAAACTGCAACTATCACTTTTGATGGTGTAAACAAAATTGCAGGTCAAAACCTTTTAGGAACTACCGGTAGCGCTGCGAATATCGCTGTTGGTATCAATAATATTACTTTTGGTACACCTGCTTCACTGAATCTAGGCGATGGTGATAACACATTAACTTATTCTGCTTTCGTTAAAAAAGCAGGTGCTTTAGCTGTAACAGCTGGTGATTTCACTACAATCTCTACTTTCGAAATCGCGTACCAGTAAGTTATACACGCTCCTTCCATATTATGTGAAGGAGCGTGCAATCTTAAAAAGATTAATATTATGAAGAAATTGTTGATTATTGCCCTATTATTATCACCTATTTTCAATATGCAGTCTTTTGCAGCAGTAAACTGGGGTCAGGCAACGGTTAAAGGTGAAGTGCTAGCTTCTAGTTGCTCAATTCAATTAACGAGCAAAGATCAGATTATTGACTTTGGTGATTACCCATTAAGTAGGGCAGAAGAAAATAAAATAAAGAAACCGTTTAAAATAATTTTAAAAAACTGCCAGCTATCAAATTCCGATTTTGGTGATGAAAAATCGCCTATAAGAATAAAGTTCTCAGGTTCAGTAACAAATAATTTTAATGGCTTTAAATTTAATGATGCAGATGGTTTAGCTATTTATATATTAAGCGGAAGTAATATTGTCAAGCCTAATGAATATTATCCAATTTATAATTTAAAAATGACATCAGGTAAAACAAAATCGATTAATGAACAGCAATTGGATTTTTTATCTGAAATTGTTGTTGATAACATGCTTAAACCTCAAGTGGGAGAATTTTCAAGTATCATTACATTTGATATTGATTACTATTAATTTAATGAGTATTTACGATGTTATCAATAAAAGAAAAAATGACCATTTTTATGGTATCGATGCTTTGTTTCACTAAAGTATCTTATTCTGTAGAGTTTAATACAGATATACTTGATAGCGCAGATAAAGCTAATATAGACGTATCAAGATTTAAAAATCCTAATTTTATTCTACCGGGAACTTATTTTTTTAACATCATTATTAATAGTACTCAATTAACACAGTCTACTGTACCTATTCAAATTATCGGTGATAAAGAAGATGCATCTGTGAGTGATGTGTGTATCGATAAATCTTATGTTAACAGTTTGGGCTTTAAAGAAAAATATATTAATGAGTTTACCTATTGGAATAATGAACAGTGTATTGATTTTTCAGCCCTGAAAGGGGTTAGTGTTATACCTAATTTACCCGAAGGAACAGTGACTCTAAATATACCTCAGTTATATCTAGAGTATATGGATAATAATTGGTTACCCAAAACTCTGTGGGATGAAGGTATTAGTGGATTACTGTTAGATTATAATGCTAACTATCAATATAGCGATCAAGATAGTTTGAAAAATCAAATTGCATCTATTAGTGGCTATCTTGGTGCCAATATGGGGGCATGGCGCTTGCGTGGTGAATACTATGGTAATTATCAAAAGCAGGTATCAAATGGCCAAAACTCAACAATGCGTAATTTTTTATTTAATACAATTTATTTATATAGAAACATTAAAGAATTAGACGCAAAACTAGTGCTTGGTGAAAATACAACACCGTCACAAATATTAGATCCAATTAAATTTACAGGATTTTCATTATTTACTAATGATTCCATGTTACCACCTAGATTAAGAGGCTATGCACCTGAAATTACAGGAATAGCAAAAACTAATGCGCGCGTGGTGGTTACACAATTAGGGCGCATACTCTATGATGGTAATGTGCCTGCGGGTCCATTTAAAATTCAGTCGCTGAATAGTGGAACTCGTGGTGAGCTTAATGTAAAAATTATTGAGCAAGATGGTACAGAACAACAATTTATAGTGAATAGTTCGAACGTACCTTATTTAACTCGTCCAGGAACTACAAGATATAATATATCTGCTGGGCAGCCAACCAAACGCGATCATTCAGTATATCGCGGTGTATTTTTCTTTAGAGGAGAAGCTTCCCACGGTTTAAATAATGATTGGTCATTAAATGCTGCAACAGATGTTAGTCAAGGCTATCAGCAAATTTCATTAGGTGTTGGTCGATTTATGAACCAATTTGGTGCATTATCTGTAAATATTGCACGCTCATTTGTACAATTGGATCACGATAGTCCATCTGGTAATTCATATAGCATTAATTACTCGAAAACTTTCGATGATTACGATATGGATTTAACCTTTGCTGGATATCGCTTTACCGATAGAAAATATTATACGATTTCTCAGTACTTAGATTTAAGAGATGACAGAGTTGTTGATAATGAAAAAGAGCGTTATCAAATAAGTCTTTCTAAGCGACTGGGTGAATTTAATATAAATTTAAATTACCAATTGCAACAATATTGGGATAGAGGTCAAACCCACCAATATGGTCTTAATATAGGTAAGAGCATTAATGTTCCTTATTTAAATTTACAAGGTGGAAGTATAACGCTATCAGCGAATAGAAGTTATTATCAAAATAAATATGATGACCAGGTTAGTTTGATGTTTTCAGTACCATTTGGTAGACAATTCTATACTTTTGATACAATGAAATATAACGATACTTATAACTCTCGGGTTTCAGTATCGAATTTAACTGATGATAATGATTACTATAATTTAAGTGCATCAACAAGCTATGGTAAAGAGGCTAAAAAGCAAAGTACTCTTGCTGGTATGTATGATTTACCAACACGTTATGCATCTGTAAATAGTAATATTTCAATATCGGATAAAGGCGACACTAGCTTAGGTATGGGATTAAATGGTGGGGTAACATTAACGCAACATGGTGTTGCTTTACATAGTTCATCATATTCCTCTGCTGCAAGATTAATGATAGACACCAATAATGTCGCTGATGTTCCATTAAATAATGGCACAGTAATAACGAATGGATTGGGTATTGGTGTTATTCCTAACATGACGAGCTATTACAAAAATAGCTACAATGTTGATATGAGTAAATTGCCAGATAATATTGAATCATCAAATATGATATATGATATCGCATTAACTGAAGGTGCGGTTGGATACAGAAAAATAAGTACTAATAAAGGATTTAAATTATTTGCCGCCATTAAAATGGCCGATAATTCAGGTTCACCGCCATTTGGTGCTCAGGTACTTAATGAAAAAGGAAGGGAAGTCGGTATAGTTAGTGATAATGGATTAGTTTGGTTAACCGCTGTTCAATCAGAAGAAAAGCTAAATATTAACTGGTCGAATAAAATTCAGTGTAATACAACATTGCCAATTTTGGATAATACAAATCAAATTATCTTAATTTGTGAAAAATAGAGATTTTTTTATGAAACGTAATTTATTATTAATCCCATTATTATTTATGACACATAACAGCATAGCTGCCGTATCTCTTGATAGAACAAGAGCAATTATAGAAGGAGATTCTACTCCAGTTGTTATTAATATTGAAAACCAAAGTGATACACTACCTTATCTAGCTCAGGCTTGGATTGATGACAAAGATGGTAATAAACTAACAACAGAGCCATTAATTGCAACTCCATTAGTTCAGCGTTTAGAGCCAAATGTGAAAAGTATGATTAGGATCTCAACCACAGATATATCTAAATTACCTAAAGACAGAGAGTCTGTTTATTACTTTAATTTAAGAGAGATCCCACCGAAAAGTGATAAGCCTAATGTTATGCAAGTAGCATTACAATCAAGAATAAAATTATTTTACCGTCCAGAATCTATTTTAGATAAAGCAAAAACAAACTGGGCTTTAGATTTAGAGTTAAATGTAGTAAATGGTGGATATGTTGTTAAAAATAACTCTCCATTCTATTTAACTGTCATCGGTTTAGCTGGAGATAAAAATAAGTCTGAAAATGGTGCTTTTGATTCTGTTATGATTGATCCTTTTGGTTCTTACCAAGTAAAAACAGCGCATTTTCAAAAGCCATATTTAACCTATATTAATGATTATGGTGGGCGACCAACAGTTTCATTTAGCTGTAGTGCGTCTGTGTGTAAAGCGGATAAACAATAACTTTCAGAGCTAACAAATTGAGGGTGCAATGAAATATTTTTATTCAGTGTTTTACACTTTATTAATTTCATTTAGTAGTGCAGCTGTTCAGTATGAGGGAAATCATTATTTTCCTTCATATGATGCAACATCAGCAGACAAGATGACTGAGCTGAGTGGAAAACTTAATTTCAAAATAGGTCTCATGTACTCTCCGTGTGTTATTTTATCTGATGAATATAATGGAAACTTTTTTGTTGTTAAGTTAGAGCAATGCTTAGTTAATAACAATAATGTGAAAATTCCTTTACAGGCAAAAGTAAAACTGCTTGAGGGAAGCCAACTAAAGATGACTTCAAGTAAACTTCATTACACACTTTATTCGGGTAGTAATAATATTTATCTGCAAACTACGAATATTAAAGGCAGCTCAGTGATTATGGAGCTAGATTATGATTAAAAATATACTGGTCATATTAATTAGCCTTATGGCTGCTCCCGTTTTTGCTAGTGATTTGATTATTAATTTTAACGGTAATTTAGTTGATAAAAAATGTGAGATAAAACAATCAGATATAACTGTTCAATTTATACCATATTCATTGGGATATATTGAGGTTAGCGGAAATATATCAGATAAAAAATTATTTAAAATTGAATTTCAAAACTGTACACCAATAATGATGAATAAAATAATAACTATTTCATTAGATTCTACAAACGTGTATAGACGAAATAATATTGATTATTTAAGTACTCAAGGCGGAACTGGCCTGATCGTTGGCTTAGAAAATATGAGTGGTGAGATAATTTCATTCAATAAACCACTAGAAGTACAAGTGAGTACTGAAAATAAAGCAGAGTTAGTTTTAAATGCCTTTCTAACCAAAGGTGACTTTGCCAAGCCGGGAACTATTAACGGAACCGCTAGTATTATGGTCAACTATAACTGATAAGAGGATTGAATATGGTGTATATAAGAAATTTACTCTTATTGTTATTGCTTGTTTCAGGTGCTAGCCTTGCAGCTGAATTTAATAGTGGTCGAGCGGATGTAAGAGTCAATATCACTGCGACTATTGTTGCCCCTGTTTGTACTATTTTAGGCGAGAATAACGAATCTCCATTATTTGTAAACTTTGATAGTGTTGATTTTTCACAAGTAGAAAGTGGAACTGCTTATAAAGATATTCAGCTTAAATATAACTGTGTAGGTAGTTCCGTTCCTCCGAATAAAGTTATGAATCTATATTTATACCCAACCAGATATGGCAGCTATACACAAATAGGTAATAATGTTTTACGCACCTCAAAGAATGGATTAGGAATTTCTTTAACAAAAGGAAACACTAATCTTGATTTAAATAAATGGATACCTTTTGGTAGTAGCGCTCTTCAAGGTGCATTTATTCTACGAGCATCATTGATAACCCCAGATAAGTCATTATTAACTGAAGGTAGTTTTGACAGTACAGTTGCTATTTTAATGAGTTATTTATAATTTGAATTAGGTCTTATTATGAAAAAAGTTTTTTCTTTACTACCAGCTGTATTACTTACATTTTCAAGTATTAGCCATGCTGGTGATCCAGATGATTGGACGGTAATGGGATATAATGCAACTCAGTTTACAGCAAATACAACCTGGACTGGTGCTAACTTTAATGGTGTAAACTTAACGCTTAATGCAATCTTAAATAGTTCAGGCGGACAAATGACAGAATACGCTTGGGGTTCTCGTGCATGTCCTCCGTATGGTGGTTCTCCCAACTCAGTTAATATACAGTATGTTATTGCGCCAAATTCAGTGAGATATACAGATCCGGCTACCCAACAATCTTATGATTTTAGAATTATGTTACCTCAATCATTAGGTTCTATTTCTGGATATCCTAATACACAATATGCACAGATAGGTCAGAGTTCAGGTAATGTTGGGCGAGCAACCTGTAATTCAAGGCCTTATACGCCAAGAGCCTTTAGTGGGCAGACAGCAGTTACCCTGATTAGTAATACTAATTTACCAATTAGAAGTACTCCATATATAATCCAAGTGGATACTACATTATTTGGCGTAAGGAATCCTGATGTACCAAGTAAATGGTTAGGTTATGTTTCGTTAATTCAACCTAAGAACTCCGCAAGATTAACCTTTTATGTAACAGTAATAAATACTTGTAGCGTAGATAAAACCCAGTTAGATTTTAATTTTGGTGCCTTACCACAGTCCACGGCAGAAGGTAAAAGTTTGACTAAAAATATCACGGTTAGATGTACTAACCCAGGGAATATTAAAGTGTCATATCAACCATCAAAACCTATTGATATTGCAAATCCAACTCGTACTAGTCTAGATTTAGGTAATACCCCATCAGGTTGGTATGGTGAGTTAACGGTTGATAATAAAAAACAGTTAATTACAACCCTTCAAGGGATCACGAATAAAACTTTGGATATTGGTATGACATTAGGAAGAAGTGGCGCCAATGCATCAGTTGGTAGTATCAGTGGTGGTGGCGTATTGATATTTGAATATATTTAATTTTAAAATTCCAGCTAATAACTTGGAAAAATAATAATTAATGAAATTATTCCAAGTTATTAGAAGGCGTTGTTATAACAATCAGCATTATAGTGAAATTTGGACTATCCATTCCTCTTAATAATCATTCTTTGCGGCAGGCCAAATGGTCTGCCGTTATTTTTATTGATTTCTCTGCCAAAAATAACTATAGCCTTGTAAGTATTAAAATAGCTTATTTATAATTCCATATCTATCAACGCATTAATAACTCACCTATAGATCTCCATCACAATAATCTCTTCTGCTGATTGTTTTTTAAACACGGCCATTCTATCTTGCTAACTCGAGGTAGCAAAAAGCAGCATTGCGTTAGCAAACGATGAGGGTTCGCATGGAACAACAATATTTCATTGGCGTTGATGTTGGCTCAGCCAGTGTCCGTGCAGCGGTATTTGATCAAACGGGCAAGCGTTTAGGTTTTTCTGTACGCCCAATCAGCCAGTTTCATCCTAAGACAGATTTTGTTGAGCAATCCTCAACAGATATTTGGGCGCAGGTTTGTGTCACCGTGAAAGAGTCTGTAGCGCTTTCCAAGATTGAGCCTAGTTATGTGAAATCTATCGGTTTTGATGCTACTTGTTCACTGGTTGCTGTTAGTGAAGGCGGCGGTTTAATTTCGGTCTCGCCAACGGGCGAGGCTGAGCAAGATGTGATTATGTGGATGGATCACCGCGCTGTGCAGGAGACGGTGACCATCAATCTGACCAACGACTCATCTCTGCGCTATGTGGGCGGTGAAGTCAGTATCGAAATGGAATTACCCAAGATCCTGTGGCTGAAAAATAACTATCCAGAGCGTTATCTTAATGTTTGGCGTTTCTTTGATTTGGCTGACTATCTGGTGTGGAAAGCGACGGCAGCGGATGCGGCCAGCACCTGTACATTAACTTGTAAATGGAACTATCTGGCGCATCAAAATCAGTTTAGCGAAACCTTATTAGCCGATGTTGGGTTGGATGATCTATTAGAAAAAGTGCCTCAAACCATTCTTGCATTAGGTGAACAAGCTGGCTGTCTAAGTCAGTCTGTGGCTGACGCTTTTGGTTTATCTTCTGATGTAATTGTCGCTTCTGGAATTATTGATGCCCACGCAGGTGGCTTGGCGTTAACGGCGGCACAGCCAGATGCTAGTTTGGCGATCATCAGCGGCACTTCCAATTGCCATATGATTGTTAGCCCTTATCCGATTATGGTTCCCGGTGTTTGGGGACCCTATTTCGGTGCTATGTTGCCAGCACTTTGGTTGAACGAAGGGGGGCAGAGTGCCGCTGGCGCTTTGGTTGAATGGTCTATTCGCCGCCACGAGGCTTGGACAGAGCTTGATCAGCAAGCCCAACAAACGGGCGTGAATTATTACCAATTATTGAATGAGGCGGTGGCTGAGTTAGAGGCGACGGAAGCTTATCCAACGGCTCAATTTCATGTATTAGCCGATCATTATGGAAACCGCTCACCCCGTGCTAATCCTTCGGCAAAAGGGATGGTAAGCGGCTTAACACTAGAAAGTGGGCGTGTATCGCTGGCTCGCTATTATTTGGCCACCTTACAGTCTATCGCTTACGGAACTCGCCATATTATCGACACATTAGAAGAGGCTGGGCACGAGATCAACCGTATCGTGATGTGTGGCGGTGCGACCAAAAATCCATTATGGCTACGTGAATACTCCAATGCTACCGGACGGGAAATTCATCTTGCCCAAGAAGAAGATGCGGTGAATCTCGGAGCGGCTCTGTTGGGGGCTGTGGCTTGTGGCGCCTTTACCGATTTTGCTCAGGCGGCAGGTGCGATGGTGCGTGAAGGTGGGGTAGTGAAGCCCGATTGTGACACCTTCGATTTCCATCAATCCAAATATCAGGTCTATCTACAGATGTATCAGGATCAGCAAGATTACAACGAGATAATGTCAGATTACTGATAACTCATGACCCACCTAGTTTATTTTATTAAGGACATCTTATGTTGAATTTAACCTTACCCGAGTTACCTAGTGTTATTAGTGCTGGCGATAAAGAGATCCTGATGATCACTAACGCCGATCTGCGTGAGCCAGCAAATTTAACCTGTTGGCCAATACAGCAAAAATTTGAGCAAAAATTAGCAGAGGCACTGCAAGCGCAAGGTTATCAGATGAAACGTGCCCATGCGATCAATGAAGCGCGCGGACACGGCTTTATCAGCAGTCAGCGCGAAGGCAGCGATATGTTTGCGGCCATTGATCCTGATTCGCCGATTATCGTATTGCTGACTGCGTGGCAATATTCTCACCATATCGCCCCTTCCTTGGTTCATCACCGTGGTCCGATCCTATTATTAGCTAACTTTGATGGTACATGGCCGGGTCTGGTGGGTATGTTGTGCCTCGCTGGCACTATGACCAGCTTGGGGAAAACCTATTCACGTTTATGGTCCGAAGATTTTAGCGATGAGTTTTTTATTAACGGGTTAGCGACTTGGTTACGTTATGGCGCTGTCAGTCATGAATTGAGCTATCTCAAAAGTATAGCTTCAACTCATAAGGTTATGGGGACTGAAGGAGGGGCTGTTGGCCGCCAAGTCGGTGAGTTTATTATTAAAAATAAAGAGATTATCGGTTTATTTGATACATTCTGTATGGGAATGATTAACGGAGTTTTCCCTCAGCAATCTATGGTTAATATCGGTATGCCAATAGAGTCTCTTTCTCAATCGGCGCTATTGGTTGAAATGGCCAAAGTACCTGTTGAGTTGAGAGAAGCTTGTTTGCAGTGGTATGAAGCTCAGGGTATGACCTTTATGTTTGGTCAGGATGATAAGAGTGAATTGACCCGTGAGCAGGTGTTGCAACAGTGCGCCATGATGATTGCCATGGCGCGTTTTGTGAAACGTTTTGGTTTAACGGCGGTCGGAGTGCAGTATCAGCAAGGATTAAAAGATTGCTGCCCAGCCTCTGATTTTGCTGAAGGGGCGATTGGTTCTACGACTCGCTTCCCAATCCCTGATGAGAATGGTGAGATAATCTGCCCTGATAGACCAATTCCTTGTATCAATGAAGTAGATATGGGAACCGCTATTCCACAAACCATGCTATGGCGCTTGCTAACCTCACTGGGATTACCCGCTGAGACCACATTGCACGATATTCGCTGGGGAAGTGAGTATGAAGGCACATTCTATTGGGATATGGAAATTTCAGGCGCAGTTCCCTTTGAGCACCTAAAAGGCGGTTTAAAAGGCGCAACTGGTTATCGACAGCCGCCAATGTTCTTCCCATTTGGTGGTTCTACCATTGCTGGACAAGGTAAAGCCGGTCGTCTGTTATGGGCACGCGCACACTATGAAGGAACCGATGTGATTATGCATATAGGTACAGGTGTGGCGGTTGAATTACCTGAAGCTGAGTTTGAGCGTCGCCGCCGCGCAACTAACTATGAGTGGCCGCTACTGAACTGTACCCTAGATGGCGTCACGCGTGATGATCTTATGGGTGGGCATCAAAGTAATCACCTGACGGTTGCCTATATCGATGAAGATAAGCTGGCGTTTGTGCTACAGGCCTTTGTGGCTCAGGCATTGACTCAGGGTATCAAAGTGAAAGTCGCGGGTAGTGCCATCAATTTACTGTAAGGAATTGACAATGAGTCAGCAAAAATATGTCGGTGTCTGGCCAGTTATGCTTACCCCTTTTGATATCAAAGGTGAGATTGATTGGGCGTCATTAGAACGATTAGTAGATTGGTATATTAATTCGGGAGTACATGGATTATTTGCCGCCTGCCAATCGAGTGAAATGTTCTATTTAAGCGATAAAGAGACACAAGCATTGACCCGCTTTATTGTTGAAAAAACGGATGGGCGAGTACCTATCGTTGCTTCGGGTCATACGGCAAGTGGATTGAGCCAGCAAAAAGAGCAGCTCGCCGCGATGGCAGCAACGGGTGTTGATGGCGTCATTATGATCAGCAATCGCTTGGCTTTAGCGGGTGAATCTGATGAGAAAGCGTTAGAAACCTTGCAGATCCTAACAGATGCAGTGCCGCCGGCGATTGATTTGGGAATTTATGAATGTCCGCATCCTTATAAGCGGTTATTATCTGAGGAAATTGTTGAGTGGTGTGCTAAAAGCAATCGCTTTACTTTTATTAAAGATACTTGTTGTTCTCTGCCGATGATAGAGCGCCGTTTAGCCCTGTCTCAAGGCAGTCGTCTACATCTTGCTAACGCAAATACACAGACTCTATTGGCTTCTTTTCAAGCGGGATGTCAGGCGTACAGCGGCGTGATGGCGAACTTCCATCCTGAGCTCTATGTCTGGCTTTATGAAAATTGGCAAACGAAACCGGAACAGGCTGAATTATTAGCTGATTATTTATCTACGGCCGCATTGGTGGAAACACTGGATTATCCAGTCTGTGCCAAATATCATCAGCGCCTTATCGGTAATTTCGAAACCTTGGTGTGCCGTACGCGTAATAGCAGCCAGTTTGAACACTCATTTCTTCCCTCTGCGGTCAATAGTATGACAGCCCTAGGTGAGAATATGAAAAAATGGCTTTCATTATCTTAATCGTCTTATTTTAATTTAGATTCTGTGGGGGATATATGCCTTTCGTGATCAAACAAACAGAGTTTGTGCTAGCGCAGACACATACACTTTTTAATCACTGTCACGCATCGACGATCGTGTATATTCCCGGAACTAACCGTTTGTTGACTGCTTTTTTTGCTGGCGATAAAGAGGGTAGTGGTAACACAGCCATCTGGCTCGCCATAAAAGAGGGTGATAAATGGTCGAACGCACAGCCTGTTGTCAAAAATCCGGGCGTGGCACATTGGAATCCAGTTCTACATGTGGATAATCCCACAGGCGATATCTGGTTGTTTTACAAAATCGGCCTTGATGTTCATAGCTGGGTCACTGGCTATGTAATTTCGACTGATGGTGGAAATAGCTGGAGTTCGCCTTGTGAATTGGTTCCCGGTGATCTCACGCCTAGAGGCCCTGTGAGAAACAAATTATTAGTGATGTCGAACGGCGAGTGGTTAGCGGCGGGATCGGTCGAAGATGATCGATACTGGGACGCCTTTGTTGATATTTCTAGCGACAAGGGACGGCACTGGCAGCGAGTGGATATTCCGATTGAGCACCAGCAAGGTCAACAAGCGGAACATGAAATCTGGCAGGGCTTAAAGGATGATGCTCTATGGGAGACAGATCTAGCGCGTGTTTTTCAATGGGACGGCGTAATACAACCAACATTATGGGAATCTGATTTCGGACATGTTCACGCCATGATGCGTAGTACGCGCGGTGTGGTTTATCGTAGCGATTCTACGGATTATGGACGTACTTGGTGTCCAGCGTATGCAACAACATTACCAAATAATAATAGCGGCATCGATGTGGTCTCTTTTGCAGAAGGTCAACTGGTGTTGATCTATAACCCGAATTCAGGCAACTGGAGCCGACGTTATCCCATTTCTGCCAGCATCTCAATGGATAATGGCATCACTTGGTCCGAACCGTTCGATTTATTGGATGGGGAAGGCGAATTTTCATATCCGGCCATAATTGCTGAAAATAATACCCTACATATTACTTATACCTGGAATAGAAAAAACATTGTTTATCAGCAGTTAGTGGCTACTCAATAAAAACGTGGAGAAAGGTTTTATGAAAAAGAGTCTACTCGCAGCATTAGCAATTACGATGACGTTGGGCATGAGCAACGCGATTGCGGCACAGTTAACGTATCCAACAAAAAATATTGATGTGATTATCCCGAAAAATCCGGGCGGAGGAACTGATACTTCGGCAAGAACCATTACTGAGTTTGCTAAAGATATTATGCCAGCAGGGCGTATTTTTGTTCCCGTCAATAAACCCGCAGGTAATGGCCTGACTGGGCTGATTGAAGTGGCTAAAGCGCGTCCAGATGGCGCAAAACTAGTGATGACAACCGTTGAATTGGCGATGTTCCCACATCAAGGTAAATCACCAGTGACCTATAAGGATTTTACCCCAATCGCCACGACCATTGCTGATCCCGTGGTGCTGGTGGTGAATGCGGATTCACCCTATAAAACCTTACAAGAGTTTATTGATGGTGCAAAAGCCAATCCGGGCAAACTGAAAGTGGGCAACTCTGGCATGGGCGCGATTTATCATCTGGCAGGGGTGAATATTGAGCGCACAACAGGCACAAAATTCAATCATATCCCTTATAACGAAGGCACTGGCCCTTCAATTGCAGCGTTAGTGGGTAATCACCTCGATGGCGTATTGACCACTCCGGGTGCGGTTAAATCTCAAGCGGATGCGGGTATTTTACGTGTGCTGGGTGTAATGGATGAGAGCCGTTTTCCATTAATTCCTGAAGTTCCTACCTTTAAAGAAGCACTGAATTTGGACACTAACGTGAAAATGCGTGCATGGGCAGTATTAGCGACTACTGCTGGTGTTCCAGATAATGTGAAAGATGAGTTAATTGCTGCATTTACTGAAGTCGTTCAAAAACCTGAGTATCAGGAAGCGCTGAAAAAACAGGGGATTATGCCTGTGGTCATCGTTGGTGATGATGCGCTTAAGATGATGAAAGAAGACCATGAAATGTACGCTGAACTGATTTCAGCGACAGCGAAAAAATAACACTGACGATACTGCCACCCTATCCGTTATGGCGGATAGGGTTGGTCTGGGAGATCCCGACATGACAAAAATTAATACAATCATCGGTGCGATTTCAGTGGCTTTCGGGCTACTTATTATCTACCTCTCCCGCGATATGAGCATCTTCGACGAATACGGTGTACCCGGCGAACGCTTTTGGCCCTACGGTCTTGCTATCTTATTTATTTTACTCGGGGTTTGTCAGTGGATTAGCGTGATTGTGCATAAAGCACAACATCTCAGCCAATCTGTTGATCTCAGTTCTACAGCGGTAAAACGAGCATACGGTTTAGGTCTATTTATGCTGTTATATGCCTGTGGGTTGTACTATCTGGGGTTTGTTATTTCGTCGTTGCTCCTTATCCCGGTCATTATGTGGTTGATGAATGAGAGAAAGAAAGTCGCGCTGGTGGTTATTCCTGTGACTATCGTTGCGGGCGTATACATCTTCTTCGAGCTGATATTTAACTCGCCTCTACCCACCTCCGTCTTTCTCGACTAAGCCGTAAAGGAGCCACGAGATGGAAATATTAGACGCTTTTCTGGTCGTTTTCAGTCTGGAAACGATAACCATGATCCTGCTAGGCGTATTTGCTGGCATTATCATTGGCGCATTACCTGGTTTGACGGTCAATATGGGAATTGCACTGCTACTCCCATTAACCTACTCCTTTCAGGGAATGACGGGGATCTTATTACTATTAGGTATGTATTGTGGAGCTGTCTATGGGGGTTCGATCACCGCTATCCTAATCAGTACACCGGGCACCCCTGCTTCAGCGGCGACTGTATTAGACGGTTATCCGATGGCAAAAAAAGGTGAGGCGGGCAGAGCGCTTGGTCTATCAACCTTAGGTTCTATGTTTGGTGGTATTTTCAGTACTATTGCTTTGATCGTTATCGCACCTCAATTGGCTAAAGTTGCCACTGGATTCTCAGCAGCCGAATACTTTGCTCTTGCGGTATTTGGCATAAGTATCATTACTAGCGTATCATCACAATCGATGATTAAAGGCTTGATGGGCGGCGCAATCGGGCTGGCTATTGCCACTATCGGTTTAGATCCAATGACCTCGGGTATGCGCTTCACTTTTGATACTGTCTATTTGATGGGTGGCGTCTCCTTTATCCCAATATTAGTGGGCTTATTTGCTTTCTCTCAAGGACTGATCAGTTTTGAAGAGGAGTATCGTGAGCGTAAGCAGAAGAAGATGGAAAAAATTGATGCGCGCATTTATCGGGTATTACCCACGTGGTTGGATTTTAAACGCGTATTACCTACCTATCTGCGCTCTTCGGCAATAGGGACAGTGGTCGGCGCTATCCCTGGAACGGGCGGCGATATCTCCTCCTTTATCTCCTATAATGAAGCGAAACGTTGGTCAAAACATCCTGAAGAGTTTGGTAAAGGCTCACCGGAAGGAGTTGCAGCACCAGAAGCAGGCGCTAACTCAGTGACTGGCGGTACTATGGTGCCACTGATGACGCTAGGTATTCCGGGGGATGGCGCAACGGCGATTATTATGGGCGCCTTTATGGTGCAAGGATTAGCTTTAGGTCCTCAGTTATTTACCGATCATCCGGTTGAAGTAAACAGTATCTTTATCGGTTTGATGATGGCAAATATCTTCCTCGGCATCCTTGGTTTTATGTGTATGAAGTTATTTGTTCGAGTGATGGATGTACCGCGTCGTATTCTAGTACCGGTGATCTTTGTGCTATGTAGTGTGGGTGCTTACTCTGTTAATCATGATATCACCGATGTCTTTGTTATGATGGGCTCGGGGCTGTTGGCGTATATTATGATCAAGCTGGATTTTTCGATGTCACCAGTGGTTATAGGTATCATCTTAGGACCAATGGCTGAATCAAACTTACGCCGCGCATTGATGATGTCACAAGGGGATCTCTCAATCCTCTATACTCGTCCAATCACCGCCACATTTTTAGGCATTGCGATCTTGACGTTAATTCTACCGATTATCGGACCGACATTGAAAAAAATGTGGAAAAAATGGCGGGCAAAACCCGTTCAGTGATTGTTAAATTTGCCCTTACTCTTTAGTAAGGGCATTAGCATATGATGGAACATAAATGGCTAAAACCGTTGAACAGATAGCGAATGAGTTAAATTTGTCGATTACTACAGTACGTTTAGTGTTGAATGGCAAAGGCGATAAGTATCGAATCAGTGCAAAAACACAGAAAAAAGTCGCTGATTACGTCGAAATTTTCGGTTATACAGTTAATCATGCTGCCCGCAGCCTGAAGCTCAACAAAACAGATAGCTATGGGTTAGTGATTCCCCGTCTCTCTAACTCCTTTTTTGCCGCATTGGCTGAAAAACTCGAGATGCGTTGCCACCAGATAGGTTGTCAGCTGACGATCAGCTGCACTTATGGTGATATTAAGAATGAAAATAAGCTGGTTAAATCGATGGATGAACGTAATGTCGATGGGATTTTTATTGTCTCAGCCAGCCGTAAAAATCAGCTTCATCATGTTAAGCATCGCCAGAAACCCTTGGTATTTCTTGATAGAGATTTCTCCGTACCAGAAGCTATTTGCGTCTCTTCAGATAACTGCGAGAGTGGTTTTCAGTTGGCTCAAGCGATGATCAAGGCCAATGAGGCACAGATACACTTTTTTGCTGGTGATGCGCTACTCCCCACAATTGCGGCACGTTTACGCGGCTATGTTCAAGCCATAAAACATCATTATGGTGATGATAATAGTGTCACTGTTTCTTATGCGGAACATAATACTAAGAGTGATGGTGAACATATGATGAGACAGTATCTTGCCCAATATCAACAAGTTCCTTCTCACTTTATCGCCTCATCCTTGCCGATCCTAGAAGGCCTACTTAATGTAGTTCGTCAGCATTTTGGGGCTATTCCTGCGCATCTCTATATTGGAACTTTTGACGAACATATTACGCTAAGTTTTCTCTCGAATAATGTCTGGTCGATGAAGCAGGATGAAGATCTGATAGTTGAAAAGGCATTTGAAATTATGGCGGCTAAAACCAGTGGCCAGGTGGTAAAACCGCCGTCTATGGTGAAAACCACACTAATTGAGCGTTTAGTCTCTTTATGATAATAACTAATCAGGGTGAGAATAATCTCCACCTTGATTTTATTATCGTCTTTTGTTTTTATTTTATCTTATCAATTAAATAATTATTTTTATATTTCTCTAACTCTTTTTCTCAATAGTTGCTTCTATGATATTTTCAAAGAATTTATCGGTATGACAGCCAATAAATATCGTAAATATGCATAATCAAGAAATAAAATAGATGACTAATATAAAGATAAATAAGTAATAAATATGCATTTATTATTTTATATAAAAATAAATATCCTTCCTATATTGAATGTGAGCTGTGTGGCAAAAAATTAAATACATATTATATTGATTTATAAGCATCGATATTTTTCCATAAAAAACAAATTGTTATGCATTTTAATTCTACTATGCATTTTTTGCATCCTATTTCTTCCATTTGCATTTCTCTTAAAGTTAAAAAAATGTAACTATCTTGTTAAGGCTGATAACCGAAACCGATAGACGGGTCTGGATAAAAACCTGCGGCTTCATAAAAATACAGTAGGGGTAAGAATGAACAGACATAGACTGATGAAACACATTATGATTGCCATTGTACTCGGCATTATTATAGGTTGGATGTTTAATAATTATGCAGAATCAACCGAGGAAGCTAAAAAAATAGCTGCATATATGAATATCATTACGGATGTATTTTTACGTCTAATTAAAATGATTATTGCACCATTGGTATTTGCCACAATAGTCTCGGGTATTGTTTCAATGGGCGGTTCATCTTCCGTTGGCAGTATTACAGTAAAGGCAATGATTTGGTTTATTTCTGCCGCCGTTATTTCATTACTTATTGGCATGGCATTTGTTAATATATTCCAAATTGGTGTTGGACTTAATTTAACTGTACCTGCGGAAGCCGTACAGAGTGGATTAAATACGTCTGGATTTACCTTCAAAGCCTTTATTACTAATATTGTTCCTAAGAGCTTTGTTGAAGCGATGGCGAATAATGAAATTTTACAAATTCTAGTGTTTTCCATATTCTTTGGTTCTGCACTAGCTTTCGTTTGTAAAGATCGCAAAAGCCCCATTACCACTTTTATTGAAGATTTATCCCGCATCATGTTCCGCATCACTGATTATGTGATGAGCTTTGCACCCATTGCGGTATTTGCCGCTATCGGCTCTGCAGTGACGGTAGAAGGACTCGGCTTACTATATGATTACGGTAAATTGATTGGCCTTTTCTATATTGCACTCGCTTTATTGTGGGCAGTACTCTTTTTTGCTGGCTACTTCTTCTTAGGTAAATCTGTCTTCTCTCTCGGTAAACTGATTCGTGAACCTGTTGCTTTAGCCTTTGCCACGGCAAGTAGTGAGTCCGCTTATCCTAAGACCATGGATGCATTGAATAAATTTGGTGTCCCTAAGAAAATTACTAGCTTTGTGTTACCTTTGGGCTACTCTTTTAATCTTGATGGTTCAATGATGTACCAATCATTTGCTGTGTTATTTATTGCAAACGCCTATGGAATAGATTTAAGTATTACTGAGCAAATACTGATCCTATTAACCTTAATGGTTACAAGTAAAGGCATGGCTGGCGTTGCTAGAGCATCAATTGTAGTAGTTGCAGCAACATTGCCCATGTTCAACTTACCAGAAGCTGGAATATTGTTACTGCTTGCCATTGACCAGTTCCTCGACATGGGACGAACTGCAACAAATGTGGTAGGTAACAGTATATCAACCGCTGTGATTGCACGACTCGAAGAGCGAAAAAGTCAAAAAGCGGGAGAGTCAGATATAAAGACAACTGAACCTCTATGCTCTACATCACTGGCGATAGAAACTAAATAAGAACTGAGTTAAATTATTAAAAAAACCTCTGCCTATTATTTAGGGAGAGGTTTTTTAGCAAGGTACTCGGTCTATTTTAAATTGTCTTGCGGTTCTTCATAAATTGCCAAAAACGTTCTGAAGAGAGATTTAGTCTGGAGCCAGTACGATAAATATAAATTCCCATACCGATGGAAAGATCTTTATCCAAAATAGCTAGTTCTCCCGTCGCAATTTCCTGTTTTATCGAATAGTCAGGTAACCAGCCAACACCACTGCCATTGAGTATCATACGTTTAAGCAGATCACTCATTGAAGAGACAAAAGATAATTCAAAAGGCAGTTGAGGATATTTATCCAATAGCTGATTAACCTGTCTTCCCATATAACTTTCATCGGTATATTTCATTAAGGGCAGTGGGGTATTATTAAGTTGATAACGCGGATTAAATACCGGCTGACAGAGTGACACCAGATGTAGTCGGCTATCAAGTACTTCATGATGAAGAAAAGGTGAAGTCATTAGCTCTTCATTATAAAATGAGAGAATAAAGTCGCTCTGGCCTTCCTTTAATTTATGCACAGCCTCATCAACGTTAATTGATTCAACAAAAAATATTTTGTCTGGACTTTGTGAAAACTCAGCAATAAATTCAGGAAGTAAAAAAACGGAAAGAGAATGAGCTGCAGCAATATTTATACGCTGTTTACTATTATCAACGCCTTTTATTCTATTAATTTGAAAATAGATGTCATCCAGTAAATTTCTAGCATAAACAATAAAGTTCTTTCCCGCCGTTGTTAATTGTAATGGATTAGTATTTCGATCAAATATTTCAAAACCGACTGATGCTTCTATAGCCTGTATTCTTCTACTGAAAGAGGACTGTGAGATATTGCGTTTTTCGGCAGCTAAAGTAAAGCTTCTACACTCTTCAAGTACCACAATATCGTGCAACCATTTTATTTCTAAATTACTAATCATTATAGCCTCAGAAGCAATTAATAGAGCGATAAATGCATTATGCAAATTTAGCATAACACATAGGAACTCTGCAATTACGAGAAGTTAACATTGTGTCATCATTCTATTTATTTGCGGGGTGATCATGAAAAAAACAATAGGAATTTTAGGTGGTATGGGACCGGGTGCAACGGCAGATGCATTTTCAAAATTAATAAATAATACTCAGGCAAGTTGTGATCAGGAACATATTCCTGTAGTTATAGTTTCTCTACCTGATATTCCTGATAGAACTGAAAATATTATACATAATGGCCCATCACCGCTACCTGCGATGATTAACTCATTAAGGATACTGGAGCACGCTGGAGTCTCTTGTATTATAATGCCTTGTAATACAGCTCATTTTTGGTATGAATCGCTTAAAAATGAAGTGAATATTGAATTTATCAGCATCATTAATGCAGCATGTAATAGAATAATAAATGATAATATTGAATACGTTGCTTTGCTGGCAACAACGGCAACAGTGAAAATAGGACTTTATCAAAATAAGCTAGCAAGTGCGGGTATTAAATGTTTTATTCCTGATGAGTTAAATCAATATAAAATAATGCAAAGTATTATCGCTTATAAAGCGGGTGAGTCAGAAAAAGCATTGCAATTAATTATGCCATATATCGCAAAACTAGAAGCTATGGGAATAAATAAATTTGTTATGGGTTGTACTGAAATTCCTATAATTCTACGATCTTTATCGATTGAATCACCAGATAAATATATTGATGCTACTGAAGAATTAATAAAGGAAACGTTGAGGTGGTATTATTTAAATTCTCCAGAGTTAATTCATTCTTCAGAGAAAGTTGTTCTATAAAGTTAAGAGCGATACTTTTATTTCTATGCCATAAATAGTTTGTCGGGAGATTTTTCGCTCCCGTTTTATTTTTATATTTAATAATAAGTGACTGTAAGACCAACGGTAGCATCAGCTCTGCCAGAAATTTACTTCAGATTCTAATGAGAAAACAATTAAATTTATTTAATTAAAAATCAATGCTACCTTAATTAGACATAAAATAAAATTCACATATCTTTTTTGTCTAATTAAGAATATAGGATTGAGACTAGCCTATTAGAATTAAAGCTGAAATTTAGAGGTGGTAATTCTACTTTACAAAATGAACAGGTGAATCTATCCAGCTATAAATTTAATTATCATTCGATGAAAATAGATACTCACCTTAGATTTTTATCTAAATTCAATAGTGCGATATGGGTACTTGTATTGATATGGTTGTAATTGGGAGTGAAAACAGAGGGTGATTATGGCAAAAACAGCTAAGGTTATCTCTTTATAAACAGAAATAGTCTTAACTGTTTTCAATTATCAAAGATAAACATTGATATTGTGATTTAAATAATTACTTAGTGACGATTAAAATTTGTGTTGTAAACATATCGCCAAAATCACTACTATAAATTAATGTTGCATTTTTTCTTGTACTATTTCCTAGCATATAGATTTGCTTAGAAAATGGCGGAATTAAATTTGGCTCATTATTTGAGAACTTAACTATTTTATCATCAACTTTAATTTTTTATATCCATATAGTGAGCTGATTTTTCGTTAGGAAGATTAAGGTATTGTCGATATTTTTATTAATAGTGCTAATTCTGGAGATCAAAATGAGTAGATAATAATTTAGTTAACATAGTGCATAAGTCAGACTTACTAAAATGAAACCTCTAGCACTCTAGCACTCTAGTGATTAAGTGAATATACGTGTTTTATGAGCCTAAATTACTAAATTCGATATAAAAGGATACAAGGCCCAAAAAACAGTCAAATTTGGTTAGTGGAAAAAATAAAAAAAAGGCAAATAATCTAATATTAATATCTAGTCCTAATATAATAGGATAATTCGCCTTTGAGCTATAAAATTAGAGTCGTTTTATCCAAATAGTCATCCACATTCATGTGTTTTTGAGATCCCCCCCAAAAAGCTGTGAAAAATACTAAAATATCTCTGTGTTATTGCCTCGATTTAATGCAGAATCCCGCCATCTTTTACTCTAGTGATAAATAGAATAGTACTCATATGAAAACAACTAATAAACCGGTTAATAAATGGACCTACCAGGATTTTACCTGGGTGTTATCTTTATTTGGAACTGCAGTAGGTGCTGGCGTTCTTTTCTTACCAATAAAAGCAGGCGCTGGCGGATTTTGGCCGTTAGTGATTCTAGCTTTATTAGCAACACCAATGATTTGGTTGGCGCATAAAGGACTCGCCAGATTTGTATTATCTGCAAAAAATCCAAATGCGGATATCACAGATACAGTAGAAGAACATTACGGAAAAGTAGGCGCAAATATTATCACTTTCGCTTACTTCTTTGCTATTTATCCTATCGTATTGATCTATGGTGTGGGAATTACCAACACAGTTGACTCTTTCTTAGTTAACCAACTGGGTATAGCATCTTTTCCACGCTGGTTACTCTCTGGTGTTTTAATTGCAGCCATGACGGCTGGGGTTATTTTCGGACGTGAGTTGATGCTGAAAGTAACATCATTGATGGTTTATCCATTAGTGTTAATTTTGCTGGCACTATCGCTCTATTTGATTCCTGAGTGGAATACTTCAATGGTTGAAGTTACGCCTGACTGGGGTGCACTACCTATTGTTGTTTGGATGGCGATCCCATTAATTGTATTCTCATTTAACCATAGCCCTATTATTAGCCAATTTACTAAAGACCAACGTCTAGAATTTGGTGATAAAGCGATTATCAAAACAGATATGATCACTGGTGGTGCAGCAATGATGCTCACTGGTTTTGTGATGTTCTTTGTGTTCTCGGTTGTTTTATCACTGACACCAGCACAATTAGCAGAAGCTAGTGCTCAAAATATCAGCGTATTATCCTATCTTGCTAATATTCATAACTCACCAATTGTGAATTATTTAGGACCTATAGTGGCATTTGCAGCTATCGTTTCTAGCTACTTTGGTCACTTCTTAGGTGCTCATGAAGGTTTAGTTGGTTTAGTCAAATCACATTCAAAAATGCCCGTAAGCCAGATCCAAAAAATATCGATGATCTTTATCGTGTTGACGACTTGGATTGTTTCTATCATTAACCCAAGTATTCTGGGCATGATTGAGACCATGGGTGCGCCTATGATTGCGGCAATTCTATTCTTACTGCCAGTGTTTGCAATGCGCTGTGTCCCTGCAATGGCGAAATTTAAAACCTCTTTAGCAGCACAAATATTCACAGTAATATGTGGATTAGCATCTATTACCTCTGTTATTTATGGTGCATTCTAAGCTCTTAAGCGTGTTGTTTTTCTAGTACCTAGCAAGGCTTCACAGTTATTAATACTGTGGAGCCTTTCTTTTATAGACAGTGAAAGTTAGTGGTTTATCTTTTTTTCATAGAGTTAATCAGTATGTAAAAAATGTGAATTGTCATAAGTAAGGTTAAATATTATAAAATTATTTGACCTTAAACCCAATATAGAAAAATAACTTTCATATTCGGATGATGGCGTCACCGGATTTATTTTTGACTCTATTTGATCAATTTTAAAATGTTTGCTGCTGTAGCTTTTTAATTAAATAATCAATGAAAACTCTTGTTTTAGCAGGAGGCATAACACGATTGGGATAAAGGATCTGGATACTTTGTCTGGGTAAGCTGAGTTCAGGAAATAGATGAATTAATTTTTTTTGCTCAATATCCTCTTTCACCAGCCAAGAAGGACAAATTGCGACACCCAATGAATCAAGCGCCATACTGCGAATAATAGCCGTTGAGTTAGCTGCATAAGCGCCATGAATTAAGGGTAGTGGATATTCAATACCTTGCTGATCCTTCAATTTAAATTGGCTCACTTGCCAATTTAATCGTGTATGAGTGATCCATGCAACTTGTGATAAATCAGCAAGTTGTTTGATCGGATTTTTAGCAATAAATTGCGGTGATGCAATCAGATAAATATCATATTCAGCAATTTTGCGACTTTTTAGTGTTGAGTCGCCTAAATTACCTAATCGAATAGCCAGATCTAATTTATCGGCAATAAGATCATCCAATGAAGAGTTAAAATAATATTGTAAATTCAATTGTGGGTACAAACGGCAGAAATCGGCGAGTAGAGGCAAAATAAATTGCTGACCAAATTCATTAGTTGAAGAGAAGCGTAAAATCCCTTTAATAATAGAATCTGAATGCTGGGTTTTTTCAAATGCGTCCTCTATTTGTGACTGAATATATTTAAAATCATTATAAAATTGCCGCCCAGCCTCAGTTAAAGCAATGCTTCTGGTATTGCGGATCAATAGGCTGATATTCAGTTTCTGTTCTAAGTTTTTAATATCAATACTTACCATTGATCGACTAAGGCCTAGGCTATCTGCGGCTTTAGTGAATGATCCTGAGTCGACAACTTGCAAAAAGGTCACTATTTGTTTGAGATTTTTTTGCATAATATCCGTCATTGTTTGATTCTATTAAACAATCATTTTAATACGCTTATATCGACAAAAATAGACCTTCTCTCTATTCTTCGCCTTCGGAGGTCACAATGTCTTATCGTTATAAAGTCGCAACTGTATTTTTAATGGGTTTTTTTATTGATTGTATCAATATTTTTATGTCGGCAATTGCTCTTCCTGATATTGCTAGTGCATTTCAGGTTTCTCAGTCGATGATCACATGGGTTGCCAATAGTTATATTTTGGGACTAATTTTGATCATGCCGATCAGCACTTGGTTAGCAGGCAAATTTGGTTATTGTGTTTTGCTGGTTTTTTCGATGTTGTTATTCTCTTTAGCCGTTATGTTTTGTGGTTTAAGCGACTCTATTTATTCACTGATTTTCTGGCGATTTATCCAAGGAATTGGCGGCGGATTATTAATTCCTGTAGGCCAAGCACTGGTATTTGCACTATTTCCGGGACATCAACGAAGCCGTATATCCACGATGATTATGGCTATTGCGTTAATTGCTCCAGCATTCTCGCCAACAGTTGGTGGAATTATTGTAGATTCATTATCATGGCAATGGATATTCTTTCTTAATTTACCATTTTCATTATTGACCGCTTTATTAGCATGGTGCTGGATACAGCAGGGTGAGAAACAGGCGAAAAAAAGGCCTGATATAAAGGGATTAACTCTATTTTGTCTTAGTCTACTCTCGTTGTTACTTGCATTCTCTTTCTATGGTGATTACGGTAATGGAACCGCCGCATTAATTAGCTTGATGATCTCAATTATTGCGATGAAATTTTATTTACAGCATGCTAAAAAGTGTTCTGAGCCTATTCTTAATTTGAGTTTATTAAAAGAGTCTAATTTACGTAGTTCATTTATTATCTATTACGCGGTGCCCGGTATATTTACTGGTGTGAATTTGCTGAATATCTTTAATTTACAAGATAACTTTCATTTTAATGCCCAGCAGACTGGTTATTTTATGATCTTGTACGCAATAGGCGCATTTATCTCAATGCTGCTTTGTGGGGCACTTTATCGTCGACTCGGTAAGAAAATTCTCTTTTTTGCTGGCGTAATTATTCATAGTTTAGGGATCTTATTACTATTCTTTGTGACATCAGCGAATGATCTTTCGATTTTAATTTGTGCTTATCTATTGATGGGAGCGGGTGGCGGAATTGCGGCTAATACTGCACAAATTACCTCATTAATGGATTTTCAGGGAAATGCATTATTACAAGGGAGTGTACTGTGGAATATAAATCGACAAATTTCATTTAGTGTTGGTGCTGTAGTGCTAATTTTTATCCATAGTCAATTTAACTATTCGATGGAATCACTATTGGCCTATCAATATACCTTTTTAATTGCCGCAATATTAGGTGCAATATCACTGTTTTTTGTATTGAAGAGAGATTGTAAAGATGAAAAATAAAATAATAGATTTAGCTATACAGAATGTTATCGATATTCATGAACTTATTGAGTTGGTATTTACTGGTAAGGGCACATCAGCGGATATTGATAAATTAATTCAAGTATTCTCGCGTGAATTTAGCATGATTAAAATGGACGGTGAATGTTTTGATCATCAACAGACGGTGGCACTATTTAAAAAATTAGCGGGTGCAAAACCTACATTGACGATTGCGCTACATAATATCAAGGTGATCCAAGCTGAGAATGATAAGGTCTGGTTACAATATCAAGAAGAGCAGCATCAAAATGAATTGGTTCATAACAGAACATCAACAGCCTGTATTCAAGTGACGGGCGAGCAGTGTCAATGGATTTACTTGCATGAAACCGCAATTTCATCACCGCCGTCGCAGAGAAAATAAAACCTATTTTTTAGCAGAGCTTGAGCATATATTTATCGATATGTGCTCAATTTAAAATCGATAAATATAGTGTTTTAGGATTAAAAGCAAGATTATAGTCTTAATAATTGATTTAAAATGCAGATAAGTATTTTGAGCGTTTTTTGTTCGCTTAGGTGTGAGTTTATCTGTTTGCAAGGAAAAAATTAAAAGGGTTATTATATTTTTTCTTAGACTTAATTTAATGAATATATTGAATTAATATTTAAGTAATATCAATTTTTCTCTTATTTTGTCGACTATATTTGTTAGATTTAGTTCTAAATATGTTGATATTAGTCCATTTAATATTGATTTCCATGCTATTCATAGCCTTCTATTTATAACTGTATGTATTTAATTGATTTATTTATTTTTAATTATTATTTATTGTTAGCGAAGAAGGCGATTTTTCTGTGATTCGGCTTTCAATTTCATCAAACTGCGTTTATGATGCCCCCTTCTTTTTAATTCGATTGGCGCTACTGGTTTTGGGCTTCTCCGAGGAGGCAATAATCACCTCCGAAGCTTAATACAGTCTTTTTTCAGTAGCGGTTCTATCTGCATTATAGTTAGGGATAGAGTGACATCATAAATGACTGAAACAACTTCATACCAGCCATTGCTTGAACTTAAGGCTTTAAATAAAGGCTTCGACGGCAAAAATATTATCTCACAACTTAACTTGACGGTTAATCATGGTGAATTTCTCACGTTATTAGGACCTTCAGGTTGCGGTAAAACCACAGTACTCCGCCTGATTGCAGGACTGGAAGATATCGACAGCGGGACATTGATTCTCGATGGGCAGGATATTACTCATATTCCCGCCGAATTGCGCCCAGTTAATACTGTATTCCAGAGTTATGCTTTATTCCCACATATGAGTGTTTTTGATAATGTGGCGTTTGGTCTTAAAATGCAAAAAACACCCTCCAGCGAAATCGGCCCCAGAGTCGACGAAGTGTTGCGAATGGTTCAATTAGAGGAGTTTGCACAGCGTCGTCCTCATCAGCTTTCTGGCGGTCAACAGCAGCGTGTTGCGATTGCACGAGCCGTGGTTAATAAGCCGAAAGTCCTACTACTCGATGAATCATTATCTGCATTAGATTATAAGTTACGTAAGCAGATGCAGAATGAGCTAAAAGCCTTGCAGCGTCAGCTCGGGATAACCTTTATTTTTGTCACCCATGATCAAGAAGAAGCGCTGGCTATGTCAGATCGTATTCTGGTTATGCGCGATGGACAAATTGAGCAAGATGGCTCACCGCGTGAAATCTATGAAGAGCCAAAAAACCTATTTGTCGCCCAATTTATTGGTGAAATTAATGTTTTTGCGGCTCAGGCTATGTATCGTATTGATGAGAAACGTATTCGAGCAACTGTTGAAGGCCATGAGTGTGATATTTTCACTGAGTTAGCTATCACGCCCAACCAGCCTTTAAAAGTGTTGCTGCGGCCTGAGGATTTACGCGTTGAAGAGATCCATGACTCCGAAAATGTGGCTGGATTAATTGGCTATATTCGAGAGCGTAATTATAAAGGAATGACGCTCGACTCTGTGGTTGAAATGGAAAACGGTAAAATAGTGATGGTGAGTGAATTCTTTAATGAGGACGATCCTGATGTTGATCACTCATTGAATCAGAAAATCGCCGTGACTTGGGTCGAGAGCTGGGAAGTGGTGCTGGTTGATGATGAATAAGCGCAGATTATTTCAAAATAGCGTCATTATTATGGTGGTCGCTTGGTTACTGCTATTTGTTTTTATGCCTAATCTGATGATCATCGGAACCAGCTTTCTGACGCGCGATGATGCCAATCTGGTGCAAATGGTTTTCACTTGGGATAACTATACGCGACTCTTTGATCCCCTATATGGCAAAGTGATGCTTCATTCATTGAATATGGCGGTAATTGCCACACTATGCTGTTTATTGATTGGCTATCCATTTGCTTTTATTCTCGCTCGGCTACCTAAAAAGCAGCAGCCATTAATGTTGTTTTTACTGATCGTACCTTTCTGGACTAACTCACTGATCCGCATTTATGGATTGAAATTATTCTTAAGTACCAAAGGATATATGAATGAGTTTTTACTGTGGCTCGGATTGATCGATAAGCCATTTAGGATCATGTATACCTCTGAAGCCGTAGTATTAGGTCTGATCTATATTTTACTTCCTTTTATGATCATGCCGCTCTATTCCAGTTTAGAAAAATTAGATAAATCTTGTCTTGAAGCCGCCAGAGATTTGGGGGCGAATAAGTGCCAAACCTTTATTCGCATTATTATTCCTTTGACTATGCCGGGGATTATTGCGGGTTGTCTGTTGGTGCTATTACCTGCGATGGGGCTATTTTATGTCGCTGATTTAATGGGTGGATCAAAAAATCTGTTGATTGGTAATGTGATAAAAAGCCAATTTCTCAATCTGCGTGATTGGCCCTTTGGTGCGGCAACCAGTATTGTTCTTACTCTCGCGATGGGGTTACTACTATTTGTGTATTATCGAGCCAGTAAGCTTTTGAACAATAAAGGAGAACTCGGATAATGGCGCGTTTATTACGCGGTGGTTTTATGTCCATCGTCTATGCATATCTCTATATCCCGATAATTCTACTGGTAATAAATTCATTTAATGAATCCCGCTTTGGCATTAATTGGCAGGGGTTTTCAACTAAATGGTATAGCCTATTACTGAATAACGATAGCTTATTACAGGCAGCATGGCACTCCTTGACCATGGCGGTGCTGTCGGCAACTTTCGCTACTATAATTGGTTCATTAACGGCTGTGGCGCTTTACCGTTACCAATTTCGGGGTAAGCCATTTATCGGAGGTATGGTCTTTGTGGTTATGATGTCGCCAGATATTGTTATGGCCATCTCATTGCTCGTACTCTTTATGTTGCTGGGAATTTCACTCGGTTTTTGGTCATTATTATTCTCTCATATTACGTTTTGCCTCCCCTTTGTCGTTGTCACTGTCTATTCGCGGTTAAAAGATTTTGATGTGAAAATGCTGGAAGCGGCTCGCGATCTTGGAGCAAACGAGTGGACAATTCTGCGAAAAATCATTTTACCTTTGGCGCTGCCTGCGGTGATTGCGGGCTGGCTTCTGAGTTTTACCTTATCGATGGATGATGTAGTGGTCTCCTCTTTTGTGACGGGCCCAAGCTATGAAATATTACCTTTGAAAATCTATTCAATGGTTAAAGTGGGGGTATCACCTGAAGTTAATGCCTTGGCGACAATCCTATTGTTACTCTCCTTAGGCTTAGTGCTGTTAAGCCAGTGGGTACTGAGGGATCGGCGACAGGCGATTCATCCTAGTAAATAGAAATAACACTAAAATTTATTTAACTTATTAATTGCTGAAGGAAATAACTGATGAAAAAGTGGTCCTATCTGCTCACGGCTGGTTTGATGGCGGCAAGTATTAACTCGGCAACGGCCGCTGATAACAACATACTCTATTTTTATAATTGGACTGAATATGTTCCGCCTGGGCTATTGGAACAATTTACTAAAGAGACTGGGATCAAAGTGATTTACTCCACTTATGAATCCAATGAGAGTATGTATACCAAGTTAAAAACCTATAAAGAAGGTGCTTACGATCTGGTTGTTCCCTCCACTTATTTTATTGCTAAAATGAGCAAAGAGGGCATGCTACAAAAAATAGATAAAAATAAGCTCAGCCACTTTGATAATTTAGATCCTAATTTATTAAGCAAAGAATTCGATCCTCATAATGACTATTCTATTCCCTATATTTGGGGAGCCACCAACATAGGCATTAATAATGAGGTGATCGATCCAGCTTCTGTAACTTCTTGGGCTGATTTATGGGATGGCAAATATAAAAATAGCCTATTATTAACCGATGATGCGCGCGAAGTTTTTCAAATGGCATTATTGAAATTAGGTTATTCCGGTAATACGCAAGATCCGAAACAGATTGAAAAGGCATATTTTGAGCTACAAAAATTGATGCCTAATGTATTAGCTTTTAACTCTGATAATCCTGCTAATCCTTTTATGGAAGGTGAAATTGATATCGGTATGATCTGGAATGGCTCCGCGTACGTAGCTCGCCAATCGGGTGCTGCAATTGAAACTATTTGGCCGAAAGAGGGCGGGATTTTTTGGATGGATAGTTTAGCTATTCCAGCGAACGCAAAAAATGTCGAAGGGGCTCATAAAATGATCGAGTTCTTATTGCGGCCTGAAATTGCGGCTCAAGTAGCTGAAACTGTCGGTTATCCGACACCCAATTTAAAGGCTAAGCAATTATTACCAAAGGCTTTACAGGAAGATCAGTCTCTATATCCTGATGCATCTGTGATTGAAGCCGGTGAATGGCAAAATGATGTGGGCGAGGCCAATATATTATATGAAAGTTACTTTCAGAAACTAAAAGCATCTCGTTAACTTAGCCATAAGGCATAGTAGTATCGGTATTATTATTGCTATGCCTGTCAGTTGCTAACTAATTATTGCACTTAATTTCATCGTGGCGGAATAGTGGGATACATTGGCCATTATTCTGCTCAATTATGGTTTGTTCTTCAGCGCTATAACCATAGGAAACGGTGGTACTTAAGGCTCCTGAATCACAGGTTTTATAGATCAGGGTTGCTGTCGGTTGTTGATTCTTATAATAGTCTAAAGCGTCGCACAGCGCGGCTAATTCAGTGACTGAAATAGTTACTTGCTCAGGATTTGTCGATTGCATACCTATATGTAATCCATGCTTTAGTATGGTTATTAAAGATATAACATCGCTATTGGTGGTGGATAATAAAATGTCATCATGACTCATGGTAAATTCCTTTTTGCTCCTGCAGTAATCCAACGAATAAATTATCGCTATGTTAATCGTTAATTTTAACGCCTTATAAGGGATTAACTCTGCAAGATAATTCTCAAATAACAAATAATAAGGGCATCCACTAAAGCGAATGCCCTTATTATTTACATCTATAAATATCTATGTATTTTTACTTGCAATAAGAGAGGTGCTTACCACTCCGTTGATGGAATTAGTATTATATTTATTTGATACGTTATAATTTGGTACAGGTGAGTATTGTTGATTTATATTACTGACTAAATTATCACTAATCATATTTGATGATAATGTTGTTTTATCATCTAAAACAATCAAGATAGGTTCTTCATTTGATATTGGCAATATCTCTGTTAGATAAATAATTTCATTAACTTCATCCATGGTATTGAATTGATTTTTAAAATAAAATTCGTCACGATAATTTTCAATATGATCTTTTTTTTATTTTTAAAATTCATAATATAGGTTTCGTTTATTTTATCACCAAGTTCTTTAAATAAATAATCTAATCTGGATTTTCCATTACGAATAGATTCTATTTCTATGGACATATTATTTATAACATTGTTGTAATAGAGGGGGGATATTCCTTGATTAAATGTTTTTTCAAGAGTCTCGTTGAATTTATGTATGTATTTCGATATTTTATCATAATCGAAAGTTCTACTATGATAATAATTAAAGAGGTTGTTATATGTCTTGTTTTTATTGTCAGTAAATTCAAATCCTATTATATCTCCTTCATTTGTAATGATAAAGTTGCCGCTACTTTCAATTATAGATGAAACTTCTGATATTAAGTTTTTTAGTTTCTCATTTACACTGTACCAATCTAGCGCCAAAAGTTCTAATTGTTTTTTGTAATCATCATTTGATTTCAATGGCTTACTGTTAATTTTCTGGTTTTTTTTTGATAGCTTTAAATAATTAATAGGTTCATTTTCCATAATATAATAACTCCATCTGAATTAGGATTTAAGTATGATTACTTGAATAATCAATTTCTCAATGATAAATTGATAAAAAATTAATCACTAAATAGAAAATAAATTATAGAATTTTAGCTTATTTAAATAAACAAAAAATAGATATAAACGAGTGGATTAGGATATAATTCATTTTTATATTTTATTAAATAGCTCGATAAATCGAATGATAAAAATAAATTAATAGGGATACGGATAGGAGACTAAAAATAAAATAAGCGATACCTATTTCAGGTACCGCTATGTACTTAAAAAAAATTAAACGAGTGACGTTAATAAGGAATAAGCTTATAAAGTGGAGAATGCATTCATGATAATACCGCCAGAGATAATCAATCCCATAGCTAAAACCGCAGGGAAATCAGGTTTTTGTTTATATAAAATCATTGAAACAATAGTGACACCAACAATACCAAACCCACACCAGAGTGAGTAGGCTACACCCACAGGAATATAGCCCATTGCGCGGGTCAATGCGAAATAACATAAACAATAAGCAATAATTACTAATATTGAAGGCGCTAATTTACTGAAGCTATTTGTCTTTTTGATCATCGATGTGCCAGTGATCTCAGAACCAATAGAAAGTGCGAGCCATAAAAAACCAGTAAGCATAGGATATTCCTTTTTAATTAGTGAGTCGCATTATTTTTTAATGGCTGTAATGGCGTTTTTCGATCGGTATTTTCTTCAACTTCTTCGTCTTCATCTGCGCCCATTTTTGAGAATAAATTCATAATAACGATGCCGCTGGCAATAACTGCCATACCTACAATCGCCGCAGTATCAGGATGTTGGCCGTAGAAAGCCATACCTAATGTGGAGACCACTAGAATACCTGTACCTGACCATGTTGCATAAGCTAAGCCAACAGGAATATTTTTCACTGCTTTAGATAATGAGAAATAACATATAACATATAAAACGACAATTAATCCCAATAAGAATGTTTTAGTCATTCCTTCACTATTATCAAACATTTTTAATGTCGAGGTGGCAGAGGTTTCAGATACTATAACTAATAGCATCCAAAGCCAGGCTTTTGCTTTTGGTGACATAATTATTACTCCTAGTTATCGGATATTTAAAATTCTGATATTAAAAAATAGCGTTTATAGATAATAAAATTGAATCTTATGATTTAACCTTCTTAAGGAAATCAATGGCAGAATCGGTTAATTTATTATTAGTTAAATAATATTTTTTTGGGTTTTTCATTACTTCATTTAATGTGATATAACGATCTATTATTATTGAATCTATTTCAGGCACAGCTTCGCTATTATGTTGAGATTGATGCTGCGTTAAGCTACTTTCCATCTGTTGAATAGTACAAAATTGCATACCAGAATCAGTTAATTGTTCAATGTTATTCTTAATAAGCAGGTTGTGTTTTTTATTTTCACCTAAACCTAAAATCTCATTTAATTCACTTGTTGGGTCACAGTTATATTTTAAAGCGACTGTATTGATATTTTTCATTAATGCATAATGAATCAATTGAGTCTCATTTTTATTAAAAATACCTTGAGCTAAATCGCCTAAAGTTGAAAAGTCCATAAAAGGAATTAATACATTTTGATACTGAGATAACAGTGAAATTAGATCTTGTTGCTGAGGATCGAAAATTTCACCAAGTTGTTGCCATTTATCTATTTCATGTATTTTTAACGCATTATCTGCGATATAAATAGAAAATGCGCTAAAATGGCATTCAGCTAGACGATCATAGATCTCATTTTTATAGCCACTCGCATTCGTCAGTATTAGCAAGGTGCGCTTTTGCAATCGTTGCATGATCTTATTAACGAGCTGTTCAACGAGTTGGTTATCCATTATATCCCCGCGATTATTTTTCCCGCTGTTTTAGCGAATAATATAAACATTGTCGTTATTACGTAGTCCGGCGGCATTAGCTTCATCGGTATCGATATGAAACTCTAATGCAAATCGATCGCAGACTCTGATAATGACTTCATCAAAAATCAGGCTGCGTTCACCTTCTGCTTTTACATGGACGGTTTGACCGTTAGTGACATTCAGTGCTCTGGCATCCATCGGGCTAAGATGAATGTGACGCTGAGCGCAGATCACTTGTGAGATCAGATGAGCATGACCCGCAGGACCCACTAATAGAGCATCACCTGAACTGGTTAAATCGCCAGATTCACGTACTGGAGCTTTAACGCCAAGGGCAAAACAGTCGGCTTTTGAGATCTCTAATTGGCTTTGTGGCCGCTCAGGTCCAAGAACTCGAACTTTGCTGATAGAGCCTTTAGGTCCAACAACTAGCACACACTCTTTGGCCGCAAATTGGCCCGGTTGCTTAAGATCTTTAAAGGGTGTCAATTGATAGCCCGCGCCAAATAGTGCATCAATATCTTGTCTTGATAGATGGACATGCCGGTTGGAGATCCCAACCGGTATGGCTATCTTACCTTGACTGATAAAGACATCATGTTGCATGGGTAATCGAGCTTTGATCTTTCCCATTAATGCCTGATTTATCATTATTTTTTACCTTTACGCGCTTCTGTTTTTGCCTCTTTGGTTGCACTATCTTCAACCATAGAGACGGAGACAGGATTCTGTTCAACCTTGATTGCGGGCTCTGCGCTAATATCGACTAAGGGAGCTAGCGCCTTATCTTTGCTGACTTCTGTTGCTTCTTGATGGAAGAATTTTTTTTTATCCATAATCTCAAGACGCTTGATCACATTAGGTTCTGGGCGTGCAATAACCAATGAACCTACTACTAATTCAGCGGGGCGAACTACGGCAATACCACTGTCAATGGCGGCGCGAACCGCACTGATCTCTCCTTGAAAGCAGATTGAAACTAGGCCAGAGCCTATTTTACGGTAGCCAATAATCTCGACACTGGCGGCTTTACAAGCTGCATCGGCAGCATGAATGGCGGCGGTTAAACCACGGGTTTCAATTACGCCTAAACTATTCATTCTTTACTCCTGTTAGTGACGTATAAGACGGATATCAAAATCATAATTTTTAAAGAAATGCTCTAATTTATCTAATTCATCACTGCTATAACTCAGATCATGTTGAATGGGATAAATCATATCGAGCTTGTCGTACTTGTTACGTCCTAGCTGGTGATAAGGCAGCACTTCGATGCGACGGATACTGCCTTTTTTCGCTAAATTCATCACATAGTTAAATGCCCCAGTAATGGCTTCATAAGAGTCGTTATAGCCCCTAACTAACGGCATACGGACCACAATATTGGCGCCGACACTCACCAAATACTCTAGGTTATGGAGGACATTTTCATTACCGATACCAAATAAGGCTTTGTGCTGGTGTGTATCTATCTGCTTAAGATCAAATAAGAAAGAATCAGTAACAGGCGCAAGTTTTTCATAGTTTTTAGGATTGGTTGTGCCTTGCGTTTCAACGGCGGTATTAATCATCATGCTTTTACAGGCTTTAAATAATTCAACGGCAAAATCTGTTTGTAGGCTCATTTCGCCGCCACCAATAGTGACGCCACCACCGGAGGAGATATAGAAATCATAGTCTTGCATAATGACTTCCATCAGTTCACTGACGGTCATATCTTTGCCCATGATATCAAGGGCATCAGAGATACAGATCTCTTCACATTTACGGCAGCCGATACAGTCGACCGCACGATCAACCTTGTGAACTTTTTCGCCTTGCTCATTGATTGTCATGTAGTGCACACCTGCTGGGCAGACATCAACACATTTGCCACAACTGACGCACTTATCATGAGAAAACATCACTTGGAAATCACTGCTCAGCCCTTCCGGGTTTGCACACCAAGGACAGCGAATATTACAACCCTTTAGAAAAATCAGCGTGCGAATGCCTTCTCCATCATAGATAGAGTATTTTTGGATATTAAATACCCGCCCTTTGGTTTCCTGTGCAACGTCCATTTTTCACTCCTTCATCGATAGCAGACATCCTTGTCTGTAGATTCAATTAACAGATATCAGTGATCACATCTGTTGAAAGGGATCGCGGCGATCCCTTATCCGATTATTAGAATTTATCAATGACGGTACGGCTGATAATTTCATTCTGAACTTCTTTACAGAGCTCAACAAAGTAGGCGCTGTAACCTGCTACACGAACAATTAAGTCGCGGTATTTTTCTGGTTCAGCTTGGGCTTTTTTCAGCACTTCATTATCCACATAACTGAATTGCATCTGTCCATTGCCCAGAATTGAAGAGGTTCTTAATAGGGTGATTAGACCGTTACGTCCTTCCGGTGTATCTAGCAATCCTTTAAGGAATTTGAAGTTATGCACCATACCTATATTCATGGTTTCAACATTCATCTTACTAACGGATTTGATAATTGCCGTTGGACCAAATTTATCAGCACCTTGTGTTGGACTGATACCATCTGACAGTGGCATCCAAGCGAAACGGCCATTAGGTGTTGCGGCAGTTAATTCCCCAATCGGTGTATTATTAGAGATGGATAATGTGCCGTGGCTCAGAGTTGAATAGAGCATTTTGTACTTACGACACTCTTTTTCCGTCCATTCGGTGATATCTAAGGCGAAGTCATCAGCGTAATTATCATCATTACCAAATTTAGGCGCATTGAGACAATCTCTGCGTAACTCTTCATAACCTTCGAAGTTGGCTAAAAGGCCGTCTCTGATTTGCTCTAAGCTATATTTATGATCTTCATAAACTAGTTTGCGAATGGCTGCCATGGAATCGACATAAGTGGCTAATCCAGAGAAAATCAGGCCCGGACCATGGTTGATCATGGCACCGCCCGCCGCGACATCTTTTCCTTTCTCCATACAGCCTTCAACTAGTAAAGACATCAATGGTTTAGGTGCAACATCTCGGTGAACTCGTTGGCTGATCACCGTACCGATAGCTGATAGACGAATAATATGAGCAATCTGCTGTTTTACGGCATTATCAAAAGCTTCAAAGCTGTTTAGTGAGCTTAAATCACCCGTATCAAGACCTTGATAGCTATCGAATAACACCATACGGCCACGGTTTAGCACGAATTCAATTGCAATTGGCCATTGGGTGTAACCCGTTGATGTCCATTGATAAATACGACCAGATTTTTGTGGCTCAACACAACCCATCAAGCAGTAGTCACGTGCATCTTCAAAATCGAAGCCTTTACGCAACATCATCTTGATATGTGAATCATCAAAGTGACAGGCTGGGAATCCCATACCGGCTTTAACCACATCGACAATTTTTTCCATGTATTTCTGTGGTGATTGATTATGAATACGGCAAGCCAGCGAAGGCTGATACACCTTGATAAAACGGACCGCATCCATAATTAGATAAGTGAGATCGTTACAAGCATCGCCACCAGTGCGTTTTTGTCCACCGACAGTCAGATTGATAAAGGGTTGATAACCAGCGAAGTATTTGGCGCCTAACTCACTAGACATCCACATTAATTCAGCACATTTCAAAATGAAGGATTGCATCATTTCTTGCGCTTGTTCTTGCGTTAAATTGCCTGATTTGATATCAGATTCATACATTGGGTAGCAGTATTGATCCAGACGACCCAATGAAAGACCCGTTTGATTCTCTTCAACTTCAAACAGTGACTCAACAGTCCAGATACTTTGTAGTGCTTCTTGCAGGGTTTTCGGCGGATTAGCCGGAACATTGTGGTTAACTTCAGCAATAGTTAACAGCTCTGCACGACGTGTTGGATCTTGCTCTTGAGCCGCTAACTCACGAGCACGGTCAGCGATACGATGAGCATAAGCCACCACGCCTTCACAGGTTTCAATTGAGGCTTTGTAGAAATAGATGCGATCAATATCGTCTGGATTTTCCATGCTAAGTTCAGCAAGTCTTGTCTGAGCATCAGCTTTGATACCATTCATCCCTTTAGTAAAGAGTAAGACGTCATAGCCAGGGCAGGTATCACCTCCACCATTAATTTGGTGATAGGAAAGGTCGCTGACAAAGGTTTCACCACTGAATTCCCATACACCGGCTTCACGGTATTGCGCTTCACAGATTTCATCCAGTGAACGACCTTCCCAGAATGGCACTATCTCTTCACGAATCACTTTTTTATCTTCTTCAGAGATAACAAAAGGATCTTGTGGGCGAGTGCTCATGGTATCTAGTTCATCACGTACCCAGCGCCATGCGATATCGGGAGAGAATGCGCCAGCACGGGCTTTACCACAGGGATGACCCACAATCAGCTCTTCATCTTGAATTAAAATGGGAGCCGTTTCACAGGCTTTACGAAATGCTTTTGCACGCAACAAAATTGGCGGTAAACCTGGGTTGGCTCTTACTACTTCTGTGAAGGTGATCGCACGATAAATAGAGACACTTGGACGCGCTTCCAGATAGTTATTACGCAGACGTTGCATACGTGGCGTAAGACCTTCCATCACTTTAAATTCTTCTTTAGATGCAAGGGAAGGCGCGATATAAGGCGCTGTGCTGGTGGAGTATTGTGGCTGTGTAGACACTTGACCACTATAAAGGCGAACTTGCGGAACCCCTTTGATCATGGCTAAATTTTCTTGTGCTGAAAGTAACATTTCAGACAGGGGGTTAATGCATAGACGAGGATCATTTAGTTGCGCACCCTGCATCATGGCATCAAACATCGGATAACCATCAATTGCTTGGGTAGAGCGAACTTCTGATAGCTCAGCTAATTTCAGCCATAGGTTTTCAACAATTTCATAAGCCTGCGCTTGGGTTAAGCTACCAGTTTCAATATCGTGTTGATAATAAGGATAAATAGCTTTATCAAAGCCCATTGGATTAACAGCATAGCTGCCATTTTCCAGATGTAAGACTAATTGGAATACATAGAAGGCTTGGCAAGCTTCTTTGAAGTTTTCAGCGGGCGCAGTTGAAATTTTTCTTAAGATTGCCGCGCTTTGTTGTAATTCGATTTTACGATAAGCGTTATTTTCAACATTGGCCAAACTCTCGGCTTTATCTGCCAATGCTTGAATAAAATAGATTGCTGCGTCACAAGCATAAATGGCGGATTTACCGAAATTAGCTTCATCCATACTACTGCGATTAACGGCACTACCAATGCTTCTTACGCGATCTTCTAAGTGATTTTTAATTGCCGCGAAGCCTTTGGTGATCACTTCCATATAGTTAGGTGAGGCCACTCCGTTATTTCCATTGAGAAAGTAATAGATGGATTCACTTTTTAGTTCACTTTCAGTATGGAAAATAGCGCCACGTGGTGTGGATGATTGGCTGCCGATGATTAATTCATCTTGTGCAATAGAAACGGGAAAATGGCACATAAAATCATAGAAACGACGAGCCGATTTCATTGCCTGAGGAGTACCAGCAACATCCCCTTTTAATGATTCAATAAGGCTGGCTCGTTCGGTACTGATTGAGCTATTACGGGAAATCAAACGTTCTGCCAGCATTTTTACGCGTGGCGTTAAAGAATATTTAGCCATTGTTGTAATTCTCCTGATGTTCTTTTTCTTTACCTAATCGATAAGTCGATCTCAATGGGCATTAAGTGTGAGATACACCAGAAAATGCCTGACGGTAGAGTGTTTCCAATTCATGTGCGCTCACATGACGTGGGTTAGTTGGGGTACAGCTATCTCGCAGTGCTTGATTGACCATCTCGTTCAGGCGGAGATTAAAATCCGCCTCGCTGATCGCGCAGTCACGGATACTTGCTGGCATCATCATCTCTTCTTTTAATACATCGATAGCGATGATTAGGCTCTGCACGCCTTCACGTGTTGTTCCGCAAGGCAAATCAAGAGACTTGGCAAGATCGGCATAGCGTCGCGCCGTGGCGTTGTCGCAGTTGCCGCGGAAATCGGCATTAAAGGCAATAACATGAGTCATAAGTAGGGTATTTGCGCGCCCATGGGGAACATGGAATACGCCACCGAGTGCGTGAGCCAAGCTGTGAGTGATACCGAGCGATGCATTAGTAAAAGCCATTCCAGCGATACAAGAGGCGTTATGCATTTTTTCCCGTGCCAGCAAGTTATCGCCTTTACGCCAGCAATCAATCAGATGGGTAAAGACCAGCTTGACCGCTTTTTCGGCTAAACCATCGGTAAAATCGGTGGCTTGGCGGGAGACATAAGCTTCTAAGGCGTGGCAAAGCACATCCATTCCGGTATCAGCAGTAATTGCGGGTGGAACGGATTTGACTAATGTAGGATCCAAAATAGCGATATCAGGCAACATGAACTCATCCACTAACACCAGTTTCTCTGAGCCGGATTTAATCACTGAAAATGAGGTGACTTCTGAGCCCGTTCCACTGGTAGTTGGGATGGCAACAAAGCAAGGTTTCTGGCGGTTTGAATCTTGCTTGGTATGCCACAGGGAATACATCACGGCTTTCGCTGCATCAATCACTGATCCTCCTCCGAGAGCCACCACCAGATCGGGATAATGGTTATCCATTAATTTCATACCTGGGATCAGGGCGGAAATATCAGGATCAGAGGTGATCTGGTCATAGAGGTGGCACTCAATGCCGCGCTTTTGTAGTAGATTTAAAACTTGCTCAGCGAAGCCCAATTTCACCATAAATTTATCTGTCACTACCAATGCGCGGCAGGCATTCAATTTACTTAGACTCTCTAGTGCATTAGCGCCTGAGTAGACTTTGGGTTGTATCAGAAATTCACTCATGCTTTTTTAATCCCTCACGATCTCGGTAAACTTTTTCGACAATGGCGACAATAGACATAGCTTTGTAAACATCTTTATTTAGTGCGAAATAGGCCTCAGCGAGTACGATGTCATTTTGTCCCGCGCCGACACAATCAACCGCCACATAGGTTTTGTCTTTAATCTGCTTAAGGTCATCATCCAGTACGGCGATAATCAGCAGGTTACTGCCTTTTAATTGATCGCATTTCTGAGTTGCTACTACATGTCCTGTTACTTGTGCTAGGATCATGGTCATGTCGCCTTTTGTCTGATAATGACTGAGTAAAAGTGACTGAATAATAGTTACTTAGTCAGTCGGCCGAGAACTTCTTTAATGATGCGTTCAACGTTCTCTTCGGTAATATCACTCTGTGCCGTTTGGGCGATGTTTGTTACGGTCGCTGCAATGCTTGATGCCGCAAAACGGTCATCACCTTGCGCATACAGATTTACCGTTGCACATTCCGCTTGAACTGGGCTAAGTGAATAATTATTAAAGCGTTCATCATCAAAGATACTAGGATGCGCTGTGGCTGGGCTGGTAATCGTTGTGACTGCGGCGGCAGGGCAAGCTGGTCTGAGTTCATCGATAGAGCGTACGCCATAGCCAATTTTACGAATATTCAGTAGATTCATCGGACCTACGTTATCTGAACTAGAACCTCCACCGACAGCACCACAGCCTAAGGTCAGTGCAGGTGCGATGTTAGTGGTTGCGCCGATACCACCCAGTGCCGCAGGAGTATTAACCAGCATACGGTTAACCGGTTTTTCTAGTGAAAATTCGCGGATAACTTCTTGATTTTGGGTGTGGATCACTAAGGTGTGTCCTAGACCTTCATTGGTCAGTAACTCCACAACGCGTGCACAAGCTGTTTTCCAATCTTCTTCAACATACATGCCGAGGATTGGGCAAAGTTTTTCACGAGAGTAAGGGTTTTTATGGGAAACTGTCGTTTGTAGCGCAATCAATACGCGAGTTGTGGCAGGAACTGTGAATCCAGCAATTTGGCTTAAGTGAGTTGCTGTTTTACCGACAACATCAGGATTGATCGTACCGTTTGGACGCAATAGCAGCGCGGCCATTTTTGCGGCTTCGTCGTCATTCATGAAATAGGCGCCTTGCGACAGCAATTCACGATAGACCTCATCATAAATACATTTTTCAACGATAATGGACTGCTCAGACGCGCAGATCACCCCATTGTCGAAGGTCTTACTGGTGATGATATCGTTGACCGCTTGTGGAATATTGGCGCTGCGTTCGATAAAGGCGGGGCCATTACCGGGACCACCACTAATAGTTGGCGTACCTGAGGCATAAGCCGCACGCACCATAGCTTCGCCGCCGGTGGCTAAAATTAGTGAAACATCTTTGCTGTGCATGAGTTCTTTGGTCGCATCTAGGGTCAGTAGAGTCACAGCATCAACAATACCGGCTGGCGCCCCCGCTTCTTCTGCGGCACGTTTAACAATTTCAAGGGTTCTTTGACTGCATTTTCTGGCATTGGGATGCGGTGAAAAAATAATGGCATTACCCGCTTTCAATGCGATTAAGGTTTTATAAATAATGGTTGAAGTGGGATTGGTCGATGGTACTAACGCGGTGATCACCCCCAGAGGCACACCGACATCCATCACCTTGTTAACTTGGTCATCACGAATAATACCGACAGTTTTAATATCTTTGATATGTTCATAAACACGTACAGAGGCAAATGTGTTTTTAAGAACTTTATCCTGCCAGTTACCGAAACCCGTTTCTTCATTAGCCATTTTGGCTAACTCTTCTGCGTGTTTTGCTGATTCCATCGCAATGTGCTTAACAACATTGTCGATTTTTTCTTGTGAGAATTTTGCAAAGATAGCTTGCGCCATTTTGGCCTTGTTTACCAAGTCACGGGCAAGTTGTCTGGACTGCAAATCCTTATCTAATGCAACCATTGTGGTCCTCCGAGTTGGAGCTGTAATTTTTTAGCTGAATAACGTCTTTTTTATTTTTAATTAGCCTGTTGATCAGGCCTTATGTTGTTCTGCAATTTTTTCAATATCGTTATGAGGTCTGGCGATAACACGCGAAGTCACTACAGTACCGATACGCTGAGCAGCCTGAACACCCGACTCAACGGCGGCATTAACGGCACCCACATCACCTTTCACCATGGCGGTAACTAAACCGGAACCCACATTTTCATAACCAATCAATTCGACATTGGCGGCTTTGCACATAGCATCAGCGGCTTCGATACAGGCGACTAAACCTTTAGTTTCTATTAGACCCAGTGCTTCTTTCATAAAGAGTTCCTTGTTAATCAATAACTTTATATTGAGCGATGATTTTTTGGATATCATTGTGTGGACGTGGAATCACTAAGGAGGTCACCACAGTGCCGATGCGCTGAGCCGATTCAACGCCTGAATCAACGGCGGCTTTCACTGCGCCGACATCGCCTTTCACCATAGCGGTGACCAGACCCGAGCCCACATTTTCATAACCAATTAGCTCAACATTTGCGGCTTTACACATAGTGTCTGCGGCTTCGATGCAAGCGACTAACCCTTGTGTTTCAATCAATCCTAATGCGTCACCCATATTTATTTCTCCGAAGCGATTAAGCTTTGTGTTTAATAACAATTTTATTGATATCGTTATGAGGACGAGCAATCACGAGGGAAGTGACGACTTCACCAACGCGTTGTGCCGATTCAACGCCTGAGTCAACGGCTGCTTTCACTGCACCAACATCACCTTTCACCATGGCAGTCACTAAACCTGAACCTACATTTTCATAACCTATTAGTTCAACGTTAGCGGCTTTGCACATAGCATCAGCAGCTTCAATACATGCCACCAGACCTTTTGTTTCAATTAGACCTAATGAATCACCCATTTTTGTTTCCTCCGAAAAGCCGGTTTTAACAGTTCGATTTTGTATTCCACACCACAAGATCATCAGTTGATAAATGATGCAGATTTATACTTCCCAGCCACTATAGCCTTGAGAAAATAAAACAAAATATAAAATCACAATAATTAGATATTTAGCGAATAACACTGATATTTAGAGAAGATAAGGTCTTAATTTATCTTTTTATATCGTTAAATTAATTAAACTGACATTATGTATTTTTGCTTTTATCGTTTTATTGCTGAAAAAATAGGCGAGATAAAGTTGTTAATTGAATGATAATAAGATGGATGTGAAGCGTGATTAGCAACCTAAAATAGTGTGTGCAGCATCACTGTTTTCGCGGATTAATTAAAAGGCTATAAAAATAAGCGGAGGCCTCTATTCCAATTGATGATTTAAAATAGGCTAAAGAGATAATGGAGTGGCTTTTAATTGATGCAATACTGATATTGTTTGAGATTAATCTAGCGAGTGGTATCAGCGGATAGATAGCTTAAAAGCATTCGCTATTCTAAATCTTTGCTGAGAGTGATAGGGAATATTACTGAAATTTACTACCAGGTTTTAGTGTGCAGATAAATAGGGGGGAGTTCAATGAGCTGAGCATTAATGTTTTGTCATTTAATAACTGAGCATTTAAAAATAAACCATCATGGCTATCTGACATTTCACGCATAAAATAATCAAAAATCACATCGGGTGACTCATCAATTGAAGATGCTCGCGACTCCCAGTGGCTAATTTGATATTGGCGTATAGTCGGCGAAACTCGACGCGAAGTATATTGAAATTTAACGTAGCGTTGCAGATATAACCATCCCGCAGCTGAGTCAGTATAGCCTTCAACTACAATAGAACCTTGACCATTGGCTGAAAAACTAAAATGAATATTGCCATTCACATTTTCACTATCCATATTTTCAAAGCGCATAATTGCTTTGGTAGAACAGTTCATCACACCACCATCATCTTGAGCAAATAAGCTGATAGTCGAGGGAATAGCCACGACGATAAAGATGATCACTGAGACCAAAAATAGTAATTTTCCATTTATTTTCATTAATATTTCCACGAGTAATAGAAATAGTTATCACAATAACTAAATGGATTATCTTCATGTTTGGCACAGTGGGCCAAAAATACACGACCTAGCCCATTTGTTTGTAATTTATCACCATAGAAAAAGATAAAACGTTCTGCAGGAATACATTTCAGATCTAAATTATCTTTAACAGCATTAAAGTTAGTCACGTAGTTCTCTTTGACTAATGGATTGATCATGGCTTCGGTGGATAGCAGTTCACATTTATTATCTGCATTAGGCAGTAAAGTGATAGGGCGAGCTTCAGTGCGAGTAAAAAAGACAAAAATAACCAGCAGGAGTGAAATAAACAGGAGTGCAGCACTGGCAAAATACCAACAAATATCCGGTTTAATTGACTGTAGATTAAGTTCGTTTTTTGCATTTGCCGATTCTTGAAAATTTGCAATATTCGGTACTAACTCTGGCGCTGAATCTTTGTGTTCCTCAATAGTTTCTTCACTTTGATTTATCTCAGAAGGATGATCAACAATAGCTTCGGCGAGATAGTGGGTATGACTATCAATTAGTTCAAAATTAATATTCGGATTTAATTCTAATCGCCCCTTTGGTATGGTCACAATAATATTTTCAATACCATATTGGCGAAATGTTTTGCGTAATAAACTTAAATATTGATTAAGATTACTATTTGATGAAACTAGTCCATTATCATCCCAAACTTTTTTTAAAACTTCGTCACGAGTGATAATTCCCGGGTGTTGGATAAAGAAAAATAATAATGAATTAGCTGTGATGGTTAGTTGTGTCTCTGTTGTTCCTTCATTCAGAGTTAGTGAACCATCTGCTGCATCATAATAAATCAAGGCATTTATTTTATATTTCATTTTCGCCTCGTAAATAGAATCTATTATTCACTTAATATTGTTTCGTGAATAATCATTTTTGATAATCTATTAATTAAATCTGTACGTTCTTTCTCTGTATTCGTTTTTCCTTCAGTCAGTTCTGAAAGCCATAATCCATCAGCGGCGTAACGAACTAGAGTGCCAATATAGCTATTATCGACTCGGTCGCCTGTTGCGAGATGCTTTAACATCCAGTCACGCCAACATTTACGCAAAATAGGCTCATTTGGCATAGCTAAAGAGAGTATTGCTAATTGCCTACTCTCATCGGTTTCAGATAATGCCGCAATATAGTTTAAATAAGCGCGAGAAAACCGTCCCTTTTCGATTGGATCTTGTTGCATTAATAAGATAATTCGTTGATCCATTATTTCAAGTAAACTAACAAAAAGTGCATAAATAAGTTCTTGTTTACCCGGGAAATGATGTAATAAGCCTCCTTTACTGACACCTGCCTCTCTGGCGACTGCATTAAGTGATAAAGATGCAATGCCATCTCGGGCAGCAATAATACTTGCTGCTTGTAGAAGAAGAGCTTGAATACGAATAGGATCTTTTTTCCGGTGCGTCTGAATATTCATGGCCGCGATCATACCGACCAGACGGTATGGACGATATTGATCAATATCAACTGATGTTCTTATTAGAAACAATCAATTTATAAACTGTATTCTAGCTCACAATATTTAATATTAATTCATAACTTTTCAGTTGATTTATTTGGCTTCAGTTGTTTATCTAAATAATCATTTAATGATTAAAATAAATTTTAACTTTATTTTTTAATATCTAAATTTGTCTATTAATTAAATTAAGAATATTGTTATTATAATGTTAAATTTTTCAGATTGGATTAGTATTAATAACATCCTAATTAGAATGTTAGATTAATTTATTTTAATTATTATTGAAAAAATAATAGACTATTAATAATAGAGATTATTTCGTAATAAGGGGGATTTTTTCGCAATAGATTTTGATTGTTCCACGATAGGGCTTTTACTGACGGTCATGCTAATCTATCCTTTTTATATCCACAGAGGATCTATTATGAACCAAATAGAATGGGAAGATTTTATGTGCGTTGAAATGCGCGCAGGGACGATCGTTCACGCAGAGCTCAATGCTAAAGCAAAAAAGCCCGCTTATATTATTGATATTAATCTGGGTGAATTAGGTACAAAACGTTCTAGTGCGCAAATTACCGTGCATTATACTGTGGAAGATCTGATAGGTAAGCGTGTACTTTGTGTCTGTAATTTTGCGCCAAAAAGGATTGCAGGGATTAAATCTGAAGTACTAGTAACAGGTGCGCCTGATGAAAATGGGGATATCATATTAGCCGAATTCATACTACCATTACCTGATGGTGCTCGTCTTGCCTAATTATTGACGCTTAAAATTTATCCTTCTAGGTGCGTTGCTTTATATCCCCTCATTGTTTTGGATTTGCTATACTATTGCTGAATATTTAGCAGGAGTTTTCAACGTGTGGCAACTTCAATTATCTCATCGACACTATTCTCAAGATGTTATTTCACACCAGCATAATCATTATTGGCAAATTGTCTTTGGTCATGCCGGAATGATGGATATATGTATGGAGCGCCTAGATTATCAAATGAAAGCAGGTGAAGGCATTATTATCCCGCCTTCGATGTCCCATGCTTTTTGTGGCGATAAATTGAATAGTAATTGGGTGTTGGAAATACCTTTACACACTCGAACGCGTTTAAACGAAAATGGCCCACTATTTCAATTAACACCAGCCGCGGTCGGATTATTAGATTGGCTTGTACATTTTCCTCAACCTGCCTCTCAACAGGTAAATGTGGCAAAATTACTTTATGCTCAGATGAATATTGAACCCGATTGGTTAACGAATTTGAATCAGTGGTTAGATAGTCGTTTATCTTTGCCGCTGTCTAATAAGGATATTGCCACTTTTCTGCATATCTCTATTAGCTCATTGCAGCGCAGAATAAAGGCCGAAACAGGCTATTCAATTATGCGTTATCTATTAAATTTAAGAATAGAGAAGGCGTGTAATCTTTTACTTTCGGGTTCAGATAGTATTGAGCAAATTGCTTTAAATGTGGGTTATGAGTCCCATTCTGCTTTTGGTCAGGTATTTCGAAAGATCACAGCCATGTCACCGCAAGAATATCGACTTAAAATTAAATCGATTTAACTAATAGGTTAGGCGGGGAATGCCTGGTTCTAAAGTAATATAGCCATGATAACAGTCTGTCTTGCATTGCCCGCAGCCATCACATAGGTTTTCATCAATAGCAGGTTGATTATTTTCATTAAATGTCAGGGCTTCGCTCGGGCAGCCATATACACACATTCGGCAGCTGGTATCTTTGCGGCCAAAACAGTACGCTGAAATGGTGGGGTGAAAGCTAGTATCAGGAATAATATCTCGACTTAATGCACCAGTAGAACAGACATCTGTACATTTTAAACATTTACCCGTTTCGCAGGCACTGAAATCAATTTCAATAATCGGATGAGTGTCTTTAAGCGAGATAATGCCATAGGGACAGGCGCTGACACAGTCATTGCAGCCAGTACATAAGTGTAAGAACAGGGCTTCAGTTACAGCCTGAGGCGGGCGGCCATTTGCACGTCTAACCACACTTTGCTCAATTTCTTGCTGGATTTTTGGTGCTGCACCAAATAGCCCGCGAAATAAACCGCGCCGGCTGACATTACGTGTTGTCATCCAAGCTTTGTAGTAAGTGGAGTCGCGTTCATCTGACATATTTTTGCTTATCCTGATTTATATCATTTCACTAGTATAAAGAGGTGGGGACCAAAGTGGAGTGAGATTTATCAACTATCAGTCTAGTTTGTCAAAAAAAGTAGAGGATAGATAAATCTAACACCTATTATTCATTAATTTGTACTGGATAGAAAATGGAAATCCTAAAATATGAGCAATGCCTTCTCTAGTTTCACTAGCTATTATTTGGTTTTATTAGGTTTTTTTGTGTTAAAATTTATCATTTAATGGTTTTTGTTTGAAAATAAGGCTTGTTTCTAATACAAATCATCTAACATTTTTTGCAGTCTAGCGAATTCTGCGATATCTTAGTTTTTAACCAAATTAAATAAGGTTAAATTGTTAATATTGATGATATAATTTCGTCTTATCTTGTTTAAAAAGGATTAGAGGCTTATGCTGACAGATAAAATGATTAAAGAGCGTATCGATATCAATCCTGAAGGATTAAAATCCGAGACCTCGTTACATATATCTTATGGCACAGATAAAAACTTTATCTATGGTGTTGGTATTTCGATCGCTTCTATCCTTCTAAATAATAAAGAGACGTATTTTCATTTCCACGTATTTACTGATGTGTTAAGTGAGGAAAATGAAGCGCTTTTTCGAGCTTTACTATTAAATACCCAGAGTAAATTAACTTTCTATATTATCGATCAGTATGAGTTTAATCAATTACCTTTGCCTTCAAAAGCTTGGAGTCCAGCAATTTATTATAGATTACTGATTATTAGTTTTCTTTCTCGTGAGATTGATAATTTATTATATTTAGATGCAGATATAATATGTAAAGGGAGTCTAGATGGGCTCAAAACACTAGAATTTAATGATGATATTTATGTCTATGCAGTAAAAGACAAATTTCATACTGAAAAAGATCAGTTGCCGATAGGTAAAGCAAAATATTTTAATTCAGGTTTTCTTTATCTTTCAACGAAAAGATTAATGCTAAATAACATACCTGAAAAAGTCATTGCTTTAGTTAAAGAAAATGATTTTACTCATCCTGATCAAGATGCATTAAATATATTACTTAATGATAAAGTAAGTAATATTAGTGACAAATATAATTATATATTCTCTTTAGATTGGTATATTAATGGTTCAATTAAAGAGGAAAACAGGATCACCGAGGATGTCGTGTTTATCCACTTTGTGGGATTAAGCAAACCTTTCCATAATTGGATTAGTGGCTATCAGGAACTAAAATATTTTGATCAGCCAAGAGCTGCTTCACCATGGAAGAATGTACCATTATTAGCACCTCGAGGGTATAAGCAAGTTTCAAGACAAAAATCACACTATTTTTATCATAAAAAATATAAATTGGGATTTTTGTCTTTACTCCATTATTTAAAGTTAAAATTTATAAAGTAACCAATTATCTTGATTTTTCCACTGCTCTTGAATAGAGAAAGATAAATATCAACATAGTATACAGTAAAAATATCTCAATAAAAACATACTCAAATAAGCAATAAATAAAGAAATAGCCTATAATTGAAGAGAACAAAGATATGTTTAATATATCTTTACTTTCTCTAATACTATAAACAATACATTTCAAACTATTCAATAAGGATATTATAAATAGTGCTAAACCGACGAATCCGATATTATAAGCAATATTTAAAACAAAAGGTTCATCATTATTATGAACATAATATCCTTTTCGTTCTGAAAAACCACCGCCACCTGATATTTTTGGGGCATTATGATCAAGTAAGAATTGGTTATATGCCACTGAGCCATAGCCTATACCAAAGAGGTTATTTTGTATGCTCCCCATAATTAGTGGGTATCGGGTACTAATTATTTTATCTCTACTTGATGTGATATTTTGTGCATTTATTGTTTGATCAACTTTATTTTTGACTTGTCCAACAGTATGGTAAGAAATCATCATAACTGAAGTAAAAATAACTAATAAGCTCGAACAATAGAGAATAAATTTCTTATAGCTATTTGAAAAAATGAAAATAATGACTAATGATTCTATTAATAAAGATAAAAATCCACCACGGCTACCTGTATATAAAATAGCGATAAAAGTAGATAAAGATAAAATGAGCATTAATAATTTAGCGATTTTATTTTTCAGCTGAAAAAAGGCGCTAAAAGCAAAAGGAAAAAGTAAAACAATATAAAAGGCAAAGCCATATCTTAACTGTAAGTAGAGAGGTTGATCATAATCTCTCATTATCATCATAATGGGAGCGATAAATATAATAAAAAATAGGGTGCTAATAAGTGCAATAATAAGTATTTTTTGAGCTTGTTGTCGATGGCTAATATTTGAAATATAAAATAGAAATAATACTAAGACATAACGCCAATCTTTAGCGTATTCTAATAGGGCTTGCTGGGAAAATTGTGCATAGGTAAAAAAAACAGCACAGATAATAACCCATAAATTAAATAGCACAAATACTCTATTATTCTTAATAAAGTTAATAACACCACTTTTAATATTTTTACTATTTTTAATTATATCGTAAAGAGTGAGCAAAAATAGCAATGCGGCAGATATATTAAGAATGCCTTGATTTCCATCGGTGAAAATACCGAAAATGACCATTCCACTAAGGAGCAGCGAAATTTTAACTCGCCATCCATCGATTGTACTCATGCTAAGCCCTTTGAATATATGTTTTGGTGATATTATAGTTTCTAGGTAACTAGCATAAATCCTATCTCTTTTAAATTCCATTGATTTATCAAACAGCAAAAATTAATTTATCTTTTTTTTATCGCTATAGAATCCACCAATATCGTCAATTATGGAGTATTTTATTTGATCTACTGTCTTGGCTTCGACTTCGATTTCTTGTGTCGAGAAGGGTGCTATCATTGGAATGGATAGAGATTGCTCTTTATTTCCTACGGTTAAATCAGCTGCCGAAAAAGTCACATAAAAGGGCGTTGGATTGTTGATAATAATTTTAGACTCATCACTATTTTTGCTAAAAGAAAGACGATTACTAACATCATTAATTGCCATCGTTAAATTATCGGGACGATAAAATAGCTTAACTTGCAGCCTAACAGTGACATTAATATAGCTATCATTATTTGCTTCATTCGCTGGGCGCGGTGATATTTCATAGATATTAAGCCAGTAGAGTGACTCTCTATCATTTAGCGTTGGGGTGAATTTATTAATAATTCGTAGATTATTGATGGCGTCAGGTTCTAAACGGAAGAGTGCCGGTAGCACCATAGCGGGGGCATCACTGGCATTTTCAGGTGTCATCGCTGGATCGCCATTATCAATCCAGCTTTGTATAACGACCGGATAATCGCCAGTATTTTTAATCAATAATGAAGTTTCTCGATCTGATTTATTCATCACCAGACGCGATGCATTAATCATTATGGTTGCATTGGCGAGCATGGGAAATAATAAAACCAAAATAAATAAGCTGGTCTTCATGATTATTGCACCTGAATGATAACTTGTACCGTAGCATTATATTTTCCGGCGGTCACTACCTTGCCGGGGAGTTTACCGAAGGTCGCATCGAGAGTTTTAGAATAACTTGTTATACCATTAATATTGCCACTTGGTATGGCATCATCCAATACGGGATACCAACCATATGAGGCGCCTTGTCCAGAATCAGCAAGGGTTGATAGCAAATTGAGTTGAGTTCCATTTTTACGCGTAAAGCTTATACCAACACCTGTTGCTACATTTTGATCATTGCCATAACCATCGGAAAGCAAATGAGTTACTGCAGCTCCAGTGCCAACAGTTAGGCCCTGATTCTGAGCCGAGGCTACATTAGCAGGCTTGGGTAAAAGACCAAACGCCGTTTGACCATTGTTTGTACCACTTGAAAATGCAGTTACACCGCTATTAGCAGGAGACGCTGATTGGCATTGAAAGTTGATATTGATCGACATCGTGGCTTTAGTGCCGTTATTCAAATCACTCACCGATAATGTTGGAAATAGGACATTAGGAGTGACATTTTGCACAAAGCAGGTGGAAGCCCGGCGAATAATAAGATTATTATGTAAATTGACCATTGATGCAGGCCATCTATCATACCATCCATCATGATGGCCGTAATGGTCAACACCATCATCAAAATTTACGCCAATATTTGAGCTTTTTAGTGCGATATAAGCCGCGGGTTGAGTCCAAGAAACCAAGCCAGTATAGGTATTTCTTGGGTTGCCTAGATTATTGGCATTATAATCTATTTTATATAATTCAATACTGGCATTTGAGAAGTCTTTAGCTTTAACCAATATCCAACCTAGGCTATCAACATCTAAATTATTCAAGGGCCTTGATTTCCAGTAACGGGAATAATACTGCCCTGTTGCCATATTTTTTACTCTTAATCCTAATCCAGAGACGATAGTGGTATAGGTTTCATCTAAGCCTAATGCAGAATTGACCTGATACATACCGGCATAAGGGGAGTCACCATTGGTGGAGTAAAATTCTCTTAATTTTCCTGTTTCATCGGGTGTGCAACGAAATAAAATTTGATCGGGAGTATATTTGCTGGTACCAGAATCAAGAAAAGAGGTTGTACCTGATGCAATTAATGTCCCCACAGGTTGGAATGCATCATTATTAATATTGACAATTTTAGGTATAGTTCCCATAGAGCCATTACCATCATAAGATCCCCCCCAAGATGCTACTGTACCTTTACCAGGTTCGGTATAATACACGCTTGCTGGATTGTTGTTGTAGGAGATAATTTTATAACAATCAGCTAACGCGGGCAGAGAAAATCCTATGGGTAAAAAAATAGTTATATATTTTAATAAAGTGTATTTATTCATTGTTCTCATTCTCTAATTCTATCCGGTTATCATTTTTTTTAGCATGAGATCACCTTTTCGTAAAAAGGAGAGGAACAGATTTCCAATAATTAACATAAGCTAATAACAAGTTCCATCTAATAGAATTAAACCTGAATCTGTTTTATCTGTCGGAATTTCATAGGCAATCCGACATCTTTTACTTGCGGTATCAACAAATAATTTACCTTTGGCTTGTGCTACGCGCGCATAAATTTGGTTGCCTTGTCCGACTAAGCCCACGATTTTCTGTTTGGCATCATAAACCTCTGCGCCTAGAGGTAATAATTCAGATTTTGGTATGGAGATTAGAATAGGGTAGCCAGCTGAAGTCTTGAAGGTTAATTTTACATTCGCGCCAGAATAAGGGGCTATTTTTTGGCTATTCTCAGTTAGCTCAATATTATTATTGATGATGCCTTTGCTATCTAATCCAATATCATTATATTTATAAGGCACCAATGATGGCACAATCGCATATCCTAATCGATCAATTGAAGCCCCCATACCATTTGTCACTGTTGCGCCCTGAGCATCGGGTGCTTCAATAAGAGCAAAAGTGTCACTAATATAAGGACCGACAGTGATACCTTTACTATGAGCGACTATTGCACCCCTCATACCCATACTAGCTTGAGTGTACTCTTTACCTTTTGAAATATTCCCCGATAGAGTCGCTTGCGGCAACTGCTTGGTGAGATGAAGGCCCGTACCTACATAGTGATCATTGTTATCATAATCTGCATTTAAGCTATAACTTAATGTTTGATCTTCTCCGGCTAATCCTGAAAGATTGGCTTGATAGCTCGATGAGGAATTCGAATTAGTTCCGCTGAGCATTAACATAGGAGCGTCAGTACTGCTGCCTAGTGGAAGCGAAACAGAAAACATTAACATCTTGTCAGTTTTAGGATCACTATTTTGTGTGCTGTAAGTGTAATTATCCGCAATTCGGCCCATTTTTTGCTGACTATAAATAAGACTATAGCTAATATTTTGGTGCGTAGTTGAGTAGCCTAATTGGAATTGTGTATCACGTTTACGGTTACCATAATAATTATTGATAGAAGCCGTAGTAAATAGTTGGCCCCATTTACCTAATGATTGATTAAGGTGCAAGATAAACTGACTTTCTTGATTTAAGGTATTGGAGTTCCAATTCTGATGATCTCGACGACTTCCTCGCACCCCTAATACATCGGTTAACTCGCGAAAGCCTTCGGTTGAGTATTTATAACCCGCTAAAGTAATTATTGTATTGGTAACAGATAAGGTACGGCTATAGTTGATACCCATACGAGCACCTTGATGGCTTTCTCCATTAACATCGGCATTTGAAAAAGCGGTTTGTAAGCCAATGGCACCTAAGGGCGTGGAAACTACTGTGCCCAGTGAGGCTGCTTGATATTTGTCTCCGACACGTATCCCAGTACTCAAAGTGAGTAGATTGGTTAATCCGTGTTGAATTGAGGTATCAATAAAACGATTATTTAATCGATTGAAATTTTTAATTTCACCAATTGATAACGCATAACGGGTATGCCCCGGACGTACAGATTCAGGTATAGCTGAAAAAGGAACAATAAATGAAGTTATTTTGCCATTAGCTTCTTGTACCTCAACTTGTAAGTCACCTTCATAGCTGGTGGGATATAAGTCGGTTATTTCAAACTCACCGGGAGCGACAGTAGTTTGATAAATTTCCACTCCATTTTGTTTGACGGAAACTCGTGCCGCTGTAGTTGCCAGCCCGCGAATAACAGGCGCGTATCCTTTTTGAGAATCGGGCAACATACGATCATCAGACATTAATTGAAGCCCTTTAAATGTCAGGCTACCAAATACCGTACCTGCGGTGGAAATTTCACCGAGTAATAGCTGTGATTGAATGGCGGTAATAGGGCGCTGTAGGTAGGTTCTAATCCAATTAAATTTAGATTCTGTATTATTTTTAGTTGATGTGTAATTAAAAGAGGCTTGCTGACGAAATTGCCACAATCCTAAATTGAAGCCACCATTTAAACTGGCGAATCCATAGTCAGAATTATAGCCATTTGATTTATTCTTATAATAGCTGGCATCGTAATTAGCAAAAAGCATAGTTTCGCCCGAATCTAATTTATCTTCGGGTACAAATCCACGAGCACTCTGCTTAATATAAACCTGAGGGACTATAAGGTTTAATCTAAAGGTAGCGGCATCAAAATGAGTTGTGCTTCCAGGCACTAATTTATCCAGAAATAGGCATTGAGACTCGGAGAGATCCGTTTCATTAAAAATGATACCCATTAATTTTAAATCACTAGGTAAAAAACAGGGTGATGCGCTATTTTTACCTTCTAATTTAAATTCAATTTCTTTTTTGTCATAGAAATTTTGGTTAATAAATATATTGACTAGATATTGGCCCTTATCAACATAGTTACTTTGACTGAATTTATTAATGTCGACTTTTTGCCCTGTACCTAATAATAAATCAGGGTCAAATTGATAGGATGACTCATTCGCTTTAGCACTAGCCCCCATTACCAGCAAAGCATAAGACACAATAATAGAGACAAGATTTCTCTTAAAGAGATAACTAGAACTCTTAATGTTATTGGTGGATGCTTTGACAGTCATAGTTTGTCTCATTTATTGTTTGCGGGACTCGGTAATTTTTCCGCCCAAATCGCTAATATAGGTAAATTCAATATTTGTTGGTTTGAACTTGGCTTTTTTATCGTTCTTAATTATCATTTTTTCACTTGCATATGGTGGGACCATAGCTGGTATAAACTCAACACTCTGTCCTGTGGAGTTCTGAGCAGTTAAGCTAGTTAGTGATAAAAAGTAAGGCGAATTATTTTTAACTTCAATCCCTGCAGATGAGACTTCAGAGAATGAAATATATTTTCCGATATCACTAATATCAGTGGTTAATGATGTTGGACGATAGAAAATTTTAATGCGATGACGGAGTAATATGGAAAGTTCATTGCTAGCTGCTTTGCTATTCTGGGGTGGGATCTGCACCAGATTTAAATAAAACAACGACTCTCTATCTTGTGGCAAGGCGCTTCCTGTGAAAATTAAATTGGCGTTACGCCCACTTTTGGGCTCAATGCGAAAGATTGTGGGTTGAACAATAAAAGGGCCATCAGCATTATCAGGTGTTGAGTTAGGGTTATTGATATCAGTCCAAATTTGCATGATATAAGGAATATCATCATTATTTTTTAAACTTAAGGTTTCAGATTTAGTGTCTGATAAATAAATAACACGTGTTTTTAACATGGTCACACTGGCGAATGCCGGTGTTATCGATACACAAAAAGCCAATATAAAAATAATTATTTTTTTCATAACTTGATTCTGTTCTCTAATAAAAAAGTCTCTCCTCGAGATAGAGAGGAGAGACTAGACTACTATTGGTAAGAAATAGCGTATTGAACACTACCTAAAACAGTACCAGATTCTGCTATACCATCAGCCATATAACGTACGGCAAAGTCATGACTAGCTGATTGTGCTTTTGATTTCAAAACTAAACCTGCGTTACCTTGAGTACCAGTGACATCTAGAACTTTAGTACCGCCTATCGCATCAATTAATTCTAGAGATACGTTTTTAGCTGTACCTGTATTACCGATACGATTGGCTGAGGTAATGTTATTAGCAACAAAAATAGTGCTAATATTAATATCCTTCTCAGAAGCACCTGAGCAGCCAGTTACACCGACAGTGAAAGGTGTTTCACCAGCGGTTTTACCCGCCTCTGCTAATGCTGAAGCGGGTACAGTTGGTAGTAAAACGGTAGGTAGTGATGAATTACCATTGATTGTTACAGTACAGGTTTCATCAGCAACTTCACCTTGAAAACGAATAGTATTATTTGATGCAGCCATTGCGCTAGTTGAAGCAATGCAAGCTGCTATGATTAAGTATTTATTCATTATTAATTCCTAATTATTTAATTATGTTGAAACCTACATGTTAATTATAGGTGGCCGCAAGTAGTTATGAGTGAATATATGATCACATTTTATTTACATGATAATGAATATGTAAATAAAAACTAAAATAACCTTGTTAGGCTATAGGGTATTATTAAAAGATGAATTATCTTTAAAATAACTGTTCTAGCCATTTTTTGCCTTAAATTATATTCTTAATTATATTTTTTAGAAGATTAGGAATAATCCTATAATAAATTGGAAATAATATTTTTCTAAAAAACAATAGACATTTTATAACTAAGATTATTCTGTTGCTCATATTATTTATTATTTTTAATAATAGCAATGCTTATTTGATTCTATATTGACTAAGTTAGTGTAATTTAATTATTGGCTTAAATAACATGCTGTTAACTTTAGTTTAAATTAAATTCCAGATTTTTTAATTAATTGGTAACGGTAAGTTAATATGTGTTTTTTATTGGTTTTAGACTCTAACTATATTATTAATTAGAACTAATTATCAAAATTTAAAATAAAGTATATATATAAATATATATAATTAAACTACCAAGACAATCTAAATTAGATTGGTTTGGGGTTTTTTATTCTGTGATTAGTAGTAATGATTAATCTAAAAAAGGTCGTCTATTTAAGTCTTTTGCTAGGTTAGTTAGTTTAATTTCACTTATTAAAGATATCAAAATTGTTTGGTGGTAAGTGATTGACTAGATATTTATTGGGCTAAAAAATAGACTTTTATTTGATCTTGATCCCCTCTACACGAATTTAGTATTGAAATGATTTTGGCTGTTTTTAATTTATTAGTGAGCATTTGATGTTTGAGTTGAATGGCTTCTGGTGTATTGCGGTGGATTATAATATCGTTTTCTGGTGTGTTCAGGTTGTGAGAGGCTTATCTAGCTGGAGAGATTAAATAGAGTGATGCATAACTTTGCTTAATTTTAGGCAAAAAAAATAGACATCTTTGAATGTCTATTAATTTTGAAGTGGTGCCCGGACTCGGAATCGAACCAAGGACACGGGGATTTTCAATCCCCTGCTCTACCGACTGAGCTATCCGGGCAACGGGGCGCATTAAACCGTATTCAGCGATTGTCGTCAATCTATTTTTAGTAAAAAAAGCAATTTCGCGTTCAAGTGCTCTCTTTTTATGCGAAACCTGTTTAATTACCGCTCTCTGCCGGTTTTTTAGCTTAAGGCACCATTTTGGCGGCAAGTGGCAATGGTTAGAATATCTTCTGCCAATTGCACTGCTGTTTCGACATCATCGATATCACGTTGAACTAATAATTTACTTAAGCAGCCTTCGAGCACTAACTCCATTTGTTTCGCCACCATTTCGCTATCTTCAATATTGAGCTCATCAAGCAGTGATTTGGTGAAGGTGAAGGAGTGGCCTTTTTGAATACGGCTTAATTGATGAATAGGATGCCTAGGGTCAGGATAATGGTTACAAGCAGAGATGAACAGACAGCCCGGGAAACGCGTCTCACTGACGAGCTTGTGCAGCTGTTGGTAACGAGACATTAGTTTCTGTTGCGGTGTTAGGGCTTCGTCTAGTAACGTTTGGCGCTGCCATACTTCAATCTGTTGGCCATGGAAACGCAAGCAATCATAAACTAGAGCTTCATCATCGGGCCAGAACTTACGGATCAATGCCATATCAGGAGTTAGCTCACTGAGAAGATCCTCTGTCGATGCTGATAAGCCCAATTTTTCAAGTTTAATTAAGGCATGGCTAAGGATATCTTCGCGTTGTATCGTCATTCACCTTCTCCTATTTTTTTGTTTATTAATTTGAGGTGCTCATTAAATTTCTGTGCATCCATAAAGCCATAGATACGCGAATCCTCTACCTCAACACCTTGATAATAAAAAATAATGGTAGGTAATCCATAGATATTTAATTGCTGTAATAGGGCTTGTTGCTCAGGGGTATTATCCGTCACATTGGCTTGTAATAGTAGCACGTCTTGGAGGCTGCTAAGTACCGAAGGTGCGGTAAAGGTATATTTTTCAAACTCTTTACAGGCGACACACCAGTCTGCATATAGATCTAGCATCACCAATTTATCGGTGTTAGTAATAAGCTTTTGCTGTATTTCTGGCCAATTTTTAACTGGGCTAAAAATCGCACCTTGGGTGTGTGAGAGACTGGCTTCCGTCGACCACACCCAGCGCTGCAAGGGGGTAGCGGCAAGAATCATTAAAATGGCGAAAATCACTTGGCAGCAGCGAGCCCATCCGGCCTGTTTTCGTAGTGACAAGCTAAATGCCCATGCGAAAAAGGCCATAGCAAGTAGACTTGCTAATCGTTCGCCCCACAAGTCACCCAGTATGCGTTCGAGTAATACAACTGGTAAGACAAGGATTAAGAAACCAAATGCTTCTTTAACATATTGCATCCATGGCCCACTGCGAGGTAACAGTTTATGGCCAAACATAGCTACGCCAATAAGAGGTAAACCCATACCTAAGGCGTACAAATATAGGGTCAATCCGCCAGTAACGGCATTATTACTTTGAGCGATATAGAGTAAAATGGCACTTAATGGCGCAGTTGTACAGGGAGTGCAAATCAAACCAGCAAGTGCTCCCATGGCGAAAACACCTACACCAGAACCATTTTTCTGTTTATTACTCCAGTTGACTAAACGAGTTTGGATCGATGAGGGCAGCTGGAGATTGAATAAACCAAACATAGACAGCGCCAGAAGCACAAATAGTAGAGATAGGCTAATCAGCACGACCGGATGTTGTAAGGCCGCTTGAAATTGCATACCCGCGATAGCGATGACGATACCCAGTAAGGTATAAGTGATCGCCATACCTTGAACATAGCAGAATGCGAGCCAAAAGATCTTTTTAAGTTGCTTTGGTCGATTTTGCCCTAAAATTAAGCTGGATATCAGAGGATACATAGGTAATACGCAAGGCGTAAATGCGACACCGATCCCGAAAAGTAGAGCCCATAAAGGTGAGAAGGGCTGATCGATATCTTCGCTGCTAGCGGGTAAAACCACTTCGAGTGGCTCCACCAGTGTCGGAACCAGCGTGCTATCCACTGCAGAGCCGACAACTGCACTCAGTGGCACCGTCTTGGTCTCAGGGGGATAACAGTAGCCAGCTTCGGCACAACCCTGATAGGTGACTTGAATCAGGGCATTATCAGGTGCCAGCAGAATCGGCACTTGTAAGGTTAGATTATTAAAGTAAACAATGGTATTGCCAAAAAACTCATCAATATGATCTTTTCCTTCTGGCGGAACGATCACTCCGATTTCAGCTTGTTCAGCAATGATTTTCAGTTGTTTTTGATAAAGATAATACCCGGGCTGAATATCCCATGTCAGGGTAAGATCACTCCCTTGTTGCTTAAAATTAAAAATAAAAGCCTGATCGGCGGGTAAAAATTGGCCATTTTTTTGCTCACCCAAAAAAGCAGATGCGGGCAGAGCAGATAAAATCAGACTAAACAACAGCATAAAAGCTATCGAAAATTGTTTAAACATAGCGCAATGAATTGCCTAAAATGAGGAATTGAAACGATAGCTAAACTATAACTGATGGGGCGGAGCGCCGAAAGGAAAACAATGCGTACTTTTAAGTAACTAAATAAAAAAAGGGGCCATAAGACCCCTTTCAGATTGTTCGTAGCAGACTACAAGATCAAGCCACCGAATAAGAATCCTAAGGCAACAGAGAAAATGACAGCAATAGTACCTGGAATAAAGAACGGATGGTTGAAGACAAAACGTCCAATTCGTGTAGTACCTGTATCATCCATCTGAACCGCAGCAACTAATGTTGGGTAAGTTGGTAGGATAAACAGACCTGATACCGCAGAGAAAGAAGCGATAGCAGTCAGTGGGCTAACATGTAAAGCCAGTGCCATTGGTAACAAGGCTTTAGCAGTAGCAGCTTGTGAATAAAGTAGAGCAGAACAGAAGAAGAAGATAACAGCTAGCATCCAAGAGTGATCATTAATCAGGCCACCCGCCGTCTCTTTGATCCAATCCAAATTATGCTGAACAAAAGTATCACCTAACCATGCAACACCCAGAATACAGATACAAGCACTCATACCGGCTTTAAATGTACTTGAGTTAAGAATGGCATCAGTTTTAACGCGACAGGCGATAGTAATTAGCGTCGCAACACTCAGCATAATAATCAGGATAGCACTGGTTGTATTCATCAACGGCGTTGCAACCAATCCTAAACTTGGGCTATTAACGATGGCATAGATGACAACACTGACAACACCTAATAAGAAAAGCAATACGGAGGCTTTTGAACCTGCCTTAATTTCTTTTTTAGCTTGGCTGCTGCGTAACTCAACTAAACCTTCGGCTAAACGTTGCTGATAAATAGGATCATCAGAAAGTTTAGAGTTGAACACCCATGAAACGATAAATGACATCAGGATAATGGCGATAAAGGTAGATGGCAGTAAAATCGATAGTAAGGTGATGTAGCTAACGGTATTCTCAGCACCAACCATTGCTGGGTTTTCCATCACTGAGGCCATATAGACAACAGCAGCAGAGATAGGTGATGCCGTGATCCCTATTTGTGCAGCAACAACCGCAGTCGAGAGAGGACGACAAGGTTTAACGCCTTGTTCTTTTGCCACTTCAGCGATGACGGGGAGTGTTGCTAGGGAGATATTACCTGTACCTGCAAATAAGGTTAGGCAATAAGTAACGACAGGTGCAAGGATGGTGATGTATTTCGGATTACGACGTAATAATTTTTCGGTTTGATCAACTAGGTAATCTAAACCCCCTGCGATTTGCATTGCAGAGATTGCAGCAATAACAGCCATGATGATGGAGATTACATCGAAAGGTATGGTGCCTGGTTTAACGCCTATAGCCGCTAATACCAAAACTCCAAGACCACCAGCAAAACCGATACCGATTCCGCCGAGACGTGCACCCAAAAAAATGGCTAGCAGAACGATGACAAATTCTACGGCTAGCATAACATTTACTCCTCAAAAGATTAAAAAATTGGTTCTGTTTTGTTAATTTATTGTTCGAGTACAGAATTAAAAAGGCACGCTATCCGGTAGGAGCCGCGTGCCTTATTGTTATCAAGATCTAATTATTATTGACATAACATACTAGTCATCAAAACGTTTTGCTTTATAAGCTGGATTTTTCAGGTTCTCAGCAGAGAAAATGTCATCCAACTGTTCTTCAGTTAATAAACCGCGTTCTAACACAACTTCACGGACACTCTTACCTGTTTCAGCACAGATTTTACCCACGATATCACCATTATGGTGACCGATGAATGGGTTCAAATAAGTGACGATACCGATAGAGTTGAACACGAAAGCTTCACAGATTTCTTTGTTGACTGTAATACCATCAACACATTTTTCAACTAGGTTACGACATGCATTACTGAGCAAGCTGATTGATTCAAACATTGCTTGACCAATGGCAGGCTCCATCACGTTTAGTTGAAGCTGACCCGCTTCAGCTGCCATAGTAACACAGGTATCATTACCAATAACTTTAAAGCAAGCTTGGTTAACAACTTCTGGGATTACTGGGTTAACTTTCGCTGGCATGATAGATGAACCGGCTTGCAGTTCTGGTAAGTTAATCTCTTTAATACCAGCACGAGGGCCTGATGAGAGTAAACGTAAGTCATTACAGATTTTAGATAATTTAACAGCCAGACGTTTTAGTGCTGCGTGAACTGTAATATAAGCACCACAGTCAGAAGTTGCTTCGATCAAGTCTTCTGCTGGTAAACAAGGTAAGCCAGTTACCTCAGCCAGTTTTTTCACTGCTAACGCTTGGTAACCCGGTGCAGTATTCAGACCTGTACCGATAGCTGTTGCACCTAAGTTCACTTCGAGGAGTAATTCAACACTGCGTTTCAGATTACGTTCTTCTTCTTTTAATAGAGTGGCGAACGCATGAAATTCTTGACCCACAGTCATAGGTACTGCATCTTGTAACTGGGTGCGACCCATTTTAAGAATATCTTTATTCTCTTCTGCTTTTCTATCGAATCCTGCTTTAAGGTAACTTACAGATTCAATCAGTTTGATTACAGAATTGTAGACAGCGATACGGAAACCAGTAGGGTATGCATCATTAGTCGATTGGCTTTTATTGAGGTGGTCATTAGGGTTTAGGTGCTCATATTCCCCTTTCTTATGACCCATCAATTCTAACCCGATGTTTGCTAAAACTTCGTTGGTATTCATGTTTAGTGATGTGCCCGCACCACCTTGGAATACATCAACAGGGAACTGATCCATATGTTTTCCTGTCTCAAGAATAACATCACAGGCTTTAACTATGGTATCAGCGATCGCACGAGGGATCGTATGGAGCTCTTTGTTTGCCAACGCGGCCGCTTTTTTCACCATCACCATGCCGCGAATAAATTCGGGAACATCGTTGATGGTACGGTCACTAATATAAAAGTTTTCAATCGCACGCAGAGTATGAACACCATAATAGGCATCAGCCGGAACTTCTCTTTCACCTAACAAGTCTTCTTCGATACGAGTATTGTTTGACATGAGAACCTTCTTAATTAGATTACAGTTTACTGTCTGATTATATGCTTAAAGTATATAGGCCATGGAATTAAATATTAACGAATTAATGCTTAGCACTTATTCTATCCGGTGATCATATGCCTCTAAAGAATAATAACCTTGAATCTAGATCACTTTATGGTTTTATTTATGCAACAAAGTGCAAAATATGTGATCATCTTCACGGATAGAGCTTAAAAGTATCGCTACTGCTACTAGTTGAAAATTTATATAGCGACCCCATTATTATGTCTATCTATTATTAAAAAGCTAATGTTGATGCCCGTCTCTTCGATGTAGTTCACAAAGGTTTACCAATAGACTCAAAATCACTCATAACTGACTAAATTTAAGGAGAATATGTGCGCTGGTTACCTCTTATACTGATAGGTCTGCTCATTTATATTGAGTCAGTATTGTTTGTCCGCATTGCATCAGACATTGGTGTACTGATGACACTGGCTTTAGTGGTACTGACCTCCTGCCTCGGCTTCTCCTTAGTGAAAAATCAGGGCATGAAGAATGTGCAGCGGATCCAACAGAAAATAATGGCAGGAGAAAGCCCAGCAGTAGAGATGATCAAAAGTGTTTCATTGGTCCTCGCCGGAATATTGCTGATCATTCCCGGCTTTTTTACCGATTTTCTTGGGCTTTTGCTGTTATTACCGCCAATGCAAAAGCTGCTCGTTATGCGTTTAATGCCTTATCTTAAATTTTATCGTCCGGGCCAAGCGGGTTTTGGTCGTAGTTTCTCTCAATCTTCAACTTCTGATACGAATACTTTTGAGGGTGAATTTAAGCACAAACAGGATGATCCTTCGCATTTCATTGAAGATGTTGAGGAAAAGTCTAATCATGACAATGATGACAAAACTAAACACTAGAAATAATTAAAAATTGGAAGATGAAAAAGAAATTTTTTTATCTTCCCCCCTTGAAGTCAATCTATAACGTCCCCATCTGCTGAAACAGGGTATTAGTTTAATATAAAAGAGATTAATACCATCCTTTATCCAGGTGTGGGCTTTATTTTAGGAGAACGATTAATGAAAATTCGTCCATTGCATGATCGCGTGATCGTGAAACGTAAAGAAGTTGAATCAAAATCAGCGGGTGGCATTGTGCTAACTGGCACAGCAGCAGGCAAATCTACCCGTGGTGAAGTGTTAGCCGTAGGAAATGGCCGCATCCTAGAAAATGGTGAAATCAAAGCGTTGGATGTGCAAGTCGGAAACATCGTTATTTTTAATGATGGCTATGGCGTGAAAGTTGAAAAAATCGATAACGAAGAAGTGCTGATCATGTCTGAAAGCGACATTTTAGCTATCGTTGAAGCATAATTTTTTTCACTAATAACTTCGAACTTCTAACCGACTGAATTTAAAGGAAAGAAATAATGGCAGCTAAAGACGTAAAATTTGGCAATGACGCACGTATTAAAATGCTACGTGGTGTAAACATTCTAGCAGACGCAGTAAAAGTGACTTTAGGTCCTAAAGGCCGTAACGTTGTTTTGGACAAATCTTTTGGTGCGCCTGTAATTACTAAAGATGGTGTTTCTGTGGCACGTGAAATCGAATTAGAAGATAAATTCGAAAACATGGGCGCACAAATGCTGAAAGAAGTTGCTTCTAAAGCCAATGATGCAGCGGGTGATGGTACTACAACAGCAACAGTTCTAGCTCAGTCTATCGTAACTGAAGGTCTGAAAGCGGTTGCTGCTGGTATGAACCCGATGGATCTGAAACGCGGTATTGATAAAGCGGTTATCGCTGCGGTTGACGCATTAAAAACTCTGTCTGTTCCTTGCTCTGACTCTAAAGCTATCGCTCAAGTTGGTACTATCTCAGCTAACTCCGACGAAACTGTGGGTAAACTGATTGCTGAAGCAATGGATAAAGTCGGTAAAGAAGGCGTTATTACCGTTGAAGAAGGTACTGGCTTAGAAGACGAACTGGATGTTGTTGAAGGTATGCAGTTTGATCGCGGCTATTTATCTCCTTATTTCATCAACAAGCCTGAAACAGGCGTGATTGAACTGGAAAGCCCATTCATTCTGTTGATTGATAAAAAAGTTTCTAACATTCGCGAATTACTGCCAGTACTGGAAGGCGTTGCTAAAGCAAGCAAACCACTACTGATCATCGCTGAAGATGTTGAAGGCGAAGCGCTAGCAACATTAGTGGTTAACACCATGCGTGGTATCGTGAAAGTTGCTGCTGTTAAAGCACCTGGTTTTGGTGACCGTCGTAAAGCAATGCTGCAAGATATCGCAACCTTGACTAATGGTACTGTTATCTCTGAAGAGATCGGTATGGAGCTGGAAAAAGCAACATTAGAAGATTTAGGTCAAGCGAAACGCGTTGTAATCAACAAAGATACTACAACTATTATTGATGGTGTTGGTGAGCAAGATGCAATCGCTGCACGTGTGACTCAAATCCGTCAACAAATTGAAGAGTCATCTTCTGATTATGACCGTGAAAAACTGCAAGAGCGTGTTGCTAAACTGGCGGGCGGCGTTGCCGTTATTAAAGTTGGCGCAGCGACTGAAGTTGAAATGAAAGAAAAACGCGCTCGTGTTGATGATGCTCTGCACGCAACTCGTGCTGCGGTAGAAGAAGGCGTTGTTGCTGGTGGTGGTACTGCTTTAGTTCGCGTTGCTGCACAACTGGTTGATCTGAAAGGCGATAACGAAGATCAAAACGTAGGTATCCGTGTAGCACTGCGTGCAATGGAATCACCAATGCGTCAAATCGTTGCCAACTCAGGTGAAGAACCTTCTGTTGTAGTTAACGAAGTTAGAGCTGGTAAAAATAACTACGGTTATAACGCTGCAACGGGTGAGTATGGCGATATGATCGAAATGGGTATCTTAGATCCAACTAAAGTAACTCGTTCAGCACTGCAATTCGCTGGATCAATTGCGGGTCTGATGATCACCACTGAAGCTATGATCACTGATCTGGCTAGCGATGATAAATCTGACCTAGGCGGCGCTGGTATGGGCGGCATGGGTGGAATGGGCGGTATGATGTAAGCCAATTGGCTACATTTGCGAATATGATTTCAATTAACATATTCACAGCCTATTTATAAGTAAGATATTTGCTTATTATCCCCTCACTATTTGAGAGTTAATTCTCTTGGATATTGAGGGGATTTTTTATATCTAAATATCGATAATGATAAAAATGAATCTATGAGTTGAGTAACTCTTCACTGAGTTGACGGATCGGAATTGTGTCTATTTATGACAAGTGCTAATCAGACAAAGGTGTTAGTTCAAATTTATGATAAACTCCGTTTACTGGCTACAATTGTTAGGAAATTATGTCCATAATTAAGCGTACGAAAACTGATTACCTTGTATGGGGCAGATAATTTCGTCGGTGGGCTGATTAAAATGATTCAATAACGATATGGATATTGAGATGAATGTTTCGCTTTCGTATTAATCGAAAATGAAACCAGCTGCAAAACACTCAATGATAAACGAGGAAGAACATGCGAATTAAAGTATTGCTTGGTGCTGCTGCATTGCTGCTGTTGGCGGGTTGCTCAGCGACAAATGATTTAACGAGAGCAGGTGCTCAGGTGCGTTTTGTTGAGAGCCAACCTGGTAGTGACTGTCAGCTATTAGGTCAAGTTACTGGAACACAAAGCAACTGGTTAAGCGGCGTTAATAATGATACCAGTGCACTGCGCGGCGCAGCGAATAACCTGCGTAATAAAGCCGCTGAGATGGGTGGTAACGTTATTTTTGACGCAAGTAGCCCAAGTGAAACATTACTCTCAAGCTTTGTCCCTGTGGATAGCAAAATGGTGGGAAGCGTTTATAAGTGCCCATAATGATTTAATACTAAAAACCCGATAATCTTATGACTATCGGGTTTTTTAATTTAAATAGACTTACTGCTGCTTCAGATTCAAATTTAATAGCGTCTTACTGGGTTCACCAGCAACTTCTCTGGCTAATTTAGGTACTAAATAACCCGATACTTTGGCCAGTAGCTGATGCATAATTAACTGTGCTTCTTGATCGGTGATCATAAAATGTGCAGCGCCCTGTACCTTATCCAATACATGTAGGTAATAAGGCAATATCCCCGCGTCAAACAGCTTATTACTGAGTTGAGCTAGCGTATCCGCATTATCATTGATATTGCGTAAGAGGACGCTCTGGTTAAGCAGCGTGACATTAGCCTGTTTCAATTTTTGCATGGCATGGCTTAAATTTTCATCAATCTCATTGGCATGATTGATGTGCGTCACTAAAATAACTTGTAGTGATGATTGTTTTAAGCGCTGGCATAAGCTATTTGTTATTCTCTCTGGGATCACCACGGGCAGCCGAGTGTGTATCCGCAAACGGCGAATATGAGGAATATCTTCTAGTTGCGTGATTATCCAGTCTAACTCTTGATCTTTAGCCATCAAGGGATCACCACCGGAGAAAATGATTTCATTGAGTTCAGTGTGGTTTTTTATATAATTCAGCGCTATCAGCCAATTATTTTTATTCCCTTTGTTGTCTTCATAGGGGAAGTGCCGGCGAAAGCAGTAGCGGCAGTTTACTGCACAACCGCCTTTCACTAGCATAAGTGCGCGGTTGTGGTATTTATGTAGTAAACCGGGAATTTCATTGTCTTGTTCCGCTAAGGGATCAATAGAAAAACCGGAATGTACTTCAAATTCCTCTTTTGCAGTCAAGACCTGTAGTAATAGGGGGTCTTGGGGATCACCATTTTTCATTCGCGCGATAAATGGACGTGGGACACGTAAGGGAAATAATTTACGTGCGCCATTGCCATCGGTGAGCGCTTGATGGCTTTCAAGTCCCAGTAATTGCAGTAATTCGTCAGGGTTAGTGACTGCTTCGGCAAGTTGTTGTAGCCAGACTTCTCTGACAGGGGTGTTTTGAGTTACAATATCGACCATTTTTGGCTATGCCATTATTAGTGTATAAATTTAGAGGATCTCCATGGCTACTTATAGTACCAATGAATTCCGCTCAGGTCTTAAAATCATGTTCGAGAATGAGCCTTGTGCAATTGTTGATAGTGAGTTTGTTAAACCGGGTAAAGGTCAGGCATTTGCACGTGTTCGTCTCCGTAAGTTGATTGCTCAAAAAACGTTAGAAAAAACGTTTAAATCAACAGACTCTTTTGAAAGTGCTGATGTTATGGATATGAACCTAACTTACCTGTACAACGACGGTGAGTTCTATCATTTCATGAATAACGAAACTTTCGAACAGCTAGCTGCGGACGAAAAAACGGTTGGTGACAATGCTAAATGGTTGATCGACCAAGCAGAATGCGTTCTGACTTTGTGGGATGGCCGTCCTATTGCTGTGACTCCACCAAACTTTGTAGAACTCGAAATCATCGAAACAGATCCAGGCCTGAAAGGTGATACTGCGGGTACAGGCGGAAAACCAGCGACACTAAGTACTGGTGCTGTAGTTAAAGTTCCACTATTTGTTCAGATTGGCGAAGTAATCAAAGTTGATACTCGCTCAGGTGAATACGTTTCTCGCGTTAAATAAGCGTGATAACGATATAGTGTGTAAAGCCGTGATAAAGTTAATCACGGCTTTATTTTATTATTTTGCCGCTATCAGCAGCATTTTGGCCCGCCGCTTGAACCATATCGTGCATCTTGACGCTCTTTAAAGAACTCTTCATAGGTCATGGGGACTTGATCAGGATGAGTGGCTTTGATGTGCGCCACATAATTATCATAATCAGGCACACCTACCATCATTTTAGCCGCTTGCCCCAGATAGCGAGCTGCATTTCCCAACGCTCCAAACATAACTACTCCTGTCAATAAACGCATTGGCTTATTCGCTGTGCGCAAGTATTACGCAATGATGGCAGTTATTGAAGCCGATGTCTTGATAATTTTACTGCATCTAGATGGAGATCATAATTCCGTTATTTTTTTATCTTAATCGAACTATCCTCACCCAGAGTTTATTTAAAACAATGAAAAAAGAACAAAGTAGAAACCTAAAATAAGAAATATTGTATCCCAACGAAATAGACAGAGATATCAGGATTATTGTTTTTATTCATATAGTTAATTTATTTATCAATTAATAAAAAATGGTAAAAGGCGTTACCTAATTACGGCGTTATTATGAATGGGGAGATGGTGATAATAATTATATTTGCAAAATTATCACTGAATTATATCTATTCAATATATGCGAACTCATCAGAGTTTAAGGAGCCTAATTATGGATGAAAATATGGAAAATAATAATGACAGAATGAACCCTTACGACCCCAATGCAGCTGGAATGATGCGTCCTTTCTCTTCGATGGGAATGAGTAACGCTTCACAAATAGTCTCTGGTAGTGGCCGAATCGCCTTAGATCTGGTGGTTATTATTGATACTAGCGGCTCAATGTCTGATGAATCGCAAGATCTGAGCCAACAAATTGATACGGCTATCGAAAAAGCATCAACGAATTGCCCATCTCAGCTGAGAGCCACCTTTCTTGGCATACAGGGCATATGGGATGGAACAAAATTCGATCAATCGGTTAGTGAATATCTTATCGCTCACGGTGCTAACGAAGGAGATTTACAAGCCAGAAAGCCCTTTAAAGAAGCAGATGGACGTGATCACGCAGGAAATAAAGAGGATTTATGTCGTGCAGTTATCGATGTAAGTAACTATTTCGACTGGCGTGATAATGCCCGTCGAGCCATTTTTGTGCTAGGTGATGAGGGAATGGAAGGGGGAGGAGGCGTATTAACGCGTGCTGCGATAGCCAAGAATGATGAAGCTATTGCCGTTGCGCGCGGTGCTAATATTAAAGTCTATACTTATCAAGGGACGCCAAATGATGATCCCAATAATATTGACCGTTTTCCAACGATTGCTGATAGAGATAGTATCACCAAGGAGTATGTCCGTTTAGCAGAACAAACGGGCGGGCGTTCCTATATCTACACCACCGGAATTGCCAATTTTTCATTAGTCTTGCAAGAGATCCTCTGTGATAGCCTTACGCCTCCGACTTGGCCGGATAATGATAAATCGAGCTGTAGCAATGTCTGTGATCAGCTAGCGATTATAATATCGACAGTCAATACACTGGCTGAAATCATAAATAAAGCCATAGATGCCTGCTGCGGTGAGGAGTTTGATCGTAGCAAGAAGCATCATGCAGATTGTAATTGTCATAAGTAAAAAATAGTCGTTTCTTAATGTGAAGGCTAACGATATTGTGATAGTTCGACAAGCCTGTTTGCGATACAGGCTTATTTATCTTTGAACTGGAATTTTAATTATTTAAAGAATCTCTTAATGGCTAGATGATCTAAATAATTTTTGAATAATGCGTTTACCAAACAAGGTAACAATAAGTCCAATCATCACAAATCCAAGACCGAGAAATTGAGTTAAATTAATCTTCTCACCCAATAAGAGAGCGCTGCTACTTAAGCCAAATAGTGGAACTAGTAAGGCAAAAGGAGCAACTCGCCAAGTCTCATAGCGTCCTAACAGTGCCCCCCACAGACCATAACCAATAAAAGTAGATAGATAAGCTAGATAAATAATAGCGCCAAATATTTGCCAATCGAAGGAGATTATTCCTTGGGTTATTGCCTCTTTACCTTCAAAAATCCATGAGCTCAGAAAGAAAGGTATAATGGGAATAAGGGCGCTCCAGCTGATTAACGACATGATATTAATAGGTTCTTTATGGCTATTTTGCATAATAAGGCGATTGGTGATATTACCACAAGCCCAGGAGACACCCGCGACTAGGGTGAGCATCATGCCCAGTAAAGGAATATCATCTAAGCTGCCCGATGCAGCACCTTTGGCTAAGATCACTAACCCAATAATAGCGACTGACATCCCGATAAAGTGAGTGCTTTGTAGAGGTTCACGCAGGATCAAGGTGCCTAAAATTAAGGTGAAGAAAACCTGTGACTGTAAAACAACTGAGGCGATACCCGCAGGCATACCCACACTGATGGCAGTAAAGAGCAAGGCGAATTGGCCAAAACTCATAGTGAGGCCATAGATAAGTAGCATCTTAAAGGGGATTTTAGGGCGTTTAATCAAGAATACCGCAGGAAAGGCGACAAATAGAAAGCGCAATGCACCCAGCAACAAGGGGGGTAATGAGTGTACACCGACTTTAATGACAACAAAATTGATGCCCCAAATAATAACGACACAGAGTGCAAGCAGCGTATCTCTAAGATTCATGATCCCTTTCCCACTAAATAAAAATATGACCTTTTTGCTAATTGAATTTACTCTACTACTCGCAAGGCGATAGCGCGAACAAAATTAACGCAAAAGCTATTTTATTAAAAATATCAGTGCGGTATGAATAGATCTAATGTGATCTATTTTCATTAAAAATAAATCTACTGATATTTCCTTGCTATCTAAGAGCAAATTGAGATAATTTGCTCTACTGCCTAAAAGGTAGCACTTCAACTAAATTATTTAGGACGACCTGAGTAATTATCTTTTGACAGGGGACGACCCCGAGATGTTTAACGGGAGAAGGCTTATGGCCTGGGTTATTCTGTTTATTGCGGGTTTACTTGAAGTTGTCTGGGCTGTTGGCCTGAAATATACCCATGGATTTACGCGTTTGACCCCCAGTCTTATCACTATTGCTGCCATTATTGTCAGTATGGGATTACTTGCCTACGCGATGCGTGATTTACCGGCAGGTACGGCTTATGCCATCTGGACGGGAATTGGTGCTGTAGGTACGGCAATTGTGGGTATTATTTTCTTGGGTGAATCCGCGAATATATTTCGCATATTAAGTTTAGGACTGATAGTAACGGGACTAATTGGGTTGAAAATAGCCAGTTAATTGCGAAAAATATTATTGCTAATAAGAAGCAAATGTTAGCCTATTAAAAAGCCAGCCACAGGATAAACAATTGTTTATATTGTGGCTGGCTTTTATGTTCTAACTATTTTTTCTAGCTTATTACAGCGTAAACACACCAATTGCAGCAAGAATACTGATAATTGCCGATGCACCATAGAATACCCACTTAGAAGCAGGAACATGCACTTTGAAATCATGCAGTGTATGGTGAATACGGTGCATTCCACACCAAATTGGTAATACAATCATCAGTAACAAGAAGATACGGCCGACAAAGCTTTGGCTAAAGCCAAGGATGCGATCGAAGCTTAGTGCTTCTGGTGAAATCCCAAATGGGATTAAAAATGCAATAATTAGAATAACAGCGGGTGCAATAACTGCACTCCACATACCGCCAGCACCAAATAATCCCCAAAAAATCGGTTCATCGGAACGTTTAGGCGTTAGATTCATCTGATCCTCCCTCGGATTACAGTAGTGCTACAGCTAAAATAATGATACTAACCACTATCGTTAATACCCAGAAGCCTTTGATAATCGGCTCATCGGACATTTTTTTACTCTTGACGATAATATTGACCGCTTTTGGCGCTAACTTAAACCAAGTTGTGGTATGCAGTAATGTTGCTGCTAGCGTGAAAATATTGATAATCACTACGACAGGATTCTGTAAAAAACCGACAAAGCCTTCCCAGCCTTCTGGACCCGATTTCAGTGCGAAAATACCGAAAAGGACCAGTATACTGAACCAGACCTGTAGGATGGCGGTGCTTTCACGCAAAATGTAGAAGCGATAAAAGCCAAGTTTCTGCCACCAATCGGGTTTCATTTCCCTGACGTAGGGTTTACGTTTAGTCGTCATTACTTATCCCCTCCTTATCGAGGCTTCAATCTGGCAATAATAAAGTCTTCCGCACTTGCGGCTTTACCTTGCTGAATTGCAGCGGCTGGGTCGACATGTTTCGGGCAAACTTCAGAACAGTAGCCAACGAAAGTACAACTCCAAACACCGTTATCACCATTTAACAATGGCATACGTTCTTTCTTACCATGGTCACGGTTATCTTGGTTATAACGTTCAGCTAATGTTATCGCTGCAGGTCCAATAAACTCTGGGTTTAAACCGAACTGAGGACAGGCTGCATAGCAGAGACCACAGTTGATACAGCCAGAAAATTGATGATACTTCGCCATTTGAGCTGGCGTTTGAACATTCGGGCCGTCTGACAGTTTGCGCTCATTACCTATGATATAAGGTTTGATTGCTTCCAGACTCTCGATAAAACGGGTCATATCGACAACGAGATCGCGTTCAATCGGGAAATTACCTAAAGCTTCAATTTTCATGCCTTCGGTGTAATCACGCAGGAAGATTTTACAGGCTAATTTAGGTACGCTATTAACCATCATCCCACAAGAACCACAGATAGCCATACGGCAAGACCAGCGATATGACAGGTCTGGCGCTAAGTTATCTTTGATATAACCCAATGCATCAAGCAGTGAAGTCTGCGCATCGTAAGGGACTTCATAAGTCACCAAATGGGGAGCGCTGTCCGTTTCCGGGTTATAGCGCATGATCTCCATTTTTAAGTGTTTCATTTCAGCCATTAGTCTGCTCCTTCTCTACTTTATCCTGAGCATCAGCTTTGTCCTGAGCATTCTGAGCATCTTGCGCTTTACCTGCATCACCATAAACACGTTTAGCAGGGATAGATTTAGTGATTTTAACATCACTGTATTCTAAGCGAGGTGAACCTTCAGAATTATGGAATGCCAGCGTATGTTTCAGGAAGTTAACATCATCACGCTCGGTACAACCTTCATCGAGACGTTGATGTGCACCACGTGACTCTTTGCGGTTAAACGCAGAGTGCGCCATACATTCAGCGACATCTAAACCAAATCCAAGTTCGATGGTATAGAGTAGATCTGTGTTAAATACGCTACTGTGGTCAGTAATTTGAACACGTTTAAAACGTTCTTTAAGCTCAGCAATCTTATCAATCGATTTTTGCATTAATTCAGGTGTACGGTAGATACCACAACCTTCTTCCATCGACATACCTAGCTCATCACGGATCTTAGACCAGCTCTCAGTCCCTTTTTGGTTCATCAGGTTCTGGAGATTTTCTTCGATTTCACGTGTACGGGCATCAATGGCACTTGTATTGGCAGGTGTTGCTTCAGCAGCATGTTTAGCGGCTTGCTCACCGGCTAAGCGTCCAAATACGACTAGCTCAGCTAAAGAGTTAGAACCTAAACGGTTTGCACCATGAAGACCAACAGATGAACATTCACCAATAGCAAACAGACCTTTAATACGAGTTTCACAACGTTGGTCAGTTTCGATACCGCCCATTGTATAGTGAGCAGTTGGTCGTACTGGGATTGGATCAGTCACAGGATCGACGCCAACATAGGCTTTTGCAAGTTCGCAAATAAATGGCAGACGTTCGTGAAGTTTTTCTGCGCCCAAGTGACGTAAATCGAGATAAACAACATCACCGCGAGGCGTGTTGATAGCACGGCCAGCGCGCCATTCGTGCCAGAATGCTTGTGAAACTTTATCGCGAGGACCCAGTTCCATATATTTATTTTCAGGTTTGCCCAGTGGGGTTTCAGGACCCATGCCGTAATCTTGTAGATAGCGATAGCCATCTTTATTGACCAAGATACCGCCTTCACCACGACAACCTTCAGTCATCAGTATGCCTGAGCCAGGTAGACCCGTTGGGTGATATTGAACAAATTCCATATCACGCAGTGGAACACCATGACGGAAAGCAATACCCATACCATCACCGGTGACGATACCGCCGTTGGTATTATAACGATAAACACGTCCTGCACCGCCAGTTGCCATGATCACGGCATTTGCGCGGATTTGAACTTTTGTTCCTTCCATCATATTGAGGGCGACGAGTCCACGAACTTGGCCTTCATCAACGATAATATCCAGAACAAAGTGCTCATCAAAACGCTGAATTTGAGGATATTTAAGAGAGGTTTGAAACAGAGTATGCAGCATGTGGAAGCCGGTTTTATCTGCTGCGAACCAAGTACGCTCGATTTTCATTCCGCCAAAACGACGAACGTTAACTGAACCGTCTGGTTTACGACTCCAAGGACATCCCCAATGTTCTAACTGAGTCATCTCTTCTGGGCAGTGTTCGACGAAATATTCGACGACATCCTGCTCACATAACCAGTCACCACCAGAGACAGTATCATCAAAATGATAGTCGAAGGAGTCATGGGCTTGAGTTACTGCGGCTGATCCCCCCTCTGCGGCCACGGTATGGCTACGCATAGGGTAAACTTTTGAGATCAGAGCAATCTTAATATTGGGATTTGCTTCCGCGGCAGCTATTGCTGCTCGTAAACCAGCGCCCCCGGCCCCGATAATCGCTAGATCGGCATTAAAGGTTTGCACTGCGCTTCTCCATTGTTCAAGTGTAAATTGATAAATTCTATTAAATGTTTTTAGGTTATTAGCTATCTAGGTCTTTAAAAATTTCACTAAGATATATCTGTGTAGATTATAATTATAGGTACTTATATTACGATAGCTAATCTAACTTATCATGATATTAATTATAACGAATAGTCTTAAGGATAAATTTGATATAGAGGGGGGTTTTGCATGATTTAGGTAATAAAATGTGACTTGGCGCTAGTTTTGGCAAATTGTTTTTTCAGTTTCTTGCCCTTGTGTTGATCCCTGATAAGGAAAGATATTTCAAGCAATTATAATACTTATGGAGAATAACATAGTGGTAAATAATAAGCTATTTTAGCAAGAGTTCTAATCTTCATTCTTATTTAAAATCGATCCCCTTAAAAATGAAAAAGTCATAAAGAGATATTGTCACTAAAGAGAGAATAGATGGGAATGATAATAGTTATTGTTTATTTATTCAGGGAGATCTTTTTATAGCAAAATATTTATAATCACTAAGTGATGTAACATTATTTTTACAGTATATAAAAATTAGTCATTATCATTTCACATTATTTATACCCCCGCGCTATTCGCATTGATATTGCTCTTATGTTGTACGATTTACCTTATTAAAAATAGAAAGCCTAGCAAGAGTGCTATTTACCCCCTTAACTGATTGTACGTTGCCTTTTAGATGAGTAAACTGCACGCTTGATTTTATTTTGGAGTTATTTACATGAGCGAAATAGCGAATTGGCAACCTAGCGCCCCCATCGCTAATCTGTTACAACGTGCGAAAATTATGGCAGAAATAAGACGCTTTTTTTCTGATCGTTGTGTGCTCGAAGTTGAAACACCAGTGATGAGTCAAGCGACAGTAACAGATATTCATCTAGTCCCTTTTGAAACTCAATTTGTCGGGCCCGGCGCTGCTGATGGCATCAAACTCTATTTGATGACTAGCCCTGAATATCATATGAAACGCTTACTTGCCGCGGGAAGTGGCCCTATTTATCAATTAGGACGCAGTTTCCGTAATGAAGAAGCGGGACGTTACCATAATCCTGAGTTTTCAATGTTAGAGTGGTATCGCCCTCACTATGATATGTACCGACTGATTAATGAAGTCGATGATTTACTACAGCAAATATTAGATTGTGAGAGTGCAGAGCTGCTTTCATATCAGCAAGCGTTTTTACGTCACTTGGATTTAGACCCGCTCTCAGCTGAAAAAAGTGAGTTGCGCGAAGTGGCTGCTCGTCTTGATTTAAGCAATGTTGCCGATGACGAAGAAGATCGCGATATTCTGCTGCAATTGTTGTTTACCGTCGGTGTTGAGCCGCATATTGGTAAAGAGAAACCCGCTGTGGTCTACCATTTTCCCGCATCACAAGCCTCTTTAGCGGAAATTAGTGCAGAAGATCACCGCGTTGCTGAACGCTTTGAGGTCTATTTTAAAGGTATTGAGCTGGCAAATGGTTTCCGTGAGTTGACCGATGCCGGGGAACAGCGTCAGCGCTTTGAGCAAGATAATCGCCGCAGAGCTGCCTTAGGCTTGTCTGTACAGCCGATTGATGAGCATCTGCTATCTGCATTGACTCATGGGCTGCCAGAGTGCTCTGGCGTTGCATTAGGGGTTGATCGTATGATTATGCTCGCGCTTAAGGCGGAAAAAATCAGTGATGTTATCGCATTCCCAGTGATGATCGCCTAGTTGATCTTAGCGCCTATCATCTAAGTTAATAAAAAACGGCCGATTATATTCAATATATAGTCGGCCGTTTAACTTTTTAACTTATTTTAGTCATGAATTACTTTTGTTGTTTCTTTAAGAACTCAACGCCTAAATCTGGGAAATCGGTGAAAGCACCATCGACATTGGCCGTATTGTAGATAATATCAAATAGTTGTTCGCTATCTTTAGCGTATTTAGGCAACTTATCAACACGGATAGTAAAGGGATGAACCGCCATTTTATTAGCATGCGCATCTTGTACCATAGTGGTTAATTTAATATTGTCTGGCGTTGAATCTTCTGCGAACAACATATGGTAGTCAGGTCCGATACCGTCAGCATATTCAGCTACTGTTTTCATCGAATCAGGTTTGAACATCCAATCATAACTATAGTTGACCCAAGTGCCATCCGCTTTTTGCTCTTGAGTTTCATTCCAATCGGTATAAGCAATTAATTGGATCAGTTTCAGATCCATGCCCATTTGCGGTTGCAGCTCTTTCTTGATGCGCTTAAGTTCGTTGGCATCAAAGCATTGCAGGTAGACGTTGGCATTTTTATCGCTATAACCATACTCTTTCAACACTTCAAGTACGCGCTTAGAGATATCTTTCCCTTCTTGCTGGTGAAACCAAGGTGATTTGATTTCAGGGTAGATACCAATATCTTTTCCGGTCGATTTATTCAGACCTTGAACAAACTCAATCTCTTCTTGGAAAGTGTGAACGCGGAAGTCGGATTTACCCATTGGGAAACGATTTGGATAACTTTGCACTTTTTTACCATCGACAATATCGAAACCTTCGGTGAATTTTAACGATTTAATTTCAGGTAAAGTAAAGTCTATTGCATAATAGCGACCATCTTTACGAGCACGGTTTGGGAATTTTTCTGCGACATCGGTGACACGATCAAGATAGTGATCATGGAGAACCACTAATTCATTATCTTTTGTCATTACCAAGTCTTGCTCGAGGTAATTTGCACCTTGGGCATAGGCCATGGCTTTTGCTGGTAGGGTATGTTCTGGTAAGTAACCACTTGCACCACGATGAGCAATCACGACTTTTTCATTAGTTTGAGCAACAGCAGAAACAGACATAACTAAAATCATACTTGCCATCAATGTCTTCAGAGGAATCTTCATTAATATATCCCATGTCAGTATTTTTATAAAAAAAGGGCTACGATATTTAAAATATGTAGCCCATGAGTTTACTGGTTAAAAATGACTGGCTTATGACACTAGATTATTTTTGATTTGCCAGTTCACGTTTATGTTTAGTTTCAGTCAGCATAACGATAAATAGTAAGACAACAGACAGTGCACTACCGCCGATCATTACCATAAAGCCGCCATCCCAGCCGAAGTAGTCAACGGTGTAACCGACAACCGCACTGGCCGCAACCGAACCACCAAGATAACCGAACAAGCCGGTAAATCCTGCCGCAGTTCCTGCCGCTTTCTTCGGTGCGAGTTCAAGAGCATGTAGACCAATCAACATTACAGGTCCGTAGATCAAGAAGCCGATGATCAACATACAAGCCATGTCGACACCAGGGTTACCCGCTGGGTTCATCCAGAACACGATAGTTGCGATAGTTACTAGTATCATAAAGAAGACACCAGTTGCACCACGGTTACCGCGGAAGACTTTATCTGACATCCAACCACATAATAGTGTTCCTGGGATCCCTGCATATTCATACAAGAAATAAGCCCATGAAGATTTATCCATTGCAAAGTGTTTAACTTCGCGCAGATAGGTTGGTGACCAGTCAAGAATACCGTAACGCAGTAGGTAAACGAAAACGTTAGCAATCGCAATCATCCATAACAATTTGTTAGGGAAGACATATTTCATAAAGATTTCTTTTGCGGTCAGCTCTTCTTCGTCACTTTCTTTATAATCAGGTGGATAGTCGTCTTTATATTCTTCAATAGAAGGTAAACCACAAGATTGAGGTGTATCTTTCATGAGTGCGAAGGCAATCAGCGCAATCACGATAGCTGCAAAAGCAGGCATATATAATGCAGCTTTCCAGTCATTGAACCATGCCATACCAAGCATAAAGAGTAATGGTGGAATACCACCACCTACGTTATGCGCACAGTTCCAGATAGATACAATTCCACCACGCTCTTTGTGTGACCACCAGTGAACCATAGTACGGCCACATGGCGGCCATCCCATACCCTGGAACCAACCACAAATGAATAGAAGAACGAACATCACCATAATGCTAGAGGTTGCCCAAGGCACAAAGCCCATAAACAACATCACAACGGAGGCTAAAATCAGACCTATCGGTAAGAAATACCGGGGGTTAGAACGGTCAGACACTGAACCCATGATGAACTTTGAAAATCCATAAGCTATGGATATCCCTGATAATGCAAATCCGAGATCACCCTTTGAAAAGCCTTGCTCTACCAAATAGGGCATTGCTAATGCAAAGTTTTTTCTTACAAGATAATAAGCCGCGTACCCGAAAAATATACCAAGGAAAATCTGCCACCGCAGTTTGCGATAAGCAGGATCTATCTTATCTGCAGATAGCCTGGGTTTGTGGGGTGCCGGTTTCAAAATACTTAACATATGAGCCTCCGATGGCATGCTAATATTATGTATTTAATTAATAGTTATATTAATAATTCATTAATAGTGAAGTAACAAAAACGAAAATACTATAAGGGTATATTTGCGTGTTATTTTTCTAAATCGCACTTATCTTAGTCGCAATAAAACAATTTATCTGTAATCCAACGCACAATTATAGATCTTCATAATGTGTTGCATAAGATAATGGCTTTTACGAATAGATAGAAGGGGCATCTTCCGCTTTAAGCGTGATATCGGTCACAGTACGGTGTTTTATAACCAATACTTGATCGTTTTTCTGTTCGTTTTTGTTTCTTATCAAACATTGCGCTCAGTTTTTGTCTATAGTTAGGATTAGATTAATAATTATAAAAATGAACTAGACTATTACTATTATGAAATTGTGAGGAAGCCTGTATGAGTGGTTCATCTGTCACTGAAACGGATGTTATTATTATCGGTGGTGGCGCAACAGGTGCCGGAATTGCACGAGACTGCGCACTGCGCGGACTTAGCTGCGTCCTACTTGAGCGACACGATATAGCAACTGGCGCAACGGGCAGAAATCATGGCCTATTACATAGTGGAGCACGCTATGCAGTGACGGATGGTGAATCGGCCCGTGAGTGTATTGAAGAGAACAAAATCCTTAAACGGATCGCTCATCACTGCATTGAAAAAACCGACGGCTTATTTATCACCTTGCCGGAAGATTCAATGGCCTATCAGCAACAATTTATCGAAGCTTGTTGTTTGGCGGGAATAGATGCGAATGCAATTGATCCGGCTGAAGCGATACGACTTGAACCCTCAGTTAACCCATTGTTAGTAGGGGCGGTCAGAGTCCCAGATGGTACTGTGGACCCTTTTCGCTTGACCGCTGCTAATATGCTCGATGCGACAGAGCATGGTGCTAAAGTGCTCACTTATCATGAGGTGGTTGGATTAATTCGTGAGGGCGATAGAGTTCGTGGCGTCACTGTTTATGATCATAAATTAAAACGCCAATACCCTATTTATGCTGAGATTGTAGTTAATGCTGGCGGTATCTGGGGACAGAAGATCGCCGAGTATGCAGATTTAAAAATCAAGATGTTCCCAGCTAAAGGCGCACTACTTATTTTAGGTCATCGTATTAATAATATGGTGATCAACCGTTGTCGTAAGCCCGCTGATGCGGATATTTTGGTGCCGGGCGATACCATCTCATTAATAGGTACTACCTCGACACACGTAGAATATGATCAAATCGATAATATGTACGTCACGCCTGAAGAAGTGGATATTTTGATTCGTGAAGGCTCAATGTTGTCACCTCGATTAGCGAAAACGCGCATTTTACGCGCATATGCAGGTGTTCGACCCTTAGTCGCCAGTGATGATGATCCATCGGGTCGTAATGTGAGCCGTGGAATTGTGTTATTAGATCACGCTAAGCGCGATGGATTGGAAGGATTTATCACTATTACCGGTGGTAAGTTGATGACCTATCGCCTGATGGCGGAATGGGCGACTAACAAAATCTGCGAAAAATTGGGCAATACAGCTCAATGTACAACCGCCGAAACACCTTTGCCGGGTTCACAACATAGCGCCGAAGAGTCATTACGTAATGCGGTGGCTATTTCTGCGCCTATTCGCGGCTCTGCGGTCTATCGTCATGGTGATCGCGCCTCATCGATTTTAACCACCAATCGTTTAGATAAGAGTTTGGTATGTGAGTGCGAAGCCGTCACTGCGGGTGAAGTTCGTTACGCCGTTGATTCTCTTGCAGTCAATAATTTACTCGATTTACGTCGTCGTACACGCGTTGGTATGGGAACTTGTCAGGGCGAGCTCTGCGCCTGTCGTGCTGCCGGTCTACTCAATCGTTTTAATGTCACCACACCTCATGAGACTGAACAGCAATTGGGGCATTTCTTAAATGAGCGTTGGAAAGGAATTCGACCAATCGCTTGGGGAGATGCGCTGCGCGAAAGCGAATTTACCAGCTGGGTCTACCACGGATTATGTGGCATGAATGAACATACGTTAGAACAAGCATCCAAGAAGGAGGCTGATAATGAAATTTGACGCTGTCATTATAGGCGGTGGATTAGCCGGCCTGAGTTGCGGTATCCGTCTAACACAAGCGGGCCTCTCTTGTGCGATTGTTAGCGCAGGACAAAATGCGCTGCACTTCTCCTCCGGTTCTCTTGATTTTCTCTCTCAATTACCTGATGGGCAAGGGATTGAAAATCCACTGGATGCATTATCGCAATTAGCCTTGAGCTCTCCTCGACATCCTTATAGTCGTATAGGTAAAGATATAGTCACGCACTTAGCTTTGCAGGCAGAAAAACAACTTAGTGATGCGGGTGTCGAGTTATTCGGTAGCTGTGAGCAGAACCACTATCGCATTACGCCGTTAGGTCATAAGCGACTAACATGGCTTAGCCCAAAACGAGTTCCCGTTGTTGATTTTAATCAGACTTTACTGACAGGCAAAATTGCAGTAGTGGGTATAGAGGGTTTTCTGGATTTTCAGCCACAAATGGTTGCAGATGTCTTAAAAGAGCAGGGCACAGATGCAAGCGCTCACTATGTTCATCTGCCGTTGCTGGATCGACTCAGAGAAAATGCGAGTGAGTTTAGAGCGATCAATGTCGCAAGATGGCTTGATCGACCAGAAAATCTCGACGAAATAGCGCTAGAATTAACCCCTCTAGTGCAAGATGCAGATAAGATATTTTTACCAGCCTGTCTTGGTTTAGAAACTGATGCGCCTATTATTGAATTAGAGAAACGTTTGGGTAAGCCAATCTATTTGTTGCCCACACTACCACCTTCTTTACTCGGAATACGCCTGCATGAGCATCTGTTACAGCAATATAGACGCCAAGGTGGGATTATTATGCCCGGCGATAAAGTCACTGAGGTTAAGATTGTTGATCAACAAATCCTTGAGCTACATACACGCAATCATGGTGATATTCCGCTGAAAGCAAAGCAATTTGTATTGGCGACAGGCAGCTTCTTTAATAATGGTCTGGTCGCTGCATTTGACCGAGTCTATGAACCTATTATGAGATTAGATCTGTGTGAAGTGACGCCACGTGCGCAATGGACCGACAGCCAATTTTTTGCCTCACAGCCTTATATGCGTATTGGGGTCGATACCGATGCTTATTTAAGAGCTAAAAAAGAGGGAGAAGTCATTGAGAATCTTTATGTTGCGGGAGCTGTTCTCGGTGGATTTGATCCCCTGACTGAGGGCTGTGGCGCAGGCGTATCATTAATTAGTGGGCTATATGCCGCAGATCAAATCATCTCGTGTATGACTGAATCAAAAGCACAGGCAGAGGTAGCGCAATGAGTACTCACGATCTTAGCTTCGAAAGTTGCATCAAGTGTACAGTCTGTACAACTTATTGCCCTGTTGCAAAAATTAATCCGCTCTATCCTGGCCCGAAACAAGCGGGTCCGGATGGTGAGCGTTTACGCCTCAAAGATCCCATGTTGTACGATGAGGCATTAAAATATTGTACTAACTGTAAGCGCTGCGAAGTGGCTTGTCCGTCAGATGTAAAAATCGGCGATATCATTGCTCGCGCGCGTAATACTTACAGTACGCAACGGCCAAAAATACGTGATGCGATCCTCAGCCATACGGATCTAATGGGAACGCTGTCGACACCTTTTGCGCCAATTGTGAATACTATTACTGGGCTTAAACCCGTCCGTCAGATTTTAGATAAAGCCCTTAAAATCGATCATCGCAGAGAGTTACCTAAATACTCATTTGGGACTTTCCGCCGCTGGTATGGAAAACAGGCGGCTGAACAGCAAAAATATGCCGATCAAGTGGCTTATTTTCATGGTTGTTTTGTTAATTATAACCATCCGCAGCTGGGTAAAGATCTGATAAAAGTTTTTAATGGTATGAATATTGGTGTACAGCTGCTTAAACGTGAAAAATGTTGTGGTGTTGCCTTGATCGCTAATGGCTTTATGAAGCAAGCGAAACGACAAGCGAATGTGAACGTTGAATCATTACAAGAGGCGATCCTTGAGAAACATGTGCCTGTTGTCGCGACCTCCTCAACCTGTACTTTCACCCTACGTGATGAATATTCGCATGTTTTAGATATTGATACCGCTCCCATACGTGACAATATTGAACTGGCAACCCGCTATATTTACCGTTTGTTAGAGCAAGGTAGAGAGCTAAAACTCAAGCATACGCCGCTAAAAGTGGTTTATCACACGCCATGTCATATGGAAAAAATGGGGTGGACCTCCTATACGCTAGAGTTAGTTCGTCGCATACCCGGTGTTGAATTAATTGTTCTTGATTCTCAATGTTGTGGTATTGCAGGGACTTATGGATTTAAGAAAGAGAACTATGAAGTTTCTCAAGGTATTGGCGCTGGCTTGTTCCGTCAAATCGAAGAGAGTGGCGCAGACCTGGTGATCACCGATTGTGAAACCTGTAAATGGCAAATTGAGATGTCGACAAGTAAAAAATGTGAACACCCAATTAGTATTTTAGCCAGAGCCTTATAATCGACGATAAATCAGTTAATTAAAGAAAATAAAGAGAAGGGGAGATAAAGTGATTTATCTCCCCTTTTATGATCTTGTTAACGATCAAAGAGATCTAGGCGACTTGCTGTAATGCCTCGATCATTAAGAGAGCAGAAGTTCCACCAGGATCTTGATGGCCGATACTGCGCTCATTCAAGTAACTTGCTCGGCCTTTGCGCGCAATCATTGGGATAGTTGACTCAAGGCCTTGTTGGGCGGCTTTAGTGGCGGCGGTAAGGGCATCGGCGGGGGTAGCACCTTGCTCTGCGGATAAGCTAAGGGAATCCGCAATCGGCCACCAAACATCGCACATGGTTTTATCTCCGGGCTCGGCTTTTCCTCGGCTAACGACACCATCAACGCCTGCTTTAAAGACATCAGCTAAATCGCGGGTAGTTAACTCATTTTTTCCGCTCGCTGCTTGAGCCGCACGTATAAAGAAAGTTCCAAACAGTGGGCCACTGGCACCGCCAACGCTAGAAAGCAGCGTCATTCCCGTTGTTTTCAAGATGGTAGCTATATCTTTATTGGGAATAGAAGCTAGTTTTTCGGCAACTTTATGAAATCCACGGTTCATATTTAGCCCATGATCGCCATCACCAATCACCGTATCTAATTCAGTTAAGTAATTTTGTTGTTTTGCGAAAATATCTGAACATGAGATCAGCCATTGATAAATCTGTTCACTGGTTAAATTCATAAATAACTCCTGTCAGTTTGCTGAATTAACATTTCCATCTGAGAGCTGGCGTATTGACTGGCTCATCCCATAGAGAGAGAACTTCTTCATCAACTTTTAATAAGGTAATTGAGACACCCTGCATATCTAACGAAGTACAGTAAGAGCCGACTAAATTACGTTCGATCGTCAATCCAAATCGTTCACAACAGTGGTGTAATCGGCCAAAGACCGCATAGAGTTCTGAAGTTGGTGTCGAACCTAAGTTATTCACCATAGCAATAACAGAGTCGCCTTTTTTAAGTGGGGATTTAGCCTGTTTTTCTTCCACCCAAGCACCATTTTCACTATCCCAATGGCGAATATTTCGTTCATAGTGGCCATGCTTAATAAGGGTTTCAAACATCTGATCGACGGTATCATTAAGATCGGTAAATTTACGTCGCTCAATACCGGGTTCGCCGTGAATACCGACACCAAATTCCATTTCATCGTCTGCGAGCGTAAAGGAGGGTTTACCTGCTGCTGGTACAGTACAGGCATTTAAGGCAATGCCAATGCTATGGCCATCATTATTAAGTCGATGCCCTAATGTCACTAGTTGTTCGAGTGAATAGCGTTTCTCTGCGGCAGCACCCAGAATTTTTTCAATTAAAACCGTGTTAGCTACGCCACGACGGCCAGCGGTATAGAGGCTATCTTTTACCGCAACATCATCATCGACTAGAACAGTGGCGATTTTGATATCCGCATCATGTAGCAGTTCTGTGGCCATTTCGAAATTGAGTATATCGCCGGTGTAATTTTTAATGATCATCAGCACGCCTTCGCCACTATCGATAGCCATGGCGCACTCAATCATCTGATCGGGTGTCGGAGAGGTAAACATCTCTCCTGGGCAGGCTCCATCGAGCATACCGTATCCAATGTAACCGCTGTGCATAGGTTCGTGGCCGCTTCCACCTCCCGATAGTAATCCGACTTTTCCGCTAATGGGGGCATCTTGGCGGGTAATATAAGTGGGATCGATATTGAGACGCAGATTTGGATGGGCAAGTGTCAGAGCATGATTGACTTCAGCGATAACATCTTCGACACGATTGATCAGTTTTTTCATATTTCAGACTCCAAAATGAGACTTAAATCAGACTGATAGTAGCTAGGGGAAGATCAATTAATTTTATCTAATCGACCCTAATTATAGGCTTTAATGTACTAAGGGAATAATTGGAATATCTCTATATAGCCAACAACAACTTGATAGCCATATAGACTGATTTTTCTTCAATCAGACTAACATGTTAGAGGATATTATGATGAAACAAACCAAGAAAATGAGAGATGGATCAGGATGTTTAAGAGGAGAGAAAAGAAAGTTAATTCAGCCCTTGCTGGAGTGCAACAAGGGCTGTTGATCAATGTATTTCTGCGTACTGTTTTTTACTGTTACTAGCGAAAAAGTAGCGCAGGATCACGTTGAGCAATACGCCATAGGCAGGCAAGAAAAACAGCATGCAGATAGCGAGTTTAAAGGTGTAGTCAACAAGAGCAATCTCAATCCAGTTTGCTGCCATAAAGGGATCGGTACTGCGATAAAAGGCAATAAAAAAGAATGCGATAGTATCGAGTAGGTTACCAAAGAACATGGCAGCGGCAGGTGCAACCCACCAACGACGATTTTTGCGTAGACGATTAAAGACACTGACATCCAAAATCTGGCCTAACACATAAGCCATAAAACTGGCCGTTGCGATACGGGCAACAAAGAGATTAAATTCACTCAGTGCAGCAAAGCCTTGCCAGCCACCTTGAAAGAAAAGTGCTGATATTACATAAGAGATCAATAAGGCTGGCAGCATAACCGTCGAGATAATGCGTCGAGCTAAAGGCGCACCAAAGACGCGTACCGTTAAATCAGTCGCTAAAAAGATAAATGGGAAGGTAAAAGCACCCCAAGTGGTATGGAAGCCAAAAATAGTCATTGGCAACTGAACCAGATAATTACTGGAAGTAATGATCAGGATGTGGAAAAGCGAAAGCAAAATTAAAGCAGTTGCTCGCTGCTGTGCGGTTAAATCAAACATTTCTGACCTTTTTAATTGGATGGGGTGAGGGAACCCATAACACGAAAAATAGTAAAATAAAGCTCGCTGACTCGCAGCGAAAGCGCATCATACGCTCGTTGCGCAACAAATGCAAAAGAGGTAATCACGCAAGTGTTAAATTTGAGATATACTGGACTAAATAGACTTTATTCAAAAATCGAGAATGTTCTTTTATGTCTGATATTTACTCCAATAGTGATAAAACCCTCGATACCCTAGGTTTACGTTGCCCTGAGCCGGTTATGTTGGTGCGTAAAACTGTGCGTAATATGGCTGAAGGGGAAACACTGACCATTATTGCAGATGATCCTGCGACTACGCGTGATATTCCCGGTTTTTGTCGTTTTATGGAGCATGAGTTGATTGCCTCAGAAACAGAGCAAGCGCCTTATCGCTATTTATTGCGCAAGAAATCTGCGGGTTTATAAGCTGTATTTAATTAGAGAGTGACTGGGTAATTGATAAATGAAAACCACCCCACCGTGAGTATCACCAGTGGGGTGGTTTTTTTACTTACTACTTTTTGCGGGTAACAAGTCATTTTGTTGTTGATGACAATATGTCTTCTGTTACTTCTCTATACCGGGCAGTTTAACTCTGAGTAAGCGTATAGCGTTAGCTGTAACCAGAGCTGTTGCACCTGTATCTGCTAGCACCGCAACCCAAAGGCCCGTAATCCCAAACAAACTGGTTACTAAGAATACGGCTTTTAAACCAATCGACAGTGCGATATTTTCACGAATAATTTTGCGAGTTGCACGAGATAGCGCGATAATTTCAGCTAATCCAGTGAGACGGTTATGGGTTAATGCCGCGTCTGCTGTTTCCAACGCCACATCAGTACCACTTCCCATCGCTACACCAATGCTTGATGCTTTCATTGCTGGCGCATCGTTGATACCGTCACCTACCATCATAGTGCTATGGTTTTTATTGAGCTCAGTGACCGCAGTAACTTTGTCTTCTGGTAATAGTCCTGCGCGGAAATCCATACCTAGTTGATTAGCAATCGCAGCAGCGGCGCGAGGGTTATCACCCGTTAACATTACCGCATTAACATTCATCGCTTTTAACAAGGCAATCGCTTTGACTGCATCACTGCGCAACGTGTCTTGCATTGCCACTAAGCCAATGACTTTACCTTCTTCCAGCGTCACAACCACAGTTTTGCCCTGTGATTCAAGGGTATCAACCTGTTTCTGCCAACTGTTACTCAATGGTGGCTCTAATCGAGCGGGGGCGCTGACTAAAACATGTTTACCCGCCAGATAACCTTCGACGCCTTTACCTGCTAATGCTTTGCGATCATCGGCTTCGACAACTGCTTGTTTCAGTTTCTCCGCATAGATAATAATGGCTTTCGCTAATGGGTGGTGAGAACCTACTTCAACGGAAGAGGTGACTCTTGCTAAGTATTCGCGAGTGATCCCTTCTGCTGGGATAGCATCGGTAACCTGTGGTTTACCTTCAGTCAGAGTACCAGTTTTATCCAGCGCTACTGTGGTGATCGTACCTAGTTGTTCAAGTGCAGCGCCGCCTTTGATTAATGCGCCTCTGCGTGTTGCCGCCGCCAGTGCGGAGGTAATAGCCGCTGGTGTTGAGATAACCAGAGCACAAGGACAACCAATTAACAGTAAGGTCAGACCGCGATAAATCCACTCATCCCATAATCCGCCAAAGAACAGTGGTGGGATAACAATAACTAGCGCTGCGAACAGCATAATCAGTGGAGTATAAATACGGCTGAAGTTATCAATAAAACGCTCAATTGGTGCGCGACGCTCTTCAGCTTCTTCGATCAGTAGTAGAATACGGTCAATCGCATTCTTACCTTGCTCAGACACCACTTTCATTTGCACGGCGCGATCAACGGATAGACAGCCAGCCGCTACTTTTTCGCCGGTGGTACGTTCAACAGGGACGGATTCACCAGTGAGAGCACTCTCATCAAAGCTAGCAAAAGCAGTGACTAACTCAGCATCTGTGGGTAATCTTCCGCCCGGAGCGATTTCGATAATGTCACCAGGACGTAATTGCGATATAGGCACAACGACTTTTTTGCCATCTTTAATTAATACCGCATCTTCAGGTACAAGGGCCATCAAGGCACTAACACCTCGTCTTGCTCTGCCCGCTGAATAGGATTCAAGCATTTCACCCAGCATAAACAGCAGAATGACCATTGCCGCTTCTTCGGTAGCCTGAATAAAAATGGCACCTAGGGCAGCGACTGTCATCAAGGTTTCGATAGCGAAAGGTGAACCCGTACGAATTAATCGTAATGATTTACGTGCTACAGGATAGAGACCAAATAAGGTGGTGATAATAAAGGCATATTTGCCGAGAGTTGGGTTAACAAACTCAATACTCCAGCTTAAGGCCATTAAGATAGCTAAAATAATGACTGGCTTAGCTTCTTTCAATAAGCTTTGCGGGGGCTGAGCAACACTGGCAGCGCCTTTTTCGGCATCAAATAGTTCATAGCCCGCGGTTTTTGCTACTTTGACTACGGCGTCGCGAACATCAACGTCGGCATCAACAACCAATTTCTCGGTTGAAAATAGCACCTTAGCTTGTTTTACTTCTGGAATTTGGCGCATCGCAGCTTCAATTTTTTGCGCGCAGCTAGGGCAATCCATTCCGCGAATAATCCAGCTAAAGCGTTTTCCTCCCACCTGGGTTGGCGCTATGGTTTCGCTTACTGCTGCACCGTCGTGGCTGCAACTTTCGCCATGGGCATGATTATGCGCATGCTTGCTGTGATCGTGCCCTTCATGATCATGGTCATCATGTAGATGCTCATCGTTACAACTAGCAGAATGCTGATGTTGCTCCTCATCACTCTCTTCCAGTGATTTATCTTTACCGGAAGAGTGAGTATGTGAGTCATTACTTACTTTCTGAGCCGTGTCAGAGCAGGTGGTTGATGAGCAGCAACTGCTGCTATGTTTATGCGTAGCATCATGTTTTTCATTGTGTGAGTGCATAGACACCCTCCCTATCTAAGTAGTCTAATCTATCTAATTAGCATCAGTCTATACTCTGGAGCCTACTCCAGAGTCAAACCGAAATTAGGGGGCCAGTTGATAAAAAATGCTATTTAGATTTGGGTACTCATCAACTGGCTCAGTGGTTACAATGACCGAATTAAAGGTATAGCGAACGGATAATAAAAAACTGTCCGAAGAAATAGAGGGCGGCAACTAGTGCTTTAGAGGCTTTAAAGGGAAATCTAAAACGGGCAATTAGCCAGATAGAGTTGGCGATCAGCAGTGAAAATGCACCGATCATAATAGAAAAGTTCCCTTCGCGAGCAAGACCAAAGTATTGATCTCCAGCGACCCATGCCATGATCATTGCCATAATAACCACTGCAAATACGGGAGCCTGTAGTTTTTCGAGTTTAGTCCAAATAATCAGCAAGGTAACCAGCGCGATAATGATTGGAATGGGTATCCATGGCAGATAGAGGCTGAAGCTCATCTGCATGCCAAAGCTGATGGTATATAGTAAATAGCTAATAAAGATCAGAAATATAGATGCTAGTAAGCGCTCACTTGATAATAGGCGAAGCATATCACCTACCAGAGAGGCGGCGAGCCCAGCAAGTATCAAATATCCAGCTAATGTAACGTCCGCATTCAATCCCCAGAAGAGCAGTAACAGCAATGTGACGGGTCTAAATACCCAACGTTGCCAATTCGGGCCTCGATATGCTGCATCAACATATAACCAACCTGAAAAAAGTACCGCAAGGAATGGCCAACTAATCATAAACGCATCCTTATTAATATGAATTTATCAGCGCTTAGGGATAAATAAATGCGCTAATTCCATCTCATAAGATAAACTATAGGTTGAATAATTCAAAGGAAACTGACGGTTAACTTATCTAGAATTTACACTAGGGCGGCCGTTGATCGCATTACTAGCTTGGTTTGAGAATTTTTTCTCTCTAAATGGTTGTGATAAATAATGAATAAACCTATTTTACTGATTATTGTGCTGGCGATCATTGGGGTACTGGCGACCAAACGTTTTTTTGATCAGCGCGAGCAGAATATTATCGATGATAATTCAGCAGAAAGGCACTTTGCGGTAGTGGTTGAAAATAAAAGGGATTATCCTTATCCCAATATGCGTTCCCGTGAGCGTGACGTAGTATCCCCCGAAACATTTCGCTATGAAATTGATTTCCGACCTCTTGTTCAGGGGGATACAATAAAAGTGATTCTAAAAGATGAAGCTATCTACCTCGCCATCGAAAAAAATAGCAAAGGCACTCTCTATATGCAAGGTAGTCGATTTATTCGATTCGAGCCTGAATGATAGGCCTATGATCAATCTAGTGTTTATCACGGTTAGTTAGATCTGACTTTTGCTTACGCTCAGCAAATTGCGCTTTTTGTACTTTTTGAATGGATAACAACTCAAAGACGCCAAAAAAGAACAGGCGTATTTGTTGCCCAAGCGGCATCTTCTCGCCTTTAGGTAGCGTGGATTTCATAAATAGGGTCTGCAAGGCGTGCATAATGACCATGAATATCATCGCGATATCCATAAAATATTTTAAGGGCTTGGGAAACGGGTGAATTAAGTTAAACAACATAAATCCCCAAACCGAGATCATTAATAAACGGCCTATATTGATTAGCACAGCACTCTCCATTAATTAGATTGACGAATATAAAGACGGTAAGCAACTTGGCCAGCTATTTTTTCGCGATGTAAATGCCAGTTAGCAGGAATATCACTCAATGGTGACTCAACTTCAGATTCAATATAAATCCAACACTCATCAGCTAACCATTGATTTTGTTCCAATAATTGAACAGTATTGGATAATAAACCTTTACGAAATGGTGGGTCGAGAAAAATAATATCAAAAGGCGTGCCTGGTTGCTCAAGGTAGGTGAGCGTATTGGCGTTAATCACAGTGGCATCTTGTGCCTGCAAGCGTGATAAATTTTCCGTCAGCTGACGAGAATTGGCTTTATCCAGCTCGATTAATGTCGCCGATGAGGCATAACGCGACAAGGCTTCAAGGCCGAGTGCGCCACTACCAGCAAAACAGTCAAGACAGCGGGCATCTTGTATAACTGGCATCAGCCAGTTAAAGAGTGTTTCTCTGACTCTGTCCGTAGTGGGACGTAAGCCCTCACTATCACGTACAGGCAGTTTGCGCCCACGCCACTGGCCGCCAATAATACGAATTTGACCCATTGATACTGCTTGTGGTTTCTTTGCCATAGTTACTTTTGCTGTTACTTTTGAATTTACAAAAATGATAATGGGCTTAAGCGCTCTTGTCGCGTTTAATTTTTGCAGCGATGCTAAAAGAGCGCTGAAATGATCTTCTCGGATTCTACCGTTGTAACCCATGCTTTTTGGGGACATCCTTGATCAGTAAAGGTATACTGTTTCCTATTGAACACATGTATTTACAACTATCAGTCATGATATAAATGAGTATAAAATAGATCATGATTTCATATATTGTTAATAACAATACATTAAACCCTAGGTTTTGAGTTAATAATTATACGCTAAATAATTTAAGGTGCAGGAATGCAGTGACTGATGTTATCCCTATGAACTTGCTCCAATTAAGTGATTTGGGTGATAAAGTGCAGTTAACATATCTGTAACTTGACGTATGACGAGTATAAACGCCCTGTTTTTATTGTGAGGAGTGCAGTGGCTGATGGCTAAAGATAAGAAAAAAGGTTTTTTTTCCTGGTTAGGATTTGGGCGTAAAGATGACAAACAGTCACAGGATGAAAAATTAACACAAACGCAGCAAGCCGCTGAAGAAGAAACCTTAGCGCAACAAGAGAAAGCAGATGAGGTCGTATCCTCATTTGATCAACAGCGTCAAGCTGAAGATGCCGCGGTTCAAGCAGCTGCAGACGTCGTCGCTGAGCGTGAACGCAGAATTGACGATGAAATGCGTCAAGCGGCAGAGTCCGCAGCAGAGCGTCAGCGTCAAATCGATATCGCGACGGATAAAGTCTTAGCGGATGAAGCCGAACGTCAAGGTTTAGCGGCAGAAGCGGAACAACAGCGTCTGGCAGCCGAAGAAGAAGCTCGTAAGTTGGCTGAACAACAAGCGGCGGAAGAGGCAGAGCGTCAACGTTTAGCGGCAGAAGCGGAAC
>CAUQNX010000002.1:0-320556 GCA_963519845.1 uncultured Moellerella sp. | reverse complement strand
GCGTTAGAAAGTCAATGTAAGGCCGAAATAGAAAACGGCAAAGCATAGCAAATCTGGACTACTTTTGCGTCGATTAAATGAAAGGGAGCCTGATTTTTTGGCTAAATAGTTAGCATTAAAGGTATCATTCAGACTTTAAGTCGTTAGTTGAGTAATAATAGCTCTATATTGTTAATATATATTTCTAGGGTTAATCCTATATTATTTTAATTTCAGTAAGAAGGAATTAAAATAAATATATTATTTATAAAGTAGTGATTTAATATTTATAATATGATATTTATGAGAGATTGATATGCATTGATATTGTATAATCAGTCAATAATCTGAGTTATTCGCTTATTTATTATTTAGACTCTTGGATGGTTTATCATACAAAACCGAGTATTGTTACAATAAAAAAGATTGTATGAAGTTATAATTTAAATTCTCATCTGTGGAGTTAATTGGTTTTATTGTTTTTATTTATCTGAGGATTTATAGAAGGGGACTGATTATTTTCTTTATCAAAAATTGATTGGTTATTTTCACGATATATTTCACCACAATGAAAATAGAGTTCAGGACGTTTTTTTTCTAAATAGAGCTTTCTAGTTTCACACTCTTTTTGGGTGAAAATGGTTTCGGTCACAGCCATTGCATCGCAGGAGTCCAGCCCACAAGCACTAACCCATAATCCCCAACCAACTAAAATTACATTCGCTGCCATTTATTTAATCCATAAATAAGTACATTAATTTTAATACAATAACATTTATAGTGATGATTTAAAATCGACTTGTATAAATGTGACTTAATGTATTAAAACGATATATACAGAAAATTATGGATTTAAATAGTCTATTTTTGAGTGTCACCTCGCAAAACAATAAAACTTTACATTAATTAACTCTATTTTGGCGGATCGAGCATGTCATTTATCACCAAATTTCTTTACGATGAAAATAACTCTCCAATAATATATATGGGCATAAATTATGAATACGGCGGAACAGATTCTGTCATTTTGGTTTGAAGAGTCCACACCAAAACAATGGTTTGAAAAAAATTCTAGTTTTGATACTAAAGTGGTTACTCGTTTTGGTTCTCTTTGTGATCGAGCGGCAAAAGGGGAGTTAGCTTATTGGCGTATTTCCTTAAGAGGGCGCTTAGCCGAGATTATTATACTTGATCAATTCTCGCGAAATATCTGGCGTGATACACCAAAAGCCTTTGCACAAGATAATATGGCTTTGGTGTTATCTCAAGAAGCGATCAAACAGGCGGATTATAATAAATTAACCTTAACTCAGCGTAAGTTTATTTTAATGCCTTTTATGCACTCTGAATCTAGCTTTATTCACCAACAGGCTGTCGAGTTATTCCGCACTTTGGGAGATGATAATACCTTAGATTATGAGATGCAGCATAAAGCGATTATTGACCGTTTTGGCCGCTATCCACATAGAAACAGGATATTGAACCGTACCTCGACCAAGGAAGAGCTACTGTTTTTACAGCAGCCGGGATCTTCTTTTTAATTTGCCTGAGTGAGCGTGTAGCAGCACGCTCGAGGGCGATTAACGGAATAATTGCAGCTTAGCAGGAACTAAATTCATCTTTTGTTGCAAGGTCATTAAATACTGCTCAGCGACGCTGGCGAGCTCTGCATAGAAATTATGCTCTAACACAGTATTTTTTACTAATTCTAGATAACGATAGGCCCAGGGTAGCAGATATTGTTCAAGTAATTCGACTGCGGCTGGTATTTTCGTTTGTTCACAAAGAGCCGCAATGGCCATTAGCATGAGACCAAACTGATCTTCGGGCTCGTTTAAATAGGAGTCAGATACCAGATCATTTTTAGCAAGAAATTGACGATAAGCTAGCGTAGATTCACCCATCACGATATTTTCATGATCTAGATAAACAGAGCCCCATGGTGGCGCTGGCATTTCACCTTGACCTTCAAATAACACAGAATAATCATAGCTCAATTGCTCAGGAGAGTATTGGCTGAGTGATGCTGATAACTGTGTGACTTTTTCGAGATCATTCCAGCCAGCCAGCGCAGGTAAATCTGAAAGTACAGGGATCAGCGCATTAATCGTTTCTGAGTTGGGAGAATAATAAAAACAAGCACCTAGGATACGAAATATTGATGTGTTAGTCAGCATGACCCTAATTCTCTTTTTGTTAAAATTAATATTTTATTATTAAATAATGATTAGCCTGAACAATTCAATTACAGCTAAATAGTTAACGTGAGTTACTCGCTAAATGATAGGCCAAGGGATGAGGTCAGTGATAGCGACTCAATCTGCGAATGATGAGATCATCCTATTAAGTAAAGAGCCCGCAAGTGCAGGCTCTTTGACAACGTATATTAACACATCTATTAGCACGCCAAGATATTAAACTTCGGTGGCTAAATAATGCGTTATTACATGGTGATTTGCCATAAGTTGTAGAAGGCAACACGGCCAGCTAACTCAGCCAACATGACCGCACCAGCACAAGAGGCTAATACTGTTTTCGGCATACGTTGCTTCATGATCGCAGCAGCAAAAACAAACACAGCCAGAGCTAAAATGACTAATTGGAAGCCCCAGAAACCGCTCTGTTCTACGCTTAATAAAGGACCAGTATCACTTAAAAAGCCTTGATAACCCGCACGAGTAGCAAAAATAACTAATGTACCGACAACAAAAGAGAGTGTACCCAGCTGACGTGCACCGATAGCAATGGCTAATGCGCCACCACCGACTAACAGAGTCATCCACATTTGCAGTGTAGTATAGTCAGTAAACCAATTCGCTACAGTTGCAATGTTATAAACCTGAGGTATTGACCATACAAAGGCTAAACCAAAGATAACAGCGCCAATATTTGCCAGTTCACGTAGTAACTCTTTTTTGACAAACAAGGTGAAAAAGAGTGTTGCAGCACCGAAAGCGGCAAAAACACCACTTAAGAAGGCTTCGTTACTCATTGGTGAACGACCAACACCCAATAGCATATTGAAGAAACGTAATGGTTGACCCACATGCAGCCCACCAATACCTAATCCAATTACCAGCGCGATAAAGGCCAGAATATTAGCATTTTTCAGTTGACGTTCGTCGATTAACTTCATCTTCTTACTGAGATAAGCAATAAGGTACAGACCCGCAGCGGATTGCCCCAAAACAGTAAAAAAGACTAAGGGTAGCTCATGCATGTTATACCTCCGCCGGATTTTGTAGTTGACCACTCTTATCGCCAAAAGGCTTGGCATCTTTGTGTGCTTTAATGACAATATTTGGGTTTGTCAGGCTTGGATCTGGCATAGGTGCAATACCACATTCATTACCGTGGCGAGCACGCAATACTGTAATGTCATCAAAATCCAAAGCACGTTGCGGACAAGAGTCAACACAAACGGGTTTCATCCCTTTTGCGACACGCTCATAACAGCCATCGCATTTGCTCATCAATTTTTTCTTTTCATCATACTGTGGCGCGCCATACGGGCAGCGGAGTTCGCAATAACGACAGCCGACACAGATATCTTGATTAACGACCACAAGTCCATCTTCAGCGCGTTTATGCATTGCACCTGTTGGGCACCCTCTACGCAAGTTGGGTTTGAACAGTGATTACAAGATATTGATAAATAATAGTTATAAATATTCTGTTGCCAGATGCCATCTTGTTGCTGCCAGCTACCGCCGCCAAATTCATACACGCGACGGAATTTAGGACCTAAATCCAGATCTTTTTCATCTTTGCAGCTCACCTGACAAGTTTTACAGCCTGTACACTTGGTCGAGTCAAAGAAAAAGCCATATTGTTTCATGCGTTAGCTCCTTAAGCGCGTTTTACTTCGACGAGGTTAGTATGTTGTGAAGTGCCTTTCGCTAGTGGCGAAGGAACTTGCGAAGTCAATGTGTTGATACAGCCACCCACATCGATGCCCTCTTTATCGAGGCTACGCCATGCACCTTGAGGAACAGCAATTACGCCAGGTAAAACACGAGCAGTGACTCTGGTTTTTATTTGAATACGACCACGGCTATTATAAATTTCAGCAAGATCGCCATCTTTAATACCACGTTGCTCAGCATCAACTGGGTTTAACCAGAATTGATGAGGAATAGCTTCACGTAACATGGCAACATTATAATAAGTTGAATGCACATGTCCTTTGTCATGGAAACCAGTCATTTGCAGCGGATATTGTTTTTTAACTTCAGTATTTTCTACGCCTTCATTATTACGGCAATACTCAGGAACGCCGGGAATGCGCTGGCCTTCAGGTAGTTGCCAGTTTTTTACTCGCTCAACCAGTTGCTCTGAATAGATCTCAATTTTCCCTGACGGTGTTTTCAGTGGATTATTGATGGGATCATCTCTGAAATCTTTCAGTGCAATGTATTTGTCGCCCTTGGCAAAAATACGGTCAACAATACCTTGATTATCACTCTCTTCAAATGTCGGCAATTTCGGCATTTTTTCACGGGTCTTGTTATAGCAAAATTCAATCCATTGCTCATAAGTACGACCTTCGGTGAATTGATCTTTAATACCCATTTTTTCAGCAATTTCTGCTAATACGTCATAGTTAGGACGATTTTCCCACAGTGGAGTAATCGCATTTTGTAGACGTACTAAGTAGTGATACGCACCGCTGGCGTAGGAGTTATTGATCAGATCATTGGTCTCAACCGGAGTGACATCAGGGAGTAAAAGGTCCGCATATTTGGCTGAAGGGGTATTATGGTTATCCCAAACCAGAATAAACTCACAGAGCGACTCATCAGAGAGGATCTCATGGGTTTTATTTAAATCTGCGTGTTGATTCCCAATAACATTACTGGAGTAATTCCACAGGAACTTAACATTGTTAGATAATTTATCGACGCCTTTCACGCCAGCATTTTCAACAGTTAACTCGGTTCCACGGGAAATTGCATCAGTCCACATAAAGGTTGGGATCTGTGCTTTAACTGGATTGGGTAAGCCAAATCCAGCAACAGGATAAGCAACGCTATCACCCCATAAACCCGTGTTAGTTCCCGGACGACCGATATTACCCGAAATAATTGGCAGCATCATGATCGCACGGCAAGCTTGCTCACCATTTTCAGTACGTTGAATTCCCCAGCCTTGTGAAATCCAAGCGCTGCTAGAATTACCGATTTCCCGTGCTAGTTGAATAATACGCGCAACAGAGATACCCGTTAATTTACTCGCCCACTCAGGGGTTTTGGCGATGCCATCAGGGCCATTACCTAAAATATAATCTTTATATGAGCTATTCGCTGGCGCAGAAGCTGGCAATGTTGATTGATCCCAACCCACACAATACTCTTTCAGGAAGGCTTCATCGGTCAGATTTTCTTCGATCATCACATAGCCTAATGCCGCAACTAAGGCCGCATCAGTACCTGGGTAGATAGGTATCCATTCAGCACCCAGCGTCGTAATACTGTCTGTGCGACGTGGATCAATAATAATAACTTTTGCTTTACTCTTATCTAGGGCATTTAGCGTTTCATAGAATTGGCCACCGCCAGACATACGTGTCTCAGCAAGGTTATGACCAAACATGACGACCAGATCAGAGTTTTCAATTTCAGATAACAAGCTCTCTTTGACTGAGCCATAGACATAAGGCGTTATTTCCATCAATTGAGCATATGAATAAGTACCATATTCACCGAGGAAACCACCGGTGAGACTCAGAAGACGTTTACAAGCCGCTCGACCATGTAGATTCGCCCCTGTAGAGCCGGTACCATATTGATAAAAAATAGCGTCATTACCATATTTATCAATAGTATATTTTAATTTTTCAGCAATGATGGAAGTAGCTTCATCCCAGCTGATTTTTTTGAATTTACCTTCGCCTCTTTTACCTACGCGTAGCATTGGGTATTTTAAGCGGTCAGGATTATAGGTTTTCCAACGAACAGAGCGACCTCTGAGGCAAGGGCGGATCTGGTGTTCACCGACGATTGAGTCATCAAAAAATGTCTCATTGGAGATACGACGGATGACGTTATCTTTAACGTGAACCTTCAGTGGACAACGGCTGCCGCAGTTAACAAGGCAAGCGCTATATGTAATGGTTTCACTGGTTTCATCAGGCATTGTCGCCGCAATTTTGGCTTGCGCTGAAAAAGGAAGAGCAATAGATCCGGCAACCGCCGAAGCGCCAGCTAAGGTGGCTGACGTCTGAATAAAACTACGTCTGCTTATTTTGCCAAACTGTAAGTTCTTTTTTATGTTATGCATCGACATTACCCATATGTAAATAACAACTTTATCTTCTTATTACATATGTTAAAGAAAGTTAGCCAATTGGGTTATGATTTAAATCAACAATAGAACAAGAAAGTAGTCCAAATGTTTTTAATTGTTTAATTGTTAAAGAGTTTTTACGATAGTATGCAAATTAGTGAATAAAATCGAATAAAGGATATGTAATATTTTATATAGCGATTGACTGAAATAGGTTAAAAAAAAAGAGACTCAAAGGCCTCTTTTTTTAATAAATAAATGTTATTGATTAGGTCTACTAATGGTTTGTTCGTTTTTCGACCCGAAAATTTGAATGGAATTACCAATAGCTCGCATATCATTACCTGTGGGTGATTGATGCACTCTTAAATTGAATTCTGGCAGAATAGAAAAAATATGATCGAATATATCCGATTGTATTTGCTCGTATTTCAGCCAAGCTGTCGTATTGGTAAAGGCATAAATTTCGATCGGTAAGCCATTTGTATCAGATTCCAGCTGTCTAACGATAATGGTCATATTTTGATGGATATCGGGGCTGGCTTTTAAATAGGCTTCAATATAAGCACGAAATGTTCCAATATTGGTCAACTTTCGTTGATTTAATGGTGAGTTAGACTCTTTATCATGTGATAAATTAAATTTATTTAATTCAACTATTTTATTATCGATATAAGAACCTAGCAGATGTGCTTTCTCTAAGGCGATAATTTCTTGCTCAGAAAGAAAATGAATACTGGTGGCATCAATACGCAAATTACGCTTGATACGACGACCACCAGAGGCCGTCATACCTTGCCAGTTCTTAAAAGAATCAGAAATTAACGCATAAGTAGGGATAGTGGTGATGGTATTATCCCAGTTTCTGACTTTAACTGTAGTTAATCCAATATCTGTTACCGCGCCATCTGCATTATATTTAGGCATTTCCAGCCAATCACCGATATTCAGCATATTATTGGCAGAAAGCTGAATTCCAGCCACCAATCCGAGGATTGGATCTTTAAATACCAACATTAACACTGCGGTCATGGCACCTAACCCACTGATTAGTATCAGGGGTGATTTACCAATTAACAGCGAGATAATCATCAGTACGATAATTATCGAGGCAACGAGCTTAATACTTTGGAAAATACCATTAAGCGGTAAGCGTGCAATTGTTGGATAACGTTGTAACAGACTCGCTAGAATATCGAGAACTGAGATTAAAATAAGCAAACCAAATAGTAGGCACCAAGCTTGAGCACCAATGGTAAGGATTTGTTGCGTAGTGGAGCCAGCAGATAACCATAAGAGCGCTTGGATATTAACTACGATACCTTGAATTAAAAAAGATATGCGATTAAATAACTTATATTGTGTTAATTGAAACTGCCAACCTCTGTTTTTCTCTTGTCCACGTTTTTCTAACCGAACAAGAATAAATTTGTGCAATACGATATGCAGAATAAGAGCAACAAAAATAATGAGCGACAAAACAATTAATAGTGAGGTGATATCAGCATAGTCTTGGTTAAATTGGGTAACCCAATCAAGCAGTTGCTTCTGCATATGATCTCCTTGTTTTAAACAACAAAAAATTTCAACGAAAGCAGTCATTTTTGATTCTGAACTGATTTTTAGCCGTAATAACATGATATCTATGTCATATTATCGTTAGGATGATGAGATGAAAATTATCTCTAAGCATAAGTAATTTATGAATAAAAATCCTATTTGTGCTGATTTTGGCTAGTTCTAGTCGAAAAATGAAAGCATGAGGTTAAATACTAACATGAAAAAAATAGAAAAAATTGGAATTTGATGTTATTTACCTAAGACGGAGTTATGTATATCCTATCAATTAGATTTTATTGGTGATTATTCAGGTAAATCAATAATAAATCCAACACCTTTATTATCCAGACCATCAGTTAAACGAATAGTTGCGTTGATTTTAGTGGCCAGATTTTGCGCAATTGAGAGCCCTAATCCACTGCCTATTTCGGTGGTGCCATGTACACGAAAAAAGCGTGAAAAGATCAGCTGATGATCGGACAGTGGAATGCCTTTTCCATTGTCTAATAAAGTGATAGTGGCGCCAAATGGGGTTAAATCTTTGATGATGATTTTAATTTTACCATTTTGCATTGAGTATTTTATCGCGTTTTCCAGCAAATTAGTGAAGATGGTCGATAGAGCAGTTTTATCTGAGATAATATTCACGCTATCAGGGCTAACAAATTCAATATCGATATTTTTATATAATGCATAAGGGACATGCTGGGTAATAATGTGGCTAATAAATGCCGTAATATCGATAGTTTCTAATTTGATCGGGAAATCTTCAGAATCTAATCGCGCAATATTAATTAATTGATGCGAGAGTGATGCGGTGCGATTTAAGGTTAAATGCATATCATTGATCACTTCAGCTCTCTCTTGCACATCTTGGATTTGGGTTAATAGATGTAACTGAGCAATCACCGCAGCAATTGGTGTGCGTAATTCATGGGCTGCATCCGCCATAAATTGTTTTTCGCGCTGATTAGATGCTTCAACGCGCGACATCAGTTTATTAATAGCCTCAATAATAGGCCTGATCTCTTTAAATTGATCATGAATATTAATTTCAGATAAATTTCCGGGTTGTCTGCTTGATATTATTTTTGCAGCTTGTCTTAATGGTCTTAAAGAGAAGTAAGCGGTAATAATAATAGCAATTAGCATAACTACTAGAGTAAAAGCCAGAGGAATAGCCGTACCACTGGCGGGATTGCCAATAACAACTTTTCTATCCGCGTAAGATTCACCCATAATAACTTGAATATGATTATTACTGTCCCAAGCAGAAGTGAAATGCCATTCGGAACTAGTTTGGATAAATTTAGTGACGGCGATTTTAGGTGGGGCGACCAGATCGGGATAATTAGTGAAAAGCATATTATCGTTGTTATCAAAGACAAATAATATGGGATCATATTTAATATCGAGACCATTCTCCATCGCCAGCATATACATATTTTGCACTGATTTAGCCACGCTCTGTATTGTTCTGGCCACACTGGTGAATTGTTGCTGGTTATTAACTACATCACCTAAGGTATCTGCAAATCCTTGCGTCACTATTTGTTGCTGACGGTTAAAATCTTCTTCAAAAGAGGGTAAATAATCAAATTGAAGCCAAACGAGTAGCATGCTCCATAATAGGAACACAGTAATTATTTGTAGTAAAAAAACATAGATAAAGAATGAACGGATTTTCACGTTAATTAGCTTCTTTTTTTAATAAATATCCAATACCTCTGACCGTAATAATTCTCTCTTTTCCAATCTTTCTTCTTAGATTATGAATATGAACTTCAAGAGAATTACTTTCAATTTTATCATCGAGGCCAAATAAGCGTTGTTCTAAATCTGATTTTCTGACGACACTATCGGCATTTTTAATCAATTCATATAGGAGTTGATACTCTTTACCGGAGAGCAGTAGCAATTTATTATTTAAAGTGATTTGATGATTTGACGGATTAAGTTCTAAATCATTTAATTTCCATATTTCGGAAGAGAAACCCGCAATACGCCTATTTACCGCTTTAACTCGTGATATTAACTCTGGTATTTCGAATGGTTTAGTTAAGAAGTCATCTGCACCTGAATCTAAACCCACGACTAAATTATCCAGTTGATTGCGCGCGGTGAGAATAATAATCGGGATTGCCTCGCCCTGTTTACGCCATTTAACCATCTCATCCAGTCCATCTCCATCAGGAAGTCCTAAATCGAGCAGCATAAGATCAAAGTGACGATTCCGTAATTGCTGTTTTGCATCAGTGAGTAAACGAACCCAACAAAGTGTAAAACCCGCTAGTTCAAGCCCACGGCAGAGCGCTTTACCTAAATGTAAATCATCTTCGACCAGTAAAATGTTCATTATACCATCCCTTTTTAAGTTGCAGTATAAGCAGCAAAACCAAGGCTAACAATAGTAAAGAATAGAGATGCAGGGAAATTTAATATTACCTTAAGGTTGAGTTAATTTGGCCTTAAGTTTTAGCTAACCTAACTTTAAGGTATCTAAAAATAATAAAGTTAATATGGCTCCCATAATTTATTTATAGGAGTAAGAAATGAAACGATTATGTCCTAATCTCTCTTTTTTTCTCTTAATGGTAATTGGGATGTTTTTGCTATTTAACCAAATTAGCAGCTCTTCTCAAATTAACTTATTTCGAGTTAACCCCCATAAAAATATCACATTATATAAATACGTTAAAAGTAGTGAACTTAAAAAGATTCAATATGAGAAAGATCGTAAACCTTTAATAAAAAAAGCCAAACGTTGGTTAAAGGAGATGGCATATTAATTGCCAATTAAAAACATAATATGAAAAAACACGCTTATTATCTATTCATTTCAGCAATTGCTTTACCAAGTTATTCTACATTGGCGGGCGAGAGTGCCTTTTATGCAGGTACTGGCATCAATTATGCACCCGCTTATGAAGGCTCAGACAAGTATCAGTTTTCACCCATGCTTGATGCCAACGCCAGTTATGCCACTGATAGTTTTGGATCATTCAGTCTTGGCACAGACGGCTTTAATTGGGCATTGCCTATTAGTGAAAACTTAACGTTTAATACCCTCGTTAGCTATGATGGCGGTCGTGATGAAAAAATCGGCGTCTTTGGTAGTAAAAACGAAGAATTAAAAGGCATGGGCGATTTAGACGGCTCGGTATTAGTGGGGGGCGCACTTAATTATAAAATTAGTGACTATAATCTCTATGTTAAATCGATGGCGGCTACTAAAAATAGACACTATGGCGGGCGCGATATTGGGCATACGGCCTATGTGGAATTAGGCGGATTAGCGACTTATCAGCTATCTGAAAAATGGTCAATGAATTATAACTTAGCCACTAGTTGGACCAATAATGCTTATAATAAGGCTTATTTCGGTGTTAGCGAACAACAAGCCGCGCGTTCTAAATTCAGTAGCTATGAGGGTGGAAGTGGTTTTAAAGATATTAACAGCGCGGTAATTGTAAATTATAATTTTAATAAAAATTTGGCGCTACACACGGGAGTAGGTGGGTACTATCTATTAGGAAAATCAGCTGATAGCCCTATTAGTGAAAAACGCTTAGGTTTGATAGGTCTTGCCGGCGTCAGCTATTCATTTTAATTAGTTCAATATGTCTAAATAATTAATAATGAAAATAGCAGGATGTATAAATGGAACCAACATCCTGCATGTGACTTATAAAATAGGATTAATTATTTTGTTCAGGTAACCAAGCATCATCGAGCCAAATCCCCTCTAAAATTTCCTGTATTTTCACTTTATCATCATTAATTTTAGCACCACTGATATTAATTGACTGCGCTGAGCTCATTGCCACGCGGGTCACCATATCGGGATACTGAGGTTTTAATATTCGTTCAATCTCGGCTTTTAGTGCATCCATCACGTCAGCTGACGGTTTTTGGGCCGCGAGTTTATCAAATAAAATCTCGATACGTAGCATGCTTCCCTCATTAGAAAACTGTGTTTATATACAGTGTATTTATAGTGGGATTTAAAAAAAAGTCAATAAATATTGTTGAAGCGCAGCCCGATTTGTCTGTTATAAATGATTAATGCGCAGCAATTGCTCACTAGTCTAATAGTTTTTTAAATTGCTTATACAGCGCAGCCGCTAATTGAACTGCCTCATCTGGGATTTGGTGATTTAAATTATCCACCGCGGCATGCATTCCATGATAAATAATTAAACAAGTTAAGCCAGAGTAGGGGTAGAGCCAATCGCCCTGCGCTTTTCCGCCCGCTAATATATGATCGAGCTGCTGTAAAACAGCATTTTCATGGGCATTATCGGATTGATGATAGTGTTCATGAAATAGCGTGTCATGTAATTGCTTACTCTGAATATAGCCATCTATCGAATATTTACACCAAATGTCTAATTTTTTGGGCCAATTATTGGGTTCGCACTCAGTAATTGCTTTATCGATATATGCTAAAAACCACGCCATATAACGTTCACGCAATGCTTCTAATACATCATTTTTTGATGTGAAATAGTGATAGTAAGTGCCTTTAGCTACATCCGCTTTAGCGACAATTTCACTGACGGTTGTTGCTTGAAAACCTTTTTCAAGAAAGAGTTGCTCTGCAGCATCCATTAATTCATTCAATCGGATATGAGAAGGCTTAGTGCGTGCCTTATCTTCATCCTTTGCATTGGTCATCATTAAATCTCCCTTTATTTCTGAAGTCCATAATAGCATTTTCAGTCAGTGAAGAGTGAAATGATATTCTTTCTCAATGTAATTGACCGACGGTCGGTCGCTATCGTAAGATAAAAGGCACAAGAGGAAGATATGATGAAAAATTTACCGAAAATCGCTTTGATATCCGCAGTCTGTTTAGGCTCTTTTATGGCAACACTCGATATTAGTATTGTAAATGTCGCATTACCCGCAATACAGCAGGATTTAAGCACGGATTTAGCGACCTTACAGTGGGTTGTCGATGCTTATGCACTCTGTCTTTCGGCGTTGATCTTATCTGTTGGGCCAATAAGTGATCGTTATGGGCGTAAAAAGATTTGGCTAATTGGCGTTGCTATTTTTACATTAGGTTCATTGGTTTGCACTATGTCCGATAGCGCAAATCATTTATTAATAGGCCGAATTATACAAGGCGTTGCCGCTGCAGCGCTAATCCCCGGTGCGCTATCCATTATTACTCATGCATTTCCAAATGATATTGAGCGAATAAAAGTGATTGGTAGTTGGTCAGCGGTGAGTGCCTTATCGTTAATTATTGGTCCTATATTGGGCGGCTTTTTAGTTCATACCAGCAGCTGGTCAGTGATATTTTTGATTAATATTCCTATAGGCATTCTGACGCTATTATTAGGATATTATGGGATTAAAGAGAGTGCTGATCCAGACAAGGTATCGCTCGATCCTATCGGGCAATTATTGAGTATTATCGGATTGGGCTGCTTAACTTTTGGTTTAATTGAGGCGGGTGTATCTGGCTGGTTAGCATTAAAGACACTATTATTTATTTTTATTGGTGTTATCTCATTGATTGTTTTTATGGTGGTTGAGAAAAAAATTAAAAATCCGCTATTTCCTTTCCATCTTTTTAATAATAGATCTTTTTTTCAATATAATCTCGCCTCCTTTGTATTAGGCTTTGCTACCTACAGTAATGTGTTTTTTATCGCTATTTTTTTACAAAAAGGGCAGGGGTGGAATGCGTTAGAAACGGGTTGGAGAATGGCACCAGAATTTATCGCTATGGCTATACTCTCTTTCTCTTTTAGTCGTTTATCCGCTTATTTTAGTATCCGAAAATTAATGATCGCAGGTTTAGTTTTGATTGGCTCATCTTCTTTACTGTTAGCGACGGTTTCATTTATCACGCCTTATTACATTATGAGCATTTACTTGTTTATGTTAGGCGCTGGCATGGGGCTGGCAACACCCGCTGTAGGAGCTTTAGTAATGAGCTCGATTGAACCTGCTTATTCAGGTATTGCATCATCAACAATGAATGCATTGCGTCAAACAGGGATGACATTAGGTATTGCTTTATTGGGTACCCTAATGACTCAGCGAGCTATTCACTTTATGGTGAATGAAGAGCCGATTAATCGTCAATATTCGACGACTAGCTTAACTGACTTTATCACTGGACATTATATCATTGATAATAATGTGCAATTAATAAATGCGATTCAACAAGCATTTTCAGTCGGCTTTAATCTTGCCATGCTGGGTGCGGGCTTATCAGTGGTGATCACCTTACTTATTCTATTTAGAAAAGCGAATAGTTCGTCTTAATATTGATATTCATCATCTAAATGCATCTCATTTGTGATAACACTCACAAATGAGATAAATTTTTTGATTAAGATAGATGTTTTATAGCAATATTAGCGGATAATTAATTGCAATTATATATTTCAAATTAGATTCTGCTATTTAGTATCAGTGGCTTATAACAAAATAACTAATATTCAGTATATTTGTGTTAAATAGAAATAATCAGTCGTTTTAAACACATAGCCAATTGTTTAACTTAAAAAAGAAGGTTTAACTTTAATGATAAGCTCAATTCTTAACGGATTTAATCGTTGTTTTTCCCATGAAGATTTTGGCAAGTTATTACTTCGCTTAACGGTTGGCGGATTAATGCTGTTTCATGGCCTACATAAATTGTTTAATGGTGTTGATGGCGTTCAAGGATTACTAGCAGCCCACGGACTTCCGGGTTTTATTGCCTATGGCGCTCTGGTAGGTGAAGTTGTCGCACCTATTCTGATTATTTTGGGCATATTAACGCGTCCTGCTGCATTAGGATTAGCGATAACTATGGTTGTCGCTTGGCTACTCGTTGGTGTAGATAAAACCTTCCTGCTCGATAAAACGGGCGCATGGGCTATCGAAAGTTTGGTCTACTTTATTGTTGGCGCTTTAGCTGTGGCTTGTTTGGGCGCTGGCCGCTATTCATTGGTAAAAAATCCAACTTGGCGTTAGTTATAAGTCAATTATAGAGATAAAAAACGCCCTGTTTATCATTTCGATAGCAGGGCGTTTAATTTAGAGGTTTATACCAAAGGATATATCCATTAAATATTATTCTTATGCTTTCTGCATAAATTCAAGGCACAAAAAAACCCGCTAACTTAGCAGGTTTCTTAGAGAATTTTGGTCGGCATGAGAGGATTTGAACCTCCGACCCTCGCCACCCCATGACGATGCGCTACCAAGCTGCGCTACATGCCGAACGAATTCATATAGTACTCATTTTTAAATCAAAAGCAAGATGTTGAGAATACGACTGCTTGATTTTTAAGCGCTAATTTTCATTAAAGCGCTTCATTTCGGTAAAAATTTTAATCAATTCGACTAAATTGGGTTTTTCTGTTTTTAACTCATTGCCTTGGGTATCATAAAGACTAAATTGACCATTATGACGCATAAACATGGTCTCTGTTTCCGTCGTGATAATCAACTCATCATTAGTTCCGGTAATCAACCAAGGGCGTTGTCGAGTTGCGGTAAATAGATCTTCACCTTGAGTATAATCATCCGCAGGATTAGTCACATGGAGCAAGCGCTGCATAATAGTCGCAACAATATCTTGATGACCTGTCAGCTTATTAAGTTGCTGAGCTGGCGTATCTGGCCAATAAATCCACAGTGGAACTTGCATCTGCTGGCGATTAAATCGTTTATTTTTAAACCAATTTGGCGATGTTTGGTCAGGATCATGGTTATAGTTAGCCGTGACAATCACAATGGTATTTTTTAACTTGTCACCTTGCATCAAGGTATTAATGACTGTATTGATTTGGCTTTCGGTTTGCTTGCCTCTGGTGCCTTGAATATTGAGATAAGAGAACCAAGGCGCTGTGCTATTTAAGTTATTAACCCATTTTTGCCACTGCTGCACGGTGATTTTATCATCATTTGTAGCTTGTGCTGACAGCGAGTAATCAGCTAATAGTGCTTGGCGGAACAAGGGTGAGTTAAAGCCATCCGTTGAGAATAAGCCAAATTGGTAGCCTTGTCGTTCTAGGGCCTCAAATAATACTGAAGAGTGGCGACTCGTGAGGATATTATCAAAATAGCTGGCTGACATACCGTAAAAGAGGCCAAACTGTGAAGTTTCGTCTTTGATCCCAGTAGTATAATGCTGATTAAATTGTACGCTGTTCTGTTTAAAGGCATGCAGTGCGGGCAAATCATCGGATTGCTCACTGTCACTAAGATCATCAACGACTAACAACAACAGGTTATAACCTTCACCCTGATCTTGGTATTTTAACGGATTTAACGGATATTGTAGCTTAGGTGCTGTCGGGCTACCTTGCTGGAATAGGCGTTGTTGATACTCGTTTAAATTGATTAAGCCGTAACGATCTAAGAATTTCCTGGCCGTCATCGGATAAGAGAGCGGGTAGTTAAAGCGCTGAGTGGTTATCGGGCGATAGAAGTTAGCGTCAGCCCAAATATACATAACATGGGATAAAATAAAGGCACTAATAAAGATGGCGGCTAGCGGCTTAGCAAAGGTTTGCCGGCTAAGACTGCGCAGTTTTTGCCAACTCCAAGTGGCAAAAAGCATCTGTACTAGAAAAATAATTGGGATGCTAATAAACATCAACTGCCATTCACGAGCCATCTCGCCATCAATGGGATTGATAACCAGATCCCAAACCTGTGGAGTGAGATGTAAATTGAATTGGCTAAAGATACGAATATCAAACAGCAAGATAGTGGTGCCAGCTGTGGCTAGGGCAACACAAAGTATTCGTAATAGTCGTTGAGAAACAATGACAAAGGTCAGCGGAAAGACAATCAAAAGATAGACGGCAAAGACAATAAAACTAAAGTGTCCTAGCCAGCTGACAATGGCGTAAACTCGCCCGGTTAAGGTACCGGGCCAATCAAAAAGAAACAGGTAGCGGCTACTTAGCCCTAGGCTGAGTAGAATGTTAAATAGTGCAAACCAGTGCCCCCAGCTTATCATCTGGGAGACTTTGTCGCGGTAGCGCTGATGAGTCACCATACAGTCTGTTTCGTTAACTTAATTAGTGAGATTGATCTTCTTTAACAGAAGAGAGTAACGCATGCGCAAAAGACTCTGCGATCATGCTTCGCTGAGCAGGGGCAACCGATGTATTAAGCAAATTGGTAACCATATTACCTAAAACCATTAGCGATAGGTCAACAGGAGTGCGTTTTTTTTCAAGTACGCTAACCAGCTCAGTTAATAAGCTTTCAACTTGTTCATCGGTATAGCGAGATGACTGTGGCATAGATTTCAACATCCTAAATGAATAAAAGCCCCTTATAATAGCCCATCGCGGGATGATTTTCTTCAATTCTGACAAATTTTTTAACGTTAATTCATAATTATGAGTATTCAGATAATCAGTCGCCCCAATAGTTCCATTAATTTACCCTTAAAAAGGTCAAACAGACAGGGGCTTTTGGTTGCAGATATCAGATAACAATGCTTGAATACGGCGAAGATTTTTATTTTGCTATCAACAAGGAATATACAATGAGTCTGGAAATTTCCCATATCGCCTTACACCAGCTGATCAAACGCGATGAACAGACCCTTGAGGTCATGTTACGTGACTCTTTATTGCCAACCACTGAAGTGGTGCGCGAAATGATGGCTGAATTGCACCGAGTCTATAGTGCAAAGAGTAAAGCATTTGGCTCATTTAATGAAGATAGTGAGTTATCTGAAGCACTAACGCATCTGCGCAAAGGCGAAGAGAATTTTCTTGGTTTTAGCCGAGCCGCGACCGTTAGATTAAAAGATGAGTTAGCCAAATATCCTTTTGCAGAAGGGGGAGTTGTCCTGTTTTGCCAATATCGCTATTTGGCCGTTGAGTATTTATTGATTTCCGTATTAAGCAGTTGTGACAGCATGTTTGTTACCGATACTCTTGATTTAGGGACTACCCATTATCTTGATATTCCTCATGCGGATATAGTCGCGCGTATCGATTTAACCGAGTGGGAAACTAACCCTGAATCTTCGCGCTACTTAAGTTTTCTTAAGGGCCGTGTCGGTCGTAAAGTATCCGATTTCTTTATGGATTTTTTAGCCGCTAGTGAAGGCATGAATGCCAAGGTGCAAAACAAAGGCTTATTACAGGCGCTTGATGACTATTGTGATACTGCTGAATTGAATAAAAACGAGCGACAAGCTTATCGTCAGCAGGTTTATAGTTACTGTAATGAACAACATCAATCCGGTGAAGAGATTGCACTGAGTGATTTATCCCAAGAGTTACCACCTATTGGTGAGCAAACTTTCGGGGATTTTACTCAGAAAAATGATTATCAACTGGAAGACCATTTTCCTGCCGATAAGAACACGCTAAAACAGTTAACTAAATTTTCAGGTAGCGGCGGGGGGATGACCCTGAGTTTTGATGCTATGTTATTGGGTGAGCGGATTTTCTGGGATGCAGCAACGGATACATTAACGATTAAAGGTACGCCGCCTAATTTAAGAGAGCAGTTACAGCGTCGTGGTGGAAAGTAATAGGAATTAAATAATATTTTAATCTGCTATAAATAAATAACGCCGCAAAAGCGGCGTCATCTATTCGGCGTCCCGAAGTTTTTAAAGCTCGGCGGTGGCTAATTAAGTAATTAAGCGCGCAGGAAATCGATGTGCGTCAATTTTGGTTTAAATGGGTGACGCTGTACTGCCTGCACTTTTACTTGAGTTTCTTTACCATCGATAACCAGAGTCATTACATCATAAAACTCTGATTTTTTCTCTTGGTTAATAACATCATCGTGGAACAGTTCGATAGAAACTGGCTCCTGGTTGCCACCGTAAACGATAGCTGGAAACTTGTTGGTTCTACGCAGGCGGCGGCTCGCACCTTTACCCTGATCTTTACGTACTTCTGCATTAAGAGTTATCATTACTTTTTCTCATAAAGAAAGAAAAATAAAATTCCCGCTATGGCGACCCAATAGCAGGTTCGAGATATTGGCCAACAGTGTTGTATACATGGTTTGTTGTATACATGGTTACAACATAAAACGACATTGGCGGCCGTATTTTAGCGAAAAAGCGCCTATGCAGCAATGATAATTATCTTTTATTGCTTTAGGCGAGACTATCGGCAAGACGATAGCGCCCCTGATAGTCGAAGATTTTCTCTCTAATTTGCCAGAAATTATCTTTTTTCCGCGCCACAATAAAATCCGGATAGCGGAGCAGGGGCTGCTGACGGATGATATCTTCCGCTTTCTGCCAGTGAAAGGGGATTCCCGGTGCGCGTTGATGAAATCGTAAAAAATGATACTCAAAGGCTTTACGCTGAGCGGGTGTTTTTAAGCGAAAACGTTCAGAAACACTAGTGCCATCTTCGTCGTAGTAGTTGATTTTAAGCCATTCTCCTTTAGCATCCTCTCCGTGGGTTAGCTCCATACCGCCGCAACGAAGGATCATCGCATCCTTTAATTTTAATGCCGCTTTTAACATATCATCGGGGTCAGAAAGCACTTCCTGACACTGTTGGCAACGGCGCGCAGCAATATCATTTTCTGCGCCACAATGAGGGCACTGTTTAAAACGAAAACGGAAATCACACTGCTGTTTTTTCCCTGCCTCGTCTAATTCCCAGCCCTGACAGCGGCGGCCATAGTGCTCAATAATTTGCCCATCATCACTGCATATACCCCAAAAAGTATTAGCAAATTGGCAAATTGGGCAAAAAACTTGCACAGGGACACTGCGCGAATTGGGTTTGGCGCTACCTACTTCGGGATTAAACAGATCATGAGGATTACCGGCATAGTCTAAAATTAGACAATCTGTTTTATTAGGGAACAATCTTAAGCCACGCCCGACAATTTGTTGATATAAACTGACTGACTCTGTTGGGCGCAGTATTGCAATTACATCGACATGTGGCGCATCAAAGCCCGTGGTAAGCACCGAAACATTGACCAAATAGTGAATTTGCTGCTGTTTAAATTGCTCGATAATGGCATGGCGCTGTTGAGCTGGCGTTTCAGCACTTACCAAGGCCGCTTGTTGCGCTGGCAAATAGCTGAGCACTTCTTTAGCGTGTTCGACGGTTGACGCAAAAATCATACAACCGCGACGTGATTGTGCATAATTGATAATTTGCGCCACTATTTGAGGGGTGATCCTTTTTTGCTTTTTAATTTGTCGATTTAACTCAATTTCGTTAAAAATACCCGACTGACTGATCTTCACTTGGCTAAAGTCATATTGCAGAACAGGCATATCAAGCCGTTCTGGTGGCACAAGGAATTGATGTTTAATCATGTAATGTAATGGGAGTTCATAAATACATTCATGAAAGAATGATTGGCTAGAACCTCGAGTCATTCCATGATAATGGTAGTGATAAATCCAGCCAGAGCCTAAACGATAGGGTGTGGCGGTTAAACCGAGAATTTTCAGTGCCGGATTACGTTGGCGCAGTTGTTGGATAATTTGTTGATACTGACTTTTATCACTTAAACTTATACGATGACATTCATCTATAATAATTAGTGAAAAGGTCTCTTCAAATTGATTTAAATTACGGGCGATAGATTGCACACTGCCAAAAATCACTTTACCTGCAGCCTCTTTGCGATTCAGTCCCGCGGCGAAAATATCGGCATCAAGGCCATAAGCGCAGAATTTGCCGTAGTTTTGCTCAACTAACTCTTTGACATGGGCTAAGACTAAAACGCGTCCATGGGCAAGTCGCGCCAGTTCGGCGATCACCAGACTTTTTCCGGCTCCCGTGGGTAACACAATAACCGCTGGCTCCGATTGATGACGGAAATAGCGTACAGTGGCATCGACTGCATCTTGTTGGTAAGGTCGTAAAGTAAAGGTCATATTATTTAAAGCAAAATAAGAGAAAGAGACAGGCTAAGAGTAACATTTTTTTATTTGATTTACCGCCGAAGTCTCTACTGAATCAGTAATTCCGCAGTATCGCACTATCACTTGTATACTGTTATTGTTATAATTAATTATGTGATGATAGTCACTGTAATCCTAATATCCATTTCTGGCAGCGTGGGCAAAATTGTATTGCAGCGTTGGCATCCCCATCAATACTAAAGTAACTATATTAAGAGTAACTATGCGACTGGATAAATTTTTGTCCCAGCAGCTTGGGATCAGCCGTAATTTGATTTCGCGTGAATTACGAGCAGAACGAGTGACTGTGGATGACGAAGTTATTAAATCAGGTTCTTACAAAATCACCCCAGAACAAGAAATTAAATATGAAGGCAATCGGTTAGAGCAGATTACCGGTCCGCGCTATTTTATGTTGAATAAGCCGACAGGTTATCTCTGTTCAACAGATGATCCTATCCATCCGACTATCCTCTATTTTATCGATGAGCCAGTTGCACATAAATTGCACTCGGCGGGCCGCTTAGATATGGATACCACCGGACTGGTATTATTAACCGATGATGGACAGTGGTCACATCTGGTTACCTCACCGAAAAATCATTGTGAAAAAACCTATTTAGTCACCTTGGATCGGCCGATAGAAGAGGGTGTCGCAGAGAAGTTTACTGCTGGCGTTATGCTGAATGGTGAAAAAAGTGCAACACGCCCGGCTAAATTAGAGATTATAGAACCTATGCTGGTGCGTTTAACCATCAGTGAAGGGCGTTATCATCAAGTCAAACGGATGTTTGCCGCGGTAGGGAATCATGTTACTGGGCTGCATAGAGAACGAATTGGTGGCATTGAATTAGATCCTCAATTAGCACCAGGGGAGTATCGCACGCTAACTGAAGCTGAAGTAAATAGCATTCAGTAGCTTACGAATAGAATAAATTTAGGAGTTTAAGGCGTGCAACAACAGCGTTCATCTTATTTAGGACTCATCTTGATTTTGGGATTAATATCAATGCTAATGCCATTAGCGATTGATATGTATTTGCCGAGTTTCCCGACAATAGCCCGCTATTTTGATGTTGACGATGGCAAAGTCCAGATGACGCTTAATAGCTATATCATGGGTTTTGCGATTGGTCAGTTGTTCTATGGACCTATGGCTGACAGTGTAGGGCGCAAACCCGTCATTCTCGGTGGTGTAATTATTTTCGCTGTGGCTTCAGCCGCTTGCGCATTAGCAGAATCGATTGAATGGTTTATTAGTTTACGTTTCTTGCACGGTTTTGCCGCCGCTGCTGCCAGTGTGGTGATAAATGCCTTAATGAGAGATATGTTTACTCGCGATGAATTCGCCAGAAGTATGTCTTTTGTGATCTTAGTGATGACCGTAGCCCCTTTATTAGCGCCGATTTTAGGTGGCTGGCTAATGATTTGGTTCTCATGGCATTCTATCTTCTGGAGCATATCTATTGCTGCGGTCATCGCAGTTGTGCTGGTAGCCTTCTTTATTAAAGAGACTCTGCCAGTAGAAAAACGGCAAACTTTCCATGTAGCTACCACGCTGCGCCAATTTGTCACTTTATTTAGAGCCAAACGAGTATTTTACTATATTCTGGCAAGTGGTTTCTCTTTTGCGGGGATGTTCTCATTTCTTAATGCGGGTGCCTTTGTCTATATTGATTTAAATGGCGTCTCACCGCAGGATTTTGGCTACTATTTTGGTATCAATATCGTTTTCCTCTTTATTATGACGACAATTAATAGCCGCTATGTGCGCCGTTTTGGCGCCTTGAAAATGTTGCATTTTGGCGTAATGGTGCAATTTATCATGGGGATATGGTTAGTATTGAGTACCGGGCTTGATTTAGGCTTTTGGGCGCTGGTATTTGGTATTGCGATTTATGTCTCAGGTATCGCCATGATCACCTCAAATGCGATGGCAGTTATATTGGATAACTATCCGCATATTGCAGGCACGGTTTCTTCTTTATCAGGCACTATTCGTTTCAGTATCGGTGCATTCGTCGGTTCTATGCTGTCGCTATTTCCTGCACGTAGCGCATGGCCAATGGTCGGCTCTATGGCCGCTTGTGTATTTTTCTCTATGCTGTTTGTGACTTTAGCTAAACGAATTAAAGAATAACCCTTCTACTGTTAGCCTATATTGAGCTTATGGATGAGCTCAAGCTTATTTATTTACCTTATCTATAGTTTCCCCTCTCTATTTATGCCTACTAGCTATCACTTCAGTTATAAGATAAATAAAATTCATCAAATACTTAGGTAAGGTGAAGCTGTCTCTTGTGAAATAAAACCGCTAGAAACTTATCGTAATAGCCATTCTTTTAGTTCGTAAAAACCGATTGATAGAGCAATGATTATTATTTTTATAACTAAATTGATACAGATCAACATAGATATGTAGGTATTTTGTTAAATTAAAGTCTGTTAACTGTCATTATAAGAATAAAATCAGGTGGTTTTTTTCCTATCCTCATGTTTTATCATGATTTTTATTAAATTTAAAAATCAATATCTGTTTAAAAAACCAAAAAAACAAACAAAAATTAAATTTAATGTTTAATTATTGTTTTTGTTAGATCCTAATTTTAGTTTAAAATCAGATAGCCAATACTAAGTGGTGATTTCTGTCACAAAAATTTAACGACATCTCCGGTGTTTAGTGTTATATTTAATTTATGTTTTTAACATTAATGCTACTTTTTACAACCCGACTGATTCGGTTTGGTCGAGTTTTATAGTTGATTTTCTTAATAGGAATTTAGCGTGGAAAATACAGGACTTTCGGTTGTGCATAGACTGCCGCAAAGTTATCGGTGGTTATCAGGTCAAGTCGGTACTAAAGTCGAAGTGATGCCGGTGAATGATGCTGACAGCGATCAGCTGGTGGGGATCAAACTACTGAGCCATGATTGTGCAACCGATAATTGTGCATTAAAGCAGTTATCAGCGATTTTGTCTGAAATGCAAATTGATAGTGTCATCTTGGATTGGCAGAATGAGTTGTGTTTGTTTATTCGTGGAAAGGATGAATTAGCTGCCATGTGCAGATTAAAAGCATCTGGTGTGGCTATCGCGGAACATGCAACGGCATTTTATCCATTGTAACTAATTTTCACTGCTAATTTTTACTATTAAGCTAGCCAAAGAATTAATATATAAAAAAAGCTTCCTAACAGGTATATACCTTAGGAAGCTTTTTTTATATGCGGCTTAAATGGATAGGCTTTCAAATCATAATGGCGGTGATTTGGAAAGCACACTCATCAGAGCATTAAGAGCCCGAGATAACACGGCGGCTGGCGTAATAACGCTTTGCCCAGTAACTACTGTCCATCTGCGAGACAATCACACCACTACTGGTAGAGGCATGCACAAATTTATTTTCACCAATATAGATGCCGACATGACGCATTGTTCTACCTGTTTTAAACAGAACAAGGTCGCCTGGCTTGAGGCTGTCGCGTTTTACTTTAGTACCGGAGTTTTGTTGATCAGAAGTGGAGCGGGGTAAATCCATGCCAAACTGTTCTGAAAAGGTACGCTGAACAAATGCTGAGCAATCAATGCCATTCTTGGTAGTGCCACCTAAGCGATAACTCACACCTTTCCAGCTCGCGTATTGTTGCATAATTTTCGATTTAACATCGACATTACGAACTAAATTTTCAAACTCATCTTGTGATGCTTGAGTTAGCGAGTCCTGAGAGCCGCCGTTTAACATACGGGCTTCAGTATTGACTTTAGTCGTTAGAGTAGACTTAGATGCTTTAGGAGCAGTACAGGCTGATAGAGTGACGGCAATTGCAATTGCGGGGACGATCCGCAAGACATAATGTATAAAGTTATTCTTAGCTGCCATTAGTGATGATATCCCATGCCGTTCTTATGCGCTTTTTTGTACACATGAAAACATTGAAACTGATCCTTGTGAAAAATGCATTACGAATTATCTGCGTTAGACTAGTGTATTTTTCACAAAAACGTTTGATTTTTGCCAATCTGAACTTACGTGAGTCAAAACAGGTCCGCTGGCAGCTTTTATCCCTATGGGGAGAATAATAGTGACAAGTTTAGATGTGTTGGCTCTATTTTTACTTTATTTTTTACGGTTAGTTCAGTATGAAATATTGTATGTCGGCACAAAAGTGTCCGCACTGACATGAAGCATACATAAACTAAAGTTAAATGGCGAGCCGTAAACCGCTATATTTACAAAACATTATATTTGCCAATTCTCAGTAATTTGTGCGATTGCCTTTCTCAGTCACTTTTGGTGATAAAATAGCCATATTTAAGCGGAAAAACATGATTTGTATCACATTTAGGTGAATAGAAACCCTATTCTTTCATATATATAACTCTTGTCTTCTTTACGTTAATATACAAAATAAAAAGATTTAAAACAGCCTTAACCCCTAAAAGGATGGTTACTTTTATTTATCTAATCTAGCAGCCAAGCTATATACATAAAAACGACAATCAACCTTTTTAATGAGCAGCAAGATGATGCTTATACAGAGATCTATTGATTTTCCTTTTACTCAAAGTAAAAGAAGAGATTTTCATGATGCACAGGGCAAAAAACATGCATATCTCCTGAAGAGTCATCATTACAGAGCCCTCTGTTTAGCCTAAAAACTTTTTTTTCAGATTCGTATTCAAAATAATCAAATTATTAAATCCCCATTATTATATTGGTAATTGAAAATACTGTTATAATTTATTTATTGTTTAATATCAAATGGTTACTCTTGATGCTTGGCTAGATTGAATATATTAAATTGAGATATTTATCAATCTATTTTGGCAGCATACAAATTTAATAGATAATTAGGGATTTATAAACACTCCTTGTTGTTATAATTAAGTTAAATATAATATTTAAATGTTACTTTAATCGTCTTTTTAAGAGTTAATAAAATAGCTGAAATTAAATTATTTTTTTACTTAAGCAAAGAAATGTTATTTATAAGATATATCTTATATATTTATTTCAATTCTTTATTTTGTACTTGGTGTGTGTTTTTTCTTTACTCTATAATAATGATTTCCTGCTTCATAAAGATTGAGGGCTTTCTGATAAAAATTTGCGTATGTTTAGCTCAGTAAAAATCGACTTTCCTATTTCAATGATTTTTCTGCTTTTTTTTGGCATAATCTTAGAGCGTCAAAATAAAAATCATCTTATATTATTTAATTTTATAATAAGACATATATCGAAGTTAAATTAACTTATACCTAGAATGGAAAATAAAAAAATAATACTAAATATAATTGAGATTATTTTTTATTCTACTTTAGAACGAATTATATTAATCATGAGATCTATATTTTTTATTGTTTGATTTTCATGTTGTTAAATCATTATGGAAATACATTTATATTTATTTTTGAGTGTGATTATTAATTTATAGGTTGCTCATATTATATATGAACACATTCATATAAATGATGTGTTTTATGTAAGTATCAGTTTTTTATATCTCCGACTAATTTTACAAAAAATAACGACTGTGAATGAAATTTTAATTTCCATAAACAAAATAATATAGATGAATACGGTGATTAGCTAAGTAGCTAAAATCAGAACTAAGCTAAATAACAATGATATCGAGTTGTTTGAAACACCTAACGAGCAATAAGAAAAGCCTATTAGCCACATGTTTAATAAGCATATCAGCTGAAGAGTATGACTTATTGTGAAATTAAATAATTAGTAAATAAAGATCTATCAAAATTAGCATCTTAAATTTTATGTTTTTGATCTGTTATTTAACCTCATCTTAATTGGAATATTTATGACTAGATACTCGATTTTAAACCGCATTTTATTATCATTGTTCGCCAAAATGGTTATTATTCTGAGCCTTATGAGCACCTTCAATCTTCAGGTAGCTAACGCCGCAGGCCACAGTGCATCTGGGACTATTACCTTTAGAGGTGCGATTGTTGAAGCGCCTTGTGAGAATCATTTTGAAAATGGCGTAATGGAAACGAGTTGTTGGAATCACGGCAAAACAGAAACGGTCAGAAGTAAGCCTGCGTCGTTTAAAAATGGTTCAATTCATCTTCCTGATTACAAAGGAAAGGTTTCATTCAAATGGATTGATCGCAAGAAAAACCTAGGTATCTATAATATAACTTATAATTAAGAATGGGGTTCTAACTAGAATATAGGATATAAAATACTATTTTAGTTATATTTATTATATTTGGAATAACTTCAAATAAATAGTTATAGCTTCTTTCGCTTTATTAATACTTATCTATTATTAATTTCTTAGTCTAAAATGTATCTCAAAACAAAGTAATTACATTAGAAACAGTATGTTTAGTCGTACGGTAGTTGAGTGTCCTTGCCAAAGTGTTTCTGTTAATGGATTAGTGGAAATAAGCTGTTGGAATAAAGGCAAGGAAATAAAACAATGAGTACGATCACATCTTTTTAAAAAGGTTAACTTTATTTACCTGAATATAAAGAGAAAGTTTTATTTGAATAGATTGAATATAAGAAAATATTGGGCTTCTGCAAAGCCGTTTATTACTAATATATGTGGATTATATCAAACAATTAGTTTAAAGTCCCGCTCTTATGTAAACCGATAGGTAGTTATTTTTACGTAAGCTATATTAAGTCCATAAGATAATTCTTGATCTGCATCAAAATAGTGGCTATGATTACTATCGAATTACGAACACTTTACTATTCTAAGATTAGAACGATATAAAAAAATGACTATCTCTAATATTTCCATATAAATAAGAGAGGTTACTATGCGTAAATTAACTGCATCAATTTTATCATCTTCAAATTTAAGGCTCACAGCAAATCAGCCTAAAATCATAGAAAGTAAATTATCATTTGCATATATGAACAATAAATTTAGGTCCCCCAATAAAGTGAAATCTAATAATCAAAACTATCGTCAGAATTTTTTCTCTCTAGCGATTAAAAAAGTATTAACTCATAGCCGTTTATTATTTACCGCAGCAACAGTACTAATATTAAATTTAGGATTTATTAATAACTTAGCCTTGGCTAATAGTACAGGCACTGGAGGTACAATTAGTTTTCAAGGCGCTATCTGGGTTCCACCTTGTGAAAATAAATTAAATAATGGTGTTATAGAAACAAGTTGTTGGAATGAAAAGAATGGCGAAACAACAACAGTAAAAAATAGACCTGCAACACTGAATAGATATGCGGCGATTAATTTACTTCAATCTAAAGCAAAAGCTTCTTTTTATTGGATAAATACTGAAAAACAATGGGGAGTTTATCAAGTTACCTATAAATAAACTTAACTAAAATAAATTGTGCGCAATATAGACTTGTCGATTTTAAATTAATAAAAAATTCACTGTAAATGCTGTTTCAGTCAGTTACCTTTGATATGTGTCAAATTAATCGTCATAAGATAGTGCATTTATCTGACGTTTTCCTATTATGAAAATAGAGAAAAATTAAGATGATAGCTGCTGTATCTCCTTTAATTAAGTGAGGTTACTATGCGAAAAGTTTTACTGTCTCTGGTTACTGTATCTCTTGCCCTCGGCTCGCTATTTGTTCAAGCTGAACCCGTCGGTGGTAAGCTATATCTTTCAGGTATGATTGTTAATGCTGGATGTTTAATTGAAGTTAATCAGCAAGAAGCGAATTATCAGTGTTATCGACAAGGCTTTTCTCATCAAAGAACCCAAATGCTGAATCAAGATGATCAGTTAGAGAATACACAGCGGAGTTTTTTGATGCCTGCGTCTTTAGGGACATCAGAAGTCAAATGGATGCAGGGCCATAGTAATAAAGGTATTATTAATGTTAGCTATTTCTAGACCATCAAAATGGCCTATAGGCGTAAAGTCCATAGGCCATTTTATTATTTAGCGCCAAATTTAGTCGCAGCGCCCCATAAAACGACGCTCAGTAATATGAATACGAATTTTTTCACCGCTAGCGATATATTCCGGCACTTGCACAACCAGCCCAGTCGGCATGATTGCCGGTTTGGTGCGAGCACTCGCTGATGCACCTTTGATACTCGGCGTAGTCTCTGAGATCACCATATCGACAGTTTGTGGCAACTCTAGCGCCAATACTTGGCCATCCATCGTCAGAACCTGCATGCCAGGTAAACCTTCTTCTGGAATAAATAGCAGCTCTTCTGCAATCGTCTCTTTTTTGAAAATATAGGGTGTATAGTCTTCATTATCCATAAAGACATACTCATCACCATCGATATAGGAGAAAGTGATCCCACGTCGGGTTAATGAGATTGTTTCTAAAATATCATCCCCTTTAAAACGCTCTTCAACCTTATAACCCGTTTTTATATCGGTAAAGCGCATCTTATATAGAGTGCTAGCCCCGCGTGCAGTGGGTGCATGAATATCGATATCTTTTACCAATAAGAGTTTGCCATTATAGTTGATTGCACTGCCGCGTTTAATTTCATTGGCTTTAGCCATGATCTACCTTCTGTTTAACTAGGGGGAAAAAATAAAAATGTTGGCGCTAAAATTACGCGTAGATAAGGCAATAGGCAAGATAGGAATCGTAATTTCCGCAAGAAAAATCCCCAGTTTTTGACTGGGGATAATTTTAATCGCTATTTTATTAACAATCGGACTATTAGAAGGTCGGTAATAAGTTGAATAACGAGAGAATATGGGCTAAAGCGTTGATCACCCCAAAGAGGATAACGAAAACAATGAGGAATGTTCCACCTGGTGCTCTATAGCTATTATTTGGAAAACGTTGGCGACTTGCCTTCGCCATTAATGCAGGAACAATGGCGGCCCAGACAGTAGCGGCCAATCCAGCGAAACCAATGGCGTAGAGAAAACCATTTGGAAATAGCAGCGCTAATAAAGTTGGGGGTAAAAAAGTCACTAATGCAGTTTTAAAACGCCCGCCACGACAATCTTTAAACTTAAACAGATCGGCTAAATAATCGAACAGTCCCAGTGACACACCTAAGAATGAACTCGCCAGCGCCATATAAGAGAATATATTGAGGAATTTAGAGGTCGCGCTGTTGTTATTAGTGACATCCATTTGTTTTAGCAGTGCATCAATATTTCCACCTTCAGCGATGATCTGTTTAAAGGCATCACGGGGAATATTTCCTTGAATCACATACTGCCATAAGATGTAAATTGCCAGTGCAATCAAGGTACCAAAAAATAAGCTGCGGACAACAGCTTGGCTATCTTTCTGATAATACTTCACTAAACCCGGCACATTACCATGATAGCCAAATGAAGCTAATAAGTAGGGTAGAGCCGCTAATGCATAGGGTAGATATTCAGTATCAGCAGCTGCATTTTGGTTTAATAGCACAGCCGTTGAGACATTGGTAAACATACCGCCCACAGACATAATAAAGGTGATCACCATACCACCAATCAGGATGGTGCTGAGCCGATCAACTGCGCCTGTCGAAATCCACACAATAAATGCCACTAATAGCGCAAAGACTAATCCGGCAATCGGCTGTGATACTGGCAGTACTTCCGCTAGATTGAGCGAAATAATCGAGCTACCCGCCGAAATATAAGCGTAGGTCAGTATATAAAGGACAAAGGTGATGGATATGCCGTTAATATTATTCCATGTTGAACCCAGCAGATCTTTGACCATAGTGTGAAAACTGGCGCCTGCCGGATAATTCATATTGCTTTCAAGGATCATCAATCCTGAAAAGTACATACAGACCCAAGTGTAGATCAGCAGGACAACTGATCCTGTAAACCAAATACCAGAAGTGACAATGGGGATCGAAAACATGCCTGCACCTACGGCGGTACCGGCAATGATCATTGCGCCACCCAATACTGATGGACGTTTTAACTGCTTAATGACGTCAGTGGTCATTTTAACTCCTGATAGGCTGTGTCTATGTACTAGCTTAATGATACATTCAGGGTAAATTAATGTAAACCATTAAAATCAAGGTTAAGCATATAATTGGCTAAAATATTTGAGGTATAAATGAGAGATACTCTCTTTTGAAAAAAGCGTTATGGCGAAGAAGAGATAGACTGATTATATCGGCCTATCTTCTGCAAGGGAATTATTAGACGGGTTTAGCTAAGAGTTTAGTTTGATAGAATTGCCCACTTTGCCATAGGGCGATGGCATTACGACTGGCTTCAAAATGCGGCTCAGGTAATTCATCAGGAGAAGCCCACATTAGTTGCGCGCACTTCTCCGGCTCCATAATTTTTGCTGGCCGATCACCGCTATATTCAACCTGCATACAGATTGACACTGTATGTTTGCCTTCTTCTTGAAAAGTTAGAAGATTATTGCTGATACCCACCAGCTGCGGGGTATCGATCTCAATGCCGATCTCTTCGGCGATTTCTCTGATAGCGCAGGCTTCAAAGGTTTCACCCGCATCTAGATGGCCACCAAAAATAGACCAGTAGGGAGCATGCTGGCCGCTACGTTTACCTAACAGGATTTGACCTTGCGGATTAGTAATGATCACTCCGACACCAACGACAACTGACATAAAGCAGGCTCCTAGTTTAGTTATTTTCTTCGATTAACCGATTAAATTTTGCCTATTTATCGTGAGAATACAACCAGTAAAAATATAAATATCGCTGAAGCTCATTGCGTTTAATGGTATAACTAGAGCTAAATTCTATTCAGCCGAGCCTTGCGCAAAATCGATCTGAACACCAATGGAGATTTCTGGTTATGACTCGCCGTGTCGCTACAATTACCTTAAACCCAGCTTATGATCTCATCGGATTATGTGATGAAATCGAAGTTGGTGAAGTCAACTTAGTGCAGACCGCTAGCTTAAATGCGGGTGGTAAAGGGATCAATGTGGCGAAAGTGTTACGTGATCTGGGCGTTGATATTACTGTCAGCGGCTTTATGGGGAAAGAGAACCAAGAAGAATTTCAACATTTTTTCAGTGAAAATAGCATGGCAAACCGTTTTTATATGGTGCCAGGTCGGACGCGTATTAACGTGAAACTGACTGAAAAAAACAGCAATTCAACGGATTTTAATTTTTCAGGTTTTGAGATTGGCAAAGATGAGTGGCAACGTTTCTCAACTGAGTCACTGAGCTGGCTCGGCCATTTTGATATGGTGGTGGTGAGCGGCAGTTTACCACAAGGGGTCGATTTAGAAGATTTCACCCGTTGGATGATTAGATTGCGTCAATTATGTCCTTGCATCATTTTCGATAGTAGCCGTGAAGCCTTAGGCGCTGGATTAAAAGCATCACCTTGGTTGGTTAAGCCGAATCGTCATGAGTTAGAAGTGTGGGCAGGGCGTAAATTACCAGAGTTAACCGATGTGATTGCCGCAGCACATGAATTACGCGATAAAGGCATCTCCCATGTTGTGATCTCCTTAGGCGAAGAGGGGGCTTTGTGGGTCAATGCGTCAGGATCATGGCTGGCAAAACCGCCACATTGTGATGTGATCAGTACAGTCGGCGCTGGCGATTCTATGGTAGCGGGATTAGTTTATGGACTATTAAATGGTGAAACAAGTGAACACACCTTAAGAATGGCTACCGCTATCTCGGCGTTATCTGTTTCTCAAGCGGATGTGGGTTTAAAAAATCGCAGTAAGTTGGCTGAAATGATGAATAAAATCGAGATGAAATCGATTTAACTGCCGATTTAAACAGGAGATAAGACGCTAATGGCCTTATCTCCCTGAACCCATCGACTAGGCTTGTTGTGATTTTAACCAAGCAATCTCTTGTGGCCAGATATCCGCATTGACTGTCTCGAGAATTAAAGGTATTCCATCAAAACGGCTATCTTTCATAATATAGCTGAATGGCGTATAACCGATATTTCCCTCTCCCAGACTATGATGACGATCCACTCGACTGGAAAATTCACTTTTAGCATCATTTAAATGCATAGCTTTTAAAAAACGAAAGCCAACAATATCGTCGAACTGTTTAAATGTCTCATCACAGTTCTCTTGAGTACGTAAGTCATAGCCCGCAGCAAAGGCATGGCAAGTATCAATACAGACACCCACTCGCTCTTTATCTTCCACGCCATCGATAATCGCCGCCAGATGTTCAAAGCTAAAACCCAAATTAGTACCTTGACCTGCGGTATTTTCAATTACTGCTGTGACATCCTCAGTTTTATCTAAGGCAATATTAATCGACTCAGAGATGCGAGCTAAGCAGAGGTCGATATCAATTTTATTTAGATGACTACCGGGATGGAAATTAAGTAAACCGATACCCAGCTGTTCACAGCGTTGGAGTTCATCTAAAAACGCATCCCGTGATTTATCAAGAGCCTCTGTTTCTGGATGACCTAAATTAATCAGATAACTATCATGAGGGAGGATCTGCTGTTTACCATAACCATATTTTTGGCAATTCTCTTTAAAGCGAGCAATGACCTCATCAGTTAGTGCTGCGGCTTTCCATTGACGTTGGTTTTTAGTAAACAACGCGAAAGCGGTAGCATTGATCTCATGAGCACGGATTACGGCTTGATCGACGCCACCAGCTGCACTCACATGTGCGCCAATATATTTCATTTTTCACTCCTTACGTTTTAATAAGTATGACATTTTTGAGCTGATAAATGAAATGACATGGCACAAATCCGTCAAACGCTGATCTGTGCCACTGATTTGATAAGGTTAAAACATTAATTAAATAGGAAATGAACCGCTGCGTTGATAGCAAAACCACCCACAATCAACCAGAAAAAGAGGATCAGAGCCATCAGCAGAGGCTTAACGCCAGCTTGACGGATAGCGCTGATATGGGTAGTTAATCCCAATGCCACCATCGCCATCGCCAGTAAAATAGTATCCAGCTGAATAAGATAACTAACCAGCTGTTGAGGTAATAAATTAAGGGAGTTAAAGCCTGCCATCAAAATAAAAATTACGGCGAACCAAGGGATGGTAATGGCTCTTTTACTACTTTCGCCAGTTTGTCCAACTTGTTTGCGGCTTAAATAGGCTGACAAGACAATTAAAAATGGTGCAAGCATCATCACGCGGATCATTTTTGAGATAACGGCGGCATTTTCTGCTTCGACACCTATGGTATGTCCAATAGCCACCACTTGTGCAACTTCATGTACTGTTGAGCCGGTATAGATACCGAAAATCTCTTCTGTCATTGGCATCCATTGGAAATAGGCATTAAGTTGATAGAGCCAAGGATAGACAAAAATAGCGATGGTGCCAAAGATCACCACGGTGGAGACAGCGACCGCCACTTTACTCGCATCTGCTTTGAGGACGGGCTCGGTAGCCATCACAGCTGCGGCACCACAAATACTGCTGCCAGCACCAATTAAAATGGTGGTCTCTTCATCCAGTTTAAATACCTTTCTTCCTAACCAATAGGCGAATAGAAAGGTTGATGTGAGCGTCAAGGCATCAATAAGTAAACCTGTGGCGCCTACATCGGTAATTTGCTGAAAGGTTAGACGAAACCCGTAAAGAATAATTCCCGCCCTTAATAAATAGTGTTTAGAAAATTTAATGCCGCTTTCGCAAGCGGGTTTGGTGAGAGGATAAAGTGTATTACCTACTATTATTCCTAATAAGATAGCCAGTGTCAGCGCACCTAATCCGGCTTTAGAAAACCAATCTAACTCCCCTAAATAAATAGCTATTGCCGAGAGCACCGCCGCCAAAATCAAACCGGGGATCAGTGATAAGTTGATTAAAGGGCGTTGGATGATTGTTTTTTTTAGACTATTTTCCAGCATAGTGGATCTCTTTTTGTTTATGTCATTTTGGAATAAGCATATAACAAATATTTTAATAAGATAAACTCATTGTTTTTGTATAATCTATCTAAAAAAGTAATTTAGATATAAATACAAGCAAACATTGGTAACTTGATCAGAAATAGCTAATATTAACATTATGATTACAATCGATTGAGTTTAATGCGGAGTGGTCAGCGATGAGAATTACCCTCAGGCAACTGGAAGTTTTTACTGAAGTCCTAAAAAGTGGTTCGACGACACAGGCATCTCAATCACTCTCACTTTCTCAATCCGCAGTCAGTGCTTCATTAACTGACTTGGAAAGTCAACTGGGTGTACAGCTTTTCGATCGGGTTGGAAAGCGCTTGGTCACGAATGAACATGGGCGTCTATTGTATCCCAAGGCATTGTCACTGCTGGAACAAACCTCAGAAGTCGAACAACTGTTTAAAAAAGAGATGGGAGCTGTGCGCTTAGCGGCCAGTACCACTATTGGTAACTATATGCTGCCCAAAATGCTGGCGGCCTATCGTAGCGATCATCCTGATATTCCTTTAGAGCTCAGTATTACTAATACGGAAGAGGTAATACGCGCGGTATTAGAGTTTCGTGCTGATGTCGGATTAATTGAAGGCATTTGCCATAGTCCTGAGTTGATCACTAAACCTTGGCAAAAAGATGAGTTGGTGATTTTTGCCGCCCCAACCAATCCATTAGCGGGAAAAGATCTTACCCTCGATGAGTTACAACAAGCGGCTTGGATTTTACGAGAAAGAGGCTCTGGGACGCGATATGTCTTGGATCAGTTGCTCTTTGCTCAATTACCCGGTTTTCATATCTTAATGGAGTTAGGTAATTCTGAAGCGATTAAACATGCAGTGCGTTATGGAATGGGGATCAGCTGTTTATCGCGACGTGTTATCGATGAGCAACTGAGTAATGGTTCGCTAGTGGAGCTCAAAGTCAGTGAACTTAAGCTATCTCGTACCCTTTATTTGATTTATCACCGCCAAAAACATTTCTCTAACGGGATAAATAATTTACTTGATTACTGTCAGTGACGCTATTTTGCACAAATATATATACCATAAATTCGGTTTCGCTAATAATAAGCCATGGATTATGAAGGTATCTAATAACAGGGAAGAGTTTCTTAGAGTCAACAGATTGTTTTGCTAGAATCCCTAGATTATTTGTTGAAATATGGGAAATAGGGAATCGATGTCAGAACATCAAACTAGCGGCGCACAACGAGGCCCGCAGAAATTACGACGCGAGTTAAAGGCACGACATCTTGCCATGATCGCCATTGGTGGTTCAATCGGTACTGGATTATTTGTTGCATCAGGGGCCACTGTGGCACAAGCAGGACCCGGTGGAGCGCTCTTATCCTATGCGATCATTGGTCTGATGGTCTACTTTCTGATGACCAGTTTAGGTGAGTTGGCTGCTTATATGCCTGTTTCAGGCTCATTTGCCACCTATGGCGCTAAATATGTTGATGAAGGATTTGGTTTTGCCCTCGGTTGGAACTACTGGTACAACTGGGCAGTTACCATCGCCGTGGATTTAGTTGCAGCGCAATTGGTTATGGCCTACTGGTTCCCAGATACACCGGGCTGGATCTGGAGTGCTATCTTCTTAGGTATTATTTTCTTACTGAACTATATCTCTGTAAAAGGCTTTGGTGAGGCGGAATACTGGTTTTCATTAATTAAAGTGACTACCGTTATTATCTTTATCATTGTCGGCGTGTTAATGATTTACGGTATTTTAGATGGCGCTGAAAGTGCAGGTTGGCATAACTGGACATTAGGCGATGGACCTTTTGTCGGAGGCTTCTCCTCGATGATCGGTGTGGCGATGATCGTTGGTTTCTCATTCCAAGGTACTGAATTAATTGGTATTGCGGCGGGGGAATCAAAAGATCCAGGCACCAATATCCCGAAAGCGGTACGTAAAGTCTTCTGGCGTATTCTATTATTCTATATCTTTGCCATCTTAATCATCAGCCTGATTATTCCTTACAATGATCCTAATTTATTACGTAATGATGTACAGGATATCAGTGTTAGTCCATTTACCTTAGTTTTCCAGAATGCGGGTCTCTTATCAGCGGCAGCTGTGATGAATGCGGTTATTTTAACGGCTGTACTCTCGGCGGGTAACTCGGGGATGTATGCCTCGACACGCATGCTCTATACCCTAGCCAAAGATGGCAAAGCGCCACGTATTTTTGGTCACCTGTCAAAAGGCGGTGTACCTCGTAATGCGTTGATCGCCACGACTGTGGTTGCCGGGCTCTGTTTCTTGAGTTCACTATTTGGTGATCAGATGGTCTACCTCTGGTTATTAAATACCTCAGGTATGACGGGCTTTATTGCTTGGTTAGGTATTGCAATCAGTCATTATCGTTTCCGTCGCGGCTATATCGCACAGGGTAAAGATTTGAGTGACTTACCTTATCGCTCGGGTTTCTTCCCGATTGGTCCTATTTTTGCCTTTGTGCTTTGTCTAATTATTACCTTGGGTCAAAACTATCAAGCTTTCTTAGCCGATAGAATTGACTGGGTCGGTGCGATTGCCACTTATATCGGTCTACCTCTATTCTTAGCTATTTGGTTTGGTTATCGGATTGTGAAGAAAACCCGTATTATTCGCTATAGTGAGATGAAGTTCCCCACTCATAAAGAGAATTTAGAACAGTAGAATAGTGACAATTTTTGCTATTAACGAATAAATGTCCTTGTTTAACAAGGACATTTTTTTGTTAAAAATATAAGTAAAATGCAATCGAATCAAAACATAAGTGTAAAATAGATGTATTTTAATATTTAAAATATTTTGTATTTGTCACAAAAATCATCTATAGAGTGATTAAAATCACCAATCGCATTGATAATTATTATTATTTGCTTTATTGTTAGCGCCTCGTTATATAGAGCATAAAAGAGGTCCTTTAGTGAAACTACATTCAAAATCTGTGGCAAAAAGCGTTAGCATTGCACTACTCGCCGGTGCTGCATTGACAGCAAGTTTTGGTGCTTGGGCCGCAACTGTGGTTGATGCCGCAGGCCGTACCGTAGAAGTTCCTGATAATGTAAACCGTATCCTGCTTGGTGAAGGACGTCTATTCAGCGCAATTGCTTTGTTAGAAGGTGATAAACCACTAGCACGTATTGTTGGCTGGCAAGGTGATTTTCGTAAGCTAGATCCACAAACTTATGCTGTTTATAAAGAAAAATTCCCAGAAATCGATAATATCCCTCTGATTGGTAACACCAGTGCGGATAGTGTGAGCTCTGAAAAAGTGCTGACATTGAATCCTGACATTGCTATTTTTGGTTTATCTGGCCATGGTCCGGGCAAAAGTAGTGAACTGGTTGATCAACTAGAAAAAGCGGGTATCCCAGTAGTGTTTGTCGATTTCCGTAGCGAGCCGTTAAAAAATACGTTGCCAAGTATGCGTATGCTCGGAAAAGCGCTAAATCGTGAAAAGAAGGCAGAAGAATTTGCTGATTTTTATGAGAAAAACCAAAAATTAGTCACTGATATTACCTCTAAAATTCCTGAAGATAAAAAACCAACCGTATTTATCGATCTGCGCGCAGGTGCCTTTGAAGATTGTTGTGGCACTGCTGGTGACGGTAATATGGGGAACTTTATTGATTTAGCGGGTGGTAAAAATATCGCTAAAGGTGTTCTGCCGGGGCCATTGGGAACAATGAATCTGGAAAAAATTATTGCAGCAGATCCAACTATCTATATTGCTACCGGTACAAAAGCTCCGGGCAGTAAAGACGCGGGTGTGCAGTTAGGTGCACAAGGCACAGCTGAAGACGCAAAAGCCAGTTTAAAGAAAATGACTGAGCGAAAAGGCATCAGTTCACTCTCTGCGGTGAAAGATGGACGTGACTATGCGATTTGGCACAACTATTATAACTCTCCTTATAATGTGTTAGCGACACAAGTTTTTGCTAAATGGTTCTACCCAGAGCAATTTGCTGACCTAGACCCACAAAAAACCTTGGAAGAGCTACACAGTAAATTCCTCGCTATCGAACCAACTGGCATTTATTGGATCAGCGAAAAGTAAATTAGTAGGTAATTATAATAATGAGTATCACGACTGAGCCGTTAGCGGCTGTTGAGCAATCAATTAAAGAACGAGATGAGGGTGTTAAGCACCATTATCAGCAAATGTTACGCCGTAGGCTACTTTGGTTAGCTGTGATTGTTGCTGCCATCTTAACCTCGTTAATTATTGATTTTACATTAGGCCCATCAGGTCTCTCTTTGGAAAGACTGTGGCAGACACTCACTGCGCCAGAATCGGTGGATGCAGGAACACGAGTTATTGTCTGGGACATTCGTCTACCTTATGCGCTTATGGCTGTCGTGATAGGCATGGCGCTTGGCCTCGCTGGGGCTGAGATGCAAACTATACTCAATAACCCCTTAGCGAGTCCTTTTACCTTAGGGGTTTCCAGTGCAGCGGCATTTGGTGCTGCACTGGCTATTGTCTCTGGTGTCGGTATTCCGGGCGTCCCAGATCAATGGTTTATTTCTGCTAACGCCTTTATTTTTGCCCTGATTGCGGCATTAATGTTGGATGCGGTGACTCGCTGGACTAAAGTCGCCACTTCTGGCGTGGTACTATTTGGTATTGCGCTAGTCTTTACCTTTAATGCCTTAGTTTCTATGATGCAATTTATCGCGACAGAAGACACCCTACAGGGCTTGGTTTTCTGGACAATGGGCAGTTTATCCAAAGCAACTTGGGTTAAACTGGGCATTATGGTGCTAGTTTTACTGATCGTATTCCCGATTTCTATGATGAACTCATGGAAACTCACCGCACTGCGTTTAGGTGAAGATAGGGCGATTAGTTTTGGCATTAATGTGCGCGCATTACGTCTAGGCACTTTATTGCGTATCAGTATCTTATCTGCGCTGGCGGTGGCGTTTGTCGGTCCTATTGCCTTTATCGGCTTAGTCGCACCCCATATTGCGCGTTTGATGTTTGGTGAAGATCATCGTTTCTATCTGCCAGCGAGTGCTTTTGTTGGTGCCTTAGTGTTATCACTTGCCTCTATAGCGTCGAAGAACATCATTCCTGGTGTGATTATACCTGTAGGCATTGTAACCTCCTTGGTCGGTGTGCCTTTCTTCTTAAGTATTATTTTACGCCATAGAGGTAATGTTTCATGATAGGCGGTTTGCAAATTAGCCAGTTTAACGCTGGTTATCCCAAACATAGAGTAATCAATGATCTGACAACCCAAGTATTACCAAGGGGTAAGATTTCGGTTCTATTAGGCCCTAACGGAAGCGGTAAATCGACGCTGTTACGTGCACTGGCGGGATTGAATAAATCCACTGGGCAAGTATTTTTAGATGGGCAAGATTTAGCGAAACAAAACTTTGCTAAACGCGCACAAAATGTAGTTTATCTGCCCCAAACTTTACCTGCGGGTGTGCATCTCTATGTACTTGAGTCGATTATTGTGGCGCAACGTGCATCGGGTGGCTTAAGTAATAAGCAGAGTAAAGACGAAGTCATGAATTTATTACGTCAACTGGGTATTGAACATTTAGCCTTATGCTATTTAGATCAATTATCCGGTGGGCAAAAACAACTTGTTGGATTAGCACAATCATTAATACGTCAGCCCAATTTATTATTATTGGATGAGCCATTAAGTGCACTGGATTTAAATTATCAATATCATGTAATGGATTTAGTCGCTAAAGAGACGCGTCGACGCAATATTATTACTGTGGTCGTTGTACATGATATTAATATCGCATTACGCCATGCAGAACATGTATTAATGTTAAAGAAAGGCAATTTAGTTGCACAAGGCGAGCCTTCTGACGTCATTACTCCCACCAGTCTGGCAGAAGTTTATGGGGTAAGAGGCCGCATCGAGCGCTGTTCACAGGGTGTGCCGCAAGTATTAATTGATGGGCTGGTTAATGAACTAGCCAATTAATAGAATAACCCATCTGCTTATACTTTATTAATATAAGCAGATGGGTTTATTGCATTATTAAATTTTATTAGATAGCTAAATATAATTAAAATTAGAATATCAATAGTTAATCACTTTTATTAAAGCGATAAATTTATTATCGCCTATTTTTCAATGTTAGATAAATAATACTAATAATAAACAGATATTTTAATCTGTTATACCGAGTGTATGTCGTTCTGAAAATATATTTTATACCCTCAATAATTCAGTAGTGAAACTCTGCTATTTGAACTATCTGCGTATATCAAAAACTATTTATTTTTTGGAGTGCTAGGAATGGTTGTATTTAATAAGACAAAAATAACATTAAGCATCATCGCCGCATTAACTGCAGTTCCTGCATTAGCTGATGATAGTAAAGATACTATATATGTGACGACGGCATCCGGCTATCAACAGAAAATCGAAGATGCAGCAGCGTCTATCTCAGTGGTTACGCGTGAGCAACTGGAAACTAAGGCCTATCGTGATGTGACCGATGCGCTTAAAGATGTTCCCGGTGTGCTAGTAACAGGTGGCGGTAGTAGCAGTGATATCAGTATTCGTGGTATGGATGCTAAATACACGATGATTTTAATCGATGGTAAGCGTGTGGATACGCGTAATACCCGTCCAAACAGCGATGGTTCAGGTATCGAACAGGGCTGGTTACCACCGCTGCCGGCTATCGAACGTATCGAAGTTATCCGTGGACCTATGTCATCTCTTTATGGTTCTGATGCTATGGGTGGGGTGATCAATATTATTACACGTCGCGTACAGCAAGAGTGGACCACCAGCTTACGTGCCGATACCACTATTACAGAGCGTCAAAATTCGGGTAATACCGGACAAGGCTCTTTTTATACATCAGGTCCATTAATTGATGGTTTATTAGGTCTAAAATTAAACGGCCAATATTCACATCGTGGTGAAGATAAAATTGTGGATGGTTTTAACCGCCAGATCACTACAAGTGGTGGCGGAACCTTATCTTGGACACCAGATGAAAATAACAATATTGATTTCGATTTTAAAAGAGATCGCCAAAATCGGGATTCAAGAAAAGGATATTCAAAGCTCAATACGGCAAAAGCCAGTTCTTTTGACCGCTATGATAATACGCAATTAGCATTAACTCATAACGGTAGCTATGATTTAGCGACAACGGATTCATATATTCAGCATAATATCGCTAAAAATCCAGGCCGAAGTATGGAATTTAAAGATACGACAGCTAGAAACCAAACCGTGTTTATGTTGGGTGACCATAACATTAGTTTAGGCGGTCAATATCGATTTGAAGAGTTAGAAGATAAAGGTAATAAACTTAAATCAATTGACAAATTAGAGCGCAAAAGCTGGGCATTATTTGCTGAAGATGATTGGACATTAACCAATGATTTTAACTTGACTGGTGGAATGCGTATGGATAAAGATGAGAACTTTGGTACTCATTGGACTCCTCGCTTATATGGTGTTTGGCATACAGATGAGCAGTGGACCATTAAAGGTGGTGTTTCAACAGGGTATCGTTCACCAGACTTGCGTCAATCCGCCAATAATTGGGGACAGGCCACTGGTGGTAATAGCTCAAATGCTGTTATTTTCGGTAGTTCTGACCTAAAACCAGAAAAGAGTATTACAGAAGAAATTGGTGTTATTTGGAATAATCAAGATAACATTACCACAGGAATAACTTTATATAATACTGACTTTAAAGATAAAATTACAGAGTATCGTGTTTGTGGCCCTACTACAGGTAAGGTTTGTACTCCAAGTGATGGATTTGGTGAGCAGTATGATTTTGTGAGCAAACGTATGAACGTTGATAAAGCAAATATGCGTGGTGTTGAGCTGACATTTAATTGGGATATAATCGAAGCACTTGCATTATCAAGTAATTATACCTACACAGATTCTGAGCAAAAAAGCGGCTCTCATAAAGGTAAAGCATTAAACAAGCAACCTAAGCATATGGGTAATGCAACATTGACATGGCAAAATAATGAACAGTTAGAAACATGGACTCGAGTCAACTATCGTGGCAAAACATCTAACTACTTAAATCGTACATCAATGAAAAGTGGCACTCCTTCTTACGCATTGTTTGATGTAGGCGCTAGCTATAAGTTGTCAAAAGATTTAGATCTTGTTGGTGGTGTGTATAACTTCCTTGATCGTCGTATCGATGATGAAAATTATGGCGCAGAGCTAGAAGGTCGTCGCTATAATCTCGGCGTTAACTATAATTTCTAATCTGAGTTAACAGGTTATTACCGAATGAATAGCATAAAGCTTCATTCTGAGTTGGCGAGCAACAGCCAATAAAGAATGAAGCTTTTTTTATGCCTATTTGTTTCGCCAGTTCGTTAGTGAATTTTGTTATTTTAATGGAATATACGTAACGACAATTTAATAGAACAACTCATCGATATATAACAAAAAAACAACAATAATAGATAGATCTCGAGAGTTATAACTTATCGAGGATAAATCTGGTTTTATTTACTTAAATAGCAGCATAAAATCAAGCTTTTTAGCCTCCAGCCTATTGCTATTTAGGCTAACGGGGTGCAAAATGCGCCATCTAAAATAACTGATGCCAATACCCTGCATCGGTTTTTTTTTGTTTGCAGTTAATTCTAATTCATTTTCCGGGGCCGGAAGTTTTATCCGGATAGATAATCGACACACACGTGTAGCTTACTGATAAAAGTTACCGAGTTGAGGGAGCTTGTTATGGCTTACATTTTAGCATTAGCACCTGTGCCTATTGGCCACAGCTGCATTGATGACTACGGAGCAGGGCGCTCTGTAAATAAACTAATTCATTTTACCTCATTTTTTTCTGCCTATAGGCAGATGCAAAGCCTTCCCAGTAACTGTCGGTCGAGTCGATTAAAACAGACTCCAACGAAAGTTATGGGAGGTTTTGCGCATGTCCAATAATCAAGAATCCCCCGTATTCATCGGCAAAAATCAGACCGGTGCGAACAACCGCGTTCAACTCGCTAAAACACTGACATTGATGCAAGTCGTCATGATTGGTTTGGCTTATCTACAGCCTATGACCATTTTTGATACTTTCGGTATGGTGTCTGAGAGAACAGGCGGTCATGTTCCAACTTCTTACTTTATTGCGTTAGTGGCGATCCTATTTACTGCGCTAAGCTATGGTAAGTTAGTTAAACGTTTTCCATCAGCAGGATCAGCCTATACCTATGCCCAAAAATCAATGAGTCCACATATTGGATTTATGGTGGGTTGGACATCCCTGTTGTCTTATATCTTTATGCCAATGATTAATATTCTGTTGGCCAAAATTTATTTACAAGCCATTTTTCCTAGCGTAGAGCCGTGGATTTTCGTAGTGGGTTTGGTCTTTATTATGACCGCAGCCAATATGCGTGGCGTAAATATTATTGCCAATATCAGTACTATCATTGTAATGATCCAGATTGCGGTTATGGCCGTCTTTACTGGATTAATGATCCACGGTATTTCTGGTGGCGAAGGAACGGGCGAAGTTTGGTCATTTAAACCCTTTACCGATGATAATATGGAATTAGTTCCACTCATTGCTGGTGCGACTATTCTCTGTTTCTCCTTCTTAGGATTTGATGGTATCAGCTCTTTATCGGAAGAGACGCCAAATGCGGGTAAAGTGATCCCAAGAGCTATTTTCTTAACAGCATTAATCGGTGGATTAATCTTTATTGTTGTCTCTTTCTTTTTACAACAATTCTTCCCCGATGTTTCGCGTTTTGAAAATATCAATGAGACACAGCCAGACATCATGAAATATGTGGCGGGAACCTTCTTCCAGTCAATCATATTAGTCTTCTCCTGTGTGACTGTATTAGCCTCAGGCATTGCATCACATGCGGGTAGTTCAAGATTGATGTATGTAATGGGTCGTGATGGCGTATTCCCTGAGCGTTTCTTTGGCTATGTTCATCCACAATGGCGTACACCGGCATTTAATATTTTATTAGTAGGAATATTGGCACTTGGCGCAATTTGGTTTGAAATGGACTTTGCTACCGCACTGATTAACTTTGGCGCATTAATTGCCTTTACCTTTGTTAATATTTCAGTGATTTCGCAATTCTATATTAGAGAGCGTCGTTATACCGGTATTCTTAATACGATTAATTATTTAATCTTGCCGATTATCGGCGCATTAACGGTTTGTGTTTTATGGTTCTATATTGAAGAAGATTCGATGATCTATGGCTTAATATGGTCAGCAATTGGATTTACTTATATGGCAATTATTACACGTCGTTTCCGTCGACCAATGCCGCAAATGAGCGATCATTAATTTAATCTCCATGCCGATAAATATAACAGCGCCCTCGGGTGCTGTTTTTTTTTTGCCAAAAGCGCCAATTTGTTAAATTTTCTGATAAATTAGCCAAACGATGGATCTTCACCTATTTTGCCAATAGCAGCTAATCTGTGATTAAAATAATAACAGCCAGTAACAGTGTGCTATTTAAACTGATCGACGATGACAGGAATAAAATAAATGACCAAGACTATCAGCGCTGAAAATGAACGCCTATTGTTGAAACTAAAAACGATTGTCGGCAAAAAGCATCTACTGACAGAGCCGCATAAAACAGAGCGTTATCGTAAAGGTTTTCGTTCCGGTGTGGGTGATGCAATCGCCGTGGTTTTCCCCGGCACGCTACTTGAGCAATGGCAAATTTTTAAAGCCTGTGTTGAAGCCGATAAAATTGTATTGATGCAGGCGGCGAATACCGGATTAACCGAAGGTTCAACACCGAATGGTAATGATTATGATCGTGACATCGTGATTATCAGCACCTTACGTCTCGATCAAATTCAAGTTTTACCAGAACAGAACCAAGTTGTGGCTATGCCTGGCAGCACCCTCTACCACTTAGAGAAAATATTAAAGCCACTGGGGCGTGAACCTCACTCATTGATAGGCTCATCCTGTATCGGCGCTTCTGTGATAGGTGGTATTTGTAATAGCTCAGGCGGGTCACTAATCCGTCGTGGTCCTGCTTATACCGAATTAGCCTTATATGGCCGAGTTAATGATGCGGGTGAAGTCGAATTAATCAATCATCTTGGCATCGCTCTTGGTGAGACACCGGAAGAGATATTGACTAATTTAGAGAAACGTCACTATCGCAGTAAAGATGTTGAGCAAACAGATAAATTAGCGTCTGATCATGAGTATGTCGATAGGATCAGAGAAGTCGATGCAGATACGGCCGCACGATTTAATGCTGATGAGCGTCGTTTATTTGAAGCATCGGGCTGTGCGGGTAAATTAGTGGTATTTGCTGTGCGCCTAGATACCTTTGTGGCGGATACCAAAACACAGGTATTTTATATCGGGACTAATAACCCTGATGAGTTAGAAGATATTCGTCGTTATATTCTAGCAAATTTTAAAAACTTACCTGTTGCTGGTGAATATATGCATCGAGAATGTTTCGATGTTGCGGAAGTTTATGGCAAAGACACTTTCTTAATGATCAACAAGCTAGGCACTGACAAAATGCCGATGTTCTTTACCCTTAAAGGACGTATGCAGGCGATACTGAGCAAGGTGCCGTTATTACCTAATAACTTGATCGATAAAGGCCTTCAACTAGTTAGTAAGTTATGGCCCGCTCATTTACCGCCACGCATGACCGCATTCCGTGATCGTTTTGAACATCATCTGATGCTGAAAATGGCGGGTGAGGGGATCGATGAAGCGAAAGTGTGGTTAAAAGAGTTTTTTGCTACTGCGGAAGGAAGTTATTTCGAGTGTACCCCCGATGAGGGAGCAAAAGCCTTTTTACACCGCTTTGCCGCTGCGGGCGCTGCGGGTCGTTATCATGCAGTACATAGTAAAACGGTCGAAGATATTTTACCGCTCGATATCGCTTTGCGTCGTAATGATCGTGATTGGTTTGAAAAATTGCCGCCTGAAATTGAAAGCCAGCTAGTCCATAAGCTGTACTGCGGTCACTTTATGTGTCACGTTTTACATCAGGACTATATTGTTAAGAAAGGGGTTGATCCTAAAGTGTTAAAAGAAAAAATGTTGGCTCTATTAGATCAACGAGGCGCACAATATCCGGCTGAACATAATGTGGGTCATATGTATAAAGCCCAGCCACAGCTAAAATCTTTCTATAAACAAGCCGATCCGACCAATACGCTAAATCCGGGAATTGGAAAAACCACTAAACACAAACATTGGGCTGGTGACTGTGATTGCAGTAGCTCAGTAGAGTTATCGAAGAAATAGAGTAATTAGATCATTATTATCCAGCCGCAGAGCGCGAATTGAGAGATCTGTGGCTGGATTGATTGCGTTTGTTTTAGATTTAAATTAACTAGCAATTTCTACTGCATAATTAATCAATGCTTTGAGTTGTAAACAACGCTGTGCATCATGCTGATTCTCTTGCAATAAACGATTAATTAGCTGCATATAGTCAGTTAATCGCTCTTCCGTTAAGTATTCACGTCTATGATTAAACCAACGCTGTTGTTCCTCATGGGATAAAATTCCTGGGAAATTTCGCGCTTTATAGCGGAAGAACAGGGGTTCCATTCGGGGATCTTCAAAGGTTAAATCGAGAGCAGGGAGGTTTTGTGCAGGTGTCTTGCGAATAATCTCCATTGAAGAGCGGTCAGACTCATTAAAGAAGCCCGAGTAAATCATCGCATCTACGTTTGTTGGTTCGGCAAATGGCGGTGCCTGTGCAAACAACTCAATGACTTTATTTCTAATTTCTGGTTGTTTTCGCAATATCTCTAGATTACGTAGGCAAAGATCGCGATCAAGGCCAATTCTCTCTGCATCCTGAGGGCGCAAGGTTTTCTCTGGCGCTAGAATTGGGCACTTATTGATATGAACTAACTTAATCGGCACTGGCAATTCATCATCAGCGAGCTCGGCTTTTGGCGTATAGAGACGTTGGCGCAATTCGCTGGAGCTAAGCGTTAATAGCGGTGATAGATCTGCAGCGAGATCACACATAATAACGGCATTTTTGTTTTCCGGATGCCAAGCCAGCGGGGCAACAAGACTCATATTGGCACGCCAAGCACCAAACATGCCTGACACATGTACGAGCGGCGTCATATCAACGATATCAATTAATTGACTAACTTTATTTTTATTTCTTAATTGAAAAAAGTAATCAAACATTCGGGGTTGTGCGGCTTTCAATTTTTTGGCCATAGCAATAGTGGCATCCACATCAGCCATGGCATCGTGGGCATTTTCATGAGAAATACCATTGGCGACAGTTAAATGCTCTAAACGAAAACTGGGTAGACCCTCTTCATTTTCTGGCCATTCAATCCCTTCAGGGCGTAACGCATAGCAGGCGCGTAACACATCCATTAAGTCCCAACGTGAATTACCATGTTGCCAACAATAAGCATAGGGATCGTAGAAATTCCTATACAAAATATTACGAGAAACTTCATCATCAAAACGGATATTATTGTAACCAATAATGCAGGTAGAGGGTGCACTGAACGCCTGATGAATACGGCGGGTAAACTCAGCTTCATTAACCCCTTTCTCTCGTGCTAACTGGGGAGTAATTCCCGTTATCATAACCGCTTCAGGTTGAGGGAGGTAATCATCGGTCGGTGCACAATAAAAAACCTGCGGCTCTTCGATGATATTAAAATCATAATCTGTTCTGACACCCGCAAATTGCGCAGGGCGATCGAGCGCTGGATGTGTGCCAAAAGTTTCATAATCATGGAAGAAGAATGAGGGTTGCTGTTTTTTATCTGACAATGTGATTTCCTACCTAATAACAAGTGGATTTAAGCGGGCAAAAAGCACGACCTCTATAAAGAGGGGCAAAATGTAGAAATCGTGTTTTTTACTACTCTTTTATCCCCATGTTAAACCATCTAAGTGAAAAGCTGAACTCACAGAATGGTTTCCGTTGATATTTGTGGGTGGGTATGAAAAAAATATCACTTTCGCTAAGTACAAAGAAGGCCATACCGCATTGGTAGGCCTTTTAATAGTTAATGTGTGCGAGTGACTAAAATTAGAATCTACTGATAAGAACCATAATCATAATCAGCGATGCTTTTACCGATAGATTTTGCTGCAGCTAAAGCATCCATACGGTCAAATTTTAGTTCAATAAAGGTCAGTTTATCTGGAGTTCCTAACCGATTTAGTCGATTAAGCCGATTATCTAATTCAAGTTGATTATCGATCACAAATGTTTGGAAGCTATTTGTATCGGCAAAAACATCTAATAATTGGTGATATTTCCATGGCATAATATCATTATAAGAGGAATTTTGACCGAGAATAAGACGTTCGATAAGATAACCGTCATTATTAATCAAAAAGATAATAGGTTTTAATTTAAGACGTAATAGCGTGGATAGCTCTTGTGCTGTGACTTGAAAGGCACCATCACCGACAAATAACAGATGGCGCTTATTAGGTGATGCTTGGATAACGCCCAGCGCGGCAGGCAGACAAAAGCCGATTGCACCCCAGTGAAGTTGAGAAATAAGCGTTATCGATGATGATATCGCCATTTTTAATAGAGAAAATGATGCCGTGCCGGAATCGACAATCACCACATCGTCATTTTGAATAAAATCGGCAACACGTGGCCAAAAATAATCGGCGGTAAGAGGGCTATCGGTTACTTCTGTTTTAATTGAAATCGGTTGCTTAATACTAAATTGATGATCGAAATAATTTATCTCTGTATTTTTATTGAGCTCATTTAATAGATGCGACCAGTGAAAATTATAATAATGATTATTTTCATGATGGAGAGCATAAGGTAAAAATTTAATTGCCTCATCAGAACGATATTTATTTTTAAAATGGCTAGAATCGAAATCATTGATAAAAACACCAAACTCTATAATACAATCTGCTTTATTTATATAGTCAAGTAGATGGGGTTGGCTTGAGAGTCCTAAATAGGTACCTAAATAGCTAGGTAATGTTTCATCAACCATAAATCGTGAACGGGCGACTAATATAAATGGAATATTAGTTTTGGTAATAAACAATTCAAGTAGTGGCGTAATTTGATGGCGTTGAGCTAATATATCAATAATAATAAGCGGGCGTTGACTATGATTGATTTTATCAATTAGATATTTAGTTGCTTGATGGAGTTGTGATTGATTAGGTTTAATGAGTTGTTGTAGATCGGGAAAAATATCTGGCACATCGACCTGACACAAGCAAATATCAGAAGGTAATTGTAAATAAACGGGTCTCTTTTCCTGCCAACAGGTCCGTAAGACACGATTAATTTCATTCACCGCATTTTCAGGCGTTATGCGAGCTTGGGCGACGGTAAATTCTTTCATGCAGTTAAGAATATTATCATAATTACCATCGGCGGTTGTATGATGCAGAATGGAACCTGATGTTATTGCATGTAGTGGAGGTACACCGGAAATAACGACGATAGGTACATACTCAGCGTAAGCTCCTGCAACACCGGATAAAGCAGGGAGATCACCAACACCATAGGTAATAACTAGTGCACCTATTCCATTGATACGGGCATATCCATCAGTTGCAATCGAGGCATTATATTCATTACAGTTACCGATAAATTGTATATCACTATTTTCTAGAGATTCAAGATAGGGCAAATTAAAATCACCGGCTACACCATATATTTTTTTAATACCTAATCGATATAGAGATTGCGTTATATAATCAGCGATAGTTATTGTCACATTAATATCCTTTTTTATAGGTTTTCACTTTTGCCTATTAGTAAAGTCTAGTCTTCTTTTATATAAATAATAGTAAATTTATTATTATTTATATTTTAATCTCAACGCTAAAATTATTTTTAAATAACATCAAAATAAGACTATTAAAATAGTAAATCTATTTAGATAAATATAAGGTTAATATAGGGGAGAGAGACAGCTATAAATAAATATGATATTAATCTATTTAAATAGATTTTAGATATATCAATAAAGTAAATTAAAAACATTAAGTTGATAATAACAATAGAGAAATATTTTTTATATTCATTAATAAGATTCTATTGCCTAGCAGTTAGCTCAATGATATTTATCTATTCTAAATTGGTTGAAATAGTAAAAAATCATCACTATTTAGCGTGACCTAGATCACGAAACGATGATGTTAACGTTAACATTTGTGTTTAACATCACAAATGAATATTGTTTTAGTAGGTCATTTAATTGGTTAACCATAACATTTGCTCTATACAGTGACACAGGCTATAGGCGGGCATCCCCATGAATAGTGAATCTAAAAAATATTATGCCTCTTTAAGTGCATTACTCTTTTTCTTCTTTTTTACTTGGTCCTCGGCATTTTCGGTGGTAGCGATTTGGTTAAAGAAATACGTTGGACTAGAAGGGACTGATATTGGAATTATCTTCTCATTTATTTCCATTGTTGCACTCTGTGCTCAACCGCTTTACGGCTTTATTCAAGATAAATTAGGATTGCGCAAAAATTTATTGCTACTGATTGCCATATTACTTATAGCATCTGGGCCATTTTTTATGATTTTGGCTCCCTTGCTGCAATTTAATATCATTATTGGTAGCATGATTGCGGGTTTATTTATTGGTATGACCTTTAATGCGGGGATCGGTGTACTCGAATCTTATACAGAACGTGTTAGTCGTCTGCGTGATTTTGAATATGGTAAAGCCAGAATGTGGGGCTCACTCGGTTGGGCGGCTGCGACTTTCTTTGCTGGGCGTAATATCAATATTAACCCTGATTATAACTTTATTATGGCCTCAGTATCAGGCTTGATATTTCTAGTTATTTTGTTACGCCTGAAGACAGGTAAAACCAATGCTTTTAATAATTTAGAATATGGTAGTCCAGCCGGTATCACAGTGAAAGATGCCTTGCAGTTGCTAACTTTACCGCGATTTTGGGCGCTGATCCTCTTTGTTCTAGGAACTTGTATTTATGGCGTTTATGACCAACAATTTATGGTCTATTTTACCCAGCAGTTTGCCGATGAACGTGTGGGTAATGAGATGTACGGCTATTTGAACTCTTTACAGGTATTTCTTGAAGCGGGTGGCATGTTCCTAGCTCCTTTTATTGTTAATCGCATTGGTGCCAAAAATGGTTTGCTGTTTGCCAGTGCGGTGATGGCCTTAAGAATTATTGGTTCTGGTTTAGTTGAAGGACCGATTATGATCTCGGTTATGAAGTTACTTCATGCGGTTGAACTGCCAATATTGTTAATTGCCATCTTCAAATATAATAGTAAGCATTTTGATAAACGCCTCTCTTCAACTCTCTATCTGGTTGGCTTTAGCTGTATTACCTCGATTGTTGCGAGTGTACTTTCACCATTAGCAGGCTATGGATACGATAAAATAGGTTTTGCTAATACTTATTTGATTATGGGTTGTTTTGTGATTGCAACGACTGTGCTTTCTTATTTCTGCTTACGTGATGATGAGCCGACAGTAAAACCAAATAGTGCAGAAAAGGCAACTGATAATATGGATATTGACGCTACATTGGCCACTGAGAAATAGTAATTGGATTATTCAGGCTATTTGGTTTGGTTAAGTGCAAAGTCTGGTGAGATAAGCTCGGATTTTTATGATGAAATGATCGGCTTATCCACTGTAAAATCAATAAAATTGCGAAACTGACTTGTATCAGAATAGCATTAGATTATATTGTGTTAAGAATAAATGTGTTTTGATATTTTTAACAGAGGGTCTTGAACATGGACAACGCCAACAAACAATCTTTCCAAAACGTCTTGGAATTTGTGCGTATGTTTCGTCGTAAAAATAAAATTCGCCGTGAAATCACCGATAATGAGAAGAAAATTCGCGATAACCAAAAGCGTGTTTTATTACTCGATAATCTAAGTGAATATATTAAACCGGGCATGAGTATCGAAGATATTCAAGCGATCATCGCCAATATGCGCAGTGATTATGATGACCGTGTTGACGATTATATTATTAAGAATGCAGAACTATCGAAAGAGCGTCGTGATATCTCAGCGCAATTAAAAGAGATGGGCGAGCTGAATAAAAAAGACAAATAGTCTTCCAATACCACCTTGAGCTTGATTGTTTAAGGTGGTTTTTTTAATCACTATCCTTTATTCGAATTATCACCCTCGCTAGTTTCCCGCTATATAATGCCTTCACCTATTTAAAACGTCTATTCTGTTACCTCAGCTCTCTCTTGTTTAATCCAGCTGTAAATCTCGCTACAAGGCGCAATAAGCAACTCAGATACTATCACCAGAATAGTATTCAATCATCGTAGAGTGCGATTTATCGGCCTTTATAGGGATTCTATTGAATAATTAGCTGTGTATGAAAAAAGTGTGGCGATGAGGAATCAATCATAATTCAAAATGGTCAAGTATAGATAAGAAAAAACCCTCAATCACCTAAGTCATTGAGGGTTTTGAAACGAGCTAACGATTAAATTTATTCGTGAGCTGTTGGTTTAGTCATACCCGAGGTTGCAACACTGGTAGCCACATGACCACCCGCACCACCTTTACCTTCGAATGCTGAGGTTTCACGCTGATAAACCTGAATATCCAGCTGCGTATCAACTAATGTTGGCGCTGGTGTCTTGGTCATAGGTGCATAAGCGTGACGTCCTGGCTCGACCACAACTAATGTTGTTTTCGGTATTTCAACTTCAGGCTGGCTGCTAGCTTCAATCTCATTCTCTTGCGGTAAAGTGACATCAGCGACGGTTTCGGCGATAGGTTCTGCTTGTTCCTTAATCTCTGCAATCTCCGCTTCGATCACTAATGGTGTTTCAGTTGCTTGCTCAATCAGGACTTCAACTGGCTCTTCAACAGCAGCGACTGGTGCTTCTGTGACTTGAGGTTCCTGTGTTTCGCTGGTTGTGACAACTTCAATCACCGCGACTTCTTCAACGGGTGTCGTTTCTTCAACCACAACCACTTCTTCAACAGCGAGAACCGATTCAATAACAGCAACCTCTTCTGTAACTAGCTCAACAGGCGCTTCAACTTCAATTGGTGCTGCTGAAGGCGAAGCTGCTACTGAATGAGAATGCTCTGTCGTTTTAGCGATTGGTGTAACAGCCTCTTCCGGTGTTTCTACTTCAATAACCGGTGTTGGGGCTACAACTTCAACGATTGGCGCTTGTGCAACAGTTGCGGTTACCTGCGCGGCGGCATTACGCTCTTCCGCTTTAGCAATAGCTTGTTCTGCCGCATTAGCTTCTTGCTCAAGCATCTCTTCATTGGTGATGATCGCCGGTGAATCGTTTTGCGTTGATGCAATTGGGTAACTAATCCAAACTTTGCCTGAGGCAAGTTCAGGAGAGGCTACCGCAGCCGCTAATGGAACTGGTGACTGTGCGAGGTTACGCTCATTACGATAACGACGACGACGCTGACCACTGACGCGCAGATGGCGTGGCGAACGACGAGAACGACGTGGAATGATCGTATCTTGTTTTTCACTATCGTCATCATTGTCATCAATCGCTGGCGATTCAACCACCGGAGCAAGTGCAGCTGCGGGTTGCGCTACTGGTGCTGTGGTTGTAACAGGCAGTGCCGCTATAGGTTGAGAGATGACCGCTTGTTCAATCGTTGCTACCTTGATTTCAGTTGTTTCGCTAACGGTATCATCAGTAACACGAATTTTTTGTGCTAATTGACGCGGTTGGCGACGAGGCATAACAGGGCGTTGCTGCTCCTCTTTTGCTTCAACATCGGCAGCCACTTTGGCCACAACTTCGTCTTTAGCCACGACAGTGTTTGGTTTCTCAACGCTAGCATCTGCAGGTTTATTAGCTTGTTGTTGGCGTTTCTCTTCTTGACGACGGCGACGTTCCGCACGCTGTTCACGACGAAGTTGCTGTTGTGCTTCGCGATTTTCATCCTCAGTCTGTACTTCTGGTTGAGCCGCTGGTGCTGCAACTTTCTGAGCTTGAGGTTGATTACGGTTTTTACGTGCAGCATTCTCTTCAGATTGCGGCGCGCGAGTTTGTCGATTATCACTATTCTCGTCGCGGTCACGATTTGGTCTGCGGTTGTTATTCCGACGATCATTATTGTTACGACGGCGGTCATTGCCATTATTAGGGCGACTTGGTGCTGGTGGTGCTTCTACCGGTTTAGCAACCACCACCTCTTCTTCTTTTTCAGCAAATAGATTTTTGAAGAAGTTGGTGATACTGGTAAATAGACCCGGTTGATTATTTTCTGCTGGTTTAGCTACTGGAACCGCGGCTTCAACAGGTTTAGGCGTGCTAACTTTAGCGGCCGGAGCTTCTGTTACTGTCTCTTGCAGGGCAAAAGCAGAGATAGCTGGCTGCTCAGGTAATTTACGCTCAGCAGTAGGTTCATCAGTTGCATTTAATGCTTCGGCTTCGTGATATTGGGCTAAATTGTAGCTTAGCGTATTCACTTCTTCGCCTTTGCGGATACGAACCACATTAAAGTGCGGGGTTTGCATCTGATCGTTAGGCACGATAATGACACGCACGAGGCGCTGACGCTGTTCGATTTCACTGATCGCATTTCGTTTCTCATTTAATAGATACGAAGCAACAGGAACCGGCACAATTGCGTGAACTTCATGGGTGTTTTCTTTAAGTGCTTCTTCTTCAATTAAACGTAAAATTGATAGAGAGAGCGACTCATTATCACGAATGGTACCCGTGCCACTACAACGAGGGCAGACGTGATGACTAGATTCACCGAGTGATGGACTCAAGCGTTGGCGTGACATCTCTAACAAGCCAAAACGTGAGATCCGTGCGATTTGAATACGGGCTCTATCTTGGCGTACAGCTTCACGCAAGCGACTTTCAACTTCACGTTGATGACGAACTGGCGTCATATCGATAAAGTCGATAACGATTAAGCCGCCTAAGTCACGTAAACGTAACTGGCGAGCGATTTCATCGGCTGCTTCTAAGTTGGTACTAAAGGCGGTCTCTTCGATATCACCACCGCGAGTAGAACGCGAGGAGTTAATATCGATAGCAGTCAAGGCTTCTGTGGTATCAATAACCAGCGCACCACCGGAAGGCAAGCGAACTTCACGCTGAAACGCAGATTCAATCTGTGATTCAATCTGGTAATGACTGAACAGAGGTACATCACCGCTGTAATATTTGATCTTGCTGGCAAAATCTCCACGACCAATAGATTCAATATGGCTACGTGCCATATCAACCACTTTAGCATTATCGATCAGAATTTCGCCGATATCTGGGCGTAAATAATCACGGAATGCACGAACAATCACATTACTCTCTTGGTGAATTAAAAAAGGCGCATTGCGGTTTTCCGCTGCTTTCTTGATCGCTTCCCAATGACGTAAACGGTATTGTAGATCTTGTTGGAGAGATTCGGCTGATTTACCCACACCTGCGGTACGGACAATTAATCCCATACCATCGGGTACTTCGAGAGAGGAGAGCGCTTCTTTCAGTTCTGTACGATCTTCACCTTCAATCCGACGAGATATGCCTCCAGCTCGTGGGTTATTCGGCATTAGAACTAAATAGCTACCTGCTAAACTGATAAAGGTTGTTAGGGCTGCGCCTTTGTTGCCGCGCTCTTCTTTATCAACTTGAACTATGACTTCTTGGCCTTCTTTTAACACATCTTTAATGTTAGGACGGCCATGAGCATGGTAGTTGCTTGGGAAGTATTCGCGGGCAATTTCTTTAATCGGCAGAAAACCGTGTCTTTCAGCGCCATAATCCACGAAAGCGGCTTCTAGGCTGGGTTCGATGCGGGTAATTCTACCTTTGTATATATTAGCTTTCTTTTGTTCGTGACCTGGGCTTTCGATATCCAGATCATAGAGGCGTTGCCCATCTACGAGGGCAACACGCAACTCTTCTTGTTGAGTTGCGTTGATTAGCATTCTTTTCATTATAACTTACTCATTATTCGTACTTACTTTCAATAAAGAGCAACGAAAAAATAGTACCACTGTAAACCGATGGCCTCATGACTTTTACATAATCGTTAGCCTCACGGATATCGACTGTATAGAGACGCGCTATTTTCGGTGAACCTGATTTTTCGATTAAAAATTCAGCGTTCTTAATTAGAAACTGCACAATGTATAAAGAACACAGTAGCTCCCAACCCAGAAAGTCATTATTCGCTGCTCGCTAATTATCTGATTTTGTTTAACGTCTGACGCCATTGCTGCGTTATTACTCAATCAAATAGCTAAATCTCATTCTTTCTTTGCCAATTATTGTATTGAAGAAACATTCTGACAATTGTGCATTATTCCATTGCTATGACTCATATAGCAAGTTGCCATTGCGCCTTTATTGAAATTTTATATATAAATGGTGTAAATAAGCTATTCTTTGCTCAGTTTTCTGCCATTTTGAAAAAAATAGAAATAAATTTTCATTTATCGGTAAGATATGCAATTCGCTTTTGCGGATCTTTCAACCATTATGAGTTAGCACATTCCCTAATGAAAACACAAAATCAAGTTCAGTTTGTTGATATCAGTGAGGACGAAGCCGGGCAGCGCATCGATAATTTCTTGTTAGCGCGCTTAAAAGGCGTCCCTAAAAGTATGATTTACCGCATCATCCGCAAAGGCGAAGTGCGGGTAAATAAAGGGCGTATTAAGCCTGAATATAAGCTAGCGCCAGCGGATCAGGTACGTATTCCGCCCGTGCGTATTGAAGAGCGCGAACAGGCACCGGTTTCAGCAAGTTTAAATAAAGTCGCCGTATTAGCGGATTGTATTCTGTACGAAGATGACGCTATTTTAGTGCTCAATAAGCCCTCCGGAACGGCGGTTCATGGCGGTAGTGGTTTAAGCTTTGGTGTTATCGAAGGACTTAGAGCTCTGCGTCCAGAAGCGCACTATTTAGAGTTAGTCCATCGCCTAGACCGTGATACCTCAGGTATTTTGTTAATTGCGAAAAAAAGATCGGCCTTACGGGCTTTGCATGAGCAATTACGTTTAAAGCAGATGCAAAAAGATTATTTAGCGCTAGTCAGTGGCGAGTGGTCGTCACAGGTTAAAGTTATTCAAGCGGCTTTAGAGAAAAATATTCTGCAAAGTGGCGAACGTATAGTGAGAGTAAGTGATGCGGGTAAGCCTTCTGAGACGCGTTTTAAAGTTGAAGAGCGCTTTGATATCGCTACCTTAGTGAAAGCCAGCCCTGTGACCGGACGTACCCATCAAATCCGCGTTCATGCTCTACACGCAGGCCATCCTATTGCATTTGATGATCGCTACGGTGATCGCGAGTTTGATAGCCAATTGGCAGGCACAGGATTAAAACGTCTGTTTCTGCATGCCAGTTCATTAAAATTCACTCATCCTAAAACGGGTGAAGAGATGCGCGTTCATGCGCCATTAGATGATAAATTAACTCATTGCTTAAAAGTGTTAAGAGATAAAAAGCAGGCGTAATTTAGCCAATTAAACAGTTAACGGCAGGAGAGAAAAACACTCACTTGCCGTTTTTGCTATTTTATTAAGGGATTAATGCCATGAGTTTTGAGCATTTCCAGTAATAAAATCAGTGGAAGTCCAATCAAGGTATTAGGATCGCGGCCCGATAAACGCTCAAATAGTGCAATTCCCAAACCTTCAGATTTAAAACTTCCTGCGCATTGATAGGGCTCTTCCTGTTGAAGGTAGCCGCTAATCTCCTGATCTGACAAGTTACGGAAATAGACCTGAAAAAGCTCACACTGGCTATCATAGCGCCCAGTTTCACTATCTAGCACACATAATCCGGTATAGAAGGTCACGCAACGACCAGAAGCGGCCTTAAGCTGTTTAAAAGCATTGTCGAAATTGTGGGGCTTTCCGACAATTTGCCCATCGATGACACAAACTTGGTCACTACCGATAATAAGATGTTGTGGATATTCTGATGCGAGTGCAGCGGCTTTTTGCTGGGCTAAACGTACTACGAGTGCCTCGGCAGACTCATAGTGTAGCGCGCTTTCATCAATGTTAGGCGCTGCCGTCAAAAAAGGTAACTGAAGCTTTTTCAACAGCATTTGGCGAAATTCTGAGGTCGAGGCTAAAACAAGTGATTTCATGATATTTCTCAAAAAGCATAGCAAAATGATATGACTCATTCTAAACTATGCCATGCTCAATGAGCGAACTATTGGTGAAAAAGTGTGGGAAAGCTGTGTAAAACCCCGCTTTTTCTTTGACTATAGCTCATTACAACGATAATATGCGCGGCTTATGCAAAAATTAAAATTACCCCTAACTATTGATGCAAAACGTACTGCACAGAAAAAGCTCGATTATATCGGGAGTTATACCCCTGCGCAGGTTGAGCGAGTTGCAGAATCAGTAGTAAGTGTGGACTCGACTGTTGATAGCGAATTATCATTTTATATTGATAATCAGCACCTGACCGTGATTAAAGGGACTTCGGTAACCGATGTCACTTTAGAATGTCAGCGTTGCAACCAAAGCTTTCCTCATCATGTTCACATAACATATTGTTTTAGTCCGATCATCAAAGATGAGCAGGCTGAAGCATTACCGGAAGAGTATGAACCTGTCTACGTTAATGACATAGGTGAAATAAATTTGCTGGGGATGATAGAAGATGAAATAATCTTATCCTTGCCGGCATTTCCGGTACATGACTCTGAACACTGTGAAGTGTCCGAAGCAGATATGGTATATGGCAAACTGCCTCCTGAGGCTGAGAAACCAAATCCATTTTCTGTATTAGCCAGTTTAAAGAAAAGTATTTAAGGAATAAGGTCAATGGCCGTTCAACAAAATAAACCAACTCGTTCAAAACGTGGCATGCGTCGTTCACATGATGCACTGACTGCAACTCTCTTATCTGTAGATAAAACTACAGGTGAAACTCATCTGCGTCACCATGTGACTGCTGATGGTTTCTATCGTGGTCGCAAGGTTATTAATAAATAATCTCTGCCCCAAAGTAGAAAGCTGAAACCTTGACTAATCTAACCATTGCGTTAGATGCCATGGGCGGGGACTTTGGTCCCCGTGTTACAGTGCCTGCTGCATTGCAGGCACTGGTGTCTAATCCAGCACTGAAATTACTACTAGTCGGCAAACCCGATGAAATAAACCCACTACTGGCTAATTACAGTCGTGAGTTGCTTTCGCGTGTCCAAGTTATCCCCGCTGAAAATATTATTGAAAATAGTGCTAAGCCTTCTCAGGCTATCCGCCATAGTAAAGGTACTTCTATGCGTGGTGCTATTGATTTAGTTAAAACTGGCGAAGCACAGGCTTGTGTCAGTGCAGGGAATACCGGTGCGTTAATGGGGTTAGCTAAATTAATGCTTAAGTCGATTGAAGGTATTGAACGACCCGCATTAATGACCGTAATTCCTAATATTAAGAAAGGCAAAACAGTTATTCTTGATTTAGGTGCCAATATTAATTGCGATAGCTTAATGCTTGTGCAGTTTGCCGTTATGGGCGCTGTAATGGCAGAAGAGTTAGCGGGCATAAATAATCCACGCGTTGGATTATTAAATATTGGAGAAGAAGAGACAAAAGGATTGGATAATATCCGCGAAGCCGCCGCAATTCTTAAAGAAACGGCATCAATTAATTACATCGGCTATGTTGAAGGTAATGATCTTTTAACGGGCAAAACAGATGTATTAGTGTGTGACGGCTTCGCAGGTAATGTCACATTAAAAACAATGGAAGGCGTGGTGCGAGTCATACTTTCATTGTTGAAATCGGCAGGGGCTGAGAATAAAAAACCCTCTTGGTTAATCCAATGGGGTAAAAAATGGCTCAAAAAGCGTCTAATGAATCGGTTCGGTGAGATGAACCCCGACCAGTATAACGGCGCAACTCTGTTAGGATTAAAAGGACTTGTTATCAAAAGCCATGGCGCAGCCAATGAAAATGCATTTCGGGTTGCCATCGAACAAGCGATAAAGGCGGCCGAGAGACAAGTTCCAGACAGAATAGCTGCTCGTCTGAATACCGTATTACCTAAGAGTGAAGAATAATTCATGCATACAAAAATTTTAGGCACAGGCAGTTATTTGCCAAAACAGATTCTGACGAATGCTGATCTTGAGAAAATGGTCGATACTTCGGATGAGTGGATTGTCACCCGTACAGGTATACGAGAAAGACGCATTGCAGGTCATGATGAAACTGTTTCAACGATGGGATTCAGTGCTGCACTCAAGGCCATTGAAATGGCCGGTATCAATAAAGATGATATCGATATGATTGTGGTTGCAACAACGTCATCAACTGATGCGTTCCCGAGCGCGGCTTGTAAAATCCAACAGATGTTAGAGATCAAGGATTGTGCTGCGTTTGATGTTGCCGCCGCTTGTGCTGGATTTACCTATGTATTAAGTATCGCTGATCAATTTATTAAAACCGGTATGGCTAAAACTGTATTGGTTATTGGCGCAGATGTGTTATCTAAAACAGTTGATCCTAAGGATCGCGGTACGCTAGTAATATTTGGTGATGCTGCTGGCGCAATGATCCTTAGTTCGTCACAAGAACCCGGTATTATTTCAACGCATCTTCATGCTGATGGTCGTTACGGGGAATTACTCAAGTTACCTAATCAACCACGTCATGTGACTGAACCTGCTTATTTAAGTATGACGGGTAACGAAGTCTTTAAAGTGGCGGTAAGAGAACTTGCACACCTTGTAGATGAAACACTTGAAAAAAATAATCTAGAAAAATCTCAACTTGATTGGCTCGTTCCTCATCAAGCAAATTTAAGAATTATTGCAGCAACAGCGAAAAAACTTGATATGCCAATGGATAAAGTGGTTGTGACCCTTGATCGTCATGGTAATACTTCTGCTGCTTCAGTCCCAACCGCATTTGATGAAGCGGTTCGCGATGGACGTATTCTAAAAGGTCATTTAGTCCTTTTAGAAGCGTTTGGCGGTGGTTTTACTTGGGGCTCTGCGCTAGTTCGTTTTTAATTTATTGAGAAAATAGACATGACACAATTTGCAATGGTATTTCCTGGCCAAGGTTCGCAAGTAGTAGGAATGTTGGCTGGATTAGCTGAAGAATCCTCTTTGGTTGAACAGACATTTGCCGAGGCGTCTGAAGTATTAGGCTATGATTTATGGGCCTTGACGCAAAATGGACCTGAAACCGAATTAAATAAAACGTGGCAGACACAGCCGGCATTATTAGCTGCTTCTGTGGCGATTTTCCGCGTCTGGCAAGAACGAAAAGGTCCAATGCCAGCATTAATGGCAGGCCATAGCTTGGGTGAATATTCAGCACTTGTTTGTGCTGGTGTCATTGATTTTAAACAAGCGATTAAATTAGTTGAATTACGTGGTAAACTGATGCAAGAAGCTGTTCCAGAAGGGACTGGAGCTATGTACGCGATTATTGGTTTAGATAACCAAGCTATCGAGCAAGCTTGCCAAGAGGCCTCACAGGGCCAAGTGGTTTCTCCGGTTAATTTTAACTCACCCGGTCAGGTGGTTATTGCTGGTGAAAAAGACGCAGTAGAACGCGCTGGCGTGGCTTGTAAAGCTGCAGGTGCAAAACGCGCATTACCTTTATCGGTAAGTGTGCCATCTCATTGCGCTTTAATGAAACCTGCGGCGGACAAATTAGCAGTGGCATTGCAAGGGATCACCTTTAACAATCCTATTTATCCTGTTATCAATAATGTTGATGTTAAACAGGAAGTTTCAGCGGATAATATTCGTGATGCCTTAGTTCGTCAGCTGTATAATCCAGTACGTTGGAGTGAAACTGTTGAATATATTTCTGGACAAAATATCGAACAACTCTTAGAAATAGGTCCCGGAAAAGTATTAACAGGATTAACCAAACGCATAGTATCAAATTTAAGTGCAGCTGCAGTGAATGATCCTGTATCATTAAATGCGGCTCTCGATAATCTCTAAGGGCGCAATATGAGCTTTGATGGAAAAATTGCCTTAGTAACAGGAGCTAGCCGAGGAATCGGACGCGCGATAGCTGAATTGCTATCTGAGCGTGGTGCTACTGTTATTGGTACGGCAACAAGCGAAAAAGGTGCTGAAGCTATCAGTGCTTACCTCGGTGATAAAGGTAAGGGGTTTGCATTAGATGTGACCAAACAAGCATCTATTGAGCAAACATTAAACCAAATCCGTGAAGAATTTGGTGAAATTGATATTTTAGTCAATAATGCAGGTATCACTCGTGATAACCTTCTGATGCGTATGAAAGAGGATGAATGGCAAGATATTATTGACACGAATCTTTCATCAGTTTACCGTCTATCTAAATCTGTATTACGCCCTATGATGAAAAAACGTCAGGGACGTATAATTTCAATTGCATCTGTTGTAGGTGTAATGGGAAATGCAGGACAGACAAATTATTCGGCAGCGAAAGCCGGCCTAATTGGTTTTAGTAAATCATTAGCTCGTGAAATCGCTTCCCGTGGCATTACTGTGAATGTGGTTGCTCCTGGATTTATCGAAACTGATATGACGAGAGCATTGACAGATGAGCAGCGAGCAGGCATTTTATCTCAAGTTCCTGCTGATCGGCTTGGTAATGCAAAAGAAATAGCCAGTGCTGTAGCATATTTAGCTTCTGAGGAAGCTGCCTACATTACGGGTGAAACATTGCATGTCAATGGCGGCATGTACATGATTTAAAAATGTAGGAATTATTTTTGCATTATTAGTGTTATATAACGCATAATATTACAAAATATTAGTTCCAACAGCCGGGATTGGGTGGTATCTTTTCCTGTATTTCATAAACTACGAAAACCATCGCGATAGCGAGTTTTGATAGGAATTTTAATAGTATGAGCATTATCGAAGAACGCGTTAAGAAAATCATCGTTGAACAACTTGGTGTTAAAGAGGACGAAGTTGTGAATTCAGCTTCATTTGTTGATGACTTGGGCGCTGATTCTCTTGACACAGTTGAGCTAGTTATGGCTCTCGAAGAAGAGTTCGATTGCGAAATCCCTGACGAAGAAGCAGAAAAGATCACTACAGTACAGGCTGCTATTGATTACGTCACGGCCGCAAACAAATAAATCATTAATACCATATCTAGGCGGTCATTCGACCGCCTATGTTCACTCAATAATTATTCCCTCCGTGGAGGATGTCCGTGTCTAAACGTCGAGTCGTCATAACTGGACTGGGCATGTTATCCCCTGTCGGCAACACAGTTGAATCATCGTGGAAAGCTGTTTGTGACGGACAGAGTGGTATCAGCCTTATTGAGCACTTTGATACTGAAAATCATGCAACGAAATTTGCGGGTTTAGTGAAAGGATTCAATTACGAAGATTTTGGTCTTTCTCGCAAAGAAGCGCGAAAGATGGATCCATTTATTCAGTATGGTGTCGCCGCAGGTAAGCAAGCGATAGAAGATGCCGGACTGGAAATAACAGAAGCCAATGCTACTCGTATCGGTGCAGCGATTGGTTCTGGTATTGGTGGATTAGAATTAATTCAAGAAAATTGTGCAGCTCTCCTTAACAGTGGCCCACGTAAAATGAGCCCATTCTTTGTCCCTTCAACTATCATTAACATGGTGGCTGGTCACTTAAGTATCATTCATGGCCTGAAAGGACCAACAATCTCTATTGCTACCGCTTGTACATCGGGTGTTCATAATATTGGTCATGCTGCGCGTATGATTGCATATGGTGATGCTGATGCTATGTTGGCGGGTGGAGCAGAGAAAGCAACAACACCGCTGGGTGTTGCTGGTTTTGGTGCAGCGAGAGCACTATCGACACGTAATGACAATCCTCAGGCGGCAAGCCGTCCTTGGGATAAAAATCGCGATGGCTTTGTGCTGGGCGATGGCGCTGGCATTATCGTGCTCGAAGAATACGAACATGCAAAAGCACGTGGCGCAAAAATTTATGCGGAAGTCGTGGGCTTTGGCATGAGCAGTGATGCTTATCATATGACAGCACCGACAGAAACCGGTGAGGGCGCAGCCTTAGCGATGGAAAATGCATTGAAAGATGCACAGATCACCGCAGCAGATATTGGCTATATCAATGCTCATGGCACTTCGACGCCAGCGGGTGATATTGCTGAAGCTCGAGCTGTTGAGCTGGTATTTGGTGTCGGCACTGAAGTACTGGTGAGCTCAACCAAATCGATGACAGGCCATCTATTAGGCGCGGCGGGTGCTGTTGAATCTATTTTTACTATTCTGGCTTTGAGAGATCAAATTGTTCCTCCAACCATTAACTTGGATGAGCCTGATGAAAATTGCAATCTGGACTTTGTGCCAGGCACTGCAAGAAAAGTAGAAAATATGGAATATGCACTCTGTAACTCCTTTGGTTTTGGTGGAACTAATGGTTCACTAATTTTCCGTAGAATGAGTGATAACTAAATAGTTGCATTGGCATTTTTAAGCCTGGGTTATTCAATTCTGCGCTCTAATAGTTTATTCGGCTATTGGAGCGCAGAATATGACAAATACTCTATACTTTTATTCCGATAAAAACTAAATGAGTATAAGTCGTTTCATAAAGCTTCAAACTGATTCTGGCTATTTAAGTCTGATGAAGAATGAAGCTTTTTTGTTATATTTTTTCAGCTAAAAATATATTTAGATCTCGATATAATAAATATTTATAATTAGATTAGTGAATTAACTGTTCAAAATAGGCGATTGCAGACCAACTAGGCTTATGTTGGGCTGATTGCAGCTCAGAATGGTGAGTATCATAGCTATTTCGTGCATTAGCCATATTCTGAATTAATCTATCAAATAGATTATTGCTATGGGCTGCCGTTTGTCGTGAAAGACGATTTTCTAATCGCTTTTTAAGTCTATTATCAATATAAATATGATTAATATTTTCATTAGTGTCCTGCGTTCTATATATAACGCTTACCGTTCCTCCGTTGAAAGCGGTATAGATTTTATGGTGCGAATTAACGTTAGTATGGGTATTGTGAAAATTCATCAGATATAGGCTATTTTGGCCTAGTGTATCGTCGATAGTGATATGACCAATGGTATCACCATCAATTAAATATCGATCATTCCCTTTTCCACCTAACAGTTGATCATCACCATATGCTGCGATCAATAAATCATCATCGCGACCACCAAATAATTTATCATTGTCTTTGCCTCCATAAATGGCATTATGACCAGAGGCAAAAGTAAGAATATCCTTCCCATATCCACCGTTAATAAGATGTCCTTCACCGCTAATATCAATAATAATATCATCGCCAGCTTGCCCATCTATTACCTCGTTGGATATAGGATATCCTTTAGTTATACGTATCACATCATTAGCATTAGTTGTGAAAGAAGGGGTATTTAACCATTTAATTGAGCCACCTTGCGAAGTTAAGTTAACGGCAAAGATATTATTGTTTTTGTCGTGGATAAATATGGTATCAACAATATCTTGCTGAAAGTTAATAAATCTAATAGGTGATTTTTTATTGTTATTATTTGAACCAAAATAAAGCGTGTTTTTATTCATGATAAGTTGATTTGCATCATCATTTTCTAATATTAAAATTATTTTGTCATTTGAATCAAAGTTATTATTATGACCGACATAGCCATTGGGATATTTCAAATTTGAGAAATCGAAAATAATTTTATGTGAATTATCTTTTTCAGTCTGCTTATCTGTTTCATTAATATGATAGTAATCACTCCCTTTACTGGCATAAATATAGCTGTTACTTCCTATGGAACTAACTGAGTTATCACCCTCATCACCAGTGAAACTAAACTTATCTGCAGAACTAGCATAGACAAATTCTCCCCAACTTGGTGCACTATATTTTCTTTTAAAAACGATAGAGGTAAGGCTATTATTGGGTTTGCCCATTGATATAAACTCTAATGTTTTATTTTTAACACTAGCATAGATATCAGTAGTGATACTTGCTTCAGGAAATTCTTTTTCGTGAAATGACTTCTGGTATTTATCTTGATTGTTTATATATTGAATATTAAATAATAATTTAGGTGGTGAGCTGTTTTTTAACTGATTTTTTAAATTACTTGATAATAAGAATCCATCTTTTGTTTTTATTGTATATTGGTGATGTGTTATTTTGTTTTGATTATCTATGCTATTACGATAAACATTTTTCAGTACTATTGTTTGAGTGCTATCATTATAAACTTCTGTAGAGGATATATTTTTTGTTATATGATAAGAGGGAATGGAAATCGTTAAATGTAAATCATTATTGTCTATCTTAGCGGTAGTAATATGCTCTAATGAATAATCTAATTCAACTACACTATAATCCTGATTTTTTTCATCAATAACAATGTGACAGTTATAAGAATAACCATTTTGAAAATTAAATTTATCATTGTAATTTATTTCATTAGTAAATTCTTTTTTTTGTTCTGAGTATTTTCTAGTTTTTATTAATAAACCGTTTGTATAGTGGCTCCATTTATAGCTACGAATAAAATAATAATCTTTCCCATCTCCGCCATTAGCATAGCCTTGGTCTAAAAATAACTTATCTTCACCACCATGACCATATAGTTCAGTTTTACCGCCTGAACTATCTAAATAATTATTTTTATCATCGCCATAAATTATTTCACTACCTTGAGCATATCCAATAACATTCTCTATATTTTCGATTGTGGCTATGACATAGCTACTATTATTGGTTTTATGACGAATCTCTCCTTTATTAAGATCAATCTCGGTGATTATTCCGTCAATTATACTAGCTAAAATAAATGAATCTTCACCACCTTGCCCATCAAAATGCTTCTTTGGTAAAGCATTAACGCTATAAGAATGCCGATCTTTTAATTGATAACTTAATCTATCGTGACTTAGATAATAGAATAAATCCTTCTTATCACCGCCAGCAAAAAATTTAGCTCCATTGTAAATTTGAAAGCTATTTTCTTGATGTTGATTGCCAATAATAATATCATGACCACTTTCTGTATTGAAGCTAATACCACTTTGTATCCGTTGTGTATTTAAAACACTTTTAATTTTATCGATATTATTAATTTCCTCAAATGAGAATTGATTAAAATGGACTTTTTTGATCTTCTCATCTAATCCGAATTTATTTAATGTATAAAACTTTATATCTTTAGAGCCTACTGTACTTATTGTTGCTATATTGTTTTTTCCACGTAATAATAAACTGTCCAATAATTCATTATTATTGTTCTTATAATTAGGATTTAATATTATAATCTCATCACTAGATCTTCTATGTTCAGTTGAGTATATTTTTAGTTCTGCCTTCTGGATTTTATATATATCAGCCATTTTTTTTGTTGAATCATGATATATATTACCGCTTGGATCGAGCAAATCATTACGTTGTAAAAAATATTCCGCCTCTTGTTTGGAAAATAACCTAGCATTTATTTTAGAATAAAAATTCATTACTTCTGTGCTATTGATAAGACCTAAACTTAATAGAAATCGTTCATATCCAGGTATTTCTAGTGTACCACCAAAATAATTCCCCTCATCATCAATCAAATAATAGGCATCTTCACCCTCAGAAAATATATGTTCTTCGGTATAAACATGGCTATCAAATCCGTTAGGTAAAATACTATGAATATAGAATTGGCGATCATAATTCCAGGCTGCTCCTTCCATTGTGAGCTCAATATTTTTTTTACGTAATTTATTTTGTACACTTATCACAGGTGGCAGACCAAGAGCAATTCTTGCCCCTGTAGTAAATTCTTCATTGGCGGTTAATGTGATTTGCTGTTTTATATTATTTATTGCTCTAACGGCATTATAAATCATGCCACCAAACATAAGCGCGGCGCCAGAGATAATACCAAATGGACCTGCTGCTGCACTGCCAGTTATCAAGCCAAAAATAGAGGTAATGGCGACTCCAATTCCAGCCAATGATAAATTACCATTGACGATCAGATCCTGTCGAATAGCTGAGTTTTTTTCAGTCGCTAATTTAGAAAAACTCTCATAAGCATTATAAATATCAAAGCCAATTCCCGCTAGTATTAAACCAATAGTAACATGCCCAGCCAGAGTACCAGCAACTTTAAATGAATGAGTTTGTTGATAAGCTATTTTTAATAATGCGGGTTGAGCAATATCGGATAAATTAATCATCCCTGAAGCCCAAGCGATACCAAGATTTTTATGGATATCATCACGTGCAGCGGGTATTAAAGTAGGGTCATCGAGTTGCTGCATCATTCCATATGTGGAGGTCAATAGAGTAATAAAGCCAGCGAGATTGAGCGCTTGTCCTGTTCGATGCATTAATTCAATGTAACTAGGCGATTTGAGACCTATATATTGTAATTTTTGCCATAATTTAATATCAATATCATCTTTCTGGGTGTCTATATAGTGATCAATATAATCAAGCTGCTGTAGTAGGTTCGAATAATTAATAAGATCAGATTGAGGATGAATAATCTCTTTATTTTCCTTATTCATCATCATCTGTTTTAAAGCTCTAATTAAGATAATATCTTCATCACTCCCCTCAACAAAAGTTAAGCGAGATGAAAGTGTTTCTGCATTAAAGCGAATATTTTTATAACATTCTGGATTAGCGAGATGTCGTTGATTGAGTGGAATATCATCAATAGTCGCACCTAATCGAGATAGAGTTGCAAGGGGAATAGAGATCTCTGATATATTAAGTATGCCTGATGGTATTTGTTGAGGGATAATTAAATTTGTGATTTTCTCATGGATTGATTGCTGGATAAGCTTATTTTCACCTAACACTTCTACATCTATTTGATAATCTGTTTTGACGAGTGGTTGTTCATTTTCCTCACTATAAGGCCGGCTATCTACTTGTTCAACTTCATTTTTATTATTTAAATATTTAATAATATGTTCTGTAAACTCATGCAATACTTTATCTTGATTTTCATCAATATAACTGGCCTCTAATCCATCAGCATCAAATATACTGTATTGATAATTTTCTTTTGTTTTTTTAAAAATTAGGGTGAAATCACCTTTCGATGTTTGGATTTTATAGGCGTTAGGTTTAGCTTTTTTTAGCCACTGACGAAAGGAACTATTTTTAATCGATGACTCTATACTGATTTCTTGTATTGCTAAAAGCTCTTTCATTAAATTAAAAACCATTTCTTGATAAAAACTAAGATATAATTCCTCATCTGCTGATAATTTTGTTGTCTGTTTCTTACTATTTAAAGAGACACCATAGTTGATCATTTTAATAAAATCGAATTTTTCATCTGGTTTAAGGCTCGATTTACAATAAGCATAAATTTGTCCAAGTGTATCTTTTAGTTTTTTATTTTTGATACTGTTATCCGCAAAGTAAAATCCATGATTAACAAAATTAATTCTAGTGCTAATCTCTGTGTTTTGCGCAATATCCTGCATGCTCAACAAATTAGTCAGGATAATATCATGTCTTTTTTGGCTTTGTTTCAGGGCTTCGGCGAGAGACAGTTGATTAAAATTCTCTGGAAACTCTAAACTGACTAAGGCATTAATCTTTCCTTGCAGATAAGTGAAATCCTTAGGTTGTGTAATTAAATTTAGGATGTTGCCTATATGATATCCATTATCTTGAGGAAATAAATCTGCTAATAATTCGGTAGCGTATCTTCCTAAGTTAATTATTATATTCGGGTTTTTATCAATTGCATTGAGTAAATCCAGGGTATCAATTGCTCTCTGTTTTAATGTTGTTTGTTTTGACTGGTTAAATATATCATTCCATTTTTCAATTGCATTAGGTTGTAAATATATTTTGTCAGTGAAATAGGTATTAACATCAATGTTAATAAAAGGGTCATTAATAATAAGTAGGGATTTTACAGGATCGAGAGTACCAGAAGAATTGCTTAAATAAGGCATTAAATAGTGATAATCAAATAACTCAAAATCATCTAATGGTAGTTTATTTTTGACAATGTCAGTGATAATGTATTTAGCAGGATGCTCACCATTAATATAAGTTATATTTTCTTCTGTATTATAGTGAAATTTTGTTTTATTGATAAATTGGTTGTTTATGATGATATCATCTGGATTATTATAAGAATCTAAGTATAAATTAGAATGAATATCTTTCGCTCTTAAATTTTTAAGTAACTCATTGGCTAAAGTTAATGATTCATTTAAATAGTAAGTTTTTCTATATTGGTTAGTATTAATAATTTCTATATTTTTAGGTGGGGGTAAATTATATCTTGATTTAGCGAGATAGAGTCCATTGCTTAATAATAGTGCATATACGCCAGAAAGTGATTCTTCTCTATCAATAAAGTCAACAATTTTCCAAGATTGTTTTTGAGCTGCTTCAAGTTGGTCCAAATTACCGTACTCAGTATATAACTTATGATTAACAACATCTACCTGAAAAATAATTGTATTATTGGGGTTTTTAAGTGCCAGTTTTTCTACATTATTGCGGATTGATTCACTATCTTTTATTCTAAATATAATATCGATATCGCCAGTGATATTTTTATTTTTTAAATCTGGATTTTTTTCAATATACTCATTATCGATAATTCGACATAAGGGTACTTTATCAATGCCCTCAGTTTTTAGTTTATTAACTATTTCTTGGTAAAACCCTCCTTCTATTCGAGGGGTTTGTGAGGTTGTTATTTCTTGAAAAAGCTCATAGCCATTTTTACTGTAAATAACTTTTTTGATAAGATCTTGGTCAAGTTCATTATATTCATTTTTAAAATAGAGAGATAATATACTGTTGTTATTTCTAATAAACGTATCGTAATCTATTTCATTGTTTTTTAATTTATCTATTAATAATAGAATTTCTGGTTCATTATTTATTAATATCTGCTGATTTATCTTATCCCATGAATAGACTTTTTTAAACTCATCCGTTCTAGTGTCTAATCTACTATGCATATATTTGGACCCATCTATTTCGGTATAGACGGTTTCACTATAGGCGACAATAGGAACATCAAATCCTTTTTGATAGAATAAAGGGATACTATTACGAGCAAAGTTCTCATGTATATTACCTGCTGCTAATTTGCAGCCACCTAAAACAATTTTATCGGGTGATTGTAAACTGGTTAGCTTAATTTTTATATTAGCTAATCCGTCAACAAGTTGTTGAGGGGAAAGGTGAGCAAACAGTGTAGGTTCATCTTTTTTGAAACGACCGTGACCAGCAATAAACCAGCGTGTTTTTCCTTTAACAGCGCGGTTTATGTCGCCATAAACTACTTCATATTGATTATTGATAATATCAAATAAAATAAGCGTGGTATCTTTAGGATGTTTACCTATCATACGAGCAGATACATTATTAATATTTTCAGGATCATCTTGAAGCTGAAAAATGATATTGTGCTCATAATCAGATTCATCTAATCTTAATTGATCTTCTGCTGAATGTTGTGGGATTAATTTTGGATTTTCTATGGGGTCAATCCACCCAAGTTCTGACTCAATAGGAAGTTCATTATTAATAATTATTGTCGGTAATTTTTCATTAGATCTGAAGGTAACCGGTATCTCTTGTTGAAAAAAATCATCAAGATTTTCACTAAGTTGAGTTGACGATTTTTCGGAGATAACATCTAAATTATAATTTTTTATTTCTAATATATCTTCCAGATTGATGATTTTATAAACTTTATACTGCTCTTTACTTAGAAAAATAATCTCTCCATTATAAGTTTCAGTAATTTTAGTGTTTTCGCTTAAGCGTGATTTTAATTCATATATATTAATTATATCTGTAAATATAATGATCTCATTGTTAAGATTGGTCATTTTTATTTTTAAAATGTTATTTTTTCTGTCAAATTCATTAAAAGTAATGTGGGTGTTTTTATCTAGCTTTATTTTTATTTTTTTCTGAGCTAATAGTGTGGATGCGGTGATGTCTATATCATTTAGTTCTATTTTCTCTAGTCCAGTTAGAGTTCTAGTTTCTGGCGTCAGTTTGTGCTCTCTAACAAAAATCGTATAATCATTATCTTTTAACGATCTAAAACCATAATAGAGGCTATATTTATTTGCCATTTTTTTTAAATATTCTTTAAATTCAAAAAAATAATAAAATTCAATAATTTCATTATTAGCATCAAAAAATCTATAAGTAAACTTCCCTGTGGTTTCATCTTTTTCTATAGTTATTGCCATTACATGTTCAGTGCTAAATAGATAGTAATATTTCGATTTTTGACTAATGAGAATATCATCTAATAATTTATTGAGTGTTGTGTGAGAAATATTGTCATGATAAAAAAAACGTCGGAATTAATAGGCACTTCAGTAGGAGATAAACCATGATTTATTAGTCTACTATTAACTGAATTCAAAATATCGTTATATATCTGGTATCGGGAAACATCTAATAACGTGACTATGTCATATAATGACAGGTCATTTTTTAATTTATATTTTTCTTCACTGTTTTCTGGATACAGTTTTTTAATGTACTTATAGCCTATACTATCGTAAATTTCTCTTTCAGTCGTTTTTTTAAACTCATCTGTAGGTGAGAATATACCTTCATAATATTTCTTCATTAAAATATACGATTTTTCATTAAACTCATTCCAATAGGGGCTATTTCTATTAGGATTGTTTTTATTATTAAAATTATATAGTCTATCTAGATATAGATTAAAGTCTTCATTGTTATGAATGGATGGTATTTTAAAGTCTAGCTTGAAATTTGAAACTTGGTCGCAAAAATCATATTTTCCTTGAATGTTAATAATGTTTATTAAATGTTTATTGAATAATGCTATGGCATGCTCCTTTCTTGCCTTTAGATAAACTGTATCGAGTGTGCTTTGTTTAATATAATTATGCTTGTTAATTATATTAGGTAAGTGTTTCATTTGATTTATATAGTCAATGGATTCTTTACTTGCTGAGTAAATTAAAAATTCAGTTGTCAGTCCATAAGATAGGCCATTAATTAAATCATTATCTATACTTTCATTTTGAATCATTAGAAATTTATTTGCTGTATTAGTTCCTCCTAATCGATTCCATATACTAATAATATCATCTTGTTTAAATGAAATTTTTCTGCTTATTTTTTTTGGCATAGAAAATACTCATGAATTTTGATAAAAATAAAAACTAGCATATAGAAAGATGAATTTATCTTTTATTAATATATATTTGTGACTTACATCGTTAATATTAAATATTAAACATGCTCTAATTTTAATTAATCCATATTTATAATATGGGAATAAATTAAATTAATATAGTGATCTTCTATCTTAACAAGGATTATTTACAGTATAATTTTTGCAGTGGTGAAGTCTTTAGTTTATGATAAAACTAATTATGTTACTTTATGATTTACTTGTATAAATTGGTAAAATCGCTGATGACTTATTGGATTAATGGCAAAGAGAGCCTAACTATCGCGGTGAATGATCGCGCAGTACACTTTGGTGACGGTTGTTTTACCACATTAAAAGTGGTGAAAAGAAAGGCGGTTTTCCTTAGTCAGCATATTACTCGCTTGCAGCAAGACTCAGCTCGGTTGCATTTGCCTCAGCCCGATTGGGTGGAGCTGATCCAGCAGGTTAAGGAAATTGCACAGCAGCATGTTGAGGCGGTAGTGCTGAAAATTATCATTAGTCGTGGGCAAGGTGGTCGCGGCTATAGTAGTCAAAATTTCCATACCCCCACAGTGATTATATCGCTCAATTCTTATCCGACTCATTATGCACAGTTACAGCTGTCAGGGGTCTGTTTGTCGATTAGCCAAGTTCCTATCAGTAAAAATCCATTTTTAGCTGGTATTAAACATTTAAATCGCTTAGAGCAGGTATTGATAAAGCAAGATATTGATGCACAAAATGTCGACGAAGCATTAGTTTTGGATACTGATGGCCAATTAATTGAGTGCTGCAGCGCCAATATTTTTTGGCGACAGGGAGAGCAAGTTTTTACGCCTTCATTGACTCATTCGGGCGTTAATGGCTTGATGAGAAAGCATATTATCGAACAATTAGCCGATAGTTCTTATACTTTATCTGAAGTAGAACGTTATCCTCAGGTGTTAGCTAATTGTGATGAGGTGATGATCTCAAATAGTTTAATGCCTATACTTCCGGTAAATCGGATCCGCATAGAGGCAGGGCAAGCTGAGTGGGGCTATCAATCACGCAGTCTATTTAACTATTTGCTGCCTTTATGTCAGTAAAAGTGCGTCACTAACATCAAGCTATATATAAGCACAAACCAAATGATGAGTAATAAATGAAACGAGTAAAACAAATTTTGATCGCGGTTGCGATTGTAGCGGCATTAGCTATAGTTGCGCTCTATATACTCTATAAGCAGGTTCTTGATTATAAAAATGCGCCCGTTTCATTGAAAACTGAGCTTATTTTTACTGTTCCTGCGGGCACGGGGCGTATTGCGTTAGAAACATTATTAGTGCAACAAAAAGTGATTGAGAGCAATGACTCATTTCAATGGTTACTTAAATTACAGCCAGATCTCGCGCAATTTAAAGCGGGAACTTACCGAATTAATCCTGATATTACTATCGGCCAGCTACTCGAACTTCTATCGAGTGGTAAAGAGGCTCAGTTTAGTATTCGTTTTATTGAAGGGAGCAGACTGAGTGATTGGACTGCACAGCTGCGTGATGCACCTTATATAAAGCATGAGTCTGATACAAAATCTCTTGCAGAACTGAATAAATTATTCAGTATGCGTGATGGCGAAGCACTCGAAGGTTGGTTTTATCCTGACACTTACCACTATACTGCTAATACCAGTGACATTGAGATCCTGAAACGCGCTAATCAAAAAATGAAAGGATACTTAGATGAGGAGTGGCAAGGGCGTGATAAAAATCTACCCTATAAATCCGCTTATGAAATGCTCATCATGGCGTCGATTATCGAAAAAGAGACGGGTGTCGGCAGTGAACGAGCTTTGGTCGCGTCGGTTTTTACTAATCGCTTAAAGCAAAAAATGCGTTTACAGACAGATCCTTCGGTGATCTATGGTTTGGGTGATAAATATCGAGGCACCATTTATCGCAGCGATTTAAACAATTATACCGACTATAATACCTATCAAATTGATGGATTACCGCCAACGCCCATAGCTATGCCAGGATCTGCGTCAATTAAAGCCGCAGCGCATCCTGATAAAACGGATTACTTATATTTTGTCGCTGATGGCAAAGGGGGTCATACCTTTAGCCGTAGCCTAAATGAACATAATCGTGCGGTGAAAGTTTATCGTCAGATACAAGCACAGAATTGATGGAAAGCATGAAAAATAATTATATTGTTATTGAAGGATTAGAGGGCGCAGGCAAAACAACGGCGATTAATACCCTAGTTGAAACCCTTAATCAGTCCGGTATTCATAATATTACCTTTACCCGTGAACCCGGTGGCACACCCTTAGCCGAAAAATTACGCGATCTGATTAAACAGGGCGTTGAGGGAGATCCCATTACGGATAAAGCTGAGCTGCTGATGTTATATGCTGCGCGCGTTCAGCTAGTTGAAACCGTGATTAAACCCGCACTTGCTGCGGGTCAGTGGGTGATCGGTGATCGCCATGATCTCTCTTCTCAGGCCTATCAAGGCGGGGGGCGCGGTCTTGACCAAAAACTCATGAAATCCTTGCGTGATTTAGTGCTAGGGGACTTCAAACCGGCATTAACTATCTATTTGGATTTACCACCGGAAATTGGTCTTGAACGTGCGCGCTCTCGAGGCGCACTCGATCGAATTGAACAAGAGTCACTCGGTTTTTTCCATCGTACTCGAGCTCGTTATCTTGAATTAGCCGCAGAAGATGTGAGCATTCAAACCGTCAATGCCAATCAAACTATCGAGCAAGTGCAAAATAGTATTAAACAGACTTTGTTGCACTGGTTAGCCCAGCAGGAACAATAAATGATAAATTGGTATCCGTGGCTGAATCAAACCTATCGTCAGATCATTAATGCCAGTCAGCAAGGGCGTGGACATCATGCGCTTTTAATTCACTCTTTGGCTGGTAATGGCGCAGATGCTCTCTGTTATGGTATTAGTCGCTGGCTGATGTGTCAGTCACCGGAAGGATTAAAAAGCTGTGGTCACTGTCATGGTTGCCGTTTGATGCTTGCTAAGACGCACCCAGATTATTACGAATTAGTGCCTGAAAAAGGGAAAAATTCTATTAGCGTCGATGCAGTGAGAAAACTAATCGAAAAATTATCTTCTCACTCCCATCAAAGTGGCGCCAAAGTGATTTGGTTACCCTCGACAGAAGCTATGACGGATGCCGCTGCCAACGCCTTATTGAAAACCTTAGAAGAGCCAGCGAAATTAACCTATTTTCTACTGCAAAGCGAGCGTCCCGAAAGCTTACTTGCGACGCTAAGAAGCCGCTGTGCCTATCATCATCTTCCCGTACCTGAAGATGATATTGCGCTCTATTGGCTGCAAAAAAATGCGGGTGTTAGCTATTTACCCAATGCGATTACTGCATTGCGACTGTCACAGGGTGCGCCTATCGCGGCCGCTGAGTTGTTAGTCGCCGCGAACTGGCAAAAAAGAGAAGCCTTTTGTCACTCATTAGCTGATTCTCTCCAGCAAGTTGACATGCTATCGTTATTGCCAGCACTAAATCAAGATGATGGGACTGTGCGTATTCACTGGTTATTAGGCTTTTTGGCTGATGCGATCAAGTTCCAACAGGGGGCGAGTGAATTTTGTACTAATCAAGATCAGATCGCCTTAGTGGAACAAATTGCTAGAGTGCAATCCGCCTCTCAGTTATTACAAGCTTTTGATGAATGGCAAACCTGTTATCACCAATTATCCACTGTATTAAGTTTGAACCAAGAGTTGCTTCTCACCAGCCAGTTATTAAACTGGGAATCGCAACTGCGGGTAACAACAGTATAAAAAATAAGAGTAAAATATGTTTTTAGTTGATTCACACTGCCATCTTGATTGTTTAGATTATGAAAAACAACATACTAGCGTTGATGATGTTATTGCCAAAGCACAGCAACAAGATGTGAAATTTATGTTGGCTGTTGCCACCTCGCTGCAAGGCTTCGATAAAATGAAGGCGCTGATTGGCGAGCGCGACAATGTCGCTTTTTCATGTGGTATTCATCCTCTTGACTTGGATAAGGGGCTAGATTTTGACCGTTTAGCGAATTTGGCGGCTCAAGCCGAGGTCGTTGCTTTAGGTGAAACAGGTTTAGATTACTATTATCAAAAAGAGAATGCTGAATTACAGCGAGAGTCATTTCGCCAGCATATTCGTATTGGACGCCAGGTCAACAAACCCGTTATTGTTCATACGCGAGATGCACGAGAAGATACCATCGCTATTTTGCGTGAAGAGCAAGTAGCTGATTGCGGTGGCGTGCTGCACTGCTTTACTGAAGATAGTGAGGCAGCAAAAAGGCTATTAGATTTAGGTATGTATATCTCATTTTCAGGCATTATGACGTTCAAAAATGCCGAGCAGATCCGCGAAGCTGCGCGTATTGTGCCGCTCGATCGTATCTTGATTGAAACAGACGCCCCTTATTTAGCGCCTGTTCCTTATCGTGGTAAAGAGAATCAGCCTGCCTATGTCCGAGCTGTTGCTGAATATATGGCGGTATTAAAAGGCGTGAGTGTTGAGCGATTAGCTGAAATTACCACTCAGAATTTTAATCAGTTATTCCATTTAAATGTTCATCAGAATTAAGGGATCGAAAAATGGCAGAAGAAACTATTTTTAGCAAAATTATTCGTCGTGAAATTCCCTCCGATATCGTCTACCAAGATGAGCTAGTTACGGCATTTCGTGATGTCGCACCGCAAGCTTCGACACATATCCTGATCATTCCTAATAAGTTGATCCCCACTGTGAATGATGTCACCGCAGAAGATGAGCAGATGTTAGGTCGCTTATTTACAGTGGCTGCAAAAATTGCCGAGCAAGAAGGCATTGCTGAAAGCGGATATCGTCTAATTATGAATTGTAATCAACATGCAGGGCAGGTTGTTTATCATATTCATATGCATTTGGTGGGCGGTGAATCTTTAGGTCCATTACTGGTTAAATAAATGATGGCTAGCAACAATAATAAAAGCTATATCGGTTTTGATGTTGTTGCTAGGACTATTTAGGCTTTAACGATAGATGTTTTGGCCAAAGTAAATCGGAGTCAAATAAATAATGAAACGGATATTACTTGTTGCTGCGGCAACAATTTTATTGGCGGGCTGTCCTTCAATGTATGTGCCGGACACTCAACCGCCAATAGAGCCGGTAGAACCTACTATGCCGGTTGAGCCTGTCGCGCCACCAGCGGGTGATAAAGTGCCACCACTACCGCCAAAACCTAAAACAGTGGATTGGTCGAGTGCGGTATCTCCGTTGATTAATCAAATGACCGCTTCAAGTAATGTGGAAAAGGGCAAAGTATTATTAGTCGATTCAGTAAAAAATAATACGAATGGCTCTTTCTCAGTAGCGAATGTGACATCAACGATCACTAAAACGGTTGATGCAACGGGGCAATTTGAGATGGTTCCGCAAGATGTCATTAGCAGTGCACGTAAAGCATTGGGGCTACCCATCGAAGATAGCCTAGTTTCCCGCAGTAAGGCTATTGGTCTAGGTCGCTTAGTTCGGGCTGACTATGTGCTATATAGCGTGATTGAAGGCAGCAATAGTAAACGTGATATAGAGATGCAGTTGCTATCCGTCCAGACGGGTGAAATCCTGTGGACAGGACAGGGTGAGATTGAATAAACCCTCTTCGCTGGCTGAATTGCTGGCAAGGCTCTATCCCCAGATCAGTCTTGCTGCTTGGTCGATGAAACCACTTGCGGGACTATCGGGGGGAACTTTTCTATTAACCTGCCAACAAAAACAAATTATCGCGCGTTCACAGGGGGATACTCAGTCTCATCTCTATGTGAATCGCCAGAAAGAGCGATCTATTTTAAAACAGCTGGTGGATTTCTCCGCTGCACCGCGCACTCTGGGAGCTAATACAGATTGGCTACTTATTGAATGGCTGCCCGGGCAACATCCTGATCAGCAACTTTTTCACTCTGTTGATTTTCAGTATAAATTAGCTGCACTTATTGCCGCATTACATCATCAACCCAAACTCTCCTATGATCTCGCACTGCAAGAAGAGATTATTCACTATGGTCAGCAAATTGATAAGCGGCGTATGAGCCCTCGTTGGCTGCAAATACAGCGGCGTTTTGAACGAGCAACACAGCCGAAAAGCCTAAAAATCGCCCCTGCCCATATGGATATTCATCGAGAAAATTTGCTAATTGCGCCTTCAGGTGAGCTCTTCTTATTAGATTGGGAATATTCTGCTAATACAGATATTGGCTTATCTCTCAGCACTTTTTTTATCGCCAATGGTCTAAACGATGAGCAAAAACATCAATTTATAATACACTACTGTGTAGATTTTCATGCCTATGGAGATCCATTCGATTTGGCACAACAGTGTAAATTATGGCAACCTTGGGTAAAATACATGATGCTGATGTGGTATGAGGTTCGCTGGAAACAGACAGAAGATCATCAATTTCTAACGCTCGCTTATCCATTAAGAGAAGAGTTCGGCCTGACAAACTAAAATGGCCGCAAATTGATGGGATTTCTTCATCGACTAAATTAAATTTAAACCAAGAGGCAGGCTATGGGTCCATTAATGTTGGATGTTCAGGGTTATGAATTAGATAATGAAGAGCGTGAGATCCTTGCTCACCCGTCGGTTGGGGGCTTGATCCTATTTACGCGTAACTATCATGATCCTGAGCAATTAAGAGAACTCGTTAGACAAATTCGTGATGCTTCTCGTCATCGGTTATTAATTGCCGTGGACCAAGAGGGGGGACGAGTCCAACGTTTCCGCGAAGGTTTTACCTCGCTACCGTCAGCACAATCCTTCGCGGCTTTAAATGAGCATTACGCTGCGGGTAAATTAGCGGAACAAGCGGGATGGTTGATGGCCTCCGAAATGATCGCTATGGATATCGATATTAGTTTTGCGCCAGTACTTGATTTAGGCCATGGATGTATCGCTATCGGCGAACGCGCATTTCATGAAGATGCCGAAATTGCTATGGTGATGGCAGAACGCTTTATTAAAGGCATGCGCTCAGCGGGAATGAAAACCACAGGCAAACACTTCCCCGGGCATGGCGCCGTTAAAACAGATTCACATAAAGCGATAGCAAGAGATGAACGGCCATTAGATATGATCCGTGGCCACGATATGTCTATTTTTAAAGATTTTATTCAGCGTCGATTGCTGGATGCCGTTATGCCTGCCCATGTGATTTATACGGAAGTGGATGAACGTCCCGCTAGTGGCTCACCCTATTGGTTGAAATCTGTACTACGTGAGCAATTGGGCTTCGATGGAGTGATCTTCTCCGACGACCTGTCTATGGAGGGCGCGACTATTATGGGAAGTTATCCAGAAAGAGCCAGCGCGTCGCTGCTAGCGGGTTGTGACATGATCCTCGCCTGTAATAATCGACAAGGCGCCGTCAGTATCTTAGATAGCCTACCAAGAATGGGGAGCTCTTCCGCTTCTTCGCTCTATCATACTGGACGTCAGTATTCGTTGGGTGAATTAAAACGCACAGAGCGTTGGCAAGAAGCTAACAAAGCATTAGTGACCTTGCATGGCTCTTGGCAAGAACAAAAGTAAATTCATCTTCTATTTACGCTGCTGCATTAAAAGAGATGGGCTATAGGCCGTCTCTTTTTTCTCTCGACTAGCCTATCTAAATCGCTACGCCAATTCACAGTTACTCTCTTGTCCACTTTCTATTGATTAGTAAAGCCAAGATGAGGATATCAACAATAACTATTCAAATAGATAATGATTACTCCTATATTTGGATATTCTAAAACTATTAATTTATCTAATTATTCATTTTAGTGGTTATTATCAATAATGGGTAAAGGCTATTTTAAAGGTAATTTTAATTAATCTGTATCCAGATCAATTACTGAATAATGGTGTTATTTCATGCATTGGTGTTTTCCTCATTTTTAATTAAGTGTAATGGAAAATTAAGAATGTAATAAAGGATACCCTCAATTATATTAAGGGATATTCTAATCAATAGAATGTTAAATAATTAAACCACTACTTGAATACATTTATTTTTCTAATGAAACTGCTTAAATAGTGATTATCTATAAAGGATTTATTGTGGTGGTTATTTCATGATGAAAAGATGGTGAACAAGAGCAAGGCGTTGTGGGAGTGGTTCTAGCGCGATTCTTCTCTGCTGAGATGAATTTTAATAGGATAAAAAATTAGGATTTAAAAAATATAATAGTGCAGAATTAATAAATAAAGTCGTTATTTAAATAGAAAATAACAGGACTATTTTTTGCACAGAGTAAGAATAGCTAATTCATATTTATTAACTGCGTATGTGATTAATGAATTATATGCTTACATTTAAATAGAAATATAATAATAAAAAGCCCAATGTTAATGATCGGTTAATGTAATTGGTTTTTAGTACCAGCGCAAAGACTGTGGTTATACCTATTTAACCCATTAATGATGTGTAATGGGTTTTATCTTTTTTTTAATCTTAAGTTAATTAGAAACATTGATCTTAATCAATTTTAGTATAAGCTACTATCCGCTTATGATATTTAAAATGGATATTTATTTATTGAAATATTAATTTAAATTTATGTTATTTAAGGTTTTTATTTAAAAGACACTTACATAACATTAATTTTGTTGTGGAGTTTATATGTCATATGTAAAAGCAGATTCAGAGACTAAAATTGTTATTGTGGGGGGCGGCGCTGGTGGTTTGGAACTTGCTACGCGATTAGGTCGTAAGTTAGGGCGAAAAAAACGCGCTGAAATCACCTTGGTGGACCGTAACCCGAGTCATTTATGGAAACCTCTATTACATGAAGTGGCAACTGGCTCCTTAGACGATGGTGTTGATGCACTAAGTTATTTAGCTCAGGCTAGGAACAATAGATTTCTTTTTCAATTAGGCTCTTTAATTCAAATAGATAGAGAAAATAAATCGATAACACTGGCTGAGTTAAGAGATAAAAATGATGAGTTGTTAGTCCCTGAACGTAAGCTGGATTATGATATTTTAGTCGTAGCGCTAGGCAGTAAATCTAATGATTTCGGTACAGCAGGGGTTAAGGATCACTGCATTTTCTTAGATAATCCACAACAAGCGCACCGTTTTCATGATGAAATGTTAAACCTATTTTTACGCTATTCCGTACGTGATAATGCGGAAGAGAAGGTTAATATTGCTATCGTCGGCGGCGGCGCCACTGGAGTTGAGCTCTCCGCAGAGCTCTATAATGCCGTCGAGCAATTAACCAGTTATGGATTTAAAGGCCTTGATAATGATGCCTTAAATGTCACCTTAGTTGAGGCTGGAGAGCGCATTCTACCAGCTCTGCCGCCGCGTATCTCCTCTGCGGCACATCAAGAACTCAATAAGTTAGGTGTACACGTATTAACCCAGACTATGGTTGTTAGCGCTGATGCAGAAGGCTTGAATACCAAAAGTGGTGAGAAGATTAAAGCCGACCTAATGGTATGGGCTGCGGGTATTAAAGCGCCTGATTTCATGAAGGATATTGCTGGTCTTGAAACTAATAGAATTAATCAGTTAGTCGTTAAACCTACATTGCAAACCACTCACGACGATAGTATTTTTGCTATTGGTGACTGTGCTTCTTGTGCCAAGAAAGAGGGTGGGTTCGTTCCTCCGCGCGCTCAATCTGCCCATCAGATGGCTAGCCGCTGTTACGATAATATTTTGGCTCTATTAGCTGACAAACCGCTAAAAGACTATATATATAAAGACCATGGCTCACTGGTTTCACTTTCGCGCTTTAGTACCGTAGGCAGTTTGATGGGAAATTTAATGCGTGGCGATATGATGGTCGAAGGGCGCATTGCACGGATTGTCTATATCTCACTGTACCGTATGCATCAAATCGCGCTACACGGTTATTTGAAGACTGGATTGATGATGTTAGTGGGAAGTATCAACCGAATCATACGTCCAAAGTTAAAATTACATTAAAATTTTGTTAATGTTATCTCCGTGTTAACGAAAGGAGCACGGGGATAACAAAATAAAAAAGTACCAAAATAAAACAATATTAACTAATAAAAATTAAAACTGTTTATAACTTATAAATAATAATTTAATTAATTTTAATTCATTTATAAAGGTGCTATGCTTTTATTAATAAATCTTGTAAGCGGCCTTAAGTACAGTCATCATAGTTAAACTTTATTGATTTAGGTTAAGATAAGTGCAGATATTTTTATGTCACTAACGTTATAATCATAATCTTAAATATAAAGTTAAACTAATCGACTTATAATTCTTATGATATAAATATATCTTTTGAAGATGAGTGAAAATAGAATTAATACTCTTATAAGATTTTAGCGGTTGCTCAATAAGCAGGAGCTATCAAGTTGTTTTAGATGGACTATAGTGACTCGAGGTTAACAGATTAAAATGAAAAAAGGGTTGTATCTCATCGTAGGTGTCGGGATCCTTATCATATTGTTCCAATTTTTTAATGCGAATATCGCGGTTAAACCTAAAGTCGCGACTGTGATCTCTGTTGAGCCTTTAACGACGAATCAGGTTATTGAACATGAGCACTGTAACGTGTCTGGAATATTGGGGCCCTATAGCAAAGAGTATCTGTCTGCTTATCATCCCGCAGAGACTGAGTGCACGATATTCTATATGATTGAGACGATAAAGAACCCTCATGTTCTCCTTTTGTCGAAACATGCTTACCGTAACTGCTTTGTCACGCAAAAAAGTATTCCCGTTACTATCGGTTATGATGTGATATATCGTATAGGTGATACCTTGGGTAAGGTAAGAAGCCCAGTTGAACCGGATAAATTTATTCCATTAGACGATAACGGCCAGCTACTATTATCTAAATCGCTAAATGAAATTTGCGACCAAAATACCAGTATTGTTAGACCTTTCTATTGTATGGATAAAACAAAAGTCGATCGTAGTTTAGACGCAACCAATCTTATAAAAATCGTATCGCCATACAATACTATGTATCAATAACAATCAATCTATTAACTTAATTTTAAATTCTATTTATTTAAGTTAGAGAAACAATAAAAGCAGCCGAGGCTGCTTTTATTGTTGATAGCGATTCTAGATAGAAGAACTAATTAGCTAATTGATTATCTTTAAAGGCAGTAAGTAAATCTTGAACAAATTCAATTCGCTTGTTTCTATCTGTTAACTCTTGGATAAACTTTAATTTTGTTGGTCCATCGAGTCGATAAGTTTGAGGTGTATTTTGCAGCAATTTAATTAAGAATATAGGATTAACCTTATTGTTATCACTAAATTCAATAAATCCACCTTTCTCATTCGCTTCAATCCGTTTAATACCCAATAATTGCGCTTGTAAACGCAATGCCGCAGACGCTAATAAGAACTTACCTGCATCTGGTAGCGTGCCAAAACGGTCGATCAACTCAATACGCAGTTCGGTCAGCTCATCTTTATCATGGGCACTGGCGATCCTCTTATAGAAAGAGAGCCTTATATTGACGTCAGGAATATAATCATCAGGAAGTAGTGCAGGCATACGCAGTTCAACTTCTGTCTGTTGATTAATCAAATCATCAAGGCTTGGCTCTCGTCCTTCTTTAAGCGCCTCTACGGCACTTTCAAGCAGTTCCATATAGAGAGTAAAGCCAATGGTGGTCATCTGTCCGCTTTGATCTTCACCGAGTAACTCACCCGCACCACGAATTTCTAGGTCATGAGTGGCCAGCGCAAAACCCGCGCCCAAATCTTCCAATGACGAGATAGCTTCCAAACGTTTTTGGGCATCTTTGGTCATGGCTTTAGGGTGAGGCGTTAGAAGATAAGCATAGGCCTGATGATGAGAGCGCCCGACACGACCACGTAACTGATGGAGTTGTGCTAAGCCAAAGTGATCCGCGCGTTCGATAATAATGGTATTGGCACTTGAGATATCAATCCCTGTTTCAATAATAGTGGTACAGATCAGCACATTGAATCTTTGATGATGAAAATCAGTCATCACTCGTTCAAGTTCTCTTTCGCGCATTTGTCCATGACCGACAACAAATCGGGCTTCGGGGACTAACTCTTCAAGGCGAGCTCGTGCTTTTTCAATATTTTCCACATCATTATAGAGATAGTAGACTTGCCCGCCGCGTAAAACTTCACGCAATATGGCTTCACGGATCACTAACTCATCATATTGGCGCACAAAGGTTTTAACCGCCAGTCGTCTTGCGGGTGGCGTGGCGATAATGGAGAGATCGCGCATGCCACTCATGGCCATATTTAAGGTTCTCGGGATAGGCGTTGCTGTGAGTGTCAAAATATCGACATCAGCACGCATCGCTTTGATTCGCTCTTTGTGACGCACACCAAAACGATGTTCTTCATCAACGACTAATAAACCTAAATCTTTCCACACCACATCGCTTTGCAACAATTTATGTGTGCCAATCAAAATATCGACTTTACCTTCGGCGGTATCTTGCATAATTTTTTGCTGCTCTTTAGCGGTTCTAAAACGAGACATCATCTCAATTTGAATTGGCCAGTTAGCAAATCGGTCACGGAAATTATCAAAATGCTGTTGAGCGAGCAAAGTTGTCGGTACTAATACGGCAATTTGTTTATGATTATTGACCGCCAGAAAAGCGGCTCGCATCGCCACTTCGGTTTTACCAAAACCGACATCACCACAAACCAGGCGATCCATGGCAATCGGCTGGCACATATCGCTGAGTACCGCATTAATCGCCTGCTCTTGGTCGGGCGTGGTTTCAAAGGGGAAACCTTGGCAGAATAGCTGATATTGCTCGGTATCCTGTACAAATGCATGACCCGGCTTAGCGGCGCGTTGTGCATAGACATCCAATAATTCAGCGGCCACATCACGTACTTTTTCGGCGGCTTTTTGTCGCGCTCGTCCCCAGCTATCACTGCCTAACTTATGTAGAGGCGCATTTTCATCTGCACCTCCTGAGTAACGACTGATCAGATGTAATGAAGAGACGGGCACATACAACTTATCACTACCAGCATAAGTTAGGATCAGATATTCGGCTTTAACGCCGCCCGTTTCTAAGGTCATTAATCCTTGATAGCGACCCACACCATGCTCAATATGAACAACGGGTTGGCCTGGGCGTAGCTCGGCTAAGTTGCGAACTAGTGTATCCGTATTGATGGTACGGCGCTTATCTGTCCGTCGGCGAGCAACGCGTTCACCCAATAAATCGCTTTCACAAATAAAAGCTAGATTTATATTGTGATTGATAAAGCCATATTCAGCAGCGCCGATCATAATGTAGTGACCGGATTTGGCTGCCTGTTGAATATCAGTAATGAGTTCTGGGCGCAGCTTGATACGACCAAGTAACTCAGTTACTGACTCTCGACGGCCTTCACTTTCAACTGAAAAAACTACTGGTCCATCAAAGGATTCAATAAATTGACGTAGTTTATCCAGAGGTGATTTACTTTGGCCATTCACATTGAGATCGGGGAGAGCTTCATAGCCTAAATTGGTATTTGCCGCTTTATTGGACAGCTGATCTGACGATAGCTGAACCCGTGGCCATTTTTTTATCGATTGATTAAGTTCTTCAACCGTTAACCATAATTCAGTAGGAGGCAATAATGGACGCATCGGATCGACACGCCGACTCTCGAAGCGTTGTAATGTATCGGTTTGAAAACGCTCGGCAGCCGATTGAAATTCTTGAGAGATAAACAGAGTATTCTCAGGGAAATACTCAAATAAAGAGGGGAGTGGCTCGCTGAAAAACAGTGGTTGCCAATACTCAATACCCGCAGGCAAGGTTTTTTTACTCACCTGTTGATAGATATGTTCTGCGTCTCGTCTCACATCAAAACGCTCACGCCATTGGCTACGAAAAAGCTCGATCGCCTCTTTATCTGTGGGGAATTCATGGGCGGGCAATAAATTAATATTATCGACTTCGGCTAATGTGCGCTGTGAATCTACATCAAAGGTGCGTAAGCTATCTATGACATCATCAAAAAAGTCAATACGATAGGGCAGTGAACTTCCCATGGGAAAGAGATCCAATAAGGCGCCTCTTGTGGCATACTCACCGTGTTCTAAAACCTGTTCCACGTGACGATATCCCGCTTGCTCTAACTCTTCTCGTAACTTATCGCGTGAGAGATTATCGCCCTTCGACATCATAAGCGCGTGGCCGACAAGATATTCAGTCGGGAACACTTTTTGCATTAAAGTATTGATGGGAAGAATTAACACCCCTTTTTGTAAGCTGGGTAAACGGTATAGGGTCGCTAAACGCTCGGAGATAATCTCCTGATGGGGTGAGAAGCTGTCATAGGGGAGTGTTTCCCAGTCGGACAGTGTATTGATCGGTAATTGAGTAAACTGTCGTAATTCATCACGCAAGCGCAGTGTATTTTGCATATCTCGAGTTACGAGTACGACAGGGCCTTGATGGCGTTCAATCATTTCTCCACATTCTATCGCGCAGGCAGCACCAATCAAGCATCCTAACTGGCGAACGTCGCCACTGCGCTTAGGGAGTTCATAACGATAATTTGCAGGCATAAAAGTTGTTAGCTTCTCTCTACGTGATGATAATCGACTTGTAACACCTTGAGCTGTCATTTAAAAAGGTGGAACAAGTTGATAAAAAAATAAAAAAAAACCACAAAACCAGGGCTGGGTGGTTCCATTCATGAATACTACCCTTTATTATCCCTGAACACTTCGCTTTAGCAACAGGAGCGTAACTGATTTCATGCGTCAATCTGTCTCATTATTTATAGGTCTACGTTATATGCGTGGTCGTGCGGTCGATAAATTCGGCCGTTTTGTCTCAAGCTTATCTGCCGTGGGTATTACTTTAGGCGTTGCAGCATTAATCACAGTCACCTCAGTGATGAACGGTTTCGAACGTTCACTTCAGGAGAGTATTCTCGCATATATGCCTCAAGCTGTATTGACTTCAACGATAGGAAATATCGATCCGTCACACTATCCCGTTGAGAGTTTGGAAAATTTAACCGGTATTAATGGGATTGAACCCATAGTGATGGGCGATGTAGTATTACAAAGTCGCAGCAACGTCGGTGTGGGGGTGATGTTGGGCGTCAATGCTAATGAAAAATCACCTTTACTCGATAATATCTCAAGTGGGTTACGTGATGATCTAAAACCAGGTTCTTATCATGCCATTTTGGGGCAGCGTTTAGCCGATAATTTGGCCATCAAACGTGGCGATGAGATACGTTTAATTGTGCCCGGTGTTAGCCAACTGACGCCTATGGGGCGAATGCCCAGTCAGCGACTCTTCACTGTGGTCGGTTTTTTTAATACAGCAGGCGAGGCAGATAGTACCGATATGGTGGTTAACCAAGAGGATGCGGCACGTATGATGCGCTATCCAAGCGGTAACATTACCGGCTGGCGGCTATTTTTAGACGAACCTCTACAAGTGGATAGCTTGAGCCAGCAGCGGTTGCCCGAAGGCTTGGTTTGGACTGATTGGCGTGATCGTAAAGGCGAGTTTTTCCAAGCGGTTAAAATGGAAAAAAATATGATGGGTCTTTTGCTCAGCCTGATTATTGCCGTAGCGGCTTTTAATATCATCACCTCTTTATCTTTATTAGTGATGGAAAAACAGGGCGAAGTAGCGATCCTCAAAACCTTAGGATTAAAACGTCATAATATTCTGATGATATTTATGATCCAAGGAGCGGGCGCTGGTATTATTGGATCTCTGATTGGTGCATTACTGGGTGTGCTTATTTCAAGCCAATTAAATAGCATAATGCCGCTATTAGGTTTATTACCAAGTGGCGCTAATTTGCCCATTGTTATTGATGCGACCCGCGTTATTTTTATTGCGCTATCGGCCATTATTATCTCTCTGCTCGCCACCTTATATCCTTCGTGGCGCGCAGCATCTGTACAACCCGCTGAGGCTTTGCGTTATGAGTAAAAATTCACTGCTTGTTTGTCATGATTTATGCAAACGCTATCAGGAAGGTCAATTAAGTACTGAAGTGCTTAAAAATGTCTCTTTTACCGTCCATGAAGGTGAAATGATGGCGATTGTTGGCAGCTCTGGCTCAGGAAAAAGCACCTTGCTTCATCTATTAGGTGGCTTGGATACACCGACATCGGGTGAAGTGGTGTTTAGAGGGCAACAGATGGGCAAAATGTCCTCTGATGCACGGGCGACACTCCGTAATCAACATCTTGGTTTTATTTATCAATTCCACCATTTGTTACCTGATTTTACCGCGCTAGAAAATGTGGCTATGTCCTTATTAATTGGCGGTGTTAGTAAAAGCTTAGCGAATGAGAAGGCGATGGACTTACTGGATGCAGTGGGACTTTCACATCGTGCCAAACATCGCCCCTCCGAATTATCGGGTGGTGAGCGTCAACGTGTGGCAATCGCCCGCGCATTGGTTAATGATCCGGCATTAGTTTTGGCGGATGAGCCGACGGGTAATCTCGATTTACGCAATGCTGATGCGATCTTTGAATTATTGGGCGAACTTAATCGCCGACAAGGAACCGCATTTTTGGTGGTAACTCATGATCTTAAATTGGCGGCGCGTTTAGGTCGTCAACTTGAAATGCGCGACGGCTATCTGCAACCCGAAATACAATTAGGAGCCGAGTAATGGCCGGAATGCCGCTATCTTTACTCACGGCGATCCGTTTTAGTCGAGGGCGTCGTCGAGGCGGAATGGTTTCACTTGTCTCGATTATCTCAACACTAGGTATTGTACTGGGTGTTGCTGTGTTAATTATCGGCTTAAGTGCGATGAATGGCTTTGAACGAGAGCTCAGAAATCGCGTATTAGCCGTGGTACCTCAAGGTCAAATCTATGCCGTCCAACCTCCTTATCAAGATTGGGAATATGCCTATAAGGCGATAAGAGAGACAAAAGGAGTTGAGGCAGCTAGCCCTTATATTACCTTTACCGGATTACTCGAGCGCGGTGTTAACTTAAAAGCCATCCAGATAATGGGCGTTTCACTCGAGCAGCAAACTAAAGTCAGCTCCTTACCTAATTTTGTATTAGATAATGCATGGCAACATTTTGAGGCGGGGAAACAGCAAATTATTCTGGGCAATGGTGTTGCCAATACGCTCAACGTCAAAGTAGGGGATTGGGTAACCATCATGATCCCTAGCCTCAATGATAGTATGAAGATCCAACAACCGAAGCGAATAAGAGTGCAGGTTGCTGGCATATTTAAACTCAGCGGGCTGTTGGATCATCAATTGGCGCTTATTCCATTACAAGACGCACAGGGTTATCTGGAATATGGCGAGGGGATCTCAGGTTTTGAGATTAAAGCGACCGATGTTTTTCAGGCCGATAAAATCGTTTACGACGCTGGCTTGCGGACAATGCACCATGTTGTTGTAAAGAGTTGGATCAATGACTATGGCTATATGTATAGCGATATACAGATGATACGTAGCATCATGTATCTGGCGATGATTTTAGTGATTGGCGTGGCCTGCTTTAACATTGTCTCTACCCTAGTGATGGCGGTAAAAGATAAAAGCACCGATATTGCAGTATTAAGAACCTTAGGGGCGAAAGATCGTCAAATTAGGGCCATTTTTCTGTGGTATGGCCTATTGAGTGGTTTAGTGGGGGCGGTTATTGGTGCGATCTTGGGTTCAATTATTGCATTGAATTTAACGCCGATTATTAAAGGCATTGAATTGCTGATCGGTCACTCTATTCTTTCAGGGGATGTCTATTTTATTGATTTTCTTCCTTCTGAACTTGAGTTGCTGGATGTGGTGTATGTGCTGTTAACCACAGTCGCCCTCAGCTTACTCGCCAGTTGGTATCCGGCAAGAAGAGCCAGTAAATTAGATCCTGCTCGTATTCTAAGTGGGCAATCCTAACTATTTTTCCTAAAACCCACTTCAGTCGTCATCAGTGGCACTAAAGTGGGTTATCGCTGACACAATATTTTGATTTAAATCCCGATATTGTCTTTCAGTTGTTTAGATTGAAGTTTTCATGCTGCTAATCTTAAATAAACGCGTTATTGTAATAGCTGTGTGAAACAATGCGAGTAAATGGAAAGAAGGAATTTATCTCATGATGCGTAATAGGCATCGGATCAAAAAGTATAAGAAAGTAAAATGTTTACGACATCAAAGATTTCGCTGTCGTGTCTTTTATCGAGAAAAAAGATTAATGCCTATGGATACGCCAAAAATTGTCGTGCTGACAGGGGCAGGAATTTCTGCCGAGTCTGGGATACAAACCTTTCGTTCTGCGGATGGTCTTTGGGAAGAGCATCGTGTGGAGGATGTCGCCACACCAGAAGGTTTTGCGAGAGATCCGCTATTGGTTCAGCGTTTTTATAATGAACGCCGCCGCCAACTACAGCAAAAATCCATTCAACCTAATGCAGCACACTTGGCCTTAGCTGAGTTGGAAGATAAGCTGGGAGATAACTTTTTACTGATCACTCAAAATATTGATAATTTGCATGAACGAGCCGGTAATAGACGAGTTCTTCATATGCACGGTGAATTATTAAAGGTGCGCTGTTGCGCCTCAAAACAAGTGCTCAGCTGGAAAGAGGATCTTTCTGTTGATGATCGCTGTCACTGTTGCCAGTTTCCACAACCGCTACGGCCGCATATTGTCTGGTTTGGCGAGATGCCGATTGGTATGGAGCAGATCTATCAAGCTTTAGATGATGCCGATATCTTTATTGCGATAGGGACTTCGGGACACGTCTATCCGGCCGCGGGATTTGTGCATGAAGCTAAACTCAACGGCGCCCATACGGTTGAATTAAACCTCGAACCGAGTTTGGTACAGAGTGAGTTTGATGAAAAGCATTATGGCCTCGCCAGTGTTGCTGTGGTTGATTACGTTAATGCTTTACTTGAATCATTACGTAAAGACGACTAATCCGTCGCTTTACTTGAATAAGAAATCCCCAGTTAATTTAATATCATTAACTGGGGATTTTTGATCAGACGTTCATATCCATCATGGCAGGCATATCTATCTCTTTGACACAACAGGCTTTGCTGGTATTAAGAATAAAGCGTATCGCCGATAGCACATCACTTAATGGGATTAGGGTGCCGTGGGTTTGAGCAATAATCTCTTCTGTTTTAACCTCAAGAGGGTATTCGGTGGCGAGATAACCGAGATTCACAATACTGATACCAATTTGATCTTGACGTAGGCTTTCACGCAGCGACTGTACTACACCTCTTAATGCGTATTTAGTGGCTGAAAAAGTCACTTCTTGGCCATTATGATTATCCAGCCCCCAAGTTGAACCAATTAAAATAATTTTGGCATTAGATGATTTTTTGAGATTAGCCAACATCATTTTGAGATTTAAAATACAGGAAGTGATATTTGTTTGGATCATATTAATGGTCTCAATATCGCTAGTTTCTTCAAAACGATATTGATCAGTAAAAGCGGTGCTTTCCCATATACCTACATTATAAATAAGGTAATCAATAGGCTCGTCTTTAATAACTTGCTTGATCGCTCGCGCTGAAGTTAATGTCGCTAGATCGGCTTTTATCCAATTAAAATTGGGGTGGCTTGCAGTGGGCTCAGAGCGGGAGACGCCGTAAATTCTGTCGGTTGGCTCTGCTAATCCTTCAATCATTGCTTTACCTAAGCCTTTGCTTACACCATAGATCAAAAATGTTTTATTCATTAAGCTACTTATTTAATAAAGAGGAATAATTATTTTAATTATAAGTGAAGCTTAGATCATAATATGTAGATATTATGTCATGCCAATTTGTTAAATATTGCTGCTTTTATCTTCAATAAAGAAATAATCACTTTTAAAAAGCAAAAAAAAACCTATTTAAATAAAAAATTATTGTTTTTCTACAGAGTATTTCGACAATTTAATAATATTTCGCTACAAATCTGATTTGACGCAATAACTTAATAGATAGCCTTCACCATAATGGGATTAGCGTAAAAATTAAGAGGCAGAGACATGAACAGACTTTTAGAACGATTTTTTGGGTATATCTCTTTTGATACTCAATCAAAGCCTTCGGCTAAAACCATACCAAGCAGCAATGGGCAGCTCAAATTCGCACGTGCATTGGTAAGTGAACTGACGGCACTCGGTCTTGCTGACATTTCTCTTTCTGAATATGGATGTGTTACCGCGGTATTGCCCTCCAATGTTGATTGGCCCGTGCCCACCATTGGTTTTATTTCACATCTAGATACTTCGCCTGATTTTCCGGGTAAAAATGTCAAAGCGCAGGTTTTAGAAGATTATCGTGGTGGCGATATCGCACTGGGTATTGGCGATGAAGTTCTATCTCCAGTAATGTTTCCTATTCTGCATGAAATGATAGGTAAAACATTGATTACCACAGACGGTAAAACATTATTAGGCGCCGATGATAAAGCCGGTATCGCCGAAATTATTACTGCGATGATCCGCTTAGATGCGCAAAAGATCCCACACGGTAAAATTTGTTTAGTGTTTACACCGGATGAAGAGATTGGCCGTGGTGCTCATCATATTGATCTGCGTACGCTAGATGCTCAATGGGCCTATACGGTCGATGGCGGTGGTGTTGGTGAGCTGGAGTATGAAAATTTCAATGCGGCAACAGTCTCGATTAAAATTGTCGGCAATAATGCTCACCCCGGTAGTGCAAAAGGTATTATGGTTAATGCGCTTTCATTAGCCAGCCGTATCGATAATGAGATCCCTCGCGATGAAGTGCCTGAAAATACTGAAGGTTATGAAGGTTTTTACCATCTAAATTATCTCAAAGGCACAGTTGAACGGGCTGAAATGCAATATATTTTGCGTGATTTTGAAACTCCAGGTTTTGAAGCACGTAAAAAGAATATGATCCGTATTGCTGAGAAAGTGGGTAAGAACCTACACCCTAGCTGTTATATCGAATTAACCATTGATGATACTTATTATAATATGCGTAAAGAGGTGATGAAACACCCGCATGTTATTGATATTGCTTGTCAGGCGATGAAAGAGTGTGATATTACCCCGCGTATTCAACCAATCCGTGGTGGTACTGACGGCGCTCAACTCTCCTATCGTGGCTTGCCTTGCCCGAATATTTTTACTGGCGGCTATAACTTCCACAGTAAACACGAGTTTATCTCCTTAGAAGGGATGGAGCAGGCGGTAAGTGTCATTATGAAAATTGCAGAATTAACCGCTATGAATGTCAAAGCGAAATAAATAACTTTATTTTTAAGCTTAGAATGCATGAAGGTTAAAAAGCGATTCTATTTAAGTTAAGTAACAACCGAGTTTTCTATAATAGAGATCTCGGTTGTTTTCATTTCTACCTCTCTATTTATAATTATTCTCTTTCTTATTTAATTACTCCCACTCTATTACTCTTATTTTAAAGGGCTAGTATTAACAATTAAACTGATTTAATGGCGATTAAGTTAACCTCTATTAACAGCAAACAGTGGGTTAAGTGGCTTAAATCAGCAAAACAGGGGAAATTATTCTTTATCAGGAACTGAATTTTAAATCCTGTTTTATTAAGTATAAAAATAGAGTGAAAGTTAAAATAGCAATTCAAATGATAAATTATTGTTATTTTATTGAACTTATACTCTGACTTAAGTTGTATAAGTAATTTATAATCTCTATTTGGCTTGTTGGGAGATTAATTTATTTATTAATAGGTCATTTTTTGATGATGGAATAAATGTCTATTCGCTGAACACAGTATTAAACTCTGTTATTTAAACGAATATTAACAATAATCAAAATAAACATGACGAATGAGAACGCTTATCTAATAAATGTGTGATATTTAGCTTCTTGCTTGGGTGTGAGTTGTCACTATTAATTAACAATTGAAATTAGAGAATATAAATAAAGATAAAAAATAATGTTTATTATCAATTGGTTGGTAAATATTATTTTCTAGTGGTTATTGATGGATTATTTTGTCTTTAGTTGCTGCAACTAGGTACGTTATTCAACTTACAAGAGAAAATTATTCTCTTTACATTCATCTTTGATAATACTTTAGAAGTTTTTACTCTCAGGATTGTTCTATTATTTACTCAGCAACAATAAGGGCTGTAAGTTAATTGAAAATTATTGTGCCATTATTTATATAAAAACAAACAAATATTAACAACATTAGAACATGTCATTAATTTAACTTCTTACTACCGCGAGTATGACTACTATGAAAACAAATACGATCGAGACAGTTGGTTTTCCTGAACCGGTAAATTCACCGGCATCACGGGCAGGTATGACAGCCGAACAATGGAAAGTAGCCACTAAGTTTGATGGTAAAGATGTTGGTTGGGTAATAATGAGTATCGGTATGGCCATTGGAGCGGGTATTGTATTTCTACCTGTACAAGTTGGTCTAATGGGATTATGGGTTTTCTTATTATCTTCTATTATTGGTTACCCAGCCATGTATCTATTTCAGCGTCTCTTTATTAATACCTTGGCTGAATCACCTGAGTGTAAAGATTATCCCAGTGTGATCAGTGGCTATTTAGGTAAAAACTGGGGCGCTCTGCTTGGTGCACTCTATTTTGTGATGTTAGTAATATGGCTGTTCGTTTATTCAACGGCAATTACTAATGATAGCGCATCTTATTTTCAGACCTTTGGTGTGACAGAAGGTTTATTATCAGATAATCCATTCTATGGTTTAGCTTTAATTTGTGTTTTAGTTTTAATTTCGTCTCGTAGTGAGAAGTTGTTGTTTAAATTGTCGGGTTTTATGGTATTAACCAAGTTATTTGTTGTTGCTGCACTGGGTTTATCCATGATTGGTATGTGGCACCTCTATAATGCGGGTTCATTACCTGATACTGGGCATTTAATTAAAAATGCGATTATTACACTGCCTTTTACTTTAACTTCAATTCTATTTATTCAAACGCTTAGCCCAATGGTGATCTCTTATCGTCAAAAAGAAGCTAATCGTGAAGTAGCGCGTTATAAAGCGTTAAGAGCCATGAATATCGCTTTCCTAATTTTATTCACTACTGTTTTCTTCTATGCGGTCTCTTTTACCTTAGCAATGGGTCATGAAGAAGCGGTAAAAGCCTACGAACAGAATATTTCAGCGCTGGCCATTGCTGCTAAATTTTTCCCCGGTGGTTGGGTGACGGTTGTTAGCGTATTACTCAATATCTTTGCTGTAATGACCGCATTCTTCGGTGTTTACCTTGGCTTCCGTGAAGCATCACAAGGGATTGCGATGAATATACTGAGTCGTTTAATGCCAGTAGAGAAGATTAACGAAAAATGGGTGCAAAACGGTATTATGGTCTTTGCGGTGTTGTTAGCTTGGGGCGCGATTATTCTTAATGCTCCTGTTCTCAGCTTCACCTCTATCTGTAGTCCTATCTTTGGTATGGTCGGTTGTTTAATTCCCGCTTATTTAGTTTATAAAGTGCCTATGTTGCATAAATACAAAGGTGCTTCTCTGTTATTGATTATTTTCACTGGGATCTTGCTTTGTGTCTCTCCATTCTTGGCTTTCTCTTAATACCCAAGATGTGTTAGGCAACCGCTAATTAACAGTAGATTAAAAGCAACAAGGTATTCAGTTATGAACGCACAAAATACAAAAACATTATGGCCACAGTTTATTCAACAGTTGATGGAGAGCGTAAAACCTGCGGTAGGTTGTACCGAGCCTATTGCACTGGCTTTAGCTGCTGCCAAAGCTGCTCAAATGCTCTCATCACCGATAACACGGATTGAGGCCAAGGTATCACCTAACTTAATGAAAAATGGTATGGGTGTGACTGTACCAGGCACGGGCGTCGTCGGTTTAGGCATTGCCGTTGCATTAGGGGCTTTTGGCGGTGATGCAGAGGCAGGGTTAGAAGTTCTATTAAAATCATCACAAGCAGAGATCAAACAGGCCAAAGCGTTTTTGGCACAGGGAAATGTCACTGTTGAAGTGAAACAACCTTGTGAACAAGTGCTTTATGCTGAAGCTAAAATCTATACTCAAGATGAAACGGCTATTGTGGCTATTGCGGAAAATCATACTCAAATTGTTTATATTCAACACAATGATGAGATTATTTTAAATAGGCTAAATAGCCACAATGAGGCAGAAGATCAGCAGAAAGCTAATCTATTTGAGCATCTGGGCATTCAAGAGATTTATGATTTTGCCATTAATGCTCCCATCGGTGATATCGCTTTTATGAAGCAGGCGGCAGTGCTTAATGGCGCTTTATCTCTAGAAGGATTAAAGCACGCTTATGGTTTAGAGATCGGCCGCACGCTATCTCAACAAATTGAGCGCGGATTGTTAGGCAATGATTTAATGAGCAGCATTATGATTCGCTCTTCTGCCGCTTCAGATGCGCGTATGGGCGGGGCGGTTTTACCTGCGATGAGCAACTCAGGATCGGGTAATCAAGGCATAGCGGCAACTCTGCCGGTGATGGTGGTGGCAGAACACCTGAAAGCAACGGATGAGCAGCTGATCCGTGCGCTGGTTTTATCTCATTTAACCGCAATCTATATTCATAGTCATTTTCCACCGTTATCGGCATTGTGTGCGGCATCAACGGCATCAATGGGAGCATCAGCGGCGATGGCATGGTTATTAGGGGGCAATTTGCGGGTTGTTAGTATGGCTATCAATAGCATGATTGGCGATATTAGCGGGATTATTTGTGACGGCGCGGCAAATAGCTGTGCAATGAAAGTGTCGAGTAGCGCATCTTCAGCGTTTAAAGCAGCGCTAATGGCTATTAATAATAAATATGTCACTGGCACCGATGGCATTGTTTGTGATAGTGCCGAGCAGTCAATCGCTAATATCGGCGCATTAGCCACTAATGCCATGTGTTATACCGATAAACAAATTATTCAGATTATGGATAATAAAGCGAGGATTGCGGCTCTAGCTCAAGTTTAAAAATCGATTCTTAACCAAAAACTATCAATAAAAAAGAAACCCTCTCTGTTTTGGCAGCGAGGGTTTCTCATTATTTAAGGGTATTGATGCGGGTTGGTTGACTCAGCGCAGATCTAATAATTGAAATACGCTGAGTTAATCAATTAATCGTCAAAGAACCAGTAACCGTTATTGATTAGATCAGTCAATGCGGCCATAAAGTCTTCATTTTCAATCGCATCACCCAGTAATGCCGCATTTACCGCATCATGACGGCATAAGCTATCTGCCGCTTCATAGCAGTCAGTATCTAAACGCTCACCATTGATAAAGAAGTAATCGCCGACGCGCAGGGCTCTTAAGCCGTTGAGGCGATGCAGCATTTCATCTTGCTCGGTGAGTAGCTGGTAAATCTCTTCTGGCTTATAAGGTGGTTCTGGCGGTGCAAGATCTAGCTCATGACGTGATTGGGAAATAAATTCACCCAGCCATTTGCGGAATATTTGCGGCTCTTGGATCAAAGATTCCATCATTTCGCGTAATTTAATTTGCTCACCCTGCAAAATTTCTGCAGGATTATCACGGAAAGAGATATCAGGATCACTGAAACGATAGCTACCAAGATCGTTAGCAATTAAGTAATCAGCAAAGCTACTCAATAACTCGCGTGAGTTTGGCGCTCTAAAACCAACTGAGTAGTTTAATGAAGGTTCGATGGAATAGCCTTCATGGGGGAATCCCGGTGGAATATAGAGAATATCTCCCCGCTCTAATTCGACGTCGATAATGGCATCAAAAGGTGCAACTTGCATGAGATCAGGGTGAGGGCAATATTGCTTCATCGCCACTTTTTCTCCGACGCGCCAATGTCTACGTCCTTCACCTTGGATAATAAAGACATCATATTGATCCAGATGAGGCCCAACGCCGCCTCCCGGCACCGAATAGGAGATCATCAAATCATCCATGCGCCAATCGGATAACACTTTAAAAGGTTTCATTAAAGCAGCTGAAGGGTGATACCAGTGATTGACAGCTTGCACTAAAATGGACCAATTCTCTTCGCCAAGATGATCATAGCTTTCAAAAGGACCATGTGAAACGCTCCAATTACCCTCTTTATGGCTAACTAGGCGGCTATCCACCTCATTTTCCATCGCTAGGCCAGCGAGTTCATCAGGCGATATCGGATCTACAAAATTAGGAAACCCATTTTTGATTAACAGTGGGCGTTTTTGCCAGTGGCTGTCCAAAAATGACTGCCAGTCAAGATTGAGTTTATAATCCATCTTTTCGTCCTGAGTTGATTGAGCTTTAATAAATAGTATACCTGAATATTTAAAGAGAACAGCAGCATAAAGTTCATTCGTGATCTAGGGCTGCCGAGCGCGCAATCTTTGTGTGGTTGAATGCTAATTATCGCTAATAACAGCCTGTTGACGAAAAATCACTATCAGTCGAGCGCCTCCTAATGGGCTATCGGCAATCTGTATCTCACCATCGTATTGATCGATAATATCCGCCGCAATAGATAAGCCCAAACCTTGCCCTGGGCGTAGGGTATCGACCCTTTGACCTCGCACAAAAATCAGATCTCGTTGACTTTTTAGAACGCCGGGGCCATCGTCATCGACGATAATGGTGACACTATCTGTAGTGATAGCCGCAGTGACTTCAACAAACTCGAGACAATATTTACAGGCATTTTCTAATACATTGCCCATGATTTCCATAAAATCATTAGCCTGTCCTAACCAAGTGGTTTCCGGTGAGATATCCAACGTGATAGAGACACCTTTGCGCTGATAGACTTTATGTAAGGCACTGATCAATCCATCAAGCAAATTCGACACCGAGTTAATTTCCCGCATCATCATATTTTCATCACTGTGCATGGTGGCGCGGTGTAGATAATAGCCAATTTGCTGTGAGATACGGCCAATCTGCTCAAGCATTACAGGCTCAGCTTGCTCAATTGTCATCTGTTTGCTGCTGCGCAATGAGCGCAATGTTGACTGTAAAACAGCGAGCGGTGTTTTCAGGCTGTGGGTTAAGTCCGACAGTGTGGTGCGATATTTATGATTACGTTTACGCTCATTACTCAGCAAGTTATTGAGATTACGTACGAGTCCATGCAGTTCTGCCGGTGGATTTTCATCCAGCGTTTCGCGCTCGCCTTTTTCAAGAGCACTAATTTGGGTAATCAATGATTTAATTGGCCGTAGGCTCCAATAAGCAGCCAGCCAAAGTAAAGGAATAACTAAAATGAGGTTAGCTAAAAAGACAAAACCAAACCACTCCCACACCAAACCGGTTTTTTGCAGATCTTGTGGCAGCGGGTCTATAACAACAATGGTCAAAGCAGGTAAAAATTCTGACTGAGGATATTGATTCACAGAAACTGAGTGGGTAAGAATCTCTTCCTCATCATCAGTTTCGTCGAGCTTGTTTCGATAGTGAGGAAGGTCGCGGAGTAATTCGCGCGTCATCGACAGATTGGTATCTAATTCATATAGTCCGGCTTTTTTTAACCAATCTGGAGGGATCATCTTTTCAATATTAGGTACTTCACGTTGCCGCCAAAGAATATGATTTTTTTCATCATAAATAATGATTAATGACGGTGTGTTAAGGGTGAAATTGGGAGGAACACGAATATCTAACTGGTTATTATCCCACTGAGCTAAGCTGTAAAATAGATTGCTTTGGCTGCGTAACAGTAAAAAAGTTGTTCTATCAAAACTGACGGAATAGCCCAAAATCGCCACTATGCCATAAGACAATGAGAGGGCAAGGATCACTACCGAGGTGGCTAAAAGAAAGCGAAATCGCAGTGAAAAAGGTTTAAACCAGCTTTTTTTCTGTGACATATTAGCCTTTTACATCAAAACGATAACCCTGTCCTCTGACAGTCACAATCACTTCGTCGGGCCAACATAATTGGATTTTTTTACGTAAACGGCCCATTAACACATCAATAGTATGGCTTTCGCGCAGTTCAGCATCGGGATAGAGCTGACGCATTAGCGAATCCTTACTCACCACTTTACCTATATTGCGGATCAGGGTTTCAATAATAGTATATTCAAAAGCTGTGAGTTTGATTGCTTCATTAGCGACATTAAATTCTTTACGAGATAGGTCGATAACAAAAGGACCCTGTTCAATCACTTGCGAGGCCAAACCACTGTTACGGCGCATCAATGCTTGCATACGAGCAACCACTTCTTCCAAATGAAAGGGCTTAGTGACGTAATCGTCAGCGCCACTGTTTAATGCAGCGACTTTCTCTTGCCAGCTTTCTCGCGCAGTTAGCACCAGAATTGGCAGTTTTTCTTGCACCGAACGCCAGCGCCGGATCATCGACAGACCATCTTCAGTAGGCAAGCCTAGATCGACAATAGCAATATCGGGTTTACTCTCCATTAAAAAGTAATCCGCTTCTTTGGCATCTTCAGCTGCATCAACTTGATGACCGAGATCTTTGAGTTGAACTGATAGATGATGGCGCAGCAGGGCATTGTCTTCGACAATTAAAATTCGCATCAGAAACCTCGAGTAAAAGAGTCAATCATTTAATCATTCTATATTAGTTGCTCATGTTAGAAAGAGTGAGCCAATGCAGCAAGGGCTTATCTCAATAAATAGCAAACAAACAGCAGAAAAAAACCATATATTAAGGATGAGTCAGGAATAAATTAGAATATTCTATATTTTACAATTATTCGACAACCCATTTTATTTTGGCTGGTTTATTTATCGTGATTTTTGATGGCGTGATAATAGGCTCGGGGTCTAAAGATTTAGACCCCGAGTAATAGATGGTTGCACGTAATCTAATTTAAGTTAATGATTATTTTAATTCATCAACAAAAGTGACAGCGTAACCGATGTAATTCGCTGGTGTCATGGCTTTTAAACGTTCTTTTTCAGCTTCAGGCAAGGCTAAAGTATCAATAAATTCCTTCATTCCTTCAGCCGTTACGCTTTTGCCACGCGTCAACTCTTTCAGTTTTTCATAGGGTTTTTCAATACCATAACGACGCATTACCGTTTGAATTGGCTCAGCAAGTACTTCCCAGTTTTTATCTAATTCAGCTAACAAATGCGCTTCATTAACTTCCAGCTTGTTCAAGCCCTTCAAGGTGGATTGGTACGCAATAATGGCATAGCCGATACCCACACCCAGATTACGCAGGACAGTTGAATCAGTCAGATCGCGCTGCCAGCGAGAAACAGGAAGTTTGCTGGCTAAATGGCCGAGTAGAGCATTGGCTAAACCTAAATTGCCTTCTGAGTTTTCGAAGTCAATTGGGTTAACCTTATGTGGCATGGTTGAAGAGCCAATTTCGCCCGCAACTGTTCTTTGTTTAAAGTGATTGAGAGCAATATAGCCCCAGATATCACGGTCAAAATCGAGCAAGATAGTGTTGAAACGCGCGATGCAGTCAAATAGCTCTGCGATATAATCATGCGGTTCGATTTGTGTGGTGTATGGATTCCATCTTATACCTAAAGAGGTAACAAAGGATTCACTAAATTGATGCCAGTTCACTTCTGGGTAAGCAACCATATGGGCATTATAGTTTCCTACTGCGCCGTTGATTTTACCAAGGATCTCAATTTGCTCTAATTGACGATACTGACGCTCCATGCGGTAAGCCACATTGGCAAACTCTTTACCAATAGTTGATGGCGTTGCAGGTTGGCCATGGGTACGAGACAGTAGGGGCAGCGAACGGTGCTCTTGTGCCATCGCGCTGATCTTGTCGATCATTTGGCGCCACTGAGGTAATAGCACAGTTTCTCGTGCACTATTTAGCATTAAGGCATGGGAGAGGTTATTAATATCTTCAGAAGTACAAGCAAAGTGAATAAATTCAGAAACCGCATCTAATGCAGGAATTGCAGCGACTTTCTCTTTTAAAAAGTACTCAACCGCTTTCACATCGTGATTGGTAGTACGTTCGATCTCTTTAATACGTTTAGCATCATCTTCGGTAAAATTAGCGGCAATTTGATCGAGGTAAGCGTTTGCGTCAGCATCAAATGGCGGAACTTCTTTTATTTCCGCGGTTGCTGCCAGCTTTTGTAACCAGCGGATCTCAACTTGAACGCGGAATTTTAGTAAGCCAAACTCACTAAAAATACCGCGTAATACATTGACCTTGTCGCCATAACGGCCGTCAATGGGTGAAATAGCGGTCAGAGAGGATAATTCCATTGGTAGCAACTCCAGTTCTTTATTCTAAGTGGGCTAAAATATCTTTCGCCTGATTGGTCAGACGACTACGAGAAAACATCAGTTGAAGGCGGCTGCCGCCAACTTGTTGCCAGAGAACCGTACTGCGAATACCCGCTAATAGGATCGCACGTACTTTGGCTTGAACCAGTGAATTTTTTAATATATCAGGCGAACCCGTGACTTGAATACGCGGGCCAACGGGACTGACGACATCCACATAAATACCCGCTAATGCATTTAGCAGGCCTTCTGACATAGGTTCAAAATAGTTTTTTTGCCGCTCATACTGGTCAATGCGTTTGCCAAGATTATCAAAGGCTTCTTGATTCTTTTGCAAGTGGCGTTCGAGTACCATTAAGCTTAGGGTATAACGCATAGTCTCAGCCGAGAGCCCACTATTATTGCCCGTAAACATCGCCAGCATAGTCTCTAATCCTAATTTCAGATTAGATTCATCATTACCAAATACATCCAAAGTAGAGCTAGGATTAAGATTGGTAATACTGTTAAGCAAAACTTCAGTACTGGATTGCGAGCACTGGCCTTCATGGGCTAATTGCTGTACTAAACGGCTGGCTTGGCAGATCCCCGCCATAGCCAGCGTAATATCATAATAGTTCTTTGCCACAATTACTCCTGAATACGAGCTTCTATAATACCGCCGCCTAGGCAGACTTCATCCTGATAAAACACGGCAGATTGGCCGGGTGTAACAGCAGCAACAGGGAAATCAAATTTAACTTCAATCTTATTGTCATCAATAGGCGTGACAGTGCAAGGAATATCCTCTTGGCGATAGCGTGTTTTTACCACACAACGCATCGGTGCAGTCAGTGGTTGACGATCAACCCAATCGAGTTGTTGTGCGATCAGTCCCGTTGACATCAATCTTGGATGCTCATGACCTTGTGCCACAATTAAAATATTGTTGAGAATGTCTTTATCAACGACATACCAAGGATCTTCCGAACCGGATTTAGTGCCACCGATACCCAATCCCTTACGTTGACCCAATGTGTGATACATCAGACCTTCATGTTGTCCGACATTCTCACCGTCAACCGTGAGGATAGGACCGGGCTGAGCTGGTAAATAACGACCGAGAAACTCACGGAATTTACGCTCACCAATAAAGCAGATGCCAGTAGAATCTTTCTTTTTCGCGGTGATCAAGCCCACTTCTTCAGCGATACGGCGTACTTCAGGTTTTTCCATACCACCGATAGGAAATAGACTACGGGCAATTTGCTGGTGGCTTAATGTGTATAAAAAGTAGCTCTGATCTTTATTATTGTCTAAACCGCGTAATAACTGGCATTGACCTTCGACTTCACGTCGACGGACATAATGGCCAGTAGCAATAAAGTCAGCGCCTAAATCTTCAGCCGCAAATTCTAAAAAGGCTTTAAATTTAATCTCTTTATTACACAGAATATCTGGATTAGGCGTGCGGCCAGCTTTATATTCAGATAAAAAGTGTTCAAACACATTATCCCAATACTCAGCGGCAAAGTTGATGGTGTGGAGCTCGATACCGAGTTTATCACACACCGCTTGGGCGTCAGCGAGATCGGTCGCCGCCGAGCAATAAGCCTCGTCGTCGTCCTCTTCCCAATTTTTCATAAACAGCCCAGCAACCTGATACCCCTGCTGCTTGAGTAAATAGGCTGAAACGGATGAATCTACACCACCGGACATACCGACGATGACTTTTATCTGGCTGTTATCTGACATGGAATATTCTCACTGCGGGAAAAATTAAGCCCAATAGTTTATCATGTTGCCCCCTTGTGACACTATACAAAAGGGGCGGTTTCCTGTTTTTCACTCTATTTTTGAACAAAGTGATCACCAAAGGCAGAGATAATCTCCAATGGCAGTAGCTTATTTTGTAAAAAACAGCGTATGCTCTCGGCAACTAGCGGTGAGCGTAAACAGTTGCTGGTAAGAATATCTTCAGCAGAGACCCAATGACAGCAGGTAATATCGCTATCTTGAGGGGCAGTTTCACACAAATCATCTAATTCGAGCGCAAAAAGGAAACGAATAAAAGGGGTATTATCTGGCGCTATCCATTGATGGACGCGAAGCAGATGCTGGGGTGTGGCAGCGATCCCCGTCTCTTCTAATAATTCACGCTCAGCCGCAGCAAGAATCGTTTCATCTGCTTCTAGGTGGCCGGCGGGTTGATTCCAAGTGGGTTTGCCATTAATCCACTCTTCAACCACTAAAAAGCGATTTTTAGCATGAACAAGGGTAGCAACAGTCACATGGGGTTTAAACAAGTTCGATCTCCTTCCACCTACCATTAGGCAGCGAATCAAGGGTAATTTCGCCAATCTTATAGCGGATTAGGCGTAATGTAGGAAAGCCGATAGCCGCGGTCATGCGTCTTACTTGCCTATTTCGGCCTTCACAGATTGATATTTGCAACCAGCTTGTTGGGATCAATTTGCGCTCACGGATAGGCGGATTACGGGGCCATAGCCAGCTAGGCTCATCGACAATTTCAATTTTTGCTGGGCGAGTAGGACCATCATTTAATGTTAAGCCGCTACGAAACTTCTCTAATGCAGCAGCGTCAGGAATACCTTCCACTTGTGCATAATAGACCTTAACAACTTTACCAACTGGTTGGGTAAGTCGAGCAATTAATTTACCATCATTAGTTAGGATTAATAACCCTTCGCTATCACGGTCAAGGCGGCCAGCAGCATAAACATCGGCGACTGAAATATATTTTTTGAGAGTGTCGCGACCTTGCTCATCCGTAAATTGTGGGAGAACGTCAAAAGGTTTATTAAAGGCAATAACCTTGCGCGGTCCTTGAGGTTTAGTGTTTTTAGGTTGGGAGGCAGGGCCGTTAAAATTCTTTTTTGGCGGATTGAATTTAGACTTAGCTTGCGTATTCGCATTAGTACTAAATTTATTTGTTCTTGGTTTTCTATTTGTCGTCGCGCTTTTGGCTGTTGTCATGTCCGCTCATTAATTATGATTAAAATATAGGCTACAGGGATCTGCTCAATATGATTTTCACGCCTGCAACTGAGCTAATTGTATTTGAGTTTTCGGCTTAGGTACAGGCGCAAGAACGAATTGCTAATGACGGGGAGTCAATAAAATAAAATATCACCTCTATTTATGTGTCGAATAACATTTAATATCTAGTTGTTTTACGCTATAACCGCAGATAAATTTTCAGTAGAATGAAGTAAATAAGTTAATTTTTTGTGCCCAATAAAATTAATTCTGATTATAAATTAGCCAAAAGATAGAAATGTCAGACTTGCTAGGTCAAAGAGCACTTTTATTTAAATAAAGCTAAAAAACAGAGTATTTCAAGCCCATATAAATAACCTAATAAAATCTATTTCATCCATAAAAACCACGATAATAACTCAAGAAAACTTATGATTTTGTCTTTGTATATTATACAAAAAATGGTAATGGTATGGGAATGTATGTTTTTTAATCTAAGATAATGGCTAAACAGTTATAATAAGATATTTAATCCGTTATAAATGTTTCATTATGTGAGCAACTCAAATCTTTTAGTTTGATTTTTTAGTTAGGATAAATCATCGACTAAAGCGTTATCTTCCAGACATTGCGCACTCTGTTTTGTGGCAATTTCTGTATCACTGTTTGTTTGTCAACAACACAAGTCAGATTTCAGCATGGTTATATATTTTGTAATTAATTGATATGTAGATGATTAATTCTTGCTTGAACTCTTTTACTCACTCAAAGCTTGGGGTTAAAAGTTCGATAAATGCGATCCCGATTGAAGCTTATATGACTAATCATTGGCGTTCGTAGTAGATTCAAGTAATATCGACAGGTCTCTTACAAAAATTTAACAAGTAAAAATGCTGACTTGAAAGGAGAGGTTAATGGAAAGCAAAGTAGTAGTTCCGGCAGAAGGCGCGAAAATCACCATCGATGCTAAAGGCAAAATCATTGTCCCAAATAATCCAATCATTCCTTATATTGAAGGGGATGGCATCGGTATTGATGTAACACCTGCTATGTTGAAAGTAGTTGATGCAGCAGTTAAAAAAGCCTATAACGGCGAGCGCAAAATTTCCTGGATGGAAGTCTATACCGGCGAAAAATCGACACAAGTTTATGGCAAAGATGTTTGGTTGCCAGAAGAGACGCTTGATTTACTTCGTGAATACCGTGTTTCTATTAAAGGCCCTCTAACTACCCCAGTTGGCGGAGGTATGCGTTCACTGAACGTTGCTTTACGTCAGCAACTTGATCTCTACATCTGCTTGCGCCCTGTTCGTTATTACACAGGAACCCCAAGCCCAGTAAAACAACCAGAATTAACCGATATGGTTATCTTCCGTGAAAACTCAGAAGATATCTATGCAGGTATTGAATGGAAAGCGGGTTCTGCTGAAGCGGACAAAGTGATTAAATTCTTAAAAGATGAGATGGGTGTTACCAAAATTCGTTTCCCACAAGATTGTGGTATTGGTATTAAACCTTGCTCGAAAGAAGGGACCGAACGTTTAGTTCGTGCGGCTATTCAGTATGCAATTGATAATGACCGTGAATCAGTAACGCTGGTTCATAAAGGCAATATCATGAAATTCACTGAAGGTGCATTCAAAGATTGGGGCTACCAACTAGCGCAGAGCGAGTTTGGTGGCGAGCTGATCGATGGCGGCCCATGGGTGAAAATTAAGAATCCAAACAGCGGTAAAGAGATTATTATTAAAGACGTTATTGCTGATGCATTCTTACAACAAATTCTGCTGCGCCCAGCGGAATATGACGTTATTGCCTGTATGAACTTGAATGGTGACTACATCTCTGATGCGTTAGCTGCTCAAGTTGGCGGTATCGGTATTGCTCCAGGTGCAAATATCGGCTTCGACTGCGCACTGTTTGAAGCAACACATGGTACAGCACCAAAATATGCTGGTCAGGACAAAGTTAACCCAGGCTCAATTATTCTGTCCGCAGAAATGATGTTACGCCACATGGGTTGGATTGAAGCAGCCGACCTAATCATTAAAGGTATGGAAGGTGCCATCGAAGCTAAGACAGTAACTTATGACTTTGAACGTCAACTAGACGGCGCTAAACTGCTGAAATGTAGCGAATTTGGTGATGCAATCATCAAACACATGTAATTAATTAGCATGTGAGACTATTAACGGGAGCTAATGAGTTCCCGTTTGTTTTTTGTACAAGTAAAATCTTCCCCAAAACCCCACCAAAACTCCTGCCTAAAACGGTGGCTAATATTAGTTGGCTACAATAATATAACCAAAGTCGAACGCATGAAAATTTAAATTAATATCACTAGATCTAATCGAAAAAAGTTAAAAAACTAAAAAATAGAGTGTTTCAATTAATATAAATTAGATATGTTGAGAATTACAAACAGGAAATCTAAGTGTGAATATGCTATATATCTATATTGATAAATATGCTAAAACATAATTATCGCTAATGAAAATAATTGAACTAGGCTTGTGTAGAGGTATTAGTGGAATGTCTGAATATATCAATTTTCGTAATAACGGAACCTTTTTTATTGCTGCTATAATAAGCTTAGCTATCTGTTTTTCTTTTTTTGGTATCGTTGGGGCGACGTTTGGTGTTTTAACAACATTATTCTCTAGTCTTGTGTATGATGCAAAAGCTGATAGCAGCAATATTTTGTATGTATTTTTTTTATTATCTCTAGTTGTGGTGGGAGGAGCTGTTGGTTTTATGTTAAAACTGACAGTTTATTTTTATATTTACTTGTTTCTTTTATCATATTGTTATTATCTTTTTTTCAATAAAGATGATTACTTAGATCGTGTTTTTCCATTTATAATTATTTTCTCTTGTATGGGGACAACACTTGATTCTGTTAGTGTTGATATACCAATGGCGTATATTACAGGTATTCTTGTTAACTTGACTGTTTTAAGTGTGTTAAAGCATAAGAACCATGAAGATAATGCATTTAAAAATGGGCTCTTTTCCAAAGAGATATTCCATAGCAATGAGAATTTATATATTAGGGCTTTTTTGTTTAGTGTTTTTCTATTTTTAAGTCTTGCAATACCTGATTATATGGATTTGTATAAACCTTACTGGGCACCATTAACCTTTGTTATGTTACTTCATCCAAAAGCGATGAATATAATAAAAGTTACCTGTTATCGCTTTTTAGGAAGCCTATTGGCTGCTCTTTTTATCATTTTTATGTTTAGCATAACAAAGTCAAATGAAATTTATGTTTATTTAACAATTTTAGTTTTGATAACATTTTTCATGCCAACATTTTTTCATTTTAATTATATACTAAAGACCTTTTCTATAACTCTGTTCGTGTTGCTTCTTCTTGAGGAAACTCAATTTTCACATGATCCCACTTATTTATTACCCATATCGAGAGTGTATGAGACCTTTATCGGAGGGGTTATTGCCGTTTTCGCGAGTTTAATTTTAAATGTAATTAGGACTATTAAAAACAGACGTGTTATAAGTTGATACTAATTAAAATAGTAGGCTATTTATATTGTTTATTACCTAGTGAATATCCAATATAAATAGCGATAAATCCGATCACAATACTTAATAGTAAATAACTCATTGCGACTAAGAAATACTGCGGGTATTTCATTATCTCAAGGGCACCATAGACAAAACTAGAAAATGTTGATAATCCACCCATTACGCCTGTTGCAAAGAATGCATTCATTCCCTGATCTATTTTATTTCGCATTAATAGTCCAGCGACAATGCCTAATAACAAGGATGCGATGATATTTGCTGTAAATATATCAAGGGGGAAATGATCACTCATAGTTGGAACAGATATCATGAGTAGTTCACGGCAAATAGCACCAATAGCACCACCAATAAAAACTAAGATCGCAATATTCATATTCAACACCTGCTAATTTGCTAACCAAGCACCGATAAATGCTGCCGCTAACCCGAATAAAACCGAAAGTAATAAGTAAAATAATGCGAGAAATTTTTGTTTGGTTTGTGTCAGCTTTAAAGCATCAAGCTGCATGCTACTGAATGTTGTATATCCACCAAGCAACCCGGTTAAAATTGCTGAATGTAGAAATGAACTATAGCGATCATCCCAATCGATAGCAAAATAACGACTTAAAAAACCGATAACAAATGCACCAGAGATATTAATAATGAATGTCGATAATGGGAATTTCCCATGATAACGCTCACCCACTAAACGGCCAATCCACCAACGTAGTAATGAACCTATACCACCACCGGAGCCAACTAATAAAATATCAATAGCCACCATAGCAAAGCCCTCTATTTAATATCATGATATAAATATATTATTCTGATATTTCCATATTCCAAACTAATGTACACACCTTTTCCAACAGAGTTTTATTATGACTAAAAACAATCATCGATAATTGTCTCGTTTCTGATAACTGAATTAAAAATTGCCATATATCTTTTTGTAAATGAGCATCTAATTGGGCCGTTATTTCGTCAGCTATTAATATTATTGTTCTTGGATCTAATGCTCTTAATAAGGCAATCCGGGCTAATTCACCACCTGAAAGTTCACTTGGCCTTCTATCTAACCACTCTTGTTTAATAAATAGCTTTTTAAGGTAATAGGAGTCAGGCTCCCAAGCATCTCTTACACTTTCACCAACAGCTCGATAGGGATTAAAGCTTTTCTCAGGGTGCTGTGGCACTAATTGAATAGGGCAATAGGTATTCTGAGATAATTTTTTACCATTAAATAATATACTTCCTTGCGTTGGCATTTGCCATTGGGCTAATACTCGGCCTAACGTTGTTTTACCAAAACCACTCGGAGCCGAAATACCTAAACGTTCACTTTTATTCAGTGAAAATGAAAGTGAGTTCCATAATGTGCGGTTATCTTGCTTAATACATAAGTCTTTTACTTCTAACATATCTTCAACTCTCTATAAGCTAATAAATGGATAACCAAACAACCGCAATTAGAATACAAATAATGGAAATAATACTGCCAGACTTTGTGAACTCTAAAAATGATATTTTAATGCCATGAGCTGAGGATTGCTCGACAGCAATAATTCCCGCAATACTACCAAATATAAATATATTACTAGAGAAACATGCACCTAAAATTAAAGCGGCGCCTAAGGGATCAACATTTCCATGAGGATAAACAAACTGGATCAACAAGATAACCGTTGGTGTTGTTCCCACAAAAATGCTCATCACAATAGTGATTAAGAATAATGTAATAGGGCTATTAAGGTCGATTCCTTTACCTAAAAGGTAATGCAATATCTCTTGGGGAATACCTGTATTTGCAAATGCCGCATTTATAATAAACAGCCCTATAATTAGTAGAATTAAATCACCATCAACATGCTTTAACATATCGCTGGAGGCAATTCTTCTATTCAATAATAAAAAACAGGCAGCAGACAAGGCAACAAGTTCACGAGGTAAATCACTAAATAAAAATGCAAGAATGACGACGAATAAAACAATCGCTGCTTTTATCGTTTCCCAGCGATTAAATTCAATAATTGACTGCTCATTTTTGGGTAATAACCCTTTTTTATCTTCAGCTAAATACCAACGATTACGATAAAGTAAGGTGATCACACACCATACAATGGGGATAGAGAGTAATACAGGGATAGCGGTGATATGCAATATTCCCATAAAAGAGAGATCTAACCCTTGAGCGGTGATCATATTTTTAGGGCTACCAATCAAAGAACCCGCCGCTCCATTATTGGCAGCAAAGCAAAACCCGAGTAAAAAGGGGATAGGATTAAGGCCACGTGATAATGTTATGGAAACCAATAAAGGTGTCATCGCAACCACAACAATATCGTTTGTTAATACTGAAGCAAGGAGTGCTCCCACAATAACAAAAACAGCCATTAATTGAGGTGGACTAATATTTAAACTTGCGACTTTTTGCGCCGCTTGATGATAAAAACCAGATACAGTAAATGATGCAGATACTACCATTAAACCAAATAATAGGCCTATTGCTCTGTAATCAATTGAATCCCACGATAATTTTGGTGAGATAATACCAAAGCCTATCATGGCCAATGCTCCAGCCACAGACGCACCAGTACGGTCAATTTTAATACCGGGAAAAGTACCAAAAGCCATTGCGACATAAACCAAAATAAAAATAATAACGGTTAGATCCATCATGAACTCTTTATCTCTTATCTATATTTTTATTTTTTCGCATAAATTGCAAAGCTGTAGATAGGCTACAGCTTCAATTTTACTGTTTAGATTTGTGTACATTACGAATCTAATATATTGTTTGAAAAGATAATATTTTCCATCACTTGGTTATTAATATTTTCACCAAAGATCATTTTAATCAGTATTTCACTACCTAAAGATGAGAGTGAGATAAGCAAGTCGGCATGTAATAACTGCATATTTTCGTAATTTTTATCATCATTCACAGCGATAACACTTTTAATGTTTCCACCAACAATTTCTTTTGCAGCCAGCATGGAAATTGTATTTTCAGAGTCAGAACCACCTAAAATAAATAAAGCTTTTGCCTGACCTAAATTAGCACTATTTAAAGCATGTTTATTAATTTGTGTCGTAACAATAACTTGTGCATTATCTGGGTAGCTATTTTTATGCTCTTCATGACAAAGCACCATGACATCTAAGTCGCGCTTTCTTAGTCCATGATAAGTGTTTAAAGCTAAAGGGCTTGCGCCAACAATAATATAGTGGTTTTTCATACGAAATAATCTCTTCTTAACAATTTCTTGTGTGCTTTTTGCAAATACCCCTAAAAAATAAACCATAGAGGTAGTAAAAATAGTAATACCGAAAATAACAATCGAAATAGTAAATAATCTGGCTTCAACACTAATTGGAATAATGTCACCAAAACCGACCGTCGTCATACAGACTAAAGCAAAATAGAATGCTGATGAGATGTCAGTGACATGGGGTTGAAATTGTTCACCTAAATATAGAGTACCAAATACAGAGTAGCCTAATAATACACTTAAACTCATAAAGGCAACAAAGCCCGCGCCGGATAGGCTATGACGATTAAATGCTTTCCAATTTGCAATGGCAATCATCAACACAATCAGTGAAAGAGTGCCTGTAAGGACATTTTCCCTTGCTAACACCAAGTTAATCAGCGTAATAATGAAAAGCATAAAACAGCTAAATAACCAACCAATGCGTAGTCCTAAATAGATAGGTATGGTGAGAATGATGAGCACAATACCAATAGCAAATCTTGGAATATCTAATAATTTAACTAATCCTAAAGATTGTAGCCAATCCACAAAACTAAGGTGCTGCGGATATAAACTGAGATCATAGGTTGAAATAATGGGAAGAATAATGAGCAATCCATCGATAAGTATTAATAATGCGAGTGCTAGCCGTAGCATCCTCATATTTTGCATGTATCTATATATTGAGTTCTTTTTCATAATCAAATACCAAAAAAGTTATAGCACAAATATTATTGCCTATGCTTAGGCATAATATCTTGGTTTGGAACTAAAAATAGCCATGATGCTAGAACAAATGGCATAGTTAATGTCGGAATACCAAATGGCTCAAGAATAATATCGAGTGCACCTTGAACAAATACGGTAAATATTACCCCAACGATGGCATAAACAACAACCCTATAACTTGGTTTATTAAATGTAGAACCCAAAGCTATCGCTGTTAATACGGCACTAAATGAATATAACCCTGTATGAATACTCGCGAAGTCGCCTTTTAATAGAGTTGCGACAATGAACGCTAGGAGCGAACCAAATATTGCAAATATAGCAGCCCAGAGGGAACTCACTGCCAAACCAATAACAAATATGATTCCGACAGCCATACTGCTGAATAAAAAGACTTCGGAAACACCACGGAAAATATCTGCTATAAGGTCACTATGAGGAATTAAACCAATAGGTTCAATGAGTTGTTTAGGAAGTGCTGGAGACGGTAATGCCACACCTTCAATACCTAAAAAATTATAACTTGCGAGTAAAATAGTCCATGACACTAACACAAAAGGGGCGGTTAACGCCGCGACCTTCCAATTTTTAAGGAAATCCATTAAAGAGATTGTGGCTATAACAGAAACAATACTTCCTAAAATAATGGATAACCAAACAAATGGGGTATTCTCTAAGAAGGTCGGTAATGCAACACCCACTAAGCAACCATTGTAGCCATAAAGTCCTGAGCGTAATGATTCGGTATCTAATTTACTAATATAAGCCGTTAGTGTCGAAATAACGGTTCCTAACAAACAACCAAAAGCGACTTGCGGCATGCCTTCTAAAAAAGCACCGATGAAAATCGCAATAAAAAATAGAAGTCCGGTTAGTGCGTTATTTTGAAACATAACTTGAGCACAGCCACGCAAGACAATATCAATAAATCGTATGGTTGTGTTTTCGCTGACCAACTTATTCCAAGCGTTCTGATTTATTGTTTTTTCCATCATAAAATTCCTTGATAGGAATATCAGTAGAGAAATTGTAAAAATCGCTCTACTGATATTATATTAATAAATTACCTTGATAACCAAATAGGTTATTTCAGTTACTTTATGATAATTATGACTACTTTATGCTTAACGCCATAAAAAAGGTTCTTGTAATGAAATACCCAATATCTCTTCCCGCGCTATTTGCCAAAAATACCGCACAGCACTCTTCACTTTTGGACTATCAACACCCAATGCTTTAAATACTAAACCACAATCATTCGGTAATTGAGTCGCACCAAAAGCAATCTCATTTTTGGGATCATAGATCGCATCTAGACGCTCTAAAATACGTTCATGATGAATTTTAGGTGTCAGTAAAATTACATTACCAAAAGTATCGAAGCTGTCCATCACCGCGGTGATATTTAGTGGTGATTTTTTAGGTTCTAAAATATATTTTTCAACAAAAAGTTCTTTATTGAACGATGACTCTGCTCGAATATGCGATGAAAAAACATCAAAACCAAACTGCTCATCAGGATGATGATATTTACGACCTGACATTAGTATTTCTGAATAGATCATGGTTGCAGTAGGGTGAATATTAATCCGTGTATCAGTGATAAACCGAGAATTACGGTGAGGAATGATAGGATCTGGCAAATATTCTAAATAACCCTCTTCCTCAACAATAATATTTTGATATTGCGTAGCATAGTTGGCTTCCATCATGTGAACTTTTGTCGCAGATTGCGTTGTCACATGAGCACAAGCTCCTTTTTCAACTATAATATCAAGAGCTTGTCGGTCACCTTGCAATAAGCTGCCGGAGGTCGAAATCATAGTAACGCACGGTAGTTGGGGCATCATCTCATCCCAATAAAGTGCCTTTTGCACTAAAGAGGGAACTCGACGCTCCATTTCCACCAGCTCACTACGGTATTCGCCTTGAGCAAACCTTAATTTTAGGTAACCGCTTTTGCCGATAGCGCCACTTTGCATCTGTTTAGGTTCATCTTGATATGCGGCGAGTTCAGGTGCATTGCTGCCTAAAATATGAGCTTTAACACGTGTTGGAGTATTTGCTATATCTGCCCTGAAAATCGTCATCTTTACCCCCTTGGTACTTGGTGCGTAAAGAGGAATTTATCCATAATCATATCAACAAGCTCAATCACGCCTTCCCCTGTTTTACAGTTGGTCATCACATAAGGGCGATCGCCACGCACGACTTTGGTGTCATGCTCCATCACTGCAAGGCTTGCTCCAACATAAGGCGCTAAGTCAATTTTGTTGATGACTAAAATATCCGCTTGAACTAAACCAGGTCCATTTTTACGAGGGATTTTTTCACCATCAGCCACATCAATAACATAAATATAAAAGTCCGCTAGGGCAGGGCTAAATGTGAGGGTTAAATTATCGCCACCGCTTTCAATCATGATAAGGTCGCTATCGGGGAAGCGTTCTTCCATATCTTCAACCGCCGCAATGTTCATACTTGGATCTTCACGCACAGCAGTATGAGGGCATGCTCCGGTTTCAACACCTAAGATTTTCTCTTCATCAAGAATACCCTTCAAGGTACGCTTAACTTGTTTCGCATCTTCGGTTGTCACAATATCATTGGTGATAATTAACGGTTTGATGCCTCTTTCAATCAGAATCGGGGTGATCACTTCAATAATTGCTGTTTTTCCTGAACCAACAGGTCCACCAATACCGATCCGAGTCATTTTTTTCATCATTTATCCTTAAAATTTTGAGTTGTTCATCAGTTCATAAATAAACGGACAAACGATTTAGTGTGTACAGCAGCTAATACATCAATAACAGGTACATATGAGGTCATTTGCTCTATATCACCAGATTCTGCAACGTCACAAAAAATCTTAATTTCTTCATTTAATTCGAAAAGAATATGCTGCGTTTCATAATGTGTTATTCGCATTAATCGCATCGCAGCACTTAAAATTGTTGTGGCAATACCATATTGGTGCATCACGACAACATCCCTTTCGGTTATCCCTTGTACCGCCATGACAATGGCTTGCGTCACCGGCTGGGTTCCCGGAACCTCATTGGCCTTAATTTGCGCGAGCCACTCATTAACTTGTGGATTATCAAAAATACGAACTGAGATTTCAGCGAGTTTTTTCCCCATTCGGGTTGTCATTATGCGCGATTCTTCATTCAGTTTACGGTTGTATACTGCACGGTCAATCTTAGCTAATGCATCGCTATCTTGAGCAAGAACGGCACGATGTGCAGCTACAATGGCAATGCAATCTGAATGCGCTGCGACCTTCAATGATGTATGAACAAAGGTCTTCAGTGTCTCTTTGTCGTGGACAACACCTTTTTGAATGGCGGATTCAACCCCATTTGAAAATGTAAATGCACCAATTGGCAGTGCTGAATCACCAAACTGCATAATTCTAATTAGGTCAGATGCTTCCATATCACTTTCCTTACTCATATACACAATAACTATTTGTGTGTGTGAGTGTGCCCACTTTCATTATGATGGTCATGACTGTGATCGTGATCGTGCGCATGATCATGGCTGTGATCGTGACCGTGCGCATGACCATGGTTATGCTGATGAATAAGCCCTAATTCCACATGAACATGGGTGTCAGCATCCTCTGCGCCACCAAATAATAGGCGCGCTTCAGAGTGGCTCAATTGAGGTAAAATGGTTTCGCCCTTCACAAAGGTAAAGGTTTCTTCGCTAAAGCCATGCGTGCGCATAACAGATGCCATCACTTTTTCACTCACCGTTAATGGTGCGTAAACAATGTCGCCCTTTAAGACCGCTTTCCAATGCTGGTTTCCTAAAGCATGGCCTAATTCAAAGCTAATACGGATATGTTCTTCTGTACTTAAGCTTTTTAGGTGGGATAGATTGACCATCATGACATCACGTAAAGAGATTTGAGCTATTGTCATGGTATTGGTGGCTTCATCAAATAGAAGAACGTCACCGTCAGATAACAATACTTTTCTATCTAGCGCGATACCGAGATCTTGGCCTTTTTCGGTGTTTTTGCGGCAACGGCTTTTTTGTGCTTCTCTTTGATCAAGGATCAAAGTATCAACTTGTGCATTTTTTTGACGCTCTTGCCACACTGGGTCTTTTCTAACATTGCCAAGAATATGTTCAATAAGGATCATAATGTTACCTTTTATGTTAATTCTGCCCGTCACCGACAGGCAGATAATCTAAACATGTGCTGATTAGCTAAAGAAATAACGCTGGTTCATTGCCGCTTCAGTAATCGGCTGGCAAGTTGCATGTTCACCATTAACTTTTACAGCAAAGGTTTCGGGATCAACTTCGATATTTGGTGTTTCACCATTACGAACTAAATCGCGTTTACCAATTGCTCGGCAGTTATTTACCGCCATAACTTGGCGCTCTAGACCTGCTTTTTCTTTAATGCCGTCATCCAGTGCGGCTTGTGAAACGAAAGTCACACAGGTGTCATTAACGGTTTTACCCATAGCACCAAACATTGGACGATAGAATACTGGCTGAGGCGTAGGCAGGGAAGCATTCGGGTCGCCCATTGCTGCCCAGTTGATCATGCCACCTTTGATAACCAATTTAGGTTTAGCACCGAACATGCGAGGATCCCATAAGACGAGGTCGGCCATTTTACCGACTTCAATAGAACCTAAAATGTGGCTGATACCTTGAGCGATTGCTGGGTTGATAGTGATTTTTGCAACATAGCGTAGAACACGGAAGTTATCGTTGCCTGGCGCATCTTCAGGTAATTTACCACGTGAAGCTTTCATTGCGTTTGCCGTTTGAACAATACGCAACCAGTTTTCACCTACACGTCCCATCGCTTGTGAGTCACTCGAGAACATCGAGATAGCGCCCATATCATGCAACACGTTTTCTGCTGCAATGGTTTCAGGTCGAACACGACTTTCCGCAAATGAAACATCCGAAGGGATATTTGGATTCAAGTTATGACACACCATGATCATGTCAAATAGCTCTGATTGGCTGTTAATTCCAAAGGGTAAGGTTGGATTTGTTGAGCTAGGTAATACGTTAGGTTGGCTAACGACTTTAATAATATCAGGAGCATGACCACCGCCAGCACCTTCTGTATGGTAGGTGTGGATGGTTCTGCCTTCGAATGCTTCAATGGTATCTTCTACATAACCGCCTTCATTCAGGCTGTCTGTATGGACTGAGATTTGGATATCAAATTCATCAGCAATACGCAGTGCATGACGGATCGCATTTCCCGTTGCGCCCCAGTCTTCGTGGACTTTCAGACCCGCAGCACCCGCCACCAATTGTTCGATAAGTGGCTCACGAGTATAGGAGTTACCTTTTCCTAAGATACCCACGTTGATCGGTAAACCTTCAATGGCGCGTAACATGGAACGCATATTCCAAGGACCCGCAGTCACTGTTGTTCCGTTAGTGCCGTCGGTTGGGCCAATACCCCCACCAAAGAAGGTAGTGACACCATTTGATAGTGCAGCATAAGCTTGTTGTGGAGAAATCAAATGGATATGGGTATCAATGCCCGCTGCGGTTAGAATTAAATGTTCGCCCGAGATTGCATCCGTTGCGACCCCAACGACCATGCCTGGGGTGATGTTATCTTGAATATTTGGGTTACCGCTCTTACCCACACCAACGATTTTACCGGCTTTAATTCCTACATCGGCTTTAATAATACCTAAACGTGCATCTACGATGGTGACATTGGTTATGACTAAATCGAGAACACCATTGTCACTTGTATAGGTGTTATTCGCACCCATTCCATCACGTAAAGATTTACCACCACCGTAGACAGACTCTTCACCATATCCACGTAAATCTTTTTCGATTTCAATATATAAATTGGTATCGCCTAAACGAATTTTATCGCCAACTGTAGGTCCAAATAACCCGTTATATTCTTGTCTGGAAATTTTTGGCATGTTATTTACCTTTAACGTTAAGAAGGTGTCTTGTTATTTATCATTACTGATATCTAACTCGCTTACTGTTCCTTGTGCTTAAAACCAAGAGCAATTGCTTTATTTAATGCGATTGCTTTCGCAGGACGTTCAGTAGCAGCAACATTGTCACCCGCCCAACCGTCAACTAGGTTATTAAACCCATATACGCTCTGTTTTCCGCCATAAGGAATAAGCGATACTTCTATTTCATCACCGGGCTCAAAACGAATTGCCGTTGTTGAGGAGATATTTAAACGCTTACCGTAAGCAGCAGCGCGATCGAACTCTAATGCATGGTTAACTTCAAAAAAATGAAAATGAGAACCAATTTGTATTGGGCGATCACCCGTATTACGGACTTTAATTTTCGTTTCGGGTTTGCCAACATTAAATTCAATTGGCTCATCGGCAAAAATAACACCACCTAAAGGAGTTGGGGCTTTAATGTCTGTTTTTGAATTACTCATGTATCACCTCATCCTTCATTTATTTAATCGGATTATGAACCGTGACTAAGCGAGTACCATCAGTAAAAATCGCTTCAACTTGGACGTGTGGAATTAAATCACTCACTCCATCCATAACATCTTTTTTCGTTAATACAGCAGCGGCTTCTTTCATAACATCTTCAACAGTTTTGCCATCACGAGCACCTTCAAGTGCTGTAACAGAAATAATGGCAACCGATTCTGGATAATTTAGTTTTACACCACGAGCACGGCGTTTTTCAGCCACATCTGCGAGTGTATAAATCATCAATTTTTCAATTTCTCTTGGGGTTAACTGCATAACGCCTCCTCAATTGATAACGCTTAGTATTGTTAATACGAATAAATAGCCATTTTATGAATTAGTAACTCGTTTCAGTTGTAAAATGTAAATTTAAATAATACCCAATAACGACGAGTTGAATAAACAAAGTTTTTTTACTGTTCTCAAAGATAAAATTCATGCCAGTCCAAGTATCAAATTTTAACAATTAAAATAAGGTTAAATATTTATTGCTTATTTGCTACATTTAAATTTATTCAATAATATTGGTTCACTGAGTCCACTTCATAAATTGATGCTCAGGCAAAGAATTCCATAAAGATCGAAGCCATTTTCCGCCTCCGCCTTGCTTTAATATTTCACTACTTAGTACTTCTTCTAAAACACCATTGCGTAATAATGCAATACGATCAGCAAAACGCACAGCCATAGCAAGGTCATGCGTGACCCATAAAACGCCTTTACCGTCAAAACAGAGTGATTTGATATGTTGTAGAAGTTGTATTGCATGTTCATCATCCAGCCAAGATGAAATTTCATCGGCAAGAATATATTCCGCTTGGGAGAGTGTCGCACTACAGGCTAATACTCGTTTTGCCATCCCACCGGAAAGTTTATTCGGATAGCTATGAACTAAATTTGCTTGCAAGTTATATTGCTGTAAGTGCAAGGCAATTTCATGCATTTTGATGTGCTGCCCACTGAGTACCGCTGCTCGTTCAAGTTGAGGCCCAATTTTAACTAATGGGTTTAACGCACTAATTCCTTGTGGAATATAGCATAATGAACTGCCTCGATGCTGTTGTTTCGACTTTTCTGTTAATTGGTTTCCATTTAAAACAATATCGCCACGGCAACGCATATTTTCGGGTAATAACCCTAAGCTACTTTGCAATAATAAGCTTTTGCCTTCTCCGCTTCCCCCAACTAATGCGACCATTTCGCCAGGAGCAACATCTAATGAAATATCTTGTAAAAGTGGAGACCAACTTTTTTTACCTAGCCAGCGAAACTTGGCGACATCAATTGTTAAGTGATCAAAACTTAGCATCAAGTGCTCCTCAACCATAATTGTTGTACCGCTTTAGCAAACTGATCAAATAACAGCACTAATCCAACTAATGCAATGCCCGGAAACATCGCCAGCCACCACGCGCCTGTACTTAGATAACGCAATGCATCGGAAAGCAAAATACCAAGCGATGCTTCATGTGGAGACAAACCAAAACCCAGAAAACTTAATGCCGCACTATGTAAAATCGCATGAGGGAACATCAATAATGTGCCCACTAACCACTGCGAGAGGATCATAGGTAAATAGTCATATCGACATCGGTACAGCGCACTATTTCCAATACGTTTCGATAACATGATGTAATCTGTTTGCTGTACTCTGAGTAACTCGGAACGAAGAATCAAAGTAAGCTTTGGCCAATGTGTTAATGCAACGGCCCAAATAACGCCTGCTATACCACCGCCTAATGTGAAGCAAATCAGTATCAATAATAACAAGTGGGGCAGTGCTAACAGTGAATCAATACACCCACGAATAATATAGTCCATCGTTTTACTGAATGAGGACAAACCCGCCATCACTAATGCGATTAATCCACTAGAGAACGCCGCTATAGTGCCAATTTGTAAGCTAGTCGCTATGCCTTGAAATACTCTATCCCATAGGTCTCGACCCAAATTGTCAGTGCCAAATAAATGTCCCCAAGATGGTGCTTGTCGGCGGTCGAGTAAGTTCATATCAACATCTGTTTGAGAAAGCCATGTGGCATAAGCCCCCAAGGCAAATAAGCACAGCAACGAAATAACTAACTTAATTAATGCTTTATTTGGGTTATAGGTCATGGCTCTCGGAGTACCCCTTTGTTTACTCTCTTGAGCATCATGTCAGAGATAGTATTACTAAAGAAAATCACCACTGCACATAGCATGACTATTCCCATTAATAGTGGAATATCACCGCGTAAGCCTGCATCTATGGTCGCTTGTCCTAAACCGGGATATGCGAACACTTTCTCTGCTAATAATGCTCCGCTGAGTAGCTCACCGACAGAGGCAAACTGTAAACATATTGCTGGCGTAATTGCATGTTTTAATACATGAAAGATGATAATTGGCCATCCTTTATCCCCTTGTGCTTTCGCATAGTGGATAAACTCGCTGTTCATCACTTCAGCTACTTTTGAGCGAGTATGTAGCGCAATATTACCAATACCCAACATCCCTAAAGCAATGACTGGCAGCACAAGATGATGTATTTTTTGTGACAGTGTCGATGTCTGTTCATCTAACCCTATCGGCCAAGCACAACAAATCGGTGCCCACTGTAATGAAACCGCAAACAGAGACAATAACAGTAATCCAACCCAAAAAACCGGGATTGAAGCCAATAAATAAGAGAGTGTTGAAATAATCCTATCTGGCCATCTATTTAAGTAACGCCCAGCAATTAACCCTAAGCCAAAACCGATAATTCCAGAAAATAGCCATGCAGATAATAGCAAGGCTAAGGATGGCGCAAGCCTGTCGGAAATCACCTGTGAAACAGGGGTGTTATAGAGCATGGAATAGCCCATATCACCCTGTAACAACTGAGAAAACCAACGCCAAAATTGTACCCATAATGGTTGGTCAAGCCCCCAACGAGCGGCAATCAATGGATATTGCTCTGGGGGCACATGCATTAAATCATTACCAATATAGGCTTTAATTGGATCTATTGGTGAATAGCTCAGGAGAATAAAAGTGCCTAGTGCCGTGACCAATAGTAAACATATAAATCGCAATAAAAGCCCAATAGTTGTCCGCATTACTTGCAGGTCCAAGTCCAGTCATCCACATTATTCAATACTGACCATGAACCGTGGATTTCAGGTGCACCTTTGCCTAATTCAACACAGTTATTTAATAAATAAATATGTTGTACGTTCATTAACCAAGCCCAAGCGGCATCACCTTGAATACCGGCTCCCGTTTTGCCATCCCAATCTACTTTTTGCCAAAATGGAATAGCCGCATCTTGATCTGGCTGACGAAGTGCTTCTTCTATCACTTTATCAACCGCTGGGTTTTTATAATAACCAGCGTTATAGAAGCCAACGCCTGCCGCCTTGCTGCTGTAGTTATGCACTAGCTCCATGGGGTCAAGGCTTCCCCAACCAAATAATGTTGGGTTTGCATGCATGTGTTTTTCAACTGTTTCCCAGCTGCCTGATTTTAAATCCATTTCAATGCCAATTGGCTTTAAGCTTGCTCTCACGGCTTGAGCTAAATCACGACGAGTGCTGTCACCACTGGCATACCAAAGTGTCAGTTTCGCAACTTTGCCGTCTTTTTCTCTTAAACCCTCTTTATTAACTTTCCAACCCGCTTTTTCAAGTATGCTTTTGGCTTTCTCAATATCCCCGTCTTTAAATGAGGATTGCGGGTTATTCCAAGGTAGACCTTCAACACCGGTATAAGCTGGAATAGCAAAGCCTTCTAAAACAGAATCAGCTAACAGTTTGCGGTCAATGGTATAATTAATTGCCTTACGTATCGCCACATCTGAAGTAATATCATTACCAATTAAGTCGCCCGATGCATTTTTTTCGCCAGCAGGAGGGATTGGGAAGGAGATACCTCGGTTTTCAACACTATGGCGTTCGATTAATTTCATGCTTTTTACATCTTTTGCATTGCTTGCTACGGCCGCGGGAATACGGACAATATCTAGCTCACCACTTTGAGCAGCAGCAAAAGCAGCATCTTCATTGAGGAAGACGAAAACCATTTTATCGAAATCGTTTTTAGGTCCCGCATAGAATGGGTTTCTTTCTACAATCAGTTGCTGGCCGGGTTGGAAATTCACTAGGCGATAAGGGCCCGCGCCGATAGGATTATGTGCATATTTTTTCGCATCATATTTATCCGCAGAAACAATTCCTAATGAGCCTAATACGTTGATAAATGTGCTTTGAGGAGATGATAAAGTGATTTTAACGGTTGAAGCGTTGATTTCCTCTGCTTTAGCAAAGTTTCCCATATCCACTTTGCCACCACTAGCTGCCGCATTGTTGTAGGTAAAAACAACGTCTTTTGCTGTTAAAGGCGAGCCATCAGAGAATTTAAGTCCATCCTTTAATTTTAAAACCCACTCTTTTCCATCATTTGAATGTTCATAATTTTCAAGCATGTAGCTATGCCATGATAAATCAGCATTTTGTTTAAGTAATGGACTATGTAAAAGCAAATAGCTACCGTGGCTCCAACCTAACATAGGATCAAATCCTTCGGTTGGCTCTGAGCCAATGGCTAGATGCAATGTTTGCTGTTTCTGTACTTCAGTTGCAGCATTCGCACTCATCGATAGCCCGATAAAACAAATTGCCTGAATTGCTATCGCTACTTTCTTTTTCATATATCCACCCTAAATGACTAACTGTATTTAGCGGTTATCCCAACGCAGTAGATTTAAAATTTCTTTTACCGATTAGGATAAACTGCATGAAACAAGATATTTTATCACTAATCTGCTTTTTCTCTATATGCCTCTTCATCAAATCCAACGATATCTAGATTATCACCAACGGCACTCTGGTCAACTCTAACAGGCGTAAACTTGTTGATTATCCATAGAATTAAAAGCGTAAAGACAAATGACCAAACACTCGTGAAGATAACAGCAACAGTTTGCTTCACAATTTGCATTCCGTTACCTTCAATTAATCCCGCAGGACCTTTTGCATTCCAAAGCGTTGAGGAAAATACACCGACTAAAATCGACCCTGTAATACCCCCCATACCATGTACGCCGAATACATCCAGTGCATCATCTAAATGGCGTCTAACTAAGAACACGCTGGTGTAACAAACGATACTCGCTACAATCCCGATAATGGCGGCAGAGCCAATTGAAACATAGCCTGAAGCTGGTGTAATGGTGGCTAAACCGGCCACTGCTCCCGTTAAAAAGCCGACTAACTTAGGCTTACCTGTATGGAATCGTTCGATAATATACCAAGTCACTGCGGCAAATGCTGCGGCGATATCGGTAGTAATAAATGCAGAAACGGTCACTGTGTTGACTTGTAATTCAGAGCCTGCGTTAAAGCCATACCAACCAAACCATAATAGAGCTGCACCAAGTGCAATATAAGGAATATTATGAGTTCCATCAGATCGAACAACTCGTTTTCCTACATATAATGCTGAAGCAATAGCAGCAAAACCCGCTGTTGCGTGAACGACAATACCGCCCGCAAAGTCTACAACACCCCATTTAGCGAAAATACCGTCTGGGCTCCAAACCATATGAACGAATGGGCAATAGACAAATAATGTCCATAAGGTTAAAAAGATTAAATAGGCAGGAAAATTAACTCTATTTGCGAAAGCCCCTGTAATTAAGGCGGGTGTAATAATCGCAAACATCATTTGGTATCCAAAATGCACAAGTATTGGTAAGCCACCATCATTGCCGGTATACATGGTTTGAGGATTTATATTATTTAAAAATGCATAATAAAAAGGGTCGCCGACAATCCCATTAATAGATGGACCAAAGGATAATGAATATCCAACCGCAAACCAAATAATAGCCACCCATCCCATAGAGAAAAAGCTCTGAGACATAATGGTAATAACGCTTTTACGAGAAACTAATCCACCATAGAAAAAAGCAAGTCCAGGAGTCATTAGCATAACAAGGCTTGTACAAAGCAGCATAAATGCTGTATTTGGAATGTCTAAGACTGACAAAATGTTTTCCATAAGTACTCCTAGATTAAAGTAATCTTATTTAGATTGTAGATAATGACTAATATTTATTTTATATACAAGACAACTATCACGCGATGATATTATTGTTATAATAGAATAATCGGTGAGATTATCAATAGGGTTATTAAATTAAATGTGGGTAATCAATAATTAATTTAAAATGTAAATCCTAATTAGATACATTATGAAAGATAACACATCGAAAAAAATTAACATTACGAGAAACATCCGTTTTGTGACCTAAAATATAAACAGACTCATTTTAATTATCAAATAAAGTGTAAATATAAATATTTAGCTAAATACACTTAATTATAGCTCCTGTACTCTATTCAGCGAATAATCTGTAATAATAGGGTAGGTTACCGCAGATGATGTATGACTAAAATAGGAGTAAAATGTCTATTTTGTAAATAACCCTCTACAGTTAAAAAAATAGAGAATAAGTCGTAGGTATCAAAGCAATTGCCACCAGACTTGCTGTCAAAGTTTTAGTATAAAAGCACAGAGTGTAATATCTGTGCTTTTAATTGCTGGAAATATTTATTCCTGCGTCAAAATCAAGTTGATCAGCTTCTCGCTGTTAGGCTATTTTAGTACCATCTCTTTTCGGGCTAATGCGGCTAAGAAAGCAGAGTGATTTTTATAATGGTTATTAGTCGCGATAAATCTATCAATAGCGGTTAATAGATTATTCGGCATAGTCAAGTTGAATTTTATTGCTTTAGACTCATATTTTGCAGGTTCTATTTCTACAAGACCCATGATGCCATTATCATCTTTTAGCCTTGAGTCAGTTAAATAAATAGCGGGATTTTGAGGTGCTGGTACGTATCCACCTTGCTCTGTAAGTATTTTCATGTGTTGACTGAAAGCGACTTCTGAATTTTTTGATCGTATCTTCAATACCATCGCCTACAAAAAAACAGCTTTCAATATCAGGAAAGTAGCCATCAAAGCCTTCTTCAGTTTTAAATATAAAGGGTGGGTATAACATGTATATAGCCTCTTATTTATATTGATTAATCTTATAGGTAAGATTTTTTCCTTTCTATAATAATTTCAGCCCTGATATTTGCTGAAATTGTCGGATGAGCCCCTTTGACGAATACTTTCTAGGGTGGGGAATGGTGATGATTTTATCCAATCCTTTTTTAGTTAAAGTTACATGGTAATCCCCCGTTAATTTATCTGAAGGGAATAGCCTATAAATACTAATAGCGGGCTAAGGGGTTGGGAGGTAAAAAGGAAGAAAACCAAGCCGGACAATTGATTGTCGGGCTTGGTGAAAGGTATTGAGTTGGCTAAGGAACTCCCAATTGAAGTTAGGAGCTATCATCTGTGGTTAATTTAAATCTAACTCTACTATTTGGTCGTCATATAGAGATAACATACATATAGTCTGGCCATCGTCATCACAGAACTCTACTTCGTATGCCCCTTCAGGTTCCAAATATATATCTACAATAGCTCCAATCATACCAACTTTGAGGCTATGTTCTAAAATATCTTCAGTTAAAGCAACAGCATCAAAAAGTGCATATTTCATAATATGTTTTATTTTTTTATGCAAAGGGTTGTTAATCTAGGCCCTGAAGAACCAGCGTCATATATCCAACCAGTGCGCATAACAGCAGTATTACCATTTGGCCCAGTAATTGGCATATCGATAGTTATTCTTTGTCCAAATTTATCTGCATTATTAAGAACAGCAGTATTGGATTTAGCCCCTACTTGTATTTTAGATATTAAATCAAGCGCATTCGATTGGTTATAACCCAAAGCTGATTCAAAAACTTTAGCTTTATCTCCCCCTACTGGATGATTAGGATTTAAAGCATAAAAAGTTATTTTATTTGGAACAACTGGCCTTACAATACTGTTATCTTTAGAAAGCAACGAGCCACTATTAAACTCTCCGCTAGGGTACCCGTATCTTTTAAATTATACTGGCCTGTTCCTGCATCCCATTGTGGCGGTGGCTTATTACTTTTCACAAATGCTAAATATGTCTTAGCGGCTAAGTATTGAACGACTTTAGCTTCACTGGTTGGCATTCCTGTCGTTAATATTTCAGCGGCTTTTTCTGGTGTCATTTGCTCTTTCGACCAAAAAACATCCAGTGGAATACCCACCATATTACCCCATGCGATTAAAAACCCTTGCGCTGGGTCTTGTCCATCAGGATGATCTCCTGTGATGAACTTATTAATAGCAGCATTAACTTTATATTCGACTAATGAACCTGCGCTTTCAAAATATTCAGCACCTGTTTTACCAAAAATATCAGACGTGCTACCAACACTCAGCGCATTATTCTCAACCGCATTCTTCCCAGCTTGCGAGCCGGTAATAGCACCAGCCACATCACCCGTTGTGAGTCCGCCTGCTAATCCTGCCGCCAACTGACTTAATGCACTGACTTGTTGTTTCTCACTTTCAGTTAAGTCTGAAACCTTCTTGCCCGGGAAGAGGGTGTTCATAATCACTTTAGCTGATAATTCACCGCCACCGGCACCTAATCCACCTGCAACCGCCGACTGGTTATTCAGCTCAGCGACCACGGCACCTAACACGGCGTGAGCCATAGCATTGGCGGCTTTATTATCTTCCCCAACTTGCTGTTTTATTAGCGTTGCCAAGTACGGTGACGAAGCATTAGCCAGTGCACCTGCTAGATTATCACCCGCCAATCCTTGTAGCAACCCAGTGACTGCTTGCGCCGCTTTTTGGAAATCACTGCCGGTGCCGTACTGCGCCATGGCGTTGTTGTAGGCTTGTTGTTTAATGGCCTCATCGGTTATTGATTCAACCGAGTTATCCTTTTTCGCTTTGTCTTCGAGTTGTTGCTTCGCTATGGCTAGCGCATCGGGGTCTTTCTGCGCTTTCAGACCGGCAATATCCCCTTCGGTGCGGATGATATCCATGGTCTGGTTACCGATTTCACCAATCAACTGGGATTGTTTTAAGCGGTTTTGTTCTTTCTCTTTATCGAATATCGGGTTGATGCTGCCATCATTGGCGTGCTCAGTATCCCGATTGAGGTCGTTAATATCCTGTGTTTGTTTATCTTCATTACGAACAATTACCGTACCTTCACTGACGGCGGATTTTGTGGTGCCTTCATCGTGACCGCTGTTATTGGCGTTAGACAGTAAACCGCCGGCGGCGTTAGTGAGGAGCTGGCTACCAATCGGGCCACCCGTGCTAATTGAGCCACCTGAATGTTCAGCTGTAAAATCGGCTTTGTTATCGATGTCTTTCCAACTGAGTGTGCTGGTATCGAGGCTATTTTTATCTTTGTCAGCAGTGGAGGCGATAACGGCGCCATCGAGCTGGGTTATTCTCTTTGACGTTGACATCAAAGCCCCCTTTACCGGCAAAATTCCCGTCTGCTCTTTGACACTATAATAGTTGCTGATGAGTTACGTATCTGATGAACAATGCAGGATTGCACTTCAGCTTGGTCAAAAACTCGGCTTAATGCGTCCGCGAAGCCGGCTAAATTATCTTCACAGGCGATTAAAATATCACTCACGCCCCGATTTTGCAGATCAACAAACAGCGATAACCAAAAATGAATGTCTGTATTTTCAGCCAGATACACGCCAAGGATCTCTTTTCTCCCCGCCAGATTCAAGGCCAGCAGGGTATAGACTATTTTGCTAACATAGCGCCCGTCTTGACGAATATTATAGGGGATCGCATCCAACCAGATCACCGGATAAACCGGATTTAACGGCCGCTGCTGCCACTGGCGGAACGCCGATACCAGCTTACCGGTCGCACTATTAAACAGATCTTTCGACAGGTTAACATCATATTTTTCTTTGATTTCTTGCCGGATATTGGCGTAATTCATCCCCAGCGAGAAGAGGTTAATAATATCCTCTTCCATCTCCTCCGACAGCGCTAAAGGCGCAGCGAAAAGGGCGTTTTCACACTCATAAGCTTCATTCATAGGTCACTCCTCCGTTAATTCATCTTACGGGAATGACGTATAAATACTAATAGCGGGCTAAGGGGTTGTGGATAGAATGGGGAAACCAAGCCGGACAGTTTATTGTCCGGCTGAGGGGGAAGATGAAAACAGTAAAGGGGGGATCTATCGTTCTTAAAAGTTAATTTGGCGGTTACTTAAATTACCGCCTCTTAATACTAGATTTTGCAGTTCAGTTTTTCTAACTCTGCATTTATTTGAATGAAAAGGTCTTCATCATTTAATTCATATTCTTCTTTATCTAGCTCCGGGTTATAAAGATCAGCGATGCAAAAAATACTAGAAAGACACTCGTTTAATTTAGCATTATCTTTTATCAAAAAATTATGATCTCTTTCTATCCGGTAAAGTTCAATATAAGCTTCAGTAAAAATATCAGGTTTAACCCTGCCTTTAATATATGATTTAGTGAACTCTAATAGTATAAAACTCATCGTAATACTCCATTCTTCATATAATTATCATATTGAGATGTGCCGGGTGTAAGTTTAAAACCAGTCACAAAATTACCAGAGCTATCAAGCACAACAGCATTATTTGTGTTTGAATTAAAATAAACTTTAGAGTCTTTTACAAAACCATAAGTACCTTTAGGTGTAGTTACTTTATCTACCATGTGATTATTGATAGCATTTTCATACTGACGGAGAGTTTCGGGGTTTTTCTTCGTTGTTGTTATACCAAAATCAACTGCATGCTTAAACTTTTTATCTAGTTGTTTTTCATTGAAATTAATAGTATTTTCAGTACTGATATTAGGTTTACCATTCGGTTTTGGCTGTGTTATAACTGGCTTCTCTTTCGACCATAATCCTAAATTATCATGAGCCGCTTTTGCTCCATAAACCAAACCTACGGTATCTTGTACCACCAAAGAGATTTTCACCCATTGCGGCATATCATCCATAGCTTTTTGGAAAGCTTGATCTTTCGCGAACTTTTGATCCAGCATTTGGCTCGCTTGATTCATGGAATAACCTTGATCTAATAAACCAATCAAGTCTTTCGAATAGTTGGTCACCAAGTCATCATACTTCGCCATTTGGTCTGGGTAGGCTTTTAAAACATCATAATAAGCTTGATACTCTGCATACCCTTGATAACTATCTTTTGCGTTATAGGCGAGTTGTAACTCTTTAGCGCAAGCTTGACTATTACTGCCAGAACAGGCGCTGGATAAAGCATTATCTCTATCAACATCAAGCTGTTTTAAGCTTTCTAACTTCGATTTTTGCTCATCAGTAATATCACCGCTATCAGCTTTACGCTGTAAATAATCCCTTAAACCTGCTTCAGGTAAGCTCAGATAGTTATTCTCAACCGCATTCTTCCCAGCTTGCGAGCCGGTAATAGCACCAGCCACATCACCCGTTGTGAGTCCGCCTGCTAATCCTGCCGCCAACTGACTTAATGCACTGACTTGTTGTTTCTCACTTTCAGTTAAGTCTGAAACCTTCTTGCCCGGGAAGAGGGTGTTCATAATCACTTTAGCTGATAATTCACCGCCACCGGCACCTAATCCACCTGCAACCGCCGACTGGTTATTCAGCTCAGCGACCACGGCACCTAACACGGCGTGAGCCATAGCATTGGCGGCTTTATTATCTTCCCCAACTTGCTGTTTTATTAGCGTTGCCAAGTACGGTGACGAAGCATTAGCCAGTGCACCTGCTAGATTATCACCCGCCAATCCTTGTAGCAACCCAGTGACTGCTTGCGCCGCTTTTTGGAAATCACTGCCGGTGCCGTACTGCGCCATGGCGTTGTTGTAGGCTTGTTGTTTAATGGCCTCATCGGTTATTGATTCAACCGAGTTATCCTTTTTCGCTTTGTCTTCGAGTTGTTGCTTCGCTATGGCTAGCGCATCGGGGTCTTTCTGCGCTTTCAGACCGGCAATATCCCCTTCGGTGCGGATGATATCCATGGTCTGGTTACCGATTTCACCAATCAACTGGGATTGTTTTAAGCGGTTTTGTTCTTTCTCTTTATCGAATATCGGGTTGATGCTGCCATCATTGGCGTGCTCAGTATCCCGATTGAGGTCGTTAATATCCTGTGTTTGTTTATCTTCATTACGAACAATTACCGTACCTTCACTGACGGCGGATTTTGTGGTGCCTTCATCGTGACCGCTGTTATTGGCGTTAGACAGTAAACCGCCGGCGGCGTTAGTGAGGAGCTGGCTACCAATCGGGCCACCCGTGCTAATTGAGCCACCTGAATGTTCAGCTGTAAAATCGGCTTTGTTATCGATGTCTTTCCAACCGAGTGTGCCGGTATCGAGGCGATTTTTATCTTTGTCCGCCGTGGAGGCGATAACGGCGCCATCGAGCTGGGTATTCTCTTTGACGTTGACATCAAAGCCCCCTTTACCGGCAAAAATTCCCGTCTGTTCTTTGACACTATCATAGTTGCTGTGCAGTTTGTCTTGATTGGCACTGATACTGATGTTTGGCGTACCCCCAATGCTGTAACCGCCACCAACACTCATATCTTGTTGCTTGGCATCATAGCGGTCGCTATCTTGCTGGCTTTCTAAAGTGAGGTCGCGACCGACATTGACGGTGACTTGTTCGCCACTGACTTGAGCCCCTTTGAGAATGGTATCTTGTCCACTGTTGAGGGTGAGTTTATTGCCGGCATCCAGCGTGGTTTCACTGTGAGTCACTCCATTGCCTTTTTCATGGCCTTTACCCGCATTAACACTGGCTGAGACACTCACACCCGTACCGCCAGCACCTAGGCCTAATCCAACACCCGCACTGCTGCCTTTACTGCTATTTTTACTGTTAGTCTGCTCTGTGTTTTGGGCAGAAACGAGGTTGATATCTTGACTTGCAGAGAGTGATAGATCTTTGCCCGCTTTGAGCTCACTGCCGACAACACTAATGTTGCCGCTGTCTGTGTTGGTCTCTTTATTTTTACCTGTTGCGCTAATAGCGAGGTTTTGACCTGCATTTAAGGTACTGCCTTGGGATTGGCTGCTGTCGGTATGGGTTTCGCTTTTCGAGGATTGGCTACCGTAAGAAACATTGACTCCCACGGTATTGGTGGCGCCTTTTTGATACTCTTTATCACCCGGTTTGAGATTGTTGGCGGCATTGTGTACATTGGCTGCGTCGGTTTTAAGTCCGTCCAGCTCATAAGCTTGTTGAGCCTGTACTCCTGATAAGACAGCTTTGGTGTTTTGTAATGCACTTAAACGACCATCACTCTCTTTTCTGGCTTGCTGCGCAGTTGTGACGGCGGTGTTTAAGGCACCACCGACGCTTCCTGATAAAGCCACCGTCAATCCACTTTGCTTGGTTTCAAAGGTTTCTGTACGAGTGCGTTCGTCATAACCTGGGTCGATTTGTACGCTGTCACCTGTGAGGTTTAAGTCTTTTTGGGCGATCAGGTCAGCGCCTCCCACATGTAGCTTGTTGCCTGCAGTGATATTGACATTGCCTTGTGTACTGCCAATGGTACTGACACTTTGGCTTTGTGTGGTGCCTTTTTCATCCACTTCATGGCGAGAGGATTGTTTACCCACACTAAAGCCAATACCGCCGCTGCTCATTAAGCCACTTTTTTTCTTCTCTTCGAGTAGATAGTGAGAGTCGGTTTCAGTGGCGGCAGTGATATCCACATTGTTACCTGCGGTTAAGGCAACATCCTTCTCTGCGACTACCGAAGAGCCTTTGACTGTCAGGTCGTTACCCGCAGTCACTGTGACTTTCTCGCCACTGAGCAGGCTGCCTTTTTCGCGCGTGGTCTCATCGTTTTGGATGCTGTGTTCACTGCTGGAGCTTAGAACGCCTTTACTGCTACTGTGCTCTTCAACGTATTTTTTGGTTTCTTCCGTGGCGGTATTGAGCGTCACATTCTGTTTGGCATCAAGAGTAACTTCACCTTTTTCACTGTGAATAGTACTGCCTGTAACGGTAATATCTTTATCACGCGCCCTGATATCGACCCCGTTTTGTCCGCTGAATGTGCTGCCAACGACCTCATGGGATGAGGTTTCATCAAGGCGTTGGCCTTTGCTGCTACCACTGTTGGTTTGTTCTTGGTCTAGCGCATGGGTATCTTGGGTTGCCGCAGTAATAATGACATCTTGCGCTGAGACGCTAATCTTGCCTGCTTGGCTATCAACTTGAGCACCTTCAGCGACTAAGTTGTTGCCGGCATTCAGTGAAACGCCTTTGTCACCACTGAGTGTACTAAGCACTAAACGCTCTTCTTCACGGGTATTACTGACGGAAGAGCCGTTGCCCTGTGCATCGAGTTGGGTTTTATTGGTAGTTTTATCCGATAGGATGTTGATATCACCACCCGCATTCACATCCAGTACGCCGCCTGCTTGGGCTTGACTGCCTTTGACGGTAATATCTTGTCCTGCATTGAGACTGAGATTACCGCCCGCATTGAGTTCGCTACTTTGTGCAAGCTGCCATTCACCGCTGATATGGGCAAGGCTACCAGTAGCATCCATGCCTTCAGTATTGCGGTCGCCCATGGCGCCAGCGATGACATCAATACTGCCCGTGTGGGTACTTTTCACCGCAGTGATGGATAAGTTATCACGAGCGTTAAGCTTGATATCGCCTGTTGCATCCAGTTTAGCGCCTTGCAATTGAACGTCATGTCCACTTAAGCTGATATCAGTAGCGTTCATCGTGGCTTGGCGTAATGCATCTTGTAAGTTAGTGCTTAATGTGAGGCTATCGGCTTGAATATTAATACTCTCAGCATTAATATCGCCACCCTGATGTAAAAATTGTTTTGCATCGACGTCAAGGCCTTTTTCAGCTAACAAGTTTCCTGCATTATCAATGCTGTCAGCGGATAAGTTCAGTGTCTTACCGCTTATTATTGCACCTTGTTGTGTCAGGCTAAGTGTCGTGTTAGATAAATAGACTTTCGGGCTCCATACGGTTTGTGGACCTTGTGGCGTGTCAACAGTTTCACTCACAAGCCAAACGATATCTTGCTGCAAGGCGGCAATTTGTTCAGGTGTTAAGGCAACTCCCGGGCGTAAATGGAAATCCTCAGCCACTTTGATACCGTTATTCATCAAGTATTGATACTGTGCCATGGCATCTTCTTCACGCAGGGAAGGGCGTCCCGTGAGTTTTAGCACTTGCTCCCGTACCAGACGTTGTTCATAGAAGCCATCCCCTAAACGCTTATGCACATCGGCAGGGGAGTAGCCGACACGTTCAAGCAGGTAGTCACTGCTAATAAACTTATTTCTGTCCGTAAATCGTGGGTCGGTCACTACTAAAAACGGACTATCTGGCGTTAAATTTGGGCGAAACAAACCATTATCTGGGATAGAGGTCGCCACATCGCCAATGTGTTGTTTTTCCGTTAAAGCCAGCTCAGCAGGGAGCAGAGGGCGGTCGAGCGGTGAGGTGCCATCCGTTTGATTAAGTTCTGATTTGCCGTGCTCGGTGAGACTGGTATTGAAGTCTTGTTTATTCACTCCATCAATATTAAACGCCAGTGGGTTACGTTCCCATTCGGCGCGTTCGGCTTTAGCGGCATTCATCGCGGCTTCTAGCGCGGTGATTTGCGCAGCATTGACCGTTGTATTGGTGATATTAGCACTGGTGATCGACACATTGCCATTGCCGGAAATAATGCCATCAATGGTTGAGAGTGCTGTGGTTTTATCGCTATTGGACTGCGGGTACCAGTGGCTTCGACTGACATCATAATGATCGGAATAAAACTCTTTGCGGCGTTCATTTATGGAATAACCGGTATTTTCAATGAGCCCTTTACCGTCAATACTCAGGTTGCCTGCTGAGGTAATGGTACTGGCATCATTTTTGAGCAAATCCGTGATGTTGAGCGTCATATTATCGCCCGATAAAATACGGGCACCAATGCCTTCAGATATCAGTTTGTCACGGGTCACTGTACCTGTAACGGAGCGTTCTCTGATCCAACTGAAATCATCAATGCCAGTTGCACTGGCGACATCAATATGTTGATTCGGATCCCACACTTCATAACGGCTACGGTTATGTACGCGCCAGACTGCACCATGGTAAGGAGTTGGTGGGTTTTGGATTCGTCCCGGTACCCCGCGCGACTCATAGAAGGTCATGGCATAGCTACCATCGCTATTGGGTGTGAGTGCCAAATAATTTACCCACAGCGTAGTAATTTGACCATCTTGTTGTTTCACCTTCATTTGAGCACGTTTATTTTTGGCATCAATGTCTAAAATAGTGCCATATTTGTTATCTAAAGTTGCTTGATCATTTTGAAAGGTGAGCTGCTGCGTGGTGGGCGCCATCGCACTGGGGTCTTTATGGGCCTGGGTTTCAAATGAACGCCAGTAGAAGTTATATAGATGTTTATTATAACTTTCGCTTTCCGCCTCTCGCTGAATATCTAATCCTTCACGTACATTATTGAGTTGCCGAGCTGTAATAGAGGTGGCGCCTTCCGCTTCAATAAAACTGGCGTTATTTTCAATCAAATTATCGCTGGTGAGTGTCAGGGTATCACCGCTGTAAATTAGCGCTTGGTCACGGTTAGTTAATGTGTCTTGAGTCTGTAGATCAATCTGTTTAGCAGCAGCAATCACTGCATTTTTTCCATGATTATCAATCGTTTTTGCCTTAACGTGGATTTCATCGCCCATTAAGGTGGCGGCATTGTCTAAGGCATCGACATTTAATTTTATGCTATCAGCTTCTAACCGATTGAGATTATTCAGTTTGCCTGTCGTGATATCTAGATTTTTACTGACCACTGAACCTTGGTTGGTGAAGTTCAAGCTCGAAATGGTTAAATCACCCGGTAACAACCAATCGGTTAAATTGGTCAACATACCGGTGATATTCAGTGTGACTGATTGATTACTGGTCAGCGTGTCGCCCGCACTCTGTGTATAGTCCTGCGCGGCAGTTAACAAAAGCGCCTTCTGGCTTTTGATTGTCCCGCCTTGATTGTTAATTGACTGTGTTTTGATGGCGAGTGTCGAACCACTTTGCAGGGTACCTTGTTGGTTCGATAGGGCAAGCTGAGTTGATGCTGAAGCCGCATCGGTATTGAGCGCCATATCACTATTGGCTAATATATTACCTGATTGATTATTCAAGGTATTGACACCCGAGAAGGTCAGGCTTTCGTTGCTTTGCAGTCGTCCTTGGGTATTTTCGATGTTTTTGACGGTCAGCGTTGTTTCTGCACTGCCGTGAACCAGTCCATTGTCACGGTTATCTAATGTATTCAGTAATAGGCTGAGGCTGCCTTGGCTACTTAAAATACCGCTATTTCGATTATCTAAGGTGAGTGCGATCAGTTTTAACGCTTTGGTGGAAACCAGTTGTCCTTGTTGGTTTTGGATATCGGAAGCGGTTAACGTCAAGGTATCACTACTGTGAATTTTTCCTTTGGCATTATTTAATTGCGATATGTTGTAAGAGCCCGCTTGTTGGCTAATGAGGGTGCCTTGGGTGTTATCGAGCTGTGTCGCCTTTAGGGTAAGCTCACCGAGGCTACTGACCGTGCCTTGCTGGTTGTTAAAGGTTTTGGTTTCTAGTTGTTGGTTTTGATTGCTGCGGATTGATCCTGACGTGTTATCAATCAATTCTGTGCTTGTGAGGTTCAGCGTTTGTTGGCTTTCGATTTTACCAAACGTATTGTCTAATATGTTACTCGCAAGCGTCAGATTTTCGCCACTTTGCAATTTACCGTGAGCGTTATTCAGGGTATTTTCAATCAATAACAACAGCTGTTTTTGGCTATACAGTAAGCCGCCTTGCGAGTTGTCGACATTCGAAGCCTTGAGCTTCAATGTTTCACCTGCTAGCCATTGGCCTTGCTGGTTATTGACGGATTGCCCTGTCGCGGTAAGGTTTTGGCTGGCGCTGATTTTACCTTGGGAGTTATTGATTTCGTTAGCAACCAATAATGACGCAGAACCACCTGCTTGTAATGTTCCTTGCTGATTATCCAACGAATTTGCGGTTAATTCGGCATTTTTCTGACTTTGCACTTCACCGCTTTGGTTATTAAACGATTGAGTTGTAGCCTGCCATGAATCTAAGCTGCCTATCCAGCCTTGATTATTGAGGATCTCTTGTGCTTGTAGAATTTGCGCTTGTTGGCTGAATATGCGCCCGTCACGGTTATCGATTAGCTGCGCTACTTGAACATTTAAACGCCCAAGGGCATTTATCGCACCTTGCCCGTTGTTGATGAGGTTGGCGTTAATTACCGCATCACCTTGGCTGGTTACTATGCCTGTTTGGTTATTAAAATCACCATTTAGCGTAAGTGAAAGTGCATCTTGGCTCAGTATTTGACCTTTTTGCTGATTACTCAGTTGCCTACCCATTAAATCTAATGTGGCACCACTTTGCAGTAGACCCGCATGGTTATTAAAATCGTTACCTTTCCACTGCAACACCTTGCCAGCGCTAACCTTTCCTTGGCTGTTATTGAGGTCATTTTTTGTGTTTAGAGTGAGTTGGTTACCTGATAATAGCTGGCCTTGTGTATTCTCGATATTTTGTGCGCTGAGGTTCGCCTGTTTCCCAGCTTGCAGCGTACCTTTTTGGTTGTTGATATCCCCTTGGCTAGCAAGGGTTAATTGATTGCCGGCTTCTAATAATCCAGCCTGATTATTCACGTCGCCTTGGCTGGTGAGGTCGAGATTTTGGGTCGCAATCACTTTACCGGTTTGGTTATCCAGTTGGGCGGTGTTGATATTGACGTTCTGGCTGCTGATTTCGCCTTTTGCATTGTCAATTTGCGTGGTGGTCGTGATATCAAGGGCTTTGCCTGATAAAACTTGCCCGTCACGGTTATCTAGCGATTTAGCGGTAATGGAGGATTGATTACCACTTTGCAGTAAACCCGTCTGGTTGATGAGCTGCTGACCAACAAAGGCCGTTAAGGCCTGATTGGCAATCACTTTTCCATTTGTATTATTTAGTGCATTTTTTGCTTTGATATCGACGGTGCTTTCGCCAACGATTTGGCCCTGCTGGTTGTTGATCGTCTTGGCACTGACCGCAACCTGTTTACCATAGATGGTACCGCTTTGGTTATCTAGGTCAGTGGCGGTATTGAGTACGAGCTGTTCACCGGACAGTATTTTTCCGCTTTGGTTATCAATACGCTGTGCATCAAGGGTGAGCTGAGTATCACTTTGCACCGTCCCTTGTTGGTTGTTAACAAGCGCTTGAGTTGCGAGTGTTAGTTTGTCACCCGAGCCGATAAAGCCTTTGGTGTTATTCACTTGCTGTCGGGCAATGATATCCAGTGTGGTTTGGCTGATAAGTTTACCGAACGCATTATTGAGATTGTCAGTCGTCACCCTGACTTGCTGGCTGTTGATGGTACCTGATTGGTTGTTCAGCGATTTGCCCGCTTGCAGATTGACTGAATTCCCCGCAACAAGGTTACCCGCAGTATTGTCAATCTGTTCTTTGGCATCTAATGTGAGTTGGGTTTGGCTCTTAATCGTACCGGATTGGTTATTGATAACACTCGCTGTCAGGTTTAAATCGCCATTAGCCCCGATTTCACCTTGCAGATTTCTAACGGTATTTTTCACCTGCCAATCTTGTTGGATATTGCCTAAGGCAACCAGTCGACCTTTTTGGTTATCCAGTGAATCGGCATTGAGCTTGAGACGGTTGGCTTCAATGGCGCCATCTTGGTTGTTCAATTGCCCTGTGAGTGCAAATTGGCTCTCATTTTGCCCTGTTTGTACCCAGGTGCCTTTCTGATTAAACAGGTTATTGGCGCTAACACTCCATTGTCCAGCCTTGACTTGCACTTGCTCGGCGTGAATATCGCGCGCACTCTTTAATCTGACGTTATTAGCATCAATCTTACCTTGGGTCAGGGCGATATCCCCTTGTTTGGCGGTGAGTGCCAAGGTAGAGGCGGCGACTTGTGTCTGGCTTAAATCCAGTGATTTCGCCGTGGCAGTGACGTTTTGTTTGCTTAATAGGGTGCCTCGGGTGTCAATTTTACTGTCGCTGTTTAAGGTGATATTGGCGTTATTGACAATATTGCTTTTATTATCACTGCCTGCGAGCAGATTTCCTTGGCTTCGAATATCCCCTTTGGCTTTGATTTTGACATCTTGCAGAGCAGCCAGTGTGCCTGTATTGCTCACTGAGCCACTTTGGCTTTCAATCTGTAATGCGCCGCCACTGTGTAATTTGCCTTGATGGTCGAGTGCATCTTTTGCCGTCAGGATGATGTCGCTGCCCGCTTGGGTGGTGGCTTGTTGTGATGCAGTGCCCCAACTGAGCTTACCATTACTGCTAACCGTTAAGGTTTTATCGGCTTGAATGTGCCCACCTTGGTTACGCACCCCGACGCCTTTTTCGGTGCCCACCATGTGGATATAACCGCTATACATACCGCCCATTTGGCCCATATCGATGGCAAATTCAGGTTGCGCTGTTTGGCTATCAATCGGGGTGGCTTTATTTTGAGTATCGACTCTGTTTTTACCCGCAACAACCGCAATTTTCTCGTTTGCCCACACCCCTGAATTGATTTCAACCGCTCGGGCGAGCAAGTCAACATATTGGGTATCGTGGCGGCTATCGGCATTCAATCCACCACCTTCAACACGGATAACGCCGCGTTCAACTTGGTAACCAGCAAGGCTGCCATCTTGATTAAACTGTGGTTTTCCGGTGGTCAGGGTCATTCGGCCTGCGTTGATGGTACCGCAGCCGTTACAAATGATTCCCGAGGGATTAGCGACAATGACTTGCGCTTTACCGCCTGCCACTTCCAAGAATCCTTTAATTTGGCTAGGGTTATTGCTATTCACTTCATTAAGAATGACACGGGCAGGGGCTTTATTGGGATCAAGGTTGGGATTTCCTTGGATCATGCCTGCAGTTTGTGTCGTTGTCATTACCGCTGAGTTATTGAGAATAGCCCCGCGGTTATCCACATCGAATTGTTTGTATTGGTTATGGGAGATACCAGAGCCATTCGGTGCGGCAATATTCACTTGCGGAATGCCATTTTGCGTATTGATAACATCAGGACGCTGATTCTTCGGGGCATTATTATCGGCAATGATGCTACTTGCGAGTGCTGAGCCTCCCCATAAAGTTAGCCAAAGCAGCAGTGAAGTGCGACGCAGAGTCACCCATAAGCGCCCCCCACTTGAGCCTCGAGTTTGACCTGACTCGGTACTACAACTACGAGCAAGCTCAGACACAACACGCAACTCCCCGTGAGTGCGGCTAAATATCAAACGATAACAGTGTTTATTCATAACTTATATCCTTCAAGAAAAACAACACAGACACGGGGGTATTACCGAAAATGTCCATTTACAATATGATTAAATCAATATGATTAAATAAAGTGCGATTAAATTTCTAGGTTCAAGCTAAACCCTGCTGTTGCGCCAGAAGTCTCGAACTTTTTAGGCTTATACAAAGGCACACCAACAAAGAGGTCGTAGCTGAGTCGTGATGAAATCGAACCTCTGAGACCCAATGCAGTTCCCGCGAGTTTGTGCCCGACAAGGTATTTGGTGCTTTGCCCTTCAACACGACCGTAGTCCGCCGCTAAATAGAGTTCTTGTCCTTGAGAAAAGGCATTCCACGCCAGTTCATTGCGCAAAAGTAGTCCTTTCTCACCGGAAAGTACTTGCTCGCCATCAAAGCCACGGACGGTATAACGCCCACCTATGGACATACGTTCTTGCGGGGTTAAAGCATGCTGGCTCCACTGACCGCGCAGAGAGGTATTCCAACGCCAAGGCTGTTCACCTAGGGTGAAAGGTTGATTGAAGTTGATATCACCAGATAGGATGCCAGTTCGGGCACTGCCACTGTGAGTCTCTTCTTCGGGCGCACGTAATGCACCGTAAGCACCAGTACCTCGACGCCAGTTGAGATTGGCATCAAGCGTTGCATTGCCCAGAAAACTGCGTTGATTTATACCCACTTCCCAGCCTGCTGTGCGGCGACGCTGCTGCTCAATATCAATATCATTGACTGAGTTACTGGCTGTTTTTCGATAGGTTCTTAGGTTGAGCGTCGTTTTATGGGTTTGGTCACGAAACAGTAACCGTGACACTGTGAATTGGGCCGTATCACTCTTACCGCTATAGCGCAGGACTTCGTTGGCGTTAGGGATATTTTGGTGATAATTATATTCATTATAATTGGCGGCAAATCCCCAATTTCCGACAGGGATAAAGTAATTGAGTGTGTAAGAGCGATTACCAAAGGGGCCTTTATCAAACAGATCTTTACTGATATTGGCATAGAACATATCGTTTTGGGCAAATGGCGCATCAATGGCAAGGGTTGCTGAACCTAAATAGCGTCCTGTGCTTTTTGAGCCACTATCATCAAGACCTAAGCTTAATCGAACAGGGCGTTTTTCTTGCCAACTAACCAGCAGATCGCTGGTGCCATCGACGGAGCCGGGCTCAATACGAATATCGGCTGACACATTAGGTACACGTTTGAAATTTTCTAACCCTTGTTCGATATCTCTAAGATTGAGGATATCACCCGATGAAGCTGGGATAGCATTCCATAAACGACCTCGCCATGACACGCCCTCATCAAAACGAATTTGGTTGATCCGTCCAGGCTGTAGCGTCAGTACTAACTCACCTTGTGTTAAATCCTGCTCTTGAGCCATAACACGGGTGGTCACATAGCCTTTTTCTAAAATGGCATTTTGGACTTTGTTAAGGACAAGCAAGATCCCCTGACCACCTAAACAGAGGCCTTTGGCATCATTTGCCGCCTTAAGTGCCCATTGAAAATTTTCTGCTGCTTCTCCATCAAGACGAATTGAGCTGATAGTAAAACAGGGCTTCTCATTTTGCGGATAATCAGGCAACAATAAATCAGGTTGCTGAATGCGTGTATCTACAATGGGGGTATTTTGTTGCTGCAACACACGCTCACGCTCTTGTTGCCGTTGCTGCTCACGGGCATCAATAGAAATGGCTTGTTGCGTAGGATTAGCAAATAAAGGTGCCGAGATAAAAAATAAACTGAGTAAATTCCATCTTATAGGATTATTTATTTCGCGAGTGTTCAAAACAATAGGATTAAACTGTTTTTCATGCATGTGTATAGCTACCTAACCAATAAATAGAAAATATGTCATCACTAAGATTCAATGACAAAATTAAAATAACGTCTTACTCGTTTTTGGGGTTATTTAACTTATTTAAATAAGTATATTTATCATTTTATCGGTATATCTTTTGCTATATATGTTACGGAAAGGTTGTCTAAATCATTCAGCTCTTGTGATACTGAAGAAATATTAAGAACGGGTAAAAACAAAGGGGATAGGCCATAATTCAAGTAAAATCGCCGTTTCATTGAAATCCCATGCTTTATTTGTAAGTTAAATTCCTTTGCTGGATTTTACATAAGTTAACCAGAAGGACAATAAGATGGAGCGTATTTTTAAATAAAAAAAATTTAATATTATTACTCAGGTAAATAATAGCTTTCATTGAAGTTTATAACCAAGTGTAGTTCAATATACAGAGTTAAAATGCAATAAAAGGATTAGGAAAAGTTGATGCTGGCATTATTTTCTGACTATAATCATTATATAATATTATTTAGTTTATTTATCGCAATATTTTTTACTGGAGGCGCTGGTGTTAATATAAATTTAACTGAGTTGCTACGATTGAACACCTGTATTTTACCCCCTAAACTATACTGCTTTTTCCATTTTCTAGCTTAATCTCTATGTGTTGTATATCAGAATGTTCTACAGGCTACCTTGGAGTATAAGAAAGGTGGATAATAATCAATTTAATGCTTTTTTTGATGACAGTCATTTTGCTTTCTGCCTGTTAAAGTCATCATCAATACTATTACCAGTAGTAAATAGTTTCCATTATAGATCTAAAACTAAAAAAAGTGGCTACATTAACATAGATACAGATGTGTGACTTTTTATGGGTTAGCTGTGTAATATAAAAGAATATCTGAATATTATAAATTAGTTGATTTATTAAGATAAACTTTAATGATTTTTATCATTATTAAGTCTTATTCTAAGAATGGATTTAAAACTTAAATGAGGCTCGAATAGAGTGAAAAAACATTATTATTTATATTATTGGCATTATTTTTTAGTTCATTGGCTTATATTACATATGATCCAACGGATCCAAATATAAAAGTTAAATGTGTCGATGGTGCTTTTTCAACATCTACTGGTCCAGGAACCTGTTCTCATTACGGTGGCATAAAATGTTATCTTTAATACTGACTCTCCATCGAGTAATTTTAACTATTGAATAAATAAACACGCAGGCTATTAAATTAACAGCTGCCGTAGTTTATCGATATAGAAAATTGAGGTTAAGAAAGTAAAAAAATAGCCCCTGGTGTTGAGGCTTAAAGGATGGTTGCTTCGAGGGTGGTTCTTGTAAATAACTATACATCCAAATTAGTCATTTTGTGCAAATTTGATTAAAAAACAGCTAAATTTTGTAAGTTTATCGAGCCATATAATAGTGGTTATTTTTTTATGGTTATTTATGTTGCTAACATAAATTGATACCCTGAGTAGGTATATAATTTTATAACGATTGGTATTTTATGGATGGGCACAGTGGGATAATAATCATTTCATTTTCAATTTTTATTGGCTTTGTCATCTTATTTCTCGTATTGCCAGTTATTATCTTGTCACTATTTGATAAGGGTAGTAAAGCAAGGCAAGAGGTAATTCAAAAAAACAGCTCGAAATGGATCGAAGAGCAAAAAGTAAAGAGTTTAAAGTGGCGCCTTTATTTCACACTGTTTCTTATGCCGTATTTATATGCAATGCTTGCTCTGGTGGAGGATATCAGGCTCGGAAAACAACGTGAAATTGGATTAGCCGCCAAGATGTTGGAAAAGATATCTACGGAGATATGATAATGAAAGCTAAACAACAACTATTGACCGAAATTGGTTTATTACGGTATTAACTCAAGCGAATAATTTCAAATCCTATAATCAGATACAAGCGGCCAAATGGAAGATAACGGAAGAGAAAAAAGTTCATACCCCTGATAACTATATTGCGAAGCTGACACTCGGATTTTGGATTTCGTTGATGGATAAACAATTCAGTACCCCGAATGCAATTTATCTCGCACTTTGGCCACATCTCAGAAATAAAGTATTTCATTGCGCAAAACAGGGATTTCTCAGGCAATATAACGCAATATAAGGTAACGGATAAAATCACCTTTGAGCCGAATAGCAATACCGCTGGGCCACATCCAGTCGCAAAATAAGTCAGACGTTAATAAAGATCATTATTCACCATTGCTACTGCAAAGCTGGAGTTAACATGCGAATCATTGTGGGAGATAACATTATCCTCGTTCCCGTGGCGCTAGCCTTGCAAGTCATCGGCTCCGGCAGCGTCAAATGCAGCGACGTCAACGCCAATATCATCAACCCTATCCGCAACTTCGCCACCGTCATCGCCGAACCGCACATCGACGCGGGCGTCACGGATAGGGGGTGAGTAAAACAAGTCCCTCAGTGCTTACCTTAGACGTTTAGTCGTCAAAGCCTATTATACTTGATGATATTTTTGTGATGAATGGATTAGGGTTCAAGAGCGGAAGGATAAGTGAGATATGGTCTGAGCGGTTAATTGTGTCGTCAATGTGCTAGCGGGGGGGCGAACTATACGAAGCCCTCACGATAATACAAGGGAAAAGGGTTGATTTAATGAACCTTAACTCACTATGAAACAGCGATAGCAAAGTTATCTAAGATATAGCCATTACTTAATATAACAGGGGAATTGTCGAGCGGATAAACTATCTATCTAGGAATTTTTTTAATTACTATCAGCTGTTGATAAAGCAAGCTTTGTATCTCAATGCGAGAGAACAACAGCTGATAGGAAACAACATAAAAACGCTAAGCCATTACGATTTTGATACTTGCCCCACATGCCGCAGCGTATCTTTCCAATGTTGATATACTGGCTTTACTGGCATTTTTCTCTAATCGGCTTACTGCAGGTTGAGAAATCCCCATACGTTCCGCGACTTGAGTACTCTCTATGGACGACTACGCCGGTAAGGTGGTTCTAGTCGTTAATACCGCCAGCCATTGTGGCTTTACACCACAATACGGCGGTCTTGAAATACTCTACAAGAAATACGCCGCTCAGGGCTTTGTGGTGCTTGGTTTCCCCTGCAACCAGTTCGGTAAACAGGAACCCGGCGGCGCTGACGAAATCGCGCGGACCTGTCACATTAACTACGGCGTGAGTTTTCCTATGTTCGAGAAAGTAGAAGTTAACGGAATTGCAGCGCATCCGGTATTTCGTTATCTAAAAAATGAGTTGCCCGGCCTGCTGGGTGGGCGGATTAAGTGGAATTTCACTAAGTTCTTGATCGGACGTGACGGTGACCCGCTCAAGCGCTTTGCACCGATCACTACCCCAGAAAAAATAGAAGCTGCAATCCTTGCAGCACTTGAAATTTAAGTGCTTGGTAATTCGAATTATTCAATTATAGAGCACTTTCGAAAAACTCATGATTCGTTGGTGGGCAACATCCGCTCTTCGCTCAAACCAGCCACTTTGTCATTACTTACGGATAGTTGCGTGCCAGAAGCAGGCATTGCAAACTCAGGAATAAATACGCCAGTCTGGAGATGTGTATGAGCGCAGGTCAGCCAAGCTTTTTTACATGGGTATAAATATCAGGCCGGGTGATACTCCATGCATAATTTTCCCGATTAACGGGTTCATAGCCAAATTTTTCATAGAGCCAAGGAGCTGTTGTTGTAAACAACATGATCCTGCGAAGCTGCTCAAAAACAGGATGATGATGAATGCATTGCATCACCCATCTTCCCAGCCCCTCTCCCTGATATTCATCGAGAATATAAACATCACAGAGGTAAGCGAACGTAGCGTAATCTGTTATCAAACGCGCGAAACCTATCTGGGCTTCATCGTGATAAACGCCGAAATTAAGGCTGTTCTCAATTGATGTACTGACAATAGCCAGATTAATCCCTTTAGCCCAAGTTGACCTCGTCAGATAGCGATGGATGGCCTGCACATCCAGTTTTTCCCTGTCTGTACTTACATGGTAGTTATCCTTATGCCACTCATGTTTCTCTGAAATGCTCACGTACGTTCTTCTGTTTAAAAAATTCTAGTAAATCTGACCTTATTACTTGATAGAAAATCGTACTATCGGTATTGCTTCGAAATAACTTAATCCTGCGCTGTTATCAATGTGACATTATGTCGGCTCTTCGCTCAAAGCAGACTAAAGTTGTGTTAGTCGAAAAATTTCTAAATTAGGTGCGCAATCTTTATTTTAGTGAGTGATCGAATCTTATTTAGTGTAAGCCGAAGGGCACAAGGTTGCATCAAGCTTTTGTTTATTGAGATCTATGTCTATTTATTCTGATGCTTAATTTACCTAGAGCTTGGAGATATAAATACATTTAGCTTGTACGCTGTGATCTGCGTTGCCATATAAAAGAACGCTGATAAAATACATTATTGTCAGTTTGAAGTGAGGCTACTATGAAAAAGAATGAATTAATTTAAGCAACAAAACCAACACGTACTCAACTTATTCGTGCAGTGACAACTTCTACGGCTATTGAAACAGGGCAGGAATCTCGTCGCCTTGAAGATGAGATGAAATCTAAACGTGAGAAATTATGGTACTTGAAAATCGCAATCTAGTTTGTTTTCAAGGCTTCATTGATCCAGTATTTCATTGGTTCATCGTTAAGGTTTAATCCTGCGTGGATTGCCGCAATGTACGGCGTCTGGTTCTGAGTCCAGCTTTCCTAATCTAATGGTTGTAGTCCTCCTTGTACTGCCAGCAAGCGTGATAAGCGCCAATTTCATTCCCTAAAAAATCAACTCCACATGTACTGTTGCAATAGCTTCTATGACGCTCTCTCGGCTCATATTTGTGCAAGGTGTGTACTTCGCAAGAAATTCTTTTTCAAATTGAGAAAGTAACTTTGCTACGCGACCCGCAGGGGCAAACATAAAGCCACCTTTGCTAATTATCTAGGGATTTTTTAATTACTATCAGCTGTTGATAAAGCAAGCTTTGTATCTCAACGCGAGAGAACAACAGCCGATAGAAAAGCAGATTAACTGCGGGCTAACGTTTGAAATAAATCAGGGTTATTCTTGATGGCAACTAACACCTTTGCGGCTAACCCCGTTGGGTTAAGTCTTTTTAACTCCCAACTTTTAATGGTATCAAGACTGGTTCCCAGTGCAGTTGCCAGCTCAAGTTGCGATACATTAAGTTGCTCTCTAATTGCCTTCACATCAGCGACATCATAGCGTGTCACTCTCGCCGCGGTTTTAGTCCCGTTTTTAATGTCGACCGCTTCTTCTAACGATGCTTTTAGTTCATTGAAGAAACTCATATCACACCTCATCTTTGAGTAATTTTTTTAACTCGGCTTTAGACTGCTCTTACTCCTAATTACCAACTCGGTCAAAAAAGCTTGAATTTAATTACTGGTTTCACGCAATAAAATTGAGATCTGATAACTGTTTTCGCCGATAAGAAAAAATCTTCTAATAAAAAAGAGATTTTATTGTTTATATAATAGGCAAATACGCTAAATTTTAGTGCCTGTCATTATGAGTTTATTGAATATAATAATTCTGTCGATTATTTTTTTGTTATGTTCAAAAAGCAGCAAGTAAAACTATTGGGTTTTTATTTGTGATATATATAGCAAGAAAACAATTTATTACTGTGCTAATTAATTAGGTGTGGCAGAGTGAAGCTCTTTTATATTAAAGAGATACTTTTATGTTATATGATATATTAAATGAGATTTGTGAGTATAGGATTAAGACTAATGGAATAACATTTAATACTGCATCAGATGAAGCAGAAAACGCTAAAAATTTATTAAGTAGATTGAAATATGAATTAATGAATGAATTGTCCGAACAATTACTCGTTAACAAGATAAAGATTAAAATATCGGAAGGGGCTGGAAATTTCCCTTTAATTTGGCATGTCTGTCTACTTCCAGAAAAACAAAAAGTATCAAGTGGTATATATATTGCTATCTGTTTTGATAAGCAAGGAAAAGGGGCTGTTATTGGTTGTGCAGAATCCAAAACAAATCCTCAAGGTTTATCTACCGTAACTAGAAAAATCAAAAAAATAAAATTTACGGGGCTTGATGTTGATGGTATTGGCAAGGGAACAAAATATAACAATGTATTTTTTAATCCAGTCTCTTTTTACTATAAAGAAAATCCAACACAAGAAGATGAAAAAAGATTAAAAAACCACTTGCTTATTTCGATAAATGATACTATTTCGATACTCAATCATACTAAAGATAATCAATCCATTTCTAGTTCTGTTGATAAAATGAGCATTCGTAGTGCTACAAATGCTAATATACCTTCTGATATTAAATTTAATGATTCATTACCTAAATATATAACTCAATCTATATTAGCACGTAGAGGACAGCAAAAGTTTAGACAAAATTTGATTTATGCTTATGAAGGAAAGTGCGCCGTTACTCAGTGTTCTATTCAAGAATTATTAGAGGCTGCTCATATTAATCCATTCTCGAAGTCAGGAAATTCAGGTAATATTACGAGTAATGGAATTTTACTTAGAGCTGATATACATACATTATTTGATTTGGGATTATTGAAAATAACTACAGGTTATAAGGTTGAAATCGCTGATGATTTAATGGAAGATCCAATATATAATGTTCTAAATAGAACTAAGCTAAACCTACCTAAAGATAAAGATCATAGACCTAATATTGATAAATTAAGAAAAAAATATATTGGTGAGGTATAGGAATGTATTATTTTTAACAAAGATGAAGTTTTTAATATTAAGGTTCCTATTTTAATAAAATTTTAATTGGATAGCTGAGATAAAACTATTTTACAAAATCTAACTCATCAGTAAGTTGTCGGGATAATTGGCGAATATGATCGTCACTTATTTTTTCAAGCACAGATTATTTTTTAGATGCTCGCGGCGATAGATGGTCACGGTAAAAAATTCAGTATATTTATTGAACCTCTATCCGCTTTCCATTGACCCCGCTATACGATGTTATGTCGGCTTACCCTATTTTTAGTTCGGCTGTGATACAAGCTAAAAAAGCGACGATGGACATGGCACTACTGGGAAAAAATCGACAGTACATAAAACTTTTGATTTTTACTGCCTTTATATAAAAAACCATTAATATTTATTGTTTAAAGGATTAAATACGATTTTAAAATACTCAGCAACCACTTGTGTTGGGATGTATTCTATATAAGCCGAAGCAGTTTCAATTCTAATGACAAGCATATTAACCTTTTTCTGTATAAACTTAATATTAGTCTAAAACACCATTATCAAAACTAAAATAAACACAGTTCAATCAAAAGCTTATAAAATAGCGGTTATTATAACTGTTATCATTAATGAATATAAAACATTCGTAATAAATTCAATGTGTTAAATGCTTTTTCCAAGTCTACTGTTACGCCACATAGATTGAAGCTGCCGACCTAATTATTAAAGGTATGTATGGTCGCACCTGTTTTTCAAAATATGGATATAAGTTAACTAAACAATTAAATAGTGTTTGATGAAATTTTCATGCTAAATCAAACCATTAAATAATCGAGTTTAAATAACTCTAGGACTAATTAATTTTAAAATATACAAGGCTATTTATTCTGTATATTTTTAATATTAGCAATCTAAATTAGGAGGTAAGCATGAATAATAGTATATATGGAAGATATAAATTAAGTACTGACGAGAGTTACGATGAATTTCTCAAAGCAGTAGGCGTTAGCATGATGATGAGGAAAATGTTAACTTCAGCGACACCCGTTGAAGAAATTTCACGGAGCGACGATTTTTTTATAATTCTAATAATCTACACATTTAAAACAACCAAATTGAAGTTTCAGCTTAATGATAAGTTCATCTATAATGATGATAGTATGGGTATTGATCTCAAGTATAAAATGCAATTAGACGGAAATAACAAATTGATACAAACTTGTCAGCTTAGTGGGTCGAGTGATTATGTTGAAATTATTCGTAAAACTGAAGATTCAATAAACATGAGAAAAATGTTAACATATCGCAACATAACATCGACACAAACATATACTAGATTATAATTTATTTACTGTTATTTTATTGCTGAAAAATAGGTAACTGAGAAATAAAAGATAGTATCTCAATATTTTATTAAACGGTGAGGAACAAGCCCTTATCGATTATGCGATTGAATAATACTCTGCACATGGCCAAGTAATGAACTCCGCAAGGTTGGCGTGCTTATATCGAGAAGTGGAGTTCAATCTGTTTGATTACGCCATAACTGAGAAAATGTTAAAAAATACTTAAAACGCTCGAAGAAAAAGTAGCAGGCTGCAAAGTAAGCTCCTTGTTGTAAAAGTGAAGTCAGCCTCAAAACTTACTTCACTCAATCTTTATGCTCTATTAAATGTCAAATATATATCAATATATATTGGATCAAAGGGTGAATTTATTTCCCTTTTAAGATGCATGCGATAGGTTGAATGTAGGATAATGTTTAAAATACATACGATAAAGCTAATTTTTCTCAGTCTATCAGTTAGGATTACTTGTAATTCTTCGATACCCATACTGTCCTTTATGATTATAATATATTCACTTGAATATTAAATTAAAGTTAAGTGGCGAAAGGTTATTAGTTTATTATAAGTAAAAATGATATAGATAATTTTTTTATAAACTCCCAAATTATGGTTTGTTATATAAATATATTCAATATTTTTCACTTTATTTAAATCATATAGGAGTTATTATGACAACAAAATTAGAAGGTTTTTTCGAGTTACCATTCGAAAATGGGAAACCAATTACTGATAAGCAACTTAAAGACGCGTATGATAAAGGACATTACAATATTCATATTGATTTAACGGATGAGCTTTTTTCACCAGAAATCACACTTTTTGATAGCAATGAGCTGGGAACTCTTCAAGGTGGGGTAATTCATATTGATAACAAGTCATCTAAGTCGACCCAGATAGCCTCAGCACCAGGTAAAAAACCGGAACAGCTTAGAGGTGGTTATTTTTACAGTGCCTCTGGTAATAAAAATACAGGCTGGAACATTACTGTTAAGTCTATTATATAATAATATGATCTTATTAAATCCCCATTAATCGAGAGTTAGACTCTTTATTTTGGCGGCTTATGTGGTTAGAGACATCAGATCTAGGTCAGTCAAAATAGCATCTGGTGTCTTTTTTGGTATGCGTCTCTGCAAATTCTAATCAGTCAAAGTGAAGTTAACACATAGAATATTATGCGTGGTTTTTTATTAGCTAAAAATGAGTTATCGAGATTGCGAGTGATGCGGCTGGTTTGGCGAGATAAGCACGCTAATAAAAGTTAATTATCACTACGTTTTGGATATATATATCTTTCTATTTAACTTACCATGAATTATAAAATTGAAAGTAAGAAAGTAAGAAAGTAAGAAAGCAAAAACGCCTCAACAAGTAAGGCGAAGGGAAAGTAAAGAGTGAAGTTAGTGTTTTGACGTTGTAATATAATTATTTGTGATGTATTTCTCAATATGGCGCTGTGTATTCTTAGATGTCACTAATCTCTGATATTCGATATACGGAACATTTCTATATTGATGAATTGCTTTGTTGTGATAACCAATTTCCAAGGTTCGATTGTTATGGTTATACTCAATAAATTCAATTGCTTCTGAATTAATTCTCAATCTGTACATATTAAACCTTTAGAGAAAAAACAACATGCAGTAGGTGTATGTTAGAAGTCTAGTTTACTTTTCGGTAATATCAAATATTGAGGTTGATCACATTAAAAATATTAATGTATTTTATGCTTTTGTACAGAATATATATTTGATGATCCTTAAGAATAAAGTTATTTAATCTAAACTTATGGGGGCGTACGATGGAATAACAGTTGTTATATTCTCAATTATAGCTGCGTTAATTATTTTTCCTATCCTGCTATTAGTAATAGTATCATGGATATTTAGTGACGAAAGTGATTCTAAAAAAGAAGTTATTGAAACAAAATAACTCACTTTATTTTAATAAAATGGTTTTTTAATAAACTAAGAATATAAAAATAATGTCTAAATTAGATTGGTGAGCGCGACAGTAATAGCTCTCTATTTAATATACCAAGTCAAGAGGAGTATTTAAAGCCTAGTGCTGATCAGCAATTAAAAAAAGAGACGCAAATAAACAGAAAGGTATAATCAAATATCACCAACTAATGTTAAAGTAGGTACAGGGTTCACTATAAAGTAATTTAGTCAATCCACCCGTACGACTAGTGCCTTCACACAAGTCAGACGCTGAAACTGATATAGACATTAATCCATAGGAGATATTTATGAATAATGAAGTACCGCTTAAATATTATGACATTGCAGATGAATATTTAACGGAAGCCACAGATCCGGTGAGTGAGCAAGAACGCGAATCCCTTGCACGCTATTTCCAGTTGCTGCTCACTCGTTTAATGAATAACGAAGAAATCAGTGAGAATGCGCAGAAAGAGATGGCCAATGAAGCGGGTATTAACGAGTTGCGTATTGATGAAATAGCCACGTTTCTGAATCAATGGGGCAATGAGTAGCATCTACTTAGGCTATTTTAAAATGAATGCTAATGAGTCAATAGATCTTTTGATGTTAGGAATTATTTTACAAATAGATAATCAAAGCAGCATTATGATGAGAAAGATGTATTGATGAAAAAAGAAGAAACATAAAAATTTTTTTTGAGTTTTTAGATAAGTCGTGATAAGACGATTGATGCCATTCCGTAGAGTAAAAAGATTTTTTAGTGTTTATAAGTGAGTTCCCTACCTTAAAGTCAGGGAACTCGAAGGAATTTATTGCAGAGATATAAGCTCTTCACGGCTCAATCCAATGCTTTCTTTTATTAATTCAAGGCTAACACCGTTTTTGAGCAGATTGCGTGCGGCACGTAATTTTTCTTGTTTGATACCTTGCTCAATACCTTCTTGTCGACCTTTATCTTGTAGGCGTTGTGCAATATTCATAATAGCCTCCCGATGTTTTTCAGTCTGTTCAGTCAATTGTTGGACTATTTGTTCAAAATCAGCTGAATCCTGCGTTTTAAAAATATAATAGACAATGTCGTAAACGTCGTTCTCACTATTATAATCGTTATTGAAGGCTTGAGCCACTTTTCGGAGCATCTGCAAAGAGCTATCTCTCACGTGTCTGTGTTTCAAAATTAATTGTCTGAAAAAATTGATGGTAGGTTTGATGGGCAAATGATCGTCAGCGAGCTTGTATTCTTATCTGCTAAAACAAGGATATTTGGCGATTGATCAGATCGCCAAGCATGGTTTTAATTTTTTAAATGCTCTTATCTTTGGTGCGATTATTTCGTTGAGAGTTCTCTGCGGATGATCTCTGCACCTGCGCTTAAGGCATTGAGTTTGCCTCTAGCTACTTGACGAGATAAAGGCGCCATCCCACAGTTAGTCGAAGGATAGAGCTTGTCGGCATCAACAAACTGAAGTGCTTTCCGTAATGTATTGGCGACTTCCTCTGGTGTCTCTATGGTATTGGTCGCCACGTCAATAGCCCCTACCATCACTTTTTTACCGCGGATCAGTTCAAGTAGATCCATTGGAACATGTGAGTTGTGACATTCTAGTGAAATTATATCGATATTAGAGGTTTGCAGTTTAGGAAAGGCTTCTTCATATTGCCTCCACTCTGACCCCAGCGTCTTTTTCCAATCGGTATTGGCCTTGATGCCATATCCATAACAGATATGTACAGCAGTTTCACATTTAAGCCCTTCAATGGCTTTTTCTAAAGCGGCGATGCCCCAATCATTCACTTCATCAAAGAAAACATTAAAAGCGGGTTCATCAAATTGGATAATATCGACACCAGCAGCCTCTAATTCTCTTGCCTCTTGATTGAGGATTTTCGCGAATTCCCAAGCGAGTTTTTCACGGCTTTTATAGTGATTATCATAGAGCGTATCTATCATTGTCATGGGACCTGGCAGAGCCCATTTAATAGGTTGCTTGGTCAGTTGACGTAAAAATTTGGCATCTTCCACAAAAACGGGTTTTTGACGAGCCACAGCACCAACGACTGTCGGTACGCTTGCATCATAGCGATCACGAATTTTAACAACCTGACGTTTCTCAAAATCAACGCCGCTGAGGTGTTCAATAAAGGTGGTGACAAAGTGTTGGCGCGTTTGCTCTCCATCACTCACAATATCGATACCTGCCCTTAGTTGATCTTCCAGAGATAAGCGAAGAGCATCTTGTTTTCCCTCAATTAATTCCTCATTTTGTAATTTCCATGGAGACCAAAGTGTCTCAGGTTGTGCAAGCCAAGATGGTTTGGGTAAACTCCCAGCAGTTGAGGTAGGTAGCAATATTTTCATAATAGATGACCTTTTATTTTCCGTTAATCAAAGAGTGTAGTCAGCAGACCATTGCTCAAGAATATTCTTGTAGGGTTTAATAAAGTGTTCTTCAGTAAATTTCCCCTGCTCAATAGCCAACTGGCTACGTTCTTCGCGGTCATAAACAATTTTTGTTAATGAATAATCCTGCTGATTTAGGCTTGGCTGATAGCATTGTCCTGCGACAGAGTTAGCATTATAAATTTCAGGTCGGTAAATTTTTTGGAAAGTCTCCATCGTACTGATGGTACTGATCAGCTCAATATCAGTGTAATCACTCAGTAGATCGCCAGAAAAATAAAAAGCCAAAGGCGCAGCACTGTTTTGAGGCATAAAATAACGAACCTGTAGCCCCATTTTTTTGAAATATTGTTCAGTTAAGGAAGCGTCACTTTGCTGATATTCTATGCCTAAGACCGGATGTTGATTCCCTGTTCTATGATAAGTGTCTTTATTTGAGACGCTTAAACAGATTATCGGTGATTTATTAAAGTTCTCTTTATATTCATTTGAGTTAACAAAATATTTAAATATGTTTCCATGCAAGTAACCAAAGTTATCTGGAATGCTAAACTCAGATTGGTTTTTATTATGCTCTAATAGCAATACGCTAAAGTCATAATCTCGTACGTAAGAAGAGAAATTATTCCCAACAATGCCTTCAATACGTTGGTGAGTTTTTTTATCAATAATGTTCGTTTTTAATATTTCAATCACAGGGAAGGTATTGCCATTGCCTTCAATATTCATCTCAACAGAAATGATTTCTAGTTCCACAGAATAACGCTCTCCTTTAGGGTTATCCCAATGGGCTAGTGAATTGAAACGATTGTCAATCATCACTAAAGTATTGCGCAAATTTCTCTGACGGTCTTGTCCTCTGGCCAAATTAGCAAAGTTAGTTGTAATACGCGTATTTTCAGATGGGTTATAATTTTCATCGAAAAGACTGCGCTTTATCGTAAATGTAAAGTCTTTATTCATTGTGGTCTGGCATCCCTAAGCGTTGATATGAAAACGGCATTCACTTCTTAATTGCCCAAAAGTTACTCGTTTTCTCTATTATCAATCTTCATGTTATCAATAAGTTAATATTGCATATTTTATGCCAGAGTTATTGAATGAGGGAAAGCGACTTAATTTCATTACAACATGAGCTATATTCATGTTGTATCGATTCACTGATATTTTATTTATTCATGCAAACGGATGTTAGTGATACCTGCTTGTCAGGGCCTGAAAAGGTTACAGTGGGTTGTTTAGAGTGGCTGTTATAACTAACTTATAAATTTATAGAACCTATAATTTATAAGGGTATAGAATTTTAGTTCGTTAAATCACCGCGCTCCATCATTAGTTGAATATGACTTCCCCATTATTTCTTGTTATAAAAATATAGTTGCTATAAAAGTGCAAATATTAGCGATATCCGATAAAACAGCTCCAGCTATAGCTATATATATAGCTATATGACTCCTATCTCTATAATATTCCACATTGTATTTTGCTATTAATTTATTTTGTATTTACATTGCAGTACCTTTGAATTTTGAGCTGCGACAGATATACATATAATTTACTCGTCACCGAAAAATGATAAAATTAGATATATTTACTTTTAGTGGATATATTATAAACCTTAACCAAGAAAACTTTTTCCATTAGGTGATTATAGGTTTTATAAATTTTGTCATATCATGAGTGAAAATATAATTATATACATAATGAGCCTTATTCTTGAACTTAGCTCATATCGCAATCAGACTTTGATGCTAATTGGCTAAAATACAGTTAATTTAGCGATAAAATATCAAGTGTATAATTAATTAGCATTTGAAACTATTAACGGGAGCCTAATTACTCCCGTTTTATTATGTTTCCATTTTCTTTTCTGCTAAACCGAGCGGAAAATAATCATCGTATTATGATGAGTGCAGTCTGCCCGTTATTATCTCTCTAATCCTAGCGTTTATTGGTTATTACTTAGTATTTATATCCCAATAATGTCTTAGTATATAAAAGGTTATTAGTAAAATTGAAACTAAGAAAGAGAGGGTAATAATTAATCTTTTTTTATTGTGATATATTTACCCGTTACGTATCGATCAGCGTACTGTTGTTTGTCTTTGGCCACAATTAATCTTTGATATGTGACAAAGGGGACGTTTGTATATTGATAAGTCCCTTTGTTATAGTAACTAATCTCAAGGGCTTTGGATTCACAATCATAACTTATAGAGCTAACAGCGGGTGAGTCTATGTAGAGTTTACGCATTACTATTCCTCTAATGAAGATATCCCAATAGCTTAGGGTTAATAAAAATATTAAAGAAAAAACAACACTATTCTTCTAAGAGTGGTTATGAATTCTTTGAACGCAAATAAATAATGACACTCGTAAAATGGGATTGCAAAAAAGTGTGATCTTCATTTGATTTATTTCAAGTTATTTCAAGTTATTTCTAATTAATAGTAGATGTGATTGACTTATTAATAATTGCTGTTCTAGTATTACACGCTTTTCATCCTTTACCTATGGCATTTTGTGCAACCTTAAGACCAGATTATGATAAAGCTAATGATGAATCCCAGCAGTTCAGTTATTACATGAGGTCTGTCAGTAAAATCCCACTCAGCTTTTTAGCGACACTAAATATGCCAATCGCGTTTTAAAGCAACGCGAGAATGTATAATTATTAGCATTTTTTTTACAAATAGATAATTAAGCTAGCATTATGATGGGCAAGGCATAAGCCTTAAAAAGGATAATAATCAAAAATAGATTAGATAGCCGAAAATAACAGATAATTTTCAGCTGACATTTCAAAATTTGGCCGATAAATTGCTATCTCATTAATTACCACTATTATCTCTAATTTTTCTCGCATTAAATCCGCCCACCTTGCTATCAAATAGGATAAGCGAATAAGGCAGGCGGCTTAATATCATAAGCGACGTTAACATTATTTTTTCTTATTAAGCATCGACTTTAAATCAGCAAAAGGGTTATAGGTTGCTGCTGCAACATCGTCTTGTGCATCCTCTCCGGCCACTATGCTGGTGCCGTACTGATCAGCTTCTGTATATTTCGAATGTTCGTGGTCATGGCAAAACAGACATAATAACTCCCAGTTGCTCCCATCTGCCGGGTTATTAGTATGGTCGTGATCGATATGGTGAACGGTTAATTCGCGTAGGTTTGAATAAACAAACTCTCGTGTGCAGCGTCCACATACCCATGGATAGATTTTTAATGCTTTTTCACGGTAGCCGCTTTCCAGCCGCGTGTAGTTTTTTGGGATAAGAGCCATTGTTAATGTTACCTGTTATAAAAAAATATTTTTACGATAGTGCCCCTAATATACCCCATAATGTAAGAGAAGGAGAAATGTAAGAGCAATAATATGCTGATTTCTCTGCTAAGAAATGATGAGGAGAGGGTTAATAATTGTTTGGAATGGAAAATTTTTAACTCTCTCTTTCTCGCCTTAGAATGCCTTCTGCTTATACCTGCTATACACCAGAGTTTCACTGTGCTGTCGAATGCACAAGACAAATATCAGCTTATGTTAATTATCCGACTTCCTGTGGTGCTCGGAACTAAGGTAACAAAAGAGAGTCCAGAATATGAGTATTATTGAATGAAGGATGGGAAATCTGAATTCCTATATAATAGCGTATAAGAATTTATTAGTCTATATATAACTAAAAGTTAGGTGTTATAATGGTTATATTTTTCTCTCTAACCAGATGGTTTATTATTAAATAATCGCTTTGTTATAAATTAAAAATATATGGGTATAGAAGAGTAAGTGGCCGTAACTTAATAGAGCGAAATTTTACTAAATGTTACACTGTTAATGTTTTTAAATTTAATTGTCGAAATTATTTTTTATAAACACCTATAATTTATTCCAATGGCATTTAATGTTAAATTATTGATTGAAGCTGACGTTGCGCCTACTTTAGGTATAAAATAAAATCTAATTTAGAATACCCAGCATTTATTGCTAACAAATGGTTGGGGAATTAATCTAGCTTATGTAATACCACTCAACAATAAATGGTTTGCATATGAAAAAACTTCAACTTAATAATATTGATTTAAAAAATAAAAAAGTAACAGTCATCGGTGGTGGCGTTATTGGTGCATCTTGGGCTGCCATATTCCTAGCACATAAAATGAGAGTAACCATTTGCGATCCTAAAGATGGAATTGAGAAAGAAATAGTCAGTCATATTAAAAAAATATTATTAGAGCTTTCAGATATAGGGTTTAATGACTCAAATGTTACAATTAATAACGCACATCTTTATTTTGAAAAAGATATAAAAAAAGCAGTTGTAGATGCTGATTATATTCAAGAGAATGGACCAGAAAATAAAGATTTCAAAATAAACTTATGGGCAGAAATTGAATCCTATGCTCCTAGTCATGCTTGTTTTTATTCATCAAGTTCAGGTTTGACTGCAACAGAGCAAAGTCTAAAATTGAAAGATAAAAGCCGTTTAATTATTGGACATCCATTTAATCCTCCTCATTTAATGCCGCTCGTTGAAGTCGTGCCGGGTAAAGTACAGAGTAGTGATCTCGTCAATCACGCAATGTGTTTTTATCATTCATTAGGAAAAGAGCCAAGATTAGTCAAGAAAGAGTGCTCAGGTTTTGTGGCGAATAGACTTCAATCCGCAATATTTAGAGAATGTGTTTACTTAGTACAAGAGGGAATAGTGAGTGTTGATGAATTAGATAATATTGTCACTTCTTCATTAGGTATTAGATGGGTTTCAGGCGGGCCATTCTTATCTTTCCATTTAGGTGGAGGAGAAGGCGGAATAACTCATTTTTTAGAACACTTAGCACCTGGCATGGAAAAACTTTGGGAACAGCAGTTAGCTAATCCAGTCTCTTTTGATAATAGAACGAAAGAAATGATTATTGAGCAGATAAGTAAGACATACGGAACAGAGGAAATTGATACTCTGAGTAAAAAGATGAATGATAAAGAGATAAATATTATCAAAACCCTTAAATAATATATGATTTTGAGAAGGAGTTTATTATGTCTAAAGAATACGATTTAGAAAAAATAATTAGAGCAAACCTTCAAAATAAAGCCACTGATAGCGAATTCGATATACATGCAGAAACAGAAAGATTATTGAATACAATAGGCGCTTCATTAAATGAATTTGATGGAAAGCTAACTTTCTATGGTAAAGATCCTATTATACCCAGTGTATTGCGCTATGGTGCTTTTTCAGCAATAGCCTTGGCTGCAAAAGCGTCACAAATAGCATCTATTTGGAAGATGAAAACAGGAGAATCACAAGATATTCATATCGATGTTCGTAAAGCATTACGTCGTTTTTGTACTTTTTTTGAAGGGACATTAGAAACGGTTAATGGCTATCCTGGTGATATGAATTCTGAAATAGATTCTGCGGTTCAGTCTGGATTTTATCAATGTAAAGATAAAAAATGGGTATTTTTAACTTGCCCTTATCCTAGATTAAGAAATGAAACTTTGAAGTTATTAGACTGTGCTCAAGATGCTAAGTCTGTGACAAAAGCTATTTCTCAATGGGATGGGTTAGCATTAGAAGCTGCAGCTGAAAAAGCGGGTATCCCTATATATGTTCTTCGTACACCTGAAGAGTTTTTACAATTAGAGCTATTCCAAAACAAATTAAAAAAAGAACCATTAATCAAAATTGAAAAAGTCGCAGATTCTGAACCTGTTCCTTTCCAAAAAGAGGGAACCGTATTGGAAGGAATAAAAGCGCTCGGATTAGGTCATGTTATTGCTGGCGCTGGGGTTGGCCGTGCATTAGCATTACATGGCGCGGATGTTCTGAATATCTGGTTAAAAGATGATTACGAACATAGCCTATTTCATTACACATCAAATGTAGGAATGAGATCATCTAGACTGGATATTAAAAATGACGCTAAAGCGAGAGCTAAATTTGATGAGTTATTATCTGAAGCCGATATCTTTTTCTCAAATAAACGAGCGGGCTTTTTAGAACGCTATAATCTTACTCCGGAAGCGTTAGGCAAAAAACATCCAGGTTTAATCACTGCAACTATATATTTTAATGGTGAGTCTGGACCTTGGAGTAATAAGGTTGGTTTCGATGTCTCTACGGGAGCTTATGCAGGACCTTATTGGTTAGAAAGCTTAGGTGGAACATATAAAAAAGTCACTGAACCCCATATTACACCTCAAATCGGTATTATTAGTGATTATGTGGCAGCTTGGTTAACGACAGTGGGGGTTTTAGAAGCACTAAAACGTCGTGCTAAAACAGGGGGAAGCTATAAGGTCAGCGTCTCTTTAGCAAGTACTGTTTCTTGGTTATTATCACTTGGTATTTTTGACCAAGAGTACGCATATAAAATAGCAAACTCAAGTGACGAACATGCTTATGTTGAGCCTGATCCAATATTAGCTCATACCCCTATGGGTTATTACAAAGGGGTTAAGGAGCAAGTAGAAATGACTAAAACGCCGGGTTATTATAAATATTTATTAGAACCTATGTATTCATCAAAACCTGAGTGGGATTCATAAGTTTATCATTTATCCCCACTAATTTAGCTCTGACCTGACAGTTTCCAACGATTTATACTGGGTTCTGTCAGGTCGAATTTTTGTTTGCCTAGATACATTTTGGTTAAATATATTTTGGTCGGTGATTTTACATAATAGTGACTTTTTCTTGTTACTTTAGTTATTGTCAGTAAAAAAGCGAGATTATTTTTTTATCAGAGAGAGATCATAAAGGTCAAACGCATTATCTATTGGCTGGTATCCTAATATCTTGGTTGTTTCCGTCAGATCAAAACGTTTAAAGCGGTTATTAGATATCCCGAAGCCGATAAAAAATTGAATAGATTCTACTTCAATAGACTTTTCTAATAATTGCATCGCATCATTAGGGCTAAGCCATGCGCTTAAATCGCGACCATTATGCAGTGCATTATCTTCTAGATGTTCAAAAGCGGCGATCCTGAGTGCAACGACGGATAATTGTTGGCTATTAGCATAATAAGCACCTAATGCTTCACCATAGCATTTTGAAACCCCATATATATTAGCCGGATTGACGGGCGTTGAAGTACTAATTTGTTTATCTACCGGATAACCTTCTATTGTTTGAGCACTACTCGCAAAAACAAATCGGCGAATATGAAAATTAGCCGCAGCTTCCATTAAATAAGTGGTTGAAAGGATATTGGCAGGCAGAATTTGTTGAAATGTGGCTTGAGCAGAAGGTATCCCTGCCAGATGTACGACATCAGTAATACCATCAAAAAGGGCATTTATATTATCAGGATTAGATAAATCAGTTATAATCAATTTATGATTGTTTTTTACGCTGTATTTAGGCTTTTGCATATCAACCAGAACAAAATCATATTTATCTTGATAAGTTTGATAAAAATAACTGCCGATTTTACCACTGGCTCCGGTTAATAAAATTTTACGCATCGCAATCCTGCCCTTTATATAAGTGGATGATATTTAATTACTACTAGCAATATAGGACAGATATATAGAAAAATCCTGCACTGTTTTATCTTATCGCACAATAAGCCGCTATAAGTTTAGTTTTCCCTTAAGATAATATGCATTATATTCTCAAGTTGGGTCTAGTTTAGTGGAGTAATTAATTATCCTTTAAAACCCAATTTAGATTAGTTGCTGATCCCCCCATTAGAAGATTGCCATCATTAGTGAAAATGATTTGAGAAGAACATAGCGTTAAAATTAAGAGAAAGTGTGAATAAACACTATGTCAGATAAAAAATTATGGAAAGTTCATCTAATTTAGCTTAAATAAAAATGAATATGAAATAGCTGAGTATGGAAGAATATACCCATTAATTTAGTGAGGACATATGAGATAAGTGAAATTGTAATTATCACTGGATTAGCTATATCAAAAACTGTTGTTGAATGGTTGGAGTGAGGGAGCTAAGCCCTTAATTGATAACAAAATGAACCTAAAGAGAAATTTTCAAAAGGAAGTAGCGGTAAAAAATCAAGCGCTAAAATAGGCTAAAAATTAAAGGGTGATTAAATTATAGGCACTAACACAAGCATTTGATTAAAAACTGATATTCTTGATGTGCATCAAGTTTTTTAACATCAGAAACAGCTATGGTTAATCCACGATTAATCGCATCAACGGGTGGCTTACATGGATTATTGGTTTGTATCATTTAAAGTGCGCTCCAGAAATGGAGATACCTATGTTGGACAGAAAATTTTTGAGACTGAAAAGGACACCAATCCACACAGTGCTTTAGAAATGGCAGTTCAGAGTGTTGCGAGTGCTAATCAAGCTGATATCCCAGCAGTAAGAGTAACTGCATTTAATAGAGTGTGATAATAAGTTTTTCTAATTGAACCTCGCTAATGCGGGGTTTTTTATTTTTAATTAAAACAATAAACGGGTAGGTAAATAAGATGATTCTCTTAATTTAACTTACCCGTAAAATGTTTAAATTTTATAGTATTATTCTTAATATGTTGCTATAAGTTTATTTTTACTAATTGTAGTATTTAATGTCTATTAATAGTTAATACTGAAATTTTCAATATAAATTGGATGATTCTTAATATTTAGATGGTTCATGGAAATATTGGGATAGCATACCTAATGAACGGATTGCAGAAACCGCCACTTCTTTATTAGGGTCTTCGCTTAATTCAATTAAACGAGTAATTGCGTTTTCTTGTTCAATCGTTGCTTTATAAGCACCTAAGGATTGAATGGCGGCAATTTTCACCTCATCATTACTTCTTTTAGTGATTTTTGTCAGCATATGGATAATTCTATTTTCGATACTAGCAACTTTTTGCGTGTGAGTTTGAGGAATAGCTCTTAAAACTGTCATCTCATTAATTTCCCTATATTATTTTTCGCAATCCTAAACTATCTACTCTGATATCTGTTTTATCCCAAGGATAAGAACCAAAGTTATAGGTTTGAAGGTTATACGTAGTTTTCTGTTTTAGTTTTAAATACTTAATTATACTCGTTTACATATCAATTATAATAATAAACCATCATTGAAACTCTTTTAACGAGTTTACTTATTTAAGGATTTATTATTGTAACTTTTGTAACTTGACCTGGTTATTAACTATCCTTCGTTATTTTATTCGACTCTACTCTTATAATTTGTAGTGCTGATAAATTGACTTATCTCTTTAGTGATTTTTATTTTAACACTGAGTAGTTATTTACTCGAAATAATTTAACTTAGATGAATATACTTATGATTAATTTATTACATAGCGGCGATTAATTTATTTCTACTCGTATAAATATCCTAGCCGTATGCTTAATTTTATATAGTTTATTTTAAATTGGAGATTAATGTAAGATGTTTTTTCAATTTAATCCAATTATCAGAATAACTCCTAAAAATTGGTATAAATAGGTGGAAAAACAATCTAAATGCGATACGTAAAGCACTTTATATTATAAAATATTCAAAAGAGGCAGAAAAAAGGCGAGTAATAAAGGGGTTAAGTTGCATCAAACAGTGAAAACAACTAACAAACGATTATTATAAGATTAATCCCAAGCGAAGGGGGACGAGATCATTGATAATTTCAATTAAATTGGGCTCCATATAAGTATAGTCATCGGTAATATTTAATACGTGAATTTTCTTATATTCTACTAATCTATAATATTAGGCCATAATATGGACTTAACCGATAATCCATCATGTTCACGCCAAATCTGTTCTGCTGTAGGGCTACGCCACTGATTTCGAAGAATATTCATTAATATTGCTTTCCTTAGGTTGTTTGCTCATGGCGAAGCTAAGCTGTAATAGATCATAAGCTCAATAAATTAGCATAAAATTTTGTTTTCACTATATCTGAGATCAATATATAAATTTAGCTAGATAAACAAATATTTTCATCATCGCACCTAGTATAGAATTTAGTTATTAATGGTGTGTGGTTAAAGAAGGGAGTAACAAAATGTTGATCGTTGAGATGTTAAGTACGGGTGATGAGGTGCTGCATGGACAAATTATCGATACTAATGCCGCTTGGTTAGCCGACTATTTTTTTCAACAGGGTCTACCACTAAATAGTCGCACGACTGTGGGTGATCGCCTTGAAAGTCTGGTGCAGACGCTACTTGAACGCAGTCATTATGCGGATGTACTCATTGTTAATGGCGGGTTGGGGCCGACTAGTGATGATTTAAGTGCCTTAGCCGCTGCTACCGCTGCGGAAGAGCCCTTGATTGAACATGCTGAATGGATTGCGGTTATGGAAGAGTACTTTGCCTCACGAGGGCGTGAGATGTCTGATACCAATCGCAAACAAGCGCAGTTACCTGCTAGTGCAGAATTAATTGATAATCCAGTAGGCACTGCCTGTGGTTTCTCAATGGTGCTCAATGATTGTCTGATGTTTTTCACTCCCGGCGTACCCTCAGAATTTAAAGTGATGGTCAAGCAAGAGATCATTCCACGCTTGCAGCAGATTTATGGCGCACTGACGCCGCCAGTTTGTTTGCGTTTGACCAGTTTTGGACGTAGTGAAAGTAGTCTAGCTAAACAATTTGAGCATCTGCCGCTACCTGAAAATTGTGTAATGGGTTATCGCTCTTCAACGCCGATAATTGAGTTAAAACTGACGGGTCCTGCAAGTAAACAACAAGAAATGCAAAAAAGCTGGCAGATCATTAAACAGGCTGTTGGCGAAAATATGTTATTTGAAGGTACAGAGGGATTAGCCGCCATTATTAGAAGCGTTCTGACTGAGAAAGAATTGTCCATTGCTATAAGTGAACAATTTACCGCTGGTTTATTGCAATGGCAGCTTTCTTCGGCGGGTGTACAGCTCAATGAAGGTAAAGTTCTTGCCGAGAAAGCGGGACAAACACTTAGTGAACTTGTCATCGATGCTCAGCAACTGGCCATCGAGCAACAGGCGGATATCGTATTAGCGGTCGGTCATTTTGAGCAACGCCAGCTCGCGTTGGTGTTATATACGCCAACGGCTTGTTACGCGCAGCGAGTTAACTATATGCCGACTAATCATAATGTTAAAGATCAGCAAGAAGCTAGCGTTATTTTAATATTAGATATGTTATTACGTTGGTTAAATGGGCGCGATGTTTTTGGTCATTATGAGTGGTTAACTCAAATAGAGAAATTAGAATCTTGATTGCTCTATAAAATAGAGAGTAATCAATTAATACTATTGAGCAATTTAATTAAATGCTCATAGAGATAGATAATTATTGATTCAAAAAAAATGCCCCAGGGTATGGGGCGAAGGTGCTGTTGCTGTGTGGATACTAGGATTCTATGACTATATTTATAACACTTTGGATGTAATTATTTGTGTTTATAATTAAAGTTAGCTTTTATTCTGTAAAAGATAAAATCTAGTATTAGTAGTGAGTGATTTAAGTTTAATTAATCGAGTGGAATAGTTTTTTATAATAGCCATGTTTACATCGACTTGTCTATTTTGAATGGATCTGTTTTTTATTAAATAGTGCTAATTTAAACTATGTACTTTATCTAGATATAGATACTTATATGATGCTACTTTATAAAAAACCCTAAACATAGTTAGTGCGTTTAGGGTTTTTTGTGGATAAATATACTTTAATTAATTATGACGTGATTTCTTCGCCCAATAATCACCGATGGCTTGCATACCCTGAACAATGATAATTAGAGTGACGACGGTAATAGCCATAGCGACATTATCAAAACGCTGATAACCATAATTTAATGCCAGATCGCCGATACCACCACCCCCGACTGCACCAGCCATAGCAGTTGCGCCTACTAAGGTAATGCTGGCAGCGGTAAGACTTAAAATCAGTGATGATTTGGCTTCAGGTAAAATAAAATACCAAACAATTTGCCAGTGAGTCGCGCCCATAGAATCGGCGGCTTCAATAATGCCAGAATGGACACTTAATAATGAGTTTTCAATTAAACGGGCGGTATAAGGTGCAATATAGATCACCAATGGCACAATTGCCGCAGTAGTGCCAATGGATGTGCTCACAATAGCGCGAGTTAAGGGGATCATTGCCACTAATAAAATAATAAAGGGCAGGGATCGAATGGTGTTAATAATAGGATTAACAATACGATAAACTAATTTATTAGGGCAAATTCCTTCGGGGCGAGTGAGCACCAATAATATGCCTAATAAAATACCCAATATAGATCCAATGACCAAAGCAACAGATACCATAGTAAAAGTTTGCGACATGGCCAAAAAGAATTGTTTACTGGTTAATACTGTATCAAATAGTTGATTCATTTTTTCCCCCTATTAACCGCAACGCCTTGAGAGATTAAAAAATCAACCGCGTCTTGAATATTATTTTTATCCCCCTGAATTTGGACAAACATACTGCCCAGAACAACACCGCTAATCTCTTTCATATTGGCAAATAGAATATTAACTTTGACTCTATCTTGTAAAATTAAAGCATTTACCACAGGTTGTTGTGCCGAGGAGCCCAGAAATTCTAAACGGAAAATATCGTCTTGATGTTCTAAATTTTGTAATACAGGCTCAGGTATCTCTTCATTTAATACAGTATTAACAAATTTACGCGTTGTTAGATGTTGAGGGGCAGCAAAAATATCTAAAATTTTACCCTCTTCAACAATACGACCACTCTCCATTACCGCCACTCGATTACAGATCTGTTCGATAACTTCCATTTCATGTGTTACTACTAATATGGTGATATTTTGTTCTCGATTTATTTTCTTTAATAAGGCGAGAATCGATAAGGTCGTTTGAGGATCTAATGCAGAGGTCGCCTCATCACATAATAAAATTTTCGGGTTATTAATTAATGCCCGCGCAATACCTACCCGCTGTTTTTGCCCGCCAGATAATTGCTTTGGAAAGTTATGCTTTTTATCACTTAATTCAACATAGGCAAGAATATCGTCAACGCGTTGATCTATTTCTTGTTTATTAATGCCCGATAATATCAGCGGCATGGCAATATTTTGCGCCACTGTTTTGGTTTCTAATAAATTAAAGTGTTGGAAAATCATGCCAATACTTTTTTTATGCGTGCGAATATCCGCATGGTTTTGATCTGCAAGATTAATTCCATTGACGATCACTTCGCCCGCTGTCGGCTTTTCTAATTGATTGACCAAACGGATAAGGGTACTTTTTCCCGCGCCGCTATAACCAATAAAACCGAAAATATCCCCTTGATCAATATGTAAGTTAATATCTTGCAGGGCATCAAGCTGCTGTTTGTCTTTAATATAGGTTTTTGCAATATTTTTAAAGGTTATCATAAGTTACCCAAGTGTATTCGCCAAGGTGGTTCGAGTGGAATAGGGGACAGCGGCTGTCCATTCATCACCTAATAATTCATGCTCTACGCTGGTTTTGACTAAATTCAAATGCGCATCGGCATGCATTGAGTACAGTTGGCTGGCAATATAGTCGGCTAATCTCTCTGCGCCAGTATTGGTGCCCGGAATTAATCCAATAACCGGCCCCATGCTGACCGAGGCGGCTAAATTAAAACAATATAATCGATCTAAGCCAGAGATTGAGTTGGCCTCTTTGGCTTGTAACTCAAAGTTATTACCTAAGTAGGGGTGTGAGGCGAGATCATCATTCTCCTCACCTTTCGGCGGGGTATAGACGTCAGCCCAAGTTTTAATTAATGGGTTGATAGCGCTAAATGCGCGATCTTGCTGCCAATTGATGCGATAACCAGTGGCCAAGATCAAATAATCTAAAATAAAGCACTCATTGGGCGTGCTGACATGTAATTTATTCGCCACCAGTTTAACTTGCGTGATCGGGCTATTAAAGTTAAAGAAAGCATTATCATGTCGAGAAACCCGCAAGGTACTACCATGGGGTGCTGGCGTTTTTGCTTGTGCCACATATTGGCTATAATGCCATTTTTGCGCATCGGTAAAATGTTGATAGGCATGAGTAAAACCTGGGCTTCCTGCCGCTTTGCCGCGATTAACTCTCGGCATATCACTGGCACGAATCAAAATCTCAACCGACTTTGCTCCTTGCTCTAATGCGGTTGCTGAGCTATCCATCGCGCCAGCACTATAGCCAACTACGCCTAAATCTAAGCCCTTAAAGCGGCGATAGTCGGTTCCATCATAGGCGTGTTCCCAATATTGCTGAGGAATTTGTTTAATAAAATCAGGAATATTGGCTTCACTAAATGCAGTCATACCCATTGCCAAAATCACCTGCTCTGCATGATATTTTTTCACACCCTTAGGCGTAGAGAAGTACAATGCGACACCCAATGCCGAAGGCTGAATATCGATAAGTTGATATTGGTTATAGATCACCGGATCGGTGATTTTTTTAAACCATTGTAGGTACTCTCCCCACTGTAATCGGGGGATCTTATCTAAAGCCTGCCATTCGTCATCACCAAATTGAGCTTTAAACCAAGCTTGAAAAGTTAGTGAGGGCGAGGCCATCGCAGGACCCACCACTTGCTTAGGTGAGCGCAGTGTTTCCATTAAAGCCGGTTTGATCCAAGGCCCTTCTTGACCGCTGATCGCTTGATCGAAAACCATCCCTTGCACTCCGCGCAACTTCAATGCAAAAGCGGCGCTGATTCCGGACATACCGCCACCGATAATTGCCACATCAAGGCGTTGTTCAGACGCTTGATGACCAGAAAGTACCCAGTTAGCGATAGGTAAATTTAAATATTGTAGATCTTGCTTAACTTGTTTTTCTAATTGTTCTAAACCTAATAAAGCCTGCATCAACTACTCCTTATTTTCAATGATTTCAACGGGTTCGCCAAGGGATAACATCAAGCGATTTGCCCATGAGAAAAAGGCGGTTGATTGCATAAGGTCTAACAGTTCTAACTCTGATAAACCTAAGCGGCGTAGTTGAGTAACCTGCGTTAAGGTGGCTTGGATCGGTGTTGCCGATAACGAAGCGGTAAAATCAGTCAATGCCCGTAAGCGCGCATCTTGTTGCTGGGCGAGGATCTCACCTGCGGGCGTTGCCAATAATTGGTTAACTTCTTCTACCTGATCTTTGGCATATTGGCTCGCTTTGCGCGCGTGAACAGAGGCACAATAAATGCAGCCATTCACTTTACTGGCGACTGTTGCAGCAAACTCCCGCTCCCAGCGTGCTAAGCCGCCAGTGGTATAGAAAACACCACGATCAATCTGCGTGCGAATAGCTAAAATCTGGCTTTGATGAGCAAGTAATAAGAAATATTCAGAATTTAACTGACCCATCTTTTTCATTACAGCCGCTTCATCTGAGCTTAAGGTGGCAGGATCACGCGCTGGCAACCAAGCACTCCAATCGAGCTGTGCCTGTGTAAATGCGGTGGGTGAGCGTTGGCCTTGAACTGTCTGTGGTTTGCTATTCCATTCACCGGCACGGGTGTGTTGTGCAGTCAGTTGATTATCTTTTCCCTGCAATAAACGCAGGCCTTCCACTAAGCGGGCTTGGTAAGTGACAAAGGTAACTAATTGCGCTAATAAAATAATCTCTGCATTCTGCCAGCCAGCGTCTAGCATCGCGGTCAATATGGTTAAATCAGCCTGTTTGGGTCGATGAATAATCACATTCACATAATTCAAGGCCGATTTGATCAGTGGATTGTCGATATCTATGGTTTGATCCGCTAGTGCTCGCTGATAAAAATCGGCAAGTAAATTACTGCCAGTTTCGCGCGCGGTCAATGCGGCTAAGTAGTTTCTTAAAGGCAGACTTAATTGAGCCGACTCAATCGAAAATAGCGCATCAAATGCAGCTTGCGTATTATCTGTCGCCACTTGGCGTGTTGCTCTAAGTTGGGCTAATGTTGTCTCTGGTGAGATGCTAATCAAGTGATTAACTAAATCTTGCTGAAGTTGGCTCATTATCTAACTCTCTTTTATTAAACTAATTTATTAACCTAACCATTACATCTTAATATCTTAATAATCTAAACGAATGATTGGCTATATGCTTATAGCTTTAGGGAATATAGGTAATTTACTTATCTCTATAGTAGGGAATTTGTATATCGTCATAGAAAATAGGGATATTCTGCGATAATTTATGTGATTACTTATATCATTTAGTTATTAGTATATGAAAAAACATTCTAAATTTGAATAAATGATTTGGATATACTCGTTACAATCTTTTATCAGGGAATAAACATCATGTTAAAAACGAAAATAAAAATATGGGCAACATTAGCAACGGCACTTTTTGCTTTAACTGCGTGTGGTGATAATAACGAGCAGAAAAATGATCCTAATAAAAAAGCGATCACTATTGGTTTTGGTGTGGGAAATTATATTGACCAAGTTGAGAAGGGTATTGTGCCCATTATGGAGAAAAAAGGTTATAAAGTGACCTTACGTCAATTCTCGCAAAATCGTCAAATTAATCCCGCCTTTGAAGAAGAGGCAATTGATGCTTCAGTAAACCAGAGTCGTGCTTATATGGACGCCTATAATAAGAAAAATAATATTAATATGGTCGCATTGGCCGATTCACCCAGTGCACCTCAAAGCTTGCGTTCAACAAAGCATAAATCAACGGATGAAATTAAAGACGGGATGATTATTGCTTTATCTAACGATGCGGTAAATGCTGAGCGTGGCGCACGTATTTTAGAGCAACTGGGGTGGATTAAAATTAAACCCGATATTAATTCATTGACCTTTAGTATCAATGATATTGAGCCCGGCAAATATAAATTAGATATTCGTGAAACAGATGCAGCACAAGGTTTACGTTTACTGGATGATGTTGATTACGTTGTCGTCAATGGAAATTATGTTGCTAGCGCAGGTCAGAGAATTGCTGACGGGTTAGTGGTTGAGAATTCACCGCTTGAGCACCGTATTATTGTTACTGTGTTGCAAAAAAATCAGGATACTCAATGGGCCAAAGATCTGAAAGAGGCTTTTGAATCGAAAGAGTATGCGGACTATGTGCGTTCAGAGACTTTATACGATGGATTTATTGAACCACAAGCATGGGCGCAATATCCAAAACCATAAGTTGGTAATTAAAGGATAAGTATAAAAAATTAACCGGCAAATAAATTTAATTATTTGTCGGTTTTTTTTAATTTAATTAATTTTATTGCTGCTTAACATCGTTCATTTTAGCGATATTCTTATGATTAAGAGCGATTAATTTTCGGTTAAATATTTTAATTTATAGTAAAAATATATTATTAATTAAGTGAAAATAGATCATAAATCAGTGAGATTAATCATTTATACACTTTGTTACAATACTATTTAAATCTTAACATGTTGATTTTAAATGATTATTTAATTAACCTTCTGCGTTAAAAGAAATAGGACCAATAATGATTTGCTAAACAGCTGGGAATATGAGTTAATGAGTCATCGGTTTGGAAGTACGAACCTATTTATGTAAAGCAAGTTTAAAGCAGTTCACCATTAAGCGTTATCATCGATACCCTTCATTGCGAATTCCTTCTAATTTAGTATCCATAAGTAAATCGAAAACAAACCTTATGTGCGCCTAAGGCGAAAATAAAAATTTAAGGAATTTAATATGTCTAATACAATGACTGGTACTGTAAAATGGTTTAACGAATCTAAAGGGTTCGGCTTTATCTCTCCTAAAGATGGCAGCAAAGATGTTTTTGTTCATTTTTCTGCAATCCAAAGTGATAGCTTTAAAACTCTGCAAGATGGACAAGAAGTTAGCTTCTCTATCGAAGACGGTAGCAAAGGCCCATCAGCAGTTAATGTTGTTTCTATTTAATAGCAACAACACTCTGACTTTATAAGATAATGGCTTTACGATAGCGATGACGGGTCACCCTGAGCAGTTAAAGCGATTATCAATAATACTAAGCCTTGCAATTAGCAAGGCTTTTTTTTTAGGAGAATTATGTTAGCAGTAGCCCGATTTATCCGTTTTATGAAATTTTGCGGCTATATATTAATTATAATTCTTGTCTTATTATTTGCATTCGTGCTTACCCAATGGTTTGGCTATTAGTCAATAATTAACGACACTAATACTCCTTTATTTAAAATAATTTATCAATTTCATATTATCAGTAACCTATCTCATAAAATAACTCATAACTTAAAGGAAATAACTTATTCTTATTAAGCTTTATTTTTATATATTTATAAATAAAAATAGTTAATTGTTTTTATCGCTGAGGGAATTAGGGCGCTATATTTAAAGGAATTTAAAACGAGAATTTAATTTGTGGCTAATAATAGAGTAAATTAAAATGAATTATCGCTATAAATAATCGATTAAACAAAGGGTTAAATGATGTTTGGTGGTGTGGTGTTTTAAAAAATCATCTTGTTCGATGATTTAGATATTATTTGTTATCAGCAAAAAATCTGGCAAGTTTACTTAGTGACATTATTGATGCAATAGCTATATCTTTATTATAATCATCACACAAAACAAGCAACCTGTTTATCGCATCTTCTAATTCAATCGAACATTTATAATCGCCAAGCGCAGTAATTGCCGCTATTTTAACATCATTATTATTCCCATAAGTCAAACTTACTAAATTTTCAATTATTTTATTTTTCATATTTATTATTTAATCTCACCGATTGTCAGTTGATTTATCCAATTATAGAGTAGCTTTAATCTAAAATAAATTATTTTTTATATTGATATAAAGTGAAAAATACTAACTAAATAGTATATAAATTATATTGATTAATGTTTTTTGTCGAATTATGAATATAAATTATTTCAATAGTAGTGGTATCTTGATGACTAAAAAGTAAAAGCCAACCCTAAGGTTGGCTGAACGACATTACTATTGCTTTTATTGTGGTAATTATATCATAAGTTGAAGTGATTGATAGTGCTTTTGGCTATGGAAAAAATCGAATAAAACCAATCACTAACAAAATCAATAAAAAAAGCCAGCCTAAAAAGGCTGGCAATAAAACACTGGAAGCAATGTGAGCAATGTCGTTATGGATACCTGAGTAAAATACTCAACTATCCATAAGTTAAAAGATAACTATTCTCACTTAGGAAGTAAAGCTTTTTTAGTTAAAAAATAGAGAATGTTTAAAGAAAAATAACCTAGAGTAAGAAAAAAAACTTAACGAGCTTATTTTTCGAGTGTTTTTCATTCTAATTGTGAGTTTGTCTATGAAGTGTTTGTCAGTGGAGCTTAATAGCGTCAGCAAGCTCAGTAGCTTGAAGCTAGAGGTTGTCAGTGATGTATTGAGGGAGTTAAGAGGAAAGAAGATAGAGATAGTCCTCAGCGTTAAGTGAAGAGCTATCTCATAGGGCAATAACTAACCATTAGTTAATCGTTCCATTTTGGACTAACGAATACAGATAAAAAAGCTAATGCACAAATAGTGAATAAAATAGCTAAAAACATAAAAGTCTCCTTAACGTTCAAATACCCAGTGGTGGGTTTCAGTCTGACTGTTTTTAAATCGCATAACCTTGCGCAGCCGACATTTGATGAGTGTTGATTATACTGCTTATAAATATAGACTGCGGTCAGTTTGATTAAATCTTGTTAAGATATGTATATAGAAAATTAAAGAATGTTATTGTTTTCTAGCCTAGGCTAAAATATTGTCAACTCAGTGATAATCAGCTGCATTATTCTCACTAAATGTGTCTTTTTATGCTCTAATTTATTGATACTAGATAGCTTATTATTTAGATTACTGTTTTTTGGGAGGGGGTCGTTTTGAAACGTTTATATATCAAACTCTTTTTTGTCGCACTCTTGTTGGGTGGCGTTTTTGTTTATGGCTATTTTAATAGTGTACATGACGGCGATATTTTTCGAGGCGTTGAGCAAAAGATACAGCAGCGCTTAAGTGCACAACCCGGGCTGACATTTAAAAATATGCGCATTGCTCAACGAGAAACACATTCAAAAGGCGAAGCTGTTCGCGTTTGTGGTGATTTTCAGTTACCCAATGTAGTTAAGTTGACACCTTTTGCCGTGACGGTAAATATTACGGATACTGAATTTACAGTCTCTGATCAAATGATCATTGCAGAAAATAGCTTTACGGAAACCGCGATCAGTAAATTGTGTACCAAGAAGTAGATTAGATGTGATTTTATTCAGTGATTTGATGAGGACCCATAATTGATACTATGGGTCCTTATAGTGATTAAGACTCTTTGATCAACAACTCGGTTTGAATTTTACAAGCATTGATTGAATCTTGCAGTGATTTGGTGAATTTCTCAGCAGAAGAGAAGCTCGCCTTGTTATCACGAATTCCCTTGATCGCGTTTTTTAAGTCCTGTTGTAAACTTTCCGGACTACTTTTTAATTTAGTCAAATCAACATTCTTGCTTTTGATCTGACTTATCGCTTCGGTCACCAAAGACTGTTCACTTTTCTCGGTGAAGTAGGCCTGATTTAGAATATCACCTGTGATATCACAATAGTTTACTGCGGTTTGGCTAAGCTGCAATGGTTCGTTAGCAGCAAAAGAGAGAACAGGAACCAAACATAAAGAGAGCAAAAGACGTTTCATTTTATTATCCCAATACTAAACTAAACATCTTCTTAGTGTAGAAGATGAGTTCAAATAATAACAGCAGATAAAACCTAAATTGTGGCAACTGACTGTTTGAAGCCGTTTATGCAGCGCAAAAAAAGAAAAAGCCAGCCCTATAAAGGACTGGCTGCTAGATAATTTAGCAAAAGCAATGTAGATAAATATCGTTATATAAAATATCATATAGCGCTTAAAAAGAAAACATTATGATTGCCTTGAGATATATACAGATTAATCAATCTACAAATAAAATATTAATGGTCTATAATATCGTTAAATTTGGTTGTTTGGTTATTTATATCAGAAGTTGGGGTGCCTACTGAGCGTTAAATAGATTTAATCGCTGCTATCCAAGATCCTTAACAGATAATAGGATAAATTTTATCAATATCTTGCTTTAGGTTATTTAATCTAGCTAAGTGATAAAATAGAAAAATTGTCATTGTATTAGCAATAACGTTATCTTCATTTCGGAAAAGAACATATATTTTTGATTAAATTATTGCTATATAAAATATATTAAGTTTTATTAATTTAAATTATTTACTCATATAAGAAAGAGTATCTAATTATAAAGCTGATAGTAAAAAGTAAGAGATTATTAAATAATAATAAAACTGATTTAAAATTAATCACTCAGTTGTTTAGTTCCATTCATTATTTTTTCAACAATGAAATTTCTTAATTAATTCTTAAGCTGGAATTTAAGTTAAATTTTCATATCTTATAAAATAAGCTCGCTTTAATATAACGATTAGATTAAACCGTATCAATAAAATGTAATCATATTTTATTGTATACATAGGAGTTTTATTTTAGTTGAATAGCTAAAATATGTTCAATCATTTGATTTTTATGGTTATTAATGGTTTTATTTAAACGTGATAAATATCAGTTCATTGCAGTATTTAGCTATTATTTTTTATATAAGTAGATAAATTAAAGCTTTTAGGTGTAATGATTATAGATTATCAAACTTCATGCTAAATCGATAAAACCTTATACATGACAACTTACTTTATGATACATTTAAATTGTTATCAAATACGATATTTCTATAGTTATTTTTATATGACTATATTGCTTAATTAATAATAACGAATAAGCAATGGCTAATTGCTACAGTAGCATGCTTTCGGTTTATTCTTTATCCAATCAGATAAGGGGTTATATTTTGATAGAACTAATTAATTTTTTAAATAATATACTGTGGGGCTCAATACTTATTTATTTACTATTAGGAGCTGGAATCTATTTCACATTAAGAACAGGATTCATTCAAATACGGCACTTTTCTCATATGTTTGGTGTTTTGAAAAATAGTAAGCAAATAGAAAAAGGAGACAATGCAGGCATTTCTTCATTTCAAGCTTTATGTACCAGCCTTGCAGCAAGAGTGGGAACAGGTAATTTAACCGGGGTTGCAATTGCTTTAACCGCAGGGGGGCCAGGGGCGATCTTCTGGATGTGGATTGTGGCTTTGGTGGGTATGGCAACTTCATTTATTGAGAGCACGCTCGCACAACTTTATAAAACTAAAGATGATAAAGGCAACTATCGTGGGGGCCCCGCCTACTATATGGAAAAAGGGTTAAAAATGCGCTGGATGGGCGTACTATTTTCCATTTTCTTAATTATTGCCTTTGGACTAGTTTTCAATGCAGTACAAGCAAACTCTATCGCTCAGGCAACCGCTGTTGCTTTTGATTTTGACCCTCTTTACGTTGGTATTTTTTTGGTGATCACCAGCGGAATCATTATTTTCGGAGGATTAAAATCTATTGCAAAAGTCGCTGAATGGACTGTTCCTGTTATGGCTCTGGTTTATTTAGCTTTAGCATTATGGATTATCGCTCATCATTATGAACGTTTGCCTGATGTTTTTATGCTCATCATTAATAATGCTTTTGGATTACAAGAGGCCGCAGGAGGCACTATCGGTTATGGTGTGGCGCAGGCAATGACACAAGGTATTCAACGAGGACTCTTTTCTAATGAAGCAGGTATGGGGTCAGCGCCCAATGCCGCCGCGTCGGCGTCGCCATATCCTCCTCATCCAGTCTCTCAAGGGTATGTACAGATGCTGGGTGTGTTTATGGATACCATGGTTATTTGTAGCGCTACCGCCATCATTATCATCTCTTCAGGTGTACTTGATAATCCCATTGATAAGATCAGTGGAATTGAACTGACTCAGTTAGCCTTATCTTCTACTGTGGGTGATTGGGGAGCCACTTTTATTGCCATTGCTATCTTCTTTTTTGCATTCACATCTATTATTGCAAACTACGCTTATGCGGAAAGTAATCTAATTTTTCTAGAGAATAATCACACAGGTGGGTTAGTGATCTTAAGATTAGCGGCTTTAGGTATGGTGATGTTTGGCGCATTGGCCGATATGCCCTTTATTTGGAAACTGGCCGATCTCTCGATGGGATTGATGGCAATGACTAACTTAGTGGCTATTTTATTACTGTCCGGTGTCGCCTTTCAGTTAGCAAAAGACTATAGCCAACAACGCAATGCCGGAAAATTACCCTATTTTGATATAAACAAATACCCTGATATTAAACGACAGATTGAAGAGGGGATTTGGGAGAAGGAAGCGGTAGAAAAATGGATAAAAAGGGAGGCAAATAGTAAAGCCTAAGCAAGAAATATAAGTAAGCTAACCAACCTCTTATTCAGATCCTTTATGATGAGAGGTTTATTTTTAGGATTAATGATAGAAGCAAATCTCATATCAAATTTGATTCAAACCCTCTCGATCCGTTAGACTGCTCAATTATAGCTCTCATACTTACCTTTCTGTAACTGATTACCACTCAATTTGGCGATAAATGACGAACAGCAAAAATGCGATTAAATATATTCTCTTCCTAATCTTCTTTCTATTGATTGGTTGCCAGAATTCGCGAAATTATCCATTAGCTAAAATACCCGTGGCTGGATATGAGAGTAATCAACCTAAATTCCTCATTTTTCACTATACCGCTTTGAATGATGCTGATTCGATTAATGTCCTCTCTGCGGGTAATGTGAGTATTCATTATCTGATCCCCACCACAGCTTTAATGGGAAAGGCAGAAAAACTACCAGTGATACAGATGGTTGATGAGAAAAAAGTGGCTTGGCATGCAGGCCAAAGTCGCTGGAGAGATCAAACTGGGCTTAATCAATCTTCCATTGGTATTGAAATCGTTAATTTCGGTTTTTACCCGGGCTTATTAGGCCGTCACTGGCTCAATTTCGAAGCTGAACAGATCGCATTATTAACTGAACTCAGCAAAGATATCATTCAACGCTATAATATTCCGCCAGAAAATATTCTTGGACATAGTGATATTGCGCCTCAGCGTAAGCTCGATCCGGGCAAGCTTTTTCCTTGGCAGCAATTAGCGGCGCAAGGGATCGGGGTTTGGCCCGAGGAAAAAAAGGTAAAGCAATATCTTGCTGGCCGTTTGCCTGATGCGCCTTTAGACTCTGTGGCTCAGCTGCAACAAGCGTTAGCTAATTATGGTTATGATATTCCACAAAATGGTCAACTAGATAAACCGACTCAGCGAGTGATCCGTGCCTTCCAGATGCACTTTAGGCCAGCGAATATTTCGGGATTACCCGATGCCGAAACAGAAGCGATAGCGCAGGCGCTGGTCGATCAATATGTAAATTAATACAGTTAGTTTACATATTGTCGGTTAATCTAATGAAAAATAGTGGTATTGCAGATATAGCGGCAATATGAGGAGTCAAAGCGCAGTGAAAATATTTGGACAACAAGCGGCGACTACTTATGGTGTCGTGGCTATTTTGTTGTGGAGTACCATAGTTGGATTACTTCGCAGTGTAAGTGAAGATTTTGGCCCAGTAGCAGGAGCTGCCTTGGTCTATACCATGGGCTCCTTTATTCTATTGTTCACTATGGGAAGGCCCAAATTAGCACTTTTCCCCAAACGCTACCTTTTTTGGGGAAGTTTACTGTTTGTCAGTTATGAACTTTGTCTGATTTTATCCCTTGGTTTAGCGGATAATCGCCAACAAGCGATAGAACTGGGTATGGTTAACTATTTATGGCCTAGTTTTACCATTGCTTTTGCGGTGATCTTCGCACGACGTAAATTTACGCTTACTTTAATCGCGGGTTTAGCGCTGGCTTTTACTGGTCTTGTCTGGGTGATCAGCGGCGATCAACCTATCTCGACAGAGGCCTTATGGTCGAATATTCAAACTAATCCACTTAGTTACTTTTTGGCATTTATCGGTGCCATTATTTGGTCACTCTACTCTAATGTTACTAAGCAGATCTCTGGTGGACAAAATGGTATGGTGCTATTTTTTATTCTCACTGCGTTGATTTTATGGATAATGACCTATTTTCAGCCAGCCACTAGCATGAATTTCTCTGTTCGTAGTCTCTTATTATTGATTTTTGCTGCTACTGCGACGGGAGCGGCCAATGCGTTATGGACATTGGCGGTGATCAGGGGAAATGTGACCTTTTTAGGCACCTTGTCCTATTTCACCCCCGTGATCTCGACTGCATTCTCCGCTTATTTACTCAGCACCACGCTCACTCTTAGTTTCTGGCAAGGTGTTTTAATGGTCACTCTTGGCTCTTTTGTGTGCTGGATCGCCACTCGTACTAAGCCGCTGGAAAAATAAAAATAAAAAGACCCACCAATGATAGTGGGCCAAATTAAGCTGAGCAAAAAACGCTTATTAATACAGCACTATTTTGCCAGCTGAACTCTTTTCGATGGAGCAATTTTAGCCATAATTAAAGAGGCTAAGAAGGCAATTAAGCCCGGTAGCAACCACCCCAAACCTTGTTCAAACAAGGGGAGATTGTTAAGTAACCAGTTTTGTACTGAGCTATTCAGCCACTTCATATTATTCAATGAATCAAACACGCTGATACAAGCAATCACCGCGATAGTCACGCCATAGGTTAAGCGTGGAGCTGCGAGTCGTTGGCGTACAAATTGTAAAAAGACCAATGAAACAGCTGTTGGATAGATCATTAATAGTGCCGGAATAGTGACACGCAGTAGAGTATCTAAACCGAAAGTGGAAACGAGCGTGGTAAATAGGGTAAAGATAATAACCCAAAAACGGTAGCCTAATCGTTTATTAAAAGTCGCAAAGTAGTCAGCACAAGCGCTGGTCACACCAACGAGAGTAGTCATACTTGCCAGTAAAACAATCCCACACATCAGCCATGTGCCAATAGATCCAAATAGCGTATCCACATAACGTGAGAAAATTTGTCCACCATTAGTCGCGGTATTGGCCACTTGCTCACTAGTCGCGCCAAGATAAAAGAGGCAGATATAGAGGGCAGCTAATAAACTGACTGAAATCAGACCCGCTTTGATGGTGATCAGAGCGACAGATCTTGGTTGTGTAACCCCTTTAGAGGCTAAAGCACGGGCGACAATACCGCCAAATGCCATAGCTGAGAGCACATCCATAGTCTGATAGCCATCAATAATACCGGCGAAAAAGGCAGCATTAGTGTATTGGTTAATAGGGGCATTCATCGGCGATAAGGGATTAGTGATAACGCCAACACCCACGACAATGAGTAAAATCAGTAAGGCTGGCGTCATAAATTTACCGATTGCGCTGATCATAGTGCCTTGTTTCAACATAAAAAACATAGCGCAGAGATTAAACAGCAGGGCAAAAGTTAAATGTGAAACCGTATTTTTGTCGATTAAACCTAATGGCACAAAACCCATCTCAAATGCGGTATTAGTGACACGCGGCATTGCGAAGGTGGAACCGATAATCAAATAGAGCGCAACCCAGAAAATCGTCGCTACCCATTTGGGGAGATCAACGGATAAACGCTCGCCTCGGCCTTTCACCGCAACAGTGATTAAGGTCAAAAAGGGGAGAATGACACCGGTGATGATAAAACCCAGAGAGGTGTTAAACCAATCAACGCCAGACTGATAGCCTGCCATTGGCGGAAAGATGATATTGCCAGCACCTAGAAACAGTGCAAAAACCATCATCCCAAGAATAATCATATCTTTAGTCGAAAACATGTTACTACCTGTGTGTTGTATTTGCGGTTATTGTTATTAATTTGAACATAGTGATATCTTGCAGAAGATAATAACAAAAATGGTGAAAATGTCAGGTGTAACACATTAATATATTGCTATTGTGACTGTGCTCGACAATAAATATGCCCCTAAGCTAAAGAAGGAACATATTTATTTTTTGGTTGGAGGCATTGAAAACGATTATACAGTTTTGCTAATTAATAAATCGATTGATTGCACTTGCCACACCATCTTCATCATTGGTTGCAGTGACAAATTTTGCTAATTGTTGGATATGCGGTGCTGCATTACCCATCGCAACCGGAATCTGTGCAAATTCAAGCATTTGGATATCATTATTTTGATCGCCAATCGCCATGATCTTATCGGGTGTTAAAGCCAGTTTTTTTGCCAATATCTTGAGCGCATGGCCTTTATTTACACTTTTATTATAAATTTCAAGGAAGTAAGGGCTAGTACGCACCAGTGAGTAACAATCAAAAGTATCTGCTGGGATATAGTTGATCCTATCCGATAGCACTTCTGGATTATCGATGATCATAAATTTAGTAAAGTTAAGCTGAGGATCCATTTCATCGCGAGGACAATATACGAGCGGCGTATTGGTCAAGAAGGCATCATGTACCGTATATTGGTGAATATGACGATTTGCGGTAAAAATCATATTATCGGCCAATACATGCATATGTACGCCAATTTCACGGGAGAGGGATTCAAAAAAACGGTAATCTTCAAAATCAAGCAGGTCTTCGGCCAGATGCTCACCCGTGTCAGCTTGATGGATCACACTACCATTATTGCTGATACAGTAGTTATTGGCATTATTTAACCCAAGCTGTTTAAGATAAGGGGCAATGCCAGAATAGGGGCGACCGGAAGCGAGAACAATATGAACACCTTTATCTTTGGCTTGCAAAATCGCATTTTTTACTGCGGGGGTGATCTGATGGTGGCTGTTTAATAGGGTTCCATCTAAATCGATGGCGACCAATTTAATCGACATTCACTCCTCCCAATTGTCAATCTGGTGATTATCCGTGATTACATTACGCTAATTATTAAAAATGTAAATCATGGCACCCTAATGAAGGAGTGGCTTAGATAAAAGTTATTTTATTCGCAGTCGTAGCTATAGTGAAGCGGTTCTTTTACCTCTAAAAAGATATCTTCGCTTTGTCTAAAGTCAAAAGGGGTAATGCCGTACTCTTTACGAAACATATAAGTAAAGTGAGATTGCGAGCCAAATCCAAAGTCTAACGCGATATCGAAAATAGATTGAGAGCTATTTTTCAATAGGTTAACCGCACTAGCAAGGCGTCGCTGGCGGATGTACTTACCTAAAGAGATCCCTGTGACCTCTTTAAAGATTTTTTGCATATGCCAAAGCGAATAGCCAGAGTAAGCCGCCAACTCTTCCAAGTGGATCACACGACCTAGATGATTCTCTATCCATTTGCTCAATGCGCATACTAATGCTAAGTGGTTATATTGTGGCATCTTAATTACATACTGATTAAAGGTAGCTGAAGTATACACAAGTTTTTTTGTAGATGACAAAGGCCAGTTGTGCGGTAAAATTAGCAAACTGAATAGGAATAGGATCTTTTTTATCTTTATTCTGACTATTGCCTTTGAAAAATAAGGACAAAATAGTTGTTTTTATAAAAAAAGTCGCCTCGCTTCATGCTATTTTGTTATTGAATTAAGAGAATTTGTTGACTCTTACTGCGCAATTTATATTCTACACCTCAAATTCAGTCTCTCTTTATGAAAGAAACCACTTTTTAATTATTTAAATGTTACAATTTTCATAGCAGTTCGTCATTTATCCGGTATTTTTAGTTAGGATTAATTGATTAAAAATGCTATTAATATGCGATTAATAAAATTACACATTATCAATAAGATGAATAGTATTGACCAAATAATAGGAACAGACCAAGGGCATTTATATGGCAGAAGTGAATGAACAAACACTGAAAAGGGGATTGAAAAACCGGCATATCCAGCTGATTGCTCTTGGGGGCGCAGTGGGGACAGGCTTGTTTTTAGGGATTGCCCAAACGATCAATATGGCAGGGCCATCTGTTCTATTAGGATATGCGGTCAGTGGATTTATTGCTTTTTTAATTATGCGCCAATTAGGTGAAATGATTGTTGAAGAGCCAGTTGCGGGATCTTTTAGCCATTTTGCCTACAAATATTGGAGCGGTTTTGCTGGTTTTCTCTCAGGCTGGAACTATTGGGCCATGTTTATTCTTGTCGGTATGGCTGAATTAACGGCTGCCGGCATCTATATGAAATATTGGTGGCCAGATCTTCCAACTTGGATCTCTGCCGCAGTGTTTTTTATTGCTGTTAACTCCATTAACTTAATCAATGTCCGTTTATACGGTGAAACTGAGTTCTGGTTTGCCATTATCAAAGTGTTGGCGATTATTGCTATGATCATCTTTGGTTCCTATTTACTCATTAGTGGTAATGGTGGGCCTCAGGCTTCAGTGGCGAATTTATGGCAACACGGAGGCTTTTTCCCTAATGGTGTCTCCGGATTGATTATGGCACTCGCGGTGATTATGTTCTCATTCGGCGGGCTTGAGTTAGTCGGGATCACCGCAGCAGAAGCGGAAGACCCGCAAAGAAGTATTCCAAAAGCTACCAATCAAGTCGTTTACCGTATTTTGATTTTTTATATTGGTTCTTTGGCGGTTTTACTCTCTTTATATCCTTGGATTAATGTAGTCAGTGGCGAAAGCCCCTTTGTACTTATTTTCCATGATTTGGGTGACAAGCTGGTCTCTAACTCACTAAATGTGGTTATCTTAATTGCGGCACTCTCGGTATATAACAGCTGTGTTTACAGTACCAGCCGTATGTTATATGGCTTAGCACAACAGGGTAATGCACCGGGATTCTTACGTAAAGTGACGCGCAGCGGTGTTCCTTTGATGACCTTGCTGGTCTCGGCACTTGCCACCTCATTTGGTATTTTTATTAATTACCTAATGGAAGGTAAGGCTCTAGAACTGCTGATGTCGCTGGTAGTAACGACCTTGGTAATTAACTGGATTATGATCTGTGTCTCTAACTTGAAATTCCGCGCGGCTAAAGATCGTGAAGGAGTGACAACCCGATTTAGAGCATTATGGTATCCCTACGGTAATTATCTCTGCCTCGCATTCTTAGCTTTTATTCTGGTGATTATTTTAATGACGGAGAGTATCCGAATTTCAGTGATCTTGATGCCATTCTGGATTGGTTTTTTATGGCTGGGCTATCAATACTCGAATGCCAGAAAGCAGTCAGCTAAAAAACATTAATTGATTAAATAGAAAAAACAGCGAATTGGTTATCCATTCGCTGTTTTTTTATATTCAAATAAAGGCCTATCACTTTATTTCCTCTTAGGCGGTGATCACCATTGCCAGCGCAGCCATGCAAATAGCACATTGCCATTATTGTAGGTGCCGGGTATATAGGTTGCCTGTAGTGAGAGGCGCTTATACTCAATAGAAGCGAGAGGCAACGGCACAGGTATTGGAATATAGTTATACTCATGGCGAGCAGTTACACTCAAGGTAAAGCCCGCACCCATACGAAAACCATCTCTATCTCCAGGTATCCACATTTTTTGAAAGCCGTAGCCAATGATTGGCTCAACTTTATCGTTAGAATCCATAAACGCCATGGCATAAAGTGCATGCCAGTCATTATCTTCATCAAAACGATATTTACCCGCACCAATACCCCAAGGTGTTTCGTTATATCTGTCCGTTTTCTTTTTATCGTAGGTCCAGCGGTTATGCCAAGTAAAGGCAGGCAAATAAAGTTCATACTCAGAAGAATCCCAAGTTTTACTAACATTATTGGTAAATTTATCCCATAACTTGGTCGACTCAGGTTTTACCGGCTTAATCTCAGCAGCGGTAGAGTAAGTCATAAAACCTAATAAAATGGCTGAACTGGCAGCCTGAAATGCGAATTTTTTTAAGGTCATTACAATTCCAGTATTTTTAACCTAGGATCTGCTCAATAGATAGTCGGTTATGTCGTTTTTATTTTTAAAATCAATATATTAAAAATCAATCTGACGATGAACTCGGCTTGATTTTAAAATATAAAAAGAGTTATAGCAGTATTTATTTATAATTTAAAAAAATATTACATTAATTATAAGAAAATTCCGACAGAAGATCCTACTAAAGTTAGGAAGAAAAACTTTATCTGGATTTATTTATGCCATAGTTTTTGAGAGTTTAATTTTATTTTTCATGCAGTTATTTTTATATCTGTAATTTTAGCTCGCAAAAAATTCAGCTGGGCTCTATTTGATCTAACAAAATTAGCAAATAGATTTAAATGATAAATAATGCTGGAGAAGTCATTTTAGTTGGTTTTGATATATTTTCGGGTAAGTAAGTCAATAATATCACATAAGGCGAGATATAAAAAACAGATGACAAGAAATAACAATAAATATTGGCTTACTGATAATTGATTAAAAGATAAAAACCACCCGATAAGTACATGCACTTAGATTTATCGAATGAAAAATGATACTCCAGAGTCTTATTCCTTTTTAATAGCCAGCAAAAATACAATAAATAATCAAATATTAATGTGTTAATGAATTTAAAGTTGTAATTATTAAATCTAGAGTTTTTAGTTCTAGATGATAATCCCTCTATTATAGGGATTATTTATTTACAATATTGGAGTAATTGTCAATCACATATGAAATTATTTATATTTGTCCATGGAAATATAAAAATATTAATTCAAAATTTGCCATATTTAAATATTATCTATGTTATTTAAAATTCCAGTTAGAGACAATGCTCATCAATATATTAGAGTTAAAAATTCTTAACTTCTTTTATTATCATTGGTGGGTGGAGCTGCTTTAGCGGCAGAAATGCACACTTAAAGATAATAAACTTTATCTGATGAATAGCGCGAATAGAGCTTCAACCCTGTATGTTGTCGGGCATGAAAATACGCTAGGTAGTAATATTAATAGTTGTGATGCAATCACCAGTGATGCCGTTAAATTTAATCAAGAATCACCTGTTTTTGATGCTAATACGGGCACTACGGGAGTAACAATTATATCTAAACCCTTTTCATGGACATTATGTTCAGAAACTAAAGCTGTAATACCCGGTGCTTATAAAGGGGCAATAAATTACAATCTGGTACTGAAATAATATAGATGAGTTGGCCTTGCTATTAAGTCAACGCCGCTATCGCTTAGTCAATCTATAAAGAGCATCGCATAATTCAATCTTTCTTCTTGATTTAACACTTAAAATGGACAGAATGAGGGGTAAATGATCCCGAGTTTTATACCAAGGAGTGATTTTGTTGAGAATTAATGCACTAACGATAGCCGGCACAGATCCCTCAGGCGGCGCAGGTGTCCAAGCCGATTTAAAAACCTTTTCTGCTTTAGGCGCTTATGGCACTACAGTAATGACGGCGCTAGTGGCACAAAATACCCACGGCGTGCAATCAATCTATGAAATTAGTGCTGATTTTATCGCGGCGCAACTCGCATCTGTGCTCTCCGATGTACGCATTGATACCGCCAAAATTGGTATGCTATCAAATCGACAAAATATTGATGTTGTTGTTGATGCATTGACGCAATATGCCATTCCTCATGTGGTATTAGATACGGTTATGCTGGCAAAAAGCGGCGATCCCTTATTGGCGCCTGATGCTATCGAAGCGCTGGTGAGCCGGTTATTACCAGTGGTATCCTTGATCACACCAAATCTGCCTGAAGCCGCCGCCATGTTAAATTGTAGCCTAGCAACTGATGAGCGAGCAATGAAAGAGCAGGGCTATGCCTTACTTGCCCGTGGCTGCTCGGCTGTGCTGATGAAAGGGGGGCATTTAACCCAAGCAGAGAGTCCTGATTGGTTATTTACCCAAGATGGTGAATGGCGCTTTACGGCACCTAGGATCAAAACTAAACATACTCATGGCACAGGTTGCACACTATCCGCCGCTTTGGCTGCACTAAGGCCTACATTTAACGATTGGCAAAGTACGGTTCCTGTGGCGAAAGAGTACCTACAACAGGCGTTATTAATGGCGGATTCACTGGAAGTGGGCACGGGGATTGGGCCAGTCCATCATTTTCACGCATGGTGGTAAGGCATAAATAGAGATAATCAATAAAAGGGAATAGATTCAAAAAGAAATGGCCAGCCCAAGGGAGATTGGGCTAGCCAAGGAGGTGGTTCCTAGTCTTACATTGTGACTTTATAGTTCTTAATTTTCGCTAATGACTATACGACAATGAACTAATGATTGATGTGATCCATTCCAAAAAATTAGATCTTTCTGATTAAATTCATCACTATTTTAGATTTTGACCGAATGAGTCGATAGGAATGTCGATTGAGTATCTAAACTATGTTCATAAAAGCGATCATTAATCAGCCAGATTGGTCTAATCAATGATCGCAGATTGCACAAGTTGAAGCCGTGTTAAGCGGAAGCTTGCTGTTCGCCATGAGGCTGGCGGGTATTGGTTCCCGGTAAGTTACGGATTAATAAACCGTACTCAAGATCGAAATCATCGGGAATAGGCAAGTAGACGATATAGCCATTACCCGGCGCCACGTCAATGGCTTCACCTTTACGATTAGCCATTGTGTCTAAGGTAAAGACCACATTGCCCGCAGGGGTCATCAGCTCTAAGCTATCACCGACACTGAACTTATTTTTCACATCCACTTCAGCTAAGCCATTAACTCGTTTGCCCGTTAACTCACCCACAAATTGCTGTGTATCAGAGACAGAATAACCATATTCATAAGTTTGATGAGATTCATGAGTGTGGCGACGTAAGAAACCTTCGGTATAGCCACGATGAGCTAAGCCTTCTAATGTGGTCATTAATGAAGGATCAAAAGGTTTACCCGCGGCTGCATCATCAATGGCGCGGCGATAGACCTGAGCGGTGCGCGCGCAGTAGTAAAAGGATTTAGTGCGGCCTTCGATTTTTAGTGAGTGCACACCCATTTGTGTTAGTCGTTCAACATGCTCAATAGCGCGTAAGTCTTTTGAGTTCATAATATAGGTGCCATGCTCATCTTCAAAGGCGGTCATATACTCGCCCGGACGCTTAGCTTCCTCAATCATAAAGACTTTATCTGTTGGCGCGCCTTCACCTAATGTTGGTTGAATTTGCGTGACGGGAATAGGCTCATGCATATGGACAATATTACCCACATCATCTTCTTTCCCTTCTTGTACTTTATATTCCCAACGGCAGGCGTTAGTACAGGTTCCCTGATTTGGATCGCGTTTATTGATATAGCCAGAGAGCAGGCAACGACCCGAGTAGGCCATACATAAGGCGCCATGGACGAAGATCTCTAACTCGATTTCGGGTACATGCTGGCGAATATCGGCAATCTCTTCTAATGAGAGTTCACGGGATAAGATCACACGCGTTAAACCCATTTGATGCCAGAATTTAACCGTCGCCCAGTTAACCGCATTGGCTTGGACTGAAAGGTGAATATCCATCTGTGGGAAGGCTTCACGCACCATCATGATCAAACCCGGGTCAGACATAATCAGGGCATCGGGGCCCATCTCAATCACAGGGGTGAGATCGCGAATAAAGGTTTTTAATTTGGCGTTATGAGGCGCAATATTAACCACAACATAGAGTTTTTTGCCAAGAGCATGAGCTTCTTGAATGCCAATGGCCAGATTTTCGTGGTTAAATTCATTGTTACGCACGCGCAGGCTATAGCGGGGTTGCCCAGCATAAACCGCATCAGCGCCGTAAGCGAAAGCATAACGCAGGTTCTTAAGGGAACCCGCAGGGGATAGTAGTTCAGGTTTAAACATGAGCATTCTCGGTCTGATATCAAGTCAGAGCCCATCAGGAGGATGAGCCTTTTAAAGCCGGAGATTTTAGCGCGTTATTAATTGAAATCCAAATAAACCCTGTAAAAAGTACGCTTATTTTTGATTTACTAGGTCATTTTCGTCCCAACGATAGCCTAAGCCATAGATTGAACGAATGAAATTTCGAGTACTGTCAAAGATTTCCAGTTTACGGCGCAGGTTTTTAATGTGGCTATCAATGGTTCTATCGGTAACTACGCGATGATCATCATAAAGAATATCGAGTAGCTGATCGCGTGAAAATACCGTACTTGGGTTATCGGTAAAAAACTTAAGTAACCGGAACTCAGCGGGCGTTAGCTCTAAAATATGCTCTTGATAGCGAACTTGATAAGCACTTTCGTCAATAATCAGTTTATCCGAGGAGGCAATGGCCGAGTCTTGGCGCTGGCAGCGGCGTAAGATCGTTTTCACCCGGGCGACCACTTCTCTGGGACTAAAGGGTTTACAAATATAGTCATCAGCGCCAATTTCTAATCCCAATAGACGGTCGATCTCATCGGTTTTTGCCGTCACCATAATAATAGGTACATCGGTGAATTTGCGCAGCTCTTGGCAGACGGACAGACCATCGAGTCCCGGTAACATAAGATCCAGTAAAATAATATCCGGTTGTTTATTTTTGACGTGAGCGACCACTAAATCACCGCGCAACAACCACTCTGTCTGGTAGTTTGCCGCTTGTAAATAGTCGCAGAGAAGTTGGCCTAACTTAGGTTCATCTTCAACAATCAGTACTGATGCTGTGATATCACTGCTCATAGGTTCTCAATATCCATCTGATGAATAGGCAATGTGATTTTAATACAAACACCACCTAGTAATGAAGGAGATGCGGTGATTGTACCACCATGGGCCTCAATGATGTTATAGCAAATAGCTAAACCGAGACCTGAGCCGCCACTGGCACGATTTCTCGAACCTTCAGCCCGATAGAATCGCTCAAAAATCTGTGCGCACTGCTCTTCGCTAAGTCCGGGCTTACTATCTTCCCAGGTTAAAATAAATTGTTGGGCAGATAGTTCGCCTTGAATCCGCAATTGACCACCTTGCTCGGTATAGCGCAAACTATTCTCAATCAGATTATGAAAAAGTTGCGTGATACGATCGGGGTCAACCAATAAAATCACCTCATCGGGCAAAGAGAGCGAGGTTTTTAACTGCTTATCACCCACTCGTCGTTGCGCATAACCAAAAGCGAGCTCAATCAAGGGCACTAAATCTGTCGGTTGCTTGCGATAAGCCAAGGAGCCGCGATCAGATAAGGATAACTGATGCAGGTCATTCACCAACTTAATGAGTATTTCGGTTTCTGCCAACAAAGAGACAAGGGTCTCCGGCGTTGCTTGGCGTACACCATCTTGTACCGCTTCTAACTCACCCCGTAATACAGAAAGCGGGGTACGTAGCTCATGGGAAATATCCGCCATATAGTCGCGGCGCATCTGCTCATTTTTTTCTAATGTTGAGGCTAAGTGGTTAAAATCCTTAGCGAGATGACCTAACTCATCACCACCAGCGTCGGGTACGCGGGTTGAGAAGTCACCGGCGGCTAATTTGTTCGTCCCATCTAACAGGCGTTTGATGGGGCGTAGAAAGCCTCTGGCGAGAAAAAATGTGGCAATCAAGGCAACCAGCAGTGAAATACCCGCCACAATCCAGCTAGTGTAGAGCTGTTGCTGTTCAAAACGTACATCAATTTCACGAGTGACCTTATCACCCACGCTGGCGACAACCCAGCCGACAGTCTGGTTATCATTAATAATAATTGGCAGACGCATCACTTCAAGGGGAATAGCGCCTTCGCGCCCAAAAAGTTGTTTTTCATTAGCATCTAAAATCCAAAATTGTGCCTTAAGTTGGCGATTTCCCATATTGTGGCGCATTCTATTGGTGTGTTCGATCGAGCGTAAAATATTAAAAAAAGCTCGCTCATTTTGCGCTAAAAAGAGCCAATTACTCTCTTCTTGATATTTTTCTGCTAGGGCCTCTGCAATCAGTTGGGTTCGATGCTCATTTTCTTGTTTGACGTAATCCAAAAAACCATATTGGAAACTCGCGCGCACGCCTAAATTCATAATAAACACCAATAAAATACAGGTGCCGAAAATGGCTAAAAAAAGTCGTGTTCTGACGCTATTGAGTTTTAATTTCATTGTGTCTCCGTGGATCTTTCCGTAGGGCGGATCATGTGCTGACGTAGCTGGTCAAAACAGAGATAGACAACGGGCGTGGTAAATAGGGTTAAAATTTGGCTCATCACTAAACCGCCAACAATGGTGATCCCTAGAGGTTGGCGAAGTTCCGCGCCATCACCCGTACCCAGAGCCAGCGGCAGAGCACCAAACAGAGCCGCAAGAGTGGTCATTAGGATTGGCCGGAAACGCAGTAGGCTGGCTTTAAAAATGGCATCACGCGCCGATAAACCCTCTTCACGCTGCGCTTGAATAGCAAAATCCACCATGATAATGGCATTTTTCTTCACAATACCAATGAGTAGCATAATACCGATAAGGGCAATCAAGCTAAAAGGCGTCCCCGAGAGCTCTAAGGCCAAGAGTGCGCCAACGCCTGCAGAAGGGAGCGTCGATAAGATGGTTAATGGATGAATATAACTCTCGTAGAGCACGCCCAAAACCAGATAGACGGTGATAATCGCCGCTAAGATCAGTAATAGTTGGGATTTCAGTGTGTCTTTAAAGATCTGCGCTGTACCGGAAAAGGAGCCTCTTACCGAAGAGGGCACACTGAGCTCAACCATCGTTTTTTCAATGGCGCTAATGGCCTCATCTAAGTTGGCGTTTTCCGCGAGGTTAAATGAGATGGTGGAGGCGGCAGATAAGCCCAAGTGATTCACACTTAAAGGCGCATTCGCAGGCTGCCAGCGGGCAAAATAGGACAGAGGGATCGCTTGTTGGTCTTTATTGATAACAAACATTTTATCTAAGGAACTGACATCCTGTGTATATTCAGGCGCCACTTCCATAACCACTTTATATTGATTCATCGCTTCATAGATGGTGGATATCTGACGCTGACCAAAGGCATTATTGAGTAAATTATTTGCCTCACGCACATCTATACCTAGCTGCGCCATCAGGTCTCGATCATAAGTCAGTGCGATTTCTGCGCCTTTATCTTCTTTATCCGAGTTAACGTCCGCTAACTGAGGTAAGGAACCTAAAGCTTTACGGATGGCGGGCTCCCATTCGCGTAGTGCATTGAGATCATCGGCTAATAAAGTAAATTGATAACTGGCATTAGATTGATGACCACCGACCCGAACATCTTGTACTGGCATTAAAAATAGATTAGCGCCTGACTCATCAGCGAGCTTGATCCTCAAGCGGTTAATGACTTGAGTTGCGCTCTCTTTACGTTCATTTAACGGCTTGAGCGAGATAAACATAGAGCCGCTATTCACTCGGCTGCCACCGGTAAAGCCAGTGACATTATCAACCGCAGGGTCATCATTCACCCGCTGCATAAAGCGTGTCATTTTCTCTTTCATCGATTGAAAGGAGATACTTTGATCGGCGCGCACAAAGCCTAATAAACGACCTGTATCTTGCTCGGGGAAAAAGGTTTTTGGCACTGTGATATATAAATAGACATTGAGCCCAATGGTCGCGAATAGAACCGCCAATACACTACGGCGATGAGCCAGCATCCAAGATAAAGTGACGCCGTAACCTTGTTGCATCTTCAATAATAATCGACTAAAACCACTGATTTTTTCTGTGGGTTTCACTTTTGAGGGCTTGAGTAAATAAGCACACATCATGGGTGTTAAGGTCAATGAAACCAATAAAGAGATGCCGATTGCCGTAGACAAAGTAATGGCAAACTCGCGGAATAGGCGTCCGACTAAACCATCCATCAATAGCAGCGGGATAAATACCGCAATCAGTGAAATACTCATGGAAACCACGGTAAAACCGACCTCTGAAACCCCTTTAAGAGCGGCATTAAAGGGTTTTAGCCCATTTTCAATATGGCGTGACACATTTTCGAGTACCACAATGGCATCATCCACCACAAATCCGGTGGCGACGGTTAATGCCATTAATGACAAGTTATTGAGACTAAATCCGCATAAATACATGGCGGTAAAAGTACCAATCAGCGAGACAGGCACAGCGATAGCGGGGATCAGGGTGGCACGACCTGAGCGTAAAAATATCAACACAACCAGAATAACCAGCGCAACAGCAATTGTTAGCGCCCGTTCGACCTCAACCAAAGAAGCGCGAATCGTCGGTGTACGATCTTGGGCAACTTGTAAATCAATGCTGGCGGGGATCATCTCACGAAATTCGGGAAGCTCTTCACGAATACGATTGACCGTTTCAATAATATTAGCGCCCGCTTCACGACGGATCACAATCAAGATAGCGGGTTCGCCGTTTGCCATACCCGCAGCTCGAACATTCTGTACTGAGTCGGTGACCTTGGCCACATCACTGAGTCTAACCGCATTACCCGATTGATAATGAACAATAATAGGTTGATAATCGGCGGCTTTTTTCAATTCATCGTTAGTTTGTACCTGCCAGCGAGAATCTTGGTCGTTTAAATAACCTTGTGGCTGGCGAACATTGGCGCTATTAATCGCCTGACGAACGGTATCAAGAGAGACACCTTGGTTAAAGAGAGCGTCAGGATTGAGCTCCACCCTGACAGCAGGCAGTGATCCACCGCCAACTGACACTTCACTCACCCCCTCAATTTGGGCCACTTTTTGCGCCAATCGTGTGGAGGCAATATCATAGATCACACCGGAACTGAGCGTTTTTGACGTCAGCGTCAGGATCATAATAGGGGCATCGGAGGGGTTTGATTTGTAATATCTCGGTCGGCTCGGCATACCACTGGGTAACATACTCTGAGCCGCATTCAGTGCCGCTTGCACTTCGCGAGCGGCATTATTGATATCTTTGTCTAAATTGAACTCTAAGGTGATCCTTGTGCTACCTAAAGAGCTACTCGAGGTCATTTCACTGACACCAGAAATACGCCCTAAAGCTCGCTCTAATGGGGTCGCCACTGAGGATGCCATGGTTTCAGGTGAGGCGCCCGGTAAGGAGGCAGAGACGTTAATGACCGGATAATCCACTTGTGGCAAAGGAGAGACAGGCAAAAATGCCAAGCTCAATAAGCCGCCAAGGGTGATCGCCACCGAAATGAGAATAGTGGCGACAGGCCGGCTAATAAATAGCGCAAAGAAGCCCTTCATTAGCGTTCCTGCTCTATTTGCGCTGAACGTCGACCTTTTATCGCTCGGGACATGCGGTCAAATAGCAGGTAAATCACCGGGGTGGTAAAGAGCGTTAGTATTTGGCTCATAATCAAACCGCCTACCATACTGATGCCTAAAGGCTGACGCAGCTCTGCACCCACACCGGTACTTAACATCAGCGGAAGAGCACCCAGCAGCGCGGCCATGGTGGTCATCAGAATAGGGCGGAAACGCAATAAACAAGCTTGATAAATCGCATCATAAGGAGCCATCCCTTTTTCACGCTCAGCGGCGAGGGCAAAATCGATCATCATGATGGCATTTTTCTTGACGATACCAATTAGCAGAATAATACCAATAACAGCGATCATATCCAGTTCACTTCCTGCAAACATCAGCGCCAGCAAGGCGCCGACACCAGCCGTCGGTAAAGTGGATAATATGGTAATAGGATGGATAAAACTCTCATACAGAATACCGAGAACGATATACATGGCAACCACAGCGGCCACAATTAACCAAACCGTGCTAGATAGCGCATCTTCGAAGGCCAGTGTAGAGCCTTGGAATTGAGTGCTAATATCTTTGGGTAATTGAATAGAGGCTTCCGCCGCTTTGACGGCATTGACTGCCGACTCTAAAGACGCGCCTTCTGCCACATTAAATGAGAAGGTGGCGGAGGGGAATTGCTCCAGATGATTGATCGATAACGGGCCATAGCCTTCATTAATAGTGGCTAGCGTACTCAATGGCACCATAGCGCCATCTGTTCCTTTTAGTCGAATCGAATCAAATGCAGCTACGCCATTATTACTCTGCGCATCATTTTCAATAATAACCCGATACTGATTGGCTTGAGTATAGATGGTGGAGATCATTCGCTGGCCAAAAGCATTATATAGCGCATTATCAATAGCTGACATAGTGATGCCGAAACGGCTGGCGTTATCGCGATTGACATTAACAAAGGCAACCAAGCCCTGATCTTGCCAATCACTGCTGATCTCCGTTAATTCAGGGCGTTCGATTAGAGCTTCGCGTAGTTTGGGCACCCAGAGTGTCAACTCTTCGAGGGAGTTAGCTTGTAAAGTAAATTGGTACTGAGTACGAGAAACCTGTGTATCTATGGTCAAGTCTTGCATCGGCTGCAAATAGAGCTCAATGCCCGGAATAGCGTCCACGGCCTGTTGCATACGTGGAATAATAACATCCACACGATCGGCACGTTCATCAAGTGGCTTAAGTGTGATCTGCAAGCGACCATTATTAAGCGTTGGATTAGCCCCATCAATGCCCACATAGCTGGTGATATTATCTACCGCCGGATCTTGCAATAAGATTTGTGTCACTTGACGCTGTTTATCCGCCATGGCAGAGAAAGAGATAGATTGTGAAGTCTCGACTGAGCCCTGAATTATGCCATTATCCTGTAAAGGAAAAAAGCCTTTAGGTATCCACATATAGAGCAATACGGTCAGTACCAAGGTGCCTAATGCCACCGATAACGTCAGCCATTGGTGAGCTAATACCCGTTTTAATCCGATCGCATAAGCCGCAATCATGCGATCGACAAACTTCTCACAAAAAATCTCAAAACGATTATGTTGATGCTCTGATTCGGGTTTTAGTAAACGCGCGCACATCATCGGCGTTAAGGTCAATGAAACCACAGCAGAAATCAGTATGGCGACGGCAAGAGTAATAGCAAATTCGCGAAATAGTCGCCCAATAATATCGCCCATAAATAGCAACGGGATCAGGACAGCAATCAGTGAGAAGGTGAGAGAGATTATGGTAAATCCAATCTCTCCTGCGCCTTTTAGCGCGGCGGCAAGGGGTTTTTCACCTTGTTCTAGATAGCGCGAAATATTCTCGATCACCACAATGGCGTCATCCACCACAAATCCGGTGGCGATGGTCAAGGCCATCAAGGTGAGGTTATTTACCGAGAAACCGCAGAAATACATTACCGCAAAAGTCCCCACTAGCGAGAGAGGGACGGCAATACCGGGGATCAGAGTGGCGATACCATTGCGTAAAAAAAGGTAGATCACCATTACGACCAAACCAATCGCCAGCATTAACTCAAATTGCACATCACTGACCGATGCACGGATAGTGCTGGTGCGGTCAGTTAAAATATCCACATTAATCGATTTCGGCAAACTCGAAACCAGCTCAGGGATCAAATCACGAATAGTATCCGTTGTATCTATTACATTGGCACCGGGTTGGCGCAGGATATTGATTACTATGGCCTGCTGATTATTAGCCCATGCACCTAACAGACGGTTTTCTGCCCCCTGTTCTATAGTCGCAACATCGTTCAAGCGAATGGGGGCACCGTTTTGAAATGCCACTATCAGTTGGCGATAATCATCCACAGAGCGCATTTGGTCATTTGCTGACAGGGTAACTGCGCGGGTTGGACCATCAAAGCTACCTTTTGCCGAGTTAACGTTAGCGTTATTTATAGCGCTGCGGATGGTTTCGCTATCCAGCCCTTTTGCCGCAAGAGCTTGTGGATTGATATTGACTCTCACTGCCGGACGTTGCCCGCCTGCTAGCGTCACTAATCCCACACCATTAACCTGTGAAATTTTTTGGGCAATACGGGTTTCTACCAGATCTTGTACATCTGTCATCGCCATCACATCTGAAGTGACGGCGAGCGTTAGAATTGGCGGATCAGCCGGATTTACTTTGCTATAAACGGGTGGATAAGGGAGATCAGAAGGAAGCAGATTTGACGCTGCATTAATCGCCGCTTGTACCTCTTGCTCTGCCACATCCAAAGGTAAACTAAGCTGGAACATCAGGGTGATCACTGAAGCGCCGCCCGAGCTACGGGATGCCATCTGTTTTAGGCCTGACATTTGACCAAATTGGCGCTCTAGCGGGGCGGTGATCGCTGAGGTCATGACATCAGGGCTTGCACCGGGATAGAGAGTGACAATCTGTATAGTCGGATAATCGACTTCAGGTAAAGCAGAGACGGGCAGAAAACGGTAACCCACAATTCCTGCAAGTAGGATCGCCACCATAAATAAGGTGGTTGCTACAGGGCGCAAAATAAATAGACGAGAAGGACCGCCGCCTTTGATGGTGCCCGGCTGCATTAGACTTTCCCCGCTTTAGCTGATTTCTCTTGCTTCGCGTTGACTTTATCGGTTGAGCTAATCACTTCAACCTGCGCACCTTCAGTTAGTCTATCAACGCCATCGGTGACCACTTTGGCACCAGCAGATAGACCTTGTTCAATCACCACTTGTTGTGCATTTTGCATGCCAACGGTGACTAAAGTTTTACTCACTCGTTGGTCATCATTTAGCACCCAGACATAGTGTCCTTCATTACCCATTTGTAGCGCGGCAGAGGGGATCACTATGGCATTTTGTAATGTCTCAACTTGCAATTTAATATTAACAAATTGATTTGGGAACAGGCTCTCATCTTCATTGGTAAAACGAGCCTTCATTTTTAAGGTGCCTGTAGCGGGATCGATTTGATTATCAATACTCAATAGCGCACCGCTGGCGACTAACACTAAATTATTACGATCCCACGCCTCTACCAAAACCGGTTTAGTGGTTTTTTGTGCTTGCTGAATCGCTGGAATATTGTCTTCAGGGAGCGAGAAGAGCACATCGACGGGATAAGTTTGAGTGATCACTACCAACGGATTGCTGCTACCACTGGCGATAAAGTTACCCACATCAACCTGTTTTAAACCAACACGGCCGGAAATAGGGGCGACAATCTTGCTATAAGTTAATTGCAGTTTTGCATTGTCGAGCGCCGCTTGGTCAACCCGAATACTGGCTTCAATTTGTTTTACCAGTGATTTTTGATTATCCAGTTCTTGTTGCGAAATAACCTGAGTATTAGATAATTTTTGAAAGCGAGCCAGATCTAAACGTGCGTTCGTCAGCAGCGCCTGATCTTTGGCTAACTGGCCTTCTGCTTGTGCACGCTGAATTTCAAATGGGCGAGGATCGATAGTCGCTAATAAGTCACCGGCTTTCACTTGCTGACCTTCGATAAAATGCAGTGATATCAGTTGGCCTTCAACGCGGCTAGTTACTGTAACCGTATTTGCCGCTTGTACTGTGCCTAATCCAGAGACAAAGCGGGGCACAACTTTATCAACAGAGGGTGCAACACGAACGGGAGCCAAAGGCATGCGACGAACACCATTAGCTGGTTGATTGGCTCTTTTGGCCGTTACCTGAGTATTCTCTTTATTATTGGGTTGAAAATAAAAATAACCAGCAGTACCGATTAACGCAATTGTAACAACTAAAAAAGTAGAACGAAGAAAAAAAGTCCGACGATTATTTTTATTCATTTTTATTTATTTCGCTTTATCAAGTAATAAACACTGTTGTGATAGCCGACAAAAAATCACTACACGCATATTAGTAGTTTACCCTTGTTTTTTCATTAGAAAATGAAGGAATTAAGGAAATTATGTCAGTAATCGTGAAGAACAAAGAAATATAAGCTCAATTATTGACCAATTGGTAAAGTAAAGGTTAAAAAAACTGATTATAAGGAATTGCAAGCTTGCCTGATTCTACAAGATTATTTTCGTTATTTTAATAATAATAAAGTTATAAAAATTTATTTTATAACTGATTGCAGTGGATTAATGTATCTTAAGGTAAATATAAGGATGAAATTCATTTTAACTGACGCATACAAATAAATCTAAATATTAATTAATATTAAATAAACTATTATCGCCTTTCTGGTTTCATTTAATAGATAGAGTAAACTCAAATAAAGATGGTAATTAGTCTGATAAATAAGCCAATTTGAATATCTATATCACTAGGAATAATATCAATCTAGCTATTGTCACCATAGGTTGTATTTATGACGTTATAGAAAATAGAACCACTTTTAATTTAAATTCAGGCAAAGTTATTCCAGCCTTCCAAGTAACTTATTAAACACGATAGCTAATGCTGGAAAATATGTGACACTAAAAATAAGGGTTCATATTTATACGACTAATGAAGAACATATCTATAAACAAGGAGCCGCGATTAATCGGCATTATGTTACAGTTAGTGTGTTTAAAATAAGAGGTGAAGGCTGTGATAATAATGCAAAAGCGATTGCTGTTATCATAGGAGTAGGCGCTTACGCAGATAAAAAATATATTGAATTGAGGGAAAATTAGATTTCCCCTCAATTCATTTAAGCTATCGCTTTAAATTATAGATTTACTGTTGAGCCGCACTGGCTTGTAAGCGTCGAGCCAGTGTGTTTTGTTCTTCTGTTGCTGAATCTGCTGACCAACCTTTATAAGCCAAAGGAATAAAAGCGACACACATAGCTAATATAGACACACCTGCAACATAATAAGCCGGGCCCATATGGGATTGCTGTAGCCAAGCACCAGTTAAAATGGGTGTTAATCCACCAAAGATAGCGTAGGCAATATTATAGGCAAATGATAAGCCGGAGAAACGAATTGCCGGTGGAAATGCACGTGCACTGATAATTGGAGTTGTGGCAATTGCACCCACAAACAAGCCCATTAAGCCATAATTAAATGTTAAAGTCGCCGCAGTGATCTCGCTACTCAATGAGGAGTAGAAATAGAGCGCAGTTACCGCTAATCCGCCCCATGATAAGAACATAGAGACACGAGTTCCAACTTTATCGCCTAACCATCCCCAGAAAATACAGCCCAGCGTCAGCATTAAAGTTGCAACACAGTTAGCCTGCAACGCAATATCACGGTCAATCTTATACACGCCTTGCAGTATGACATCTGGTGTCATCAAAATAGTCACAACAATAGCGGTAGATAATGACCAAGTTAATGCTGCCGTAATTAAACAAGCTTGCTTATGGGATCTTAAAACGGTTTTAACTGGCAACTCTTGCGCTAAGGTTTTTTTAGCCGCCATCTCTTTAAAAATAGGCGTCTCTTCAAGAAAACGACGTAAATAGACGGAGAGGAAACCAAAGATCCCACCTAAAATAAATGGAATGCGCCACGCAAAATCATGTAATTCTTGTGCACTATAGCTGCGTTCAATAATGATCGCCACAATCGAACCCAGTAAGATACCGCCAGTGATACCAGAAGTCAGTGTACCTACACCCAGCCCATAACGTTGTTTTGGTGTATGTTCAGCAATAAACACCCATGCACCTGGCATTTCACCACCAATAGCTGCACCTTGCATAATACGCATTAATAGCAATAACAGGGGAGCTGCGGCACCAATAGTTTCATAGGTCGGTAAAAAACCGATAATTAGCGTAGGAAACGCCATTAAAAAGATACTAAGCGTAAACATACGTTTGCGGCCAATTTTATCACCGAAGTGAGCCATAATAATGCCGCCCAGTGGACGCGCAAGATAGCCTGCTGCAAATAAACCTAGTGTTGCCATTAGTGCGAGGAATTCGTTATTTCCGGGGAAAAAGAGTTGCGAAATAATTTTTGCATAAAAAACAAAAATAACGAAATCGTAAAATTCCAGCGTTCCGCCTAAAGAAGATAAGCCCAATGTTTTATAATCTTGGCGGTTTAATGGCCTAGCCGAGGGCTGACCCGTGGTCTCGGTTTGCGTTGTCATATTATTTTCCTTTATTAAGGCATTTTTTAAAAATCCCTGATACTTAATGTAAACCAGATCAACGGTATTATTTATGACTGTTCTTATCTGAAAAAGATAAAGCTTCACCGAACGGGGTTAAAATAACGGACGGGAAAAATCAAAGTAATTTTGCGTATCAAGCCTATACTAAGTTTATAGCAGAAAGTTCTATATTCTGTAAACCTCAATCTCAATAACTGGTTGTAAATTCTGGTTATCCAATATAGGTTGGCCTAACGAGCTATTTATTAAGATAATTACATTATTTCATTTTATCAAATGCTAATTAACAGAATATTGTAAGTCTATAAAGATAATATTAGGTTAATTTCGAATGCCTTCAACTTAAATAGTGGTTAAATTTTATTGGATAACTATCTATTAATGATTATTCTATCGAATATGATTTATATTTTTTAATGCTTGGTTACAGAAAATAATAAATTATGATTTTATTTATCAATCAATAGTAGTGTGTTAGTCGCGCTAAAAAATGTTGAGATAAAAGTGATAACTTATATCATGGAGCATAAGATATCGTTTATATAAGGCATTAATTGAGGGACCATAATGAAAACTTTATCAGAAACTATCTCTGAACGTTCTCTAGAAAGTCAGATGCGGATTAAAGAACTAACAGAGAAGATAGTGCTTGAAACGGACTTGAAGCTTATACGAAAAGTATTAACCTAATTTCAAAAGAGTGAAAAGGTAGTGAAAGCCGGGTGAAATTAAAAAATGCCAGTCAATAAGTTTGACTGGCATAGCTAAATATAGAATTAAACTAAGAATAGGGTAGCGAGACCGAGGAAAATAAAGAAGCCGCCAGTGTCGGTAATTGCAGTGATCATTACGCTAGAACCGATAGCAGGGTCTTTGCCAAACCTAATCATGATCATCGGGATAAGGACGCCCATCAATGCTGCCATTAATAGGTTTAAGATCATCGCTAGCGTCATTACGCCGCCCATAGCCAGATCGCCATAGAGGAAATAGGTCACCACGCCCATAATCCCCCCCCAAACAATCCCATTGATTAGCGCCACGCCCAGTTCGCGTAACATCAGGAAAGAGAAGCTGCCGTTCTGAATTTGGTGTAGGGCAATAGCACGAACAATCATGGTGATCGTCTGGTTACCCGTATTACCGCCAATACCCGCGACAATTGGCATCAGTGCTGCCAAGGCGACCAGTTGTGAAATCGTATCTTCAAAAACGCCGATAACTCGAGATGCCACAAATGCAGTACAAAGATTTAGCGCTAGCCAAGTCCAACGTGTTTTGACCGTTTGACCCACAGGAGCAAAGAGATCCTCTTCACGACTTAACCCCCCCATACGGCGGATGCTGCTGTCGTTCTCTTCGTTCATATTATCAACAATATCTTCAACCGTTAATCGACCCAGTAACAGCCCATTGGCATCGACGATAGCGGCAGAAATTAAGTCATAACGTTCGAACGCACCGGCCGCATCTTCCCCTTTCTCTTCGGGCATAAAAGTGACTAGATCGGTTTTCATTACATCTGCGACAATTTTTTCAGGCGATTGGGTTAAAATGGTGGTTAAGGGTAATTCTCCCGTTAGTCGATTCTGGTGATCAACAACGAAAATTTTATCCGTTGCTTCAGGGATTTTTCCCCGTTGACGCAAATAGCGTTGAACTGTTTTCAAGGTCACTTGCGGCCTGACAGTGACGAACTCAAAGTCCATCATCTGACCAACGCTGTCTTTCGGATATTGTAGAACGGCACGAATACGGCTGCGTAAGCTTGGCTCGAGATAGGTGAGTAAGCGGCGCATAGTATCGCGCGGTAAGTGCTCGGCGATATAGGCTTGTTCGTCAATATGCAGTGTGCCTACGGCTCGCAGCATTTCGCGGTCTGACATATCCTTAATTAAGCTGTCCCAAACAGAGACTGAGGCTTCGAGTAGGACTTGCCCACGTTCATTATTATCAACCAGATGCCAAAGCGCTAAACGTTCATCATAAGGCAGCATTTCTAAGATATCGGCGATATCCGCTGCGTGCAGATCCTCCAATAGTTCTTTTACTGCGACGATTTTATCGTTTAATACTTTGTCATCTATTTTGACATGCTCACAACTTTTTAATAGGCTGTGAACAAACTCTTCATCATCAAGAAAAAGCGTCAAAATTTGCTGGCGGATATGTGCCAGTTTTTGGGCATGCGGATTAACGGTTGGTGCCGCATCGATCGAGAAAGCGGGTTGAGACATTTTAATCCTTAAAACTTTCATTGAATGCTATTAGCATTTAAAATTATTCAATAGGCTAATTTCGACTGTTGTCTTTTATCAATGTCATCCGTTGATGAGCATTAATATTATTTTATTTTTCATCGTCATAGACTAAGCTCGCTCCTCGCATACGGTGAGATCCCAACCCGGAACATCTGCCCAGAAGGCCTGCTCTTTTTCAAGGTCAAGTTGCATCAATGCATTATCTCCTAGATAGTTCTTGGGTAAACATAAGGTCCAGTAACCATCATGAGTAATCAATCGTAAGGAGGTGGGTGTCGTGGTCGACTGTCGTTGGTTATTTAACAGTATGGATAGCCGCAGAATTTGGATCAACGGCATAAACTGTTTTCTTTTAAACAGGTTAAATTTAGGAATATCATCATACTTGATTGCTTTACGATGATTCTTGATTAAGGTCGCTAATAACAGCTGTTGTTCCTGATTAAAACCAGGCAAATTAGTATGTTGTAAAATATATGCCGAATGACGCTGTAGGCCGGTCAGATTAATGCTCAATCCAACTTCATGAAGCATCACCGCCCAAACTAAAATCGCCTCAAGTTGACTGTTTACCTGTTTTGGATTCTGTGCAGCCCACTGATGATACAGTGTTTCCATCGTTTTTCGAACACGTTTCGTCTGTTCTCTGTCGATATTATAGTGTTCTGCCAAACTGATGGCGGTGCGTTGACGGATATCCTGATGGCGGAATCGGCCCTCCATCTCGTATAACACACCTTCGCGTAATGCCCCTTCAGAGAGGCGTAACTCTTGGATCTGTAATGAGTCAAAAATAGCACAAAGAATCGCTAAGCCGGGAACGAAGACATATTTTCGCTCGTCGGATAATCCGGGGATATCGATATCGTCAAAAGATTTATATTTTAAGACTTGTTGCACGATAGTCGCTAAACGGGCGGGGGTGATCACGCCATCACGTTCGCCGCACTCAAGCAATACGGCATGAGCCGCCTTAATGGTGCCCGATGCCCCTAATGCAAAATCCCAACCCTTATTTTTAAACTGAGTAGCGATATTTTCTAATTTCTGATTGGCGGCTAAACGCGCTTTGGCAAAATAGGTGGGCGTGATCTCATCATTAGGAAAATATTGACGCGCAAAACTAATGCAGCCCATGCGGCGACTCTCGATTAAAAGCGGCTCGAATTGCTCACCAATGATCAGTTCAGTCGACCCACCGCCGATATCCAGTACTAATTTACGGCCTTTTTCCGGCTGTGTATGTTCTACGCCCATAAATATCAGACGAGCCTCTTCCTGCCCCGAGATAATCTCAATTGGGTAGGGGATGATCTTTTTTGCTCGCTGGACAAAATCCTGTGCATTGGTCGCAACTCGTAGGGAGTGTGTACCTACAATGCAGACATTCTCTGCAGGGAAGCCTTGTAACCGTTCAGCAAATAGCGCTAAACAGGCTAACCCGCGTTTAATTGACTCTTCGCTTAACTCATTATCTTCATTTAGACCATCAGCAAGGTGTACGTGCTGTTTGAGGCGCGTTAACACTTGTAGAGCACCGTTAACTATCCGCGCAATAATCATATGAAAGCTATTTGAACCAAGGTCAATAGCCGCAATCTCTAATGGCCTAGTCTTGGAGGTATGCGTTAATGGCATGCTTATTATGCTCTTGTATCAGGATTTTCTAATGACTTTAAATAGTCGTAAATGGCAAGTTGCGCACGGATTTTGCGTTTATTACCGCGAGGAACATAGTGATTACTCAGATCTTTGTCAACAAAACGTGCTTTTACTGTATCGTTAAATTGAATGTCGAGAATATCCAGTACTCGCTGTTTGAGCTGCACATCAAGAATGCGGATCGCCACTTCAATTCGGTAATCGATATTACGTGTCATCCAATCCGCTGAAGAGAGAAAAACCATCTCATCACCCGCATTAGTAAACACATAAACGCGATCATGCTCCAAGAAACGGTCAACAATACTAGTTACTTGGATATTTTCGCTGAAGTCTGGATGACCGGCGACCAGTGAACACATTCCGCGAACCAGTAAGCGAATTTTAACGCCAGCATTGGAAGCATCATAAAGTTTATCGATCAGCTCTTTATCTACTAAGTTATTGATTTTAAGAGTTATACCGGAAGGTAAATCCGCTTGCGCATTTTCGATCTCTTGATCAATAAGGGCATTTAGCTTGATTCGGGTATTCTGTGGTGAAACCATTAAATTATCGAATGTGACAGGACGATAGGGGTTTTCAATAAAACTAAACACCCGACGAACTTCATTGGTAATTTGTTGATTTGCCGTCAATAAGGAGTAGTCCGTATAGAGACGGGCAGTTTTTTCGTTAAAATTGCCAGTACCTATATGAGCATAACGGATCACTTCACCCTCTTCGAGACGTGAAATAATAAAGAGTTTGGCATGGATCTTGAGACCGGGCGCGGAGAAAATAACATGCACTCCCGCTTCTGTCAGTCGTTTGGCCCAATGAATATTAGCTTCTTCATCAAAACGCGCTTGCAGCTCAACCACCACAGAAACTTTTTTACCATTATGAGCAGCATGGATCACCGAATCAATAATACGAGAATCTTTAGCCACACGGTAGATATTGATTTTTATCGAAATAACACTGGGATCGAAAGAGGCTTGGCGCAACAATTCCAAGGTGTGTTCGAATGTGTAATAAGGATAATAGAGTAAAACATCCCGTTCGCGGATCGCATCAAAGCCATTACGAAAATTATCGAACCAACGATGGCGTAAGCGAGGTAAGGGCTTATACAGCAAATTCTTCATCCCCTCATTGGGGAAATTAATAAAATCTTTAAAATTATGATAACGGCCACCGGCGATAACGGAGTCATCATTGGATAAACCCAACTTGGTACGCAATAACTCTACCATCTCATCGGGCATATCACGTTGATAGACAAATCTGACGGGCTCGGCGGTCAATCGCTGTTTTAATGTGGAAGACATCAGCTCTAATAGGCTGGATTCCATTTCAGTTGCGAAGTCATATTCGGCATCACGTGTCATTTTCATCGAATAAGCATTTAACTTATCGTAATCGAAAAAGCCTTTGAAAATCTCATCCAAACAATAACGAAGGATATTATCAATTAATATCATTGACTTGCGTTTTTTAGGCATCTCTGGTGGCAGATTAACAAAACGCGGGACTTTATCGGTTGGAATTTCTAATAGTGCATATTGTGTATTTTGTCCGTGAATAATTTCAATGGACAGATAGGTATAATCATCTTTTAAAAATTCAACAAAGTTAGTCTCTGGATTGATCAAGATCGGCGTGATGTGCTGGCGTAAATTTTGACGAAAATATTGTCGCAACCAGATTTGTTGATTAGGCGAAATTTGTCGCTCATTGATTAAAAAGATTTGATTACGCGCCATTTCTAACAGAAGTTCGTTATAGAGCACATCAAATTCTTGATCGAGCTTCGCAACTTTAGTTTGAATTTTACGTAATAAATGACGTGAGCTGGAAGCCGTACCCCGCTCTTCATTAATCAAGATACGGCGTTTAACATCGGCAAATCGAACCTTATAAAATTCATCTAAATTATTGGAGTAAATGCCCAAAAAGCGCATACGTTCTATCAGCGGATTCTGTTTATCAGCCGCTTCCTGTAGAACTCGTTCATTAAAAGAAAGCCAGCTAAGCTCTTTCTCGTGATATAAGCGATCTTGGGACATTATGACTCCAATCTAATTTTATAATGAAGCTGATCCTTGCCGGTAACCTATAATTGTTGTTTGATCGTGGCGTGTTGGCTAACCATGCTGTCAGTATGGGCGTTTTGCTCTTTCATCGCAAAATATTGATGCTGAAAAATACACATACGGATGGCAGTATGATAGCGGCCATTGACGAAAAATTCATCGATTAGCTCACCTTCAGTGTGAAAACCTAATTTATTATAGATATGGATCGCTTTGATGTTCTCTTTATCGACAATTAAATAGAGTTTATATAGGTTTAAAACAGAAAAGGCATAATCCATGGCCAGCTTAGCGGCGCGTGTTGCGTACCCTTTACCTTGAAAGTTCGGCGCAATGATAATCTGAAATTCAGAACGGCGATGAATATAGTCAATTTCTACCAATTCAACTAATCCCACTTTCACACCCTCAAACACAATTACAAAACGTCGTTCAGATTGGTCATGAATATGCTTGTCGTAGAGATCGCTTAATTCAACAAAGGCCTCATAAGGCTCTTCAAACCAGTAACGCATGATACTTGCGTTATTATCAAGTTGATGAATAAAAGCTAAATCTTCACGCTCAAGAGGGCGCAATCTAAAGGGAGATACCTGCCCGGCGATCATAAAAACACCTCAATATTGTTAGTGAGTAAAAAAATTAGATATGGGTGTAATCAAAACAACTGCTGATCAGTTTTACAGATAAGAAATTCTTTTAATTACACTCAAATCCATTTGGCTAGGATATCATTTATTTGTGAGAAAATAATGAAAGGTCAAATAGAGTTGGCCTGATTGGCGAATAAAACAGCAATGCGTCGCTGAATAACACCGAATAAGCACCTCAGCTGAAAAATTAGCTGAGGTGCTAGCGATATTTAGTCTTTGTTGGTGCTAATCAGTGGTGAAGTGAATTTAAGGTCGATGATAACTAACTTATGCATTTTGCATAACTGGCGCGATCCACATCGACAACTTCAATGGTCACTGAACAATTTTGTAGTAACAGCGTATTTATTTTCGCTAATACGGCTTGTGTGAGAAGTTGTTTCTGTTCTGCAGTGCGCCCCGAGAGTATTTTTAATACAATATGCACAAAATCTGATTTTGTTGGTCCGGTAAGATAGTTGTGATAGGGCAAAGCTCTTACTTTAATATCACGACCATCAGCGTTAAATAATCCCGAGTTCAAAGCAGCCGAAAAGACCAGCGGCATTAAAACTTCACCATCTAATGAGATAGAGTGTTCAATAATACAGTGTGGCATCTGTAACTCCGTTAATATAAGACTCAATTAAGGTATGAGTGAGGATACAGGTTGAAATTAATCAAGAATACCGAAACGCTTAATATGTACAGGGTATCCCTATAGATTGTTAATAAAATAAATGAAATAATAAACACCTATTATTTTGGTTATAAATTAAACTTATTATGGTTATTCGCCCAAATCAACACTGGTTTTTCCGCTTGTTCGACTGGCATGGTTCAGTCTTATCTAAAATTACATTTCGACTTTCGCTTAATATTATTATATCCATTATTGCGGTAATGAGTTATCAATGTTACGAAAAATTAGGTATTCATTTAACTATCGCGCCCTTTAGTTTATTAGGGATTGCAATCGCTATATTTCTTGGTTTTCGTAATAACGCTTGCTATAGCCGATTAGTTGAAGCTAGAACCTTATGGGGTACTATGCTGATTAATCAACGTAATATTTTACGTAATATCAAAAGCTTACTACCGACGAATACGATGTTTCAAAAAGAGTTTGGTAGCTTATTAATTGCCCTTAGTTGGAGCCTAAATCATGAGTTAAGAAAAACCAATCCGATGGTTGATCTATATCGTCTACTGCCGCAAGCTATTTTTGATGATGTTATTGCAAGTCCTTTCCGGTCAAACCGAATTTTACTGCATATTGGCCTAAAAATAGGCGAGCTGCGGGATAATAAGATAATTAGTGATGTTTTATTTCAATCAATAAATAAAGACGTTAATGCATTATCTGATGTTCTAGGCGGTTGTGAACGAATTTCAAATACGCCAATTCCCTTTGCATATACGCTTATTTTACAACGTACCGTCTATCTTTTTTGTACTTTACTGCCTTTTGCTTTGGTTGCTGATTTGCATTTTATGACCCCATTTGTCTCGGTTTTTATCTCTTATACCTTTCTTTCTTGGGATTCATTAGCTGAAGAGTTAGAAGATCCATTTGGAATTTCTGCCAATGATTTGCCACTGAATGCAATATGCAACACCATTGAACGTAATGTGCTAGATATGTTAGATATAAAACCACTGCCGCTGCCGATTAAACCCAATAAATATTTCAATTTATTGTAGTCAATATTAAAACAGGCGCGATAAGTTAAGATATAGCGCCTGTTTGGTTTTTATTCATTGAGTTAATTTTATTCTATATCATCTAAAAAAGAGGGTGATGGAATAAAAAAGAGTGTGCCCGTAATAGGCGTACTGTATTTAAGCAATTTATCCGCCGCACCTTCTTTTGAACCGAGAAACATATTTTCTAACATTCGTTGAGTGGTGGAGAAATATCGCGCATAGCCAATAAAATAGGTACCGTATTCATTTTTTGATGGATTAGAAAATGGCATATTAGCTCTTACAATTTTAAGATCTTCGCCATTTTCATCTTGAATATTGGTGACTACATTATGGGAGCCCGCCTCTTTTTGTTCATCGCTAAGCTCTACATCATTGAATTTATGGCGCCCAATTACTTTTTCCTGCTCTTCAACACTCAGCGCTTGCCATGCATCCATATCATGAATGTATTTTTGAACAAAAGCATAGCTGCCGCCAGCAAAGTCGGCATCTTCTTCACCAATAACGGCAAAGGCAGCGCGTTCGTCCTCAAATTCTGGATTTTCTGTACCATCAACAAAACCAATAATTGAGCGTCCATCAAAATAGCGAAATCCGTGCACTTCATCGACGGGTGTTACCACGCCATTTAATTTTTGACTGATAATGGACGCGAGTTCATAACAAGCCGAAGTTTTTAATCCGCGAATATGAAAGAAAAGATCACCTGGTGTTGAGACAGCGGTATAGCTATTTCCTTTTATCTCTTTAAATGTACTCAGTTGCTGCGGTTTTGCGGCATCAGGAAATAGTTGACTCCAGGCATCGGCACCAAATCCCATCACACAGCTAGTTTCATAGGTAGGAAAGCGAGTTCTCATACTGCGTATTAGACCAGAAAGGTTATTGCAGAGATCAATCAAGGTATCACGAGTTTTATGGGTATTGATTAAATTAAAAACCAGAAAGTATGAGTTCTCTCCAGGTGTTTTGGTTACATCTTGATATTTCATATTGCCCTCATTATTTTGTTTTTTTATCACGACAAAAGATATTTTAAATGATCTTTTTTGCTCTAATTTTGTTTGCTAACACAAATTTATTATCAGCATTCTATACCTAGGGTTAATCTTTCTAGAATTAATTTGTATTTTTTTAAGTTATTAGCTTATTAATCAATTAAAGATAGATTTGAACGCCAGATAACAGCTGTATTATAACTATTTAAAAAGGATATTAAGCAGGCAATTAACACTTTTGCGGAATAGGAAGGGTGCTTGGAACCGACACTCAACAAAAAGAGAAAATGCGGGGGAAACTTCCCCCGCTAGGCTAAGCTCTATTCGTAAGAAAGCTTCGCCTGAACTACTGTGTTTCCACTATTAATGTTGATAAGACAGAGTCTATCATTCATTAACAGAGTGAAACCCAGTACCGTGACACACACGGTAATAAGCCCCACAAGGGCATATTTAGTCATTTTCTTCTTGACCTCTTATTGGCTAAGAGGCACAATTTCAATTGTCTAGTGTGAAGATTGGGCCTCGTTGGTTTAAGTTAAAACTAACGGGGCTTTTCTCTTTCTGGCTCTCACAAAATGCTTGAACCAGTCGGAGCAAGCACCCACAGCAAGATTATCAAAAAACATTTCAAAGCGCACTGTATTACGGCAAAAAATGCGGAAAATAGTCAAATTTTATGAGCGTCTTAAATTAACCCTAATATAATGATTTATTAGGATTTTAATTATTATTGCTGCAATTAAATTGACGATTTAATATGATTTTAATCTAATTTATTCATTAAAACTATTGAATGCGAAATTGCTGATATAAACCAGTTTCCAATATCAGTACATTTATGATGATAAGTGAAATTTATATTCAGAGTATTTTAACTAGGTTTATGGCTGAACTCTTTGATGATAGTAATATTATATAACCTGCCTGAAATAGATATTTAAGTCTGACTAAGCAGAAAAAAAGGTCAATATTAATGGGATGCTAATAAGAGCAAGTAACAATGAGACTATAATCGATAGCGAAATAACATCCTGTTGATATTTATACTGTTTGGCGAAGACGTATACGCCTGCACCTATTGGTTGAGCGGCCATTACGACTGCCACAACTAACCAAAGATCTTGCTGCATGCCGAAGAGATAAAAAGCGATTGTGAAGGTAATGAGTGGTTGTACAAAGAGTTTCAGCACAATCATAGGTATTACAATCTTACCCATGGCGAAATTGAAATGTTCTTTGACCTTAAGACGAGCCAGTCCCAGACCGAGAGCAAACAGAGCGGTTGGTCCAGCTGCGTTACCTAGAAAGCGGGCAAAGAGTTCAATAAAAGCCGGTAGCTTAATATCAAGTAGGGCAAAGATTAATCCAGCTAGAACTGCAAGCGTCAGTGGGTTCTTAAGGATTGTCCGTATGGCCTGCCACACACTTATAGATACAGATTCGCTCGTTTTTGTTCTGGAAAAAATATCCCAACTGATGATAACGGCCATAATGGTGGGGATATTGTGTAAAACGGTTGCTATCGCAGCAGGCAGAGCAGCTTGTTCTCCATACACAGAAATCAGGATAGGGATACCCATATATCCCGTTGTACCATAGCATGCGCTCATGCCAAGAATTGAAGATTGAGGAAGTCCTATTTTCAGTGCTTTTGCCAGAAGTGAAGCACTTATATAGCAGACACTTATTCCGATCAGCGTAGAAAGAATAAAGCCCCACTGTTTTAATTCGCCGATATCAGCCTGAGCAATGGCGAGAAACAAGAGTGCGGGTAGTGCGATATAGAGTACATAGTCGTTGATCAGCTTATCTTTATGGCTACTATCAATGCTGAATTGCCCGTAACAATAACCTACCAGTATCACCAGAAATATGGGAGCCACGATTATAAACATTTGTTTTCCTTGTTTGGTTTTTTATTACCGAAGAAAAATTTTTTCAATGGTGAGATTTATTCGAGAAAACTCCGTGCAAGTGAGCCAACTGTAGATGCATAAATCACATTGGATGCATATAGCTGAACGACGTCTTTGCGTATTTATTCGAACTTTTGATATTTTTCGGATAAGTAGCGATCAAAATAGCATCGAGCTTTTTCTTGATCTTTTGCACGATAGCAGGATCTTCTGCTTCTATTTCAAACCCTTCATCTTGTAGAATCTTTTTTATCGTCGCATCGTGGAGCCCTGTGCTATTAAGAAAATAGGGAATATCACGAGCTGCTTGTAGAAAAGTGGGGATATTAGCAACACCCATATTTTCTTGGTTAACGATAAGCCCACTGATTGGTCGGTACAGATCCGGTAGAGAAAGGAAAGTGCGTTCTGATAATCTAGCTGTTTCAATCACCATTTCAGTATTTAAATCATGATTGTTAATAGTGATATTCTGTTCACGAAATATTTGTTCTAGGATCTCAATCGCCGGCAGACCCGAACGGTTACCCATTCCAGCAAATCCACCTTCAATAATATTAAAACCGTGATAAAGCGATGTCAGTGCATTTTGCAAACCGAGACCTCTATCATTGTGGGCATGCAAACAGAAATCGGTTTTAGGATATTGATGACGTAGATTTGCCGTTAGAATTGCCGTTGCTTCTGGATAGAGCGTGCCTAATGAGTCATTGATGCGGATTTTACTTATATCCATACCAATGGAGCGATCAATATCCTTGGTGATTTTTTCATAGGATTCTTCGTCGATGCCCGTACTGAAATTGTTCAATAAACTCACTCGGAAATTATTAAAACCCCATTTATTGAGTTGTTCGATCGTGTGTTCGAACAGTCTTTTATTTGTTTGATGAGATATCATCCCAAAACTGATTGTTAAATATGATTTCAGCAGATCTGGAAATAACTTGAATTGTGGCATAAGAGGTTCATGGCAATTTAGTAGCATGATAAAGGAAAAGTGTGTCTTTGAGGGGAGGAGGTCATTTTCAAGCAATTCATTGAGCGTGTGGATAAGCAGTGTTGGATCGTTCGGTCCTGAGCCATAAACAATATCACGTATCCCACATTGTAGAATTTTACTAATCAGTGGAATCTTGCATTGTGCTGGTATTGAAAAAATGCAACGTTCTGCCCCTTCTCTAAGTGTTTCGTCTAAAATACCATCAATATTAAAACCGCAGTAACGGGGTTTGTGATTCTTTGGAAATTTTAGTAGAGCCATGTCCTTTCACCTGTTATGTCGTTAATTTGAAGATTTAGTGTCTCAAAATTATGTCCGATCCGTTATTACCTGTTAAATGAATTATCGCAGCACTATAATCGACTGAGTCGATAGCGGAGGTAAAACAGGGATGAAACAACAAAGTGAACAAAATCAAATTGTTGGGAGAGGGATCACATTAGAGCAATTGCGTACTTTTGTCTTTATTGCTGAACTCAGTAGCTTTAAACGCGCGGGAGAAGAGCTTGGGCGGACGCAATCCACCCTGAGTGCAGGATTGAGGAGATTGGAACAAGATGTGGGCTGTCGCCTGATCGATAGACGTAAGGGGCATATTCTTGGTTTGACAGCAGAGGGGCTGCAATTACTTCCCGCCGCTCGAGATATCTTGCATAGAACGAACAGCGCTATTGGGGCTTTAAAGAAAAGTAATTTGAAAGGAGTTGTTTGTCTCGGTGTACCTGATGATTTTGAAGTTAAAAATCTGCATAGGATCATATCACTGTGTTTGGAGGAGAACCCAGATCTTCGAGTAAAGATTACGGCGGCTTCATCCAAAACGCTATCAAGATTAGCAGCACAGCAACAATTGGATATTGTGATTATCAAAGGGTTAGTGGGAGAGCCATTACTCTCAGAGAGTGAAAAAATTTTGCGAGTTGAACCCTTATATTGGGTGAGATCGAAAGCTGTGTCCTTTAACGAATTAGATGAAATCCCTCTGGTGACCTTTCCTGAAGGTTGCGTAATTAGAATCTGTGCTATGTCTGCATTGGAACATGTAGGTCGCCGTTACTTTTTTTCCTACACCAGTGGTTCATTTGACAACATCCGTAATGCGGTAGCTTGTGGATTGGGTATTGGATTGCTGCCGAAAAATGCCTTATCAGATGATTTGCATATATTAACCTCTAAAGATGGTATGCCTTGTGTGCCTGCAATTCAATGGGTTCTGAGTATCAGAAGACCTGAAAAACTGTATGCGCTTTTTGCCAGCTATATTGGACGTGGATTGGCTGAATAGACTGTATTTGCCAGATATCGCCAATAATAAAATGTCTATAAATGAGCATTAACTTTATCTAAGTAGACGTAACGGTAAATATTTTAGTTAAATATATTAATGTTTTTAATTGTCTATTAATTGATGCCCTTCAGTAAGTTGATTATTAATCATGGTATTAGTTTCTACTGAAAATAAAAAATAGAGAATATATATAATTGACATTAATGTATTTGTTTACTAGAACTTAATAAGACAAATAATTTGTCACGTTATTTCTCTATAAAAACAATGAGATTGATTCTGTCTATACCGACGATGTTCACTGCTGCGCTGAACTCTAAATTGAGCGCATTAATTGAACGAGCTGCACAAACTGAAAATACGGCTTTAAAAGCTCCTTTTTTATTAATGAGGAAAGAGTGATGCTGCAACGAGAATATGATATTCAGCATATACCTGAGGGAGAGGGAGATATTGTCTTCACGATTGATGGGCAACCCGTCAAGGCCATGAGTGGCGAAACTGTGTTAGCTGTATTGAATGCCCTAGGAAAACGCGCAATTGCACGCAATGATCATCAGCAACTAATGGGTGCTTACTGTGGGATGGGGATATGTCATAGCTGTTTGGTGAAAATTAATGATCGTCATAAACAGCGTGCTTGCCAGACGCAGGTTCAGGCTGGTATGCGAGTCGAAACAGCAACAAATCGCTTTGAAAAAATTCATCCTACTGTCAAATTGCGGCCAGTGATTGTCGGTGGAGGCCCTGCTGGAATGGCCGCCGCAATTGAGTTAGCGCATCATGGCGTCGGCAGTATTTTGCTTGACGAAGCCTCTCGTCTGGGCGGCGTGGTATTTCGTGGTCCCGCTCGGCAGGGAGTCAATCTACAATATTTGGGTAAGCGTTATCAGCGAGAGATGCAGAATTTGCATCAGGAGTTTGATCGTATTCGAGCGAATGTCGAGGTGCGCCTTAATACGCGGATTATGGGCGGTGAGGAGAATAGCAGGCTCTATACGCTCGATGCGCAACAGAAAATCGATACTCTCTCTTTTTCACATCTACTCTTGGCTGCGGGTTGTCATGAACGTAGTGTACCTTTCCCCGGTTGGACGCTACCGGGCGTTAAACTGCTGGGTGGCTTACAACTGCAAATCAAAAACGATGTTGCTAGACCCTATGGACGCACGCTTTTAGTTGGAAGCGGCCCCTTGTTGTTACTGACCGCTTGTCAGTTACATCGTGCGGGTGCTGAGGTTGTTGGCATCTACGAGGCAAGTTCTTTTGCAAATATGACTCGCCAAACCCGAGCTCTGCTTAATCAGCCTCAGCTTTTCCTCGAAGGATTAAGCATGATGGCTTATCTCAAATTGCATCGTATTCCCCAATATTATGGTTGGGGAGTGGTGGCTGCCATGGGACAAGATGCTCTAACGCAGGTCGTGGTTGCCCCCTATGATCAAAACTGGTCAGCTGATTTAAGTCAACAACGTAGGGTTGCGGCTGAGACTCTGGCTGTCGGTTATGGTTTTCTTCCTCGCACTCAATTATCTCAGCAGATGGATTTATCTCATGAATATCACCAAGAGGGTTTCTTACAGCCGTATGCGAATGAGTGGCAACAAAGTAGCCAGCAGCATATTCATCTGGCTGGTGATATGAGAGGCGTGCGCGGCGCAGAAGCCGCTATGATTGATGGACGAATAGCGGCAATTTCGATACTAAAAATGCGAGGCGAGCTGACGCAAAAGGATGCGGAACAGCTGCATCAAAAATATTTACAACAAAAACAGCAGATTTCTCGCTTTCGTGCTGGAATCGAGAATTATACACAGCGAGGTTGTGGACAATTGAACCTGCCAACCCATGAAACTGTTATTTGCCGTTGTGAGCAGGTCACACGAAGCGCCATCGACGAGGCCTTAGAGCAGCAAGTAGAGGACATGACTAGCCTGAAAATGCGCACGCGGATCAGTATGGGGGACTGTCAAGGTAAACTCTGTGTTGGATATTGCAGCGATCGTCTACGTGCGCATACGGGTCGCAGTGATGTAGGGTGGCTACGACCGCGTTTTCCTATAGATCCCTTACCTTTTAGTGCTTTTATATCTGATAAAGAAAATGTGGATGGAGGTGCATCCTATGAATAAGAACTATGATGTGGTGATTGCGGGCGGTGGCGTTATTGGTGCATCTTGCGCATATCAATTGTCGAAAGAACGCGACTTAAAAATTGCCTTAATTGATGCAAAACGACCGGGCAACGCCTCGCGAGCCTCCGCTGGCGGATTATGGGCTATCGGTGAATCGGTCGGGCTTGGGTGTGGTGTGATTTTCTTTCGAATGCAATCCACTCTCGCGGCCGCTGCTAGCTCACTTTCCAATAATGCGGCAAATAATGCAATAAAAGTTGATGCTGCACATCCTCATATTCTTCCCGAAAGTTTTTTTAATATGGCGTTGATGTCTAACTCTATGTATCCACAATTACATCAAGAGCTGCTAGAAAATCACGCAATGGATTGTAAATTTGAGCGTACTGGCCTCAAGTTTGTCATGTATGACGAGCAAGACCGGCATTATGCTGAGCACATTGTGGAAAAAATTCCCAATCTATCTGAAGAGATTCGATGGCTTGATGCGGTGCAGTTACAGGAAAATGAGCCTTATATTTCTCTACAGGCGACGGGTGCACTAGAATTTTTGTGTGATCATCAAATCAGCCCATTTCGTCTCACCGATGCCTATCTTGAGGGAGCCCGACAAAATGGCGTTGATATCTATAGCAATACCAATGTCACTGGCGTACATCGACAAGGTAGTCACATCGTTGGCGTGGAAACTGACATGCTAGGTCGTTTATCATGCAAAATGTTGATCAACGCAGGTGGTGCTTGGGCGTCGACGCTGTGTGAATGGGCGACGGGAACGACTATTCCAGTCCATCCAGTAAAAGGTCAAATAGTGCTATCTGAAAAAATGCCCAAACTGTTGCGCGGAAGTATCACAACCAGCGATTGTTACATAGTGCAGAAGGATAATGGCGAGATCTTGATAGGCAGTACCACGGAAGATAAAGGTTTTGACGTCAGTACTACGCTACCTGAAATCCGAGGTCTGGTGCAGGGAGCAATACGTTGTATTCCCGAACTAAAAGATATCAATATTAAACGCAGTTGGGCAGGGTTACGCCCCGGTTCACCTGACGAATTGCCAATATTAGGCCCTATGGAAGGTATTGACGGATACCTTAACGCCTGCGGTCATTTCCGTACCGGTATTCTGACATCGGCGATCACGGGTGTATTGATCAATCAATTGGTACGCGAACTACCATTAGCGTTAGATATTAGCCCATTTTTGGCGAAGCGCTTTGTACTTTGAATTAACTTATTTATGACGGGCTTGAAAAATAGATAGCTAAAAAATCAGTGCATTATAGCTACGAACCAGTAACTCATATTGAATCGATACTCTATCTAAGGTACTTCGGGTGCTATTACCTTCATTTTTATCTTTGATAATATTTTTTATTTCGAGAATAAACTGTTGGTATGATTTTAAATAGCTTTGCAAATCGTACTCAGATCGCGCTTTGTACTCTTTTTTTAACAGCTCGCTATTATTAAATGTAGTTTCTAGCTCTGTATAGCGAGCTTCAAGTTGGATAACCATATCTTCAAGCATATTGATATTAATTTGGCTGGGACCTAACTTTGTCATTATTGCGCTCAGAATATCCATTGATTCCATAATATTGTATCTGACAACTTGACCCTGATTTTTGACTATTTTCATCTCTTCCAAATGCATTTTTTTATAATAGTCATCATAAATTAATAAGGTTTTCTTTTTAATATCAGTATGTCGCTTATAGGCTTTTTTCAGATCATCATAGAGTTGACCTGCTTGTGCATAATCATCTAAACGAGAGGCTTGATTGACAAATAAATAGTCACCTAGCGCTAGCGTTTTTTCATACAAATTGATATAGGTGATGCCAAATTGTTCACCAGCTTTATCGAGCTCAGAAATAGAGGGAGAGAGGGTTTTCATGTAATCAAATGACTCTTTGGCTCTTTTAAGTTGAGATTCAGAAACATTTTTTTGGTAGCTAATTTCGAGCATCGTCAGTTTTGACTTTACTTGCATGCCCTTCATATCATCTTTAAATTTCAGCGTATTAATATCAAAAGTCATTTTATTATTGGCGCTGAGTGTATCAAGTAATTTTTTGGCGTTTATTATAATATTGCCCTCTAAAGCACTTGATGGCTGTTCATTTTTTTTGCTAAGAATAGAACCGAAATTTTCACGGAATGCGGATAACCACAGATTGCCTTTTTCTATGCTTTGACTAAATTCTAATGGAGTTATTTCTTGTTCTTTTTTTTGTTCAACCTTTGCTGGTAAAGGCGTATCCGTTGATTCATTACAAGCGGATAACAATAGGATAGAAATACCCAAGGCGGATATTAAAATACTTTTTTTCATAAAATTCTCAGTATTCATTTAATATTAAGTTTATTTTACTAAAAGTATAAGTCTATAAAATCCAACTGAATATAGGATTAATAAGAGGATTGGACGATTTGGATTAGAAAAATGCAATTTTATGGATTAGTGTGAACTACTAGTGATTTCAATGCTGTAAGCAGGGACATCGGATACCACAACTGAACGAGAAGAGATTATGGCCCCATTGCTAATATTAACACAGGGCATAATCAGCACATCATAACCAATCCACACATCATTACCGATTAGAGTATTGCCCTTAAAAGGGAGTGAATCAGGGGATGGCATATTTTTTTCTCAACCACTACTTTTTATATCATACAGTGACTGCTTATTTTTGAAGGTAAGAATAAGTTATTTTAGCCTTATTTACCATCAAGGTGGCAAGGAGGTTAAGCAGCCCTGAGCAGATAAAGTGACACCATCTAATACGGCACGTTGGTCAACCATTTTTAAACGACCAGAGACAAACCATTGGATCACGATAGGATAGATCAGATGTTCTCGCGCCTTAATGCGTTCGATAATATACTCTTCGGTATCATCGGCATAAATCGGCATTCTGGCTTGTAAAATAACTGGCCCACCATCGAGTTGCTCGGTCACAAAATGCACTGAAGTACCATGCTCTTTATCCCCATTTTCAAGGGCTTTACGATGTGTATGTAAACCCGGGTATTTTGGGAGCAGTGATGGATGAATATTGAGCATACGACCCGTAAAATGACGCACAAAATTGCTGCTTAAAATACGCATGTAGCCAGCTAAAACAATTAAATCGGGTGCGTAGGCATCAATGGCTTCTAGTAACGCAGCATCATAGGCATCAGCGCAGGCAAAATCAGTGGGTTGAATGACAAAGGCAGGAATACCTGCCTTTTCAGCGCGTACTAATCCCAAGACGTTAGGTTTATTGCTAAAAACAGCACAAACGTCACCCTTGATTTTACCTTTCCAGCAGGCATCAATAATGGCTTGAAAATTACTGCCACTTCCTGAGATCAATACAACGATTTTTTTCATTAATTAATAATAACCTGTTGTTCACCAGATTTGAGTTCAGCAATTTTCCCGATTTGCCACGCGTTTTCACCGAGAGCACGTAACAGCTCAAGAGCTGAATCTACTTCTGATTGTGGCAGTACGATGATCATGCCCACACCACAGTTGAATGTACGATACATTTCATGGGTAGTCACATCACCTGCTTGTTGTAACCAGCTAAAAATAGCCGGCCATTGCCAACTGGAACCTTCGATCTGGGCTTGTGTATTCTCAGGCAATACCCGAGGAATATTTTCCCAGAAACCACCGCCCGTTAAATGGGCAATAGCATGAATTGATTTTTTTTCAATCAGCGTTAGTATATTCTTCACATAAATGCGAGTTGGTGCAAGTAAATGATCAGCAATAGATTTGCCTGCTAGCACAGTTTTTTCTGCATCTGTTTGACTAACTTCTAAAATTTTACGGACTAATGAATAACCATTTGAGTGAGGCCCACTCGAGGCTAAGGCGATAAGTGCATCACCTGCGCTGACTTTGCTGCCATCGATAATTTCAGAGCGCTCAACGACGCCAACACAAAAACCAGCAACATCATAATCTTCACCGTGGTACATTCCCGGCATTTCGGCGGTTTCGCCACCCACTAGTGCACAGCCAGATTGCTTACAACCTTCGGCAATTCCGCTGATCACACTAGCCGCAGTATCAACATCCAGTTTACCTGTTGCGTAGTAATCGAGGAAAAATAGGGGTTCAGCGCCTTGTACAATTAAGTCGTTAACACACATGGCGACTAAATCAATTCCAATGGTATCATGGCGTTTTAAATCCATCGCCAAGCGTAATTTGGTGCCCACACCATCAGTGCCCGAGACTAAAATAGGTTCACGATATTTTTGCGGTAGTGCGCAAAGTGCACCAAAGCCACCCAATCCACCCATAACTTCAGGACGGCGAGTCTCTTTTACAACGCCTTTGATACGTTCAACAAGTGCATTTCCTGCATCGATATCGACACCGGCATCTTTATAGCTAAGCGAAGTTTTATTCGTCACTACGGCCCCCAAGGCAATCGTGTTTTTTAGAAGGAGTATCTACAACAAAAACAATTCTAGCAGCCCAAGCAAACGTTTGCGATAACTTTCTTAAAGGGTGTATTATAAGGTTAATAAATACTTGATTGAGATACCTTTGATTATAATCAATACTCTTCTAGTTGAATTTCACTAAAAAAGAGTTATAATCTCGCGATTTTTTTGCCCGCCAGTGACTTAAAATAGTAGGAGAAGAAGATGAAGATTGTTGAGGCGAAACACCCGCTTGTCAAACATAAACTCGGTCTGATGCGAGATCATGATATAAGCACCAAACGCTTTCGTGAACTTGCCTCGGAGGTAGGTAGTCTTCTTACTTACGAAGCAACTGCAGATCTAGAAACAGAAAAAGTAACGATTGAAGGCTGGTGTGGGCCGGTCGAAATTGAGCAAATCAAAGGTAAAAAAATTACCGTTGTTCCTATTCTACGTGCCGGTCTAGGTATGATGGATGGAGTGTTGGAAAATATCCCCAGTGCGCGAATTAGTGTTGTCGGCGTCTATCGTGACGAAGAGACCTTAGAGCCTGTGCCTTACTTCCAAAAACTCGCTTCTAATATCGAAGAGCGCATGGCACTTGTGGTTGATCCCATGTTAGCAACAGGCGGTTCGGTTATTGCCACCGTTGACCTATTGAAGAAAGCTGGTTGCCAGTCAATTAAAGTTTTAGTCTTAGTAGCTGCGCCAGAAGGTATTGCTGCGTTAGAAAAAGCGCATCCTGATATCGAACTCTATACTGCATCAATCGATCAATACTTGAATGAACACGGATATATTGTTCCGGGCTTGGGTGATGCCGGCGATAAGATATTTGGTACAAAATAATAATTAGCCGACTGATGAGTCGGCTTTTTTTTGATTTAAAATTGAAAATAGATAAAGGGGATGTAATCCATGACTCGCCGCACCATCGGAGTTGAAGAAAGACCACCACTATTCCAAACTATCCCACTCAGTTTACAGCATCTGTTTGCGATGTTTGGTGCCACTGTGGTTGTGCCTATTTTATTTGGCGTGAATCCGGCCACCATCCTGTTATTTAATGGTATCGGGACCTTAATTTACTTATTTATCTGTAAAGGTAAAATTCCCGCTTATCTAGGCTCCAGCTTTGCATTTATCTCTCCGGTGCTGATCTTACTCCCGCTCGGCTATGAATTGGCTCTGGGTGGATTTATTATTTGTGGCGTTCTCTTTTGTATCGTTGCTTTGATTGTTAAAGTGGCGGGCAGAGGATGGATCAATGTGATGTTTCCGCCTGCGGCAATGGGCGCAATCGTTGCCGTCATTGGTTTAGAGTTAGCTCAAACCGCCGCTAGCATGTCAGGGCTATTACCTGCGGCAGGCGCTAAGGTTGACCCCAATACCCTGATTATCTCTATTACCACCTTAAGCGTAACCATTCTCTGTGCAGTGGTATTTCGCGGATTTATGGCGATTATCCCAATATTGATTGGTTTTCTCAGTGGTTATGCACTCTCCTATTTTATGGGCGTGGTTGATTTATCGCCCATTATTGAAGCCCCATGGTTTGCTGCTCCCGACTTTTATACACCGCGTTTCGAATGGTTTGCCATTTTAACCATCTTACCTGCCGCGCTGGTGGTGATTGCAGAGCACGTCGGTCACTTGGTGGTTACCGCGAATATTGTTGAGCGCGACTTAATGAAAGATCCGGGTCTGCATCGTTCTATGTTCGCCAACGGATTATCGACGGTGATCTCTGGATTTTTCGGTTCCACACCCAATACGACTTACGGCGAAAATATTGGCGTGATGGCTATCACCAAAGTTTATAGTACTTGGGTGATTGGTGGTGCGGCGATATTGGCAATTTTACTCTCTTGTGTGGGTAAACTTGCAGTTGCCATTCAATTAGTTCCTACGCCTGTGATGGGTGGGGTATCACTACTCCTTTACGGTGTGATCGGCGCTTCGGGTATTCGTGTGTTAATAGACTCAAAAGTGGATTATAACAAACCACAAAATCTGATCTTAACCTCGGTTATCTTGATTATTGGTGTCAGTGGTGCGGTGATCCATATTGGTCAGGCAGAATTGAAAGGTATGGCGCTGGCAACTATCGTCGGTATTGGTATGGCATTGCTATTCCGTTTTATTACTTTTGTTCGTCCAGAAGAGCAATTTATTAATTCTGAACTGAATGAAGTTGAGAATAATAAAGTGCCTAAGTAAACAAGTCAGTTAGCTGTTTGCCGATGCTTTTGTCTCTATTTTGGGGTCTAGGTCGGCAAACAGTCCACATCTAGTGTGTAATGCAACTTAAAACTCTTACCTTTCTATGCTAAACTGCTACGCGTTTATTTGTTTTGTTTGTTAAGCCAGAGGTGCTTCTGAATACACCAGCGCAGCTTTCATTACCACTATACCTACCTGATGATGAGACCTTTGCCAGTTTCTATGGGGGAAATAATGCCTCCTTACTTGCCGCGATCAAACTTGCGATCCATCAGTCTCATGGAAGTTATCTCTATTTCTGGTCTGGTGAAGGTGGGGGTAAAAGTCATCTTTTACACGCAGCTTGTGCAGAACTGTCAGAGAAAGGGGAAGCGGTCGGTTATGTACCGTTAGATAAACGCGCCTATTTTGTGCCGGATGTTCTCGATGGTATGGAAAATTTATCATTAATCTGTATTGATAATATTCAATGTATCTCTGGAGATGAAGAGTGGGAAAATGCTATTTTCGATCTCTATAATAGGATCATTGAAATCGGTCGTACCTGCCTGCTAATCACCGGTGATCGTCCACCCAGACAACTGGATATTAAATTACCTGATCTAGCTTCTCGTCTCGATTGGGGGCAAATCTATAAGCTCCAACCCCTTAGTGATGAAGATAAGATCCAAACACTGCAATTGCGAGCCCGTTTACGTGGTTTTGAAATACCCGAAGATGTCTGCCGTTTTGTATTAAAACGATTAGATCGCAAGATTGGTACTTTATTTGATATTTTGAACAAGCTGGATCACGCCTCTATTGTTGCTCAACGCAAACTGACGATCCCCTTTGTTAAAGACACGCTAAAATTATAGCGACGAAGATTAAGCGGCAGCGAACTACCGCATTGATGGCACTTATCAAAATCGATTAAAGGAGCTCTTTGACCTGCTCTGGTGGGCGACCTAAACGGGCTTTATCACCAACCACCAAGATAGGGCGCTCGATAAGTTTAGGGTGATCGTGCATCGCTTGTAATAGTTGTTGTTGTGATAAATTTTTGTCGGCTAAATTCAGCTCTAGATATTCATCTTCCCTTACACGCATCAGTTGACGGGCATCGGTAAATTCCAATGCGCGCAGTATTTTTTCCAATTCAGCAACTGAAGGCGGCGTTTTCAGATATTCAATAATCTCTGGTTTGATCCCCAAATTTTCAATCAAATTAAGGGTTTCCCGGCTCTTCGAGCAACGCGGATTATGATAGAAAGTGGCCTGCTTGGTCATAATACTTCCTTAGGGTTTGAGGTTACTGTCACGAGTTTGTAATCGGCGAACTTCATCAATACGTGCATCATAGCGAGCTTGTTCATAGCCGCCAAGCTTACTCATGCGGCTAGCGTCGGTTAAATATTTGACTGCGAGGTCGTAATTACCGCGCAAGATCATGCCTTCGGCATAGGCGGCTAACTCTTCGTTGCGTTTGCCTTGTTTTGCTGATGACTCCGCTAATAAATCCCAGCCAATAGGGTCATCGGGGTAATCAAAAGTATATTTATAGAGTAAATTGGATGCGGCATCAAATTGGTTACCGCGGATATAGGCATTGGCGAGATTTATCTTAAAGACAGGATTATTCGGTGAACGAGCCATCGCTTGTTCTAAGCGGCTCACGGCTTGTTTTACGCGACCTAGCTCGATATCTAAATCGGTCATCGCATCGATAAACCAAGGATTATTAGGCTCTTTAGCCAGTAATGTAGCCATGATCTTACTGGCTTCACTGTATTTTTTACCTTGTGATAACCAGAGAGCTTGACCATATTCAGCGGCCATTTTTTCTTGTGCACCGCCTTTACGATAATTCTCTAAGATCTGATCAAGAATAGCTTTTTGATCAGTACTATACATAGCTATAATGCGAACACGCGCCAGCATAAAATCAAAAGAAGAAGGTACTACCACTTTAGAATATTGATTGGAACGATTTCGGGCGTCGGCTAAACGACTATCAGGTAAGGGGTGAGTCAGTAAGATTTCAGGCGGTTTCGACATATAACGCGTCTGATCAGACATCACTTGCATAAAATCAGCCATCGCATGGGGATCAAAACCGGCTCTTTGCAGTGTTTTGATACCAATTCGGTCAGCTTCTTGCTCATTAGCTTGCGTAAAGGTGATCATCCCTTGTTGAACACCGGCCATGGTACTGGTCAGCGCAGCGAAACCCGCTTGCGGATTGGCCATAACCAATAATAGTGAGCCTATAGTGCCCGCAATAGCCAGAGGCGTAGTGCTCTTCTGATCTTCCAGCATACGCGCTAGATGGCGCTGAGTAACATGAGATATTTCATGCGCCATTACCGAGGCAAGTTGGCTCTCATTTGGGCTATAGCGAAATAGCGCAGAGTGTAATACCACATTGCCACCAAAATAGGCATAGGCATTGATATTAGGATTATCAACTAAGTAAAACTTAAACGGTGTCTTAACCGAATCGGCATTTTTGACTAATCGCATCCCCAGGTTATTGATATATTGCAGCAGAAGCGGATCATAGATCAGGGGAGTACTGGCACGAATTTGTCGAGTAATAGCATCGCCCATCAATATTTCTTGATTGATGGTTAATGTTCCTGCAGCCGTTGTTCCTATATCGGGAAGTGTATCTTCAACGGCGCTGAGAGCAGGGAAGATTGGCCCCAAAGTCAGCGCGCTAATTAATAAAGCCAAAAGAGGATTTCTTAGTTTACTATTCATGAAATAATTGCGTCCCTTACAACGATGACTTTTTCAGATCAATCCATAATAGCAAATACTATCGTAAGATCTGTTAATAGGTATAATTTTTGTTAAATTAAAAAACGAAGTTTGTTTTTCACCAAGGAGCTCTTCAGATGCTGGACATGCTATTACAATGGTACCGCCGCCGATTTGCGGACCCACAAGCCATTGCACTATTTACCAGTTTAATTATTGGATTTGGTATTATCTTCTTTTTTAGTGACATTCTCGCTCCTTTGCTCGTGGCTATCGTTTTAGCATATCTTCTTGAGTGGCCGACTCACTTGCTTGAAAAGTTAGGCTGTTCTCGATTATTAGCCGTATGCATAATATTGACCCTATTTTCCGGCATTAGTGCCATGGTGTTTTTTATTATTGTACCAACAGCTTGGCAGCAGGGAATTAATCTCGCCTCTGATTTACCGACAATGGTCAATGATTTTAATGAGTATGCTAAATCCTTCCCAGAACGTTACCCTATGCTGATGGATGCTGGGATCATCGATATGATGGCCGATAACCTGCGCAGCAAGCTATCAGCCGCAGGGGAGTCCGTGGTTAAGCTCTCAGTGGCTTCCTTGATTGGTATTTTTACCTTATCAATTTATTTGGTATTAGTTCCTTTGATCATGTTCTTTTTACTCAAAGATAAAAGACGTATTTTTAAAGGTGTACAAAAGGTTCTGCCACGTAATAGAACCCTAGTTAGCCAAGTCTGGTTGGAGATGAACCAGCAAATTAGTAATTATCTTAGGGGTAAGGTCATCGAAATGGTGATTGTGGGTGTTTGTACCTATGCTGTTTTTGCTTTTATGGGCTTACGTTATTCGGTACTACTATCTGTATTGGTCGGTTTTTCTGTTCTGATCCCTTATATTGGCGCCGTTGCTGTCACTATTCCGGTTATTTTAGTGGCGCTATTTCAATGGGGTTTGGGAGGTGATTTTTGGACGCTAATTGTTGCTTATTTAATCGTACAAGGCTTAGATGGTAATTTGTTAGTTCCGGTGCTTTTCTCCGAAGCGGTTAATTTGCATCCGTTAATTATTATTATGTCGGTGATTATCTTTGGTGGTTTATGGGGTTTTTGGGGGGTGTTTTTTGCTATCCCGTTGGCAACCTTAATTAAAGCGGTGATCCACGCTTGGCCAGAAGATTTGGTTGAAATGCCAATCACTAATAAGACAGACGAAAAATCTTAATCGACGACTCAGTAAAAATAGCGATAGGATGAATAAAAGGGACGGTGTTTGTGACACTGTCACTGATTATTAGGGAATAGGGAGTTATCTAAAGCAGTTTGAGTAATAATAATCAAATATTGCCGCTATAACAGCGGCAATAAAATGTATGTTATGCGTGTGCTTTCAAATAATCCAAGACAATTTGGTGATGATCACTGGTTTTAAAATTATCGAATACGTGTTCGACTAGGCCGTCTGCTCCAATAAGAAAACTGATCCTGTGGATGCCATCATAGGTTTTACCCATAAATTGCTTTTCTCCCCAGACACCAAATTGTTCCGCAACCTGATGTTGTTCATCTGATAGTAGCGTAAAATTGAGCAACTCTTTTTCGACGAAACGGTTCAATTTCTCGGGTTTATCTGTGCTGACACCAAACACCTCAACACCAAGATTTTTCAGTGTCTCCATATCATCGCGCAAACCACATGCCTGAACAGTACAACCGGGTGTCATGGCTTTAGGGTAAAAGTAGACTAAAACACGCTGACCCGCATAATCAGACAGATTGATCATTTCGCCATCTTGGTCAGGAAGGCTAAATTGAGGTGCCTTATCACCGGCTTTCAATGGGCTCATTGCTTATTTCTCCATTCATTCTACATTTTTAGATTATTGATTACACTCATGTTGCCTTGAGCATTTAAAATAGTACAGAGTTTTTCAAATTTGCGCTTTAAAATTATGCTGTTATCGCCCATTGGATTATGAGCAGTGATCTGAATTTCCAGTTGGGCAGGCAAATTACCTTCCGCTGGATGGGTTTTTGATACCAGTTCAGCAATATTACACTGTTCGGTGGTAAACAAATTGGTCACTTGCTCAACAATGCCGGGGGCGTCATTTACCACCACTTTCGTCGCTACTGTTGATGGATAGTAAGTTGTTTCGCCGCAGCGGGTACGCTTCATCACAATTAACAGATCCAGCTCAGCGCCTTTAAGTGGCAGCGAGGATTCTAAAAGCGTAATTGCATTCCATTTACCTGACAGCATCATGATAAAGGTGAATTCGTCACCAAACATAGCTAGACGGCTATCTTCAATATTACAGTCACATTCGCTGACTAAGCGAGTAATAGTATTCACAATGCCAGGGCGGTCAGTACCCAATGCTGTAATGACTAAAAACTGTTGTTCTGACTGTAGCAACATATATTCCTTAGTAATTATCGTAATGCTCAATAATGTTATCACGGGTTAAAATATAACCTAATGAATACCATCCTAATCTGTACTAAGGAAATCATAAAATTGTGTTTCTGCCAAGCAATGCATGCAACTCTTTATTCAGATTGCCACTGGGTCGGCAAAGTTAAAATATATTCTCAGGAGCCACCGCTGTTTTTTTGCACGACGAAAACAGTGATAGTACAAATTATCACTAATTACTTAGCGCAAAAGGCTAAATTGAGTGGAATTATAACTTCTGTTTAATTTAATGCTGGTGGTATTAACAAAATTCATCAAGATCCTGTGATAGAGTGGTTTTCTTCTTAAGAATGAGAAAGTACCATGGGAGTTCATCAATTTTGGGGGAATGGCTAATGTCTAATGGAAATACAAATTATCAAAGTTTTTTAAGAGGAAGTATCGTTGCATTGATTACGCCAATGGATTCTCAGGGTAAATTAGATAAAAAAAGCCTGAAAGCCCTGGTGGATTATCATGTCCAGAGTGGAACATCCGCGATCGTCTCAGTGGGCACCACAGGTGAATCTGCAACGCTTAGCCATGATGAACATGCTGAAGTGGTATTAACTACACTGGAATTTGCGGCTGGCCGTATTCCCGTGATTGCCGGAACAGGGGCAAATGCGACCGCAGAAGCCATTTCCCTCACAAAAGAGTTTGAAAAATCAGGCGTTGTCGCTTGTTTGTCGGTAACACCTTATTATAATAGACCTTCTCAGGAAGGTTTATATCAACATTTTAAAGCGATTGCTGAAAACACAGCACTACCACAAATTTTGTATAATGTGCCTTCGCGTACTGGTTGTGATCTCTTACCTGAAACTGTGGGCCGATTGGCAAAATTAGCTAATATTGTTTCAATTAAAGAGGCTTCAGGGAACTTAAGTCGGGTAACACAGATCCAAGAGCTGGTTCACGAAGATTTTATCATTTTAAGTGGTGACGACTCTTTAGCACTTGATACCATTCAATTAGGTGGCAAAGGGGTTATTTCGGTCACTTCTAATGTTGCTGCGGCAGAAATGGTAAAAATGTGTGACTTAGCCTTAGCGGGCAAATATACTGAAGCGCGAGAGTTGAATAAACGATTGATGGGATTGCACCATCAGTTATTTGTTGAACCTAACCCAATTCCAGCTAAATGGGGTTGTCGACGTCTGGGTCTGATTGCAGATGATACACTGCGTCTGCCCATGATCCCACTGACTTCGGCAGGCCAACAGAAGGTTGAAGAGGCTCTGAAGTTAGCTGGGTTACTGTAAAATTAGGGAATTTTAATGGCAACATTATTGCAAAAATCGAAGGTTATGAAGGTTGCTGGTCTGTCACTTGTTGTGTTACTGGCAGCCTGTTCCAGCGATCAGCGCTATAAACGTCAGGTAAGTGGTGACGAAAATTATTTAGCTACCACACCACTTCAGGTGTTGACCATTCCACAGGGAATAACGCTACCGGCTCCAAACGGCGAATATGAGATACCGAAAGTTAACTCTATGGGTGCTGTTGGTAAAGAATTAGATATTCGTCCGCCGGTACAGACAATATCGTTATTGAGTGGCTCAAGAACAGAAAATAGTGTGAATTCTAGTCGTTTGTTACTGGATAATACGCCTGAAAATAGCGTACTTTGGTCACAATTGAACACTATCATCGATAAGAAAGGGATTAAAGTTGCTGAGAAAAATGAGGCAACTCAGACCATAGTGACTGATTGGGTTGTTTGGAGCCGTGCTGACGAAGATGTGCCTTATCAAAGTCGTCATCGTCTGAAAATCGAGCCACAGGGCAATCTTATTGTACTGACAGTAACAAACGAAGGCTTTAAGCTGGGTGAAGTTGAAGTAACAGATGCTGAAGAGATACAACGTTATAATAAACATCTATTAAATGAATTGATGGATGGTTTATATACATTACGTGATACCTCATCTAAATCTAACATTGGCGGTGCATTTGGTGTTATCGATGTACAAAGTGGTAGTGATACCAGTGGTCTACCATCGATTGTTGTTCGTGCGCCATTTGATGTTGCTTGGGAACGTTTACCTGTCGCCTTAGAAAGCATTGGTATGAAAGTGGGCGATCGTACTCGTTCCTCCGGTTTAATCAATGTGACCTATAAAGGCATGAGCAGCTCGGCTTGGCAGACTCTAGGCATTAATGATCCAACCGTTCCAGAAGGTGATTACAAGCTTCAGGTGGGTGATTTAAATAACCGCAGTAGCTTGCAGTTTATCAATAGCAAAGGTGTTTCATTAACACAGAAACAAAATGATGAACTGGTTTCAGCATTGAAAGCGGCTTTCAGCAAGACAAACACAAAATAAATTAATTTTTAATTTATGTTAAATTGTTGATTGAGATAAGAAGGAGAGCAGATTGCTCTCCTTTTTTATGCCTGTGATTTGCTGTTCACTCAGGTAAATAATGTTTAAGTAATCGTTTGCGTATGGTGTGAAATTTTATTATCATAAGTCTTCTAGATAGTAAAAATATTCATTTTCAATGAGTTATATAACTAACGTTTTTTCATTGAACAAGTTGATTTTTAACTGTTTAGTTAAGCAAATCGGTCTTTTTTTGCTCATGTAAAGTCAATAATAAACCCTAGATTTCAATCGCCTGTTTATTATTTATTTTAGCAGGGTACCAATACTGCGCGGGCTTAATCTTATCTTCAAATAATCACATCGCTGGAGTGTATCAGATGCAAAAGAGAGCTGAGCTGTATCGTGGAAAGGCGAAAACTGTCCATACTACAGATGATCCTGATCGTTTAATTTTGGAATTTCGTAATGATACATCAGCGCTAGATGGTGAGCGTATTGAGCAGTTTGATCGTAAAGGGATGGTCAATAATAAATTTAACCACTTTATTATGATGAAACTGGAAGAAGCGGGTATTCCAACACAGATGGAAGCGCTGTTATCTGATACCGACGCCCTAGTGAAAAAGTTGGATATGGTGCCTGTTGAGTGTGTGATCCGGAATCGAGCCGCGGGTTCTTTAGTCAAACGTCTTGGTGTCGAAGAGGGCATGCTATTAAATCCACCGCTATTTGACCTCTTCTTAAAAGACGATGCCAAACATGATCCTATGGTAAATGAATCTTACTGTGAGACTTTTGGTTGGGTTAATCAGGCCAACCTAGCGGAAATGAAGCGCTTAAGTTATTTAGCCAATGATGTTCTTAGCAAAATTTTCGATGATGCGGGTCTGATCCTCGTTGATTTTAAATTAGAATTCGGTCTATTTAAAGGGCAGGTGGTATTGGGCGATGAGTTCTCACCCGATGGCAGCCGTCTGTGGGATAAAGCGACATTGAATAAAATGGATAAAGATCGTTTCCGCCAGAGCCTAGGTGGATTAATTGAAGCCTATGAAGAAGTTGCACGTCGTATCGGTGTTCAACTCGATTAAATCCCAGCAATGACATATGCGATTATAAGAGCCTGTCATTTGATGGGCTTTTTTATTCGTTGATTTTAAAAATCTATTAATGTTTAACCTGCCTTGATGAATTTACTCCCTCTATATTTGTAAGCTTCTTCTGCATTTTTCGTTATACTTCTGCATGTGAAAACTATAGCAACACCAATATGAGTGTGGCATCGAGGTTATTATGCGTTGGCAAAACCGCCGTAGAAGTGACAATATCGAAGATCGACGAGGAAATAGTGCGGGTGGCCCTAATGCACCACGCTCGGGTAGAGGCTTGCGTATCCCGTTACGCGGAAAAACGGGCGTGATTGTTCTAGTGGCCATCTTGGGCGCCAGTTTTTTTGGTATGGATTTAACCGGATTAATCACTGGCGATCCTATTAATTTAAATAATTCACAACCGGCTCAGCCGCAGGGAACGCAATATAAGGCGATCAATGAGCAAGATCGGCAGAATGCGGATTTTACTTCAGTTATCTTGGCCTCAACAGAAGATGTGTGGCAGCAAAAATTTCAGCAAATGGGTAAAGCGTACCAGATGCCCAAACTGGTGTTGTATCGCAATAGTACTCCGACCTCCTGTGGGCGAGGGCAAGCGGTGATGGGGCCTTTTTATTGTCCAGCAGATCAGAAAGTCTATATTGATCTCTCGTTCTATCAAGATATGAAAACCAAATTAGCCGCAGGTGGTGAGTTTGCACAAGGCTATGTGGTTGCTCATGAGATAGGGCATCATGTCCAATCCTTATTGGGTATTGAGCAACAAGTGAGGAAATTACAACAAAATATGAGTCGTATAGAAGCCAATAAATTATCTGTTAAATTAGAACTGCAAGCCGACTGCTTTGCTGGACTGTGGGGACATGCGATGGAGAAGGAAGGTATTCTTGAGCCCGGTGATCTACAATCTGCCTTAAATGCCGCCGAATCCATTGGTGATGATCGCTTGCAACAGCAAAGTCAGGGAAAAGTGATCCCTGATAGTTTTACACACGGAACCTCAGAGCAGCGTTATAACTGGTTTAAAAAAGGTTTTGACAGTGGAAATATCAATAGTTGTAATACATTTGCTTCTCAATAAATGACGCAATAAGATCAGGGTGTTACAATTGGTTTATTTTCGACAAAGTGGCAGCTAAAAGCTATCTGCCACTCTTTTATTTGCAGGAATAGAGAGATGAGCCAGGTTGATCCAACGTTAATTATATTACTGGTACTGGCTGGATTAGGCATTATCAGTCATAACATGACAGTGACACTAGCTATGTTATTTTTGTTAGTGGTACGCATTACCCCACTGAATGGTTATTTACCTTGGGTTGAAAAGTATGGGCTGACCATAGGGATATTAATCTTAACCATTGGTGTTATGGCACCGATCGCCAGCGGACGCATATCGGCTCAGGATGTATTAGGATCATTTTTAAACTGGAAATCACTGCTGGCAATAGTTATCGGTATTGCAGTCTCTTGGTTAGGCAGCCGAGGTGTTTCATTAATGACCAATCAGCCCTCGACTGTCGCCGGATTATTGGTAGGTACTATTATTGGTGTTGCTATGTTCAAAGGTGTTCCGGTAGGACCATTGATCGCCGCAGGGATCTTATCATTATTAATTGGTAAATCTTAGTTATTAGCTTATGGCGACTTCATTGATATTACTGCAGCAACAATTGATTAAACAGGGACAACGACGTTTGCTCCTGTTAAGTGGCCAAGGCACTTGGGTCAGCCAACAACTTGCCGCAATAACCTCGGATTTAGCTGGCGACTGGGTGACTATCTCACCTGAGATAAATTCCGCCATCGCACCAACCAAAGCAACCTCATTACTTGGGCAAGAGTTTCTACATGGTATTTTCGATGCTCAATCTGGGTTTCATGCGGAATCTTTTGCCATATTAGCAGGCACACTAAAAGCAGGCAGTTTTCTTATTTTAGTGGTTCCACCTTGGGATCAATGGAGCTCACTGCCTGATAGTGATAGCCTGCGTTGGAATGAAAATCATGGGGTTATTGCCACACCGCATTTTGTTGAGCATCTAAAATGCACTTTATTGGCTGATGCTGATATTTTTCTTCGCCGAGAAGGCTATGCCGATACATTCCCGCTGATTAAACCCGCTCCTTGCTGGCTGCCACCGACAGGCCAGCCGACGGCCGCACAACAGCAAATTCTGTCCCTATTATTAAACGCACAGTCTGGGGTATGGGGAGTTATTGCTCCTCGAGGGCGAGGAAAATCAGCACTGGCAGGCATGTTAATTGACCAATGGTCTGGCACCTGCTGGCATTGTGCGCCTGCTCGAATCACTACTAGTGTATTAAATCGTTTCACTGCTAAAGAGCCCTTATTTTGGGCGATCGACCAGCTATTAGCTTATTGCCAAAGTGATGGCGAGATCAGCGCCGATTGGTTAGTGATCGATGAAGCAGCCGCTATTCCCACCTCTCAATTAAAACAGCTGCTTAGCTATTTTCCTCGCTGCTTGTTAACGACCACCGTTGATGGCTATGAGGGAACGGGGCGAGGATTTTTACTTAAATTTTGTGCTGAACTGGATAATTTCACTGCATTATCGCTAGATACACCCATACGCTGGGTGCAAGATGATCCCCTCGAGCGTTGGCTAAATAAAGCGTTGTTACTCGACGAAGTGGTAACTGAGATAGTTGATAATCAGCAAATTATGAGCTTTCAAACTATCACACAAGATCAATTTAGCCGAAATCCCCAACAGTTAGTTGCATTTTATGGGCTTCTGACCAGTGCACATTACCGCACGTCACCACTAGATCTACGTCGTTTACTTGATGCGCAAAATATGAATTTTATGGCGCTGAAGCTCGATACTCAGCTGATTGGTGCTTTATGGATGGTGAATGAGGGGCAATTGTCGCCCTTATTGGCGTGGCAAGTTTGGGCGGGAATTCGTCGACCTCGTGGCAATCTTGTTGCTCAATCACTTGCCGCTCATAGCTATTTTCCGCAAGCGGCACAAATGCGCTCGCAAAGATGCAGTCGCATTGCGATCCAAGCTGAATTTCGCCGTCAGGGAGCAGGACTCGAGTTAATCAAGCAAGAGATCACAAGAGCTAAAAGTGAGCAATACGATTTTCTTTCGGTTAGTTTTGGCTTTACGGCGGAACTCCATACTTTTTGGCAACAAGCAGGATTTTCGTTAATCCGCATCGGGTCGCAGAAAGAGGCGAGCAGTGGCTGTTATGCTGCAATGATGATCTTAGCTCTGTCGCCAGCGGCCGAAGTTTTTTCTCTTCGTGCTCAAAAGCTTTTTCATCGCGACCTCTATTGGCGAGAAGATAGAGCCGAATTGGCTTTACCGACTGACCAAGATCAGCAGATGGTCGAAGAGGATTGGCAAGAGTTAGCCGGATTCGCCTATGCTAGCCGTTCATTGGCTAGCAGTTATCCGGCGATCTGTCGTTTTCTTCGTCACTATGATCAGCCATTGCCTCTGTTACGTCTATACTGTGAGGAGCGGCTATCAGTGGCAGAGGCTTGTCATCAATTGGGGTTATCAGGGCAAAAGCAGTGGTTGCGCCAAGCGAGGGCTGAGATGCAATTGGCTTTGGCAAGTCAAGCACCGCAGCAAGCCGCCGATTGGAGCGCGCGGATTAAGGCTTTTTATCTTTAGGGAGATTATCATCTTCATCATCCCATTGGTGATTATTATCACGGTGAGGCGGGATTTCAGGTTTATTTTTCAAAAATTGCTTATGGTCTAACCGCATCAATTCTTTAACGGAGGTCCATATCACACCCACTAATACCAGTAATATTATCCACCAGTAATCTGCAAGCCAATGCATAGTTATTCCCTATCATTTTGGATCATTGTGAGTATAAATTTATTGACGATCTCATTTTAGACTTATCCATCAATATTTTCTGTTTTCAATTGCATTCTACCGCTTAAAATACTTAGGGTATGCTGTTGTTTTTTGATAAGGTATTACAGCATATTTTTGAGCTCGACGGGAGATCAAGGTGGGAATTAAAAAGGGATTATTGATCATTGTCGGTTGGCTGGCGGTTATTTTAGCCGCTTTAGGTGTGGTATTACCCATATTGCCAACAACTCCCTTTCTACTTTTGGCTGCTTGGTGCTTTTCGCACTCATCACCTCGTTTCCATCAATGGTTGCTCTATCGCTCTTGGTTTGGTGGTTATATTCGCTATTGGCAAACTTATCGCGGTTTACCCAAAGGCGCCAAACCCAAAGCTATTATTATGATCCTAATTACTTTCAGCCTATCGCTATGGGCGGTCTCAATATGGTGGGTCAGGGTGATCTTATTGGTGATTTTGTGTTGGTTACTTATTTTTATGATCCGCTTGCCTGTGATTGCACAACCTATGATGCAAAATCCGCCCAAAGGTGAGCGTTAAAATTGTGCGCTAGGGCGGGCCAAACGCACATTAATAATGACTATTTTACTAAACTGCTACTCAGGTAAACGAATATACTGTTGATAAATATAGTTTAGATTCGCTAATAACCAATCTTTACCAAGGATACTTTCCTCTGCTAATAGATCGGCAACTACAGACTCGGTTAATAATAACTCGGCTTCATGAGCTAGTGGCCAGTAGCTAATATGCCAAGGCTCATAGGCAACACCAGCGTCGGTTGAGGTAAAGGGACGATAAAAATCAAAAGTCGCCATATGCTCAGTTAGCCAATCATTTAAAGCACAAAAGTATCCACCCGGTTCATATTCCCAAGGCTCTAATTGCAATGAGCCACCCTCTGGCAGTAAAAAAGGGTCATAAATATCGATATCTGTGCCCCAATGGTGGCGGCTAGCACCAGGCAGCGCTGACCAGTGCAAAATAGCTTCACACAATTCACCTTCCGTCAGCGACTGAATATCAATCGGCTGACTGTTTTGATCAAGCACAGGGCGTGTACCCGAAAATTTGCCGTTCCAAATCGCTTGCTGGCGTTTGAAATCACGAAATGAGCTGGCTGGCTGTAATTTAAAACCGGCGCGTGTAGCGGCTTGCTGCATGGCTAAAAAGGCTTTAGTCGCATTAAATTGCAGACGATGATGGCCCGATAGTGTCACTAGGTGGTCAGTAGAACGGCCAGTAAGCATCTCTATGCTGATCATAAGACGAGTTGCTCCATAATGGATTCATAGATAACGGCCAGCTGCTGTAACTCAGGAACGCTGACGCACTCATTGACCTTGTGAATAGTTGCGTTTAACGGGCCGAGCTCAACCACTTGAGCGCCCATTTTGGCGATAAAACGACCATCAGAAGTGCCGCCGCTGGTAGATAACACTGGCGAGTAACCGCATTGTAGATTCACGGCGTTGACAACGGCATCGAGTAGTTTGCCTTTACCCGTGATAAAGGGTTGTCCTGATAAAGCCCACTCAAGTCGATATTTCAATTGATGATGCTCTAGCATGCTCTCCACTTGCTGGCGGATTTGCTGATCGGTCAGTTCAGTACTAAAGCGAAAATTGAATTGAACAAAGAGTTCGCCGGGGATCACATTATTAGCGCCTGTACCCGCTTGAATATTGGCAATTTGCATACTGGTCGCAGGGAAAAATTCATTGCCATTATCCCATTGGGTTGCTACTAGCTGTTGTAAAAATGGCGCGGCGCTATGAATAGGATTATCGGCCAGTTGTGGGTAAGCCACGTGACCCTGTACGCCGAGAATCGTTAAATTGGCCGTAATAGAACCACGGCGGCCATTTTTGATCATATCACCCAATTTAGCTTGGCTGGAGGGCTCGCCAACAAGGCAATAGTCCAGACGCTCGCCGCGAGCCATTAAGGTATCGACCACTTTAACTGTGCCATCTGCGGCTTTGGCTTCTTCATCAGAGGTGATTAGAAAAGCCAGACGCCCACTATGGTTAGGATGCTTTTCCACGAAGCGTTCAGCTGCAACAGTCATTGCTGCGATAGAACCTTTCATATCCGCGGCGCCACGGCCATAGAGGGTTTGATCAATAATTGTGGGAGTAAAGGGCGGTGTTGACCAGTGTGTGATGTCCCCTGCAGGAACCACATCTGTATGACCAGCAAAGGCAAGAGTTTCGCCTTCAGGACCACGATAAGCCCAAAAATTAAGCGTATCGCCAAAAGGCATTTTTTCGATGGTGAAACCGATTTTTTCGAGCCGAGCGATTAATAGAGCTTGGCAATCTTGATCATCTGGACTAATGGATGGCCGAGCAATTAATTGTTCTGCAAGTGAGATAACAGGGCAGTTCATCGGTGACCTCATGCGGTAAATTGTTGGTAATCGCTGTCAGAAAAACCGAGAAGATAACGGCCATCAGGAGAGACAAGAATAGGGCGTTTTATCATTGCAGGTTCGACTAATAGAACAGCTTTGGCGCTTTCGGCATCCTTTACGGCGGCCTTTTGCTCATCACTGAGCTTGCGCCAAGTTGTTCCTCGCTTATTGACTAGCAACTCCCAGCCTAAATGCTGGATAAATTGATTGAGTAGCTGATCATCAATTCCATCTTTACGGTAGTCATGAAATTGAAAAGCGATTCCTTTATCATCTAACCAAAGACGTGCTTTTTTGATGGTGTCACAGTTCTTAATGCCATACATAACGAAGGCTGGGTAGGGTTGATCTGACATACGATTTTCCTTCTAACCATTTGTAATTAATGGATACATAATGCGTGAAAATGGCATATTGGTCTACCCCTTAAATCTAGAATAAGGTGTCTATTTGTTATCTTGATAATTTAAAGTCCATTCGTTTTATATTTAATTTTATTTTAAGCTGTAAGGATAAATATCACCTCAGTTATTAAATGATAATAGGTTTAAAATTAATAATAATTGCATTAATTCAATTTAATATAGGTTCCATGGGTTATTATCCATATTAAAAGGTCTATTTACTTAGCTCTGAGATAAATTAAACTGGCTTCTAATCGAGATCGAGCGTGGAGTTTCTTTAGTAAGTTTCTAATATGAACCTTTACTGTCTCTTCGGAGATAAATAAGGTGCGAGAAATTTCTTTATTTTTTAATCCCCCCGCAATTTCATGTAACACTTCAAACTCACGTTTGGTTAAAGTCGATAATGGATCTTGATATTGATGGCGATTAATTAAAAATTGATATACTTTCTCGCTAAATACCGTATGACCTTGAGCTGCTTTTCGAATGCTATTCATTAACATGTCTAACTCACTGCTTTTTAACAGATAACCGTTAGCGCCAGCGTCTATGGCACTATAGATATCATTACGATTAACGGATAGCGAGAGTATTAAAACATAAGAGCGGACGCCGTGTTTTCTTAATTGACGAATGGTTTCAACGCCTCTCATTCCAGGTATATTAATATCCATCATTATTATATCTGGCTGTATTTTGCTCGCAATATTAATTGCTTCCGCACCATTATTTGTCTCTGCGGCAACGATAAACTTCTTTTCAGTTTCAACTAAATTTCTTAATCCATGCCGCATAATAGGATGTTCATCAATGATCATTATTGAACTATTGGACATAGCATATTCCTTTTAATGTCGTTCTTGTGTCTTGTGATTAAATATCCGATGAGTTAATGTTAAAAATTAATAAAAAAGCTAAAGAAAAATAATATGCCTTGATGAAGTGAGAATGTCACTAAAAATAATAGAGGATTAACCATTATAATTTAAGAGTGAGTATTAGTATCGTTCAGGTATATTATACTATTTCTTTTTAATAAAAAATGGGTAACAATCATAATTAATATTGAATATATTCATTGAGAATATAATATTAGTTTGAATATTTTATCTACAATATTTTTTTGAATTTATCTCAACAAAATTGTCAATTTGCCGCAATGATCAAGATTTAACAAAAGGTTATGACTATACTAGAAGTGCTCTTACCTCAAATGAATTAGAAAGGATTTTTACAATGGATGAAACATTAAAACAAAGTGCCCTTGATTTTCATGAGTTCCCTCGACCAGGAAAAATAGAGGTTACTGCTACTAAGCCATTGACAACTCAAAGAGATCTCGCTTTAGCTTACTCACCCGGTGTGGCTGCGCCTTGTCTTGAAATTGCAGCGGATCCACTCGCTGCTTATCGCTATACGGCGAAAGGCAATTTAGTCGGTGTTATTTCCAATGGAACCGCAGTACTTGGCCTAGGTAATATAGGTGCGCTGGCGGGTAAACCTGTGATGGAAGGCAAAGGTGTTCTATTCAAAAAATTCTCCGGTGTTGATGTTTTTGATATTGAAATCGATGAGTTAGATCCTGACAAATTAATCGAGGTGATAGCATCACTAGAGCCCACGTTTGGCGGGATAAATTTAGAAGATATTAAAGCACCAGAGTGTTTTTATATTGAACAAAAACTGCGTGAGCGCATGAATATTCCTGTATTTCATGATGATCAACATGGTACGGCGATTATCTGTACGGCGGCAGTGCTAAACGGCTTGCGTGTGGTTAAAAAAGAGATAAAAGATGTACGTATGGTGGTATCAGGTGCGGGAGCTGCATCTATTGCTTGTATGAATCTTTTACTTATTTTAGGTATGCAGCGTGAAAACATCACCGTTTGTGACTCAAAAGGCGTGATTTATAAAGGCCGTGATGAGCGCATGGACGTGACTAAAGCGGCATATGCGATTGATGATAACGGCAGTCGTACATTAGCGGATGTGATCCCTAATGCAGATATTTTCCTCGGTTGTTCTGGTCCTGGCGTTTTGACTCAAGATATGGTTAAAACTATGGCAAAAAGCCCGCTTATTTTAGCACTGGCTAACCCAGAGCCCGAAATTCTGCCACCTTTGGCAAAAGAAGTTCGCCCCGATGCGATTATCTGTACTGGCCGTTCTGACTATCCTAACCAAGTCAATAATGTGCTCTGCTTCCCATTTATTTTCCGTGGTGCCCTTGATGTTGGTGCAACGGCAATTAATGAAGAGATGAAATTAGCCTGTGTCCATGCCATTGCTGACTTAGCACTAGCTGAGCAAAATGAAGAAGTGGCATCCGCTTATGGTGAGCAAGATCTGCATTTCGGCCCTGAATATATTATTCCTAAACCTTTTGATCCGCGCCTGATTGTTAAAATTGCCCCTGCGGTAGCCAAAGCGGCGATGGATTCAGGTGTTGCTACGCGTCCGATCGCAGATTTTGATGCTTATATTGATAGACTCAATCAGTTTGTCTATAAAACGAATCTGTTTATGAAGCCGATTTTCACTCAAGCTAAAAAAGACAAAAAACGTATTGTCTTAGCGGAAGGGGAAGACAATCGCATTCTTCATGCAACTCAAGAACTGGTTTCATTAGGTCTTGCCTATCCTATTCTGATTGGTCGTCCAAGTGTAATTGAAACACGTATCAAAAATTTGGGTCTGCATATTGAGGCGGGCAAAGATTTTGAGATCGTTAACAATGATAACGATCCTCGTTTCAAAGAGTACTGGCAAGAGTATTACAACATCATGAAACGCCGTGGTGTGTCGCAAGAAACCGCTCGTCGTGCAGTTAGAACCAATCCAACTATCATCGGCAGTATTATGGTGTCACGTGGTGAAGCGGATGGCATGATCTGTGGTACTGTTGGCAGCTACCTTGAACATTATGAAGTGGTTAGAAATATCTTAGGCTTTAGTGAAGGTGTTCACACGGCGGGTGCGATGAATGCGCTATTACTGCCAACGGGGAATACATTTATCACTGATACTTATGTGAATGATGATCCAACGCCGGAACAACTGGCTGAAATTACCTTGATGGCGGCAGATACTGTACGCCGTTTTGGGATAGAGCCTAAAGTTGCACTCTTATCGCGTTCAAGTTTTGGCTCTTCTGATTGTGCCTCAGCGCAAAAAATGCGAGATACGTTGGCAATTATTAATCAAAAAGCGCCTGAATTAGAAATTGATGGTGAAATGCACGCAGATGCGGCTTTGATCGAGTCTATTCGTCAGGATGTGATGCCGGATAGTCCGCTGAAAGGTTCAGCTAACTTATTAATTATGCCAAATATGGAAGCCGCACGTATCAGTTATAACCTACTGCGGGTAACTAGTTCTGATGGAGTGACTGTCGGTCCTGTATTGATGGGGCTCTCAAAACCTGTCCACGTACTAACACAAATTGCCTCAGTTCGCCGTATCGTGAATATGGTGGCTTTAGCTGTGGTGGAAGCCCAAACTCAGTCCGCTTAATCAATATTTAGCGAGTCAATCAAACCCCTGTATCTATCCGATACAGGGGTTTTTTATTGAAAATAATTCTCATTACTATATGTTACCAAGGTAAATTTTGATTAAACGAGTATAAATAATGAGAATAGATAGATTAAAAATCAGTGTGTTAAGCATGGGAATTCTCTTTTTATCCGCATGCGCACAGCAACCGAAAGAAGAGCCCCGCTTAGCCTTAGGGAGTGAATTGATGACTCAAGGCGCCATCATCGATTTACACAGTGGCAAGGCCATCAGTGCTGAGCAGCTGGTACAACAGCTGGCCGAACAGCCATTAGTGATAGTGGGTGAAAAGCACGATAATCTTTATCATCATCAAATAGAGCAGTGGTTAGCTCAAGAGATGACCGCGATACGACCACAAGGCGCCGTGTTACTTGAAATGTTAAATCCTGATCAACAGCAAAAGGTCGATCAAGTTAAACAATCACTGCAATCTGACCCCTATGTGCGTGATGAGAAAATTCAAGCCGCGCTTTCATGGCAACAGGGTTGGCCATGGGCGCAATATGGTGAGTTAACTAAAGCGCTACTTAAAGCGCCTTATCCGCTACTGACCGCCAATTTAGATCGCAGTGAAATCAAGCAAGCTTATGCCAATCCTCCAGCGATAAAGGGAATTTATTCCACACAACCGCTAGTACAGTCATTAATTAGTCAAACGATTGAGGGCTCCCATGGCGGACAGCTTAGCGCCGATCAAATTAATAAAATGACGGTGATTCAGCAAATGCGCGATCGTCGTATGGCCGAATCCATACTGAAAGCGCCGCAACCCGCGCTACTTTTCGCTGGTGGTTATCATGCAACCCGCGCTATTGGTGTGCCATTGCATATTCAAGATCTCTCTCCCGATACAAGCGTTGCGGTTTTAATTCTGAGTGAGAAGGGTTCTGAAATTGATAATTTACATGCGGATTATGTTTGGTATACGCCCGAGTATAAGTAACTAAGTTAAATTACTCATTTTGTGTACAAAAAGTTAAATAAAAGTAGATTAATGTCTCTTTATGGTAAGAAATGATTTCTATTTGCATCTGTAATTGATTATCATTACGTTAAGTTGTAACCAAGCTAGTTAAGTTGAATATAAGCGTATGGTCGTCATAAATCTCTACCCATATCGAATGATTAAACTAAGCTGTGCAATATTAATCACTATTTTATTGCACAGCTTACTCTTTTGGTGGGTAACACATAAAGATTCAGATTATCAATTGAATGATATTATGCCGCCGCCTGCGGTTATGATGGCATTTTCTGTTGATACAGAGGCTAAAAAAGAGATTGAATCCAATCTCGGTCAAGAGCAGCAATTGGCTGCCGCGAGTCAAACTTTAGAAACTATTACACCAGAGTCGGAGCTTCCGGCTTTGGTCGAAAATGTGAAGGCGGAAATTCAAGTGGCAAAAGCCAAAAAACAGCCGCCAGTTAAGGAGCCGAATAAAAAGAAGCCGGTAGAAAAACGCGATGTTAAAAAGGATCGACCTAGTGATCAATCTCAAGCTAGTTCGGCGATGGCCAGTAGCAATGCTGCGGCACCTAATATCAGGCAACGTATTGCTGCCAGTTATGACAGCGATTCAAATGCCGTACTAAATGCGGAAAAACAGTGGCAAGCGTTAGTTCTGGGTCGCTTAATGAAATTTAAACAATACCCTGATGATGCAAGCCGTCGCAATAGAACCGGAACGCCCGTTGTCCATTTTGTCGTTGATGACCGAGGTTATGTGATCAGCAGCTCTCTGTATCATGCTTCGGGAACCCGTTCTTTAGATCGAGAAGCTGAGAGAGTATTAAAACGCGCTGAGCCTTTACCTATACCCCCTTCAGAGATACTCCGTAATGGACAAATAACCGTGAGACTCCCCATCGATTTTTCATTAGCAAATTGAATTATTAAAGAGAAAAGGAATGAGTAAACAATTAGACTGGCGTAAGGATTCACTTAGAATCATTAGTTGGTGCTGTATTGCACTATTAGGCATGAATTCAAACCAGGTTCTGGCGGAGAAAATAATGGATGCACCTAAGGCGATTAAACAGCCTCACAGCATGACAATACATGGTGATACCCGTGTCGATAACTATTTTTGGCTAAGAGATGATGATCGTCAGTCTCCAGAGGTAATTGAATATTTAGAACAGGAAAATAAATACGCGCAACAGGTGCTGGCTAACGGTGAGTCACTGCGTTCAGATATTCTACAAGAATTGATTGGCCGTGTTAAACAGGATGATCAATCTGTTCCTTATACATCCAATGGTTATATTTATCGCACTGTTTATCAGCAGGGCAAAAACTATCCTATTTATCAACGTAGACCTGTAGATAAACAAACTGATGAACAAGCCGACTGGCAAACGCTGATCGATGGTAACCAAAGAGCAGAGGGTGCGGATTATTATCGTCTGGGTGGATTAACTATTTCACCCGATAATAAAACTATGGCAGTCAGTGAAGATAGACAAGGGCGTAATAATTTTGCTATTTCATTTCGTCAACTCGATGGCGACCAATGGCAAAATAATATTATCAATGGCACTTCCGGAAATATAGTGTGGGCTAATGACAGCGAAACCCTATTTTATGTGAATAAACACGCCAAAACACTACTGCCCTATCAGGTTTTCCGTCATCAATATGGCAAACAACAAAAAGATGATCAGAAGATTTATGAAGAGTCTGACGATACCTTTTATGTCAGTTTAGCGAAATCAACATCGAAAGATTATATTTTACTGGGGATCACCAGTACTGAAACTGCCGAATATCGACTGATTGATGCTAATAATCCGCAAAGTGAATTAACCTTATTTCAACCGCGAAAAACGGGACATGAATATTATGTCGATCATTTTAAAGATCGCTTTTATATTCGTTCCAATCATGAGCATGAATTATTCGGCCTCTACGTGGCAAATAATGAGAAACAAGCGTGGGAAACGGTTATTGCGCCTCGCGAGGGCGTCGATCTTGAAGGTTTTGAACTCTTCAATCAGTGGTTGGTTATTGAAGAGCGACAAAATGGTTTAGTTAATTTACGTCAAATTAATTGGCAGACCAAAGAAGAGAGTTATATTCCCTTTGATGATCCGGCTTATATGACTTGGATTGGTTATAATCCTGAGCCTGATACTGAATATCTGCGTTATGGTTATTCATCGATGACCACTCCGTCATCAACATATGAAATTAATATGAATACCAAGGAGCGTCATCTATTAAAGCAGCAAGAAGTAAAAGGTTTTCAGCGTGATCTCTACGCCAGCGAACGCTTATGGTTTACCGCGCAAGATGGGGTGAAAGTCCCGGTTTCGCTGGTCTACCGTAAAGATAAATTTGTTTCGGGGGCTAATCCGCTACTCGTTTATGGTTATGGTGCTTATGGTCACAGTATTGATCCTGCATTTAGCTCATCCCGACTTTCACTGTTAGATCGCGGTTTTGTCTATGCGATCGCCCATATTCGTGGCGGTGGTGAACTGGGTAAAAAATGGTATACCCAAGGTAAACTGGAAAATAAGAAAAATTCTTTTTCAGACTTTATTGATGTAACCAATAGTCTTGTTTCGCAAGGCTATGGTCAAGCTGGACATATTTATGGAATGGGTGGCAGTGCTGGCGGGCTATTAATGGGCGCTGTAGTAAATATGGCGCCTGATCTCTATGAAGGAATTGTCGCCGCTGTTCCTTTTGTGGATGTGATGACCACTATGCTCGATCCTACCATTCCCTTAACCACAGGTGAGTATGATGAGTGGGGTAATCCAGAGCAAAAAGAGGCTTACTTTAGAATGCTGGCTTATAGTCCTTATGACAATATAAAGGCACAGCGCTATCCTCATATGTTAGTCACTACGGGTCTGCATGATTCACAAGTGCAATATTGGGAGCCTGTTAAGTGGGTGGCTAAATTGCGCGATATGAAACAAGGCAACTCAATATTGTTATTAGAAACGAATATGAGTGCGGGTCATGGTGGTAAATCAGGCCGCTTTAATGCGCTAGAAGATATAGCGACAGAATATAGTTTTATATTAATGTTAGAAGATAAGGGTAAGTATTTCCCTCATTTAATTTCAAAATAAATATATCTAAAAATTATATTTACAATTAAGAGCACCTGTTAATGTCAGGTGTTCTTATTGCTATGATTATTTTAATCTATTTAGGCATGATTGACCTGAGTAAATTAAAGTTACTAGGCTTATTTTAGTATTTATCTTTATCTAAACCATAAATTCAGCATGTGAGCATATATAATAATTAATTCTGAGTTTAGGCGTAATTCTAATGAAAATTTCAATGAAAGTATTGAGTGCTGGAATATTAATTACCAGTATTCAAGGGGTGGCATTGGCTCAAGAAATACAAGAGAACAGCGATAAAATAATAAAATTTAGTAAATTAAAGGTTTCTGGTGTGAATAAAAAAACACCATTAACAGATGCATTAGCTAAACCGGGTGGATATAGTGCAATAGGAACAGAAAATAGCCTTCAATCCTTGGATCAGGCTATTCGGAGTATGCCCGGCGTTTACACTCAAATGGATGCTAGCCAAGCAGCGATAAGTATCAATATTCGCGGCTTAAGCGGTTTTGGCCGGGTTAATACGATGATTGATGGAGTGAGTCAAAGTTTCTATGGTATCTCACCCAGTCAATATACCCATGGGCAGCAGCCTTATAATCAATTTGGTGCTTTAATTGATCCTAACTTTGTGGTGCAAGTTGAAGTGGAAAAGGGGCAATTAAATGGCGGAAATAGTATTAATGCGCTGGCGGGAAGTGCCAATGTTAGGACATTAGATCTTGATGATGTGGTCTTTAAAGATAATCTGGCGGGGGTACGAAGCAAGGCCAGCTGGGGAGATAATGGAACCGGCTATAATGGCATGGTTGCAGTGGGCGGAAAAGCGCCTTTAAACCAAGAGCAAAGTTATATTGGGGCTCTTATTGCCGTCAGTGGACATAATATTCCGGGGAATTATAAAAATGGTAATGGCAATGACAGCGATGAATTTGCGACAGACAGTACCTTTAAACAAAAACCGGATTCACAATTAAGCAAAATAAAATTTAAACCCAATGACTATCATGAACTCGAATTAAGCGGGCGCTTTTATCAAAATAAACTCACACGCCGAAAAATAGATAGTAAAGACTACTATTTAAAATATAAATATACGCCTTTTAGTGAATTAATTGATAGTGAGATTTTATTAAGTCACAGTCGCAGCGAGCAAAAATTTGAGGGTGATTCATTAGGATGGGCTTTAAGAGAAGGTGAATCTAATAATCAATCGGATGCAATTAATGCATTTAATACCAGCCGTTTCTCATTGGGTGATATTGATTATTCATTAATGGTCGGCTCTAAAATAATGCAGACTAAATATGATCGTGTTGTGAATACAGTTAGTACTGAGGATACATTAACTCGAAATCCATTTTCACCACAAGGCAGTCAAGATTTAACCAGTGCTTATACCAAACTAACGGCCAATTATGATATTTACACGGCGCAATTTGATTTGAATTACACCCGCTATCATGTCAAAGGTTTTAAACCTGCTTGTGACGCCAGAGAAAAATGTTTTCCAGAGGGTGAATCTAATATAAATTTACGCGAAGCGGGTCTCAATCCCGGGGTTCTATTATCGGCTGAAATTATTCCAGAGTTTCAGCCGTTTGTTAGCTATGCCCACAGTATGCGCGCCCCTAATTCACAGGAAGCTTTTTTCTCTAATGAGGGCGGAGCATCAATGAATCCGTTCCTGAAAGGCGAGAAGGCACAGACACTTCAACTTGGATTTAATAGTTTTCGGCCAGACTTGATCGTTGATGGTGACCAATTACGCTTAAAAGCGCTTTGGTATAATACAAGGATCAAAGATTATATTCACAGCGCGGGTTATGTTTTATGCCGCACCAATCCTCAGGATGAGTATCAACGTTGCTTGTTAAATGACGATGCATTTGAACAAGATATTAATCCAAATGTAAAAATGTATATTTACCAAAATGATCCCAATCGAGTCACCTTAAAGGGTTATGAAATCCAAGCTGATTATGATGCGGGTGTTTTTTATACCAGTTTAGCTTATAGCAAAGAGACTAGTGATCAGCCAATGTCTGCGACCTACGGCTCTAGTTCATTCAGTGCCGCTGATATTTCCGAGTTACCTGATTACTATTTAACCTTGGATTCTGGCGTACGTTTATTTGATGAAAAGCTGACATTAGGAACCACGATTCGAGTAACAGGTCCATCTAAACGCATTAATCCGGCGGGCGATATCGATAGTGAAGGAGCAATACGGACAGACAAATATGAAAAACAACCGACAATCATCGATTTATATGCTGATTATGCCGTCAATCGGAATTTTAAAATGATGTTTATGATTAATAACGCCACTAATCGTAACTATTCTGACGCATTAAATCGGGCTAACTCATCAGCGGTAATGGAAGAGACCAGTAAGCAAAATCAGACAGCGAGAGGGCGAACTTATATGTTAGGCGGACAAGTTCGATTCTAACGATTCAGTGTGTCGCATTTCGATATTGAGATGCGACATAGTGGAGGGCAAGTTAACTAGGATATAGCTTTGGTTTTGCGGATCTTTTTCACCGTGGTGACTTCACTTTCTACCCAACCATCTTGTAAGCGGGTTCGCAAAAGTTGACCCGCTTTCACTTGGCTGACCGCTTTTAGCACTTGGCCTTCAGCTGTTTCACTGATACTAAATCCGCGAGACAAAATAGCCAGCGGGCTCACAGCATCCATTTTCGAGCAAGCCACCGCATAACGTTGGCGATAACGATTCATAATATCAATGATTGAACGCTGCAAACTGTATTGATGCTGACTGAGTTGACGCTGAATTTGTTGAATGCGCGGTCGTGGATCATTATGCATCAATCGACCTGAAATATGATCCTGTCGACGGGTTTGCTGCTGAACTAAAGTGGTGATCGATTTAGACAATCGCTGATTAAGTGCCGTTAGACGATTTTGCTGGCGGGCTAAGCGCAATTGAGGATGTTGCTGCTGCAAACGATGATGTAACTGCGTAAAACGTTTATGCTGATGGGCCAGATAGTAATCAAAAGCCATCTCTAGGCGCAACTGCTGACCTTGGAGCTGCCTTAATAGTTCAACCTGATTACGACTGATGATCTCAGCCGCCGCAGAAGGGGTTGGAGCGCGTACATCGGCGATAAAATCGGCAATAGTTACGTCGGTTTCATGGCCGACAGCACTGACAATCGGCAACTGGCTGTTAAAAATGGCTCGCGCAACGCGTTCGTCATTAAATGCCCACAAATCTTCTAAAGAACCGCCGCCACGTCCAACAATCAAGACATCACATTCGCCTCGTTTGTTAGCAAGTTCAATCGCTCTGACGATATTAGCTGGCGCACTTTCGCCTTGCACCGCAGTGGGATAAATAATGATCGGCAAAGAAGGGTCACGTCGTTTTAAAATATGCAGGATATCATGCAGTGCAGCGCCCGTTGCTGAGGTGATCACCCCGACACATTTGGCCGGAGAGGGCAGCGCTTGCTTATGGTAGGACTCAAATAGGCCTTCAGCGCCCAACTTTTGCTTTAACAACTCGAACTTCTGCTGTAACAGGCCTTCACCCGCTGGCTGCATACTTTCAGCAATCAGTTGATAGTCACCGCGAGGCTCATACAGAGTGACGCTGGCTCTCACCAAAACTTGTTGCCCATTTTGTGGGCGAAAGGTGACGCGGCTGTTTTGACCACGAAACATGGCAGCGCGAACTTGGGCTTTGTCATCCTTCAAAGTGAAGTACCAATGCCCTGATGAAGGCTGTGAAAAGTTAGAGATTTCAGCACTAAGCCAAATTCTACCCATTTCACTATCTAATAGTTCTCTGACCGCTTGATTTAAACGGCTAACAGAAAAAATTCCAGTCGGTGAAGTCGTTAACATGTGAGCCAGATCAAATTTTAAAACAATGACTTAATGGAATGATACTAACGTACCCAATTCAGTTAGCAAGTTTTTTTTGAAAAAAAGACTAGAGGCAACCGATTACGGTGTGTATAATGCCACGGCAATATTTTGAACCTTTCATAAAGCCGCCTGGTGAGATATTGCCTATGTTACGCATTAAAAAAGAAGCACTAACGTTCGATGATGTACTACTGATCCCAGCCCACTCAACTGTGCTGCCAAATACGGCAGAACTATCAACACAGCTTACTGATTCTATTCGTTTAAACATTCCTATGTTGTCCGCTGCAATGGACACAGTCACTGAATCTGATCTGGCAATCGCGCTAGCTCAAGAAGGTGGAATTGGCTTTATCCACAAAAATATGACTATCGAGCGCCAAGCTGAAGAAGTTCGCCGCGTGAAAAAATATGAGAGTGGTGTAGTCACAGATCCTGTCACAGTGACACCCGAAACAACAATCCGTGAAATTCAACAACTGTCTGAGCGTAATGGCTTTGCTGGATACCCTGTGGTTGCGGCAGATAATTCATTAGTTGGGATTATCACAGGTCGTGATATTCGTTTTGTTACCGATCTCGATCAACCTGTCACTGCTGTGATGACGCCTAAAGAGCGCCTAGTGACCGTCAAAGAGGGTGAAGCACGTGATGTCGTATTGCAGAAGATGCATGAAAAACGTGTTGAAAAAGCTTTAGTTATTGACGAAAAATTCCATCTGCTCGGTATGATCACCGTAAAAGATTTCCAAAAAGCAGAACGTAAACCTAACGCCTGTAAGGATGATCTTGGTCGTCTTCGCGTCGGTGCTGCTGTTGGCGCAGGTGCGGGCAATGAAGAGCGTGTTGATGCGCTGGTTGCGGCTGGTGTTGATATTCTACTGATTGACTCATCACATGGTCACTCAGAAGGTGTATTACAGCGTATTCGTGAAACGCGTGCTAAATATCCTAATCTGCCCATTATTGGCGGTAACGTTGCTACAGCTGAGGGCGCTAAAGCCTTAGCCGATGCGGGGGTTAGTGCGGTAAAAGTGGGGATTGGCCCAGGCTCTATCTGTACGACGCGTATCGTAACGGGTGTCGGAGTTCCTCAAATCACCGCGATTGCTGATGCGGTTGATGCCCTTGCAGGCACTGGTATTCCAGTTATTGCTGATGGCGGTATCCGTTTTTCCGGTGATATCTCTAAAGCTATTGCTGCGGGTGCAGTTTGTGTGATGGTCGGCTCTATGTTTGCGGGTACTGACGAATCTCCAGGTGAAACTATTCTGTTCCAAGGCCGTTCATATAAAGCCTATCGCGGTATGGGTTCACTGGGTGCTATGTCTAAAGGATCTTCTGATCGCTATTTCCAAACGGATAATGCGGCCGATAAACTGGTGCCTGAGGGTATCGAAGGTCGTGTGGCTTATAAAGGGCCACTGAAAAATATTATCCATCAACAGATGGGTGGTCTACGTTCATGTATGGGACTGACTGGCTGTGCTACAATCGACGATCTCAGAACAAAAGCTGAATTTGTCCGTATTAGTGGTGCGGGTATTCAAGAGAGCCATGTTCATGATGTTACTATTACAAAAGAGTCTCCTAACTACCGTCTTGGCTAATTGGCCACGGAAGTGACATCAATAAATGACTGATACAAAATAGTATTACTAATTCTTCAGGGTAGCCTCTCGGGGCTATCATATTTAATTTTGACTGAATGTTTGGAATTCTTCTCAAATGACAACAAATATCCATAAACATCGCATTCTTATTCTCGATTTTGGTTCTCAATATTCACAACTGATTGCACGTCGTATTCGTGAAATTGGTGTGTATTGTGAGCTCTGGGCATGGGATGTCACTGAAGCGCAAATTCGTGAGTTTAATCCAAGTGGCTTTATTCTTTCAGGTGGACCTGAAAGCACAACGGCTGAAGATAGCCCACGCGCACCTGAATATGTTTTCCGTGCGGGCGTACCGGTATTGGGTATCTGTTATGGTATGCAGACCATGTCTATGCAACTGGGCGGTGAAGTTGAAGTGTCCGGCGAGCGTGAATTTGGTTATGCGCAGGTGGAAATCAAGGAAGAGTGTCAATTATTCAACGATATCCAAGATGCATTAAGTGACAGTGGTAAACCACTACTTGATGTATGGATGAGCCATGGCGATAAAGTTACTTCAATTCCAAGTGATTTTAAAACGATCGCCAGCACGCCAAATTGCCCTTATGCGATCATGGCTAACGAAGATAAACGCTTTTACGGCGTGCAATTCCACCCGGAAGTGACTCATACTCAGCAAGGCCTTAATATCCTTAAGCGTTTTGTGTTAGATATCTGTCAGGGCGAAGCGCTATGGACATCAGCGGCCATTATTGAAGATACAGTTCAACGTCTAAAAGATCAGATTGGTGATGATCATGTGATCTTAGCACTATCTGGCGGTGTTGACTCTTCAGTAACTGCACTATTACTTAATCGCGCCATTGGCAAACGTTTAACCTGCGTTTTTGTCGATAATGGACTGCTGCGTTTAAATGAAGCAGAACAAGTTATGGAGATGTTTAAAGGTAAATTTGACCTTAACATTATCCATGTTGAAGCGGAAGAACGTTTCCTTAAAGCACTGTCAGGCATCTCTGATCCTGAAGTTAAACGTAAAGCAATTGGCCACTCCTTTATTGAAATCTTTGATGAAGAAGCGTCAAAACAGCCACAAGTAAAATGGTTAGCGCAAGGTACAATCTACCCAGATGTGATTGAGTCTGCTGCATCAGCAACGGGCAAAGCACATGTGATTAAATCTCACCATAACGTGGGTGGATTACCAGACGACATGAAACTGGGTCTGGTCGAGCCATTAAAAGAGCTGTTTAAAGATGAAGTGCGCAAAATTGGTCTAGAACTCGGCTTACCTTATAACATGCTGTATCGTCACCCATTCCCAGGTCCGGGTTTAGGTGTGCGTGTTCTGGGCGAAGTGAAAAAAGAGTACTGTGATCTGCTGCGTCGCGCCGATGCAATCTTTATCGAAGAGCTGCATAAAGCAGACCTCTACAATAAAGTCAGCCAAGCCTTTACTGTGTTCTTACCTGTCCGCTCAGTGGGTGTGATGGGCGATGGTCGTAAGTATGACTGGGTTGTCTCCCTGCGTGCCGTAGAAACCATCGACTTTATGACCGCACATTGGGCTCACCTGCCATATGACTTCCTTGGTCGTGTTTCTAACCGCATTATTAATGAAGTTGGCGGCATTTCACGGGTTGTTTATGATATCAGTGGCAAGCCGCCAGCGACGATTGAGTGGGAATAAACTAGCGAAAGTTTATAACAAGCTTTAAGCGCATATAAATCTAAAGGCATCAGTTACTTACTGGTGCTTTTTTGTTTTAAATTCACAACGTTGGAAGAAAAAATATGAGTGTATACAATCGGACGAATTGCAATAATAAAGCGAACGCCCATGGCAAAGATGCCATAGGCGAGTATGCGTTAGACCGAGAATTGAACCCCTCTCCGATAGTATTTCCCTGTGTATTGGGAAACTAGCTCTAATCCGTCATTGTATTAAAATAACCGTTTTGCAGGTCGTAGAATATATATGACACAGAGTACAATAAATGAGAAGGGAGTCACTCATGCCGAAGGCATACTAAGGTTCAAATTATTTAACTAAATCTAACATACGTAACATTATAACTTTATTATATTGTTGCATAGCGATTTGAAATTCTGTTTCAGGACTATTATTAATTCTATCTTCTATTTCAATGAAAATATCTTTCTTATTATAGCCTTTCACGGCCAGCAAAAATGGAAAACCAAATTTTTCACGATATTGTTTATTTAATGCCGTGAGCTTTTTAGCTTCTTCTTCTGTACATGAACTAAGTCCAGAATGTTTTTGTTCTTCTTGAGAGGCAGCGGCTATACCTTCAGCTCTTGCGGCTGGACATGCTAAATCAGGATGATCGTCTATTAAGGATAATTGAGCTTTATGATCGCTTAGATTAATCGTTGTTGTCATACTTTCAAACATATCAACGAATCCAGTAAATGGCCGTTTTTTGCTTGAGGCTTCTAAAACCCACTCATCTTTGTTAAATAGAGGACTAAAGGTTTTCATATAAACAGAATTATCCATTTTATTTATATCTTGAATACGATAATGACTATTTTCGTCAGATGTAGCATTGAACGCTATTGGTAAAATTAAAAATGCAATACTCAAAAATCTAAATTTCATAACATACTCCTAATAAATGTATTTAAAATACCCATATTTAAAAACCTTACAAAGAATATGTCTATATTTTAAAAATATAAATATTTTTTTTGTTAGAATTTGTTTACGGACTTATTAATTTGATTTCTGCTATGGATTAGAGTTTTTATCACAGCTTTAATTATTTTTGAGGATGGTGGAATATCGTCAAATAACTTATTTAGGTATAATCCTATTGTGTTATCATACTCTAGGTTTTTATCTTTAGGGTGAATGTTAACATATTTAACTATACCTCAGCATTGAATAAATATATTTTTCCTTTAATTAAATTTGCTTATTTAAAAAATTTCCTAATTAAATAACAAATAACCCAATAATATTAGTTGTTTAATTATATTTTAGAATGTTATCAGAATAAGTACGAGAAAAATATTAATCTATATAATGAGATGATTTTTAATATTATTAATAACTAGAATCTATCTTTATTGTTCGGTAACTACATATTTATATTAGGATTATTTAGGGTAGTCATAGAAAAAATTAGCAGTAGAATAGGGTTAATTTGTCAATCATAGGGTGAACGATGGAAAATACATATCTTGGCTTAATTATCGCCGTTGTGGCGTTAATCTTTGCTGCCGTAATGAGTTTTAGGGCAATTAGGCACTCGAAGAAAATGTTAAAAACCTCTGCAAAATTAGTCGAAGATTTAAAAAATAAATCAGCAAAGTAAAATAAATTAGAATCGTTTTTAGAGTGCTTTTTCAGCGCTCTAAACTATATTAGCGCTAGCATATTTACAGTCACTCAACGATCAGAGTATATTGCCAATATTATCGGATAATTCTTATAAAAAGCATTTACTAAGGATATAAATATGCCTGATTTTTCCAATATATTGGTGGATACGCCAGTTGATTCAATGCTGGTATTTATATTGTCATTTTTTTTATTGATGGCTTCTGCTTATGTGGGAAAATTTGTCTTTAAACGACGTAGTAAAGATAATGTTGTAGAGGAAGATGAAACAAAAATTATTCTTGGGGCGATCTTATCCTTATTAGGTCTCTTAATTGGTTTTATTTTATCCATTTCGATTAATGGGTATAATACCAGACAGCAATCACAAGAAATTGAAACTATTGCTATTGGTAATGCTTATCAACGTAGCGAATTACTGTCGATAGAAAAACAAAAACCAGCCAAAGAAATTTTAGCTCAATATCTTGATGCCCGAATTCAATTTTTTAATTCTGGCGCTAATGTAAAAGAGCACCAGTGGCGTAATGTGTCATTAGATAAACAAACTGAGCTATGGAATATAGCCAGTCAGCAAGCATTGGAGACACCCAATCCGGTTGTTGCCTCGGTGTTAACCGCCTATAGTGATTTATATACCTCACAACAAAAAACGATGGCTAGCTGGCGGCAACAAATTCCCGGCGCAGCTTGGTTTTTACTTATATTTTTTGCGATCTGCTCTAATATATTAATTGGCTATAATATTCGCGGTATACATGGTAGAAATTTCCAAATCCTGATTTTGCCGTTTTTAACTACATTAGCGCTCTTTATGATTGCTGAAATCGATATCCCGGGTGAGGGGATTATTCATGTTATTCCTGATGATCTTGAGTTGCTGAAAATCGAGTTATTTAGCTGATATCCCACCATAGGCAGCCAAATAGTTTTATACGACTCTATTTGGCCCTGCATTATTCTTAGTTTTTCACTCCATTTAGCCGATAATTTAAAACAAAAGCAGTGATGAGCAACAAAATAAAACCCCCATTTTACTCTGGCGTTATATGCTATAATTTATTTTATTTACTATCAGCGTTTAATCCAATATGAATTATCAGTGTCCGCTCTGCCATCAAGCATTAATTTTTTCAGCCAAAAGCTGGCGTTGCGCCCAAAATCATCAATTTGATTGTGCCAAGGAAGGTTATGTTAATTTACTTCCTGTACAGCATAAGCGTTCTAAAGAGCCGGGTGACAGTGCTGAAATGATGCAGGCTCGTCGTGAGTTTTTAAATGCCGGATATTATCAGCCAATGCGTGATTGCGTTGCGGATAAACTGAGCCAATATTTAGCCGAGGAGAGTCATTCAGTTTTAGATATTGGTTGTGGTGAAGGTTATTATACGGCCTATTTTCTCGATAGGTTGCAATCACAGCAGCGAAATATCGAAGTCGTGGGTCTTGATGTGGCCAAAATAGCCATACGTTATGCCGCTAAACGTTATCCTAATGTCCATTTTTGTGTCGCATCGAGTCATCGTTTACCCTTTGATGATAATTCTATGGGGGCGATTATTCGTATTTATGCGCCATGCAATGCCGATGAATTGAGTCGTGTGATCACTGCCGGAGGTATTTTAATTACTGTTACTCCCGCGCCAGAACATTTAAAACAATTAAAAGCCCTTATTTATAGTGAAGTGCAATTACATGCTATTAAAGAGGAGCCTTTGCCTAATTTTGAATTATTGGATGAAACACGTTTAACTTATGATATGCAGTTATCGGGTCAGGATGCTTTTGAATTATTACAGATGACGCCTTTTGCTTGGAAAGCCACGGAAGAGGTGAAGCAGAAGTTACAAGCTGAGCAACTATTTAATGCGAAAGCGGATTTTTTAATTAAAGTGTACAAGCTAAATAAATTATAAGTTCGATATAGGTTTATTTTGTCGAAGATTATTCCCATCAGGGTCTTTTATTTTTGAATATCTCTGATGGGAATATTATGCTGAAATTAATTTGCGTACATAAAGAGTTCAAGATGTTCGAATAGGATATTAAATCCAATCGCAATCAGTACAACACCACCGACAATTTCTGCTTTTTTCCCCAGTAAGGGGCCGACATAACGTCCGATCATCATCCCCAATGTTGCCATAATCATCGTCATTAATCCGATAGTCATTGCTGTGTGGATAATATCTACTTGCAGGAAAGCTAATCCAAGTCCAATCGCCATCGCATCTAAGCTAGTGGCAATAGCAGTAAAGATCAGTGATAAAGAGCCATGACGGGTTTGAGGTTCGCAACATACATCTTTGGCTTTAAGACTTTGCCAAATCATTCTTGCGCCGAGAACAAATAGAAGGGTAAAAGCAATCCAGTGATCCCAACGAGCGACGTACTGACTAGTTAATAAACCAATACACCAACCGATAATAGGGGTAATTGCTTCGATAATACCGAAAATAAAACCAGTACGGAGAACTTCTCTGAATCGTGGTTTGTGAAGGACGGCTCCCTTACAAATCGCGACTGCAAACGCGTCCATAGAAAGCGCAAGCGCCAAAATTAGGGTTGCATAGAAACTCATTTTTATAGCCTCGGTTGGGTGTTTCCATATACACATAAATTGCCCCCAACCTACGGCGTATCTATGTGTCTATGGTCTTGCCAACCGCATTTGGTGTCCGCACCACGTTTAATATATAAACGAGCATGTTGATACGGACTTTCCGAATATTAAATAATTCGGAACAGGCTACTCCCCAATGACTTGCCCAGAAAGATAACACAAAATAATAAAAAGACAACGCCTAATTTAAAATGAATATAAAACGCAAGTGAGAATTATTATCATCTTTGGTATTAGATAAAAATAAGGTTAATTAATGATTAATTAACCTTATTTTTAAAGTGTTTATATTTTTATATTATCTATGATTTAAGAAAAAATTATAAATCTTTTGTAAATCATCAAGTTGAGATACTTTTATGTAAATTTTACTTTGTTCTAAAGCGATAATTAATATGCCGTCTTCTGATAGATTCATTGTTTTTATTCTGTTATATAAAATAAAAGTATTGGCGAAATAAAAGCCATTATCTTTAAATATTAATTTTGGCGCACGAATAAATGCAATATAAATTGCCATGAAAATGTTAACCAGTAATAAGTATGTGGTTAATAAACTGCCATTTTGAATCACATTGGTATAAACAACGATGCAAATTAAGATAATAAATATAACGGCATCTACTCGATTTTTACGCTTTAATTTAATTTTTAAAAGTGTTTTACCTTTTTGAGTTGGTTGAATGAATTCGTCATAAATAGCATAAGCTAGCATTAAAAGAATTAAAATGGCTAGAATGCCGTCATTTAAGGTCATTTGATTAACGCCTTGAGGTAAGTAAGAGATGTATAAAGCTTAAAAGTAAAAGCGGGAGGCTACAACCTCCCGTAATTAAAAAAGAGTATTAAATTAAATACCCAAGAATCCTAACCAATAACCTAAGATCCCGAGAACAAAGAAGCCCATGATAATCCATAATGCGTTGACTTTATGGCGTAATAACCACATACAGCCAAAGGTAAGCAGCAAGGGGATAAGGCCGGGCATTAGTTGGTCGAGAATGGTTTGAACCGTGGTGACATCAATTTTGCCCGTTGTGGGGTTTTTGATTTCAGAAACCACCAGAGGCACATCAACGTGCGTCCATTTATTCACCAAGGCGCCCATGACAAAGAGGCCGAGAATAGAGGCTCCTTCTGTCAGTTTTTGCAGGAACCCACCGCCCATATCCTGAACGATATCAAGCCCTTTCTTATAACCATAAGTCACGCCATAGTAGCGTGTTAGCAAACGAACTATATTAAACAGAACGAAGAAGAGTAGTGGACCCAGCAAGCTGCCCGTCATCGCGATACCCGCGCCTAAGGCGGCAAATACCGGACGTACTGTACCCCAGAAGATTGGGTCACCGACACCGGCTAAAGGCCCCATCAGACCGACTTTGATACCATTGATTGCGGCATCGTCGATCTCAGCACCATTGGCACGTTGCTCTTCCATCGCCATGGTGACACCTAATACAGGCGCTGCCACATAGGGATGTGTATTAAAGAATTCAAGGTGGCGTTTAATTGCTTGCTTACGATCGTCATTATTTTCTGGATATAAACGGCGAATAACGGGGATCATCGAGAAGCAGAAACCCAGCGCTTGCATACGTTCAAAGTTCCAAGAACCTTGGAATAAGTTAGAACGCAGGAAAACACCGCGGATATCGCCTGGAGTCAGTTTTTTCTCACCCTTGGTGACTGTCGAAGTTGTTGTATCTACCATGATTGCGTTCCTCTTAATCTAATTCGTTATCAAGATTATTATTGCCATTCGCTTGGCTAACAACGACCTGCGACTTGTTGTATTTAGGGCTAAGTTGGATATATAAAATAGCCATCACCACACCGATAACACCAAGTGCAACTAAGTTGAAGTTAGTAAAGGCCGCGGTAACGAAACCGAGATAGAAGAATGGCATCAGGTAGCCTGCGCGCATCATATTGATGACCATGGCATAACCGACAACAACAATCATACCACCAGCAATATTCAGACCATTGGTAACCACATCTGGGATAGAATTTAGCAGATCTTGAACTTCTGTAGTCCCCACAGAAATCGCAACGATGAGCGCAGGAATAGCGACACGCATCGCTTGTAATACTAATGCAGAAACATGAATAACACTGAGTGCGCTTAAGTTACCTTTATCAGCTGCACGGTCTGCCGCATGTTGGAACGCGACGGTAATAGTACGTACAATGATGGTTAAAACTTGTCCAGCAGCCGCTAATGGGATGGCAAGAGCGATACCTGCACCTATGCTTTGACCCCCAGCAATAACCAGAATGGTTGAAATAATAGATGCAAGTGCGGCATCAGGTGCAACTGCGGCACCGATATTCATCCAACCTAAAGCGATCATTTCCAGTGTACCACCGATAATAATACCGGTTTTCATATCACCTAATACAATACCAATCAGCGTACAAGCAATAAGCGGGCGGTGAAACTGGAATTCATCGAGAATAGATCCCATACCTGCAACGCAGGCAACGATGAAAACCAGTACTATTTGAACAACGGTGAGTTCCATTGTTAATCTCCTGTGACCAAACGAATTTGGCGATTCTGTTTTCGAGTAATTTTTTGTGAAGTAGCTTGTATTACATCTATATTATTTATTAACTTTTTGGAGTAATTCCATCATGCGAACTTTGCTATCTGATGAGACTTTACGCACTTCAAGTTCTATGCCTCTATCGTTTAACTTATTGAAAGCAATGATATCAGTATCATCAATTGAAACTGCATTGGTGACCTGAGTTTTGCCTTCATGGTAAGCCATACCACCTATATTGATGGATTTGATATCAACACCACCTTCAATCACACGTTCAACATCTGTTGGATTAGTAAAAAGTAGCATTACGCGCTCACCTGCATATTTAGGGTTGTTATACACGCGAATACACTTAGCAACATCGACGACGTGGGAGGTGACACCAGGAGGAGCAACTTGTTTTAACAAAGTAGAACGAACATGATCTTTGGCAACTTCATCGCTGACAACAATAATGCGCGTCACACGAGTCTCTTTTGTCCAACGTGTAGCAACTTGACCATGAATCAAACGGTCATCGATACGCGCTAGCGCTATGGTCATATGACCACCTTCGCCGATAGGTGCAACAGGAGCCGATACTTGAGGAGCAACAGGGGCAGCTTTGGTTTCTAGCTGAACTTCAGCTTCTTGATATTTTAAGGCTCTTATGCCGCCACGCCCCGTTTCTAAGGCAAGGGCTACAAGCTCTTCCATAGACGGATTATCATCACGACACATAAAGGTTTCAACTAGCATGGGAACATTGACACCAGTGACAATTTCATAATTATCATGCTCAGTAACAATACGGCTAGCCGCGTTAAATGGGCTACCTCCCCATGTATCTACTAAAAATAGCACACCTTCTGTTGTCGAAAGTTCCGTGAGTTTGGCGTTATATTTAACAAACAAGGTGTCTGCGTTTTCACCTGGGACAAAGTCTATAAACGAGACATTCTCCTGTTCGCCAATCAACATCTCAGTGGTGCGGAGTAGTTGTTCTGCCGCAACACCGTGGGTACCTATCATAATAGCTATACTCACTATTTTTACCTCTTGGTTAAGATAGAACTGAAAGTGTGATTAATGCATCATTCTGTTTTAAGTTGTTATGTCTCCCAATAAAGTAAAGCTGTCATTTATCATTGTAGCTTATTATAAAAACAATGATTTCTTAGTTAATTTTTTGTTAACTATAAATATATTGTAAAATTAATTAATAGGATAACATTTACTTGGTGTTGAAAAACTTGTTTTGTGTCAGAAAATTAATAAGTGAGATATTATATCGTTTATTAAAGTTAAAAAAACTAACGGTTACGCTAAAACCGGCGTGAAATCCCAAAAAAAATATTTTTAGGTCTTTTTATCTGTTATCGGTAACATCGTGTAACTTTTAACGACAAAATTTCACGATATTTTCAGGGCGGGAGTAGAAGTACGATAAAAATTGGACAAAAAATAACCCTGAACGATGTCAGGGCTATTAAATAAAGGAAAAGTTTTTTTAATACGAATATTTAGTCACATTGAACTTTGATCGCTAAACCACCACGCGAAGTTTCACGATACTTAGCATTCATATCTTTACCTGTCTCATACATGGTCTCGATAACCTTATCGAGGGACACACGAGGCTCACTTGTTCTACGCATCGCCATTCGTGCAGCATTAACTGCTTTTACTGAGGCGATGGCATTTCGTTCGATACAAGGAACCTGAACTTGTCCTGCAACAGGGTCACAGGTTAGGCCCAGGTTGTGCTCCATGCCAATCTCTGCGGCGATACAGACTTGCTCAGGGCTACCGCCCATCAGCTCAGTTAGACCTGCTGCGGCCATTGAACAGGCAACACCCACTTCACCCTGACAACCGACTTCAGCACCTGAAATCGAAGCATTCATTTTATACAGAATACCGATAGCGCCTGAAGCGAGGAAGTAACGGATATAAATTTCCGGTGTAACAGGTTTAATGCATTGATTATAATAAGCTAAAACGGCTGGTACTATACCACAAGCACCGTTAGTTGGTGCTGTCACGACACGGCCACCAGCAGCATTCTCTTCATTAACAGCCAGTGCGTACATATTGATTAAATCAATAACAACCATAGGATCGTTAGAGAGTTTATCGGAAGAGGTCAACATGCGATTTAGTGCTGATGCACGACGAGGTACACGTAGCGGCCCCGGCAAAATACCTTCGGTATTTAAACCGCGCTCAATACAGCTCTCCATAGTGCGCCAGATATCAGCAAAATAGGCATCAATTTCCGCTTTAGAGTGAAGATCAAGTTCGTTCTTCATCATCAGACCTGAAATGGATAGACCCGTTTTTTTGCAATTCAGTAATAGCTCAGTTGCTGAATTATAAGGATAAGATACAGGCTTGCTATCAGATGTTGATTGACCAAAATGCTCTTCATCGACAATAAAGCCACCGCCGATGGAGTAGTAGGTTTTGGTGTAGATCTCTTTATCACCTGAAAAGGCATGTATCGTCATACCATTTTCGTGTAATGAAAGATTATCTTGACGGAAGTTCATACCGCCATCACGTAAAAAATCAACGGTGTGCGTATTGCCTGCGAGAGGTAAACGCTCAGTTTGCTCAACCTCTTGAATAAATCCGGCAATGGATTCAATATCAACAGTGGCAGGTGAATTGCCAGCCAATCCCATAATAATAGCGATATCAGTATGGTGGCCTTTCCCAGTGAGTGAAAGAGAGCCGTAAACATCAACAGCAACACGCGTGACGCTCGGCAGCAAGTTATTAGTCACCAAATCATCGACAAACTCTTTTCCCGCCTTCATTGGACCTACGGTATGAGAGCTTGAAGGACCAATGCCTACTTTAAACATGTCGAAAACGCTTATCACGCTAGACTCCTTAAAAATGGATGATATAGAGTATTTTATATTAGAGAGCGCTACTTTACTGTTATTTCATAATGTAAACCAGTAAGTAGACACTATTTTTTGAAATAGCATAGAGAATATTATAAAAATGGTGAAAGAAAGCACAAAAAACAAGTATAAAGTGCGATCAGCCCAGTTGTAGAGCGAGTTGATGAATGATCGATGCGGTCAATCCCCAGACTAAGCGATCTTTATACCAATAAAAGAAAACGCGCTTATTTTCGCCTGCACGATGAATATCAACGTATTTATGTTGTTTAAGTGACAGTGCATCAAACAAGGGAACTTCAAAAATAGAGGCCACTTCAGCGGGATTAGCGCGATAAGGAATACCTTCAGGGATCAAGCCAATAATAGGTGTGACCTGATATCCGCCAATACTATTGTGTGGCGCCAACTGCCCAAGTATTTGAACATGTTGAGGGGGAATAGCCACTTCTTCATAGGCCTCACGCAAAGCTGTGTTGATTAATGAGTGATCAGTGGGATCCGCTGCGCCACCCGGAAAGGCGACTTGGCCCGCATGTGAGCGCATATTAATAGCGCGTTGTGTTAATAACAGTGTCGGCTGTTTTTTGCAGACGATCGGTAATAAAACAGCAGCAGATTTCCCTGCCACTGCATGATGATTATTTGCTGTGGGGATAGTTAGTTGAAAACGATTAATAAAATCAATCAGTTCACTCATATCACTCCAATTCGCCCAATTTGGAAAGGATCAGCGACAACTTATCGAATGTTTCTTGATACTCTTTAGCCGCTTGGCTATCGGCGACAATTCCGCCACCAGCCCAACAATAGAGTTGCTGCCGATCACTGAACAGTGTGCGAATACTGATATTAGTATCCATATTGCCACAGAAGCTAATATAACCTATAGCGCCGCAATAGCCATGACGGCGATGCGGTTCGAGTTCCTCGATAATTTCCATCGCGCGTATTTTCGGTGCGCCAGTGATAGATCCACCGGGAAAGCAGGCTTGCAATAAATCAGTCGCTTGATAAGGTTTATCCAATGTCGCGGTGATAGTGCTGACCAGATGATGCACCGCAGGGAAGGGCTCAACCACAAAGAGCTCTGGAACTTTGACGCTACCCGTTTTCGCCACACGGCCGATATCATTACGCAATAGATCAACGATCATCAAATTCTCCGCCCGATCTTTAATCGATGAAGCTAATTTTTCTGCTTGTTTGCTGTCTTCTTCTTTATCATCCAATCGAGGTAAAGTGCCTTTAATAGGGCGAGTTTGAATTTGTCGATTATTCAATGAAATAAAACGTTCAGGTGAAACACTAATAACGCTATTTTTGGCTAAACGCAGAAATGCGGAAAAGGGCGCTCGATTGATCTTATTGAGGGTTAAAAATGCATCCCATTCATCACCTTGATAACTGGCGTTAAATCTTTGCGCCAGATTAATTTGGTAGCAATCACCGCTCCGCAGATATTGATGAACTTGAGCAATTTTTTGATGATATTCCGCTTCGGACATATTTGATGTCCAACTTGAGGTCAAGGTAAAGGGGCTAACCTCTGGTCGGCGTTGTTGCTGCAACCATAATAGGCGCTCATCAACATCATCATAGCTAAAGAGCGTAACCTGTTGTAATAGATGGTCAACAATCAATCCCCAATGATAAATACCCACCGCCATATCGGGAAAATCCACTTCATTGGCTGCCATTTCAGGCAAATCTTCAATATATCGGCCTAAATCATATCCCCATATCCCCATCGCGCCACCTTGAAAAGGAAGGGCTTCATCGGGCTTAATTGAGACAGGACTTTGTTTAAGACACTCTTTTAACAGCATAAATGGTTGTTGCTTTGAAACTGTTTTTTCGCCCGCCTGAGTGATAACCGTCTGCTGATTTTGTGTTTCTAAAGTTACAGTCGGCTCTGCCACTATAATATCAAATCTATTATGTGGATGATTGGCACTCCCTGAGTGAAGCAACATAGCCCAAGGTAAGTGGGCAATAGGCGCGAAATAAGTTTGTGCGGCATCAGGGGCATAGGGTAACTGGCGTTTTTGCATAACAGCTTTCATGAGGCTTTTATCAACTCCAAAACAATAGTGGATAAAGATTAGCATAAAATAAACTAAGGAGCTTGATTGTGACCAAAAAGTTAATCAAGGTAAAGTAATATTCAAAAAAACTGAATCAATAATGGGGTATGCATTTAAAAATTAAATTAATACACTTATAAATAGCATTTAAATAAATGCTATTTAATTAATTGTCCTTGTCTGGCCTTTAAATTTGGTTAATTAAAATTAGGAATAAGTTTTAATTAAAAAACTAGACATAAAATTATGCCTCAATTAATTTGAATAAATAATGTTCATATTCTGAATGGACTAAATTAGCATGGCTATTGTGAATAGTGTGAATTAATCAGGAGGTGCTTATTGTTTCGTCAAAAAGCCATTGATTCTCGGAAAACAAAGTGGCGTGGAGATGCATTGCTACTACCAGCTATCCCTGTTTGGTTAGTCACAACGCTGAGCATTGCTTTTTTTATTATTCTATTACTATTTATTATTTTTGGTTCTTACACCCGCCGAGTTAATGTCAGCGGTGAAATAACCACCTACCCAAGAGATATTAGAGTCTATTCACCTGTACAGGGATATATCACGCAAAAATTTGTTACCGAGGGGCAGAAGGTAAAGCAAGGCGATCCGCTTTATCTGATTGATGTAAGTAGAACAACTCCTCAGGGTATTGTGAGTGATCATCAACGTAAGAATATCAAATTACAAATTGACAATATCAACCTTATTATTGCACAAATTGCCGTCAGTAAACAAACCGCATTAGATTTATTGAACAAGCAAAAAAATCAGTATATCGACGCATTAAGTCACTCATCAGCCATTATTGATAAAGCGGAAGAGGGCGTAAGGCTAATGAAAGATAATATGGAGAATTATCAGCGCTATCAAAAGCGTGGATTAATAAATAGAGATCAGCTAACGAATCAGACCGCTTTATATTATCAACAGCAAAATAGTTTGATGAACTTGCGTAGCCAAAACGAACAAAATTCCCGACAGATCACCTATCTTGAGAGTCAAATCCAGACTCAAGCAACCGAGTTTGATAATCGTATCTATCAAATGGAGCTGCAAAAATATGAATTACAGAAAGAGTTAACTAACAATGATGCGGGTGAAAATATCCTGATCCGCGCCTTATCTGAAGGTGTCATTGATTCTTTGAGTGTCACAGAAGGGCAAATGATTAATATAGGCGATAGCTTATTACAAGTTATTCCCAAAACAATCAAACACCATTATTTGGTTCTTTGGGTACCTAATAATGCCGTGCCCTATATTAATAGAGGCGACGCCGTCAATATTAAATATGAGGCCTTTCCGGCAGAAAAATTTGGCCAGTTTGCGGGGAAAATTGCCATAGTGTCAAAAACGCCTGCCACATCACAAGAGATGATGACATATCAAGGCGCACCGCATCCGATGCAAAACAGCTCAACGCCTTTTTATAAAGTTGTGATAAAGCCGGAGAAAAAAGAGATCGCTTATAGGGGGAAAACTCTAAGCCTAGAAAATGGAATGAAAGCACAAAGCGTACTCTTTCTAGAAAAAAGAAAAATATACCAATGGATGTTTTCACCTTTTTATAATGTGAAGCAAAGTATGATGGGGCCAATAAATGAGTAAACTTAATCATATTATTAAACAGCTCAATATTGGTTTGCTAAATCCCATTCCCATGGTGCATCAAACTGAGTCATCGGAATGTGGGTTAGCTTGTTTAGCGATGATCTGTGGTTATCATGGCAAAAATATTGACCTTATTTCCCTTAGACAACAATTTAATCTCTCATCACGTGGGACAAATTTACATGGCATCAATTTTATTGCCGAAGAGCTGGGATTGACTACCCGTGTTTTTTCATTAGATCTGGACGAACTCTCGCAATTAAAAACACCTTGTATGCTCCATTGGAATTTTAACCATTTTGTGGTGCTGGCTCGCAGTAAGAAAAATAGATTTATTATCCATGATCCCGCCCAAGGTCGCCGTACTGTTGGTGAAAAAGAATTTTCGCAATGCTTTACTGGCATTGCATTAGAGGCATGGCCAAGTAGCCAATTTATTGCCGAGGAAGTGCGTAGTCGTATTAGCTTGAAAATATTATTCCGTAATATCCAAGGCTTAAAAGGTGCCTTAATCAAGATTTTTTGCTTATCTATTGTTATTGAATCGATCACTATTGTGATGCCGATAGGAACTCAGTTGGTGATGGATCATGCAATCCCTGCATCTGACAGTGGCTTGCTAACGCTCATTTGTTGTGGATTACTGTTTTTTATTCTATTACGCGCTGCGGTGAGTATGATCCGTGCTTGGTCATCTCTAGTGATGGCGACACTCATTAATGTGCAATGGAAAATAGGACTATTTTCCCATCTTATTCATTTGCCTTTAGTCTATTTTGAGCGGCGCAAATTAGGCGATATTCAATCACGCTTTAGCTCATTAGACGCATTACGCACCACATTCACCACCAGTGTCGTTGGCGCCATAATGGATATTATTATGGTGCTCGGGGTACTTTTTATGATGATCCAATATGGTGGCACATTGGTTTTTATTGTCATTGCTTTTACCTCGCTATATCTGCTTATTCGATTATTAACCTATAATTATTACCGCCAATTATCGGAAGAAGCCTTAATTCGCGATGCTCGTACCAACTCTTATTTTATGGAGACCTTGTACGGCATATCGACGGTTAAAATGCAGTCTATGATCACTCAGCGCAGTAATCATTGGTTAAATCTGGTGATAGATAAGATTAATACCGGAATTAAGATTAGCAAAATGGATCTATTTTTTGGCGGCATTAATACATTTATTAGCGCCTGTGATCAGGTCATTATTTTATGGTTAGGCGCCAACTTAGTTATTAACAACCAGATGACGATAGGAATGTTTGTCGCGTTCAGTGCTTTTAGAAGCCAATTTTCAGATCGAATGAATTCTTTAATTAGTTTTCTGCTTCAGCTACGAATGATGAGTATGCATAATGAGCGTATTTCAGATATTGCATTGCATGATGTGGAGGATAAAAAAAACGATATTCTTTACAACGCTGAGATGAAACCAATCTCACTTGAAGCGCAAAACCTCAGCTATTGTTATGACGCCCAAGCCGCAGCGGTATTTCATGATCTCAATATTCGTATTGAGCCCGGTGAAAGTGTAGCAATTACGGGTCCTTCGGGGATCGGTAAAACTACATTATTGAAAGTATTGTGTGGTTTATTCCAGCCAGAGTCGGGAAAGATAATCGTAGATGGTCAAGATATACACTCATTGGGAATTAATAATTACCATAAAATGATTTCTTGTGTGATGCAGGAAGATAAATTATTTTCGGGCTCAATAAAAGAAAATTTGACAGGGTTTGCGGAAACGGTTGATGAAGAGTGGATGATTGAGTGTACCAAAGCCAGTTATATTCATGAGGACATTATGAAAATGCCAATGGCCTATGAAACTTTAATTGGTGAATTAGGTGAGGGACTTTCTGGAGGACAAAAACAGCGTATTTTTATTGCTCGAGCAATTTATCGAAAACCCAGTATTATTTTTTTAGATGAGGCCACCAGCCATTTAGATAAGCAAAGTGAAGGCTTTATCAATCAAGCCATAAAAAAAATGAATATTACTCGAATTATTATTGCACATCGACAATCAACAATTAGCTCTGCTGATAGGATTATAGATTTACAATAATTATATAAAATACAAGATAACGTCAGATTTTTATGACGAATAAAAATAAAATCACTTAATTATGTTTTAAAAATTGATATTTATATTTTCTTTTTTTTATTTAGAATAAACCAGAAAGTCAGTTGAAAGATGAAATAAACCATTATTTAACTGGGTTGAAAAATGAATATAACTAGTATTGTTGTTTATGACTTTAATTCATTTGCATATAATTGTATTTGGAATTCTGTTATGGGGTACTTGATCTTTATTTTTTTAAGAAGGAAAAAACCTAAGGGGGCAGTTAAGAATTCATCGCATATATTTGTTGTGTTTATAGTTCCTTTTATTATTACGTTTATCTATCCATTTAGCATAGCGGATTGCATATTAATTAATGGTCAGTTTTTATATTATTGTATGCTAAGTGTGTTAATTGCAATAGCGATAAATTTACCGATATATTTTATATGGAGATTGAAATAATATGGAAAAAATAAAACATAGTGATTTACATTTAATTTCTGGTGCATGGAATGATTTCGGTGGATATAACTCTTTTGATTCTTTAAGTTGTGCGGATAATACACAACTTTTAAGAGATTTATCCGATGCTTCAATTGAAGGACGTATTGTTGGTACAGGAAGTGGCTTGCTAGGAATAGGGACAATGAAAGGAGCCTTAGCTGGTGGAGTAGTTGGTGCGGCTGCTGGAATAGTAAGCTCAATACTAATGGAAGCTTATGAACATTTACCACTCAACATAGAAATGCCAACTGTCCCTATGTCACCAAATTGGGTCAACCCATAATAGGGATATTGATAAAATCACTTAAGTCATAAAAAATTTTAATTACATTTTTAATAATTTAAAATGGTTTAACTCAAGGAAGGTTACTTATAATGGATAGATGTATATTAATTGCTTATTATTTTAACTTTAACTCAATATTATATTCGGTTATAGCTGATGCATTGATCTTTTTATTATTAATTTCAAGTAAAATACTTAAAGATAAAATATTGAGCCAAGCTTTGTGCATTGTATTGATTACTGCATTTATTTGTACTTTCTATCCATTATATTCCAATGATATTGAAAAATATAATCTGACTTATTGGGCATTTGTACAGCGCTGTATATTATCAAGCTTAATACCCATCGGACTTGGTATATTTGCTATATTTAGGCAAAAAAAGATCATAGAGGATAAAAAAAGTTGTTAATAGCGATATTTTACGATTATTGCTGTTCGCTGAGTCAGCTGCATGTTAATCTACACGGTTCAGTTTTGCTGGGTAAGTTGGGTCGATTCCAGCCTTAAAATAATTAACCAAGGAACTCTTTATGTTATCTGGAATGCCAGTATTAGATCATACGCAACAACAAGCCGCAGTTGATAAAATACACCAACTAATGGCTGATGGTATGAGCAGCGGTGAAGCCATTGCACTGGTGGCGAAAGAGATCCGTGAACAATATAAAGATAAAGAACAAAGTTATGCGCGCTTTGAAGACGCTGATGATGAAGATGATGAAGAATCAACCGATGATGATCATGGCGACGAAGAAGATGAACATGAAAGACATGATTATTATGACGAAGAACCCGATGATTATGATGGGCAGAAATAACACTTATTTATCATTAGGCTAGCTGAAATTTAAATACGCTAACAATAATAATTTCAGTTATCCATTATCAATATAGGAGAATCCATCTTCTCCTATATTGTTGTTGACTGTATTTCATTTTGCGACTCAGTGGCTGAAGCTAGAAGCAGGGCGAATAGTGTTATGATTATCACTAACGCGAATTGGGCTCGTAAGGTAAACGAGATAAACTCTGCGACTGTTGGCGATAGAAAGTCAAGCGTTCGCGAAAGTAAGCCCGCAGCGATTCGGGTTGTGTTTGTTCGACCATTTCTGCGATAACTGGCATATTGTAGCGCTCTTTAAAGGCGATACCTGAGGCGGCTAAATCTACATTGAGTTTATCCATCTCTTCTTTAGATAATTCAGCTAAATTATATCCCATAAAGCTGTTCTAACCTCCGTTATTCTACGTTTAGCGGCATTTTAACATTCAACCTAGTTGATGTCTTCTCTCTATTGTAAAACAGAATGAGATAAAATGCAGAAACTAAATGAGAATTAATTGAATAGAGAATAAGATTTATAATGGAAATAACTCTTATTTAGTTTTATAAATATAATTAATTAATTTGGCTTTAATTAAACTAATATGAGATTGGTTATTATTTACATTTTCATAAAGGTTAATATTTATAAGTTAATTGGGCTATTTTGTTTTATTTTTGTTTTAGACTGTATTTATTTACTATACAATGCATAATAAGAATTGAAAATTATTAATAACTTGGGGAAATAACATGCTAACAAAAGATATGGTTGACCAATTAAATAACCAATTAAACCTTGAATTTTATTCTGCAAATATGTATCTGCAAATGAGTGCTTGGTGTAGTGATAAAGGCTATGAAGGTGCAGCTGCATTTTTAAAAACCCATTCTCAAGAAGAGATGGAACATATGCAGCGTTTATTTGATTACCTAAGCGACACGGGTGCATTACCTTTATTAGGTTCAATTGCAGCACCACCGTCAGAATTCAACACTATCGCTGAAGTTTTTATTCAAACTTACGATCACGAACGTTATATTACAGCTGAAATCAATAAGCTGGCGCATCTAGCTATGTCTACGCAAGATTATTCGACCTTTAACTTCCTGCAATGGTATGTTTCTGAGCAGCATGAAGAAGAAAAATTATTCAAATCTATCCTCGATAAATTCGATATGATTGGCGAAAGTGGCAAATCATTATTCTTATTAGACAAAGATCTTATGTCAATGTCTATGAGTGCCCATACTGCATAATCAGATTTGATTGTTATTCTGAACAAGCCTAGAGAAGCTGAATCGATTTTCAACCTCTCTAGGCTTGTTTTTTTTTATAATGAGTCCTGTATCACAGGATAAAACACTGATGGCATTTATTGGCAGCGCTATCCTCTCTATTGCGATAAGATAAGTCACATTATTAGATAAAATCACCTGCAAATGAAGGGGTTATTATGCCACTTGATAAAATGAAGTCACCATGGCGCAAATTAAGTGCTGTTGTTGTCCTGTTCTTAGGAATGTCCTGCCAACAAGCACTTGCGCACGCTCATCTCAAAGATCAGCTTCCCGCTGAAGGAACAGCAGTAGAGCAAACGCCAAAGTCGATAACTCTGAGTTTCTCAGAAGGTATCGAAGTTAATTTCACTAAAATTAATGTCACTGGTCCTAAGAACACGACAGTGAAAACCGGTAAGCCGATACTTGATGATGTGAATGACACTAAAGTTATTATTCCTGTCGAAGATAAATTAGACGCAGGGAAATATGACGTCTCTTGGAGTGTTGTCTCGGTTGATGGACATAAAACCAAAGGTGAATATAGCTTCACAGTGAAATAGTGATGTCGGAAGTTTATATATTCATCAGATTTATTCATTTTATGGCAGTGATCTTGATGTTCGGTATGAGCATGTTCGCTGCCATGATCGCCGTTGATGGTTTCTCAGCAGTCCTCGCCTCTTATCTTAAAAAAGCACTTGTTATCAGCACGCTACTAACGGCCGTGACCACTATTTTATGGATGGCACTACAGGCTGGGTTAATGGGCGACGGCTGGATTGACGCTATCGACTTTTCTATCTGGCAAATCGTATTGACTACTCGTTTTGGTCTAGCGTGGCGTTGGGCGCTATTGCTGTCCATTATTGCTGTATTCGCCTTATTGATTAAATCCGACTTAGTCAGAAATTGGTGCCTATTGATTTTATCGGTGGGTCTATTCGCGGTTCATGCCGTTACGGGGCATACAGTGATGCATGCCGGCGCATTGGGTGTTGCTCATCAGCTTAATCAATTTATTCATTTGCTCAGTTCTGCTTATTGGTTTGGTGGGCTTTGGCCATTTTTAATTTGCCTACAATTTATGCGGCATAAAAATAAATTAACTGAGGGACTTAACAGCAATATTATTGGCAGCATGATCCGTTTCTCACGTATTGGGCATGTCGCCGTGATATTGGTGCTGCTTACAGGAGCGCTTAATAGTTTGCTATTATTGCCAGATTGGCCGTTTAGCTTTGCACTTACTGGATATCAATCCCTCTTATGGCTAAAAATCGCACTGGTTTTTGGGATGCTGTTTATAGCTTTAATTAATCGTTACATTCTGGTGCCTAAAATCAAGTTAGCGGGGCGATTAGATTATTTGATTATTAATAGCTGGATTGAGTTGATTTTAGGTACAATGGCAATCTTTGCAGTGGCTATTTTTGCAACTTATCAACCTATTTAGTTAGCAATCATCGTAAATAGTCAAAACTCTGATGATATAAAAGGGTGTATTAATGAAACTGAAATCAGTTTTTCTCTCTCTGCTGGTGGGAAGTCTGACTTTTTCTAGCCTTGCGGCGCCACTGGTTACTGTTAGTAAAAAACAGTTTGGTGCTGATAAGTGGCCTTTTAGCCGCGAGGAAGTCATGCTGGAGTGTCGAGCTAATGGCGCTATGGTGGTGATAAATCCATCGACACTCATGCAGTATCCGCTTAATGACATTGCACTCGAGCAAATGAAGAGTCGACAAATTAATGCCATGCCTATTGATGTCTTGTTGCTTGATGATCCTGAGCAAGCAGGTGCGAAAATGTCTATTCTTCCCGTAAAAGAAGCGACAGAGCAGTTGTGTCAATGATTTGATCTATAGATTTATAAGAGCAAATCGTAAAGTTTTCGCTTTTCCATTAAATCCCTATTAAGAAATAAATTGTCATTAATCTGTTTTTTAATAGGGATTTTTTTGCTGAAAAAATAGCAAAATCAATAGATAAAGGAATGAGAGATAATGAGAGTAATGAGTAGGTTATAAATTAAAGTGTTTAACATATGAAAATCAACAAGAAAATAATGTTAAATTAATGTAAAAAATATGATGCGCGAATTGGATAAATATTAACATGCAGGCTAGTATTAGAAATGTAGTGTATTAGTAATCTGATTTTGTTGTTTTAGTCGTTCAGTCGTTATCTCTTTGCTTAGTTAACATAATTTAGTTGACAATTTTAGCGCACGGCTCCGCCAGAGCCATTTCCCAGGCCCGGTAATCGGAATTTACCAGGCCTTTTTTTTATCCAAAAAATAGCAGGGCAATTTATTATCCAAATCGATTATTTAATTTTTTTATAATTAATGCCTAGCTTATTTTTAAGATCTTTTTTAACAAAAAATGCCATAAAATCTATCATTAATAATATTAATATCTGGGAATTAATATTATTAATGATTATGTCGATAATAATTAAAACTGCTGCAAAGTCACTATTATTTTAACAATAAATAGGTGTTTTTTTAGAATAAAAATAGACATAATTATGCAAGAAATACTATACTAACAGTAGGATAGCGATAAGATACAATAATTATCATATTCGTTTCTAATAAATGATAGAAAATAATGCCTTTTGTTATTATTGACCTAGTTGAGCGCAAAATGTCCGCTATTCCTGTTTATTTTGCAACTTAAGACGAGATAATGTGATGAAAGGATAAAAATAGTGGGACAGCAGTAGTGCAAAATGTCACAATAAGCGTCATGTAGATCGCTTTGTTTTGTCATTAACCAAGGTGTCTTTCGTTAACCTTAGTCAGGACAGAGCAAAGCGTTTCTTTTATTTAATGTTATCAGGAACAGAATTGTTAATTTTATCGATAGCACTATTTTACTATTAGGCTTTGATCTAGTCTGTTTTAACAAGGATGTATCTGAAACAAGGCATCTGAAACAATGTTTTGCCAACAATATTACTAAAACGATGTTGCGAAATTATGCTGTAACTATTAATCTAATCTATTAAAATATATCACGATAAGTGCTCTATTTTGAATAAGGTAGCTGTTCTAAAAGGATTTACGGCAAAGCAACATCTTGGTAACCTAATATCCAGTTACTTATGTGGTTTAAAATGTATGTTAGATATGCTTGATTGGAGCTTAGTTTGGTATTAAGAAAATGATGATGGATAAACAGGTATTTTATCGAGAGCTTTCGGATAGTCTGTCGGCCTTATTAGCAGGCGAATATGATTTAATTGCTACTTTGGCTAATACAAGTGCGTTATTATTTGAGCGGCTTGATGAGATAAATTGGCTTGGCTTCTATCTGAAAGATAACGAGCAACTTGTTCTAGGGCCTTTCCAAGGTAAAGTTGCTTGTGTCAGGATACCGCTCGGTAAGGGAGTTTGTGGTACCGCCTATTCTGAGAATAGGACCCAGCGTGTTGCAGATGTGCATGCTTTCCCTGGACATATCGCTTGTGACTCGGCCAGTAATGCCGAGATTGTACTTCCTTTGCAAGTTAATGGGCAGATTTTGGGCGTTCTTGATATCGATAGCCCAAAATTCGAACGTTTCGACGACCAAGATGAAAAAGGCTTAGAATCCCTTGTAAGCCTGCTGTGCCAACACCTTGCGTTGTGTTCAATGCCAAAATATCAATAAATGATAGAAAGTTAACTTAATTGGGACGTGGTAATTGTTTGTAACACTATTATAATGTTGCCTTGTTCATGCCCATGCTGGTTGGCAAAATTGTTGTTATCAGGAAATTTCATGGAAAATCAACCTAAGTTGAATAGTAGTAAAGAAGTCATTGCTTTTCTGGCAGAGCGTTTCCCACTCTGTTTTATTGCTGAAGGAGAAGCGCGTCCACTAAAAATTGGTATCTTTCAAGATATCGTAGGACGTTTAACGGATGAAGACGGTATAAGTAAGACTCAGTTACGTACTGCATTACGGATGTATACCTCGAGTTGGCGCTACCTTTATGGTGTTAAAGAAGGGGCTAAACGCGTGGGTCTTGATGGTGATGATTGCGGTGAGTTGGAATCAGAACATGTTGAACATGCACGTCAGCAATTAGCTGAAGCCAAAGCGCGTGTTCAAGCTCAGCGTGCACAAAAACGTGCTGCCGAAAAAGAAAAAGCAGCAAGTGAAAAACCGCCACGCAGTGCAGCGGCTAAAACTAACGCGCCTCAACGTCGTAACGCTGACAGTGAAAAACGTGAAAATCGCCCGCAAAGTCAAGCAGCTAAACAACGCAAACCCGCTACTCAGCCTAAACCTCAGCCAGCCCAGCCTAAACTTACCTCTGTTACTGATATTACTGCATTGACGGTAGGACAGAACTTAAAAGTGAAAGTTGGTGCGAGCTTAATGGATGCATCTGTACTGGAAATTGCCAAAGACGGTGTCAGAGTTCAGCTATTGACTGGACTGGCAATGATTGTACGCGCGGAACATTTAAAGTTCTGATACGGAGGTTAACTTGGGCATGAGCAAACTTCTTAAAGTCGCTTTTGTTTTAAGTCTTTCTACTTTTGGCAGCGCAATAGCGAATACACAAGCAGTGGCTCCGGCCACTGTGAATCAGCTGCCTATATTAAAACAAGAAGCACAACATGGTACTGTGAGTGAGCGCGTGGCATCACGTTTTACTCGCTCGCATTATCGTCAGTTTGATTTAAATGCGGACTTTTCAGCAAAGATTTTTGATCGCTATTTAAATATGCTGGATTACAGCCATAATGTTTTACTTCAGTCTGATATTGATAAATATTCAAAAGACCGAGCTAAAGTAGGGCAATGGCTGGAAGACGGTAAGCTTGATGCTCTGTATGACCTGTATAACTTTGCGCAAAAACGTCGTTATGAGCGCTTTAAATATGCATTAGAGCGCTTAAACCAGCCGATGAATTTTGATGGCGACGATCGTATCGAAGTCGATCGTACCAAAGCGGCTTGGCCAACAAGTTCTTCAGAGCTTGATAAGCTGTGGGATGAGAAGGTCAAATATGACTGGCTAAGTCTCAAGTTATCAGGCAAAACCGATAAAGAGATCAAAGAGACCCTGACTAAACGTTATAATTTTGCGATTAAACGTTTGGCGCAAAGTCAAAGTGAAGATGTTTTTCAGCTGATCATGAGCGCATTTTCGCGGGAAATTGATCCTCATACTAGTTATCTATCGCCACGCAATACCGAACAATTTAATTCTGAGATGAGTCTATCGCTGGAAGGAATCGGTGCCGTATTACGTCAGGATGATGACTATACGGTGATTAACTCTATGGTTCCCGGCGGCCCAGCAGCAAAAAGCAAAACACTGGCTGTGGGTGATAAAATTATTGGCGTTGGTCAAACCGGCAAAGGGATGATCGATGTGGTGGGATGGCGTCTTGATGATGTTGTCGCACTGATTAAAGGACCTAAAGGCAGTAAGGTTCGTCTGGAAGTCCTCGGAGAGGCAAAAGGCGCAAAACCTCATACTGTGACCATCACTCGCGAACAGATCCGTCTTGAAGATCGCGCAGTTAAATTGACGATTAAAACTGTCGGCAAAGAGAAGGTGGGTGTACTGGATATACCCGGCTTTTACGTTGGTTTAACCAATGATGTCAAAACCCAATTGCAGAAAATGGCTAAGGACAATGTTTCAGCCTTAGTGATTGATTTACGTGGCAATGGCGGTGGTGCTTTGACGGAAGCTGTCTCACTATCTGGATTATTTATTCCAAGTGGACCTGTGGTTCAAATCCGTGATAACAATGGTCAGATCCGACAAGATATTGACGAAGATGATGTTATTTACTACAAAGGCCCGTTAACGGTAATTGTTGATCGTTTTAGTGCTTCAGCCTCTGAAATCTTTGCCGCAGCAATGCAAGATTATGGCCGTGCGCTGATCGTTGGCGAACCGACCTTTGGTAAAGGAACAGTACAGCAGCATCGTAGTCTTAGCCGCGTCTATGATCAAATGTTGAAACCTGAATGGCCAGCACTCGGCTCGGTTCAATATACGATCCAGAAGTTTTATCGCATCAATGGCGGAAGTACCCAACGTAAGGGTGTTACCCCAGATATCATAATGCCAACGGGGATTGATCCAGTAGAGACAGGCGAGAGTTTCGAAGATAATGCCTTGCCATGGGATAGCATTCCACCGGCTAATTATGAGCTACAAGGTAATATCGATAATATATTACCTATGTTGAAAGGCAAACATCAAGAACGTATTAGCCAAGACGCTGAATTCAAATATATCGAAGAAGATATAGCGCGTTACAAAGCGAACAAAGAAAATCAAAACTTTATCTCATTAAATTTTGCCCAGCGCGAAAAAGAGAATGCAGAAATTGATGCGATTAAATTGAAGCGAGTTAATGCGCGTTTGGCTAAAGAGGGTAAACCCCTGCTTAAGTCCGTCGACGATATTGCTAAAGACTACGAAGGACCCGATCCTTATCTGGATGAAACGGTGAAAATTGCGATTGATGCAGTTCAACCCGCCACTGGACGTTTATTGCAAAAGTAACATGAATTAAGCGAAAATATTAAGCCAGCAAGTGATTGCTGGCTTTTTTTGTTGTTAATATTTTTATCAATTCATTTATACGTTTAATTATTTTCTTATCTACTTGCTGCTAATAAAGGTAATCAGTCCATGATTGCTCATTAAATGCTATTTTCATTCATGAATATTCTTAACCATCCCTTTTCCTGCATTCAACTCATCAATGGAGTCTAGTAAGTCGCGTACGTTCGCTGGTGAACATAACAGATAGGCTGTCTCTTTTGATGCTTGGAAGCCGTCTATCGTTTCATTGACTATAATCGATATATAAAATACGTATAAGTATATCCACATATTAATTATAACTGAAGGTAGATGTATGAAATTAAGCATTTTGTATAAATCTTAATACTATTTTACATATTGTTTTTGTTATAAAATTGGAGATAAGTCAAACTTAAAGCTCAGTCTCTTTTTACTCAATAGGTATGTTGAATATTATGTATACGATCCTTTTGTCCCATCCTTGGCATGGTAGTTTTTGTAAGTTCATCCTAGATACAATAACGACAAAGCTTACTGAAAATAAACAAGATTTTCAGATTATCGATCTACATAAAGATAATTTTAATCCGGTTTTAAGTGAATCAGAACTGGCGCTTTACTCAAAAGGGCAATTTATCGATCCTTTGGTGGGCAAATACCAGCAAATGCTTAAGAATAGCGCAAAAGTGATCTTTATTTACCCGATTTGGTGGATGGGAATGCCCGCCATGTTGAAAGGTTTTTTTGATAAAGTCATGTTAGCTGATTTTGCTTGGTATTATGATGAAAAAGCATTGAAATTATTACCCCTTTTGGCAATAGAAAAAACGCTGGTTATCACTACGTCAGAAGAGGATACGGCACTGATTATTGAAGAAGGGAATGCAATTAATGACGGCATTCATCACTGTATGAGTGCTGTGGGATTCAATAATGCCCAATGGATCAACTGTGATCACATTACAATGGGCAGTGACGAACACCGTATGAGTTTTTTAACTGAAGTGTTAGCTAGTTTATAGTTATTTAGGCTTAGCGGCGCATCATGCCGCTAAGCCGATAATAATTTATGATTAAAAATAGTAGTTCAATGATAATTGCCAGCGTTGTTCAGGTTTAACTTGAAAGCTATTTTTTTCATCTAGAGAGTAAGTTTTCTGCCACTGTAGCGCCACATCCGCTGAGCCAATATGGCGACGTACCTCAGCAAATCCAATATTTTTTTGCTGCTGTAAATCGCGTTGCCAAATCAGATTAAGATCATATTGATCAATAATATCCTTTTTATAGGCTTGTATTAGTAAGGAACGTTTCGGTGCCATCCAATCTTGCATTTGGTTAAATGTTTGGCCATTTCCCATACTAGCGGTTTGCATTTTGGTCATAGTGGATAGGGCGAGTTTGTTATCTGCACTGCCATTATAGTGACCTTCTAAGCGCAGAGTGAGGTCTTTTTCGCTGCTCCAAGTGATTCCCGCCGCTGTACGATTACGCCAACGAATATCCTGATAGGCCGCAGGTAATGTATTTTGCCATGCTAAAGGTTGGCGTCCTCCAGCCCATTCCGTGTACATTAGCATTGATCGTGAGATCACCCGTGAAAGATTAAGACCAATTTGGGGAGAACTCTGTGACTCTTGAAGATAGAAAGCCTGCGGATTGAAATTTTCTGCAAACTTGTAGCTACCGACCAGCAGTAAACGATCTTTAGGGTTACTCGCCCCCCAATCAAAGCTAGCGCTATCACTATTAGGTTGATTAGCCAGTTTCGGCGAAATAATGGCGGTTAAAGAGGCATTATTCCAGTAGTGCTGAAACCGGATCATCGCATTGCCTAAACGGTTATTGCGTAGGCTTTCTGGATCGGCGGAGATAACAGAACGTACCGTATTTTTCCCCAAAAAATCAGTAGGGTTAAAGCCGAGTGCCACGCCATAACGGGTATTCACTCGACCCACATCAACTAAGGTATTTGGGCTGATCTTATAATTTAAATAGGCTTCCCGCAGAGAGTTAACATTATCATTTTTACTCAATGCACCATAAAAGCGGCTATCTATACGATTGGATAACACAAACCGCCATTTATTGGAAAAGGATCCCTTCAACGGGGTATCCCAACGCATGTCGAGTGACACACGCTGGATATTACGACCCGTATCGTTAATGATGCCCGCCACTTCAGCGATAGTTGTCAGTGTTTTTTCCTGTACGGTTTCAAATACGCTATTATCTGCCAGATCTAACGCTGCTAACATGTTGTTTTCTAGTGCAAAAGCAGAGGTTGCATTTAACGTGGTAAGCATCACTAGGCAAGGCAAGTAGGCAACTGGAAAATAACCTTGCTTTATCATTGGTTAATCATCCTTGAAATGCGGCAAGAAATCGCGTTGTAGCCAAGCTTCGGGAACATCACGCCAAGTGAAGTTCTGATTGCGCACGACTGTAACTAACTGAGAATTAACACCATCAATGATAATTGCTTCTGTGGCTCTAGTACCGCCTAACACTTCTTCATAACGACGGTAGTAGGTGGTTTTAAGTAGGCTACCATTCACCGCATAAAACTCAGCTTTATGGCTTTTAAAATCGCTGGTATCGACCCACAGTTCCATTGAAGGATAGGCCGCATCGGGATTTGTTGCCGTTAGATGCAAGCGATAAGTTTGGCGTTCTTGTCGATCACCATCTTGGATTTGCTCCTCAGCGACTAACTCAGCTTGATAATCCGCAGCCCAGTTAGCCGTGACAACATCACCATTAGAGGCCTGACCTAGCAATCTCTGTTGTGGTGAAATTGGCACACTGGCTTGACTGTTAGGATCATATAACCAGAGGTCACGACCGCTTTTTAAGGTCAATTTGCCGGCATCACGCTGTGGGCTGATAAAACGCAGTAAGCTACGAAATTGGCCGCCATTAGTTCCCGGCAGTGAATAAAGTACCAATTTGCTCGTTTCATGCTGTTTTCCACTTTTGTAGCTGATCAGTGTGGTAATTAAACTAAAAGCTTTATCTGGGTTACGAACATTATCACTTTTCTTTAGGATCTCTTGTGCATCAATATTGGCCATGGCTGGCTGAATACCGATTAATATCAGCACGAAATAAAACAGTGTTAGCCACTTTTTATGATATTGCATTGTTATAAATTCCAAATAGATTAGGGGTTACTTTATGTTTTATTTACGTTATGCGTGGCGCAAAGCCTGAACAATCGAAACATTGGCTGCGCGTCGAGATGGCCACCAAGAGGAGAATACGGTGGCAACCATTAACGTGCACATCACGCTGACGATCATCAACCATTCGCCCCAGACACTGATACGGATAGGAATAGGCGAAATCACCCCAGGTGGCTGCCATGTTAGGCCAGAACGATTAATAATATAGGCGAGGATTAAGGCTGAAATTACTCCCAGTACTGAGCCTATCGCCCCTAAAAGCATTCCCTCGGTTAAAAATAACTGTTGGATATCACGCTGTTTCAGTCCTATAGCACGCAATGTACCAATTTCTACCGTGCGCTCTATGACGGCCATTCCCATGGTATTTCCGATAGTGAATAGGGCGATACACAGGATCAGCACTAGAAGAAACTTAAATAGTTTGCCGAACATTTCGAGAATTTGGTTATACAGTGGCTGTAACTCAGTAAAATCTAATACTGTGAGAGGCTCATTGGCCAAAGTGGTGGTAAATAATTTTTGCAGCTGCTGGCGTGCGGCTTCAGTTTGAGCGGTATGATTGAGTTGCAAAACGATAGCCGTCACACCGGGCTCAGCGCGACCAAATAAGAGCTGTTGCGCTTGCTTAAGATGAATACCCACATAACTATCATCCAGCTCGCGGGCTGGTTGCGCTTGAGATCCAAGAACCTGCACACGCACAATATTGGGCGCTCCTCCTGCTGAGGCTGCCAGTAATTCTATATGTTGGCCCGCTTCTGCAACTCGTACTTCGCGCGTATCTTGTGCCAATTGCATCAAATCAGCGGGAAGTGATTCTGCGGAGTTATCTTGTAGCGCTTTAGGCACATCGCAGGAGACATTTGCTGTAGGATCACATAATTGCAGTAAACGTGAAAGACCACTGCCTATTAGCGCGCCGCTGGATACATTTTTGTCCAATATTTTACGGACTTTAAGACCGTTTCCTAGATTATAATCATCCCATAAACTAAGTTGTTGCTGGCTAACGGATTCACTACCATACATAAGAACAGGGCGCGAGGTGCCCGCCGTATAATTACTGGCGATGCCGCTCATCAGAAGTATTGGTGTGCTGACTTTAACCATAGGTTTTAATATCGGGTCTTCAGCAATAATATCCATAATTTGTTGATAATTCTGGACGCTGTACTCCATTGGATTGCCCGTACCCTGTTGCAGATAATCTTTATGTTGTATCTGTAGGTGACCAATATCGCGGACAAAAGTTGTTTGTAGGCTATATTCAATGGAGTGGTTATATCCTCCAAATAGTAGAATACCGACAGCGCCAACAATAATGGCACTTAGGGTCGAAAGTGTACGGCGGCGATTACGCAGTAAATTGCGTAGAGCGAGTTTGACAGTTTGCATAGGATTAATTTAACCCCTTGCTTTGATGACTAATACTGCCATCGTGCACCAAATAGAGATCGTCAGCGGCGGAAATAACTTGCGGATCATGGGAGGAGAAAACAACCGTGATTGAGTACTCCTGCTGTAAATGACGCAGTAATTTTAAAATAGATTGACCTGTTTTACTGTCCAAATTAGCGGTGGGTTCATCAGCAAGAACCAGAACAGGGTGGTGGACTAATGCGCGAGCAATGGCAACTCTTTGTCTTTGTCCGCCCGAAAGTTGACCGGGAAGCGAATTCATTTTATCTGCCAGTCCGACATTTTCGAGCATTCTTATAACGGCTTCTTTGCGTCTTGCGGGACTCCAACGCTGAAGTATTAGTGGAATTTCAATATTTTCATATGCAGTTAATACTGGGATTAAATTAAAATTTTGAAAAATAAAACCGAGATGTTGAGCCCGAAACGCACTACGTTGGTCATCGCTCAATTTATCCATTGACTGATTAGCAATAATAATACGCCCACTATCGGGGCTATCGATACCTCCAATTAAATTAAGTAAGGTTGTTTTGCCACTACCAGATGTGCCTGATAATACGGTAAAACGTTGTGGCATAATATTAATGTTAATATCATTTAGGGCGTTCTCTCTAACTTGTCCCAATAAGTAACTCTTGCAGACATTTTCCATTTCTACTGCGTACATTTTTAAATTCCCTCTAACGCCCAAGTTGACGCCTATATTAAAATATACGTATTAACATCAATTTTAATATAGCATGTGTAATCATGATGACCATAAACATAAAAATTAAGATACTTCTTATATTTTAAATTAAAAAATAAGAAAGTTAATTGAAATTACATTTGGCCATAAATACTAAATAAATAGGATTGTTCTTATGTTTTATAAGTTTTTTATTAAATTAATCGCTATAAAGATTAATTAGACTAATGATATAAATTTAATCTATTTAGTTCAATATAAAAATTCCAAATTTACTAATTAACCTGTTAATGAATTCAATAATTTTGTTGTTATATTGCTACGTAATTAAAGTTATTTTGTTAATTTATTTAAATTTAAATTATCATTTCTATAAGTTAATTAGCATTTAACAAAAAAATTCAGTTGAAAATCGATAAGTAGAATGATGTTAGAACAATAAGTAAAATATCGATTTGATTTCGTGCAGTAACTATCACTTATCGTGAGAGAAAAGTTAATCAACCGACAATTCTCACATAAATATTAGGGCGCTTCCAAGATTATTATTATTTTAAAAACCCCTTTTGTAAATGTGTTTATCTATCTGTTTTCAAACTATAAAATAAGGTTTCAAGAAGGGCGGGTTGTATGGTTTAATCGAGATGAAGCTTATTCAATTGACCTTATACCAATAATGAAAATTTATAGGATAGTAAAGAATACTGCTTTGGAAATGACAGCCGCGAAAGTACGTCAATAATTTAAATAAATTATCTTTAAGTTAAAAATTGGTTTTTAATATTGATAAATCATTTCAAATACAACATTAATAGGTTTTTGATAATATCATGATGCTTATATGGACTGGTATTAAATTCTGATGATTTTAATTAATGTGTGTTTATAAATTGATTTTTATACTGAAATAGTTATATAAAAATTCAATTTAAATGAAAGAAATAGCATTAATCTTTATGGTGTTTGTTTGGGGATATTAAAATAATTTATCAATGGTTTTTTTTGTTAGAGGAATAGAGAACAGTCATGTTCTCATTTTGCAATCACAAGCGTAGCTAAAGCATTACCCGCGACATTAAGTGCAGTATGAGCCCTATCAAGTATACGGTCGACGCCCGCAATAAAAGCAAGGCCTTCGAGTCGAATGCCCACGCTACCTAATGTGGCCAGTAGAACGACGAAAGAGACACAAGAACTCCCTGCAATCCCTTTAGAAGTGATCATCAGAGTAAATATAAGTATTAGCTTTTATCCTAAAGATAATTCAATACCGTACAATTGTGCGCTAAAGATAGCGGCAATACTTTGGTATAATTTCGAACTAATATATTTGTTTATATTTCGTTAAGCTTTCTTATTATATAATGGCCTTAATCTCAATCAGATAATTCAAAAATAATATATTTTATTTTTTTATTCTTTAAATATAACTCTAAATTAACGTCCTAATGACGGCAAAGTATCCACCTAATGGTGCTCTCTAGCCTGTTTTATTCTAACGTCTAAAAATTGAACAGAGTTGAATGTTGCGTTGAATGGGACTTAGATAAAGAGTTTCAATCGTTTGAACGCATCATCAAGTTAAAGTATTATTAGTTTTAAGTTAAAAGACTTGAAAACAGGCTAAACGACCCTATTTATAGGCTAAGTATTTAGAATGCTATGGTTAGACTAAAAACGATCAACAAAGGGAACCAACAGATATGATGAGAATTGCATTATTCCTACTAACAAACCTAGCGGTTATGCTGGTATTTGGAATTATACTCACCCTGACGGGGATCCAAGGAAGCAGTGTTCAAGGCTTGATGATCATGGCGGGCTTATTTGGATTTGGTGGCGCTTTTGTCTCGTTACTGATGTCAAAATGGATGGCATTAAAGTCAGTTGGTGGTGAAGTGATCCAAACGCCACGTAATGAAGTTGAGCGTTGGTTGATTAATACCGTAAAGAGACAATCAGAGCAGGTGGGTATTAAGATGCCTGAAGTGGCTCTTTATCCTGCGCCAGATATGAATGCCTTTGCAACAGGGGCGCGTCGTGATGCTTCATTAGTTGCCGTGAGTACCGGGCTACTGGAAAATATGAGTCGTGATGAAGCAGAAGCGGTTATTGCCCATGAGATTAGCCATATTGCTAATGGTGATATGGTAACAATGACTTTACTCCAAGGCGTGGTTAATACTTTCGTGATCTTTATTTCACGTATATTAGCGCAAGTGGTCGCTGGTTTTATGTCAAATAACAATGATAGCGAAAACAGTAATAGCGGAAATCCAATGGTTTACTTTGCTGTTTCTATGGTGCTTGAAGTGGTGTTTGGTATTTTAGCTAGCATTATTACTATGTGGTTCTCGCGTTATCGTGAATTCCATGCGGATGCGGGTTCAGCAAAATTGGTGGGTAGAGAAAAAATGATCGCCGCATTACAGCGATTAAAAACCAGTTATGAGCCACAAGAAGCGGGCAGCATGATGGCGTTTTGCATTAATGGCAAAGGCAAATCATTCAGTGAGCTATTTTTGTCACACCCGCCATTAGATAAACGCATTGAAGCTTTACGTTCAGGCGATTACTTGAAATAAGTTAAAACTATAGATAATAAGGCGCTTAGAATTAGGCGCCTTATTAGGTTTGAACCAGTGATATTAGATAACTTTAAAAAATAAGTGATCGCTACACTGCGACAATTAAAAATCAGTTATCAAGGATTAATTTGCTAAATTAAAGCATAAAAAAAACCCCTTCAAAAAGAGCTGAAGGGGTTACTAAATGAATAAGAATGGTATAAATCGTTAATGATAATAGGTGATTTCACTTCCCATCATTTAGTTATTCGTGCATAAAAACAGAAAAGTGATTGTTTTTATACATAAATAGCATTTATCGTTAAATTAAATGTTAATTTTACTCGCGATAAGCGCTTTTAATTTGCTGAAGTGTACTTTTATAGGTTTCCGCTTGGTTAGAATCTTCCATCGCCGCGACTTGGCGTTCCATTTTAATTAGGATTTTACCTGCATCCGCTTGTCCTATTGCTTTCAACATGTGTGTTACTAGGTTTTTTAGGCAAGTCACTTCGTCTGCCAGAATTTCTACATCTGCTTGGGTTGGAAAATGGTTTTTCATGCAAAGGATACCTTTAAAATAAATAAATGATTTAATTAATTTTAACATAAAAAGGCAATCTAGAAATTGGAAAAATAACAAAAGGCCAAATTGATGATGATTAAAAAAGTTTTTAATCAGAAAATTAAGGTTGATCTTGCAATATTATATAGCGTAAAAAGAAGAAATAATTAAATTAACTCAATTAAGTCTATTTACTGCTCATCTTGGCGAATAATGACGCAAGATAACGTTCGCAGTAGGCTTTTATAGTCTTTTAAAATAACTCAATAATGTGATACAATTCACAAAATAAAGCTATAAACATCTTTTTTGAGCAGGACAGATTAGCCTTAAATGTGATTTAGCTACTCCCAGTCAACGCAGGATAACACCTTGATGTTATTGCGTATTTCGTTTTTTCCAGATAAAGCAAATACATTATGAATAATATAATGCAGGTTCCTCGAAGAACAGCATGGATCAGAGTGATTGTGCTTGCCGTTGCTGCTTTCGTCTTTAATACGACCGAATTTATTCCCGTGGCGTTATTAAGTGATATATCCAAAAGTTTTGATCTCACTACTGCTCATACTGGGTTGATGATCACTATCTATGCTTGGGTTGTCGCATTAATGTCGCTGCCTTTGATGTTATTAACCAATAAACTAGAACGCCGAAAATTATTAATCTTTCTATTTATTGTCTTTATTTTGAGTCATATTTTATCCGGCTTTGCTTGGAGCTTTAATGTCCTTGTATTAGGTCGTATTGGGATTGCTCTCGCTCATGCGGTTTTCTGGTCAATTACGGCATCATTGGCGATCCGTGTGGCACCGGCAGGTAAAAAAGCACAGGCATTGGGATTATTAGCCACAGGTACTGCCTTGGCGACAGTATTAGGTTTGCCGATAGGTAGGATCATTGGTCAGTTCTTGGGCTGGCGCATCACCTTTTTATGCATAGGTGGCGTTGCTTTAATTACCCTATTTGCCTTGATTCGATTCTTGCCTCGCTTACCGAGTGAACACTCAGGTACCTTAAAAAGTTTACCTATGCTGTTTAAGCGACCTGCGTTGGTCGGGATCTTTCTATTGACCGTCTTTGTGGTAACGGCGCATTTCACTGCATACAGTTATATTGAACCTTTTGTGCGTGAAGTGGCTCAGCAAAGTCAGAACTTTACGACATTGTTATTACTGATTTTTGGTGGTGCTGGTATCATTGGTAGTGTGCTGTTTAGCCGCTATAACGCGAAAATGCCAACCACCTTTTTACCCTGTGCGATCACTGTATTGACCTTATGTCTGCTAATACTGATGCCAGTTGGTGATAAAAGCTGGACACTGATTACTCTCTCGATAGTATGGGGAATGGCAATTATGTGTATTGGCTTAGGAATGCAAGTTAAAGTCATTGATTTATCGCCGGATGCGACGGATCTCTCTATGGCCATATTCTCCGGTATCTTTAATCTCGGTATTGGTGGCGGGGCGCTATTGGGAAATCAAGTTATCACCCATGTGGGAATGACCAGTATTGGCTATGTGGGGGCGGGAATAAGCCTTGTTTCTCTAATATGGTGTATTTTTATCTTTAGACGCCATCGAGCCGTATTTATTGATAAAGCTAACCCAAGTAATCCGATTTTATAAGATTAAACATACTGACTTTTAGACCCCTGTTATAATGATCATTATGCAGGGGTTTTTTTATCATAATAATCTTATGTTGTTGAATGTCTCACTGTGTGATGTCACTCGTCAAAACTAACAATATCCAGCGGATTATTGGGTATAGGATAGATTTTTGACTATTGAAGATTGATTTAATTTTTATTCAGGTGAAAATATGCAAGGTTTAATGCTGCTACTTCTTTCGATTGTAGCGGAAGTGATCGCCACGACAACATTAAAAGCGACAGAGGGTTTTAGTCGTTTATGGCCGTCATTAATTGTTATCATTGGTTACGCGATCTCCTTTTGGGGACTTTCGCAGGTGGTTAAAGTGATGCCTTTGGGTATTGCTTATGCGATTTGGTCTGGCCTAGGTATTGTTTTGGTTTCTATTGCTGCGGTTTTTATTTATCAGCAAAAATTGGATCTACCCGCGGTGATCGGCATGATGTTAATTATCGCTGGTGTATTAGTGATCAATTTATTATCTAAAAGCGGTTCACACTAATTTTAAATAGAGCGCTTTTATCTCTGGAGAGAGTCATGATTTTAAGTCTTGCCCGTAAATCCAAATTTGCGCTTTTTAATAGTCTATTAGTCGGCTCTTTTTGGTTACTGACGGGCTGTAGCCAATCAGCACCTGAGCAAATGTCTTATGGAGCGCGTCAAGATATCGCCTATGCCAAGCAAGTGGTTAATTTAGGGCCTGGATTACAGGAAGCTTGTGCTACCGCTGGTGGTATACCGGCGTTAACTCTTGAGCTCAATGGCGGAGAAAAACCCGTTTGTCAGTTTGCTAATGGTCGGCGCTGTGATGTGAATGCGATCCAGCAAGGTGCATGTTTATAATAGATAAAATCTAATCGCAAGAAACCTAGTGGATTATGCATCATCAATAAAAAAGCCTGTATTGAACTATTCAACACAGGCTTTTTTTGCTTTTAGAATGATTAACTAGTAACGATTAGATTTACTGGATACAAACTGGCTGATCACGACAATTACCGCGACGATCAGATAAGCGGCAAAAATACCAATTAACCATTGTGGCATTTCCCAGTTAAACAATGCCCACTGTTTAGCTGAGCAGTCACCCGAGGCCTCAAACATTGCTGGAGCCCACTCATTAAGCGGGAGCCACTCAGGGAAGTTAACAAAGAAATCACATGAAGCAAAAGGCGATGGGTACAATTGTAATTGAGTATGCTCCCATGCCAGATCTAATCCGCGCCATGCACTGTATATCCAGAGCGCAATAGCAACCCAGCGAAAAACAAAATTACGTGGCGCAATTGCACCAATAATCCCTGCAAACATTACACCTAATAAGGCGACACGTTCATAAACACACATAACGCAAGGTTGTAGTTTCATGCCGTGTTGGAAATATAATGCCGTACATTCCAATAAAAATGCCGTAAAGGCCATTAATAGCCAAGCACCTCGTCCGGTTGAGCAATTTTTGAAAAATCTGAACATACGCATATCCCTAAATTTATTGAGGTGACTATTCTGCCGCTTTCTACTTGATAAAAGAAGACTTAAACCAACTTTAAAATATGTAATTTACGTTTTCTTACGTTGTTGGCAAATAATTATATCTGCCAACGACATAAATATTATCTTAAATAGGATTAAGGCAGCACAATCCAGCCTAAAGAGGCCAACCAATCAGTTGCAGGTAGCAGCCAAAACTCAACACCCAGCAAACCGACAATGGTCATCACCACAGTATAAGGCAGCGCCATCCAAACCATTCGTCCATAAGAGAGCTGAATTAAAGGTGACAGAGCCGAAGTGAGCAGGAATAAGAATGCTGCTTGACCATTAGGGGTAGCAACGGAAGGTAAGTTGGTTCCGGTATTAATTGCCACGGCCAAAAACTCATATTGTTTAGTAGTAATTAAACCCTCTTTCATCGCGGCCATAGCTTCATTAATATACACAGTACCGACAAAAACATTATCGGATACAGCGGACAGCAAGCCGTTAAACAGATAGAAAAGTGATAGCTGGGAAGTCTCTGACGATTGTAAAACGTACTGTATAAATGGAGTAAAGAGTTGTTGATCGATAATGACTGCAACAACGGAGAAAAAGACGGTCAGCAAAGCGGTAAAGGGGAGCGCCTCTTCAAAGGCTTTACCGAGCGCATGCTCTTCTGTGATACCACAAAAAGCCGTGATCAGAATAATAACGGACAGACCAATCAGCCCTACATCCGCCAGATGTAATGCTAACGCGACGATCAACCAAAGACCAACAAGCGCTTGAACGATCAATTGAGCCTTATCTTTGCGGGTTCTTTTGGCGCTGGCTTTTTGATCGTGCTCTAACAGTATCTTACGCACGCTCTCTGGTAGCTCAGTGCCATAGCCAAATAACTTAAATCTCTCGACCAGATAACAGACGATTAAGCCACAAAAGAACACAGGAATAGTGACGGGCGACATACGTAAAAAGAAGGTGACAAAGTCCCATTCAACATATTTTGCAATAATTAAATTTTGCGGCTCACCTACCATGGTCATCACACCACCTAAGGCAGTACCTATCCCGGCATGCATCATCAGGCTACGTAAGAAGGATCTAAATTGCTCAAGCGTTTGTTTTTTCTCACCACTATCAATCGCCGCATCATTCATTAAATCTGAACTATCTTGCTGATTAGATACATAGTGATGATAAATGGAGTAGAAACCAACAGAGACACTGATGACGACCGCAATCACGGTAAGTGCATCTAAGAAGGCTGATAGAAAGGCACTGGCCAGACAAAAGGCTAATGATAGGGCGCGTTTCGAGCGGATAGAGAGCAGTAATTTAGTGAAAGCAAACAATAATAATTGCTTCATAAAATAGATGCCAGCGACCATAAATATCAGCAGCAAAATAACTTCGAGATTATTACTTATCTCATGGCTAATTTGCGCAGGGGAGGTCATACCGATTAACACAGCTTCTATGGCTAATAAACCACCCGGCTGCAAAGGATAGCATTTAAGTGCCATCGCTAGGGTGAAGATAAATTCAACGACCAACATCCAGCCTGCCGTAAAGGGATCGACAGCATAAAAAACAATCGGGTTGATAATTAAAAAAGTGATGATGGCTAACTTGTACCAATCAGGGGAACTCCCTAGAAAGTTTTTAAGAAATGCGTGTTTAAAACTGATATCCATTATTATTTATTTTCCTCAACAGTGGATGTGATATACAGTGGCTGTACATACTACGCTTAATTGTCTAAGAAATTAAGCTTAGAAATTCATAGTAAATGCATTAATAATATGGATTTTTATGATTACCCTCACTGTTTATAGTCCACCTAACTATCTCAATTTCTGACAATCTGGTATGATTTCCTTTATGATAAGTAAAAACTCGGCTTGGAATAAATAAAATCATGGTAATTAGAGCTCAAAGTCCTGCTGGTTTTGCGGAAGAGTACATTATTGAAAGTATTTGGAATAATCGTTTTCCACCAGGAACTCTCCTCCCTGCTGAACGTGAACTTTCAGAGCTTATCGGCGTCACCAGAACTACCCTCCGTGAAGTTTTACAGCGTTTAGCGCGTGATGGATGGCTGACCATTCAACATGGTAAACCCACTAAGGTAAACAACTTTTGGGAAACATCGGGATTAAATATCCTAGAAACACTAGCTCGCCTCGATCATGATAGTGTCCCACAACTGATTGATAATTTGCTCGCGGTGAGAACCAATATTGCGGCTATTTTTATTCGTACTGCATTTCGCCAAAATCCAGAAAAATCACTCGAAGTGTTAGCGAATAAAGATAATGTAGAAGATAGCTCCGACTCTTATAGTGCTCTAGACTACAATATTTTTCGTGGTTTAGCTTTTGCTTCTGGTAATCCTATTTATGGTCTAATCATTAATGGATTGAAAGGGCTATATACGCGCGTTGGTCGCTACTATTTTTCAAATCCAGAAGCGCGTAACTTGGCACAAAATTTTTATCAACAACTGATTATATTATGCCGTGAACAATCTTATGATCGCATAATGGAGTGTGTTCGGAATTATGGTAAAGAAAGTGGCCTGATCTGGCACAGTATGCAAAGTAATATGCCGAGTGATTTAGCCCACACCCGCTAGTGAATATAAGTTAAGTCTACCCAACAAAAATAGCCTTCAATTGAAGGCTATTTTTGCGCTGCCTATTTTTTGTTATCTCTATTTTTTCTCGTTATATTGTGAATTTTTCAGGAGATGCTGAAAAATCATAATAATCAAAATATTATTTTCAAGAGATAATAAAGCTTGGTGTTAATTACCAAGATAAAGAGAAAATACCAAATTTCATAAAGATAGCTGGGATGAGGGAAAATACTCATGATTAATAGAAAATACTGAACTTTGCTGTTCTCTATTTTTTCTATTTATTGAATAAAATAGCTAATCAATTGATTTAACATTAATATATTAAAAAACACGCCATCGACTACCAGCGAATAATTCCACGTATTGTAAAATATCACTGTATTATCAGCCATAAAAGTTGTTTTAATTTTTGTGGAAAATTCTGTGTTGGCAAATGTTTACTAGCATATTATTCTTATGTTAAATATTAGTGTGTTTTCTATCGAGGGCATTATGAAAGTTCTGGTGTTAGGTGGCGGTGTTATAGGCGTAACAAGTGCATGGTATCTAGCCAATGAAGGGCATGAAGTTGTGGTCCTCGATAGGCAATCCAGTGTGGCTCAAGAGACCAGCGCGGCGAATGCAGGGCAGATCTCCCCGGGTTATGCCACGCCTTGGGGCGCACCCGGTATTCCCTTGAAGGCACTAAAATGGATGTTTGAAAAACACGCACCGCTAGCTATTCGGCCTGATTGGTCAATTCAGCAATTACGCTGGATGTGGCAAATGTTAAAAAATTGTAATGCCGATCACTATATTATGAATAAAAGTCGTATGGTGCGAATTGCCGAATACAGTCGTGATTGCCTGAAACAGTTACGCGCTGATACTGGAATTGAATATGAAGGTAGGCAAGGGGGCACATTACAACTCTTCCGCACCCAGAAACAACTCGATAATGCCGCTAACGATATCGCTGTATTAAAACAGGAGGGGGTAGCTTATGAATTGCTCTCTTCTGCTCAGCTGGCACAAGCTGAACCTGCTCTCGACTATGTACGGGATAAATTAACTGGCGGATTGAGATTGCCTAATGATGAAACGGGTGATTGTCAAAAATTTACTCAAAATTTAGCTAGGATGGCAGAAGCCGCAGGGGTAAAATTTGTTTTTGGTCAGCAGGTTGAGGCGATCTTAACTGAGCATAATCGCGTCACTGGCGTTCAATGTGATGGACAAACTCTAACCGCCGATCGCTATGTTGTGGCGATGGGGGCTTACTCCACCAAGATATTAATGGATTTAGTTAAAATTCCGGTATATCCCTTAAAAGGCTACTCGCTCACTATGCCGATCCTTGATCCGCAGCGGGCGCCAGTCTCCACAATTTTGGATGAAAGTTATAAAATTGCGGTCACTCGTTTTGACGATCGAATCCGTGTGGGAGGAATGGCGGAAGTGGTGGGTTTTAATTTAAATCTGCTGCAAAAACGTTGTGATACCTTAAAGATGGTGGTTCAAGATCTCTATCAGGGTGGTGGCGATATTGATAAAGCGATCTTTTGGACGGGTTTACGCCCAATGACACCGGATGGCACACCTATTGTTGGTGCGACGAAATTTAATAATCTCTATTTAAATACCGGACATGGCACATTAGGGTGGACGATGGCTTGCGGTTCAGGCAAGTTATTAGCCGATATTATTTCAGGTAATCCCACTGAAATTGCCTCAGATGATTTAGCGGTCTCTCGTTATATTGATGGTTTTAATACCAAGCTTATTTTGCCAACTGATTATCAAACGACCTAATAATGATAATCAATAATCGACGCTAATGGCTAAAAATAGCGGTTGTTCGTTTTAAAAATAAATTGATATTAAAATAAAGGAAGCAAAATGCCTCGCCCTATTTGTGCAACTATCTATTTGCAGCATTTCACGCATAATTTATCCGTGATCCGTCAGTTTACAGGGCAATCAAAAATTTGGTCTGTCGTTAAAGCCAATGCATATGGTCATGGTATTGATGCTATTTGGCCAGCCTTAGCGGCGACCGATGGCTTTGCATTACTGGATCTTAATGAGGCAATTAAATTACGTAATTCTGGCTGGATTGGTCCTATATTATTATTAGAGGGTTTCTTTCAGCCGGAAGATATTCAGGTGATCGAACAATATAATCTAATGACCTCAATTCACCATGAATGGCAACTTGATGCATTAGAACAAGCGAATGTAAAACATCCCATCGATATTTACGTTAAATTAAATAGCGGAATGAATCGATTAGGATTTAAACAAACAGAATACGAATCCGTAATTGAACGCCTTAAAAAAATAAACAGTGTTGGCTCGCTGACACTAATGGCGCATTTTGCTAATTCAGATAATGAGAAGGGAATTGCTACCTCTCATAATATGATTAAACAATTTGAACATCTTGGCTTAAATACCTGTGTTGCTAATTCGGGGGCGTTATTATGGCATCCTCAAACTCATTATGATTGGATCAGAACGGGTATTGTATTATATGGCGGCTCGCCGAGCGGTAATGCGGTTGATATTGTCGATTTAAACTTAAAAGCCACTATGAGTTTAACCTCAGAGATTATCGCCATATTTCAAATCGAGGCCGGTGAAAGTATTGGCTACGGTAGTAAATTTACCGCCACTCAACCGATGCGCATCGCTACTGTGGCTTGTGGTTATGCTGACGGCTATCCTCGACATGCGCCTACGGGTACGCCAGTTTGGGTTAATGATAAGCATTGTGGCTTGCTGGGGACGATCTCGATGGATATGTTGACCATCGATATTAGTGATTGTCCAGAAGCGCAGATTGGCACTGCTGTTGAATTGTGGGGCGAAAATTTATCTATTGATATTGTGGCTAAACAAGCTGGAACTATTGGTTATGAATTGATGTGCGCTTTGGCACAGCGCGTGCCTATTTGCTATCAAAACTGATACAGTGAGATTTGCTTACACATTTTTATCGTTAAGATTTAACTGAATGTGTGATTATCGCGGCAATTACTTGGAAAAAACCAGATTAAAACGTATTATCCACGTAAATGATTATTCAATTATCTAGGATGAAAATAATGGCTACAAATTTCAAATTGGTTACCATTGGGGTAGCGTTAGGGCTAATGTCAGCCACTGCAATGGCCGGAACTTGGTCTGTCGGCGGTTCTGTCTTAGCGCAATCAACGCCGTATAAGGGCATTAAATCCAAAGATTATCTGACCCCCGTACCGCTAGTTAATTATGATAGCGAGAACTTTTATTTTCATACCTTATCAGCCGGTTACTATTTGTGGAATGATAAAGCCGATAAATTATCTATCGATGCTTACTATTATCCACAGTTTTTCCGTCCTAAAGATAATGATGATGAGGATATGAGAAAACTAGACCGTCGCCGTGATACTGTGATGGCTGGACTCACCTACCGTCATATTGCTGATTGGGGCACACTGAGAACCATCGCTTCGGGCGATATACTGGGTGTCAGTAAAGGCGTACGTGGTGATTTTGCTTATCTTTATAACTTTAAGAGTGACAACTGGACCTTACAACCAGGTATCGGTATGGTTTGGAATAGCAAAAAGCAGAACCAATATGAATATGGTATCTCTTACAAAGAAGCGCGAAATAGTGGCTTAGAGCGCTACAAGCCAAGTGATAGCTGGACGCCTTATTTAGAGCTAACAGCAAGTTATCGCTTCAATGAAAATTGGAGTGCATTCGGTATGGGACGTATTGATAGCCTACCGAGCGAAGTGAAAGATAGCCCAATGGTCAATAAATCTGTTTCAGGTATTCTGTGGAGTGGTGTGACTTACACCTTCTAACGAATCGAAACTAAAAGATTATCTTAATCTATTTTTAGCCCTGACCTTGTTGTCAGGGCTTTTTTATTTGTGCGACTAATTTAAAACTAACGCTGATTATTCATCTGCAATATCTTGGTAGGGATTAAATTCATCGTAACTACGGCAACGCATAATTAAAGATAAACGCGCAGGCTGATCATTATTAGGTTTCATCGGTTGATTGAGGCTGGCGGTTTCAACACAGATCATATGCTTATAACCATCGTTGGGCATATCTTGCATGCTACAGGATAATTCAGCCCAAGGATTCCAACAGACGACGTCACTGTGATGATAGTGATGAAGCTCAATGGTTCTCTGCCAACCATCATCGCGTACTAAGCTGGACTCTTCTGGCTCGGTATAGATGCGATCAGTGTGTCCCGTCACTTTTAAAACCGAAGCAGAATAGGACTCACGATCGGTAACTTTATCAAAATAGTGAGGACCTAGGCCATAAACACGGGTTTTTTGAATATCATTCACATTCAAATAGGTGTGTAGTGCGCCAGTCGCTTCAAAATCACCGTAGCTCTCTAATTCCAGCTCGCAGGTCTCGCCCAATTTAAAGCGCAAAATAACGGTAAAATCATGTGGCCATAATTTTTTAGTGTATTCGTTGTCGGATAAGGTGAAGGTCAGAATAACACCGCCTTCATGCTCATTATGTGCCGTTAGCGTCCAAGGCAGAATGCGCGCAAAGCCATGACTCGGCGCCGCCGCAGGACCAAACCAAGGCCAACAGACCGGAATACCGCCACGGATAGCCGTACCTTCTTTAAATTGACTCTGTTCACTGAGCCATAGGCAGGGTTGCTGTCCACTAGGCTGCCAAGCAAGAAGCTGTGCACCTTGTAAACTGATAGCGCCTCTTACCTTAGGGTGGGCGATAACAATAATGGGCAGCTCATCAAGTTGACGCAGGCTAATATAGGGAGAGAGTTGATTGAGTACGGGTAGAGCAAATATCTTATTATTCATTGGTCGCTCGCTTAGATGGACACTCAAAGAAAGGAGATCCTTATCTTCGTTATACCATCCAGTATAAAGCTGAAATGAAAGAGCCGCCAGAGAGGCGGCTCGAACTTAATCTGTAAATCTAGACATCATTATTTAGAGATGTGTGAGATCAGATCCAGTACTTTATTTGAATAGCCAGTTTCGTTGTCATACCAAGAAACCAGTTTAACAAAGCTGTCGTTCAGTGCGATACCGGCTTTAGCATCGAATACTGAAGTCATTTTTTCGCCGTTAAAGTCAGTTGAAACAACATCTTCATCAACATAACCCAGAACGCCTTTCATCTCGCCTTCAGAAGCGGCTTTAATTGTTTCACAGATTTGTGCGTAAGTAGCAGGTTTTGCTAAACGAACAGTCAGGTCAACAACAGAGACGTTAGGAGTGGGTACACGGAAAGACATACCAGTCAGTTTGCCATTCAGCTCAGGAATAACTTTACCTACAGCTTTAGCAGCACCAGTAGAAGAAGGGATGATGTTTTGAGCAGCACCACGACCACCACGCCAGTCTTTATGTGAAGGACCATCAACAGTTTTTTGTGTAGCAGTTGTTGCGTGAACAGTGGTCATCAGACCTTCAACAATGCCATACTTGTCATTGATAACTTTAGCCAGAGGCGCTAAGCAGTTAGTTGTACAAGATGCGTTAGAAACGATTTCTTGACCTGCATAAGAGTTCTGGTTAACACCCATAACGAACATAGGAGTGTCATCTTTAGATGGGCCAGTTAAAACAACTTTCTTCGCGCCAGCCTGAATGTGTTTACGCGCAGTTTCGTCAGTCAGGAACAGACCTGTTGCTTCAGCAACAACATCAACATTCACTTCGTTCCACTTCAGGTTAGCTGGATCTCTTTCTGAAGTACAACGGATAGTCTTGCCATTAACAACGAGGTTGCCATCTTTAACTTCGATAGTTCCGTTGAAACGACCATGAGTTGAATCGTATTTCAGCATATAAGCCATGTAATCTGCATCTAACAAATCGTTAATTGCAACGATTTCGATATCAGAACGTTCTTGAGCAGCACGAAAGACGATACGGCCGATACGACCGAAACCATTGATACCTACTTTGATAGTCATAGTATTTCCACCAGCTATTTATTGAGAATTAAGTTGTATTTAAACTTACCAAAACCTTGCCAGCCGTCAAGCGGAATCGTGTCAATTATTGAAAATAATCAATTTTTAGCACACTAACCGCTCACTTGTCAGCCAATTTATTGGTGCATGAACTCATATGTATTATCAGGGCAGATAGTTATATTTAAAGCTCTCATCGGTAATATATGTGAAACAGCTCACAAACAGAATGCGAAAGCACTCAGCTATTTAGTTTAGAATAGATTTTGCTGCCCGTTTGTTAATTTTTTGTGTTTTATCGGATAAATTTGCTAATGTGACTAATTGTCGTAGACGTAGGCGATTTAAAAACTAACAATGGGTAAAATTGGATTAAATTAGGTACGGACATGTCGGATAAAAAAGAAAATTATTTTGATTTATCAACGCTTAATGAGATGCAACTCTATGTGACTCAACAAGCAGGTACTGAGCCGCCCTTTAGTGGACGTTTATTACATAATAGTAAAGAGGGCGTTTATTATTGTCTTTGCTGCAAAGCGCCATTGTTTCATTCAGTGACGAAATTTGATGCTGGCTGTGGCTGGCCAAGTTTTAATCAGCCTGTCAGTGATTCAGCGATAAAATACATTGAAGATTATACACATAGCATGCATAGGGTCGAAGTTAGATGCCAAAATTGTGATGCCCATTTAGGTCATGTTTTTCCTGATGGACCCAAGCCGACCGGACAACGCTACTGTATCAACTCAGCTTCACTGAGTTTTACCGATGATTCGACCGACGAAAAGGTTGACGGCTAATCAGCTGAAATGTGCTGACATCTATTTTTTAGAATTAGCATAGAGTTAAAGTTATTTTTAATTGATTGTTTTATTGGGTTTTATTTTGAAGTTGACGTTTCAGCTTTTTCAAGGAGCAAATGTGGATATTGAATCAGAACAGCTTGAACAATTGCTGTCCATCATGACCCCCGATATTTATCAGCGTCTGGTGACGGCGGTTGAACTCGGAAAATGGGCCGATGGCGTTGCATTAAGCGAAGAGCAAAAAGCCCATAGTTTGCAAATGGTGTTGCTATGGCAGTCGAGACATAACCATGATGCCGAGCATATGACTGTCGGTACCGATGGCAATATCACCATGAAAAGTAAGCAAGAGCTGAAATCCATCTTTCAACAAGATCGTTTGGCTACCTTAACGCCAATGGCGGAAAAGGATGTTGAGTAAAATCCGCATAAACCTTCGCTCAATATGAATAATTTTTGGGGATGCAAATCCCCAATCAAATTACCTTTACAAATGGCAGCAAGCATATGTTTATCATTGTGAACTTAGGCTTAATCTTATCGATAAAGGCACGCGAGTCTATCTAGCCGCTGCTAATATAGTTTTTAATTGATAAATGCTTAATTAGGCAGAATACTTTCAAGAGAAATTGATTTTGCTATTAATAAATGACCTTCATAATTAAGATGGAGATGGTCACCAGAATCATATTGCAAACTAAGTTGCTGAGTATATTTGGGATCGCGTACCAACATATCACTATCAATCAGAGCATCAAATTCGCCGCTTGTACGCATCCATTGATTAACTTTCTGACGGATAGACTCTTTTTCCGGTTGATAAAAATTTTCCAAGCCATATTCATCGGTACTTCGTAATGGAACAAGTGTTACACCGATCATGCGTATATTTTTTTTCCGTGCAAGGCTTAGTAATTTTCGATACGCCTTTATCAGTGTATCAGAGGTTGGTATCGAATTGTCAGGATCTAACGCTGTAGCTGCTAATCCCAGATCATTTAATCCGACTTGTACTATGCAGGAGCTGACTCCGGGCTGGCTAAGGACATCAGGGTCAAAACGCGATAACGTGCTAATGCCTATGCCATCTTTTAGTAAACGGGAGCCTGACTGCCCAGCATTAACTACCGCAACTTCCTCAGGGACTAAACGTTCTGCCAGAAGATCTGTCCAGCGGCCATAGGTATCCATCTCCACGCCGTTACCATCGACCATAGAGTCACCAATAACCACAATGCTTCTACCCGTAGATTCTGGCTGAACCTGTAAACTTTCTAATAAAAGACGAGAGCTGATTTTTTGGCCGTATCCCGCTGTTTCTCTGATAGCCTGATTGCCTGGTTCCAGTAAAGAAAAATGACGAGCATCCCAGTGAAATGTATTTACAGCTATTGGCTCGGGCAAATAGATCCGCAGACTTATAACCGATAATGAGGGAATATGCAGCGAAATATCATCACTGTATAGAATTTCCCCCGCAGGAATTGTTGCGCTAGTATGCCCATCAAAGGTGACACTGAGTGACGGGCTTATATCGGGTTGCCCCTCCACTGAAATATAGCTCTCTCCTAAAATGAGTGGCTGTTTACCATAACGATTAGAAAAAACTAAGCGTAGTTTCCGCCCCCCTAAACTAATGCGAAATGCTTGCCGGAGTGTTTGATCATTCAATATTGCGGGTATTTCTAGTGGTAAAGGAAAAGCCTCACCTGTAGTGGGCTGAGATGTTGAAAGCCATGTACATATCCATTCGTCATGCATTGGAGTGTCAAAAGGAGCTGAAGATGACATTAGGTCATTCTCCTAAAAAAATTAAATATAGGCTCATCATGAAGATGGTGAGGCGATAATGGTATCAAACATGCTCATGGTGATTTGTATCATGCTCAGTAAACGTTTTCGACTGACACCATCTCGAGCCTGAATTGATATCCCGTGTAACAGTGTTGCAAAGTAATCCCCAATGGCCTGTATATCCGTTTCTGCAGGTAAGTCAGATTGAATTCCCTTATTCAAGCGCTCTATGATTGATGCAGTACGCGCTTGGCGATAGCTTGTAAGCCAAAGCATGATATCTTCATTATCTCGACTATAATTCGTCAGTGATAATACCACCATGCAGCCGTGAGGCTGACTCTCTGAGGTATAAGCTTCGACAGCATTGATAAGAAGTTGCTCAATGGCTAAACGTGTATTGGGCTCCTGCATCGCCTTATCGGCAAAGGCACCTTCTTCAGCAAGATACAGAGCGATAGCTTCGCGGAAAAGATTTTCCTTTGAGCCAAATGCCGCATAAATACGTGCAGAGGCTATCCCCAATGCAGTGACTAAATCTGAAATAGAAGTGCCCTCATAACCGCGTTGCCAGAACACCATTTTAGCTTTGTGTAATGCATCTTCACGATCAAATTCTCTAGGTCTTCCCGCCATAACACTCTCCTCACTTAAATAATTTCAATTAAATACTACCAATTTTTTATCGTATGACAAAGAATTATTTTTTGTCGATTGACAAACAATTAAAAAGGCCGCTATTCTATTGTTTGTCGATCAACAAATAATAGGGTGCGTAATATTAAGAGACAAAGATCAGACGGGATTAAAGGATGTCACCCATTGTTGTTGGTGCCTTAGGAAAACGTTAATAAATTACTTTTATGGAACAAGAATGAACTCATTATTTAATAAGATATTATTGGCTACAGTCATCACTTTCACATTGCCTTGTATAGAGCCCTTGGCGGCGGAAACGACAAAAAATTCAATGGTGGCGCTAAGTCAGGCACCTATTCAAGTTAACGAAGCAGATTTTCAGCATCATTATATGGAAGTGGGAGGCCAACGTATTCATTATGTAACGGCAGGCAAAGGAGAACCTGTTTTGCTCATACCGGGTTGGCTTCAAACTTGGTATACATGGCGTTATGTGATGACGGAACTTGCCGCTAATGGTTATACTGCGATAGCCGTTGATCCACCAGGAACTGGCTATTCCGACCGGCCGATTAGTGGTTATGACACAGGGGCTGTGGCAACAAGCTTACATGAAGTGATGAAACAACTAGGCCATACTAAATATTCCGTTGTTGGTCACGATATTGGTATGTGGATTGGATATGCTCTAGCAAGTGACTATCCCGCATCTATTAAGAAAATAGCGTTAACTGAGGCTGTTATCCCTGGATTAGCCCCAGCGCCGAATATATTTGTTCAGCCCGAAGAAAATATTTTTCTCTGGCACTTTATGTTTAATCAGGTGCCAGATTTACCCGAAATGTTAACGGCTGGAAAAGAAAGTGAATATTTGAATTTTATTTTTGATCATTGGTCTTATCGCCGCGATCGAATCGCCACACAAACTTATATTGATGCCTATTCCTCACCGGGCGGATTACGGGCTGGATTTGCGTATTATCGGGCTATTCCTCAAACTATCCTCCAGAATAAACAGCGCGCAGAGAAAGTGTTGACTATGCCTGTGATGGCTATTGGTGCAGATCATGCGACTCGTGATGCACCGCAATTAACCTTAAAAGGGCGGGCAGTTAATTTACAGGGTGTGATCCTCAAAGAATGTGGTCACTTTGTGACAGAAGAGTGTCCGGAGCAATTGATGGCCGAGCTATTGCCTTTTTTGAGTAAAAAATAAAGACGGAGCTTGAGATTCTCGATATCAGTTAATTGGTAATATTAAAATTTTAGGGCTTTTCCTCTCTTTGTGCTGATCCAGTCCAAAGAGGGGAAGTTTTATTTTGTCGATTTAGATAGGAGTAAAGTCAGTATTAAAATCAGCGACTCTAATCCAACAACTAGCTGTTTTCAAATGCTTAATTATCGAATTAAGCACCTGCACAAAACTGTTTAATACTGATTAACTTAGCGCCATTAGCCGCCATCTCATCGAATGCATTGAGGCTATCTTGTGGAGCGAGATTAACGCCACGGCAACCCTCAGTGATCACCTCGACCACATAGCCTAATCTCAATGCATCAAGCACGGTAAATTTAACGCAGTAGTCAGTGGCGATGCCCATAATAAAGAGTTTCTCGATCTGATGTTGTTGCAGCCAAGCGTGCAGTTGAGTTTGGCTGATACGATCATTATCAAAAAAGGCACTATAACTATCGACTTCTGGGTTTTCCCCTTTAGTAAATACCGCAGAAATGGCTTCAGTGGCAAGCTGTGGATGAAAATCGGCACCTAATTCACCTTGAACGCAATGCACCGGCCACCAAACCTGCGGAATGCCATTGAGCATACCGACTTCACCCACCTGAGTTCCCGAGTTAGCTGCAAAGCTTAAGTGTGAGCTAGGATGCCAATCTTGGCTGGCAATAATAGTCATATTATGTTGCTGACAATATTCAATCGATTGATTGGCGATCTGAATAACCGCATCGCTCTCTTTGACGGCAAGGGTACCATGAGTACAAAAGTCATTTTGTAAATCAACAAGCAGCAGGGCAGATTTCACTTTTTAATCCTCATTAGGCTTTATCGATATCAGCATCGATAGATCTAACTATTTATCGGCATTATCAATTATCAGCATAGCTAAGTTCGCCCCGTAAATTATTTTGCATCAGCTCGCGGATATGTTCGGCGTTATAATTTTGGCTAAGCAAATAATGTAACTTGGTGAGGGCGGCTTCAAAGGTCATATCATAGCCACTAATTACGCCCGCTTCAGCCAGTGCGTGGCCAGTCGCATAACCTTCCATATTAACTCGACCAGAAATACACTGGGTGAGATTGACCACAATAATACCGCGGCGAGTCGCATCATGGAGCAGCGAGAGCAAAGCGGGTTGCTGAGGTGCATTGCCGACACCATAAGAACGAATAATCAGCGCCTTCACCGGTTGTTGCAAGATATTATTAATGATATCGACAGATAAACCGGGATAAATAGTGATCACGCCTATGGGCTGTGGGGTGATGCGATGAATTTTAAACTCACCGATACCTTTAGGGGCTGGGCACGCTTGAAAAGTGCGAATATGTATTCCCGCTTCCATCAGTGGCGAACAGTTTGGAGAGGTAAAAGCAGCAAAACCATCAGCATGGGTTTTTACCGTGCGGTTACCGCGGAAAAGTTTATTATTAAAAAACAGACCTACTTCATTAATTGGATAGTTAGCCGCCAGATAGAGCGCATTAAGTAGGTTAGTTTGTCCATCAGAGCGCAGTGCCTCTAAAGGGATTTGTGACCCTGTCACTATTACCGGTTTTTTCAGATTCTCGAACATAAATGACAAGGCAGAGGCGGTGAATGCCATGGTATCTGTGCCATGGAGGATCACAAAACCATCATAATGATGATAATTGTCATAGATATCATCGGCAATACATTGCCAATCTTCGGGGGTGATATCGGAGGAGTCAATTAGCGGCTGGTGCTCACGGATGGTGAATTCAGGCATTTCGCTGCGATGAAACTCAGGCATTTCGGCCAGTTGCGACTGTAGATGTCCAGAGACAGGAATATAGCCTTGTGCGGAGCCTTGCATGCCAATCGTACCGCCAGTGTAGACGACATAGATAGATTTTTTAGCTGAAGCCTGATGCATAATATTTGCCTAATAAATAATATTACATGAATTATAAGACGAACTTGATGCTAAGGTCAGGTTATAAAAGTAATTTATGGCAAAAATATAGATTATTGACGATATATATGAGTTTTGCTGAGGGATTTGGTGATGCCAGTGAGAGTAAAACATCTGTGGAAAGAGAAAAATTCCCTTTTGACCGTTAAATCAAAAGGGAATATAGCTTAGTTAATATCTGCGCAATTTAAACAGAAAGCATAGCGATTTTGTGGATCATTCATCTTAAGGAAGAATTGAGCCTGTTTACGAATATCGACAGCAACTTGCTTAGGTAACAATGCTTGGAGCATATCGGGCATCATCACTTGTGCTTTAGCGGTCATTTCCAACATCACCATATCGAAGAATGAGAGTTCAGGACGCATCCAATCGAGCTCTACTGCATCAAGTTTAGCTAATTCAGCCGCTTTAGTGACAGCATCATCAAAGTCACCTAATTGATCGACTAAACCAATCTTTTTCGCGTCAGAACCAATCCATACCCGACCTTGAGCAATCTTATCGACTTCAGCTGGGGTTTTACCGCGCGATTTGGCGACCAGATTAATAAAGGTACTATAGCCATTTTCAATGGTTATTTGCATCATATCGGCAAATTCTGGGCTAAGTCCTTTGGTCACAGAGATATCGGCGAGCGGTGTGGTTGATACCCCATCTGTATAGACGCCGATAGAATCCAGTGAGTTTTCAAAGGTACTGATAATCCCAAAGATACCTATTGAGCCGGTTAAAGTGCTAGGGCTAGAGATAATATAGTTAGCTGGTGTAGAGATCCAATATCCTCCCGATGCCGCCATACCGCCCATGGAAACAACAATAGGTTTCCCTGCTGCACGTACAGTAGCTAATTCGCTGCGAATAAGATCCGAAGCGGTTACGCTGCCGCCAGGGCTATTGACGCGCAAAATAATCGCTTTAATATCCGGATTTAACTGTGCTTGGCGAATTTGAGCCGCTGTTGTATCACCACCGGCAATTCCCGGTGTCTGTACGCCATCCATAATCGCACCTTGCACTACGATCACTGCAATATTGCCCTTATATTGGGATTGAGGATCATAATCATTTTGCGTATTGGTATAGTCGTAGATACTAATATAGTTAAAGCGTTTCTCTTCGGCGTTCCAGCCAAACTGCTCCTTCATTGCGTTTTCAATCTCATCGCGAGAGGCGATAGTATCAACCAGTTTTTGGTTTAGCGCATATTGAGCACTGTCACCATTGACTGCGCGCATTGATGTCAGTAACTGGGTTGCGCCGGGGAAAATACCATTCGGCTTGGTCTGACGATTCTGGGCTAACGTGGCCAAATAGTTGTTCCACAATGTGCCGATCCACTGTTCGTCAGCGGCGCGCGCTTCAGGCGACATACTGTCGCGCATAAAGGGCTCTACTGCGGATTTATAGGTACCAACCCGGAAAATATGGGTGTTGATCTTTAATTTTTCTAATAAGGATTTGTAATAGATATTATTGGTTGAAAAACCATAAATACCGACTCGACCTTGCGGTGATAAATAGATTTTATCTGCATAGCTTGCTAAATAATATTGAGACTGCGAATATCCATCTCCAATAGCATAAACGGGTTTACCCGCCGCTTTAAATTCGTTGATCGCTTTGCCAATATAATTTAACGCTGGTTGATCTGCGCCGACAAAGTTATTCAGTTTAAGCACCATACCGGTGATTTTATCGTCACTACTGGCTTGGCGAATAGTATCAACCAGCTCAAACAGTGAGTTTTCTTGCGTAAGATTATTTGAAGCCCCTAAAAATTCACGACTCATCCGCGATAAGGGATCGGGCGTTGAGATTTGATCAACGACAATACCTTGCAAATCGACATATAAAGCACCATGGTAGGTCGCTTCAGGTTTTTGATCTGATTTATAGATGGCATAGCCGCCAGCGATAATAAATATCAGCGCGATAAAGAGGACGTTGAAAAAAAGCGCCCGAATAAAATTTAATAATCGCCAACTAAATTTAAAGACTGTCGCGATGATGTTCCATATTTGGTGCATATTTTCTCCATAACACGAATTTTTATTTTCATCCTAACAGCAAGAAATACAGTTTACTGTTTGAAACTTGATGATTTATCTATAAAAAAATTGTTCAAATTATTATAACATGAGCTCTACATGTTCCTCTGCACAGACAAATGATATAATTCAACGCATTGACATGTACAGTTATTCAGTTACTCGCCCTGATAATAGAGATGCTATGGGTCAGTATCATAACAGTTTATCCTTAAATGGAGATGAAAATGGATGCTTTAACACTTCTATTGAGCCGCCGTTCAGTATCGCGACTAACTACACCCGCCCCTGAGGGTGATAAGCTGCAAAATATTCTAGCAGCAGGTATGCGAGCGCCAGATCATGGTGCATTGCGTCCATGGCATTTTACGGTAATCCAAGGCGACGGCTTAACAAAATTCAGCCAATTATTGGTAAAAGCCGCCGTCGAGGCGAAATTAGGGGCTGATGTTGAAGAAAAAGCACGAAATGCGCCTTTTCGTGCTCCGCTGATTATCGCTGTTGTTGCTCGCATTAGTGATCACCCTAAAATACCTAAGTGGGAACAAATGGTTGCGGCCTCTTGTACGGTACAAGCGATGCAGATGGCTGCGGTTGCTCAAGGCTATGGCGGGATCTGGCGCTCCGGTTCTTGGACGCTTGATCCTATTGTTAAAGCGGGTCTTGGCTGCGCTGAGCAAGATCAAATTGTTGGATTCCTCTATTTAGGCACGCCTGAGTTAAAAGCGCCAACCTCAATTCAAATCCCTGATCTGACAAATTTCGTCAGCTACTTATAATTGGAGTACTTTACATGCAAGAGATTAGACTGACACAGTATAGCCATGGTGCGGGTTGTGGTTGTAAGATTGCGCCTAAAGTACTCGAGCAAATTCTGCATACTGAGCAAGCAAAATTTCACGATCCTCACTTATTAGTGGGCAACGAAACCAAAGACGATGCAGCGGTTTATGATATTGGCAATGGCATTGGTATTATTAGTACCACCGATTTCTTTATGCCAATTGTCGATTCCCCTTATGAATTTGGGCGTATTGCAGCCACTAATGCGATCAGCGATATCTATGCGATGGGCGGCAAACCCATTATGGCAATTGCTATTTTAGGATGGCCGATCAACCTATTACCCGCTGAAGTGGCGCGGGAAGTGATTGAAGGCGGGCGAGCAGCTTGTCGTGACGCAGGGATCTCGCTGGCGGGCGGACACTCGATTGATACCGTTGAGCCTATCTTTGGTTTAGCTGTCACGGGCATTATTGATACGGCAAAAATTAAGAAAAACAGCGATGCCACCGTAGGATGTCAACTATTCCTCACCAAACCATTAGGAATTGGCGTGTTAACCACCGCAGAAAAGAAAAGTTTATTAGCGGAAGAACATCGTGGATTAGCGGCTAACGTGATGTGCCAATTGAATAAAGTGGGTGCGGACTTTGCAGCCATCGAAGGGATCACCGCGATGACCGATGTGACGGGTTTTGGTTTGTTAGGTCACTTAAGCGAAATTTGCCAAGGTTCTGATGTTGCAGCGGAAATCCATTTCTCCCAAGTGCCTAAATTACCCGATGTTGAAAAATACATTGAGAAAGGCTGTGTACCTGGCGGAACTCAACGTAACTTCGATAGTTATGGTCACTTGATCGGCGAACTGACTGAATTACAACGTAAACTCTTGTGTGACCCACAAACTTCCGGTGGATTGCTGTTGGCAGTTCGTCCCGAGGCAATAGCTGAAGTTCAAGCCGTTGCCACAGCACATGGCATCAACTTGGACCCTATTGGCCAATTGGTAGAACAGCAGCCGGGTCAGGCCCTGATCCACGTAACTGAATAAGTTTATGCGTCTATTTATTGCAGAAAAGCCCAGCCTTGCACGGGCAATTGCAGATGTATTGCCGAAGCCTCATCGCAGGGGTGACGGCTTTATTGAGTGCGGTGATAATCAAAAAGTCACTTGGTGTATTGGGCATCTGCTGGAGCAGGCAGAGCCTGATGCCTATGAGCCGCGCTACGCCCGCTGGGCACTGCAAGATCTTCCGATTATTCCAGAAAAATGGTTACTTAAGCCACGGCCCTCGGTAACTAAACAACTGAATACTATCAAATCCTTATTATCGCAGGCGACTGAAATCATTCATGCGGGAGACCCAGATCGCGAGGGACAACTGCTGGTGGATGAGGTGTTGGACTACTTGCAGTTACCTGCCGATAAACGAAGAGGGGTTCAACGTTGCTTAATCAATGACTTAAACCCCCAAGCTGTCGAGCGAGCGATAAGTCGTTTGCGCTCTAATCGTGATTTTATTCCACTGTGTGTGTCTGCGCTGGCTAGGGCTCGTGCTGATTGGCTCTATGGGATTAATATGACTCGCGCCTATACGCTACTTGGGCAGCGAGCGGGTTATCAAGGGGTTCTCTCCGTTGGTCGAGTACAGACACCTATTTTAGGTTTAGTGGTCAGGCGAGACGAAGAGATCGAAAACTTTGTTCCTAAAGATTATTTTGAGGTCAAAGCCCATATAGTCACTCCCTTGGAAGAGCGTTTTACCGCTATCTGGCAGCCAAGTGAATCTTGCCAAGATTATCAGGATGAAGAGGGGCGATTGATTCACCGCTCTTTAGCTGAACATGTGGTGACGAGGATCAGCGGACAACCTGCGGACGTCACTTCTTATCAAGATAAGCGCGAAGCAGAATCAGCGCCTTTGCCTTTTTCACTCTCGGCGTTGCAAATTGAAGGATCGAAAAAATTCAATCTTAGCGCGCAAGAGGTGCTGGATATTTGTCAGCGCCTCTATGAGACACATAAGCTGATTACGTATCCGCGTTCAGATTGTCGTTATCTGCCGGAAGAGCACTTTGCGGGTCGACACGCCGTACTCAATGCGATTGCGGTGCATCAACAAGGATTGACCGAGTTTGAATTAAGCGATCTGGATAAGAAAAAACGCTGTTGGGACGATAAAAAAGTGGATGCTCACCATGCGATTATTCCGACAGCACGCAGCTCGGAAGTAAAGCTGACGGAGCAAGAGTCGAATATTTATGGTTTGATTGCACGCCAATATATTATTCAATTTATGCCTGATGCTATCTATCGCAAATGCGTGATCGAGCTTGAAATTGCCAAGGGTAAATTTGTGGCGAAAGCCCGTTTCTTGGCGGAAGCCGGTTGGAAACTGGTGTTAGGCAGTAAAGAGCGTGACGAAGAAAACGATGGTACGCCGCTGCCAGTGGTGAGCAAAGGTGATGAGCTTCTGTGTGAGCGAGGGGAAGTGATTGAACGTCAAACACAGCCTCCTAGGCCCTTTACTGATGCGACACTGCTCTCTGCCATGACAGGGATCGCCCGTTTTGTGCAGGATAAGGCGTTAAAGAAAGTGCTGAGAGAAACCGATGGCCTTGGTACAGAAGCGACGCGCGCGGGTATTATAGATCTGCTGTTTAAGCGCCAATTCCTCTTTAAAAAAGGGCGTTATATCTCTGCATCGCCCGCAGGACGCGCATTAATCCACGTGCTGCCGGATATGGCCACACTGCCGGATATGACCGCTCATTGGGAATCGGTACTGACTCAAATCAGTGAAAAGAAATCGCGTTATGATGATTTTATGTTGCCCTTAGCACAGACGCTACAACAACTGATTTGGCATGCGCGCGAAAAAACGAATGTGAAAGCCTTTAGAGAGTTACCGCCTGCACCAAGTCGAAAAAATGCGCGGACTAAAGGTTCGGCGAGTAAAACGGACAAGGCGACGAGCTCAAAAACGACCACTTCAAAAACTACGGCAAAAAAAGCCGCAACAAAGAAAACGCCTAGTAAGAAAAGTGGCGAGGCGGAATAATTTAGATCTAATAAAAAACCAAAAAGGCCATTGATTAAATGGCCTTTTTTTATCCGCTCAATATTTGTCAGCCTAGATTACGCCTTCAAATCAAACTCAGCCCATACGGGAGCGTGATCAGAAGGTTTTTCCATAGCGCGGATCTCATAGTCAATGCCCGTTGCAGTACAACGCGACGCTAAGGGTTGACTCGCTAATAGCAGATCGATGCGTAAGCCACGATTATCATCAAAGCCTTTAGAACGGTAATCAAACCATGAAAATTGATCATCAGTCTCTGGGTGCATCTGGCGATAAGTATCCACCAACCCCCAATTCATTAATCTAGCCATCCACTCACGCTCTTCCGGTAAAAAAGAGCATTTCCCGGTGCGTAACCAACGCTTCATATTGGGTTCACCAATACCAATATCTTTATCAGTGGGGCTGATATTTAAATCACCCATAATAAGTAGGTGTCTATCTGGGGATTTAATGGATTCAATATAGGTTTGCAGATCTTGATAAAATTTGGCTTTAGCTGGAAATTTGGTCGGATGGTCACGACTTTCACCTTGCGGGAAATAGCCATTAATTACCGTTAGTAGGCCATCGTCGGTTTCAATATCCGCCATAATAATGCGTCGCTGAGCATCATCTTCATCGCTAGGAAAGCCTTTACGCACTTCGATGGGTTGTTGCTTCACTAATAAGGCAACGCCATAGTGGGCTTTTTGTCCATGATAGAAAACATGATAGCCCAATTGACTGACTTCATCTAACGGGAACATATCATCGTGAACTTTAATTTCTTGTAGTCCGATAACATCAGGTTGGTGTTTCTCAATGATTGCAGCGAGTTGATGTGGTCGTGCTCTTAGTCCATTGATATTGAAAGAGATAAATTTCATATTAATAATAATATCCCGATTTTGGCTTAAAATCCTATTCTAACAGATGACAAAATTTATGTGGATAATTATTTTTGATAATCAATAATTATATTATCCGATATTAATTTAATAGTTATTAAAAATAAAAATGGATTTTCATACATGATAAATAAATAATTAAATTTAATCATATTCTATTATTTATTATCATCCAATTAAAATCAGGTTAGTTATTCTCGTTTAATGGAGGCGTTACAAATTTTAATTACATAAAACACTAGATTGGTATGACTGAGTTTGTTAGAAATTATGTGTTTTTAGTAATGGTTTTTTATTATTTATTCAAATTAGAATTATTAATTTAATTGACTGGTAGTTTAAATTTTTACTTAGTGTAAATTATATTGGCTTGCGCACAACCTATTGATATATAGAATAAATTTCATTCAATTTATATCTATATGATCTTATTTTAATTTTTTATTAATGGGGCTATAGATATGTTTTTTTCAAGAAAATTAGAGGCTTTTATGGCTGTCGTTGAAAATGGATCATTAAGTAAAGCTGCTCGTGTTATGAACCGAACAACACCACCAATTGCCAAATCGATAAAAGATTTTGAAACTATTTTAGGTAAGCGTCTTTTTAAAAGAGAGAAATTTGGAATGACGCTCACAAAAGATGGATTAGAGTTATATAATGATCTGCGAGATCTATACTTACAGGAAAAAGAAATAACAAAAAAACATTTTACGGGAAATGTTAGTAACGAAGCTAATATTTATTATGATTGGGGAAAAGATCGCCACCTTATTAATTTATATCAGGCAGCCAACCAAAATAATGCTCAGGTTAATGTGCTGCGATTTAACTATTCTGATCTTGACGATATTATCGACTATGATGGTAATAGCTTAATTTTAAGCTCAGAGAAGGTGGTAAGCGAACGTTTTAGTTTGTTAAAGGAGATTGATCAGAGCTCACTGGGCATCTACTGCCGCCGTGCGCTGCATGAGGAGTGCCAAGGGAATATTCTTGAATTATTAAGTAAGTACACTTGGCTCTGTGATCCCGTGCTATACAAAAGCCAACTCATGGAACAGTTGCTGGAGCAGATACAAGCGACGGAAACGCAAATAAGTGTGCGCCAAATGGATAATGTGAGTTGTTGCTTAAATTTTATCCAATGTGGTAATTTTATTGGTTTAATCGATGAATTACCGGAGGAGTGTGCGAGTGACGAAAATATTATTTTTATTTCGCTCGAATCACTTAATATGAAGCTAAAATGCTATATCTATAAATCTAAAGCGCATTCAAGCGTCTTAAATAGGTTTATTAATGTGATTGAGAAGATGAGTTGAATCCGAAGTGATTAACTCGTTAAAAATGGTGGTGGGAGAAGGATTCGAACCTTCGAAGTCGATGACGGCAGATTTACAGTCTGCTCCCTTTGGCCGCTCGGGAACCCCACCCAAATTTTTAACTTGTCGCTATCCTTGACAGCGGGCAGAATCATATCAGATGAACTGCCGCTGTAAAGCTTTAATTGCAAAACAGCGTTCGCATGCTGTTTTTTTAAACTTTATGTCCGTTTAGTATGCGCTTATTCGATGATTATAGAATAACAGTGCGATTACCATAAACAAAAACACGTTGAGCGAATACCCAAAAAAGTGCCTGACTTAACACATTTTTTTCTACATCACGTCCTGCACGCATCATATCGTCTGCCGTAAAGGTGTGATCAATATTAATCACGTCTTGTGTAATGATTGGACCTTCATCCAAACTATCATTCACAAAGTGAGCAGTGGCTCCGATAATTTTCACGCCACGCTCATAAGCTTGGTGATAAGGACGTGAGCCGATAAAGGCGGGCAAAAATGAGTGGTGAATATTAATAATTTGATTTGGGTAGTGTTGGACAAATGCAGGCGTTAATACACGCATATATTTCGCCAGCACAACATAATCGGGTTGGTATTGATCAATCTGCGCCATCATTTTTTCATCATGCTGCTCGCGCGTCAGACCTTCATGACTAATATGATGGAAAGTAATACCAAATTGTTCGACTAATGGTTTGAGCGTGTCGTGATTACCAATAACAGCGACAATTTCTACATCGAGGCCATCGTAAGCACTTTTCATCAGTAGATCGCCGAGGCAATGAGCCTCTTTGGTCACCATAATCACGATACGGCGGCGGCCGGAGGCGTTTAACTCACGTTTTGAGCCAACAGGCAGCGCATCATCCAGATCGGCGAGTAGCGTTTCATCGTTAAAAATACCCTCTAATTCCGTGCGCATAAAAAAGCGCCCAGTGCGATGGTCAACAAACTCATTATTTTGAACGATGTTTAGTTGGTATTTATAACAAATGTTAGTGATTTTAGCGATAAGACCCTTTGCATCAGGGCAAATAGTTCTGAGAACTTTCCGTTGTACATTTTTGTGTTGCATGAAACTGTTGAATCCTTTAATGGTTTCAATTTTAGTCATTATCAACTGTGACTAAAAAAGAGTGTTATTCCCCGTTGTTTCCAGAGAGAAACAAAATTAATTATCGCCACAGCATTTCTTATACTTCTTCCCTGAACCGCAAGGACAAGAATCGTTTCTACCGATTTTGGGTGTAATACCATCGATATAAAGCCACTGTTGATCAATGCGAAGAAAGCGAGAACGCTCATGAATTAGTTGTTTATCATCGGCTTTTTCGTTAATAAAGCAAGCCGAAAATTCGACATAAGCCTCATCACTATTTTTACCATTAGAAGAACTAATGACATGCAGACCAAGCCATTTAGTGTCAGCGAAACTCTTGACTAGCTCTTGATGTAGATTTTCCCAATGGCATTGAGGATGCCAAGTTTGAATCAGATAGTCGGCATTGTGGGTCACATAAGCGCTGTAACGCGAGCGCATCAGCATCTCTGCGGTCGATGGGCGCTGCTGCTGACTAATAAAGCGGTGACAGCAGTGTTCGAAGCGCAATTTACTGCCACAAAAGCAGGGGGTATTTAAAATATCGTCCATTTTGTCCTTGTAATTATCAATTTTGAATAAAAATAACTATAATTAAAAATATAATCGCAAATAGTTATCTACTATTAATAATAACCTTGAGTTTAACGCGTCTTACTATCATACGGATTTTATATGAAAGAGAAAAAGATACTGATAGTTGAAGATGAAATTGTTTTCCGTACCACGCTAGAGCTGTATCTAAAATCCTTAGGTGCGCAGGTATTTCTTGCTGATAATGGACAGGATGCGTTAGATCAACTTATCAGCGGCACTATTATACCCGATATTATATTGTGTGATTTAAGTATGCCAATTATGTCGGGGGGTGATTTTATGTCCAGTTTAGTGGCATTAAAATTGAATATTCCGGTAATTGTGATCTCAGGAACAAGCGATTTTAGCCAAGTCGATCATATGCTCAGGTTAGGTGCTAAAGATGCATTATTAAAACCCATTAATAACTTAAGTGAAATCGAACAGGCTATTCTTACCTCTCTTTATCCACAGCGTTATGCGTCGAATGAATTAGCGGAAACTGAATTTCATCATATTTCGGCGCTATTACAGCAGCAAGATAATAATGTCAGCAATGTGCTTATGCAGCTGCAACCGCCTATTTGTCAAATAATGAATAGTTATAGAATTAATTATCGACAATTAAACAATGCAGATCACTTAGGATTATTACTTGATTTAGCGCCACTATCGGATAACCAAATAGGTTTTTACTGTATTGATATAGAGCGTTCTCCTCATGAAGGTGCCATGGCGGCATTATTGATTAGGGTCGTGTTTAATAATTTATTGAAAAATGCGGTCAATAATCCAGATAAGAAATTACCTAAAATTGAGCAGATCATTCAACACCTCAACTATTTATTGGATGATTCCGGTTTTAGTGGCCAATTCCCACTCGTATTAGGATATTTTAACACTAAGAAAAAAACGATTATTATCACCAGTGCGGGACTTGAGGTTGAATTAAAGACAGAGACAGGTAATTACAGTTTAAAAAATAGTGTGCCATTAGGAACTTTGAAGAATTTATATACCAGTCAATTGGATGAAAAAGGCACTGATTGGCAATGTAAAATATCGAATAGAGGGCATCAAATCACATTGATGTTTACCTCACTATCTTCTGATGAAGGGTTATTATAAAAAACAAGTAATAATGCAGTAAAAAAACCTAAATATGGCTTTAACTATTTATCACTTTATTATTCCTGTTATACTCCGCAGCACTATTTTTAGAACGCTTGTTTCTGTTGGTCTTATTCCTGCGGGTATGGGTGTTTTGGGGAGATATTAAATTATGCAAAACGTGAATAAACATAAAGTACGTAAAGCGGTCATCCCTGTCGCAGGATTAGGGACTCGTATGCTGCCCGCAACTAAGGCTATTCCGAAAGAGATGTTACCTCTAGTTGATAAGCCATTAATACAGTACGTGGTTAATGAATGTATCGCCGCGGGTATTAATGAAATTGTATTAGTGACTCATTCATCTAAAAATTCCATTGAAAACCACTTTGATACCAGTTTTGAATTAGAGGCTATTTTAGAACGTCGCGTTAAGCGCCAGCTGCTTGATGAGGTGCAATCTATTTGTCCTCGCCATGTCACTATAATGCAAACCAGACAGGGCATAGCTAAAGGCTTAGGGCACGCAATTTTATGTGCTAAACCGCTTATTGGTGATGAGCCTTTTGCAGTGATCCTGCCCGATGTTATCCTCGACCATTATACGGCTGATCCAAAAACCTTTAATTTGAGCGCCATGCTAGCGCGTTTTGATGAAACAGGCGCCAGCCAAATTCTGGTTGAGCCGGTTCCTGAAGAAGAGGTGTGCAATTACGGGATTGTTGACTGTAATGGTGAGGCGCTACATGCAGGAGAGAGTAAAAAAATTCTCCGTATGGTCGAAAAACCTCGTAAAGAAGATGCCCCTTCAAACTTATCTATTGTTGGCCGTTACGTGCTAACTGAAAAAATCTGGCCACTATTAGCCAAAACTGCCCCTGGTGCAGGTGATGAGATCCAATTAACGGATGCGATAGCTATGTTGATTGACGGACAAGAGCCTGTCGAGGCCTACCACCTTTGTGGTAAGAGTCATGATTGTGGGAATAAACTGGGTTACATGCGTGCATTCGTTGAGTATGGCATGCAGCACGGCGAGTTTGGTCCTGAGTTCTCTAAATGGATACAGAATCTGCCTAAAAAATTAAACGTCAAAAACTAATATCTTAATCGCCTTATTTTGATATTAACTAAAGCCGATATGTGATTGCATATCGGCTTTTTCTATTTAGAGAATGCATAAAAGATAAATATCTAACCTAGAGTGTTAGTTATTGATGAAGCATTGTTATACTTTATTTGGTATCGCCCATAATGGTCAATCGTATTTAGATAACAAAAACGAATTATCGTTAGCTAAACAATCATCATTAATTGGTTTTATTTTCCTAGGTATAAATACCCGATCTTGTTTCATAGTGATACGCAAACTAGGCTGTATAAAAATATATATAACTAATAATTAGCATATTCGTAAATTGATTTATAATTTAAATGTTTTTTATTACTGTTTTAATTACATAACTTTACTCTATATCGAATGAATAGAGATAGGATTCTTTTGAGCGGCTAGCGATAGTGAGTTTTGCTATCTACTTTATTTGAGTAGAAGAACAGTATCTAAGTGTTATCTTAGAAGTAAATTCAAATATCAGATAGGAATATTTTATAAAATGACAATATATTAACGGAGTAAATTATCTCAATGAAGTGGAGTATTAATAGTCAGACAATCTAGGGAAAGATAAAATAAAAACCAGATAACTCATTATGAGAGTAAAAAAATACCCTCCAAAGAGGGCATTTTTTAGAGAGATAAATATATTAGATTAAGAAATCTTCTAATTTCTGACCTTTTTCTTCAAGAGCTTGTTTGATTACAGCTGGTGTACGGCCTTGGCCTGTCCAAGTTTTAGACTCACCATTCTCATCAATATATTTATATTTAGCTGGACGTGCAGCACGTTTAGTTTTTGCACTTGTTTTAGTTACGCTTGGTGCTTTCAGTAATTCATCTGGGTCAATACCTTCTGCGTGCATCATTTCAAGGAACTTTGCCAGTTTATTAGTGCGTTCTTCTAACTCTGCTTGAACTTGACTCTCTTCTTCACGACGTTCATTAACAACAACTTCTAATTTGTCTAGCATCTCTTCCAGTGATTCCAGAGAAAGTTCTCTTGCCTGTGCACGAAGAGTACGGATGTTATTTAATGCTTTTAATGATTCGCTCATTTTCCTGGTCTCAAATTAATTAGTTGGTTTATGTGTTCTTAATAATAGAATGCTATTATATATTCTGCAATAGCTAATTTCCACTATTAATTTAAAACTTCTCTCTGTTGGATGCAATTTCTTTACAAAAAGAATATTAACTTTTCAAAGTTATATAAACCTCATTTTTATAAAAGTTAGCAGGATATGAAAATGAGGTTTTAAATTGGCTGCCAGTCGATGCTATTTATATTTGCCCTAAATGTAAAGCTTATAGGAACTAAAAAGGGATTTTTTGTGCTATTCCTTCAAGCTAAATTGAAGTTACACCGAACCTAAACTAAATTATTTGTTGAGTATACTAAAGTACGAAAAGGATTGTTTTTTAGTTTAACTATCAAGATCAATTATTAATAAAGCTAGTAACTAGTACAAATACGTCTTAAATTAGCAATATTCTAGCCTTTTATTTATATAGTAGGATATATAAACAGTATAAGTTAATCTATTTTGATAAAGTGTTGAAAGAACATGATTTGCTTTGGGAAGTTGCGATTAAGTGGTCCGCAGCTCCCGATATGACGCCCCAAACCGTCCTT
>CAUQNX010000001.1:0-494777 GCA_963519845.1 uncultured Moellerella sp. | reverse complement strand
TAATTTCGTGTTTAATATCAGCAACCATAGGGTACTGAACTTCACCGATCCCACCATTATCGATAGGTGTTTTACGCCATGCGTTATGAACAAATTCAGAGTCCATAGAGACACCGATAACTTCAAAACCACGAGCTTGGAAGTCTTTGTAACGGTGATCAAATGCGATCAACTCGGAAGGACAGACGAAAGTAAAGTCCATTGGCCAGAAGAAAATAACTGCTGGGCGACCATTAAGGTGTTGTTTTAGATTGAAATTATCAACGATTTCACCATTGCCCATTACGGCAGCGGCAGTAAAGTCAGGGGCTTGACGTGTTACCAGAACCATAATCTACTCCTATGAGTTTTGAATTGACGTTTTTAATAGTTACAAGAATAAGGAATTCTTGACTAAGAATAAAGGATATAATACCAATCAATAAGATAGCTTTTATCTATCAATCAGCTTTGATTTTTAATCTATGCCTAATAAGATAAGGTTATTCTATTAAAGTTCAAGTGGTAATTTTTTCTCTTGATCGACTGCTGAAATAGAAACAAAGGCATTTTTTCCCGCCTTGTCCATCATTTGTGGATAAAACAACCAAAATATTTGTTCAAATTCTGTGTAGTGCTGCACAAAATCATCATATGACCCCGCTAAATCAGCGAGGCGTGGGCGACGCTGAGCCATTCTTTTTAGCGCATTGCCGATATATTCAGGCTCAGCATAGCGAATTAGCCAGTTTTGCGACCACATATACTCATTTAACTCTTGGAATTTTTCAGGTGTATGACAAAGTTGAGGCTCAATTTGTTGTCGGGCTTGATAGAGAAAGTCGTTTAAGGATCTGTTGGGTTCGATTTTTGTCCAATGCAGCGAGAGGAAGTGATCCCAAATCAAATCGAGAGTGATAGGTGCAACGCGACGATATAAAGGCCGAAACAGTTGCCTAGCTTCACGCACAAGTGGGTGCGTATCAGTTTCAACATCCACTCGTCGATGCATGCGAATACCACTGACTATAGAAGCTGAATAGAGACCTTCTGGGTTGCCGCGCACAAAATCGGCCATTAAATTCCCTAATAAGGAACTGTCAGCCAGCGTGGCCAAATGAAGATGAGCAAGAAAATTCATTTGCCTAGTATAGATGATCACCACTTGCTTTAGTCCAATTAATCGCAAATTCTATGAGAATATTTTTTTCATCAGCCGTATTTATCACTTATTCGCTCTTTTTTGGGGCAAAGTGCGCTTACTTCTTGCGCCTTTCACTACTCAGCACTAGACTAAAGCGCTAATTTTTTCGGAATGATGTCAATACAATGCGTGTCTCAGATTTTACATTTGAATTACCTGAAGAGTTAATTGCCCACTATCCGCAGCCAGAACGTAGCGCTTGTCGCTTATTAAGTCTGGATGGCGAAACGGGAGAGCTTACACACGGTGTATTTACCGATGTTCTGGCGAAACTTGAATCCGGTGATTTATTGGTCTTCAATAATACTCGTGTTATTCCTGCGCGGCTGTTTGGTCGTAAAGTCACGGGGGGAAAAATTGAAGTGCTAGTTGAGCGTATGTTAGATGATCATCGCATTTTGGCTCATGTTAGAGCATCAAAATCACCCAAAGCAGGTAGTGAACTGCTATTAGGCGATGATGAAAGTGTCAAAGCGACTATGCTGGCGCGTCACGATACTTTATTTGAAATCCGTTTTGATGATAGTCGTGATATTTTGACTATTCTCAATCAAATCGGCCATATGCCACTACCTCCTTATATTGATCGCCCCGATGAAGAAGCGGACAAAGAGCTGTATCAAACCGTGTATAGTCAACGCCCTGGTGCGGTAGCTGCTCCAACGGCAGGCCTGCATTTTGATGAACCTTTACTCTGCGCATTGCGTGAAAAAGGGGTCGAAATGGCTTTTGTCACCTTGCATGTAGGAGCGGGAACGTTTCAGCCAGTGCGAGTTGATACGATTGAAGATCATATTATGCATTCTGAATATGCTGAAGTGCCTCAGGATGTTGTCGATGCTGTACTGGCCTGTAAGGCGAGAGGCAATAAAGTGGTAGCGGTAGGGACAACCTCTGTTCGCTCTTTAGAGAGTGCGGCACGAGCTTGTCAGGATGGGTTAATAGCACCTTTTTTTGATGATACTCAAATCTTCATCTATCCGGGGTATCATTATCAGGTAGTAGATACTTTGATCACTAATTTTCATTTACCTGAATCTACCTTGATTATGCTAGTTTCCGCATTTGTGGGTTATAAAAACACCATGAATGCGTATAAAGAAGCTATTGCTGAAAAATATCGTTTCTTTAGTTATGGCGATGCGATGTTTATTACACATAATCCCCAAGCTGAACAAGAAATCGTCGGCGAATAATTGCCGTAATCGATCCTCTCATCTCTGGCTTCGCCGGGGGCTGAGAATATTTTTTATAGTCGCATTAGACTGTTTTTCTAATGCTCGGAGGCTAACTTGAAATACGAATTACAAACTACTGATGGCAATGCGCGTCGTGGTCGCTTGATTTTTGAACGTGGTGTGGTTGAAACACCGGCCTTTATGCCTGTTGGTACTTACGGCACAGTAAAAGGGATGACCCCCGAAGAAGTGGCAGAAACAGGCGCTCAAATCCTGTTAGGAAACACTTTCCACTTGTGGTTACGTCCTGGCCAAGAAGTGATGAAATTGCATGGTGATCTGCACGATTTTATGCAATGGCAAGGGCCAATTTTAACCGATTCCGGTGGTTTTCAGGTCTTTAGTTTGGGCGCGACACGCAAAATTAAAGAAGAGGGCGTACATTTCCGTAATCCAATTAATGGCGAGAAAATTTTTCTCAGTCCAGAAAAATCAATGGATATTCAGTACGACTTAGGTTCTGATATTGTCATGATTTTTGATGAGTGTACCCCTTATCCTGCTGATTGGGATTATGCAAAAAATTCAATGGAAATGTCATTGCGTTGGGCTAAACGTAGCCGCGATCGCTTTGATGAATTGAATAATAAAAATGCCTTATTTGGTATTATTCAAGGCAGCGTTTACGAAGATTTACGTGATGTTTCAGTAAAAGGACTGGTTGAAATCGGTTTTGATGGATACGCTGTAGGCGGTTTAGCAGTCGGCGAACCTAAAGATGATATGCACCGTATTCTGGAGCACGTTTGTCCTCAGATCCCACAAGATAAGCCGCGCTACCTAATGGGCGTGGGTAAACCGGAAGATTTAGTCGAAGGTGTGCGTCGTGGTATCGATATGTTTGACTGTGTGATGCCAACCCGAAATGCGCGTAATGGACATCTATTTGTCACTACGGGTATTGTGAAAATTCGTAATGCAAAATATAAATCGGATACCGCAACCCTTGATGACCAGTGTGATTGCTATACCTGTCGTCATTATAGCCGTGCCTATTTGCATCACCTCGATCGTTGTAATGAAATTCTTGGCGCGAGATTAAATACCATTCATAATCTCCGTTATTATCAACGTTTAATGTCAGAAATTAGACTCTCTATAGAAGAAGGCAAGTTCGCAGAATTTGTACAAGATTTCTACCAACGAATTGATAAACCTATTCCATCTTTAAATGTGTAGTGAATTTGAGTGCGAATTTGCCATAATCTGTGTAGCATAACAGGCTTGTTTGTTCTTAATACTTTAGATTGCTTTCAATAACAATGAGGAAAGTTGAATGAGTTTTTTTATTTCTGACGCTGCGGCAGCTGCTGGCGCTCCAGGACAAGGTAGCCCTTACTCACTAGTCATCATGCTAGTTGTTTTCGCCTTGATCTTCTATTTCATGATCCTGCGTCCACAACAAAAACGTGCGAAAGAACACAGAAAACTGATGGAATCTATTTCCAAAGGTGATGAAGTTCTGACAACGGGTGGTTTGATTGGTCGTGTCGCTAAAGTTTCTGAAAACGGCTATGTCGTGATCGCACTGAATGAAACGACTGAAGTAACTATCAAACGTGATTTCGTTGCTGCCGTTTTACCTAAAGGCACAATGAAAGCAATTTAATTTTTGATTTTCCCGAAGGGAACCGCCGTGCTAAACCGTTATCCTTTGTGGAAGTATCTGATGTTGATCGCTGCGATCATCATTGGTCTGCTTTATGCACTTCCAAACCTGTATGGTGAGGATCCGGCTGTTCAAATCACTGGCGTGCGGGGAACCGCCGCCAATGAACAAACGCTGGTCCAAGTCCGTAAAATTTTAGATGAAGATAAGATTCAGAGTAAATCAATCGCTCTGGAAAACGGGATGATTTTAGCCCGCTTCAATAGCTCTGATGTTCAATTACATGCCCGCGAGTCAATAATGGCTGGTTTGGGTGACCAATATGTCGTGGCATTAAACTTAGCCGCTGCTACGCCAAGTTGGTTAGAAGCATTAGGTGCTGAACCCATGAAATTGGGTCTTGATCTGCGTGGTGGTGTCCATTTCCTAATGGAAATTGACATGGATACCGCAATGACCAAGTTACAAGAACAGAATATGGATAGCTTACGCACTGATTTGCGTGATCAAAATATTCCTTATTCTGCTATCCGTAAAATTGATGGTTATGGTGTTGAAGTTCGATTCCGTAATTCAGATGATCGCTCAAAAGCTGATAGCTATTTAACGCGTCGCTATCCTGATCTTATTCTGTCGAATGGTAGTAACAATACCATGACTGCTACTATGACGGATGATCGCCTAAGCGAAGCACGCAGCTATGCTGTTTCACAGAATATAACCATTATTCGTAATCGTGTTAACCAGTTAGGTGTTGCTGAACCACTTGTTCAACGCCAAGGTGCCGATCGTATCGTGGTTGAGTTGCCTGGTATCCAAGACACGGCAAGAGCCAAAGAAATTTTAGGTGCCACTGCGACACTCGAATTCCGTTTGGTTAATTCAAATCTTGATAGCTCTGCTGTGCAATCTGGACGTATTCCAGGTGATACTGAGATTAAATCTACCCGTGAAGGCGAGCCCGTTGCGCTATTCAAACGTGTGATTTTAACCGGCGATCATATTACTGACTCTACGTCAGAAATGGATGAGAACGGTGCGCCGCAAGTGAGTATCAGCCTTGATAGTGCTGGGGGATCGACTATGTCTGATTTCACCCGTGATAATCAAGATAAGCTGATGGCTGCACTTTTTGTTGAGTATAAAGACAGCGGCAAGAAAGATGCTAATGGTCGTACTCTGCTGGTAAAAGATGAAAAAGTTATCAACGTGGCACGTATTTCAGCTCGCTTTGGTAATAAATTCCGTATTACTGGTATTGGCAATCCGGTCGAAGCGCGTCAGTTATCATTATTACTGCGTGCAGGTGCTTTGATTGCGCCGATCCAAATCGTTGAAGAGCGTACAATAGGACCAACTTTAGGTCTGCAAAATATCGAACAGGGCTTAAAAGCTTGTTTGGCGGGTCTACTTGCCTCGATTCTGTTTATGATCATTTACTATCGTAAGTTTGGTTTAATTGCGAGTAGTGCGTTATTGGTCAACTTGGTGTTAATCGTCGGTGTTATGTCATTACTGCCGGGAGCGACCTTAACCATGCCAGGTATTGCCGGTATCGTCTTGACGCTCGCCGTCGCCGTCGATGCTAACGTACTGATCAACGAACGTATCAAAGAAGAGCTACGCAATGGACGATCGGTTCAGCAAGCGATTCATGAAGGATATAAAGGCGCCTTCTCCAGTATTATCGACGCAAACTTAACGACCTTGATCACTGCGATTATTCTGTATGCAGTAGGTACGGGCTCGATTAAAGGCTTTGCAATTACGACAGCGATTGGTGTCGCCACCTCAATGTTTACAGCTATTGTAGGAACACGTGCGATCGTGAACCTGTTATATGGCGGTAAACGAGTTAAAAAGCTGTCAATTTAAGGAGCACCTTGTGGCACAGGATTATACTGTTGAACAATTAAACCACGGTCGTAAAGTCTATGATTTTATGCGGTGGGACAGCGTTGCCTTTGGTATTTCTATCATATTGTTGATCGCCGCTATTGCGATTATTGGGGTCAAAGGCTTCAACTGGGGTCTTGATTTTACGGGCGGTACAGTTATCGAAATCAATCTAAGTCAGCCAGCTGATTTAGATAAGATCCGCGATAGCTTATCGAACTCAGAGCATAAAGACCCTTTGATTCAAAATTTTGGTAGTAGCCGTGACATTATGATCCGCCTTCCTCCCATTGAAGGGACTGCGGGTCAGGAAGTAGGCAAAGAGCTGATTACCATTATCAACAAAAATGTAGATGACAAGGCAACGGTAAAACGTATCGAATTTGTTGGACCTAGTGTGGGTGCTGAATTGGCACAAACTGGTGTTCTGGCATTAATTTCGGCGTTGATTTGTATCTTGATTTATGTCGGATTCCGTTTTGAATGGCGTCTGGCAGCGGGAGCGGTATTGGCGTTAGCCCATGACGTTATTATCACACTGGGGATCTTATCGCTGTTTAAAGTGGAGATCGATATGACTATCGTCGCCTCTTTGATGTCGGTAATTGGTTACTCATTGAATGATAGTATCGTGGTATCTGACCGTATTCGTGAGAATTTCCGTAAGATCCGTCGTGGGACACCTTACGAAATCATGAACGTCTCTCTGACTCAGACTTTGAGCCGTACCATTATGACATCAGCAACCACTTTATTAGTAGTTCTGATGCTCTATATCTTTGGTGGCGCAATGTTAGAAGGCTTCTCATTAGTTATGTTGATTGGTGTGACAATAGGTACTATTTCATCTATCTATGTAGCTTCTGCGTTAGCACTGAAAATGGGTATGAAGCGCGAGCATTTGATGCAAGTTAAAGTTGAGAAAGAAGGTGCGGATCAAGACGCTCTGCTACCTTAATGATTAATTATATTTGCCCTGAATATTTCAAGTGATAGCGATAAATTGTCAGCGATAAAAAGCGAGCAAATACATACTGACTTGAAGTAGGACCTTGATAAAACACCCTGTTAGATGTGTCTAATGGGGTGTTTTTCATTCAGTCTCTAGGGTACACTGGGTTTCCGTAAACTGAATCAGGAAAAGCTATGCATTGCCCATTTTGCGCTGCTGTAGATACCAAAGTGATTGACTCCCGTCTAGTTGCGGACGGTTCGCAGGTTCGCAGACGTCGACAATGCTTGGAGTGTCATGAGCGTTTTACCACGTTTGAGATAGCCGAACTGGTTATGCCTCGCGTGATAAAAAGCGATGAAATCCGAGAGCCTTTTGATGAAGAGAAATTACGTCGCGGTATGCTAAAAGCACTCGAAAAACGCCCTGTTAGCTCTGATAATGTTGAAATGGCGATCAATATGATCAAATCACAACTCCGGGCGACGGGTGAACGCGAAGTGCCCTCTAAAATAATCGGCAATTTTGTGATGGATGAATTGAAAAAATTGGATAAAGTGGCTTATATCCGCTTTGCCTCTGTTTATCGCAGCTTTGAAGATATTCGTGAGTTTGGTGAAGAAATCGCTAAATTACAGGATTAAAACATGATCGAGCAAGACAAGCATTATATGGCTCGTGCCATTGCCTTAGCGCAATTGGGACGATTTACCACGTCACCGAATCCTAATGTTGGTTGCGTGATAGTGCGTGATAATGTGATTGTCGGTGAAGGCTATCATCAAAAAGCAGGGGAGCCCCATGCCGAAGTGCATGCGCTGAGAATGGCGGGCGACAAAGCCAAAGGAGCAACGGCTTATGTCACATTAGAGCCTTGTAGCCATTATGGACGTACCCCTCCTTGTGCTGAAGCCTTGATTAATGCGGGCATTAGCCGTGTAGTTGCGTCAATGCAAGATCCTAATCCGCAAGTCGCTGGTCGTGGTTTATTTATGCTGCAACAGGCGGGCGTTGAGGTTTCTAGTGGCTTATTAATGGCGGAAGCCGAAGCGATTAATAAAGGCTTTTTTAAACGCATGCGTACGGCGTTTCCGTTTATTCAATTAAAATTAGCCGCTTCATTAGATGGCCGAACTGCATTGGCCTCAGGCGAGAGTAAATGGATCACTTCACCGGCGGCACGTAAGGATGTACAAGCATTACGTGCCGAAGCAAGCGCGATTTTAAGTACCAGTAACACTGTGTTAGCTGATGATCCCTCACTGACGGTACGCTGGGACGAATTACCTAGTGATATCCAGTCTATTTATCCACAGGAAGCGCTACGTCAGCCGATCCGTATTATTTTGGATCGCTATAACAAGGTGACGCCCGAGCATAAAGTAACGCAGCAGGCAGGCCCTTGTTGGTTAGTCCGTCCAAATCCAGATGAGACTCCATTTTCAAGTCAGGTTGAGCAGTTTGCTATTCCCGAACATGGTGAAGGTATCGATCTGGTAGTGATGATGATGAAATTGGCTAAACGCAATGTGAATAGTATCTGGGTTGAGAGTGGCCCCAAACTGGCGGGTTCACTATTGAAACTCGGCTTAGTCGATGAATTAATTGTTTATATTGCCCCTAAATTACTCGGCAATACAGCGCGTGGATTGATTAATTTACCTGAGTTACAGCACCTTAAAGATGCACCTAATTTTGAATTTACCGACGTGACTCAAGTGGGTAAAGATCTTCGTCTAAGGTTGCGTCCTATCTGGTAAAGTTGATTTTTTTAGCGGTTTGCTGAAATTGACGGACGCAGTGAGTGAAAGAATGTGATAAAATCCGCGCCCCGCGGATCAATAATTGATATTTGAGGAAGGCAATGAACGTAATCAAAGGTGTTGTTGCGGCTCCAGAAGCCCGTGTAGCAATTGCAATTGCTCGTTTTAACAGCTTCATTAATGACAGCTTGCTAGAAGGCGCTATTGATGCGTTAGAGCGTATTGGCCAAGTTTCTTTAGATAATATCACGGTTGTTTGGGTTCCAGGCGCTTATGAACTGCCATTAGCAGTCAAAGCTTTGGTCAAAACCGGTAAATATGACGCCGTTGTTGCGTTAGGTACGGTTATCCGCGGTGGTACAGCCCATTTTGAGTTTGTTGCCGGTGAATGCAGTTCCGGTCTTTCTAGCGTTGCATTGAGCAGCGAAGTGCCAGTCACTTTTGGTGTGCTGACAACAGAAACGATCGAACAAGCTATTGAACGTGCAGGAACAAAAGCAGGAAACAAAGGCGCTGAAGCTGCGCTGACTGCGCTTGAAATGATCAATGTAATTAAGGCTATAAAAGGCTGATCTCGTTTTTTATTTAAGGGGAATCTTGTGAAACCTGCTGCTCGTCGTCGCGCCCGTGAGTGTGCTGTGCAAGCCATTTATTCATGGCAGTTATCTGGCAATAACATCGCAGATGTGGAATTAGAATTTTTATCTGAACAGGACATGTCTGGTGTCGATGTGGCATATTTTCGTGAACTCTTGTCGGGTGTTGCTACCAACGCAACTAAACTGGACCAACTGATGAATCCGTACTTATCTCGTCAGTTAGAAGAGTTAGGGCAAGTTGAAAAAGCGATTCTGCGTGTTTCTATGTACGAACTTAGCTATCGCCAAGATGTGCCATTTAAAGTGGCTATCAATGAAGGTATCGAATTGGCTAAAACCTTTGGCGCTGAAGAGAGCCATAAGTTTGTTAATGGTGTGCTCGATAAGGCAGCTCCAGCCGTTCGTAAAAAGAAATAGTTGCTTAATTGGGGTTCCCCCTTGAAAACATTGCAATTATATCAATAAGGCCGGCTAACCGGCCTTATCTATGTAAGCATTGCGAACTTGGAACGATATACAATGTCATATGGCGAATTTGACCTCATTGCCCGTTACTTTAACCGCCAAACCATTAATCGCCGTGATGTAAATATTGGCATTGGTGATGATTGCGCGTTAATGACCATTCCGGAAAAACAGCAACTGGCTGTGAGTACCGATACCCTAGTATCTGGCATCCATTTTTTACCCGATATCTCACCTGAAGATTTAGCCTATAAATCTATTGCTGCTAATCTAAGTGATCTTGCTGCTATGGGCGCGGATCCTGCATGGGTTTCATTGGCATTAACGCTACCTTCAGTCGATCCCGATTGGCTGGCAAAATTTAGTGACGCTCTCTTTGAGCAACTCAATTATTATGGTATGCAGCTGATTGGTGGAGATACTACGCGTGGTCCTATGAGCCTAACTTATACGGTTCATGGCTTAATTCCCATAGGCAAAGCGCTGAGTCGGGCAGGAGCGCGTATTGGTGATTGGATCTATGTTACTGGTTCACTTGGTGATAGCGCAGCTGGATTGGCGATATTGCAAAATAATCTTCAGGTTGAAAATCAACAAGATCGTCAGTGGCTGATCGAACGTCATCTTCGCCCTCAACCGCGTATTTTACAGGGGCAGGCACTGCGTAACTTAGCTTCTTCTGCGATAGATATTTCTGATGGATTAATTTCAGATCTTAATCATATTTTGAAGATAAGTGGCTGTGGCGCGCGCATTAATTTAGATGATTTGCCGCTCTCTCCAGTATTAACCTCTTGTTGTTCACTTGAGCAAGCCCGAATTTGGTCTCTTAGTGGTGGTGAAGATTATGAACTCTGTTTCACTATACCTGAAATCAATCGCGGTGCACTTGAAATGGCATTAGCCCATACCGGTTCTGATTATACTTGTATCGGTCAAATTAGACCTGAATCAGAAGGTATCCGCTATTTTAGTGATGAGACGGAAGTTACTATGTCATTGAAAGGTTTTGATCATTTTAATCAACAGGCCGTATGTAAATAAGCATTGAGTCTGTCGATAATTTTAAATGCCAGTCAATTTTATTGATTGGCATTTTGCATTTTATCGCTCTGGTTAAGGAGATGATTGATTAGTGCGATAAATTACTTGCTCTAATGGATGCTAGGCGGTCAAGGGGTTGACCTAATAACTCTTTGTTATTGAGTTTGATAAGGCTTGTAAGGGAAGCACAGAGCTGTTTTACCGCTCGGTAGGTGACTGGTATTATTGAGAATCCAATCATTAACGGTTTTACGCTCAAATTGAGTCAGCGCGCCAGCATTGTCTCTGATTCGGCTGGGTATCACATCATAAATACTTTTAGTTAGCTGATACTCTTGCTTGGGAATGATTAATTTCCCCTTTCCAGAGTAAGAGAGCATGAGAGATGTATAATAAATCAAAATTTTTGGTGTGTTCGTATTATTATAATTAATCGTCAATTGGCACAATAGCGCCTTTTGATTAATGGGATTGCTATAATTCACTATATTCTGAACCATACTGCGAATTGAATCTTTCAGATATTGTCGTTCAATATCACTAACTCCCTCATATAAGCTAACAATCTGGTCAATTAGCTGATTGTAGTCATTAGATGCTACCGACTGTCTGATATGTTCGAGTTGGCTTTTGGCAAAAAATGGTGTGATTTCAAACTCATGAATATAGCGACTAAAGCTGGTTGCCAGCCCCTCTGCGCTATCTTGTGCGGGATAAAATTGAGCACGATTCTGTACACTATTGAGAATAGAGGCGATTGCGGTCGGTAAATTATGTATATCGCTATATATTCTATATTCGGCAATATTGTTATCTGAGTTATCTGTACCTAAAAAATTAGCTACAGAAGCGGCTATCTCGGTCAAAGGATTATTTGGCTGCTGATAGATGGGGGCTGAAAACAATAAGGGTGAATTAAACCAAAGATCAATGCTACTTTGTTGTTTAGGAGCATGATTAATATGATCGCTAATGTGATTTTTTTCCATAAAAACTCTCAATTTAATATAGACTATTTATTTGATTAAAATAAAAATTATTGTTGGTGATAAGTTCTTTTAATATGAGATAGGCAGCTATTAGTATGATTTTATCTTGCTAGATTAAAAGCGTTTTTATTTATTAAGCCATAAGTAAATCTTATTAGGATAAATATAAACACCCAACTAAAGTTAAATTAATATAATTATTATTAATATGAAAATAGAATTTACATTAATAAAAAATAGTAGAGTGATCATGCGTGAGCTGTGTTGGACCTGATATGGCTGAAGAGGCAGCAGGAGTGACTTTCGCTATTTATTTTATGGAAAATGAAAGTTCTGTTTTTGCTTCAAAAAATAGAAGAAAATGTAAATATGTTGATCTGAAAAATAAAAGAAAGCTGCCAAAAGACAGCTAAATACGAATGGAGGCGTAGGTATATCATCATATAAATATTATGATGGAAAAATAGAAGGTAACAAAAAAATATAATCACATACTGGACTTTATTTTTTATAATTGCAATAGTGTTTTAAAATATTTTTATATTAATTTTATTGTGTTTGAATATCCATATCTTTAATTCGGCTCATAAAAATAGCATCGACATATTTTCCATTACGAAAAGCATAATCTTTTGCTTCACCCTCTTTATTGAAACCAAATTTATGATAAAGAGCAATACCACTTTCATTATCAGAATAAACTTCAAGCTCAATACGACGGATATTCAACCAATTATCACAATAATCAATCATGGCGTTCATCAGCATCTTTCCAATGCCTTTTCGCTGATGATTAGGATGAATGCTTATACCAAAGGACGCACTATGTTTACGTCGGACGCTGGCGTGCTGATGAATCGTCAGTATTCCTGCCACTTGCTGGTTAATTACGGCCACTAAGTGAGTCGTCAGGCCATTGGCATTTGCGAGACGATTTCTCCACACCTCTTTGGCTGGATAAGGTAATTGAAGCGTATTTTCATAGACGGATTGATGAGAATGTAGTTCAAATAAAGCTTCAGCATCTTCAATTTCAGCATGACGAATACTAATTTGGTTCATGATATTTACTCGGGAAATTGTACATTTCATTATTAATGCCATTTATGTACTTATATTGTCAATCCCAATGATTAAAAAGATAAATATAAACAAATTTAATAATTTAATTAAAGTCGTTCTTTATCGTGACTAAACATAAATAAAATTATTGCGGGCATAGAATAGAGTAAAAAAAATGCACTTGGATTAATTATCCGAGTGCATTTATATAAATATAAAAATTATTTTATTGGCTAAGTTATTTTGCCAGATAAGCTAATATAGATTTTTCGATGCCATCGCTATCCAATCCTAAATCAGATTGGATCTCTTGTTGCTCACCTTGTGGAATAAAGATATCAGGCAGACCAATATTGAGCACAGGACGCAGTAAGCGCTCACGCATTAGCAGCTCATTTACTCCACCGCCAGCACCGCCCATAATGGCATTCTCTTCAAGCGTCACTAGTACTTCATGAGATCTAGCGATTTCTAGCACAAGTGATTCATCAAGGGGTTTAATAAAACGCATATCAACCACTGTTGCATTAAGCGACTCAGCGGCAATCAGTGCTTCGGCAAGTAGGCTACCAAAATTCAGAATCGCCACTTTCTCACCTTGACGACGTACAACGCCTTTACCTATCTCTAATAGCGCTAAAGGTTGTAATTCTGCGCCGCTACTAGCCCCTCGAGGGTAGCGCACCGCAGAAGGCCCTTCTTTATAGTGATGGCCTGTATGCAGCATTTGGCGGCACTCATTTTCGTCACTCGGCGCCATGATAATTAATTGGGGAATGCAACGAAGAAAAGAGAGATCAAAAGCACCCTGATGAGTCTGCCCATCTGCACCCACGACACCAGCGCGATCAATAGCAAATAAGATCGGCAGTTTCTGAATTGCAACATCATGAATAAGTTGATCATAAGCGCGTTGTAAAAATGTCGAATAGATCGCGACAATAGGTTTATAGCCACCAATGGCTAAACCAGCAGCAAAGGTAACGGCGTGCTGCTCGGCGATAGCGACATCAAAATATTGCTGAGGATACTCTTTAGAGAAACGCACCATGCCCGAACCTTCACGCATCGCTGGAGTGATCGCCATTAGTCTAGGATCAGATGCCGCTTCTTCACACAGCCAGTCACCAAATATTTTAGAAAATGAGGGGCGCGTATCACTACTTTTCGGTAATTTAAAGGTCGTTGGGTCAAATTTAGGCACCGCATGCCAGCTGATAGGATCTTTCTCTGCAGGCTCATAACCACGACCTTTTTTGGTCATGATATGCAAGAATTGAGGGCCTTTAAGTTCGCGCATATTTTTTAGCGTCTGAACTAAGGCTATCACATCATGGCCATCCACGGGTCCGATATAGTTAAAACCCAGCTCTTCGAACATAGTGCCTGGGACAACCATACCTTTAATATGCTCTTCGGTTTTTTTCAGTAGCTCTTTAATCGGTGGCAGGCCGGAGAAAACGCGTTTGCCGCCTTCTCTCAAGGTTGTATATAATTTGCCAGATAAGAGATGAGCAAGATGATTATTGAGTGCGCCAACATTTTCAGAAATGGACATTTCATTGTCATTAAGAATGACAAGCATATCAGGGGCAATATCACCCGCATGGTTCATCGCTTCAAACGCCATACCTGCGGTGATGGCTCCATCGCCAATAACACAAACGGTTTTACGTCCTTTCTCTTCGCGCTGTGCCGCAACTGCCATACCCAAACCCGCACTGATTGAGGTGGAAGAGTGCCCGACACTTAATACATCGTATTCACTCTCTGCACGCCATGGGAAGGGGTGAAGACCATTTTTTTGACGGATGGTATCTATTCTATCGCGGCGGCCAGTCAGAATTTTATGCGCGTAGGCCTGATGACCCACATCCCAAACTAGATTATCGAAAGGGGTTCTATAAACATAGTGTAACGCAACAGTTAGCTCAATAGTGCCAAGACCCGAAGCAAAATGCCCGCTAGATCGGCTGACACTATTAAGCAAAAATTGCCTTAATTCATCGCAGAGTTTAGGCAAACTTTCCTTTGGCAGCATACGCAGCTCTTCAGGTGTTTCCGCTAGCGCTAAAGTTGGGTACTTGGCGATATCAATACTCATTATGATGCCCACTACATGTTGTCGTTAATTTTAAAAAGCACTGGCTCAAAATGAGCAAGTCGCTAAGTTTGGGTGAGTCAATTTATTGACATTAAGCGCAGTGACAACATTCCATTCGGAGGTTGCTTATATTAGTTTTTACGCTCAATAACAAAATTGGCAAGCGCTTTCAATGTTGCGGTATTATAACCGAGTTCCATTATTGTTGCTAAAGCGTTAATTGAATCATTATAGAGTTCGATCGCTTTTTGCTGTGCTGACTCTAAACCCAGTAAGGAAGGGTAGGTACTCTTGGCTTGTTGGATATCTGAGCCTTGGCGTTTGCCAGTCACTTCACTATCACCAATAACATCAAGAATATCATCTTGAACTTGGAAAGCTAAGCCAATGGACTCTGCATAGCGATCAAGGGCGGGAAGGATCTGTCGGCCGGATTCGCCTGCGGCTAAAGCGCCTAGTCTGACTGCCGCACGGATTAATGCACCCGTTTTATGTTGGTGAATACGCTCTAATGCAGCCAGATCGACCTGTTTTCCTTCGGCTTCAAGATCAAGCGCTTGGCCGCCGCACATACCGGCAATACCACTGGCATGGGCAAGTTCAGCTAACATGGCAATGCGATCAGTATCAGAGACATCGGGCATTGGCGTGCTGGCGAGGATTTCAAAAGCTAATGTTTGTAACGCATCGCCTGCTAAAATCGCATTGGCTTCACCAAATTTTATATGGCAGGTAGGTTGTCCACGGCGCAGATCATCATCGTCCATAGCAGGAAGATCATCATGAAGTAGCGAATAGGCGTGTATGCACTCGATTGCTGCGGCAGGAGCATCTAAATTATGCTCACTGACCCCAAGCATAGTGCCAACTGCATAAGTCAAAAAGGGCCGTAGACGTTTACCGCCCAGCAGCGCCCCATGTTTCATCGCATTGGCTAATGGCGTATCAGAGAAAGGCACTGCATCGAGTGTAGATTGCAAAAATTGATCAACACGAGCTTGTGCCTGCCGCTGTGATTGGGCAAATGAGCTGCTAATTATGGATTCAGACATTGTTGGTTCAGAATTAGTGGGTTCAGACATAGTTTATTCAGTATCAGAGGAAAAATCTTCAAGTGGCTTATTTTCATCGTCACTCAGCAAAATTTGAACGCGTTGTTCGGCCTGCTGCAATACTTTTTGACCTTGTTTTGCAATTTGAATACCCCGCTCGAACTCGTTGAGTGCCTCTTCAAGAGGGAGCTCACCAGATTCCAGTTTTGCAACTATCTGTTCCAGCTCATTGAGTGAATTTTCAAAACTAACAGGAGGAACTTGTTGTGATTTTGGTTTTGCCATCATATTTACTTTTTATAATATAGGGTCAATCTTGATTAAAGGCAGACTAACCTAGTATAACAGAGGATACAATTTATTCTTCGTGTTTTTAGGCGTACTCCGCAAGATGGTGCTATAATTCGACACCTCATTGACTCCCGGAAAATTAGCGCCTGTTTTTACTTTCGCGTTAATCCATAACCGCACAAATTGACTGTACATCTCATTATGAAGTTTATCATTAAGTTATTCCCAGAAATTACCATCAAAAGTCAGTCGGTCAGACTGCGTTTTATCAAAATACTGACCAGCAATATCCGTAATGTTCTTAAAGTGTTGGGGGATGATATTGCTGTTGTCCGCCATTGGGATAATATCCAAATTCGCGTTAAGAACGATGCTCTCCATGATGAAATTTGTGATGCATTGACCCGAATTCCGGGGATTCATCACATCTTAGAAGTGGAAGAGCAAGAATTTACCAGCTTACATCATATCTATGAGATGGCATTCGAGTCCTATGCTTCTACGGTTGAAAATAAAACTTTCTGCGTCAGGGTCAAGCGTAGAGGAAAGCATGAGTTTAGCTCCATTGAAGCTGAGCGCTATATCGGCGGTGGCTTAAATCAGAATGTTCCTTCGGCTAAAGTTAGATTAACTCGCCCAGAAGTCACTGTACATTTGGAAATCGAAGATGAAAAACTGATTTTGGTTAAAGCTCGCTATGAAGGCATTGGCGGTTTCCCAATTGGAACACAGGAGGATGTTCTCTCCTTAATTTCTGGTGGTTTTGACTCGGGTGTTTCCAGCTATATGTTAATGCGCCGTGGCTGTCGTGTGCACTACTGCTTCTTTAACTTAGGCGGTGCAGCCCATGAGATCGGTGTTAAGCAAGTGGCTCACTATCTGTGGAGCCGTTTTGGTCGCTCTCATAAAGTGCGTTTTGTTGCTGTCGATTTTGAGCCAGTAGTTGCTGAGATTTTAGAGAAAGTCGAAGATGGCCAAATGGGTGTGGTACTCAAACGTATGATGGTGAGAGCCGCCTCTCGCGTTGCTAAACGTTATGGCGTTGAAGCCTTGGTTACTGGCGAAGCGCTGGGACAGGTATCGAGTCAGACACTTACCAATTTACGTGTTATCGATAATGCTACTGATACGCTGATTTTACGCCCACTGATTTCGCACGATAAAGAGACCATTATCAATTTGGCGAGAAAAATTGGTACAGAAGATTTTGCCCGTACTATGCCTGAATTCTGTGGTGTGATTTCGAAAAGTCCAACAGTCAAAGCAGTGAAAGAAAAAATCGAAGCGGAAGAAGCTAATTTTGATTTTGATATCCTGTATAAAGCCGTCGCTGAAGCGCAGAATTTGGATATCCGCCAAATCGCGGAGCAGAGCAAAGAGCAAGTAGCTGAAGTTGAAACAGTCAGTGAACTTACTGCTGAAAATGAGATCGTGCTTGATATTCGTTCTAATGATGAGCAAGAAGGGAAGCCACTGACTATTGCGAATATAGAAGTGATTCATATTCCTTTCTATAAGTTAAGTACCGAATTTGCTTCATTGGCGAAAGATAAAACCTATTTACTCTATTGTGATCGCGGTGTGATGAGTCGCCTTCAGGCGCTGTATCTCTACGAGCAAGGCTATACAAACGTTAAAGTTTATCGGCCTTAGTCGTTCTAGCGCTAAAGAGCCATGGCGGACTACTCTCTCGCCATGGCTCTTTTACTGTAAAAAGAGTTATCGCAGAGTGGTTTTTTCTATCACTGAATTAAATATCGCGCACATTCTGCCGCTTTACACCCTTTGTAATAAAGATTTTTGCCATTATCTATGGTGATCACGCCACTGCCATTGACTGAAAATTCCCAGAATTGATCATATAAAAAAACCTTTCCTTTGATATTACAAGGCGCTTTTTTAAAATAAGCATAGGCTGAGTTTTTATAGTCATGACTAATGCGTAGCAGCCTTTCTACCTGTTTCCCCGTTAGCTCCCACTTTTGACAGGCATTATTCAGTGCTTGATTATCGCTCGGTGTAAATTCGCGCTCCGTGAATTGAATAAATTCTATTTTGTAATCCTTGGCAGCGTAAGCAGAGTTAAAAGCAACGTTATAAGAGAGGATTATCAAGAAAAGTGTTTTAACTATCCCTTTGAGCCAATAGTCGATTTGCTTCATCTCACGCCTGCTTAGCTAGAAAACAGCTGCTGGTTATCAACATAATTATTAATTCCCGGCGGCAGTATCAACTGAGCGGCAATTTCTGCGGCTTTATCTTTTCCGAGCAGCAGATCGATTAACTTAAGAGCGAAATCAATAGCGGTAGCAGGGCCTTGGCTGGTTAATAGATTAACGCGATCATCGAATAGTACCCGACGATCAACCCATTTATTGGCAGGGATCTGATCTTTTAATGTCGGGTAGCAGGTCATATTGCCCACAGGATAGAGTTGATGATATTCCAACACTATTGCTGGTGCGGCACAGATGGCGGCAACAATTTTTCCATCATGGTGCATACGGCGAATTTTCTCCACCACTAAGGGGCTGTCGCGGAAGACCTCGGCGCCCGCTACGCCACCAGGCAGAACGATGGCATCAAAAGGCTCATCAGCAATTTTAACCAGCGGATAATCGGCAACTAATTTAACGCCTCGTGAGCCTGTGATCTGAATTGAACCATCATCAGTCACACTGGCTGTAGTGACGGAAATTCCCGCTCTAACCAGAAGATCGATAGTGGTTACCGCTTCCATCTCTTCACTGCCATTAGCGAGACAGACCAGCACTGAAGCTGTCATAATTTTCTTCCTTATATTTTATTTGCTGATAAATGCGGTCATTCTCTGGTGTAGGTATACCATAACTACGTGCTCGTTTAAGGAGATAACCCGTAATATAGTCAATTTCAGTTTGCCGCTGATTGCGAATATCTTGCAACATCGATGAATAATTTTTGGTTGTACTCGACATAATCGATATTACATATTGATAAAGTAACTCTTCTTTTGTATGGATGCCTTCTGCATCCATCACCGAATAAATTTCATAATTAAGTCGGCGTATTTGATCGTCATAGTTAAGCAGTTCGCCATTGGTACAGTCATAGATCACGCTAAGTGGGTTAATAATGCAGTTAACTGCTAATTTTTGCCAGCATGTGTTAATTATTTGGTTGTGCCAAGCGACATCAGGAAGGGACTTATGCAGGATATCTGCTACATAGCTATATTGATCGCCTTTGTTATTTAGCGCGCCAATATGAGTGATACCGTTAGCGACATGATAAACCTGTTGATGATCCTGCCATGCACCCTGTGTAGTAATTCCTGCGAGCAATGGATGATGCGCTAAATTCAGTTCATCAATAGTCCCCATACCATTATGTAATAGCAAAATAGGGCACTCTTGCGATATTACCCTACTAAGTGGGTTAAGGGCATTTGATATCTGTCCCGCTTTTAGACTGGCGATCACCAGCTCACTCTCTCTTAAATGGCTTAGATTATTGGTGGGGATTAATTGTTGGAATAATTTACCCCGAATATCATTAACGGCGACCATAACATTGGGTTGAGGGAGCCGTAACCAGCCTTGAATATCATGACCTTGCTGGCTTAATGCTGAGAGCCAGAGTTTGCCTATAGTCCCGCAACCAATAACGGTGATTTTCATTTTATCCCCTTGAATGCGAATATATTTAATCTTTGGATCTATGATATTTGAAGTATAGATCTTTTGCTGGCAATGGAAAGCGGTTATCATGCCATCCCATTGATTATCAGGAGGTCATAAGCATGCCATCATTTGATATTGTTTCTGAAGTCGATTTGCAAGAAGTACGTAATGCGGTCGAAAATGCACAAAGAGAACTGACTAGCCGCTGGGATTTTCGTAATATTAATGCCAGCATTGAACTGAATGAGAAAAATGAGACCATTAATCTTGCCAGTGAATCTGATTTTCAGGTTAATCAGTTAGTGGATATTTTACGTGAGAAAATGGCTAAACGGAATATTGACGGTTCGGTATTAAATATTCCCGATCAGATGGTTCATAGCGGCAAAACCTTTAGCGTGGATGCAACCTTAAAACAGGGTATTGATGCGCCACAAGCAAAGAAAATTGTTAAACTGATTAAAGACAGTAAAATCAAGGTGCAAGCGCAAATTCAAGGCGAGCAAGTTCGTGTGACGGGTAAAGCGCGTGATGATTTACAGGCGGTAATGGCGCTGATTCGTCAGACTGATTTAGGTCAGCCATTTCAGTTTGAAAATTTCCGCGATTAATTTCTGGCTATAAATGCAGATTAATTTCAGCCCGAGGCTCTTCGGGCTGAATAATTCAATCCCCGCTTAATCCCCTTTGACGATCGCTTCTAGCTGTTCGCGAGAGGTCAGTTTTTTATCGACCTTAATATAAATACTCAACTCTTCAGCTACAATCACCACTTCACTGACCCCAGGCTGCTGCGCCAGATTTTTCTCTAGCGAATGGATAGCCTTAAGACGATGGGGTAAGACAATACGGATACTGCTAACATAAGGAGGCTGTTGCATGCTTAAGCTAATGATAAACCAGAGTATAGTCAAAATAAGCCCGCCGATAAACACAGTGGCGGCTCCCTGATATTGATAGAGCCATCCTCCTAAGATTCCGCCTAGAGCCACTCCTAAAAACTGGCTGGTGGAGTAAATCCCCATGGCTGTTCCCTTATAGCCTGCGGGCGCCTCTTTGCTGATTAGTGAGGGTAAAATCGCTTCCATTACATTGAAAGCGATAAAGAAAATTTGAATGCCAATAAAGATAATCCACAAATTATTCCCTGACAACCAAAGTACCACTTCGGCAATAGAGAGTAAGGCGATGCAGAATAAGAACACCTGTTTCATTTGGCGTTTCTTTTCGGCATAAATAATAAAGGGAAGTACAGTAAGAAACGCGATCAGCATGGTAATTAAGTAGGCTTTCCAGTGCTGTTCAGGAGCAAATCCCGCTTTCGTCATAATGAGTGGTAGAGCAACAAAACTCGACATTAATAGGGTATGCAGGCATAAAATACCTATATTTAATTTGAGCAGCTGAGGGTTAGTCAGCACATCACGTAGGTTGCCTTTAACAAAAGCGGATTCCCGATTTAGTGTATGTTTTTTGGTGTTAGGAACAGCGAATAAGGTGATCAAAATCCCGCAGCCAGCCAGTAGAGTGATTCCCCAGAAAAGCCCTTGAATACCCACCGAATGAGCTAATATAGGGCCTAATATCAATGCGATAGCAAAGGTAACACCAAAACTAATACCGATAAAAGCCATGGCTTTAGTTCGGTTCTGTTCTCGAGTTAAATCAGAAAGTAAAGCCATCACAGCAGCTGAAATAGCGCCTGCGCCTTGTAGTGCACGGCCAATAATAATTCCCCAAATAGAATCACTTAGCGCCGCTAATACACTGCCGGCCATAAAAATAAGTAGCCCAAATACAATAATGGGTTTACGGCCGATTCTATCTGATAACAGCCCAAAAGGGATTTGAAAAAGTGCTTGGCTGAGCCCATAAATACCAATCGCCATACCCAGTAAGAACTCAGTAGCACCTTCAAGGTAGAGGCCATAACTGGTTAAAATCGGTAACACCATAAACATCCCGAGCATACGCAGCGAGAAAACTGATCCTAACCCCCATGTTGCTCTTAGTTCTATTGGGGTCATTTTATTGTCATTCATGGCACTACCTCAAAAACAGAAAAAAGCTATTCTAGGGTGAATTGTCGACTAATGGAAATCTGATTTTTAGCGAAGAAAAGGAGTATACGTGAATGCTAGTTTTATGCACTTGAATCGAAGTGAGATGGCATCTTATAGCAATAGAGGAGTATATTGAAATATAACAGGAAGATCTTAAGAAAATAATAATGGCAGGTTATTCCTGCCATTATTAAATATCAACATTCAGAACTTATCTGACATAAGTCAGAACAATATCTGATGATGAGGTTGGGTCTATAGACATCATTATACTTAATGATGTTATAGTAACTATTGAAAATATAAATAGTTTACGTGCCCAAACGCGATCATCATTGGTTGTTTTAAATCCTGAAATCGCCATACCCAGCCACCATAGGCTGACTGCTGCTGCCACAACCAGATACTTATAACCGGCATAACCAGTAGCAGTAAGTAACACAGTTGCGATCATAAAGGCCAGTATATAGAGCAGGATATGCGTCTTAGCGACCGAAATTCCTTTTATCACAGGAAGAACCGGAATGTTAGCGGCTTGATAGTCCTTGAAACGGAAAATCGCGATTGCATATGAGTGAGGCATCTGCCACAGGCTGAAAATTGACAATAGGATCAGTGCACCTGCATCAAATTCATTGGTCACTGCACAGTAACCAATAACAGGTGGCGCTGCGCCTGACAAGCTGCCAATTAATGTGCCATAAACAGAATTACGCTTCATATACAAACTGTAAACGCCGACATAGACAATAAAGCCCATGATCGCAATCATCATTGCTAGAGCATTCGCTGCTACGAGAAGCAGTATAATACCAGCAAGACCGAGTACGGTGGCGTAAACTAAGCTAACCTTTGGGTCAATCAGCCCTTTAACTAAAGGGCGATTTTTGGTTCTTTCCATGATCCGATCAATATCACGGTCAATATAGTTGTTAAAAACACAACCAGAGGCAACAACCAGTGATACACCTAGCAAAGTTGCGATGAATAGGGGGTAATCAATCACACCTTTAGAGGCGAGCAAAAAACCACCAATCACCGAAATTAGATTTCCGAAAATAATGCCTGGTTTGGTTACTTGCAGGTATAGTTTCAACATATCGGTAACTCTTTAGTCGAGCATCATATTGATGTTCAGGTTATACATAATCCACAGAGAGCCAACAACAACGATACCGATGATTAGCAGAGTGAATAAAAATGCAATAAGGTTCCAGCGTTCACTAGATGAAGTATTCATGTGTAAGAAGCACACTAAATGAACCAATATCTGAACAACCGCCATACTGACAACAACACCGACAAGCATCGAGCGCGATGCCGTTCCATCCATCACCATCCAGAATGGAATCACCGTCAGTATCACGGATAGTACAAAGCCAATCACGTACGTTCTTGCGCTACCGTGGCTTGCTCCTGTATGAGCATCTTTAACATGACTCATTATATTGCTCCCAGTAGATAAACAACGGTAAATACACAGATCCAAACCACATCTAAGAAGTGCCAAAACAGGCTTAGGCAATTCAGGCGCGTTTTATTGACGGGCGTCAGACCATGGCGTGATACTTGGATCATCATAATGATGATCCACACCAGACCAAAGGTCACGTGGATACCGTGCGTTGCAACTAATGCGAAGAAGCCAGATAAGAAACCACTGCGATCTGGACCATAGTCTTCTGAAATCAATACGTGGAATTCATAAACTTCCATGCAGACGAAACTGAGACCTAGCAAGAAAGTGGTGAATAACCAAAAATTGACTGCGGCAATCTTACCTTTGTGCATTGCCAACATGGCAAATCCGTAGGTAATACTACTAAATAGCAGTAAGAAGGTTTCAGTCAGGACAAATTCCAGATTGAAGATATCTTTACCACTCGGGCCGCCTGCCGTGCCATCCGACAACACAACATAAGTTGCGAAGAGGGTGGCAAACAGGATCAGGTCACTCATTAGATAGACCCAAAAACCAAATACTTTAGTTGCATCCGCATCGTGGTGCCCATGATCTTCATGGGCTTCATTCTGATTAGTCATAGTATTAGTCGACATTTTTCACACCTGCCTTTTTCAAATCTGCGTAGTGCTTATTCTCGATATTTTCGACTTCAGCCACAGGTACGTAGTAATCAACATCAAGGTCAAAGCTTTTCACGATCCAAGTGACAAATATGCCTGCAAAGCTAATAATCGCCAGCCACCAGATATGCCAGATCATGGCAAAACCAAATACTAGGCTGAATGCAGCAATGATCACACCCGCTGCCGTATTTTTTGGCATATGGATAGTTTCATATTTAGCAGGGCGTACATAATCTGTCCCTTTCTCTTTCATATCCCACCAAGCATCACGGGTTTGAATATTGGGTTCAATCGCGAAGTTATAGAAAGGTGGTGGAGAAGATGTTGCCCACTCCATCGTACGTGCACCCCATGGGTCGCCGGTTAAATCACGATTTTCGTGGCGATCACGGATACTGACGTAGATCTGGATGACTTGGCAAAGGATACCTACAGCAATAAGTAAGGCACCGAAAGAAGCCACCAGTAACATAGTGTGGTACTGAGGATCGATATTCTGGCTGAGACGACGAGTCATACCCATAAAGCCAAGAACATACAGAGGCATAAAGGCAAAGAAGAAGCCGATAATCCAGAACCAGAATGCACGTACACCCCATTTCTCATTCAGGGTGAAACCGAATGCTTTCGGGAACCAGTAGGTCATACCAGCGAAACAACCAAAGACAACACCACCGATGATCACGTTATGGAAGTGAGCAATCAGGAATAAGCTGTTATGGAGAACAAAGTTTGCGCCTGGAACCGCTAACAGAACACCGGTCATCCCACCGATAGAGAAGGTGATGATAAAACCAATAGTCCACAGCATCGGCGATTTCAGCTCGATACGGCCTTGATACATGGTAAACAGCCAGTTGAAAATCTTAACCCCAGTTGGGATTGAAATAATCATAGTGGCGATACCAAAGAAGGCGTTGACGTTCGCGCCGGACCCCATAGTAAAGAAGTGGTGTAGCCAAACGATAAATGACAACACTGTGATTGCAATTGTCGCCCATACCAGAGAGGTATAGCCAAACAGCCGTTTTTTAGAGAAGGTTGCAGTAACCTCAGAGAAAACGCCAAACACAGGTAGGATCAGAATATAAACTTCTGGATGTCCCCAAGCCCAAATCAGGTTGATATACATCATCATGTTACCACCCATATCATTGGTAAAGAAATGGGTCCCCAGATAGCGGTCAAGGGTAAGTAGAGTGATGGTTACCGTCAAAATTGGGAATGCTGCAATGATCAGAATGTTGGTACAGAAAGCAGCCCAAGTAAAGACAGGCATTTTCATCATAGACATGCCGGGAGCGCGCATACGAATGATAGTGGCAAAGAAGTTTACCCCTGTCAGTAGCGTACCTATACCGGAAATCTGTAGACTCCATATCCAATAATCGACTCCGACACCCGGATTATATTCGAGCCCAGAGAGCGGTGGATAAGCCAACCAACCTGTTTGTGCGAACTCACCAATACCTAAAGAGATATTGATTAGCACAACACCGACCACGAAGAACCAGAAGCTCAATGAGTTCAAGAATGGGAATGCAACATCACGCGCCCCAATTTGAAGTGGAACCACAAAGTTCATCAAACCGACAACAAAAGGTGTTGCCATGAAGAAAATCATGATTACGCCGTGAGCGGTAAAAACTTGGTCGTAATGGTGAGGAGGTAGGAATCCAGCTTCACCGGCGGAAGCCAGCGCTTGCTGACTACGCATCATGATGGCATCCGCAAATCCGCGGAACAACATGACCATAGCCACTATGATATACATAATACCGATTTTTTTGTGGTCAACTGTAGTTAACCACTCGCCCCATAGCCATTTCCATTTACGGAAATAGGTAATAGCACCAACAAGGCCTAATCCACCAAGCGCGATAGCGATCAGTGTAATGACAATGATTGGTTCTTGGAGCGGGACTGCATCTAGTGTTAATTTACCCAACATGCCCTTATTCCTCAGCGACTGCATGAGCGGAATGGCTCATATTCATTGAATGATTTGCGGGCTGTTCTTTATGAACAGTAGACTCTACCGCCGCTTCATGCGCATTGTGATCCATGGATTTCATTTCTGCTTGATGTCCATTGTGATCCATTGCCACACCCGCCTGATGGTCATGACCAAACTTCATCACGATATCCACATACAGATTGGGTTTTACGCTAGAGAAGTAGGTAACAGGAACTTTTTCACTAGGTTTGGCTAATTCATCAAACGCTTGCATAGTATCCAGTGTTTTCGGTGATGCTTTTACCTTTTGAACCCATTCATCAAATTCAACGCGAGTTGGTGTCGCTATCGCATTAAATTTCATATCTGAGAAGCCGGCACCACTGTAACTTGCTGAAAACCCTTTATAGATACCAGGTTCGTTGGCAATCAGGTGCAATTTAGTTTGCATTCCTGCCATGGCGTAAATCTGCCCACCGAGTGACGGAATGAAGAAGGAGTTCATAACCGAATCAGAGGTGATTTTAAAGTTTACCGGAACACCTGTTGGGAAGGCGATCTCATTGACCGTAGCGATCCCGAGTTCTGGATAAACGAAGACCCATTTCCAATCTGTGGCAATAACCTGAATAGTAACAGGCTCTTGGTCGCTCACTAGAGGTTGATAAGGATCAAGCTCATGAGTGGTCTTCCAAGTTATTGTCCCTAGGATAAGGATAATAATGATGGGAACTGTCCAACAGACGATCTCAATTTTATTTGAGTGAGCCCAGTTAGGACGATAGGTAGCTGATTTGTTGGACTGACGGTATTTCACGGCAAAAGCAATTGTCATGATAATAACCGGGATAACAACAATCAACATAAGACCAATCGCAGTAAGGATCAGTTTTTTCTGCTCAACGCCAACGGCGCCTTTCGGATCCATCAACACCATGTCACACCCGCTTAACAACAGAGATGCTACCAGTAGTGAGAATGCTCCAATATATTTTTTGTAGTTCATAAGTCTCATCCACGACCCCAAATGACAAAAATTCTATTGTCGTTTCATCAGTGTGGGCATTTTACGGTAAGGTTATTGTAGTGTAAACAATTGTAAGGTAAAGAGATAGCTTTGTTAGCTTTTTATGTCAAAATGATTATATGTAAAATACTTATAAATCAAAAGTTAAATTACACGAAGTTACTTAACGACATTGTTATCGAATCGGATTAATCTTAAAATATCTTTTAAAGATTTGAAAGAAGAAAATAGACAAAAACAGAATAAATGACAATCAATTTGTACTAGTATGAAGTTTTTGACAAAACTAGCAGCGCTTTTTTACATTACGCTGATAAGAAAAGACGGTCAATGACCGCCTTTACAGAATGGGTGTCTAATTACGATGATTTATTAAATTTGTGTTATGGATAACAGTTAACAATAAATAATTGGCTAAATTAAATTTAGCGTAAATAGCTTAAAAATTATATTTCACGGTATAGATCATTGCGTCTTGATAGAAATCTTCGCCTAATTTTTTATTTGCATAACGGTATTGTATTCCGGCCGCTATATTGGGTGTTGCGTTCCACCAGAGAGCAACAGCGCCATTAATTCCCTCTTTGCCTCCATTTCCATAACGCTGATGACGTGCAAACTCCATTTCATGCCAGTTAGTGATTGCGAAATCTTCTTCAAACATCTTAAAGTTATAACCAGCAACCCAACCAACAACATAGCCGTTATTACCGGAATAATAGGTTTGGTCGACATAATGTAAGGCAACAAAAGGTTTAAACCAGAGATTGCCAAAATTCGTATTATAACCTAGTCCATAAAATGTATTTACTTCGTGGAAGTTTCCGCCATATTTGGCGCCAGGCAGTGACCAAGTTCCATAAACATGGCCATAAAGATTAAAGCCAGTGTCCGCTAAATAAACACGAGCAGTAGTTTTAATGGTATATCGCTGATTACCGCTGGGTTCTTCTCTTTGCTTATTAAATGGATTTTCCACATCAAAAAACCCATACATTTCACCCCATTTAAAATTGGCTCCACCTTCTAATTCAATATAGGCAAAATCTTTTTTACGGGTTGAATATTGTGACTTATTTTCTGTATGACTAGTCCAATCTAACCAGCTCGCATTAATGTCAGCGAAACCGCCTTCATAGCCTAAAAATTCAGCATTTGCACCGCCAGACAATGTGGCCAGTGCCGTAACGCATAGGAGTTGTTTTTTCATTTTATAGGTTATCAACGCTCAGGTATGGGGTGAGAAAACCAATAATTCAGCAGGACGCTGACTTGCCTTAACATGTGAGATATTAAGCTTTAACATTGTAAATAAAAAATAGATTTCAATCGAGAGGTGATCAGCGTCACTTAATGGAGAGAGCGGATTTTAATTTTGTAATTCAGATCTAAAATGTTAAATATTATCGAAAATAAAGGGCGAAAATAGTCTTTTGCCCTTGTGCTATTTTTTCGATGAATATCTACATTTGTTTAACTGTTTTATTGACTGTTTTTTTGACCGCAAAGAAATCCAAACAACCTCCCAGAATTAAACTAATTCCGCCAATTGAAACACCAATATTAAATAAGATATCAGTATAACTATTGAGATTTAGCCAGAAAGTGAGTTGCTGGGTAAATAAATAAACTTTTACAGGTGCAAAACTATAAATTAATAAGGCGAGTAGCCAGAGAGCGAGAAAGGCGACACCTATGAGTAGAGTGGTAACTGCAATTTTATAATGTGCGGCAAATTGGACTCTGCGTTGAAAAAGTCCTGTGGACTGTGTATAGATTAATGACGAGCGGCAAGCGAGTAGCAAAATAATGCCCGGCACTGCAACACCAATTGAGATTAAATAGAATAGTGGCCAGCCATAACTACTTACCAGAATACTGGCGATAGGGCCAATATAGACTCGGCCAACAGCAGAAAGGGCAGATAATAGGGCGAATTGGGTCGCTGATAAGGATTTATTACATAAAGTCATTAATAGGGCAACAAAGGCAGCTGTTCCCATACCTGAAAATATATTTTCTAGAAAGATAATCGAGCCCATTGAATAGATATTGGCTGGGGTGACCGCAAGAAACCAATAACCAATATTTGAGACACCTTGCAAAATACCAAAGACGAGCAAAGCTTTAAATAAGCTCATCTCTTTCATTAAATAGCCACCCAATAGGGCACCAATAATAGTGGCGGTCATACCGACAGTTTTATTTACCGCACCCACTTCGCTTAGACTAAAGCCCAAACCATTTAATAAAAAGTTGGTATTTAATGCCATCACAAAGGCATCGCCCATTTTATAGAAAATTAATAATAGCAAGATAATCCAAGCATTATTACGACTAAAAAATTCAGCTAAAGGCTCATAAATCGCATCTTTCAGCGATGTAGGAGGAGCACAATCTTCGGTGGGATTTTTAGCGATAAGGGTGGCCACAACACCGATTAACATCAAGCCAGCCATTAATAAATAGAGTTGCTTCCAGCTTAAGAAGGCGTCTGCCATCCATAAAGCGAGTCCACCCGAGACCAACATACTGATCCTATATCCCATTACAGAGACGGCGGCGCCTACGCCTCGCTCTTCAGCGGAGAGTAAATCTGTTTTATATGCATCGAAAACAATATCTTGTGATGCGGAAAAGAAAGCGACGAGCACTGCAAATGCGGCGAGCCACCAGAGATGTTCTGTGGGGTTCATAAAGGCCATGCCCACAATACTGGCGATCAATAAAATTTGTGTTGTGAGCAACCAGCCGCGACGCCTACCCAAAAAAGAGGGGGTATAGCGATCCATCATTGGAGACCATAAAAACTTCAATACATAAGCTTGGCCAACCAGAGAGAAAAAACCGATAGTTTTAATATCAACATTTTCAACGGTTAGCCATGCTTGCAAGGTACCCGCAGTAAGGGCAAGGGGCAGTCCTGACGCAAATCCCAACAGGATCAAGATGACTGAATTTGGTAATAAAGCACGGTTCATAACGATCCTGTGGCTCTATTATCACTAACAGAGCCTTTTGTAGGTAAAATAATTAACGCGAGTTTTGCTTAATAAATTGGGCAATCTCTTGATCTTTCGCCATATCTGCGATTATGTCACCGAGTGCGCTATTAATAGCATCGGTAATTTTGGCATTGGTTGCCCCCATCGGTCCTTGAACATTGAAATTACGGCTAAATGTTCTTGTTGTGGTCGAGCCATTCGGTGCTTGCGCATTGATAGTGACATTGGTATTGACGGTAATATTATGGCGTAAACTGCCTTCTTGGACATTAGCAGTCAAGCTATTGAGCTGAATCACCAGATTGATATTAGCGGGTGAGCTCACCATAAAACCACGGGCAGTCATCTGTTTTTCCAAGGCTTCTTGCAATAGATAACGGGGATCGCGGGAAGGTGTTAAAACATCTAATTTGCCATTGCGATTCACTTCAGCCAGTGATTTTGTCGTGCGATTGTCGACGCTAGCAATACTCACTGATGAGGCGCGAACCGTTGGGTCCTGTGCAGGCAGAGCAATTTTAGGTTCTAATGATAAGGTATTTGTTGGCGCCGCACAGCCAGCCAGTAAGAAAATAGTGAATAGTGGTAGGCAGATTCTTTTCAGCATAATTTTTTCCCAGTTAATCTTTCTTAATTAAGAGTGTTCCGCTAAGGTGCGTCCTGATTTCGATAATACTGGCCGGTTTCAGCGAATATTTAGACAACGAAATCAGAGAAAATTCATGTAAACTGCCTATATTGTATCACTGCAAGCGCATTATCCGGTATCTCTAGCGATGAGAAGATAATAAAAAAAAATTGCGGTCGTCAACTTACTCTCTTTGATTATGTAAATATGCGGAGATTACCCTATGATTTCAGGTCAGCCATCATCAAGTACATATCAGTCTATTGTAGATAAGCTCGAAGCGGCTTTTTCGCCAACATTTATGGAAGTAGTCAATGAAAGCTATCAACATAATGTGCCGCCAGGTTCTGAGAGCCACTTTAAAGTTATTCTGGTAACTGAAGAGTTTGAAAATCAACGAATGGTTGGGCGTCACCGTGCAATTTATGCGGTATTAGCAGAAGAGTTAGCGGGGAGCGTTCACGCATTAGCACTTCATACTTATACTCCACAAGAGTGGTTAGCATCACAAAGTACAGCATTTAACTCACCGCCATGTCGCGGAGGAAACTCACTTTAAAAAGTGGCATTAAGTGATAGTTTTAAATAAGATTTAAGCTGTAGTGAAGACAAAATGAAGCCGTCGTGCAGCGATAAGATATGGTGAGATTAAATAAAGTCAGTAGCAAGCCGATAATGTTCAGATAAAGTATTATTGGTGATGTAATTTTATTTTTCATACTGTGACTAAATACCAGACTGGTTTGTTTTTCACCAGTTTTGCTAGGGTGTTAGACATATTTTAGTCAGAAAAGTCACAAATCCAGCGAATAATCGGCTGTTTTGTCGGCTTTTCTCGACTCAACCCTTATGCATCGGTATAATGTTGCGTCTAATTTTCAGTAAAGTTTCGGGACGCTTCTGATACAGAGATCCTAGTCGTTAATACGCTGGCCTCAGTACTGGAAGGGGGATGGTTAACGGCAAAATGTCGCTGGCATAACTCTGGAGTTGACCGAGCACTAAGATTTTTTTGAGGTAACAAGATGCAAGTTTCTGTTGAAACGACTCAAGGCCTTGGACGTCGTGTAACAATCACCGTTCCTGCTGCCGATATTGAAAAAGCAGTAAATAGTGAACTCGTTAGCGTTGCAAAAAAAGTTCGTATTGATGGTTTCCGTAAAGGAAAAGTGCCAATGCACATCGTTGAGCAGCGTTATAGGGCGTCTGTACTTCAAGACGTGTTAGGCGATGTGATGCAGCGTCACTTTGTTGATGCGATCATTGAAAATAAAATCAATCCAGCTGGCGCACCAAGCTATAAACCTGAAATATTCACTACAGGTTCAGACTTCACTTACTCTGTTGAGTTTGAAGTTTACCCAGAAATCGAATTGAAAGGTCTGGAAACGATCGAAGTTGAGAAACCTGCCGTTGAAGTTAAAGACGAAGATGTCGACAATATGCTGGATACCCTGCGTAAGCAACAAGCAGAGTGGAAAGAAATTGACGAAGCTATCGCAGCAGATTCTCGTGTAACCATGAACTTTGTTGGTTCTATCGATGGTGAAGAGTTCGAAGGCGGAAAAGCTGATGATTTCGTACTGGTGATGGGCGAAGGCCGAATGATCCCTGGTTTTGAAGAGGGTGTTCTTGGTCATAAAGTCGGTGAAGAATTTGAAATCGACGTTAACTTCCCAGAAGATTACCATGCTGAAAACTTGAAAGGCAAAGCAGCGAAATTCGCTATTACCCTGACAAAAGTTGAGCAACGTGAATTACCAGAATTTACTGAAGAGTTCATTAAACGTTTCGGTATCTCTGATGGCACATTAGCAGGCCTGCGCACTGAAGTTCGCAAAAATATGCACCGCGAACTGAAAAATGCAATCCGCAACCGTGTTAAAGCACAGGTTCTGGATGGTTTAGTTAAAGCCAATGATATCGATGTTCCTGTTGCTGTTGTTGACAGCGAAATTGATGTTCTGCGTCGTCAAGCAGCACAACGTTTCGGTGGCAATGAAAAACAAGCCGCTGAACTGCCACGTGAACTGTTCGAAGAACAAGCAAAACGTCGCGTTGTAATCGGTATGCTGTTAGGCGAAGTGATCCGTAACAATGAGCTAAAAGCTGACGAAGATCGCGTTAAAGTATTGATCGAAGAGATGGCATCTGCTTACGAAGATCCAGCTGAAGTTATCGAATACTACAGCAAGAATAATGAACTGATGGATAGCGTTCGTAACTTAGCACTTGAAGAGCAAGCAGTAGAAAAATTACTGTTATCAGCTAAAGTTACTGAAAAAGAAACTAATTTCACTGAACTGATGAACCAAGTTCAGATGGGTTAATCCCTCTTTTTTAGCAATTTGTTAGATTATAAAAAACCCGTAGTGATAAACTGCGGGTTTTTTGTCAATTAAATGACTATTAGCCTTGAAAAAAAGGAATTACCCCAAATATTGTTTCTGATAGAGAAAAAGAATTATTAAAATATTTGGGATTATCGCAAGGAGCTTAGGCTACTGCTAAGATGTCGCTAAGAGGTACACGAGAGTATTACTTTCCTGATTTTTAATTCGCTGCTGAATTTGCTCGTTTTTCAAGGGATAGAAGTCGGTGTATCCTAGCTAACTTGTGTTAAACTATTTCTATAATGGTAAATTTCCTTTGCTTGTCATGAAACTTATTATTACTGTTGTACAGCGATAAGTCGCATCTTGTGCCAGCTTTAAATCAGCAGATAATAATAAAATGAATAAGTGCAAGGCTCAGGTAAATTAAGGAAAGAGCTGTTTTAGTGTGATGGTAGCTATTGTGATAGTCATCATGCTAGGTTAAATGATAAAGCTCAGGCACCAGTCAGATTCGAATACAGGAGATAGAAATGTCACGTTTTGACAGTCAGGATCAGTTCTCACCCCATATGGCATTGGTGCCAATGGTCATTGAGCAGACCTCTAGGGGCGAGCGTTCATATGATATTTACTCTCGTTTATTAAAAGAACGTATCATCTTCCTGACCGGTCAGGTAGAAGATCATATGGCGAATCTTGTGGTGGCTCAGTTGCTTTTCTTAGAAGCTGAGAACCCAGAAAAAGACATTCAACTTTATATCAATTCGCCAGGTGGTGTTATTACTGCAGGTATGTCGATTTATGACACCATGCAATTTATCAAACCTGATGTCAGCACAATTTGTATGGGACAAGCCTGTTCAATGGGAGCATTCCTGTTAACGGCGGGTACCAAAGGTAAGCGTTTCTGCCTACCAAACTCTCGCGTTATGATCCATCAGCCATTAGGTGGATATCAAGGGCAAGCAACGGATATTGAAATCCATGCCCAAGAGATTTTAAAAGTGAAAGCCCGTATGAATGATTTGATGGCACACCATACTGGTAGAACAATAGAAGAAATCAGTCGTGATACTGAGCGAGATCGTTTCCTTTCTGCTGCCGAAGCGAAAGAGTACGGCTTGGTCGATCAGATTTATACTAACCGTGGATAATAGTACAAGTGTTTGAATTTATACATTTGTTCTATGGTTTATCGGTAAAAATTTTTCTATCTGCTCTAAAACTGAGACGAGATAATCGCATATTAAGTGAGGTCAACTGATGACAGATAAGCGCAAAGAGGGTTCAGGAAAACTACTGTACTGCTCTTTCTGCGGCAAAAGTCAGCATGAAGTACGTAAGCTGATAGCCGGTCCGTCAGTCTATATTTGTGATGAATGTGTCGAGTTGTGTAATGACATTATTCGTGAGGAAATCAAAGAACTGGCTCCACATCGTGAACGCAGTGCGTTACCGACGCCACATGAAATTCGCCAACATTTAGATGACTATGTTATTGGTCAGGAAAAAGCGAAAAAAGTATTGGCAGTTGCGGTTTATAACCATTATAAGCGTTTACGTAATGGTGACACCACCGATGAAGGTGTTGAGCTGGGCAAAAGTAATATCCTACTTATCGGCCCAACTGGTAGTGGTAAGACATTACTTGCAGAGACATTAGCTCGTTATTTGGATGTACCTTTTACTATGGCAGATGCAACAACATTAACCGAAGCGGGTTATGTTGGTGAAGATGTTGAGAACATCATCCAGAAACTGCTGCAAAAATGTGATTACGATGTGGAAAAAGCACAACGTGGGATTGTCTATATTGATGAGATCGACAAAATCTCACGTAAGTCAGATAACCCATCGATCACACGTGATGTTTCAGGTGAAGGCGTGCAACAAGCCTTATTGAAACTGATCGAAGGTACTATTGCTGCTGTCCCACCTCAAGGTGGACGCAAGCACCCGCAACAAGAGTTCTTACAGGTTGATACCTCTAAGATCCTGTTTATTTGTGGAGGCGCTTTTGCTGGATTGGATAAAGTTATCGGTCAGCGTTTAAATACGCGTTCTGGTATTGGTTTCGCGGCAGAAGTGAAAGGTCAATCAGAGAAAGCAACAGAAGGTGAATTGCTGACTCAGGCTGAGCCGGAAGATTTAATTAAATTTGGTCTGATCCCTGAATTTATCGGACGTTTGCCAGTAGTGGCGACTTTGGGTGAACTCAGTGAAGATGCACTACTCCAAATTTTGGTCGAGCCTAAGAACGCCCTAACCAAACAATATCAAGCATTGTTTAATCTTGAAGGCGCAGAGCTAGAGTTCCGTGAAGATGCACTGAAAGCGATTGCGAAAAAAGCGATGGCACGCAAAACAGGTGCTCGTGGATTGCGTTCTATTGTGGAAGGTGTGTTACTGGATACTATGTATGATTTACCTTCATTGGAAAATGTTGGCAAAATTGTCATCGATGAAATGGTTATCGAAGGTAAATCTGAGCCACTGATGATTTACAATAAACCAGAAGCTCAAGCATCTGGTGATAATTAAATCTCGGCATTGTTCTTAGGATATTAACAAAATGAGGGGTTATTCCCTCATTTTGTTTTTTAATCACTTTGCACCTATTGAATGTCATAATCTTGACCCCATATAGTTTATATTCTGAGGTGTGGTTTCTTGCACTGAGTATTTTGAAACCCTTAAAATGGCGTGAGCTAAACGAAGAGAGAGCTTTATGAATCCTGAGCGTTCCGAACGCATTGAAATACCCGTATTGCCTCTGCGTGATGTAGTGGTATATCCACACATGGTGATCCCACTGTTTGTTGGACGTGAAAAATCCATTCACAGTCTGGAAGCAGCGATGGATCATGACAAGCAGGTAATACTGGTAGCCCAAAAAGAAGCCTCAACTGATGAGCCAGGGGTAAATGATCTTTTCTCTGTTGGTACCGTCGCGTCTGTTTTACAAATGCTAAAACTACCGGACGGCACCGTCAAAGTATTGGTTGAAGGGCTGAAACGAGCCAATATCACTACATTGACCGATAACGGTGAATATTTCTTGGCTGAGGCTGAGTATTTAAAATCTGAAACTGTTGATGATAAAGAACAGGAAGCACTAATTCGTGTAGCGATTAATCAGTTTGAAGGTTACATCAAGCTGAATAAAAAAATCCCACCGGAAGTTTTGACTTCGCTACATGCTATTGAAGAAATCGATAAGTTAGCCGATACTATCGCATCACATATGCCATTAAAACTCGTTGATAAACAACGTGTTTTAGAAATGTCAGATGTAGGTGAGCGTTTAGAATTCCTGATGGAGATGATGGAATCTGAAATTGACCTTCTTCAGGTTGAAAAACGCATTCGTAATCGCGTTAAAAAGCAGATGGAAAAAAGCCAGCGCGAATACTATCTGAACGAACAAATGAAAGCGATTCAGAAAGAATTAGGTGAGATGGATGACGTCCCTGATGAATATGAATCCTTAAAACGTAAGATTGACGAAGCTAAGATGCCGAAAGAGGCACGTGAAAAAGCTGAAGCTGAATTACAAAAATTAAAAATGATGTCTCCGATGTCTGCAGAGGCAACGGTAGTACGTAGTTATGTTGATTGGATGATTCAGGTTCCATGGAATGCGCGTAGCAAGGTCAAAAAAGATCTAGTGAAAGCGCAAGAAGTCTTGGATACCGATCACTATGGACTCGACCGCGTAAAAGAACGTATTTTAGAGTATCTGGCAGTCCAAAGTCGTATCAGCAAAATTAAAGGGCCGATCTTATGCTTAGTCGGACCGCCAGGGGTAGGTAAAACCTCCTTAGGCCAATCTATTGCGCGTGCGACAGGCCGTAAGTATGTGCGTATGGCATTAGGTGGCGTGCGTGATGAAGCGGAAATTCGTGGACATCGCCGTACCTATATTGGCTCAATGCCGGGTAAACTTATCCAGAAGATGGCTAAAGTGGGCGTTAAAAACCCATTATTCTTGTTAGATGAAATCGATAAGATGTCATCGGATATGCGTGGTGATCCTGCCTCTGCATTGCTTGAGGTACTTGATCCAGAACAGAACATTGCCTTTAATGATCACTACTTAGAAGTAGATTATGATCTTTCTGATGTTATGTTTGTAGCAACATCTAACTCGATGAATATCCCAGCACCTTTGTTGGATCGTATGGAAGTGATCCGTCTTTCGGGTTATACCGAAGATGAAAAACTGAATATTGCGAAACAGCATTTAGTGCCGAAACAACTTGAGCGTAATGCCCTGAAAAAAGGTGAATTAACCATTGATGATAGCGCAATTATGGGGATCATTCGTTACTATACTCGCGAAGCGGGTGTTCGTAGTCTCGAACGTGAACTGTCAAAATTGTGTCGTAAAGCAGTAAAATCGCTATTAATGGATAAGAAGCTGAAACATATCGAAATTAACGACGAGAACTTAAAAGAGTTCCTCGGCGTGCGTAAAGTCGATTATGGCCGTGCTGACACCGAAGATCGTGTTGGTCAGGTAACAGGCTTAGCTTGGACTGAAGTCGGTGGTGATTTACTGACGATTGAAACTGCTAGCGTGCCAGGTAAAGGTAAACTGACCTATACGGGCTCACTGGGTGAAGTGATGCAAGAGTCTATTCAGGCAGCGTTGACAGTCGTGCGTGCTCGTGCCGATAAATTGGGTATCAATAGCGATTTTTATGAAAAGCGTGATATCCATGTGCACGTACCTGAAGGTGCGACACCAAAAGATGGTCCGAGTGCTGGTATTGCTATGTCAACCGCATTGGTTTCATGCTTAACAGGTAACCCTGTGCGTGCAGATGTGGCTATGACCGGTGAAATTACCTTACGCGGATTGGTGTTACCTATTGGTGGATTAAAAGAGAAGCTGCTGGCTGCTCACCGTGGTGGTATTAAAACGGTATTAATTCCCGATGACAATAGACGTGATTTGGAAGAGATTCCAGCTAACGTGATTGCAGATTTAAAAATCTACCCAGTCAAAACTATTGAAGAAGTTTTAGCACTCGCATTAACCAATCCACCTATGGGTATGGAAGTCGTAACCAAAAAGTAGATTGTAAATAGCACACTAAATCAATAGAGCTAAATCGATAAAAGGCTGATGATCCGATAAGGATTGTCAGTCTTTTTTTTAATTGTATTTATCAATATATCAAGGCGTTTATTAAACTTTGATTGATGTTCCTATATTAATATTCTGTATATTGTAATTAGTAATGACTATTCTCCACAATGCTATTGTAAATAAAATTACCCATATTTGTAAATTAACAATATCTTTCCTGATTTAATTTAATAATAGATATGGTAATGAATATATAAATAAATATAAGGATCTAATAAAAAATAGATAACATATAAATATATAATGATTTTATAGATAGAAGGATATTAATGATGAAAGTAAAATCCCAATTATTACATTTATCTTCTTTAGGATATTTAACTCAATGTTCTCTGGGATTTAATGGTGAACGGCAAGATCGGGTAATAGGTGCTTATTTTTTGGGGAATGGATATCGGGTTTATAATCCAAGAATAAAGCGTTTTCAAGCCTATGATAGGCTGAGCCCATTCGAACAAGGAGGAATTAATGGTTATGCCTATTGCTTGGGCGATCCTATTAATATACGAGATCCCAGTGGACATTTTGCCATATTAGGGCTGTTAATCGGAGCCATTATTGGTGCTGTTGTGGGGGCGACTATTTCAGCTGCCGCAGAGGGCATACGCGCAGTAGTGACTCATACGGCTTTTGATTGGAAACAAGTAGGTATAGGCGCCGCATTAGGATTTATCAGTGGTGGTTTTGGGGCTGCGGCAAAAGGGCTGAAAATGGGCGCTCAAATCGGTTTAGCTGCGGTAGATAGCGTAGTATCAGGTGCCGCTGATTTTGGTTTAAACGTTGCAGCAGGACAAGATATGAAAAATGCGGGCATTAATGCGAGTATCGGTGCTGTGGTGGGGTTTGTCACTTTTGGTGTGAATTTTAAACCTAATCGACAATCAGGTGAAATGATAGAGTTAAGTACGATGCGAAGATCTAATCAAAGTTCTAGCCGAAGATCTAGTCTAAACTCCGTTCGATCTGAATATTTCGATGCGCGTTCATTATCAAATGATTTTGAATTAGGGCGGAGTAATCTGACAGCAGAAAAAGTGATGGAACTTAAATCACTTCCTTTCGAATTACTAGATCCTTATTCTCAATTTGAATTAGCTAATTACCAATTGACTAAATATACCCGAATGTCATTGGATGGACCATCAACTATTATTCCAAACAGAAGCAAAAGTCAGGTATTTAATTCAATTATTTTTGGTTTTAATTTAGGAGAGACATCCTTTTAATTCGATTAAATGTATTTAACGCAATAAATAAATTAATGGTTTAATGAAAAAACCTAGTTGAAATATATGGAGTTCACACTTATGAGAGATAATAAATTTGTAATGGCCATAATACTTTCCATGCTATCTTTTAATTTAATAGCAGATGCTCCGCCTGATTCTGGAGTGCGGAAATTAGCTATATTTGCTGCTAATGGTGGAAATCAAATTAATATTTATGCTAACGATAGAATGCAAGCAAAAGTTGATGTAGTTTATGAACTTGAGAATGGTTATAAATTGAAAAGTATAGAATTAAAAAAATATATTACAGAAGATAATTTATATGATTGGAAATTAGATGTAAATTCAAATGAATATCGACATGATATTATGAGTACTAAAAATGATATTTATTCAATTGAAAAACTGACACAGGATAGAGCCGGAAGTTCAGAGACAAAATATTTGCGTACCGCCGTACCTCAAACCATACGTATTTGCGCGGTATTAACAGCGATAAAAAATTCAATAGAGTCAAAAAAATCAACTTGTGATGGTGGAAGTATTAATTCAGATGTGGCCATTAGTGCATATGCAGCTATCAGCTATACCCTTGATGATTTTATTATAAGTTATGATAGTGCAAAGGGTTTAATTAAAAAGGAGAAGGTTGAATATGGCTGGGAGAGTATTGAGCTGCGTCCGAGATCTAATTTTATTTTACAAAAAATAGCCACTAGCGAAGGTTTAGAGCCCTATAACTCTCGGTTTCCAATGATTATAGCAAGCCAAAATCCTCTTTATTATTATACTGGTTTTCCAACGGGTCTTAATCGCTACTTAGATTCAATTCTTTATTTATTACCGATTAATAAAAACAGACTAACAGTAACACCATTAATAAATAAAAGACCTCAAAGGCCAGCTCAATTTGAAATCAACCCATTAAATTTTAATACCAATAATAGAGTCATTTTATTGGTCATCTATGGCAAGAGTACACATGGTAATGCATGGGAAGGCGCCTTTGCTAAAGGTTTTGGTGAACAAAAAATCGAACCTAGCTATCTAAATATATATGATATCTATGGTAATAAGGGAGAAATAAAGATAGTAAGAAATAAAGCATTAAACGTTAATGAACTCGGTTATCGCACTAGGCAATAAATTAAAGATTTAACCATTAAATTTAAAATTAAATAAAAATATTAAATAATCTTAATTAATAGCAGGGGATAACTATGACTGAAATCCTAAGTAATGCTTATAATTTTTCTAATCCAATGGTCTCTGGTGTAGATCCTCGAACAGGCTCTTATCATATATCGATTAATATTGGGGAGTTTTTATCACATAAAACGTCAGGAGTTAGTTTATCTTTAATATTAAATTATAATGCGGCCAGCTCATTTGATATGGGGTTTGGTCGTGGCTGGGGACTAACGCTTAGCAGTTATAATAAAGCAACCAATATGCTTAGTTTATCGACTGGACAAAGTTTTAAAATTGAATATAACTCTGCTCTTGATGAGTATGATATTCCTTATCGAAAACTAAAAGATTTACGTGTATTTTATCTCTCAAGCACCAATGAGCTAAAAGTGGTTCATAAGGATGGGCGAAGTGAATTTATTGATTATAGTAAGGGAACTTTAAATCGAATTGTTTCTCACCATGGGCTTTCCGTCTATTTTAGTTATCAATATCATAATAATTATTTAGTACTTACTCATATTTATGATAATGCAGGACGAGAATTAAGTATTGATTGGTATTCTGATCCTTGGAAAACAAGGGTTGAGCATTGGATCGATGATAAACTTTATCAATGTATTGAGTTTAATAAAATCGCTAATGGTGCAATTTATAAACGACTTAGTAGCATTAATTTTCCCGGATATACCAGCAGTACTCAATTAGAATATAATTTTATTCCTAGCGTCGGTTATGATCTAATCGAAAAGGTCACCCATCTTTCTGGTTTAATCGAGGAGATGACTTATAAAAATCTTGGTATGGCATTACCCAGAGGCGCTCCTTTTGCTTTTATCCCTTGTGTTATTCAATATCGAATGAAAGCGGGTGAGCAGCAACCCGATACTCTTATCCAATATGAATACTCAGATAAAAACTTTCTTGGATTTGCTAGTGATCGTACTTGGCGTGCGGGGGAAGATACCTTATTTACGGCGAATAGCCATTATCAATATACGAGCAAAGAAATTATTAATGGTAGTGAGTCTGTTTTTCGGATATATAACAAATATCATCTATTAGATAAGGCCGAATATTTAAAAAATAATATTTTATATAAAAAAGAGGAGAATATCTATTTTGCTAATGTAAACTTAAGTATTGATGCTCAACCAGCACAATATAGCTTTATTAAAAAAGAGATCATCACTAATTACAAAGATGGCCAGTCAAAACAACGTTATAGCGAATATGATTACGATGAATATGGTAATCAACTTTTTATTAAAAATATTGATGGTAGTGAAATCCATCGCATATTTTATTCTAAAGATGGAGAAGAAAATTATTGCCCCGCAGAGCCTAATGGAATGCGGTCACTATTAAAACAGGAGATTTGGTATCCGATAAGCAGAGATCATAGTGAAGAACCTCGTTATATAAATATGCGATATCAAAAATTAGCTCGTCTTGATGATCCTAATATTTACACTGTAGTTCTTCATCAACAGCAGCGGCATGATCAATCGATGAATATGCAATATTATACTAATCGTAATAAACCTTATGAATATGGTCGATTAAAAGAGCAGCAATGGATGGTAAATGGCCATATAACCAGAACAATGATGGAATATGATTTTAATCAGCAGCTGCTAATCAAAACAAAATTAGAAGGCCATGATGGATTAACGATCTGCTCATCAGAAGTTATGCGTTATGCAGATGGACAAAGAGTAGAGCAGACCAATGCTGATGGTGTAATAACCCGTTATAGCTATGATGATGCAGGGCGCTTAAGTGAAACCTGTTATGCGCCAGATACTGATTATGAAGCTAAATCAAGCTGCAATTATATGGCTGGTCGTGATATTAATGCCATTATTGTTACCGATGTGAGAGGGAATATTGAGACCAAGCGGCTAAATAATGCAGGCAAAGTGATTAAGATCTCGCAAACGGATGCTGAGGGTATTGAGCGAATTATCAATAAATCTATTTATGATAAATTTGGTTTGTTGATTACTCAAGAAAGCACAGATTGGATTGGCGAGCAGCCGATTAGATTAGAAACGCACTATCAATATGACTCTTTTGGCCAAGTAAATAAAATTATTCATCCTGACGGACGTGAAGAGAATATAAATCAAGATCCTGTCACCTTAATTACCACTTATGAAATGACTGGCTTACTAAAAGACGTCACAGAATATAATCTATCGGGTTTTGAAATAGCGAAAAAAACTTATGATGATTCAAGTCAATTATTAGCTAAAACTGACTATCAATATGATGGCTATGGTAATCTAATTCGCACTACAGATACTCAGGGGCGTGTAACTCAACAGCGTTATGATGAGAGTAACAGAGTTATCTCAACGGAGAGAATGTTAGGTAATGAAAAAGTCGCTTACCAATTTAATTATGCTAATTTTACGATAGATCCTTTACTTACCAAAATCGCCGTCAATAATCAGGCATTTGGTGAGCAACAATATGATGGTTTATCGCGTTTAACTGCCCAAATAAGCGCCAGCAACAGCAAAGCATTATTTTATACCCATTCACTATTAATGCCCTCTTTGGTTAAAACAGCGGAAGAGGACTTTATTTCGATTAGAAACAATATTTATTTACAGGCACCTTTTGCGATCTCAGCAGTGGGTGGCGGGATGGATACTCGTTGTCAGTATGAATATGATCATACTAGCGGCCTGCCGATAAAAGATCAGAGCGAAAATGCCCAATCAGAGCAGCAATATAATCCTCTTGGGCAGCTTATTTCTGAGTCTGTACGTTATTTAGATGGTGAAGCGCGCACTATGACATATCAATATACATTAATGGGGCTTCCTATCTCAATAACTGACTATTTCGGCCATACTACAAACTATATTTATGATCATTTAGGGCGACTCAGATCTTTGAGTACCTCTATGGGTGAAAAAATCATTAATACAACTATCAGCTATGATCAATTTAGTCGTCCTATTCTATTTGATACCCTAGATAAAAGCGGGAATAAGGTTTCGATTGAATTAACATTAAATATATTAGGGTTAGAGATCCATCGTCAGGTTCAATTTAATCAAGAAAATATATTTACACTTGCTCAGCGCTTTAACGATAATTTCCAAATAGTCGAAAAAATTTATCGGGATGAGGAGGGAGAAACAAGGGAAACGATGGAATATGATGATTTAGATCGCTTAATTACCTATACCAGCGTAGGGCCAAATAGCCCTTATGATGAGTATCATAATCAAATTGAGCGCCAGTGTTTTAACTATGATACCAATAACAATATGACCCAGATTAGAACTGATTATATCGATGGTAGACATGATATTGCGATAATGTCCTATAATCTGCAAAATCCGGTGCAATTAATGAGTATCAGTCACACTCACCCTGATTATATAGCGTCTGTTCAATTTTATTACGATCGAGTTGGTAATCTACTTTCAGATGATAAGGGCCGAAAATATCACTATAACGAATTAGGGCAAATGATCCGTGTGGAGCAGCAGGGAAAAACGCTGTCTGAATATGGTTATAATGCGCAAGGACAAGTTACTTCACAAACACAAGATAGCGCTTGGCTAGAACTCTATTATCAAGGTGATATTTTAGCTAATGAATATCTGGGTGGTACTTATACCAGTTATCACCGTAGTCGTCCAAGTATGATGATAGGGCGTTACATTAGTAATCAGGAGCAGGATTTATATCAGCGACTGCTGCCTAATGCTCAAGGAAGTATTCTTTCTATTCTGACAGAACAATCAGAAAATGAAATCCAACGGAATAAACATCAATATACCCCTTATGGTGAGGATTCTTGATAGGCAATTCAATGTTGATCTCCCATTTTAAGGGCGTTTGAGCCCAATACTGGATGCAATAAACGATAATCATCGGCTTTAAACATATGTGCTGATGATCTCAAATAGCTGAATTAGTAGTTTTTAGGTATTTTATATTTAGGTAGCCATAATTATATCTCTATATATTGATTAATATATGAAATAAGTTGATTTAGCTTAGTTTGAATTAGCTCGTTATTTATACCGTCTACTTAACTATATTCAGAAAAAAACCTAATATATCCAGTAAGTAATCATTTTTTATTCGTCACTCTAAGCGATGAAAATCAAAAAATAGGCCCTCATTTTACCTCGGTAATACAGATGTATTTATTGGCTACTTTTCGTTCATATAGACAAAATGAAGCCTATTATATTCATTTTAATAGGATATGTTCGCTTGCCATTAATAATCAGTATTGATATAACGGCAACATCGTTTTATAGATTAATTTAATAGTCTTGATGACAGTCAAATCTAACATGGGGATGATAACGAGTGAATAAATCACAGCTAATTGATCGCGTTGCAGCTGATGCAAGTATTTCTAAGGCCGCTGCGGGTCGTGTTATCGATGCATTGATTGCATCAATAACGGATACCTTAAAACAGGGTGATGATGTTGCATTGGTTGGTTTTGGTACTTTCTTAGTGCGTGATCGCGCTGAGCGTACTGGACGTAACCCACAGACAGGCAAAGAAATTCAAATTGCTGCGGCGAAAGTTCCTGCATTCCGCGCAGGAAAAGGATTAAAAGACGCTGTTAATGAGTAATAATGCTGTTTGAGCGCTCATTTTTGCTAATTTATGGGGAAACTGACGCTGACGCATCGACTTTGTTCAGATAAAATAGAGGCGCATCATGGAAATGATGCGCTTTTTTTTCTATTAGCGTTTAAGATAGCGTATTATTAAGCAATTGAAATTGAAATCAACAAAGCGGAGTTAAGCCTTCTTATGATGGACAATCTACGCACGGCGGCGAATAGTCCTGTGCTTAAAATCGTGCTGGCGGTGATCATTCTGTCGTTTGTGCTGACAGGAGTTGGTGGTTATCTAATCAGTGGATCAGTAAATGATGCAGCTGAAGTTAATGGTCAACCAATATCACGTGAGCAGCTACAGCAAGCTTTCCAGCAGGAAAGACAGGCTATGCAAGAAAGATTGGGTGAAAATTTTTCTGAAGCTGCAAGTAATGAGCAGACAATGCGCGCATTGCGTAGTCAAGCACTCGACAGCTTAGTGAATACTGTATTATTTAATCAATATGCCAATGAATTAGGTCTCTCTTCGAGCGATGCGCAGATCGAAAAAGCGATTTTTGCGATGGAAGTTTTCCAGACCAATGGCAAGTTTGATAACGATAAATACCGCATGATCTTGGCACAATATAATCTTAATGCCGACACTTTAGCGCAGCAGATCCGTCAAGATCTGATTAGAGAGCAGCTAGGCGCTTCATTTAGCGGCACTGATTTTGCACTGCCTTCAGAAGTTAATGCTTATGCGGCACTCATCATGCAACAGCGTGAAGTGCGTTTTGCTAGCCTCTCTTTGGCTGATATGCAAAGCAAGCAGACAGTAACGGATGAAGAGTTACAAGCTTACTATAATGCTAATCAGAATAGCTTTATTTCACCTGAGCGGGTTAAAGTCAGTTACATCAAGTTAGATGCAGCCGATATTGTGGATAACAAAAAACCGACAGATGAAGAGAGTAAAGCCTATTACGATCAGAATCTGAAAAATTATACTCAGCCTGAACAAAAGCAATACAGCATGATCCAGTTAGCTAATGAGTCTGATGCATTAGCGATTGAAAAAGAATTAAAGCAAGGGGCTGATTTCATTGCTTTAGTGGGTGAGAAATCTACCGATAAATTCACTGCTGCAAATAAAGGTGTTATTGGTTGGATGGAAGCGACTTCCACACCCGATCAGATTCTTAGCGCTAATCTTACGGAAAAAGGCCAGTTTTCAGCACCCGTGAAAACAGATACTGGTTATATTATTTTCCGCTTAGATGATATCAAACCCACGGTTATTAAGCCGTTTGATGAAGTTAAAGCGCAGATCGAAAAGACTTTAGAGCAAGAAAATAGCGTTAAACAATTTTACGGTCTACAACAGAAAGTTAGCGATGCTGCTGCAAGTGATAATGAATCATTAGCCACAGCAGAAGAAGTTTCTGGCATCAAAAAAGTCACAACAGACTGGTTTGATCGCTCTAACCCACCAGAAGTATTGAATTTTCCTAAAATCGTTTCAGAAGTCTTTAGTGATCGTCTGATTGATAAAAATGGTTCTACGGGAATGAACTCTGATATGGTGAATGTTGAGGGTGACCGTGCATTTGTTTTACGTATTGAACAATATAAACCAGAAGCTGTTGAACCATTTGAAACAGTTAAAGCGCAAGTCACTGAATTAGTTCAACGCCAAAAAGCAGAAGCAGCACTACAGGCTGAAGCTGATAAATTGCTCGCTGAGTTAAAAGCAGGCAAAGGCGAAGAAGCGATGAAAGCGGCTGGTATTCAATTTGATGCAGCAAGAACAGTCACTCGCCTTGAGCAGAATTCCGTTGTTAATGCGGCATTCTCTATTACTGAACCTCAAGATGGTAAGCCATCATTTGATGTTGCAGCCGATGGCCTAGGCAATTTAGTGATAATTCAACTGGATAAAGTGATTCCGGGTAAAGCTTCTGATGAAGAGCTGAAAATTTTTGCCCAACAGTATAAAGGATTGATGAGCGCAGCAATGCAAGAATCTCTGATGATCAACCTGCGTACTAATGCAAAAATTGATGTAATTAATATGGAATAAATTGCGAGCATCTTCGTAAAAAAATATTCTTGAATGTAAAAGAGATGCTGCCTTTGGGTAGCCTCTCTTATTTATACTTAAAATGATAAGACACTAAATTGATACTTTGTCATTGTGCATCCTCGACTTAACGGAGGACAAAATATGTCAAAAAATCAAACCCGATTCAGAAGCTGGTTACTACTACTTGTGCTATCAGTAATGTCATTCTATTCCCAGAGCGTTTTAGCGAATAAAACTAAAGCCGCCTCACCACAAGCCTCTCAAGAGAAAACAGTACCTTCCAATAATAGTAGCGATAAAGCAACGAGTACCAATCAACCAGAAGCCGCTACACAAGATATCAAGCCAACATCAGAGGGAATGGTGAATATCAATAAAGCCGATGCAGAAGAGTTAGCCAAAAAATTAAAAGGGATAGGCGTGCGAAAAGCGAAAGCTATTATTGAATATCGAGAAACATTCGGTGACTTTAAATCAGTCGAAAACATTCAAGAAGTTCCAGGTATTGGCCCAGTTTTTATTGAAATGAATAGAGATAAAATTATTTTATAGCTGAGCTGATTTTTCATTAGCATTTAAATTTCAATCAATAAATAGAGTGCTACCAATAATCAATTAACTTACCATCAATAGGTGTGAATTTAACCAAATAATCCTAAAATAGAACCAGAATGATAGGTGTTATTAATAGGTTTGTTTGATATCGTCGATTAGGATAGTAAGTGAATAACTAACAGGAGGTGTGTATGACATCAAAAGTTAAGGTAATTGGCTATCATATCGATGTATTTAGACATGTTAATAATGCACGTTATCTTGAGTTTTATGAAATAGATCGCTGGGCTTGGGGAGAGAAGTATAAGATTGAACAGTGGTCAATTGCTCATGGTATAGCTATGGTAGCGGTGAATATTAATGTTAATTATCACTTAGGTGCTGTACTTGGGGATGAACTGACCATCAATAGTCGTCTAAAAAGTATTGGTGAGAAATCAGCGGTATTTTATCAGCAAATCACTCGAGAGCGGGATGGTGTTATTGAGCTTGTCTCTGATGCAACTATGATCTCGGTACTTATCGATTTAGCCACTCATAAATCAATTGTGATTAATGATGAACTACGTAGTAAGTTAATGAAAACGATGGAATAGGCTATCTTGTTAATTATTAACCTCACGATTTTAGGATCGTGAGGTAATTTGATAACAGATAATAGCGGTTAAATTCGACAGTTAGGGTAAATGTGTTTTTTGTTTCATTGATTGCATAATGGTGGCTTGATCTTGTTGATATTGCTCGAGTCCATTCGCTCTAAGATGGCAGGCTGCACATTCACCACAGCCATCACCTTGAATACCCTGATAACAGGTTAATGTTTGTTGGCGTACTGTGTCTAAGTGGCCGTAATAATCAGCCAGAGCCCAAGTTTCGGCCTTAGTTAGCCACATTAGTGGGGTTTCAAAGCGAATGTCGCGCGCCAAACCAGCAGATACCGCACTATTTAATGTTTTAACAAATTCATCACGACAATCAGGATAGCCAGAAAAATCGGTTTCACAAACACCAGTGATCAGCGCTTCGGCTTGTACTTGATAAGCGTAAATTGCCGCCAAAGTGAGAAATAGAATATTACGGCCAGGAACAAAGGTACTAGGGATATCACTCTCTTCACTCTCCGCGAAACCTGGAACAGGAATATTGTCGCGTGTTAGGCTACTGACGGCCAATTCATTAAGTAGTGTAACATCTAAGGTTTTATGCGCTGTTGCGCCGAGGGCTTGGCTTAACTTAGCGGCGACTTCAATTTCAGCTCGATGACGTTGGCCATAATCGAAAGTGATGCAATGTACTTCATCATAATTTTTTAGTGCTTGAATTAAGCAGGTTGTTGAATCTTGGCCACCACTAAAAACGACTACTGCACGTTTCATAAAACGTCTCTCCTGAGTGAAAAATAGCCACTATTTTTTCTTTTAGTGCTTTGTTGAGCAAATGTTACCTTCGACATTGTAAAATGAACAGGATCATTTTGCATACGCTTCTATATTTATAGATAATCAATATTATATTTAATCTATTTATATAAAATTATCTCAATCAGCTATAATCGTTCAGCGCATTTTTATAGTGAGCCTGAGGACGATAACAGTATGTTAGATAAAATCGATAAAAAACTACTTAAACTCTTACAGCAAGATTGTAGTGTTTCACTTAATACACTGGCTGAAGCCGTGAATTTGACCTCAACTCCCTGTTGGAAACGACTAAAACGGCTCGAAGATGAGGGATATATTCGAGGTCGTGTCGCACTACTCGACAGTGAAAAATTAGGTCTAGGTTTAACTGTTATCGTGATGATCAGAACTCAGCATCACAATAGTGATTGGTATGAGCAATTTGTCACTTTTGTTAATCAGATGCCTCAGGTAATGGCCTTTTATCGAATGGCCGGTGAATATGACTATTTGATGCATGTTGAAGTGGCGGATATGAAATCTTATGACCTGTTTTATAAAAAGCTGGTTAATGGCGTACAGGGACTGATTGATGTAACCTCAAGTTTTGCCATGGAAAGAATAAAGTATACGACAGCCTTACCAATCCCCGATTAAGCGATTAAAATAGCGCTTTTCTTTTTTTATTAACAGCTCAGGGTAATGAGACGTGCGATTATTTTCTCAGCTACGCTGGTATTTCTTGAGTGAATGGCGACGCTATACCGGCGCTGTTAGCTTTTTAATACTAATAGCCATATTACAATTAATTCCTCCCCGCCTTGTCGGTGTGATCATCGATGGTGTCAGTAGTAAAACAATCACTACTTCTCAGGTTGTGTTCTGGGTTGTCGTTATGTTGGTTATTGCTCTGTTGGTGTATGGCCTACGCTATGTTTGGCGTTTATGGCTGTTCGGTGCATCTTATAAGCTGGCCATTCAGCTACGCCAAAAAATTTATGATCAACTCAATCAACAGAGCCAAGCTTTTTATTTGCGCCATCGCACTGGGGACTTGATCGCCAGAACCACCAATGATGTTGACCGTGTAGTGTTTGCCGCAGGTGAAGGGGTTTTGACGCTAGTCGATTCTTTAGTGATGGGCTGTGCGGTACTGATTGTTATGAGTGTTGAAATTAGCTGGCAGCTCACATTACTAGCCTTAGTGCCTATGCCAATTATGGCTATCATTATTAAACGCTATGGTGATCAACTTCATCATCGCTTTAAACATGCCCAAGGCGCATTCTCATTATTAAATAATCAAGCGCAAGAGAGCCTATCCAGCATTCGAATGATCAAAGCATTCGGCTTGGAGGAGCACCAATCAAACCAATTTGAACAGGTGGCTACTGAGACCGGCCGCCGTAATATGCATGTTGCTGAAATTGATGCTCGCTTTGATCCTACTATTTTTGTCGCTATTGGTATGGCCAATTTATTAGCGATCGGTGGAGGTAGTTGGATGGTTTTAGAGGGGAAATTAACCCTTGGGGAACTGACCAGTTTTGTGATGTATCTTGGTTTGATGATTTGGCCGATGCTGGCCTTAGCTTGGATGTTTAATATCGTAGAGCGTGGTAGTGCAGCTTATAGTCGTATACGTTCTTTGCTGGATGAACCACAAGAAATTAAAGATGGAACGCGTTCATTGGCGCCGACTAGAGGCCAATTAACAGTAAATATTGATCGCTTTATTTATCCTGAGTCGCAACGTATTTCGCTAAAAGAGATCAAGTTTTCATTATCGCCGGGCGAATTACTGGGAATTTGCGGGCCTACGGGGTCGGGTAAAACAACATTGATTTCGCTTATTCAGCGCCATTTTGATGTTACAGAAGGCGAAATTCTCTTTCAGTCTATCGATCTTAGAGAAGTTAAATTAGATCAGTGGCGAGCGCGTTTAGCTATTGTGAATCAATCTCCGTTTCTGTTTTCCGATACTATCGCGGGTAATATTGGATTAGGCCGTCCAGATGCGACGCGAGAAGATATAGAATCAGCGGCTGAATTAGCCAATATTCATGAAGATATATTGCGGCTGCCTGAAGGCTATGAAACCCAAGTGGGCGAAAGAGGCGTTATGCTATCTGGTGGACAGAAGCAGCGTATCTCTATTGCTCGAGCACTACTATTAGATGCGGAAATTTTGATCTTGGATGATGCTCTGTCTGCGGTTGATGGACAAACTGAGCACAAAATATTACAGAATTTATCTCAATGGCGAAAAGATCGAACCCTAATTATCAGCGCTCATCGATTATCCGCACTGACTGATGCCGATCATATATTGGTACTATCTCAGGGTGGGATTAGCGCAGCGGGAACTCATTCGCAGTTAATATCGACACCTGGTTGGTATAAGGATATGTATCAGTATCAGCAGATAGAAGCGGCACTGGATGGTGATCTATGAATCAAAAACGTCCATTATGGCCAGCATTAAAACGACTTTTAACCTATGGTAAAGCGCATCGTAGGCCGATGATCATCGCAATTATTATGTTATGGATAGCGGCATTAGCTGAGGTGAGTGGGCCTCTACTCGTCAGCTATTTTATTGATAATATGATCGCTAAAGATAAAGTCGTCTTATCGGTGACGGTGGTACTTGCTATCGCCTTTATGAGTGCACAAATTATTGCCGCCTTATTACATTATTATCAGACTATTTTATTTAATCAGGCCTCTGTAGGTGTAGTACAGCAGTTACGAACTGATATTATGAGTGCGGCGATCCGCCAGCCATTAAGCTCCTTTGATAATCAACCTGTTGGGCAATTAATATCGAGAGTTACCAATGATACGGAAGTAATTAAAGACCTCTTTATCACAGTGATCCCAACGGTTTTCCGTAGTTTGGCGTTAGTGTTAGCCATGTTAATTGCTATGTATGTATTAGACTGGCGAATGGCGACTGTTGCGGTATTGATTTTCCCAGCTGTTTTTATTGTGATGATCATCTATCAACGTTTGAGTACCTCAATCGTCAGGCGAATAAGATCTTACCTTGCTGATATCAATGACGGTTTTAATGAAGCTATTAGCGGTATGACGGTTATTCAGCAATTTAGCCAGCAAGCAAAATATGGTGAAAAAATGTTGGTAGCGAGCCGCAATCATTATGATGCACGTATGCAAGCACTTAAATTAGACGGTATTTTATTGCGCCCTCTACTAAGCTTTTTGTCTGCTGCTGTCTTGTGCGGGCTTTTGTTATTATTTGGATTGACTGGCACTGAAACTATTGGCGTTGGTGTCTTGTATGCTTTTATTAACTATTTAGGCCGCCTAAATCAACCGTTGATCGAGCTAACCTCCCAACAATCAATGTTGCAACAAGCGGTTGTTTCCGGTGAGCGCGTTTTCGAATTAATGGATAGCCCGCAACAGGCTTACGGAACCAGCATTGAACCATTGAGCAGCGGCAAGATAGATATGCAAAATATCTCTTTTGCTTATAGAAAAGATAAACGCGTATTGCAGGATATTAATCTGCATGTGCCTGCTAATGGTTTTCTGGCATTAGTTGGTCATACGGGTAGCGGAAAAAGTACCATTGCCAACTTATTAATGGGCTATTATCCATGGCAAGAAGGTGAAATATTGTTGGATGACAGGCCATTATCCTCCTTATCTCATCAGGTATTACGCAATGGTATCGCCATGGTTCAGCAAGATCCCATGGTTTTGGCGACCTCATTCTTTGATAATATTGCCCTAGGGCGTGATATTTCAGCGGATAAAGTATGGGAAGTCTTAGAAACGGTACAACTTGCTGAGCTGGTGCGTTCACTACCTGATGGATTAGATTCGATACTTGGCGAGCAAGGTAATACACTCTCATCTGGACAAAAGCAGCTACTGGCGATGGCGAGAGTCTTAGTGCAGACTCCTAAGATCTTGATATTAGATGAAGCGACCGCCAATATTGATTCTGGTACAGAGCAGGCGGTGCAGAAAGCGCTATTTTTAATTCGTAAGAAAACAACGCTAGTGGTTATTGCTCACCGTTTATCGACGATTGTTGAAGCAGATCAAATCGTTGTGCTTCATCGTGGTGCAATCGTTGAGCAGGGCCAACATCAGACACTTCTTGAGTGCCAAGGGCGTTATTATCAGATGTATCAGCTACAGCAGGTAGGTAAATCGCTAAGTTCAGTGAGTGAAAGTGAAGAGGCGGAATCTGCTTCAGTAATCTAAAGTTTTTTTTGCACAAAAATATAGCATAAAAATAGCAATGATAAAGAAGGGCGACAGCAAAACTGTCGCCCTTTTTGTATTCCATTGAATAGTAAACAATCTTTAATATTGGCATAGCAATTGCTTATAAGTATAACCAGAGGCTATTTAGCTAATCTGTCCGATACCCTTGTAATAGAATCAAATACCTATGGGAGGTGAAAAATGAAATACATCATCGCAATTATAAAACCATTTAAATTGGAGGATGTTAGAGATGCACTTTCTAATATTGGTATTCAAGGATTAACTATTTCAGAGAGTCGTGGTTTTGGTCGACAAAAAGGTCATTCAGAATTATATCGAGGAGCTGAATATACGGTAGATTTTTTACCTAAGGTGAAAATAGAAATTGCTATCAATGATGAGCAATTAGAACAAGTAGTTGAAGTGATTGAACTAGCGGCAAAAACAGGCAAAGTCGGTGATGGTAAAATTTTTGTACTGGATTTGGTGCAAGCTGTGCGGGTTCGTACGGGTGAAAAAAACGATGATGCAATATAGGAGATAATGATGATTAAGTTATTTCACAGCAGGTTAAAATACCTCATTATGTTAGTGTTTACTTGCTTACCTGTCATGGCTGTTGCGTCACCAGTTACATTTGATAAGGCAGATAATGCCTTTATGATGATCTGTACTGCTCTTGTGTTCTTTATGATCTTACCCGGTATTGCACTTTTTTATGGCGGATTATTGCGTAGTAAAAATGTGCTCTCCCTGATGGCACAAGTGTTGGTAATTTTTTCCCTCGTTTTTGTTATTTGGATTATTTATGGTTATAGCCTCGTATTTAGCCCTGGAAATGCCTTTATAGGTGGTTTTGATCAGCTAATGCTTATTAATGTACGCTTAACTAGCACTCTGGGAGGAATATCGCAATTTATCCATATTGTATTCCAAGGCGCTTTTGCTAGTTTAACGGTTGCTTTAGTCGCTGGAGCCTTGTGTGAGAGGGTTAAGTTTTCAGCGCTAATTATTTTTAGTGTTATTTGGACCACTTTTGCTTACTTGCCTATCGCGCATATGGTTTGGGGCGGTGGTTGGTTATCTACCGATGGTGCAATAGATTTTGCGGGTGGAACAGTCGTTCATATCAATGCGGCAACGGCAGGGTTGGTAGGTGCTTACTTTTTAGGTAAGAGGGCCGGATTAGGCAAAGAGGCGATCAAACCTCATAACTTACCTATGGTATTTATGGGAACGGCGATCCTATTTATCGGCTGGTTTGGTTTTAATGCTGGATCCGCGGGGTCAGCAAATGAAATTGCGGCTTTGGCTTTTGCTAATACAGCAGTTGCGGCCTCTGGCGCCATATTATCATGGACTCTATTTGAATGGTTATTTCGCGGACAGCCTTCGCTATTGGGCGCTTGCTCTGGTTGCCTAGCAGGGTTAGTCGGAATAACCCCTGCGGCAGGTACTGTTGGGATTGCTGGTGCGTTATTTATTGGTTTGATTTGTGGTATTGCAGGCTTATGGGGGGTAGTAATACTCAAACGCTGGTTAAAAGCAGATGATGTTTGCGATGTATTTGGAGTACATGGTGTTTGTGGCATTATCGGTTGCCTATTAACGGGTATATTTACGGCTACTACTCTTGGTGGTACAGGTTTTGCTGAGGGGATAACCATGATTAAACAAGTAGGAATACAAGCATTAAGTGTTCTTGTTTCAATCATTTGGACAACAATAGTCGCCGCTTTAGCCTTTAAAATTGCGGATATAAGTGTCGGGCTTAGAGTCAATATTGAGCAAGAGCGTCAAGGGCTTGATATTACTTATCATGGTGAAAATGCTTATAATTCATAGTAATAAATGTAAGCACTTACTCTGTGTATCGCTGCGTTGAAATAAGACGAGAGCTAACCCATATAGCAATAAGGCAGCTAATTACCGCCTTATTGCTTATTTTTTAGAGTGACTTATCACGTTGACGAATTAATCCTTCCTGCACACTAGTCGCAATTAACTGGCCTTTCTGATTATAGATTTGACCTTTAACAAAACCACGGCCACCTGATGCGGATGGGCTCTCTATCGAGTAGAGATGCCATTCATCGAGCTTGAATGGGCGGTGAAACCACATTGAGTGATCAATAGTCGCTACTTGCAAATCTTTTTCCAAAAATCCACGTCCATGAGGTTGGAGCGCAGTGGGAAGAAAATTATAATCGGAAACATAACCGAGTAAATAGTGGTGAAGAGAAGGTGTATCGGGTAATTCACCTTGTGATTTAAACCAAATATAGCGTACGGGCTCAAGTGGTTGGCTATCAAAAGGGCTATAGAATTCGACTGGACGAAATTCAAAAGGATTAGGACGTAGCGCAAATTTTTTAATCGCTTCAGGCAAATAAGCCGCCATTTTTTCGATAATCACCGACTGAGAAACTAATGTTTCGGGTGCGGGGATCTGCGGCATTACATTCTGATGTTCATAACCCTCTTCTTGGATTTGAAAAGAGGCGGTCATATAAAAGATGGGTTTACCATTTTGGATAGCGCTAACTCGGCGAGCGCTAAAACTACCACCGTCTCTTAGATTTTCAACATCATAAATAATTGGTCGACTGCTATCGCCAGGGCGTAGAAAGTAGCTATGGAATGAGTTGATCATACGTTCGTTTGGCACTGTCTGCTCTGCGGCATACATGGCTTGGCCGACGACTTGTCCGCCAAAAACTTGAGGCAGACCAAGATCTTCACTTTGTCCCCGAAAAAGACCTTCTTCAATTTTTTCGAGTTCCATTAATTGAATAAGATTTTGCAATGCTGGACTCATAGTGACCCTTCAATTAAACAAGAATGAAATAGGCGATTATTCTCCCATTAAAACTATAAAATAGGTATAAGTTTTAGTGCTATTATTTAACTTAATCGACTTTAAATAAAAAGGAGTATTAGTTAATTATCTATTTATTATCATTAACTTATGAAATTAAAGTTGACGGATAATCCGAATATACTGATTTGTCATCTAATGTGCGGAATTATTCATCAATTTATTGAGGGATAAACCTATAAAAGTCAGTTAATTTGCTATTAAGGCCAAATTGGGTAAGAAAACAGCACTTAGCGGCGGCTTTCTTGCTATTTGTATCGGTATAAAGCATAATGCTCAGGCTTTATCATAAAGCACTCAATGGGGACCCTGTTGGTTCTCCCGCAATGCTAACTTGTTAACTTGGTCAGGTCCGGAAGGAAGCAGCCATGGCAGGGGATGTGTGTGCCGGGATGTCGCTGGTAGGGTTCCCACCCAATCTAGTACTTATTCGATTCATTTGATTAATCTTATTAATCTTATTATCCTAATCTAACAATATCTTATCAATAAAATGATTATTACCTTATTTATTAAAAGGGAACTGTTTTTATACCCGTTATTATGATTAAGGATGTTAAAATTGGGCGACAAGATAAATTTTTGATCGGGTCTTAATAAAATAAGATAAAACTATATCATTTCTAATGAGATAAAAATGAAAAATAGTGTCTATTACTTATTAAGTTAAATTAGATTTTTAAGTAATAAATGCTAATAAAGGTTATTAAATAGATTTTGTATTTATTAATATTAACAAATAAAACAGAAATGATTAATTAAATATTAGTCTATTTTGACATAAATAATCACACCTTTAGCCAATGAAATTAGATCTCATTAGCTAAAGTTAACGACTATTTGATGTTAAAAATAAATTTTTATCTAACAAACTTCCAGACTGACGGTGGGATGCGATCATAAAGCTTATCCATTGTCAGTTCAGCTAAGCGATGATCTGCTGCAGAATAGAACAGTTCAAGTTCATCTTCTGTCAGTTCGTATTTATTCTTCTCAATAACTCGTTCTAATGTATCAATAGTTGTACATTTTCTTAAACGCATCAGATAGTCTGTTTTGGTCATAGTATCCTGTCTTTCATGGGTATGGAGCTAATTAAAATTTTGATTATATGATTATAAAATACTTGTTAAAAAAGCTTATTCGATCTTGGTTACTGAGCATTTTAAGTCGTTATTCAATTCATCAATCAAGTGTTGATTCATTTTTTTCCAGTCAGTAAGTTCACTTAATGTGATTAATGGGCTTCCAAATAGGTTATAAGTTTCATCAAGGTACTCATCAGCAAGTGAGATGATAAGTTGCTCATTGGGATACTTAATCTTGAATCGCCAGACAAATGCGGCAACATGTTCAATTAACTCATTTAGATTAACACTTTTTTGTGAACTCAGATCATTTATCCAATGCGTATTAGTTTTCCGCAAGGTAAATAAAGCTTCATTTTGAAGACTGTTACATAAATACTTTAGTTCTGCAATATCATAATTGTTGGGTGAATATTCATCCATAGTCACCTCCGGTCAGTCAATTCGCAACATTTACCAGTACTATTATCAATAATTAATGAAAACCATTAGCTATTGATAATATATTTCAGAATTAACTTAAAAGATAATATATCAATTATGTCACTTGTAAGTCATCAGCAGTAAATAGGGGTGCTGTGCGTGATTAAATGGGTAAAATGTTATTTATCGAAAATTATCCGAATGAGATTAACTGCCATCTAATATAGCATTATTATTACATAAGTCACCACCCTAGTGTAGGTTTTTTTTGACTTTTAGAATAAATAGAGTACAAAAAAATGAAATATTAAGCTGTGTAAGTGTTAGTCTGTAGATATTTCTATTGTTTTACCGTTTTTTTTCCTGATTTCTTATGAAAATGTGACAAAATAGGTGTTAAAACGTAATAAATAAAAAAATATTATAGAGCATGTATTGTTAATTAATCTCAAATAAATAAGAAGCTCATATTGCTATTAGTGACGATTAAATAAATGTTTTATATTATTATTTGAGTGATTTGACAGAAAAGAGTGAAATCAGCCTATAGGTAAAAACTGATTTCACTTTAATGATAATAAAGGCTTACAGATATAGGTTTAAGGTAACACCCGGTTTTAAATCAGCCATTTTTACGCCTGAGTTCCAGTTCATTAAGTCTTTTAGCTTGATACCATGGCGCTTAGCTATACTGTAGTAAGAGTCACCTTTTCTAACTTTATACTTTGACGATTGTGCCTGTGATTTTGATTTGGCATTGGTTACGGCAACACCATTGATTTTTAATACTTGCCCAACTTTTAAGTTATTGGCGGTTTTTAAACCATTAAGCTGGCGGATTTGTTTAGGATTAGTACCGAATCTTTTTGCGATAACAGATAAGGTATCACCAGATTTTACTTTATATTGGCTGACCGATTGTTGCTGTATCTTGATTGAGCGTTGATTATTTTTCTGTACGGCAATGCGTATATCATCTAAAACGGCTTGATCCGATAGTGCCAGTTGGAATTGTTTCGCTTTGTTAGTCGGTAGCATTATGTAATGCGGACCATTTGGCGATGTCACTCCCTTCTTATAACCGGAATTATAAGCTGCGATAGATTCTGAAGGTAATCCTGATAATTCAGCGGCCTGTGTCAGGGTTATTTGCTGACCTACATCAACGCGGGTGAGGGCTCTATTTTTATTCGAGCTGGGCAGGCGTATTTGGTATTCGTCTTTATCGCGTATAATCTTACTTAATGCTAGGATTTTTGGCACATACTGCATGGTTTCTTTGGGTAAAGATAGAGACCAAAAATCAGTTGGCAGTCCTTGCGCTTCATTCTTCTTAATGGCGTTAAGAACACAGCCTTCACCACAATTATAAGCCGCTAAAGTGAGCTCCCAATCATGGCCAAACATAATATTTAAATTTTCAAGTAAATCAAAAGCGGCTTTTGTTGAGGCGGAAAGGTCTCTGCGATCATCGACCCATTGATCTTGTTTCAAACCGTAGGAGCGCGCGGTAATAGGGACAATTTGCCATAGACCCGCAGCTTGAGCTGATGATGTTGCTTTTGGATTAAACGAACTTTCGATGATCGGAACTAAGGCGAGTTCCATCGGTAAACTACGATCTTTTATTTCATCGACGATCCAATACATATAGGGTTCGGCTCTTAATGAAATATCTTGCAGATAGCTTTGTTTTGATAAAAAGTTGTTTGCCTGGTCCTGAACTCTTGTATTTTCAGGAATATTCATCTTCAGCTCATCACTTATATAACCCCAAAGATCGTTCTCTATCGAAGGAGCCTTTCTGCTTGCTGCCTTATTATGGGAAGCAACCTGATTGGTAACGTAGTTTGCTGAAGAGGTGTTCTGCTTAACCTGTTTAGTTGGCGCCTGACAGCCAGCAAGCAGAACAACGGCGAATAAAATCGCTTTTGTCTTCATTGTTCTTATTTTCATCATGTTTAGAAGTTGAACAATAATACTTATCTCAGGCGCATAACACAATGATCAAAATTAAAATTGATCTTTTAATTGACGTAATTTAGCAAAGATCATACTAAGTGGTGGATTATCTATCCCAATTGATAGTTTATTTTGTAAGTTATTGTCATTACATTTAAGAAACAAATTTATTTCTTTCTCTTTTTTCAGTGTGCTAGGTACTGTTGGTTGCTGTTTTTGCCTCTTTGCATCAACAATCTGTAAATAATTCGTTATAGCTTCATTTTCTGGCCATATATGATGAGCAAATTTGAGGTTAGATTGAGTATATTCATGGGCACAACAAATTAAAGTGTCATCCGCAAGTTGGGCGATCTTTTCAATCGAATGATACATTTGCTCTGGCGTTCCTTCGAAAATACGACCACAACCAGCGGAGAAAAGCGTATCACCACAAAAGAGGTAGGGAGCTTGATAGTAGCCAATATGGCCGAGGGTATGGCCGGGAAATGCTAACACTTGTAGATCAAAGGTGCCGATTTTGACTGAATCGCCTTCATCTACAATATATTGGGCTCCTTTGCTCTGAGTTTCAGCGGGCCCAAAAACGGCTAAATCAGGATAAAGTGCTAATAATTCAGGTACGCCATCAACGTGATCACTATGATGATGAGTTAGCAAAATTGCGATAGGCGTCAGATTTAACGTGTTTATTTTTTCAACAATGGGTTCTGACACTGATGGATCAACAATGATACACTGATTGTTAGGATCAACGAGTAACCAAATATAATTATCGTTTAGAGCAGAGATCTGTATCAGTTCCATAATTACCTCTGTTAATAAAAATGAAGGGTGAATTGTTATGATGTCAGCGCGTACTAAAAAAACGATTAAGATGCCTGTTAGTTGGTCTGATATCCCGTTTGGAAAACAATATCGCCTTGCCGTGGAGCAGGAGTTACAACCTTGGCTGCCAAGAATGTATGGGCGTCATCTACTTAAGCTAGACCATTTAAGCCATGAGATTAATACAGATGCATGCATGATACCGCATCAGTTTAGCATGGGAAATGATGATCCTCGCTTTCATGTGCTAGGTGACCCCTATCTCCTGCCATTTGAGTATAAATCGATAGATGTATGCTTAATGATAAATACGCTAACTTACAGTGAGGATCCTCACCAATTGTTAAGAGAGGCAGATCGGGTATTGACTGATGATGGCTGGCTAGTGATTTCTGGACTTAATCCCTTTAGTCTAGTGGGTTTAGCTAAATGCGTGCCGATTTTAAGAAAGAAGCAGCCTTATTGTGGACGAATGTTTTCCACACTGCGCATTCTTGACTGGCTCGGCGTCTTAAATTACGAAGTACTTTATCTGAGAAACTGCCAGCTATTCCCTTGGCATAGTCCAGAGCGCTGGATTAACCAACATCCGAACTATTTTGGTGCGCTGAGTGTCATTGTCGCGCGCAAACGCACTTGTCCATTGACACCAACGCTATTAAAATTTAGCCGCTCTAGAATGAAAATAGGTAATGCACTGGGCGCAACTAAGTCAATAAAAAAACATAACTAAGTTTAATCAGCGGGTTTATATCCAGTATCTTCTTCAGTCGGGGCATTGGCGGCTTGTTTAGCTAACTCATCACAGCGCTCATTTTCAGGGTGACCGGCATGACCTTTAACCCAACGCCAATCGATCTGATGAGGGGTAATTGCGCTATCAAGACGTTTCCATAGATCTACATTTACCACGGGCGACTTATCCGCTTTACGCCATTGACGTCGCTTCCAATTATGTATCCACTGCGTGATACCTTGTCGAACGTATTGGCTATCTGTCGTTAAGATGATATTACAGGGCATCTTAAGTGATTCTAAAGATACGATAGCCGCAAGTAACTCCATACGGTTATTTGTCGTTAAAAAGAAGCCTTGGCTCAGTGTTTTTTCATGTTGTTGATAACGAAGCAGTGCGCCATAGCCACCGGGACCTGGATTACCAAGACATGAACCATCTGTGAAAATCTCTACCTGTTTAGTCATTTCTGGTAGACTTACCCTTATATTATTAAAAACCTTAGTCTGACATAAAAAACTATGATGAGCACGGCGATAAAACGACAAATTGTACTTGATACTGAAACTACCGGTATGAATAAGCTGGGCGTTCACTATGAAGGCCATAATATTATCGAGATAGGCGCGGTTGAAGTGATTGATCGTCGGCTGACTGGGCGTAATTTTCATATGTACATTAAGCCTGATCGACTGGTCGATCCTGAAGCCTTCGGCATCCATGGGATCAGTGACGAATTTTTACTCGATAAACCGGTTTTTGGCGATATAGCCGATGAGTTTCTCGAATTTATTCGAGGGGCTGAGTTAGTTATCCATAACTCATCATTTGATATCGGTTTTATGGACTATGAATTTCGAAAATTAAATCGCGATATTCCACCAACGGCTGAATTTTGTAAGATAACCGATAGTTTGGCGCTCGCTCGCGTACTTTTTCCCGGTAAGCGTAATAACTTAGACGCATTATGCGATCGATATATGATCGATAACTCTAAACGCCTATTGCATGGCGCTTTACTCGATGCTGAAATTTTGTCTGATGTTTACTTGGCGATGACAGGTGGACAGACATCATTGGCATTTTCATTAGAATCTGAGAATTCCAACGATCAGTCAGTGCAAGAAATCCAGCGTATTGTACGACCAACTTCAGGACTGAAAGTGGTTTATGCTACTGCTGAAGAGCTGATTGAACATCAATCTCGACTGGATCTGGTGGATAAGAAGGGCGGAAACCTCTGTTTGTGGCGGCAAATTGCAGATGAAGATCCTCAATTACATTAACATAAACAGTGTCTTCGGTTAAATACTGTCCAAATGCATCATTTTTATAGAAAAATGATTGACGAATGACTCAATCATTCGTAATATCCGCTTTGTCCTAACAAGGACAAAGAGTGGAGCGGTAGTTCAGTTGGTTAGAATACCTGCCTGTCACGCAGGGGGTCGCGGGTTCGAGTCCCGTCCGTTCCGCCAAGCATTTAGCCCTATGTTATTCATTAACATGGGGCTTCTCTTTATGAGGACTTTGGTCAACCATTCTTCTAGTTACTTCTTACTATTCAAAAAATTGTCTTTTCTTCTTAACTATCTAACTATCTATCAAGAGTATCAGCTATCAATGGATAGCTGCTGTGCTTCAATTCCCAACTCTGTTTTCTCTGCAATATGATTTTAATCTGGCTAAGTTAATATATCTAACCGCTATAATTACACTCTATAAAAATAAAAAGTATCCTAAAACAGAGTTTTTATTTATTGCTTAATGTTTATGTTTTTTTTTAATTTACATTTTTACGTAGTTTTCGTTATAGGGGAATATACTCACCTCTATTTCTTATAATATACTCGATAGATTGAGAAAGATATTTTTCTAAGTTTAATGTTATGTGGACAAATTTAAAGTTCTAAGCACTTTTCAGAACTTTAAATTTGATGAAAAGGAAGTAGACTAGCTCAATTGGTGATTATGTAAGGCAAGCCAAAATGTATTAAGCTTATTATTGATATAACGAGAAGGCCATATTTCCATAGGTGAGATACCCAGTTGATAAGCAATAATAGCTTCACCTTTTGGCCATGGACGTTGCAGGGCATTTGATAATGTTGAAGCTGCTAAACCTGCTTGACGGGATACTTGGGAGAGAGATGTACCTTGTTTTTTTATTGCGGCGATAATATCCGCTGGATGCCAATCATATTTTTCCATATTTATTTCCCTACTAAAGTATTATTTAGCTATTGTCTTATCTCTAATTTTAGATATTAAATGATTCTTTTAAAGATAGAAGGGGGATAAATACTCATTATTAAAGAATAATGTAATTAAGGCTGTTTAAATAACAATTTGGAATATATAAGTCATAATGATTTTTTCGGCATAGAATACGTAAATCGAGTGATGAAACCACCATTAATTTATCATAGATAATATAAATTATTTTTTCTAATGTTTTATCAGATATTCCTACCTCAATAGATATAGACTTATTTGGAATTCCACGACAAAAAAGAAAAAGCACTTTCCATTCCCGTTCTGTTAATGGAATATAAGGGGCTTGCGTATAAATGGGGAGTAGAGGTGAGTGATTAAAATAATCGAGTGAATTAAAGTAAATTAATTCTCTGATGTGTGAAATAATTCCAATGCAAATTTTATTTTCATCAATCATTGGTATTTTATCGCAGTATAGCAATTTTGATTTTTTATTATTTTCAGCTAAAAAATAACCAATTGAAGATATACGCTTTAATTTAACAATAACATCTATTTCATGTTGCTCTATAAGATAAGCATATTTTTTAAAAATTGAGTTAATCCCCCGTTCTAAATATCCCACCGGATTGATGTTTCCAATCAAATTCCTATAGGTTGAATTAGCATAAATATATTTTAGATTTACATCTTTTATATACCAAGGATCACTATTTTTATTTAATGTGTTAACTAATGAATTAGAGATGATAATATTATCTCTAATTTCCTTTGTATGAGTATTTATTTTTATGTTCATGGCTGTTTTTTAATTCACCTCCATATTATCATACAACTTATTATCAAATTTTATTAAAGGTAAAGAAAAAGAATAAATGTTCAGGGATATAGAGTTGAAAGTTTTTTTCATAACAATATTCACGCAGTTGTTTTATATTTTTCACACCTATTTTTTTAAATATAGAGGTGAAATGATATTCTATTGTTCGATGCGATATTTTAAGTATTTCAGCAGTCTGTTTACGGCTATAGTCATGGATAAAAAGGAAAATAATATCCCACTCACGAGCTGATAGAATTTCAATCGGAGGTGTAAAGATCAGTGAAGCCGGAAGCTTTCCTTGATAAAGACGATTTAAATAGTAGGGTTCGGCTTTACGGCCATAAAAAACAATACCCTGACATTCATTATTTTCATCAAAAAAAGGTATTTTTTGGCATAAGTAAGAAGTTAGATAAGTATTCTTAAAATATTTATGTGTTTCTAAAGAAATAATAGTTTGCTTACGAGCTATGACCATTTTATCATGTAATATAAATTCCTTATGAAATTGAGCACCCTCCCAAGGTATCTCATCATCATATAGCCCCCCATAGGAAAATTTATGACTGAGGGATTGTAATTTTTTTAAGGCATTATTAGCATAAACAAAGCAGGATTTTGTATCTTTAATACCCCATGCATCATTACTTATTTCTAAAGTATTAATAATATCTAAGGGAATATTCTTTGTATTAAAAATTTCCACTACTTACTCCATTTTTCACTTAAATAATAATCGACTACCCGCCTTAACAAAATGCTCAGGAACATATAAATCAAAATCATTTTCGTAACAGTATTCTAAAAATTGCGAGGATTTATGAATGCCTATTTTTCGATAAATGGCCGCAAAATGATTTTCGACAGTACGATAGGATATATTGAGAATTTTACCGATTTGTTTACTGGTGTAGCGATGGATAAATAGAAAAACAATATCCCATTCACGAGCTGATAGGGTATTAACGGGGGGAGTAAACATTAGTGAACTGGGTAACTTTTGGCGATAAAGGCGGTTTAAACAATAGGATTCGGCTTTACGGGCATGGAATATAATACCTTGGCATTCATTATACTCATTATAAAAAGGGATTTTCTCAAATAGATATGATGATAAATTATTTTCTTTATTCCACTTATGCGTTTCTAATGATGTTATATTTTTATTGTTACTCATGGTTACTTTATCATGTAAAACAAATTCTTGATGGAATTGAGCACCGTTCCAAGGAACTTCATTATCAAATAATCCTTCATAATCGAAATTTAGTGGAATATTATTTAATATGCGTAATTTATTATTACCATAAACAAAACAAGAATTTTTATCTTTGATGCCCCAAGCATCATCACTTATTTCTAAGGTGTTAATAATATCAGCGGGAATACTATTTATATTAAAGCTATTCATTTCTCACTCCTTGTTATTTAAACAGTAATCGGCTGCCTGCTTTAACAAAATGCTCAGGAACATATAAATCAAAGTCATGTTCATAACAGTATTCTAAAAATTGCGAGGACTTATGAATACCTATTTTTCGATAAATAGCCGCAAAATGGTTTTCGACAGTACGATAGGAGATATTAAGAATTTTACCGATTTGTTTGCTGGTGTAGCGATGGATAAAGAGAAAAACAATATCCCATTCACGAGTTGATAGAGTATCAACAGGGGGCGTAAAAATAATTGTACCAGGTAATTTTCCACGATACAGGCGATTTAAACAGTAAGATTCGGCTTTACGCCCATAAAATATGGTACCTTGGCATTTATTATTTTCATCAAAAAAAGGGATTTTTTCACAAAGATAGGATGATAAATATGTATCTTTAAAATGTTTGTGGGTTTCTAACGATATAATAGTTTCCTCTCGCTTCATTACAATTTGATCATGTAATATAAAATCTTTACTAAACTGAGCACCTTGCCACGGAATTTCACGATCATACTTTCCTTCATAAGAAAATTTTTTATCAAGTCCTTGTATTTTTCTAAATGTATCATTAGCATAAACAAAACAAGATTTTTCATCTCTAATTCCCCAAGCATCATCACTTATTTCTAAGGTGTTAATAATATCAGCGGGAATACTATTTATATTAAAGCTATTCATTTCTCACTCCTTGTTATTTAAACAGTAATCGGCTGCCTGCTTTAACAAAATGCTCAGGAACATATAAATCAAAGTCATGTTCATAACAGTATTCTAAAAATTGCGAGGATTTATGAATACCTATTTTTCGATAAATGGCCGCAAAATGATTTTCGACAGTACGATAGGAGATATTGAGAATTTTACCGATTTGTTTGCTGGTGTAGCGATGAATAAACAAAAAAACAATATCCCACTCACGTGTTGATAGAGTATCAACAGGGGGAGTAAACATCAGTGAACCGGGTAATTTTCCTCGATAAAGACGATTTAAGCAGTAAGATTCGGCTTTACGAGCGTGAAAAATAATACCCTGACATTCATTATTATCATCAAAAAAAGGAATTTTTTCTAATAAATAGGAAGATAAATGATCATTTTTAAAAAATTTATGAGTTTCTAACGAAGTTATGGTTTTATTTCTTTCCATTACTGTTTGGTCATGTAATTTAAATTCTTTATGGAACTTAGCGCCATTCCAGGGAATGTCAATATCAAATAAACCTTCATAACTATAATTGTAATTTAAATTATGTAACTCCTTTAAGGCTTGATTACCATATACATTACAAGAGTTTTTATCTTTGATTCCCCACGAATCACCACTTATATCAAAAGTATTAATAATATCAGCAGGAATACTATTTATATTAAAGCTATTCATTTCTCACTCCTTGTTATTTAAACAGTAATCGGCTGCCTGCTTTAACAAAATGCTCAGGAACATATAAATCAAAGTCATGTTCATAACAGTATTCTAAAAATTGCGAGGATTTATGAATACCTATTTTTCGATAAATGGCCGCAAAATGATTTTCGACAGTACGATAGGAGATATTGAGAATTTTACCGATTTGTTTGCTGGTGTAGCGATGAATAAACAAAAAAACAATATCCCACTCACGTGTTGATAGAGTATCAACAGGGGGAGTAAACATCAGTGAACCGGGTAATTTTCCTCGATAAAGACGATTTAAGCAGTAAGATTCGGCTTTGCGTCCATAAAAAATAATACCTTGGCATTCATTGTTATCACCATAGAAAGGAATTTTTTCAAATAAATATGATGACAAATGGTTATCGTTGAAATACTTATGTGTTTCTAAAGAGGTAATCGATTGTCTACGATCCATGACCGTTTTATCATGTAATATAAATTCTTTATGAAATCGAGCACCCTCCCAAGGGATCTCGTCATCATAAAGTCCTTCATAAGAAAATGGGTCCTTAAGAGATTGTATATTTTTAAATGTATTATTAGCATAAACAAAACAAGAATTTTTATCTTTAATACCCCAAGCATCGCCACTTATTTCAAAAGTATTGATAATATCAGCGGGAATATTATTTATATTAAAACTATTCATTTTTTCACTCCTTATTATTTAAACAGTAATCGGCTGCCTGCTTTAACAAAATGCTCAGGAACATATAAATCAAAATCATGCTCGTAACAGTATTCTAAAAATTGCGAGGATTTATGAATGCCTATTTTTCGATAAATAGCTGCAAAATGGTTTTCGACAGTACGATAGGAGATATTAAGAATTTTACCGATTTGTTTGCTGGTGTAGCGATGGATAAATAGAAAAACAATATCCCATTCACGAGCTGATAGAGTATCAGCAGGGGGAGTAAACATCAGTGAGCCGGGTAATTTACCACGATAAAGACGGTTTAAGCAGTAAGACTCAGCTTTACGAGCGTGAAAGATAATACCCTGACATTCATTATTATCATCAAAAAAAGGAATTTTCTCACATAGATAAGAGGACAAATTTGTTTCATTAAAAAAATGATGAGTTTCTAAAGATATAATTGTTTTATTACGTTCTATTGTTGTTTGATCATGTAGCATTAACTCTTTATAAAACTGAGCTCCATCCCAAGGAATCTCGACATCAAACACACCCTCATAATTAAAATTTATAGGCAAATTTTTTATACGTTTTAGCTCCTGATTACCATAAATATAGCAAGAATTTTTATCTTTAATTCCCCACGGATCACCACTAGTTTCAAAACTATTGATAATATCAGCAGGAATACTATTTATATTAAAGTTGTTCATTTTTCACTCCTTATTATTTAAACAATAATCGGCTGCCTGCTTTAACAAAATGCTCAGGGACATATAAATCAAAATCATGCTCGTAACAGTATTCTAATAATTGCGAGGACTTATGAATGCCTATTTTCTGATAAATAGCAGTGAAATGATTTTTGACAGCTTGATAGGAAATACTGAGCAATTTCGCAATTTGCTGATTGGTATAGTTATGAATAAAGAGAAAAACAATACCCCATTCGTGGGGTGTCAAGATATCAGCAGGGTGTGACAACATCAGTGAACTGGGTAGTTTTCCTTGATAAAGGCGGTTTAAACAGTAAGGTTCAGCTTTACGTCCATAAAAAAGAATGCCCTGACATTTATTTTCATCATCAAAAAAGGGCATTTTTTCAAATAAATATGACGATAATTTTTGTTCTTTATTCCATTGGTGGGTTTCCAGTGAACTAATATTTTTTTCACGCATTATTACTATTTTATCTTGTAAGACAAAGGCTTTGCTAAATTGAGCCCCAAGCCAAGGGATTTCATTATCATAGCGTCCTTCATAAGAAAATGTGCTTCCGAGTGCTTGCAGTCTTCTGCATGTATTATTAGCATAAACAAAACAGGAATTTTTGTCTTTAATACCCCATGCATCGCCACTTATCTCAAAGGTATTAATCATTTCAGTTGGTATGTTATTTATATTGAATCTATTCATATTTCTCTTTTATTTTAAATAAGATTAATTTAAATTTTTTATAATATTAGTGATGTCAAATAAGCTAAAGTAGCTCATGAGTTCCTTTTGGCATGATCTTTTCTGGGATATTGCTATGTAATCTTCGAGTGATGCAATAGTCCATTAGTTCATCCAGTGTTTCTAAATTAAATCTTTGGCAGAGCGTGAGAAGCAGAACTTCTATTTTTTCTTCTTCTATATCCAGTAGCTGACTAATCTCCTCCATTGTCATTGAATGAGAGAATAGGCTTAATATTTCAATCTCTTCTGAATTAATGTTAGCCGGTTTGTTTTCGCGATTAACTTGGTTGGGTATGATCTCATTAATATAATAATTAGATGAGAAATCCATATAGGGTGAGTAGTGGAAACTCAATGCAACCAGTTGATTATTATCATTAAAAATCGGCGTTCTATCACATAGATAGATTTGACGTTCTCGATTTTGATTAAAAATATGTGATTCAATAGATGAAACACGTTTCTGTGTTTCAAACACTTTTCGTTCTAATTTAATATAATTTTTATGTAAAAAACACACTGCATTAGGTATATCATAATCAGTTAAACCAATTATATTGAAATCATCGGATAAATTGATCAGTTTATAGAAGGCGCTATTAGCGTAAAGATACTTTGAGTTAATATCTTTAAGTGTGTAAGGGTCCTGATTGTTTTCCCATGTGTTAATTAACTGCTGACTAATTAGGTCGCTATTTTTATTCATTATGTTTCCCTCTATTTTCTTATTTATTCATGTAATAAGATAATTATATTTTTATTATGGTCAATCATCTGGCTTTTAATTAGGATAAAGTTTTTACTAACTTAATTAATTAATATGTAATTATTTAATTAACTGACTCGTTACTTTATTGAGTGGCTGAAAATTGATATTGAATGAAGTAGGTTTATGTTAGGTCTTAAAATAATAGCGAGCATATTTTGTGTCGATTCACTATTCATCGATAAATTATCTTGCTTATCACTATTCATCTCAGGTCTAATATCGAGATTGGTTGCGTAATTTACGCTTAAACGCTTGCTTTGGTTGCGCAAGGCGGTTACGTAGAGAAAATAGTAATTTTGTAGCATCACGATTTTTGGAGCCATATGGCGCCGCCAGACAGTAAAAAATTGCTGTCAGAGGCAAATTGCGTTAGTTTCATATGCTTGTTTTGAAACTGCTCGCTATTGCTATATTGCGTTGTAATTAATTGGTTTAAGTACGCTTTTATCCGACCTGGAGTGTAATAATGACTACTCGTAAAACCCTCGCTAATGCTATCCGTTTCTTAAGTATGGATGCGGTACAGAAAGCAAAATCAGGGCATCCTGGCGCGCCTATGGGCATGGCCGACATTGCAGAAGTGCTATGGCGTGATCATATGAATCACAACCCAGCTGATCCTCTGTGGGCTAACCGTGATCGCTTTGTATTATCTAATGGTCATGGTTCTATGTTGATCTATAGCCTGCTACATCTTACCGGTTATGACCTTTCAATGGACGAATTGAAGAATTTTCGTCAATTGCATTCAAAAACACCAGGCCACCCAGAATATGGTTATACGCCAGGCGTTGAAACTACGACAGGTCCATTAGGACAAGGTATTGCGAATGCGGTTGGTTTTGCTATCGCTGAACGTACTTTAGCGGCGCAATTTAACCGTTCAGGTCACGATATCGTTAATCATCATACTTATGCCCTAATGGGTGATGGTTGTATGATGGAAGGTATTTCCCATGAAGTTTGTTCATTAGCGGGTACGCTGAAATTGGGCAAACTGACCGCATTCTATGATGACAATGGTATTTCTATTGATGGTCATGTTGAGGGCTGGTTTACGGATGATACAGCAGCGCGTTTTGAAGCCTATAACTGGCATGTAATCCGTGATATTGATGGTCATGATGCAGCTCAAATCAATGCAGCTATCGAAGAAGCACACCGAGTGTCAGACAAGCCGACACTGATTATGTGTAAAACTATTATCGGTTTTGGTTCTCCGCACAAACAAGGTACTGAAGCGGTTCATGGTGCACCTCTGGGTGACGATGAAATCGCGGCAACACGTAAAGCATTAGATTGGCCTTATGCGCCATTTGAAATTCCAGCAGAAATTTATAAAGAGTGGGATGCACGTGAAGCTGGTAAAGCGAAACAAGCTAGCTGGAACGCACAGTTTGCCGCTTATGCTAAAGCTTTCCCTGAATTAGCGAGCGAATTCGAACGTCGTATGAATGGCGATATGCCAGCTAACTTTGCTGTAGAGGCGAAGAGCTATATCGATAACTTACAAGCTAATCCAGCCAATATTGCTAGCCGTAAAGCGTCGCAAAATGCATTAGAAGCCTTTGGTAAAGTATTACCTGAGTTCCTTGGCGGTTCAGCTGACTTAGCACCAAGTAACCTGACAATGTGGTCTGGTTCAAAACCATTGAACTTGGATCTGGCAGGTAACTATATTCATTATGGTGTGCGCGAGTTTGGTATGTCAGCCATTATGAACGGTATCGCACTGCACGGTGGATTTATCCCTTACGGTGCGACCTTCCTGATGTTCGTTGAATATGCACGTAATGCTGTGCGTATGGCGGCATTGATGAAGATCCGCAGTATTTTTGTCTATACTCATGACTCTATTGGTCTGGGTGAAGATGGTCCAACGCACCAGCCTGTTGAGCAATTAGCGAGCCTACGCGTAACGCCAAACGTCAGCACATGGCGCCCATGTGACCAAGTTGAGTCTGCGGTTGCTTGGAAATATGCGATTGAGCGTAAAGATGGCCCAAGTGCACTGATTTTCTCTCGTCAAAACTTGGCACAGCAACCTCGTACAGCGCAACAACTGGCTGATATTGAGAAAGGCGCCTATATCCTCAGTGATAGCGAAGGCCAGCCTGAGCTGATCTTTATTGCTACAGGTTCTGAAGTTGAACTAGCGGTTAAAGCGAGTGAGCAACTTCGTGCAGAAGGTCGTAAAATCCGTGTTGTTTCTATGCCATCTACCGATGCATTTGATAAACAAGATGCGGCTTACCGTGAATCTGTTCTTCCAGCAGCGGTTGCAACGCGTGTTGTGATTGAAGCCGGAATTGCTGATTACTGGTTTAAATATGCAGGATTAAATGGTGCAATCATTGGAATGCATTCATTTGGTGAATCTGCTCCAGCTGAGTTGCTATTTAAAGAGTTTGGTTTCACCGTTGAAAATACTGTGGCAACGGCTAAATCACTGTTGAAATAGTCAACAACTAGCAGAATTTAATTTACCGATTTAGGTGTCTTGAATTCGATTGAAGATAGCGATATCGTCAAAATACGCATCCGTATCAATTTTTGTGCGGGTGCGTTATTTTTTTGTGCAATCTGCTATTTTTTGCTATTGCGTTCTCAATTTATATCCCTTAAGCTGATTTTATCGAAGCTGAAGCGTTTCAGTTTATTTTAATTAAGGTAAGGTAAATTTGAAAACTGTCGACTACAGCACAGTTTTGAGCTTTTATCACTGAAATGAGCAGTAGACTTCGAGTGACTCAGCTATCCTTAGCAATCGTCAAATTTTTACTGAATTTTAAGGTATAACATGACAATAAGAGTGGCTATTAACGGTTTTGGTCGTATTGGACGAAGTGTGTTAAGAGCGCTTTATGAATCGGGTAGAAGAGCTGAGATTTCGGTTATTGCGATTAATGAAATTGCTGAACCGGAAGGGATTGCGCATTTACTGAAATATGATTCGAGTCATGGTCGTTTTGCTTGGGATGTACGTCTCAATAATGAATTATTGCAAGTTGGTGATGATACGATTCGTCTATTTCACCGATCGAGCATTGAACAATTACCATGGAAAGAGTTAGGCATCGATGTCGTGCTCGATTGCAGTGGTGTATATGGCTCGCGCGATGATGGCCTTGCCCATCTGACTTCTGGGGCCAAAAAAGTGCTATTTGCTCACCCTGGTGGGGACGATCTCGATGCGACAATTGTGTATGGCGTTAATCATTTAACGTTAAAGAGAGATGATAAAATTGTCTCTAATGCATCTTGTACCACAAATTGTATAATACCTGTTATCCAGTTGCTTGATGACGCTTTTGGTATTGAGTCCGGTACGGTGACAACGATACATGCGTCAATGAATGATCAGCCTGTTATCGATTCGTATCACAAGGATTTACGTAGAACCCGATCTGCCAGCCAGTCAATTATTCCGGTAGATACCCGATTAGCGGCTGGGATTGCACGTATTTTCCCAAAATTCCAAGATCACTTTGAAGCAATTTCTGTTCGAGTACCCACGACAAATGTGACTGCAATTGATTTGAGCGTAACAGTACGTGAAAATGTGAATGTGACAGAAGTTAACCGATTATTACAAGAAGCTGCAGTCGGTAATTTTCGTGGTATAGTAGATTACACGGAGCTCCCTTTGGTATCGATGGATTTTAATCACGACCCCCATAGTGCAATCGTCGATGGAACACAGACCAGAGTGAGTGGTAAACACCTAATTAAAACCTTAGTTTGGTGTGATAATGAGTGGGGATTTGCAAACCGTATGCTAGATACAACACTAGTGATGGCGGCAAAAGGGTTCAACTGATTAGCTGTGGCGTTGAGATGATATTCATCCAACGGCCAGCAGACGATTACCAATTTTATATAGAGATTCAACAAGAGGATTCACCATGTCTGTTATTAAGATGACCGATTTAGATCTAGCGGGTAAACGTATATTCATCCGCGCTGACCTGAATGTCCCTGTGAAAGATGGCAAAGTTACCTCTGATGCACGTATTCGTGCTTCTTTACCAACAATTGAAAATGCCCTTAAACAAGGCGCTAAAGTAATGGTCACTTCTCACTTAGGTCGTCCAACCGAGGGTGAGTACAATGAAGAATTTTCCTTGCAACCTGTTGTTGACTATCTGGCAGCAAAAATCGATTACCCAGTTCGTTTGGTAAAAGATTATCTGGATGACGTTGAGATCGCAGAAGGTGAGTTAGTTGTTTTAGAGAATGTCCGTTTTAATAAGGGCGAGAAAAAAGACGACGAAACCCTATCTAAACAGTATGCAGCTCTATGTGATATCTATGTTATGGATGCATTTGGAACGGCTCACCGTGCTCAAGCATCTACTCATGGTGTGGCGAAATTTGCGCCAATCGCTTGTGCAGGTCCACTGTTAAGCAATGAGTTAGAAGCATTAGGCAAAGCGTTACATAATCCAGCTCATCCAATGGTTGCTATTGTGGGTGGTTCTAAGGTTTCTACTAAACTTACTGTACTAGATTCACTCTCTAAGATTGCAGATCAACTGATTGTCGGTGGTGGTATTGCTAATACCTTCATCGCAGCACAAGGTCATAACGTGGGTCGCTCGCTCTATGAAGCAGACCTGATCCCTGATGCTAAAAAATTATTAGAACATTGCGAGATCCCAGTACCAACAGATGTGCGCGTGGCGACTGAGTTTTCAGAAACCGCAGAAGCCGTATTGAAATCATCAAGTGATATTAAAGATGATGAGCAAATTCTGGATCTCGGCGATGAATCAGCAGAGCGTTTGGCTGAAATTCTAAAAAATGCTAAGACGATTTTATGGAATGGCCCAGTGGGCGTGTTTGAATTCCCTAATTTCCGTAAAGGAACTGAAATAATTGCAAGAGCAATTGCTGAAAGTGATGCATTCTCTATTGCGGGTGGCGGTGATACGCTAGCTGCGATCGATTTATTCGGTATTGCAGACAAAATTTCGTACATCTCAACCGGCGGCGGTGCTTTCCTTGAATTCGTTGAAGGTAAAAAACTACCCGCAGTTGTGATGCTTGAAGAACGTGCTAAAGCGTAATTATGTCATGAAACAACAGCGAGCATCGGCTAGCTGTTAACTACAGGACCCTGTCATATGTCTAAGATTTTTGATTTCGTAAAACCAGGTGTGATCACTGGCGATGATGTTCAGAAAGTTTTCGCAGTTGCTAAGGAAAATAATTTTGCACTGCCAGCTGTTAACTGCGTAGGAACAGATTCAATCAACGCAGTTATGGAAGCCGCAGCCAAAGTACGTTCACCGGTTATTGTTCAATTCTCTAATGGCGGTGCTGCATTTATCGCTGGTAAAGGACTGAAAGCCGAAGGTCAACAAGCGGCTATTTTCGGTGCTATCTCTGGCGCACACCATGTTCACCAAATGGCTGAACATTATGGTGTTCCTGTTATTCTGCATACCGACCATTGCGCACGTAAATTGCTGCCATGGATTGATGGTTTGCTGGATGCGGGCGAAAAACACTTTGCACAAACAGGTAAACCACTGTTCTCTTCTCATATGATCGATTTGTCAGAAGAGACTTTGGAAGAAAATATTGAAATCTGTGCTAAGTATCTGGCTCGCATGGCTAAAATCGATATGACCCTAGAGATCGAACTGGGTTGTACTGGTGGTGAAGAAGACGGCGTTGATAACTCAGGTATGGATAGCTCAGAGCTCTATACTCAGCCTGAAGACGTTGCATATGCCTATGAGAAACTGAATGCGGTTAGCCCACGTTTCACTATCGCAGCTTCTTTTGGTAACGTACATGGTGTTTATAAGCCAGGTAACGTTCAGTTAACGCCAAAAATTCTGCGCAATTCTCAAGACTTCGTTTCTGAGAAATTCAACTTGCCACACAATAGCTTAAACTTCGTTTTCCATGGTGGTTCAGGCTCATCAGCTGAAGAGATCAAAGAAGCTGTAGGTTATGGCGTTGTGAAAATGAATATCGATACCGATACCCAATGGGCAACATGGGAAGGTATTCTGAACTATTACAAAAAGAACGAAGGCTATTTACAAGCTCAACTGGGTAATCCAGAAGGTGCTGATAAGCCAAATAAAAAATACTATGATCCACGTGCTTGGTTACGTAAATCACAGGAATCTATGGTTGTTCGTTTGGAACAAGCATTTAAAGAACTGAATAGTGTTGATGTTCTGTAATAGATATACTCTGCATCTTATGATGTAAAAGTATTGATTCTATTTTGAAAACCCCGTGCTGGTCCCTCAGTTCGGGGTTTTTTATTTTCTATTTATTTTTTATAGCTAATTTGTAATATTTGTTAACATTTATCATTAATATAATTAATTGTTAAATAGTAAAGAAAGCAAGTAGATTATATGAACACAAGGGGGATAAAATAATGCCTAGTTTTTCAAATATGACACTGAGTGGTAAATTTTTTGCCAGTTTATGTTTATCTTTATTACTGATAACTCAAGTTATGGCTAAGTCTAATAATATGGATTTAATTCTATCTGCTGAAAAAGGCGATTTGTTAAAAGTGAAGCAGCTGGTTAATGATGGCGCTGATATCGAACAGCGTGATCAGCAGCTACGTACCGCACTGATGAGTGCCACATTAGCCAATCAAATAGAAGTAGCTCGCTTTCTGATTGAAAAGGGCGCTGATGTTAATGCAAAAGATGGGATTCAAGATACGCCTTATCTTTACGCTGGCGCCCGTGGATTGCAGGAGATCCTCGAGCTAACTTTAGCCAATGGCGCGGATCTCAAAAGCCTCAATCGATATGGTGGAACAGCATTGATCCCAGCCGCTGAGCGAGGACATGTCACCACAGTAAAAACCTTAATTGATGCGGGTGTGGCAGTTGATCATGTCAATTCACTTGGTTGGACAGCATTAATCGAAGCTATTGTATTAGGCGATGGAAGCGATACCTATGTTGAAATTATTCAGCATTTAATTAATGGCGGCGCTGATGTCAATTTGGCTGATGGCTCGGGCACTACACCCTTAACTTTAGCCAAGCAAAAAGGTTTTAAGAAGATCATTAAAACGCTACAAGATGCAGGAGCAAAATAATGAACGATCAACAATTTTTGTTGCAAGCGATCGAATTGGCGAAAAAAAACGTTGAAGCGGGAGGGCGTCCCTTTGGCGCTCTTGTTGTTAAAGCGGGCGAAGTTGTTGGTCAGGGCGTGAACCAAATCTTAGAGCAACATGATCCCACCGCCCATGCTGAATTATTAGCGCTGAGGGATGCGGGAAAAACATTGGCGCAAGTTCGTTTAGATGATTGTGTGGTTTATGCCAGTGGACAACCTTGTCCTATGTGTTTGGCTGCAATGCGTATGGCGGGCGTCACTCGGGCGGTTTATGCATATTCCAATGCAGATGCTGAACCCTTTGGTCTCTCAACAGCGAAAATCGCGGCGGAACTGCGTAATTTGCCTGAAAAGCAAACGGGCTTTGATTTTATTCAGTTAAAACCTTTGGATAAAGAAGATCAATCCCTTTATAAGTTATGGCAAAGGAAACAGTCATAATACAAAATCAAGAACCACCCTTGTCTAATTCACCGACAAAATTATTTGGCGTGATCTTAACCATTATTTTGGTTGGGATTAATTTACGTCCATTTTTAGCCGGACCTGGACCAGTAATTGATAATATCATGGCCTCAACGGGCATGAGCTATAGTGCTGTCTCTTTGTTAACACTATTACCTATGTTATTAATGGGAATTGGTGCATTTGCCGTGCCCACACTCTCTTCACGTTATGGAGTGAGAAAAGGTCTAATCAGCGCGATGATGATCCTGCTATTAGGATCATTATTGCGTTATTTTGTCGATACAGGGGGGGAGCTGTTACTCTCTGCACTATTGTGTGGAATAGGTGTCGCCTATATTCAAGCCGTTTTCCCCGGCTTAATAAAGGCGCAGTTCCCTACTAAAGTTGCAGTGATGACGGGTCTTTACTCAGCCATGTTGATGATAGGCGGCGCATTAGGTGCACAACTGACCCCCTTGTTAGCCGAATTAACCGGTCGTTGGCAAACGGCCTTAGCATGGCTGGCATTGCCTGCACTGTTCGCGTTGATTGCTTTGATATTGACGGCCAAAAATCAAATTTCGCAAACACCGCAAAATATTGTCTCACAGCTATTGCGCAAACCGAGAGCTTGGTTATTGATTGTTGGATTTGGTTTTATCAATGCGGGTTATGCCTCAGTGGTCACTTGGTTGGCTCCTTTCTACCAATCTTTAGGTTATAGCCAGCTAGCCAGTGGCACATTAGTGGCTTTTATTACACTCTTTCAAGCCGCTGCGGCACTGCTTATTCCTATTTTGGCTTCTCATAATATTGATCGTCGATTTTGGTTGATAGTGACATTATTAATGCAAGTGGCGGGCTTTATTGGGTTAGTTGTTTATCCTCTACCTTTCTCTTATTTGTGGTGTGCTCTGTTAGGTATAGGGCTGGGGGGTTGTTTTTCATTAACCATTATCACTTCATTAGATCATCTTCCTCATCCAGCGAGCGCTGGCGCCTTGGCTGCATTAATGCAAGGAGGCGGATTTATTATTGCCAGTCTAGGTCCTTTACTTTCTGCTGGATTACTTGATTTAACCGGCTCATTTTATACTGGGTGGGGATTACAAAGTTTGATGGTTATATTGACCTTATTTCTGTTTATTCGCTTAGATCCCAAAAAATATCGTCAAGTTATCAGCTTAAAATAATCTTAGCCGAGAAATTATCGAAGCTGAAAGTTTATCTACTCAATATCAGAGGAAATAAAATCAATATTGCTTTCTGTAATATTATAAATATTTAATGGGATATTATTTTATTCTAGATTTAATTACTTTTTATATTTATGGTGGAAACCACAAGATGCGAAGAAGAGGTATACTAGTTCAAATTCTACAAAATCAAATACTATTACGTTGAGGTAATATGAGTGTTCCACAGGATAAAATTAGCTTCTCACGCTCAGGTGAAGAGCTTTTTCATCAAGCATTAAAACAGGCTAGTCAGGATTATCTGCAAAAAAATCAGGATCATGTTTTTGCAGATCGTAAAGATATCGCTATTTCTGTGGGGTTATTGTTTGTTGCTGTGGTTAGTTTTATTAGCGCATTGTATACCAGTTCTTTATCTATCTATATTTTGACCTACGCTCTCTTTGTTATATTGATTATGCTGCTGAATGTACTCTGTCAGCATGATGGGAGTCATAATACTTTCTTTAGACGAAAATGGATGAACCGTATCTTGGGGCGTATTGTGACACTGCCTTTGGGGATTGATCCTGATTTCTGGCGTGCTCGACATGTGGATTTTCATCATCACTACGCCAATATTGAGCATTATGATCTCGATACTGAAGAAAATGGTATTTTTCGTCAAACTCCTTTCCAGCAATGGCGCGGCTTTATGCGCTACCAGCATATCTACTGGCCGTTAATTGCTTCACTCTCATTATCATGGATTGCACTGGTTTTTGATTGGGCTGATAGAAGGGGTAAAACGCGCTTAAAATCGCAGAATATTTTAGCTGGATGGCAAGGCTGGACGCTGTTTCTGACTAGTAAACTATTGCATTTTATCGTAATGCTGGGATTGCCGCTATGGATTGCACATGACAATGGAATTAGTGTGCTAGCGATTTTATTGACCTATCTTTTTAGTCAAATGGCGGCGTCACTTTTTGTCGTTTATCTTTTACTCGGCAGCCATTGGGCGGAAACGGAATTTTTTACTCCACCAGAAAATCATCAGATGGATCATGGCTGGTATCATCATAATTTTGTCACCTCCTGTGACTGGCTGCCTTCGCCACATTGGTTATGGCGATTGACAGGCGGGTTAAATTATCATTTAACTCACCATCTATTTCCCGGCTGGCATCATCGTCACTATCCTGCTTTGGCGCAGATAGTCGCTGAACTCGCGCAGCAGCATGGCATGCAGTATCGCTGTATTAGCTATCGAGAATTAGTGCGCTCACAGATCACTTTTCTACGCAAAATGGGTCATATTGAGGAAAATAAAGAGTCTCAATAATAATCAATTCTACAACTTATTGTGGGTACCCTGCGTCGCTAGCTTAGTTAATAGCATCTCAGCCCAACGTTGTGGATCACTCTCCAAAGGTAGTTTTAATGCCTTGCTAAGTGAGAAGAGTGTAGGAGCGGGGAGCTTTGATGGTGGTTGCAATCTCGGATTATTTAGTACCTCGGCAGCGCGAGCATCGGCGATCAGTTTGCCTGAATCGAGCTGAATAACTCGATTAAAATGGCGGGCGATAAAATCCAGATCATGGCTGATGGTCAAGACTGCTGTTCCAGCTGCATGCTGAAGATCTAACCAGCGCTCAAAATAGCCCAACCAATGGGCATCAAAATCGCGACTCGGTTCATCAAGTAGCAATAGTTTGGGGGCTACGACACTTATGCTGGCGACCGCAACCATACGACGTTGGCCCGAGTGCAGATCCAGCGGATGCTGCTGCGCAACCTCTGAAAGACCACAGATTTCGAGAGCTTCTAATGTGCGCGCCTCGACTTCCGCTGCAGCAAGTTTTTGCCGCCGCAGTCCGAAGGCGACTTCATCAATCACTTTACTGTGAAAAATTTGCCGCTCAGCTTCTTGAAACAAAACACCAATATGGCTGGCGCGTTGTGGTGCTGAGTAATCAGATAGCGAGCGATCATCCAACAGAACTTGCCCACTATCAGGGCGTAGCAATCCCGCAGCCAGACGCAGAAGTGTTGATTTTCCTGCGCCATTATCGCCAACGAGTGCAACCCATTCACCGCCCGCTATTTGAAATGAAAGCTGTGATATACACTCTTGTGTAGCACCCGGCCAGCGGTAGGTTAAGTTATTGAGCTGTAGCATAAAATCTCTTAAAGGCCTCAAGCAGCTGTTGGTCATTATAAGGAATATCGTTTTTCCAACGATCCTGTTTGAGCAAATATCCTAGTGCACGCCAAGCATCAGGCGCATTGATACTAGCAAGAGCGGGCGCAAAAACTTGTTGTAATGAACCCTCTTTTTTGATTTTACCTGCTTCTAGCAATAATAGGCGATCGCAAAAACTGATAGCGGGCAAGAGACTGCGTTCAAATAATATTAGACTGCAGCCACTCTGCTCGGAGTATTGCTTTAACTGTTGTAGCATTCGGTGTGTGGCACTTGGCGTTAATCGACTAAAGGCTTCATCCAGTAACAGCAGCTTAGGGCGCATGGCTAGCGCACTGGCGATGACAACTCGTTGTGCTTCTCCACCGGAAAGTGTGGCGGGATGACGCGTACGTAGTGATTGGCAGTCGGCCCAGCATAGAGCATCTTCCACATTTTGTTCGATCTGTTCTGTGGCTAATCCAAGATTTTCGGGGCCGAAAGCAACTTCTTGTTCAACGCTAAATGTGCAACCTGATAGCTGTAGTTGTGGCGATTGTTGAACCAACTGGCGTTGTGCAGAGAGCACTGCGAGTGAGCCTTCTCCCAAAGGAGTTGCTAAAACCTCGCCTTTGCCTTGAATTTGGCCACTAAGTACATCGGGTAGCCAGCCACTTAATAGCTGAGCCAGCGTACTTTTACCTCTTCCATTGCCCCCCAGTACCGTCAGCCATTCACCGCTTGCGAGCTGGAGATCTAATGGGCCAAGCAGCACTTGCTCTGTTCCCTGAGGCGTAAAACTGAGTTGTTGTAAATTTACCACCACCAGCGTATTCCTCCCTCAATCAAAATCATTACCAATAAACAATAACGCAATAGCGATTGGGCATGAGAATCAGTAGGTGAGTTCAGTGTTGTTCTTCTGGCGGTCGAGCGAAAACCGCGCATATCGAGTGCCGCGCCTCTTACCGAAAGTTCACTCAGCGTATGAGTCACTAATGGCAGTAATAGTGCGGGTAATGAGATCAGCCGCTGCCAAATATTACCATCTAGTGGAACCCCTCGTGCTAGTTGAGCCTCTCTAATACTAGTTAATTGTTGGCTTAATTGTGCCAGCAGTAATAGAGGGCCAGCGAGCAGATAGGATAAGCTGATCGGCAATCGGCTGGCTAAGAGTGCACGAATAAAGCGCTCTGTGGGAACATACTCTAACCAAAGTTGAGCACCGCTAATTATCGCCAATAATCTAAGCCACAAAGCCAAGGCTCTTTGTGGGTCATTGCCCGTAGGAACGACACCCGTTAACCAATGAGCTAACCAGCCGCTATGTATTAACCAGAGACCCGCAGCCATTGGTAAGATAAACCAAGCAACAAAACGCCATCGATAGCGAGATGCTGGCCAGAGTACTAACACGATAAAGGTACAACAACTGACTAAGATTAATGGCCAGCCCAGCGGCAAAAAAATAACACTGCTGCTGAGCCAAAACCATAGCGTTAATGAGGTAAAAGGATGCACGCCTAACGCACTCGGGCCATCTGCGGGAAGTTACGCTGAGTCCGTAGTGGAAGTTGGCGGATCAATATCCAAGCAATAATAGCGGATAAAATTTTATCGGCTAAATTAACACCAATAACGGTGATTGCGACCGATTCAAGTAGACCATCACCCACAGCGTACAGATAGGCGACAAAGAAGTCTGCGCCGCTGCCTGTTGTACCACCAAACAGATAAGTTCTGATTGGTACGGCAACTACTGTCAACGCTAGGGTGATCACCACTCCTGATATTACCACGCGCGAAAAGGTACGAAATCCTCCAGCACGAGCCAATAGACCTGCACTAATGCCGATCATCATAGCAACAGGGGCGAATGCGGCTGCGACTGGGCCACTGATCAACCCCCAGATCAAGTTAGTCAGTAATCCACTGAACATGGCAGCCCAAGGACCGGCTAATAGGGCACAGATCAGAGTACCGATAGAATCGAGGAAAATAGGTAAACTTAACATCGAGCTAATTTGCCCGCCGATCATATTGATAGCAATAGAAGCGACTATCAGCACTAAAGTGCGGCTAGAGATCAAAGGTGACTTGGTCATAATGGAACAGATCCTTGCAAAAAAGTGATGTTTAGTTAGCAATATTTTTATCGCGAGGGGAAACAATAAGCTCTTCATAGCCAGATAATGGACAGAACTCACGATCAAAAGTGATCTGTTCGAGTTCCCCCAACACCAACTCTAATGTTGTACGCACTGTGCAGCCCTCCATCATATGGCCACCGCACATTTGGCCTGTTTCATCGGATATCGCCAGATGCAAATGCTCACCTAATGCATCTAAAGTTCCAATCAGTGAAACAATCTCAAACTTACCGACTTGAGTATGAGTATTATCCTGGCCCGCGAAGCGGAGTGCGACATCAGTAAGGCTACCGACACAGCTTGCGATAAATGCAGATTGAAGCTGGAGCTGTTGAATATGTTTGCGCAGAGTCTGAATAACATCATCGCCAGGTAATAGGCGTATCGCGATAAAACGCGCGTGGGAGAATTGCGGTGGAAGTTGAGGCATGCTTATGATCCTGAAAAATTCTGATATATCAGAGTGTGTCATACCTTATCTATTCTATTAAAGAGTCAAAGAAAGATAAGTTAATCACTGAGAGTTCATTTAATAATACTAAATAATCAATATAAGATCTGAGATGAAGCCGATAAATATAGTCTTAGATGTAATCTTGATTTTAAGCCTTGTTGAGTGATAAAGATAGAGATGATTATCGAGATACTCGAATTAAAATTATCTATCTTTGTAATGAGTTACAAATATTAGCTATATATAACTTAACTGTACTAGAGGTAATAAATGTAAGAAGTATTATCTCTATTTTTTTGTGATGATAAATTAATCTTGCCCATATCCGGCAGGATAATAAAATGCATTCATTTTATTATTGTCCTAATCGCAAAAGTTATTTACCCATTATCGTGTTTTTTGAAGCAATCCTAGCGAGTACAATCCTTCTTAACTTGAATCAGCCAATTATTATGCTAATTGCTTTTTACTCATCACAGCAATGGCTCTCTTTTATTAAGGAAAATCTATGAATACCACTTTATTACCTCATATAGGTGCAGGTACTTTTCGTTTAGAAGGACAAGCTGCTTACGATTCAGTTAAACAGGCTTTGGCTTTAGGTTATCGGCATATTGATACTGCGCAAATCTATGGTAACGAGGCTGAAGTGGGTCAAGCTATTACAGATAGTGGCGTACCACGCGCTGAAATATTTTTAACCACCAAAGTTTGGATTGAAAATTTAGCTGCGGATAAATTTTTGCCGAGTGTGAAACAGAGTTTAGCCAAATTACAGACTGAATATGTTGATTTGCTTTTAATTCACTGGCCTTCGCCGAATCAAACAGTCCCTATGACTGAGTATATGGCTCAGTTACAACTAGCGAAAACACAAGGTTTAGCTAAACATATAGGCGTATCTAACTTTACGATTGAATTGCTGCAGCAAGCAATTGACTTGATAGGAGCTGATCAGATTGCAACTAACCAAATCGAAGTGCATCCCTACTTGAATAATGAGAAATTAGTCGCCTATACTCAAGCACAAGGGATCGAAGTTACTGGATTTATGCCTTTTGCTGTAGGTAAAGCGTTACAAGATAAGACCATTCAGTGTTTAGCAGAACGATACCAAGCTAGCCCAGCTCAATTGATTTTGGCATGGCTAAAACAACGCGGCATTGTGACTATTCCGTCATCAACTAAAGTAGCGAATTTGAAAAGTAATTTAAGCTTTGAACATATAGATATTCAGCCTGAAGATATGATTTTAATTAATGCATTGTCATCAAATGAGCGAGTTGCTAATCCTGATTTTTCGCCTCTTTGGGATTAACTTTAGTTAATAGCTAGTGAGATGATGTGTTTTTTGTGCAGTAAAAAGCGCTCTATATATCGATGAATGCTTTTTACTGCCAATTTAAGCAATTATAAATAAGCAGAAAACTTATTTATACAACAGCTTCAAGCTGCTGATGAATAACGGGATGGAATTTACGTTTAAAGTAAATTAACCCATGGCCTTCATCACGAACAATGATCTGTTTCATTTCTACGAGATAAACATAGTGTGTCCCTACGGGCTGAACATCGGTAATTTCGCCTTCCAGATTAGCCAGTGCCTCTTTTAGCATAGGCTGACCCAAAACACCCTGAGTCCAGATATTCCAACTAAAGCGCTCTTCCATGCCGCATTCCGTCATACCGGCAAAATGGCAGGCCATCTCTTCTTGTGCATGATTGAGAATATTAACGCACAGACGGCCATTTTGTTGAAATACCTCATTCATTGCACTATTGCGATTGATGCAGACCATTAAAGTCGGAGGCGTATCAGTGACTGAGCAAACGGCAGTGGCTGTCATACCACAGCGACCTGCTACACCATTGGTGGTAACAATATTCACCGCGGCAGACAAACTCGCCATTGCATCTCTAAAGTGCAAGCGATGTTCATTTTCTATAGACATAATTGGCCCTCCTACTGCTGACTTAAACAGCAAATCTCAGATTAATTTTAGTATATTAATACGTTTATCTAGATCATACCATTGTTGTAACAAGTCATTAGCATTAGAAACCAATTTTGCTAAAAAATTATCGATAAAAGGCTGCGGGAGGATAAATTAAAGATAAGATAAATAGTGAAAAATTCATTTTTATTGATGAAATATAAAGAGAGGTAAGTTATATCGATAGAAAAAGGGAAAAATAGTATTACTTATATTAACAACTGACAACACCACATAACGGGTATTATCAGTCATTATTTTGAATGTATTAGTGAACTTAAAAACTCAGTGTTCGATTCAATTTATTTTTCATCTATACCGCCAAAGCAGAGATATTTCACTTCCAGATAATCTTCGATACCGTAGCGAGAACCTTCTCGACCTAGGCCCGATTGTTTAATGCCGCCAAAGGGAGCGACTTCGTTGGAAATAATACCTTCATTGATACCAACCATTCCGCTTTCAAGCGCCTCAGCTACACGATAAATACGTCCGATATCACGAGAATAGAAATAGGCGGCTAGGCCAAACTCGGTATTATTGGCGAGTCGGATCGCTTCGGCTTCATCACTAAATTTAAACAGTGGAGCTACGGGGCCAAAGGTCTCTTCATAAGACATTTTCATTGATTCATTGACGTCTGCTATCACGGTAGGCTCAAAAAATAGACCTCCCAAGCTAGCTGATTTTCCACCGATCAAAATGCGTGCTCCATGGGAAACTGCATCTGCAATATGATCTTTAACTTTATCAATCGCCGCTTGATTGATCAACGGACCTTGCTGAGAGTCACTTTGAGTGGCAGGGCCTATTTTCAACGATTTAACTGCTTCTGTTAATCGAGCTGCGAAATCATCATAAACAGCCTCTTGGACTAGAATACGATTAGCGCAAACGCAGGTTTGACCGCTATTACGGAATTTAGCGGCTAAAGCACCTTGAACTGCTGCATCTAAATCAGCATCGTCGAAGACAATAAAAGGGGCGTTCCCACCTAGCTCAAGCGACATTTTTTTCACGGTATCAGCGCATTGGGCCATTAAGAGTTTACCGACGCGTGTTGAGCCTGTGAATGTTAATTTACGTACTATTGGGCTGGAGGTTAGCACGCCCCCAATGGCTGCCGCATCGGTTCCTGGAACTATGTTGAAAACGCCAGCTGGGATTCCAGCTTCTTCAGCCAATACAGCCAACGCTAATGCTGAAAGCGGGGTTTCTGCGGCGGGTTTAAGCACCATAGTACAGCCCGCAGCCAATGCAGGACCGACCTTGCGGGTGATCATCGCATTGGGAAAATTCCACGGTGTGATAGCAGCAACAACGCCTACAGGTTGTTTGATGGTGACAAGGCGGCGGCCGGGTAACGGGGATGGAATCGATTCACCATAAGTGCGTTTTGCTTCCTCAGCAAACCATTCAATAAAGCTAGCCCCATAGGCAATTTCACCCATTGATTCTGCTTGTGATTTACCTTGTTCTAAACTTAAAAGTTCAGCGAGCGCGACTTGGTTCTCCATAATTAAGCGGAACCATTGATTTAAAATCTGGCTGCGTTGTTTTGCCGTCATAGCACGCCATGCAGGTAGTGCTTTTTCAGCGGCTTTAATTGCGCGTTCTGTTTCTGTTGCGCCCAGATTACTGATTTTGGCAATGATATCACCATTTGCTGGGTTGATGACCTCAAAAACAGCTTTATTATCAGCATTGACCCACTGACCGTTAATGTATGCCTGCTGGCGAAAAAGTGCTGAACTTGTATTGATATTCATTGGTTATTTTCTCCGAAAACATTGACTGCAATTATGCGATTGTCTGCCTAGTTGCAAATTACGGGCTGTGGACCAAAGAGACACGATAGGATTAAACAAACGATAATTTCGCGCCATGGTGACTCTACTAGTATAGCAAAAATCGCTATCTATTGATGATTTTAAGCAAAAACAGAGCTAGCTATATCTGCGTTAATATATTAATGAAATAAGATTTGTGATTTCTTGTAAATAGCTTAGTGAGATAATTCTATTTATTTTTTATTTTTTAATTCGGAATGTAATAAAGAGATTTTTTTTAAAAACATATTGTTGTGGTTTTTTTTGTTGACAATTATCTTTTTTTTAATTTACTGTTAAGCTAAATTTTAGATATTATCCTTACTTATTAATATGTTAACGTTATTGCATTTTGTTATTTTGTATAGCGTATGTTAATCTTTAATTTATAATACGGCTGCTATTTTAATTTTTAAACTCAATGTTATTGATTAACATAATTTATTATATCGCCAATATTTATAATAATGATGAATATTGAATTGCTAACTATTTTACAAGTGATGGGCAATTAACTTATGCAAGATTCATTGATAATTGCATTATTACAGGCTCGTGAAACAGCAATGGGTTTTTTTCGCCCAATTTTAAAAACTTATAGTTTAACTGAGCAACAGTGGCGGATTATCTGTATTTTGGTGGATAATCGTTCAATTGACTTTCAGCAACTTGCCATGAAAAGTTCTATTTTACCGCCTAGCCTGACGGGTATTTTAAGTAGAATGGAACGTGACGGGCTCGTTTTTCGACTAAAGCCGTTAAATGATCAGCGAAAGCTGTATATTTCTTTGACCGTTGAAGGCCAAGCTCTTTATGATCAAGCTAATGAGAAGATAGAAGAAAGATACAGAGCAATAGAAGACGCTTTTACTCAAGATAAACTACAACAATTTATCGATCTATTGGGCGAATTTATTTTACTTAATGAGATTAACGATCCTAATCAAAAATCTTCGAATTGATAATGACCGCCTATTTTTAGCATAGTGCCGATGTATTATCGGCACTATGTACTCTATCGGTTTAGCCTAGCACCTAGTAGGATAAAAGGGAGCTATGATAGTGGCTTACAGGATCTTCGCCAAAGCCATATGTTGCAATAACATAATCGTTTTTGCATCCATTATCTCTCCCGATTTAATCGCTTCAAGCGCTTGATCAAATGAGAGTTCTAGTACCTCCAGATCTTCTCCTTCCTCAATTAACCCACCACCTTGGCTGATACGATCTTTTTTGTCATATTCTGCGATAAAAAAATAGATCTTTTCAGTGACTGAACCTGGGCTCATAAAAGCTTCAAAAACCTTATCAACGTTTTTAATATCAAACCCAGTCTCTTCTCTGACTTCAGCTAGTATGCGCGTTTCTGGATCTTGTTCATCAAGTAATCCCGCAGCAACTTCGATCAGAAAACCGGAGTGACCGTTTAGATAGATAGGAAAACGAAATTGTCGGGTAAGAATAACGCTTCTTGTCTCCCGGTTGTAGAGTAAAATTGCCGCTCCATTGCCACGATCATAAGCTTCACGATTTTGTCGTTGCCATGTTCCGTCGTTACGTAAATAATCGAATGTGTATTTTTTAAGCGAATACCAGTTGTCGGATAATACTTCACTATCAATAATACGTATTCTGTCGTGATCTATAGGCATACTTTGAAGCTCGGTTGGCTGGTGGTTTGATATCAGAAGTTTAGTCTATTTTTTGATATTTTTGTTTTCTTTTGCATTAAGTTCAAGAAAAAAGATCGGGCTCAAAAAATTAAAATAGTGAGCCTTTAATAATGATCCATTATGAGAATTTGGCATTGAATATAAAGTAATCAATTCAGAAGTGATTCTCAGAGATAAATAAGTTAAATTGAAACATTATCTATAATATAAGGTCGTTTTTTTATAAATAGGAGATAATAAATATGGGTACATTAGATTTGTTAATGTTATTTTTAGTGTGAAAAATTAGCATAATTAGTCCGATCTTTCTAATTATAAATGTCTCTATATATCAATTTGATTTTAATCAAATTTAAATTTGGTACTTTCGTCGAGAATAGGAAAATCCACTTGGAGTAGTGTAAATTAATAATCAAAAATAACGTATTAAAAATAAATTTCAAAGTTGTGAGCTAATTCATGAGCATTATTATTATTTATGCTAAAAAGAATGGGCTAAAAATTTAGTCATTTTAAAAACCCAGGTAATATCACAAGCAGGCTACTGCACATAACAATGATAACGGAGAGTCAACACAATGAATATTGTCGATCGTTTTATCTCTTACACCAAGGTTAATACCACAACCAGTCGTGAAAATGGCGCGGCTGGTATTATGCCATCTTCTGAAGGACAGCGCGTTTTAGCTAAGCAACTTGTAGAAGAATTAAAATTACTTGGTGTCGAAGATATTAAATTGCGTGATACGGCGATTGTTACCGCTACATTGCCAAGTAACCTAGATTATGATGTACCGACGGTTGCTTTTTTTGGTCACTTAGATACCAGTGCTGAGCAAACTAATGATACCAAAGCACAGATACTGCCTTATTCCGGTGAAGATCTCTGCATGAATAAAGAGCAGGATATTTATCTGCGTAAAAGCGAATTTCCTGAATTAGTCAATTATATTGGTGATGATATTATTGTTACCGACGGAACCAGTCTATTAGGTGCCGATGATAAAGCGGCGATCGCTTCAATTATGGATATGTTGCAATATTTCAAACAAAATCCAGATATTAAACACGGTACGATCAAAGTCGGTTTTGTTCCAGATGAAGAGCAAGGCCTACGAGGGGCGAAAGCTTTTGATGTTGAAGAGTTTGGTGCTGATTTCGCTTACACCCTGGATTGCTGTGGTATCGGCGAGCTAGTGTATGAGAATTGGAACGCAGGAGATGCAGAAATTGTTTTTACCGGTAAATCGGCTCATCCAATGTCAGCAAAAGGCAAATTAATCAACTCACTACTGATGGCGCATAAATTTGTTGCTATGTTGCCACCGGGTGAAGCTCCTGAATATACTGATGGTCGTGAAGGCTACTATTGGGTAAAACAACTGGCGGGTAATAGTGCGCGTACCGTCTTGAAAATGGACGTGCGTGATTTCACCATTGAAGGCTATGAAAAACGTATGACCTTCTTAAAAAATCTGGCCGAAAAATGTGAAGAGTTATGGGGCGAAGGCAGCGTAAAAGCCACATTAGCCGATCGTTATAGTAACGTATTTAATAGTCTACAAGGTGATAACCGTTATCCGATCGATATAGCTGTATCTGCTTATGAAGCTTGTGGTATCACGCCAAAACCAATCCCAATGCGTGGGGGTTATGATGGCGCGGCTTTATCTCAGAAAGGTCTACCTTGTCCTAATATTTTTACCGGCGCGCATAATTTCCACTCTATTTATGAATATTTGCCAGTAAAATCTCTCTATGCAGCAAGCGATGTATTAAAGCAAGTGGTGCAAATTACGGCTGCTCGTTTTAAGCCGGGAGCTGATCAATGATTCAAATTCTGGCGGTTTTAATCGTCGTCGTATTTGTTGCCCGCTTTATTTTGAAAGGCTATAAAGCAGAACCCGTGTTATTTATTGCGGGTTTGGTATTGATGATCCTCACCCTCGCATTGGGTTGGGGAAGTATCTTACCAAAAGGGCTCAGTACCACGGGTGTAACTTGGCTTGATCCCTTTGAAGTCATGCGCGATCTCTTTAGCAGCCGTGCGGCTGACTTGGGCTTGATGATAATGGCATTGATGGGATTTGCCCATTATATGGATCATATCGGCGCTAATGAAGCGGTTGTTCGTGTGGCTACTAAGCCGCTGAAGAATATGCGTTCACCTTACGTTTTATTATTTTTCTCCTTTCTGTTAGCCAGTATTTTACAATTAGCTATTCCATCAGCAACGGGCCTTGCAGTGTTATTAATGGGAACCATGTTTCCGATAATGATCGGTCTTGGTTTGTCACCAGCTGCTTCTGCGGGGGTTATTGCTACTTCTTTAGGTGTGGCCTATACGCCAACTGCGATTGATGCAATTCGTGGTGCAAAAGCTGTGGATATGAGTGTGGTTGAGTATGTCCTTTATTATCAAGGACCAGCCGCTATTGCCACTGTATTAGCTGTGGGTATTACTCATATTTTCTGGCAGCGTCATTGCGACCGTAAACAGGGTTTTATTCCTGAAATCGGTAAAGTGATCGCTTCTGATAAGAAAGTAGAAAGTAAGGGCACACCAGGTTTTTACGCTTTACTGCCTATGCTGCCTATTATCATGGCAATAGGGACATCCAACCTATTTGTTGATGGTATTCATCTCGATGTAGTAACAATCGTACTGATAGCTATGGCTATTTGTATGCTGATTGAAACTTTGCGCCTGCGTAACTTCAAGCTGGTTTGTAATGGCTTTCAGCACTTCCTAACGGGAATGGGACAAGCATTCAGTAATGTGGTTGGATTACTGGTCGCGGCAGGTGTTTTTGCTCATGGAATCAAGGTGAGTGGCGCTATTGATCATCTGATCATCATGGCTGAATCTGTTGGCTTACCTCCTTTTGCTATGGCAATGGTCTTTGCTCTTGTGACTATGGCCGCAGCTATTATTATGGGTTCTGGTAATGCGCCATTCTTAGCATTTGTTGAGTTAATTCCACAAATTGCCGCTAGTATGGGGGCGAATGCGGTCGCTATGATCCTGCCGATGCAACAAGCTTCACATATGGGGCGTGGTATGTCTCCGGTCGCGGGGGTGATCATTGCAGTATCGAGCGGGGCCAAGTTGCAGCCGTTCGATGTTGTTAAGCGAACGGCAGTGCCACTATTAGTTGGGTTTGTTGTACATAGTGCGATTATTGGTGTGTTTTACTGATAGCGAGTTAACAATAAAAGATCGCCTTGTTTAAAATGTAGTTTGGCGATTTAAAGCTAATAAAAAACCCCAGGTGTATATTTACTTGGGGTTTTTTATTTATAGCGTTTATATCAAAAGCCATCTATTAATAGATCTCTTGCACGTTTAATCTGATCCTTACTTGATATTGCATCAGCAACTTCACTATCTAATAGTGATTTAGTAACAGATGCCATTTGATGTGTCATGATGACAAAGCTTTGTCCATCGATCTCAATGAGGGGATTCAGCCGTGTTGGTAACTTTGTATGGACTTGTTTATGCACAAATAGTGGAATGACTAATCGAGTTTCAAGTAAATCCATAGTATCGCTTTGAATATCTAGAAGGTATGGATAGTTACCGCTATTATCTCGGTTTCTATATATCCTATATTGCATTTGAATACCTTATGTTTATCAGAAAGTAGTCCGTGCACTTGGCTGATTCTATTAAGTTCAGCTAAACCATCTGCATTTTCTTTTTTCCAACGTTCTGACTCAGTTTATTTAATTTAAGCCTCAAGGCTTCAGATAAAATGGCAGAGAAATGCAATTTTGCACTCCTTGCTTGTTGATACAAATCTGGTGAAACAGTGACACTTACTGTTTTCTTCATTCTATTAGTTATAACACTCATCATTGCCTCCAAATTACACCTGTTAATACACGTGTAAAATAACAGTTTTTTTTAATTGCTATATTTTTAACCGAGTTTAACAGGTGAAAATAGAATTAAAAATGGGAAGTCGAGGGGAGATTTGAGATGTTTGAGGAGAGAAGATGGCGGAGGTAACCCCGCCATCTATTGATATTACTCTAATACTTATAATCTATAGCTTTACATGTACTAGCCAGTGGCTATTTACCTAATATATGTAAGAAGTGAATATGTTTTTCATATTGATCAAGGATATCGTGGATGATCTGTTCTTTGCTCCAGCCCATGATATCGTAATCTTGTCCACCTTCTTTTAGATGAATTTCAGCTCGATAGTATTTTTGATCTTCCGCTTTTTCATCATCATTATCATTTGTCATCGCATTGAGTGCAAAAGAGGGTTGAATATAAGAACGGAGACGCACTTCATATAAGAAATTCATATCATCACCTAAATCAACTTCTAGGCCGATACGATTATCACTATCGTTATGAATGATACAATTAGTACTCTGTTTCGCCAGTTCTTGCGAGACCAGTTCCATAGAGGGCTGTACCACTTCATCGACAAAGCGTTTAACTTGTGAGCGCTTAGGAAAATAGACAATTTTTCTTAGACGACGTTGCCATGGGATTGGTGTACGGCTGCTGGTTGGTGCAATGGTTGCCAGCTGCTGACTATCTTGTTTATAAACATCAATCCGCAATGCTTTAAATAAGCCGTAGATTGACATCAGCAAGACTATCGAGAAGGGCAAGGCACTGGCTATCGTCAGTGTTTGCAAAGCTTTTAAACCACCTGCTAGAAGCATGGTAATAGCCACTATACCCATGACGGCAGCCCAGAATATACGTTGCCAAACAGGAGTATCAGTATCACCGCCAGAAGCGAGTGTATCTACTACCATAGCGCCGGAGTCAGCTGAGGTAACGAAAAATACAATCACCATTATCATCGCAAAGAAAGAGAGTACGGTTGAGAATGGAAAGTAGGAGAGGAATTCAAACAGTGCTAGTGAAACATCCGTTTTTACGGTTTCAGCCAGTTTAGTTGCGCCTTCATTGACAATTAGGTTGATCGCACTGTTACCAAAAACCGTCATCCAAAGTAAGGTGAAGCCAGCGGGGACGAAGAGTACGCCAGTGACGAACTCACGGATAGTACGTCCGCGTGAAATACGGGCAATAAACATACCAACAAAGGGAGACCATGATAACCACCATCCCCAATAGAGTAATGTCCAACCCCCTAACCAATCGCTTGATTTAGGCTCGTAAGCATAGAGATTAAAGGTCTTAGTGACGATTTCAGAGAGATATCCTCCGGTGTTTTCAACGAAAGATTTTAGCAATAATACCGTTGGACCTAAGATCCCCACTAGCAGCAATAAGAGAAATGCGAGGCCTAAATTCAGTTCAGATAAAATACGAATACCTTTATCTAAACCAGAAACAACCGATAGGGTGGCAAGCGCTGTAAAGGCAATAATTAGAATAACTTGTACGGTTTGATTGACCGGTAGGCCAAATAGATGGTTCATTCCCGCATTGACTTGCAGCACACCGAAACCGAGGGAGGTGGCTACCCCAAAGACAGTACCAACAACAGCAAACACATCGACAGCATGACCAATAGGGCCATAAATACGATCCCCAATAATGGGATAAAGTGCTGATCTTAATGTGAGTGGTAGGCCATGGCGATAACTAAAAAATGCGAGGATCAGGGCGACGATGGCATAAATAGCCCAAGCATGCAGACCCCAATGGAAGAATGTCAGTCGCATCGCCTCTTTCGCGGCTTGGATAGTTTCAGCATCACCAGTGGGAGGATTGAGGTAATGCATAACGGGTTCTGCAACACCGAAGAACATTAAACCTATTCCCATTCCGGCTGAAAATAGCATGGCAAACCAAGAGATATAACTAAAATTAGGCTGTGCGTGATCGGGGCCTAGTTTGATCTGGCCATATCGGGAGAGCCCCAGATAGGTCACGCTTAATAGAATAATGGCGACTGCCAGAATATAAAACCAACTTGCATTAGTGAACAGATATTGTTGCAGAAGATCTAACTGAGATTCAGCGATGTCAGGCGCCAGTGCCGCAAATAATACGATGATTAAGATAACTAATGTCGAAGTATAAAAGACGGGAGGGCTGATTTTTGAACGAACTTTTTTTTCGTCAGTAACGTGATGACTCATAGAGAACCTTCCATAGGTTTTTTTTATTATTCACAAATCAAAATTATTTCGATCTGTAATTACTCGTCCTTCTAAATAAGGGATTATTATTTATCACAATGATTCATAACGAATTAATTGTGAAAAGAACATATTAGTTCTTAGCCATATTTCTAAGCAATTTTTGATTAATATTGCTGAATGATAAGATTAAATTAAGATATTATTTAATTGATGAACACTCCATTTCGTCAAAAAAAGGAGTGTATAGTGCCATTTTATGTGAGCTGAAGCAACTTCCAGCCCTTTATCTAGCGGTTGGCGGCGATTAAATAAGCTATTTGGAAAATAAAAACGACAAATAATGCTAAATTTTTTATTGTTTATCAATGGTATAATTAAGCTGAACAATAGATAAATATTTTCTAGTCAATATACGACTAAAATGGTTCAATCGGAGCACTAATCATCGACAATAGGCTTGGTTTATTAGTCTAATTTAAGATACATAAAAATATGTTCGACGCCTTCCTCATCATAAATTTCACCCTGTGATTTATAGCCTAAAGAGTCATAAAAGGCTTTTGCTGTGTATTGAGCAGAGAGAACGAGTTCACTGAAATTTTGCTCACGGGCATAGTTAGCGATAGCATCCATTAAGATCCGGCCAACCCCTTTTCCTCGATATTCTTTTAACACAGCGACACGACCAATTTTTAATTTTTGGTTATCTTGTGTAATTGCACGTAGCACTGCGATAGGATTTTTATTATCAATTAAAACCATATGAAGAGCAGTGTCATCATATTGGTCAAGATCAATTTCAGCGGCAAAGCCTTGTTCATCAGTAAAAACACGCTGGCGAATATAGAATGCCTGTTCGATTAATTCTGACGATTCCCGTCCAACACTGTATTTGATTTCCATAGCGATCCCATTATGATTTATTTGAAATTGAAGCATAATTTATTGCAGAATATTTTGAACAAGACAAGCTTTAATTTATTCATATGACGGTGCAAATAATAACCATTTAAATTATATGGATATGATTTGGAGGTTCAGTTAATTATCAGAAAAGGTCAGGATAAATGAATGGCATAAAAAAGTGAGTCATTAAGTTCATTTAATGACTCACTCTTAGATCTCGACGAGCAGATTGATTTAATACTGGATTTATCAACTAGAGATATTTTTCACCCGTATTAATTTTTTGATTTTAACTCTTCAGTTTTCTTTTTTGCATCTTCAGCTAATTGGTCTGCTTTATTAATAGCATCTTTCTTAACTGCATCTGCTTGTTCTTTCGCTGAATCAGAAAGCTCATTCGCTCTCTTTTCAGCTTGCTCTTTTTCTGCTGCTGCTTTATCAGATAAATTCTGAGCTTCTTCTTTAATTGCGCTCGCTTTATCTTTTGCGTCATCTTTAATATCGGCAGCTTTTTCTTTTGCTGCGTCATTTAATTCAGTCGCTTTTTCTTTCGCAGTATCATTTAACTCAGAGGCTTTCTCTTTTGCTGAATCAGTTAATTCTGCCGCTTTTTGTTCACCAGACTCTTTAACCTGTACTGCGGTTTCTTTGGCTTTCTCTACTGTTTCATCAGCTTTAGTCTTGGAGGAATCATCACAGCCAGTGATCATAGTGATAACACCTGCGAAAATGAGAGAACTTAAAATTTTCTTATTCATAGATTATTCCTTAGCCCATTTCTAAAAGTTGTACAATAATTTATCTCAATAAATCTGATATCAGCTTTGAGACCCAGTCAGTGAAAACTATAACCAATTAAACGGGATAAATATAGCTTAAATCAATAAAAATTATTTGGTGATAATTTAAAATATTAGAATAACATTAATAATATCAAGGTATTGTTTTTATGTTCTTGGTTTCCCATAACCACATTTAACATTAGGTTTATCAACAGACTTAGCTATTTATTTAAATCTAAGTGAATAAAATAGACAGTAAATAAGATCGGATTATTATGATTTTTATGCTGTCAGTTATGTTTAATTTTATTTCATTTTACAGCGTGAGGTACTGGTTATAGACTCTAATTACAGAGGTAATTATTGTTAGATTTATGGATGAAGAATATGATTGAATATTACTTGTTTGTGATACTTAAGTTTATTATTGGGTTTAGTATTGTGATCACCCATATGAATATATCGGGTAAAACTCAGCTGTCACAAATGACACCCATTGATTTTATCGGTAACTTTGTTTTAGGTGGTGTTATAGGTGGTGTTATTTATACCGATAGTATTCCATTATATCAATATGTTATATTATTGATCATCGGCGTGTGTTTTATTTCGTTACTTAACTATTTTAGTAAGAAATTTAATTTCTTCCGCTCGGTGACTATTGGTAATCCTATTCCTATTATCAAAAATGGCAATTTTATGATGGATAATTTTCTCAAAAAAGAGAATAAGATAGACATCATTAATATTACGTCACGTCTTCGTAGCCAAGGTATTCACTCTTATCAAGAAATTTATTACGCCCAAATAGAGCCTGATGGCCAGTTAACAGTGGTATGCGATAAATCTAAAATGCCATCGGTGGTGATTATGAGTAATGGTTCAATGCGGCATTCTGAGTTAGAGCAAATAGAAAAGGATGAAGATTGGCTCAAGCAAGAGATGAAAAAACAGAATATTGATAACGCTGACGATATTTTTTTAGCCGAATATTGGAATGACCAAGTTAATTTTGTGATGAAAGATGGCAAAATTGCTCGTACGGTTAAAGTTGCGAACTTATAACTTATTAGATATTCGAAGATAAAAAAGGGCCATCTGAAAATAGGCCCTTTTTAAAACTTAAAGATCTATTTTTTTAAATCATCATACAAGGTCAATTTGCCTTTTGGTGTTGGATTACCAATATAGCGTGGTTGAGGTTGATATTTATCACTCACCAGACTTTTTTCCGGTATTAGTCCATCATAGCTAAGACCCGCAAGTTCGGACCAAGTATAAATAAAATCCATGATGCTATAAGGTCGTTTTACTTTATCAGTTAATTCTAGCTGATGAGTTTCCAGCCATTCAGGAGAACGCCAAATAAAGAAGGGAATATCATACATAGCTTTAGTAGGCGAACCTTCATTGCGTCCCACCGTTTGATATGGTGGTGTATCATAGACCTCTTCACCATGATCAGATAAATAAACTAAAAAGCCATTCTCTTTAGTATTATCAAAATCTTTAATTAAGCTTGATACCACATAATCATTAAAATGTTGTGCGTTATCGTAAGAGTTATAATCCTCAACGGCTTTATTATCTAAAGTCGCGGGAACTATACTATCTTTTTCGGTAAATATGGCTTTATCTTGCGGATAACGATATTCATATTTCATATGAGTACCGAGTAAATGGACGACGATAAATTTTTTCTCGGCAGGATCGGCTAAAGCCTCTTTAAATGGAGCTAATACAGCATCGTCATAGCTTCTTGAGCTTTGAGCCATGTCATTATTTAGATAATACTGTTTATCTGTCAGTCGTGAAAATGCCGTTAACATGGTATTTCTTTCGGTCATTGTTTGTTGGTTAGTGATCCAGAATGTTTTAAATCCCGCTTGTTTCATTATATTCATCACAGATGGGCGTGTTTTATATAATTCAGGTTCAAGTTGATCGGAGAAGGTCAAAACCTGTTGTAGTGTTTCAATCGTGTAAGGACGAGAGGTCACAACATCACTAAAAACAGTTAAATTGTTAGGATAGTCTTTCCTTAACTTATCAAGCTCAGGCGTGGTTGATCGACCATAACCATAAAGACTCATTCTATTACGATTGGTCGATTCACCAATCACTAAAATAAAGGTTCTCGGCTGATCACCATTAGCATCAATTAGATTGGTTAATGGCGGAATATTACTATTATTATTGATAATATCTTCCATTACTGCGAGCTGATTTTTATATAGGAAGTAGCCACCAATAAATTGCCAAGGCGCCGCATAAGCTAATTTGCTATTAATATAGGACATCACATTGCTCATTGGGCGATCTTGTTTAATTCCTTTATTGTAGTAAGGAATACCAAACAGAACCGTTAATACAAGCAATGAAACAATCCATCTTACTGGGGAGGGCAAATAGACAGGTTTGACTTTACGCCATAAAAGGAAGGCGATAAGAGAGTAGATCACTAATACCGAAATAACTTTAAAGCTAATATATTGTGTTAAAAACTCACCCGCTTCGTTAGTGTTAGTCTCAAACATAATGAACATAACACTTTGGGAGAATTGTTGCCCGTAGACCACGTAATAAGCTAAAGCTACGGCAGAAGAGAGCCATAGGATTAAGCCAATAATACCCGTTAGCAATTTAATACGTTGGGGGAATAGGAGTACAGGGATCAGCCAGAGGGTACTATAAAGTAATGACTCTCTTAATCCAATACTATTACTTTGTCCAGTGGCAACAATGTAAATTTGTAGTAAAGAAGAAAAATACCAAAAGAATATAAGTAGCCAAAGTAGGCTTGACCAGCGAAATTTTTGTTTATCCGAAACGTTAACCATAAATGTCTAGCTCAACTTAATTTTCAATGGTTTAAATATAGAAGCAATGGGATAGCCCAGAGCCATTAATGGTATGATGTTATTTTAAATAAACTTAGCTAACACAATACACGTGGGCATTAATAGTCGAATGACTACAGATAAAATGCAAGTAATTATATTGAGTTCGTTTAAATTTCATTAATGTCGATATTTAAAATCGACATGGTCATTTTGTTGGTTTTTTATTTTGCAGGTTATGGTTGTATTACTACTTGATTTTTGTTCTATTTTGGTTTGCAAATTTTCGTTTTATTAAACCTAGATAACGGAATAAGAGTAGTCTTGAATCACTCTCGATTCAGATTTCATTTTTTTGCTAGATACGGTAACTTAATAGCCCTAGCTTGCACATGAAAGTCATGTGAAAAAGAATATTTTGAATGACTTAATCATCATTTTGAGAGTGGCAATGAAATTTATGACGGCTAAGGTGCTAAAGGTTCTATTTATGGGAGAAAATTATGACTCTTAAACCTATGTTAGCGACCTTAAAGCGTTTTATTAGTATCAGATTATTATTATCAATACTTATCATAATCGATGGTGTCTTGATTCTCAATCCCGTATTTAATGCCTACAACAGTTATGTTGATTGGCGAGTCGGTGGCTTTACTGAATGGCTTAAATCTTTAGGCTTTATGAAACTACTCGATATCCCACGATTTATTCTGGGCGTTTCTCTGATCTTACTCTCTCTTTTTCTTCTTAAGGGCGCGCGGATCGCTTGGCTATTTTCATTATTTTTATTAGTCATTATGGCCGTGATGGATCTTCGTATTGCCCAAGAACATGTCGTCGAAGGCTGGTATTCATTAGCATTACTTCTCTCATTATGTATTTTTTGGCGGCAATATCCTCACCATAGTTTAACGAGTGCGGGTTTTGTTGCAGTTATCTGTATCATAGCTTTACTTATTTACTCTATTTTTGGCACTCTTTATATTGGTAGTGAATTTGATCCTATCGTTAAAGATGTTACTTCTGCGTTCTATTTTGCATTAGTCTGTATGACGACGGTAGGTTTTGGCGATATTGTGCCCGTTTCTGCTGAGGCGAGAGTATTCACTTTAACGGTGATTATTTTAGGTATCACCATATTTACAACCTCAGTCGTTTATGTGGTGGGAGTGCTAGCAAAAGGCACAAAAGAGATTGTCCGTAAAAGGTTATCCCATATGAAAAATCATTATATCGTGATTGGTAGTACCCCTGTTGCTATTAATCTTTGTAGTGGCTTAAAAGCACGTGATTTACCGCTGGTGGCCGTGTGCCAAGAGAGTGAGCGGGAGCGTTATCCTGCAAAAGTTAATATTGTTACAGGCGACTCTTCAAATCTCGATATACTCAATTCAGCTAGTGTGACAAATGCAAAATGTATTCTGATCATGACTGAAGATGATGCTCATAGCGCCTTTACATTACTTGCGGTAAAAGAGCTTGCTAATATAACCACTAAGATAGTGATATTAGTGAACAATGATAATAATATGGAGAAGATCCGCCGCCTTCATCCCGATATGGTATTTTCATTATCCTCATTGGGTGGTGAAGTTTTAATGAAAATGTTATGTGGCGAAACCATCAGTAATAATGTGATTAACGACTTTTTACTTAATGATATTGTAAAAGCTAAATAGTTAGCGAATAACCTTATATTACTCATTTTAGCCTGATATTCTGCGGGCTATTTTGTGTTTAGCTACAAATTATCAGGAGTTGGTGTTATTCTTTTTATTCGATAAATTATGATAAGTGCGAGCATTTTATGTTAAAAGTCATATTCGCGATCTCTGCTGGCTCTGTTCTTGGCGGGCTGGGTCGTTGGTTTTTAAGTGTAAAATTAAATCCGCTTATTTCAGCTTTACCTCTAGGCACCTATTTTTCCAATGTGATTGCCGGTTATATTATCGGTTTCGCTTTCGCTTTTTTCTCGCATCAAACCTCTCTTTCATCTGAATGGCGTTTATTGATAATCACTGGATTTTGTGGTGGCTTATCAACTTTCTCCACATTCTCTTTGGAAGTTATGCTCTCTTTTCAGCAAGGCCGAGTTGGGCAAGGAATGCTGGAAATCTTTATGCACCTATCCAGTTCGTTACTCATGACCTATCTCGGAATCCTAACTTATAACTTGCTCCAAAATAAATAATTTTTCGTCCCATTAAATTTGTATTTAACTTGTAAGATGAAATAGAATGAAAATTATTATTGTTCCAGACTCTCTTCTTTGGATAATACATTAATTGGTGGAGTAGATAATTTACGACAATGTGCCCGACAGGTTGTACAGATTTTTTTTATTGGGTAAACACTCAAGACAAAATAAAATAACTGCTCACTTTTTTAATCTGATTAATATGGATGAGCAGCGTTTATTGATTATTTAGTTGCTACTATAATTTGTTTATACCAAGCATTAATATCCTGATTTATTGTTTCAGTATTAGGCTCATTGTCTTTATTTTTAAAGTAATGATCTAAATTATCATAGATTTTAAAGCTGACATTGGGATTGGTGATCTTATCTTTCATAATAAGAAGCTGTTCGGTGTTCACATTGACATCATTTAGCGTTTGGATCACTAATGTCGGTGTTTGAGTTTTGGCTAAAATAGCTTCAGAATCTATATTGGTCATTTGATCCCACCAAAGCGAACTATGCTCGCCAATAATAGTATCTGCGGGGATTTTTTTATCTTTAATGTCCTGAATTAATGTTTTGAATTGATTAATCGCACTTTCTTGTTCTACTCCGGAAAATTGGTGTCTCATACTGAAGATTACATCATCTATAAAGAGTGCACCGCCACCATTAATAGCGACTGAAGCTTTAATAAAATCTAATTTCTCTGCGACGAGATTGGCAATGGTTGCGCCTTCACTTCCACCTAACAGCACAATATTGGGATATTGATTTTTTAATCCATTGAGTAGCCTCACATAGTCATTAACACGCTGTAGAGGTGAGTCATTGTTTAAATATTCAAGTGGACAATCTTCTCGTTCCATTTTTGACGTCTCATAGGGAAGTTCCTCATTAAGACCGTATTTTTCAACTAACAGAATATCTGAAACGCCAATAACCTGACCAAAATTCTCAATAATAAATTGATTATTTTTAACACTATTACAGTCAGAACCCTGAATTAAAACTAATAAGATTTTAGACGAAACTTGAGGGTGTCTTTCAATATAATAGGTAATATCGCTACCATCATCACGCTTGAGTCGATAAGTTTCAGCCCAAGCCGATGTTGATAAAATCGTCAAAATAAAAAGAATGGAGATAGGGATTTTCATTAGTAAGTTCCATTTAATTAACATTATTAAAAAGTGTTCATCTATAAATAAATACAAATAAAATTCATATACTAAATATATTTTTAGGTGTTTTTAATAACGTTTATCAACTGTATATTTATTGGTTAGTAACATATATCACTTAATAAAATTCAAGTGATTATAATTTTTTTGAGTTTTCTCGTTTTACGCCAAATAATAATAGAGTTTAAATTGTAATAATGACAGTATTTTTTTAATTTATTTCTATATAAAAGCAATAAATAAGATCAATGGTAAAAAAATGACGGTAATATCACCGCCATTTATTTATCATATTGAGGTATAAGCTATTTAATTATTTGAAATAGACTCAAAAAGTGACTTAGCAAGGTAATCATCAGCGGATTTTATACCGGGTAGAACGAAATAATAACCACCGCCAAAAGGCTTAATATAGCGCTCAAGTGGTTCACCATTAAGGCGTTTTTGAGTATCAATAAAACCGGTTTTTAGATTTTTTTGGTATGAAACAAATATCAGCCCCATATCTAATAACCCTGTCGACGTGAGACCTAAAGAATAGCTGTAGCTGCGTCTACGCAATTTAGAGGTATGACGCTCGGGATTTCTTGGTTCAGCACGGCGCATATGAGAATCAAATAATACGCGATCTCCATGAGGATCTTTTTCAAATTCAGGGGAGTCCATCTCCTGCTTCATTCCCATAGGTGCGCCCGTGGCCTTATGGCGGCCAAAATCATTCTCTTGATCTTCTAAGGGAGTTCGATCCCAAAATTCTAAATTAAAGCGGATCAACCTAATAGCCTGATAGCAACCGCCATCACACCATAATGGTTCTTTCGATTCTGGCGAGATCCAAATGAGATCATTCATCAGATTTGTATCTGCGGCAGATGCATTACCAGTTCCATCTTTAAAGCCAAATAGATTGATGGGCGTTGTTCTATTTTCAATATCGCGAGAAGGCAGAAATCCATCAATTTTCCATAATGGATAGGTATATTCTACGGTGTGCTTCAGTATATCTCTTAGCGCGTAGATATTGCTTTCCTGACTATCGGCGCAGATTTGTAGAATAAGATCGCCGCCACACCAATTTTTTTCCAATCGATCATTGGGAAATGGGGTCATTTCAGTTAAATAACGTGGCTTTTGCGATGAAAATCCAAAACGTTCATCAAAGAAGGGAGTACCTACTGAGACGGTAATCGTCATTGAATCAGGTTGCAAATGGGTGCCTAAAATACCGGATTCTGCCGGTGGCATTTTATCACCCATAGTAGGTTTAATCGTTTGAGGTTGAGTAAGATAGGCAATTCTTTGGGTTAAAATTTGAAATAACTTTTTAACCTCCTCGGGCTTATCAGTAATAATTTTTAGGGCGATAAAAATAGCCTGTTTTTGCTCTGGCGTGATCACACCGGCTTGATGGCGACCTTCATAATTAATTGTATTATCAAAGGCAGATTTTCCTGACTCAGCCGTTTTAGCCATTAGTGAAGGAGTTGCGAGCGCAAGGCTGCCAACTGCTAATGTTTTTATCGCATTACGGCGTGAGGTATTGATTAGTTGGTTATTGTTGTTAGGATCTCGACATTTCTCTGACTGCATTTTTAATACCCTAATATTTATAATAAACATCAACATTCATGATGGCTCTGAGTTTTGCTAAACGCTCAGCCTGTTGCGTTATCAGAGAAAATAATTTCATCTTATCTGTCTCAGTGAGTTGAGAGAAAGGAAGATAAATGCCCTTTTTTTGCTGATAATCACCAAGGATTTTATTAATAGATTCATAACCAGCATTGATTGGAGTAAGGATCTCCGAGCTAATAAAAGGGGTAATATGCTTGATAATCACTTCTGAACCACTAATATTAGCCGCAATATCCGTGAGATCAGATTGGCTATAGATATTCTCTTTACCTGCGAGTTTTATTTCTAAGATAATCTCCATAAAATCTGCCGATGCTTGAACCATTTTAGGAATTTGAATATCTTCGATCTCGACTCGTTTTTTTAGATCTTTGGTTTTAGCCAATAGCGCTTCCGCTGCAGGTTGTGCTTTAGTGAGATCTCTTTGGCTAAATAATAAATATTCGATTTGATGAAAACCAATAAAACGATGATCTTGCTCAGCGGCTAAATAGTGATCTGCTCGTGGATTGATCACGCGATCTGTATTACCAAATAGCATAATGATAGGACGAACAGTCTCATAGTATTGATGGGCTAAGATATAGGCATTTTGCGCTTGAAGAAGATCTTTCGTTTTAATGGCGTTATTCATTTTTTCGAGTTGTTGATTCATCTCTCCCAATTGGGAAACAACATAGCCAAGATATGTAGCAATAGTTTGTTTATATTTAGCGGGTGTCGGAATATCACCTTTAGCAATAATAATCTCATCTCCAGTTTGTACCGGCGATCGCAGCGCTTTGGCATAGCCCATCGGATTTATTAATCCCAGCAGCAGAATTGCAATTATCGCTTTGACACTATTATTCACTGTGCTTTCCTCTATAAAATAGCAAGGCAATAACCACCCAATAAATAGCAAAAGTGACAACACTTAAACCAATAGGCTCAGAGCGATAAGCAAAGAATGAGGAGATAAAATTACCTACTAGGCTTGAATCATCGAGGAAGCTTGTTGTATCCCAAGTTGGATAGATTAAGAAATCAGGTAATAAGATATCATTCTCTATCAATAAATTGGAAATACCTTCAACTCCTTTTAATAATAGAGATAGCGCTAAGAAGAGTAGAACGATACCAGTGATATTAAAGAATATTTTCCACGAGATATATTTATATGTTTGTAGAAATAGATAGAGAGTTAAGGCGGCAACTAATAAACCTGCGAACATCTCAATAAAGAATCCGGGCGCGGTTTCTGCATTTAATCCCATAATAAAGCTGGAGAGAAAAACAACAATTTCACTGCCTTCTCTGGCGATAGCAATGGCAACAATAAAGAGGGCGCCCCACCAAGAGTGACGTTCTGCGTTGCGATTAATGCCCGCTTCAATTGAGCTTTGCATCGAACGACCATTCTTATTCATCCAATAAACCATCTGCACAATTAAAACGCAGGCGAATATTTCCATGAAAATCATAAAAATGGATTGGTCAGTATCATCTAATACATTGAAAGTACCATAGATAAGCAATGCGAGAAGAATAGATAAGCCAATACCTAATGCAACACCACTCCAGAGATATTTTATCCCATTTTTTGCGTCTGGATGACGTTTTATCCAAGCATAAATAATACCGACAACAAGTAGCGCTTCAAAACTTTCGCGCCAAATGACAAAGAGGATCTGCCCCATAGTATTTCCTGTTAAACACAGTTACTTAGCAATAATCTCACCGTTCGGGTGGGATAAATGGAAGTCATCAAAAAAGGTATAAGTGCCCGGTTTTAATGGTGCAATAACCACAACCGAACTGGCACCCGGTGCTAACACTTTCTCTTTACGTAATTTTGTACTTTCAAACTCAGCAGGTTCAGTACCTGTATTGCTGATTTCGATACGAATAATCGTTTTTGCGGGAACTTCGAGAACTCTAGGGATTAGATCCCCATTATTCATTTCCAATTTTACCGTATATTTCTCTGCGGCTATCGCCTGAGAAATGGTAAGTGCCGATATTATGATTAAGAGATAGCTAAATAGTTTGCTCATTGTATTCATCCAATAGATCCATGGATAATGTTATTCATTCCTCACAATGAGCAAGAATGCCGACGCCAATTGATTAAGCGATAGGCATTCTAGACTTCACCGTGCTCAAGGATTAATAACTGCCTTTGCGACCTATGCCCGCATAGTCAAAATCCCATGTGGTTTCAAAAGGTTTAAACCATGGTGCAACGCCTGTCTCTTTATCAATGTGACGACCGAAAGCGGCATCCTTATTATAAGATGGTGGATAGATCTTATAAGTCACACGATATTTACCGACGCCATCCAATTTAATATTTTCACCATAATGTGGCCCATCACTTGCCACCATTGGCATAAATTTACCTGATTGTGTTTTAGGTTTATCGCCCAGTTTTGTAACTGTATATTCAATTGTTAGATAAGGGATCCAATCACCTTCAGCAAAACCATTTAGGTTATCTTCGACCGCATGAATATCGGCTTCTAAATGAATATCCGCCTTATCTGCGGCCAGATGTGCCATTGCGTGATGGCCTTCTTCTGTATCCATGGTAATAGGTTGTAGATAGACGCCTTGAATTTCCATACCATCTTGAATAACAGGTAATCCTAGCGGGTATTCTTGTGAAAATGCAGTGGCAGAAAACAGCACTAAACTTGAAAAAACAATATGATAAGCAGGTTTCATCATTAATCCTTGGCATTTATTCTATTTATAGAACGACAATGATAATCATTATTATTAATAAAATTCAAGACTAAAGTCATATATTTTTACAGTATGGTATTAAATGGAATGAAAAATTCATTTCTTCCAACATTAAAAATTGAAAGTGAGTTAAGTAAATAGAAACATTCTGAATTGCTTTATCATTGATAACACGGCAATATTTTTTTAAAAAATCAATTCAATGAGTGACAGATAAGGCTAACTAATCCATTAGAATTAATTTTAGTTTATTTTTAATATCTTAGTCTGTAATCAATTGAATATCATTTATTAGGTAATGATAAATTAATAATCAGATGATTAAAACGAAAGGCTATATTTAATGGATTGTATTTTTATTAAATAAAGTCGTTTTTTAACAAGGTTACATTAATGCTTTGTTTTCTATTGGTATAAATAGGACCAACCGAATTGAATGTTTATTTTCATTCGCTCTATGTATATAAGGCTATAATTTTAGCCGCTATCTAGGTAAAATCGGTAGCTTAAATTCTAATAAAAGTCGATCAAGTAGGCCAAGTTGCCTCTGATTCTCCAATCATACTTATGAGTTTGAGCAATGTCCCATAATACACCTGAAGTACCCAAAATTGGTTTTGTTTCATTAGGCTGCCCTAAAAACTTGGTGGATTCTGAACGTATTTTAACGGAGTTACGTGCAGATGGTTATCAAGTGGTTCCTCGCTATGATGATGCTGATTTAGTGATCGTCAATACTTGTGGTTTTATTGATAGCGCAGTGCAAGAATCATTAGAAGCTATTGGTGAAGCACTTAATGAAAATGGTAAAGTGATTGTTACTGGATGTCTGGGTGCGAAAGAGAATCAGATCCGTGAAATACATCCTAAAGTATTAGAAATCACCGGCCCTCACAGTTATGAACAAGTGCTTAAGCATGTTCATCACTATGTACCTAAACCACAACATGACCCCTTCTTAAGTTTGGTGCCGCAGCAAGGCGTCAAATTAACCCCTAAACACTATGCTTATTTAAAGATCTCCGAGGGTTGTAATCACCGTTGTACTTTCTGCATTATTCCATCGATGCGTGGAGATTTAGATAGTCGTCCGATTGGTGATGTTCTGAATGAAGCTAAACGTTTAGCGAATGCCGGTGTTAAAGAGCTGCTGATTATTTCACAGGATACTTCAGCTTATGGTGTTGATGTAAAACATAAGATAGGATTTTGGGATGGCCAACCAGTAAAAACTAGCATGGTTGCACTTTGTGAACAGCTAGCACAACTAGATATCTGGGTACGTTTGCATTATGTCTATCCTTATCCTCATGTTGATGATGTGATCCCATTAATGGCAGAAGGTAAAATTTTGCCCTATTTGGATATACCGCTACAGCATGCTAGCCCGAAAATTTTAAAGCTGATGAAGCGCCCCGGCTCTGTCGAACGGACACTCGAACGCATTAAACGCTGGCGTGAAATCTGTCCAGAACTGACGTTACGTTCAACCTTTATTGTTGGCTTCCCCGGCGAGACAGAAGAGGATTTCCAAATGCTATTAGATTTTCTCACTGAAGCGCGGCTAGATCGTGTTGGTTGCTTCCAATATAGCCCAGTGGAAGGAGCAAAAGCTAATGAACTGGCTGATCAGGTGCCTGAAGCGATAAAAGAAGAGCGCTATCATCGTTTTATGCAGCTTCAACAAGGGATTTCGACGCAAAGATTACAAGAGAAAATTGGTCGTACACTAAAAGTCATCATCGATGAAGTGGATGAAGAAGGCGCTATTGGTCGTTGTATGGCAGATGCACCAGAAATTGATGGTGCAGTTTATCTTAATGATCAGTTCGATCTACAAGCAGGAGATATCGTCAATGTGATCATTGAGCATGCGGATGAATATGATCTTTGGGGAACTGTGATTCAAGGATAATCTTTAACACACAAGAAATGCTAAATTATAAGCCTGCTGACCTTTAAGTTAGTGGGCTTTATTTTTATTGATTTAGATCATGCTTTAAAAAGTGATTTATTAATTGGTTGATCTGGATCATGCTCATTCATTTCTTTTCATCCCGCTTATTGATCTAAAACATCCTTTGAAACGAGCAAGCATAGATAATTGAATACATAAAAACCATTCAGTAAGGATTTTCTATGTCAGCTGATTTATCTCATTTTTTTACCACCGAGAAAAATAGTCATTTTACGAGTGATTTATCGAGTTCTCTTTTAATTGAAGTGGGCAGCGTTTCATTAAAAAGGGTAACGGCTTATATAAAAAAGCAGTTAACACAGTTTTTTCTGTTAGATAATCATGGTGAGATCCTCTGGCATAATGGCACTACCAATATACCTACTGAAGAATACTTTATTCAATTATCTACCACTGATGGTCTAAATCAATTTACGCCTTTCTCTGAACCTCAGTGTCATCAGCATGGCTGTTATTATATCGCGCCTATTTTGACACCAGATGGTAAGTTATGTGGCATGGTCGCACTTTATGAGCGTAGCCTGACACAACAAGATATATTAATGGCGCTGGCGCACTCTGTTGGAGCGCAGATAACTGCATCATTGCAAAATCATATAGATAAAACAGTAGATAATAGTTTAAATATCACTGAGAAATTACCGCAGAATTTAGCCATTGAGCATATTGAAAAAGAAGCGATTATTGATGCTGCTAAATTGAGTAAAGGTAAGATGCAGGAGATGTATAAATTATTAAATATTGGGCGTACAACATTATGGCGTAAGATAAAACAGTATGAGATAGATATTAGGCAATATAAATAATAGTTAAAAGCCTCTTACCATGACGCGCTGGATCAAGAGGCTTAATAACATTAATTTTCAATACTGAGTGTGAGATTAATTGGATCGAGCGCTAATCGACTATTATCCGCAATGGATAAGATCTCCTGACCTAAATTAACAAGCATTGGGATACCCATTTTACGAGCAATGATCGCACTATGAGAATAAGGCGATCCTTTACTTAATGCGATAGCAGCAATATTGGCTGGATTGAGCTTTATTATTTCAAATGGATATAGTTCATCGGATAATAATATAGAAACTTTATCAAAAGCAGTAGGTGATATATTTTTCTGCGTTAAGTTAAATAACATTTGGTATTTCAAATCATCAATATCTAATTTACGTGCATTCAAATAAGGATCTGTAATTTGCTGGTATTGATCTTTTAGCTCAGAAAAAACCTGTTCAATAGCGATTTGCGCACTGCACTGTTTTGATTCAATACACTGATCAAGTGCTTGAATAATTTCATCATCGGATAACAGTAAAATATGACCATCAAAAATATCGGCTATATGGCTGCCAAATTTATTTTTAGCGTTTTCAATTGTCTGCGTTAAATTCTCAATGGTCTGTTTTAGAGCCAAACCTATTTTTTGTTTTTCATCACTGCAATCTTTAATCGTCTCTGATTTTTTGAGTGAAGTAAGCTGAGGGCGTTTCCATTGATAAGCATAACCAAAAATGACGGGCTCAATCGTTTTTTGTCCATAGAAAGTAGTTGAGTGGTTATTATTGATATTCTCGCCAAAATGAGTTGCTGCTAGTTGATCAAATGCGTCAATTGCAGCTTCGGCCTCTATCCCACTGGCAAATAAACGAATTTTATCTCCTTGGCGGACTTGCAATAGTGCAATTTGACTCATACTTTTGGGATTGATGCGCTGGTGGTTTTTTTCTAAGGAGAGTTTGGCATTAAAAGGCGCTAGGGTTGAGGCTAATTTTGCGGCAGGGCGAGCATGTAAACCATTGGGATTAATCAATGTGCATTGAGTATGGATTGCACAGGCATCAATTGGTGTTTGTTTAACTTCTGAAGTGGTAGATTCAATTTGTTGGCCCAATTGTGTCTGTTTTGCACTTAATGCATGATGTGCCTCATAAAGAATATTGTCGAGATCGGCGCCCGATGAAGCTGCGACTGTTATCGCAATTGCGCCTTCAACAAGAGGTGCTGAACAGAGATACGTTTTTTGAGCTAAACTGGGGTCAATGAGCTCTAATGCGGTCTCAGCACTTAAAATAGCACTACCTAGATCCATCAATAGAATAATATGCTGAGCATCAGATAGGCTTTCAATAGCCTCCATAATTTTGATCGCATCAGTTCCTAAAGGATTTTCAGGATCATCAACGCCTGCGGCAATCTGAATGCGGCAAAATGCGTTGTTTTGCATCTGTTGAGCTAGTTGATGCAGCCCATCAGCAAGCATTTTACTATGAGAAACAATAACAAGACCAATCATCAGCGTTTCCTTCAATCTATAGTAAAGTGGATAAGTCTTTTTCAACTAATTCACTTTACGCTGATGATTGGTTGAATGCTAGGCTACAGAGCTGAAATGCTAGCAAGCTTTAGATGATAATAACGATAAAAAAATCAATACAACAAGATAATTTATTATCGCTAGAACTGCTGACATATTGTTATATTAACAATAAATCAGCGTTATTTTTAAATTATATATACTCTCCCCCTCTTTGATTTTAAGCTGTGTCATCGTTAATCTGTGGTTTTATATACTGCTTTTATTTGTATTCTTAGATTATAATGAAGAGTATATTAAATTAATATGAATAGACGACTAAAGTTGTCCCTATTTATATTAGGCATTTCCGGTGTAATTAGTAATATAGCTATATTCATTGACCAACTGAGGCAATGATTTTATTTTTAACTTGGTATAGATATTCGAGCGATGTACTTCTACAGTTCTTGGCGATAGAGATAATTTTTCAGCAGCTTCTTTGCTGGTATTACCTTCCAATATCATCGTCATTACTTCTTTTTCTCTATTCGAGAGTTTTTTGAATTTATTAGATAGCGTTAAGAACAGTTGGTAACGTTCTGATGAAACTTGATAAATTTCAGCTGCACTATTAATGGCTTCTAATATATCAGCGCTTTTTAATGGTAGAGCAAAAAATTCGAATACACCCATTTTGAATGACTGGCGACAGAATTCAACTGAGGGTTTATCACTCACCACAATTATAGGCATGATTTGGCCATGATTTTTTAACGAATATAGTTTTTCTATTTTCCGCTCATCATCATTTTTGAAGTATGTAATTAAACACTCCGTTGATGAATTAGTTGATGAGTAGGTGTAAGTACTTAGAAAAAGGCTTTCATTGTCATAAAATCTAGCCTGACCGCCGAAAGATTCTATTATTGATTGCAGCTTGTTCTTCGTTATATCGTCATCTTTTATAATTACATGAACGTTAGTATCCATGATTTGCTCCTGTTCCTACAATTTCTAGTGTTTAAAAGTGGAATGAAATATATGTAAACAGATACATGAAATAGGAATTTAATAGAGAAAATCATGTTCTATTTAACTTTTGTAATTAATTGTATTATTCATTTACATAAAGAAAAATTTCTTTGCAAGTAGAAAAGATTTTTAAATATATAAAATGATTGAAAATCAACCCCCGCAGTTTTTAATATATAAAACCAATAATTATCAAGGTGTTATACCTAGAGGTTAGATGTTCCTATCTTTTACCTACATCCAATATAGATTATAAGATATTTTTCAATTAATGGTATTAGAATATCCAAAAATAACTATCATAAATAGTTTTGTTTAAATTAATTTGTGACTAATTATGTATTTCTTCAAGATGAAGGCCTGTTCTCAAATTGTGCTAATAGCTTATGAGGCAATGTGGTAAAATCGATTCTATAAATTTATTTACAAATTGCTTGGTAGATATAACCTAATGGCCTCACTGAAAGATGTTGCTCGTTTAGCTTCCGTGTCTTTAATGACCGTATCGCGAGCGATCAATAGCCCAGCGTTACTGAAACCAGAAACATTAAAACAGGTACAGAAAGCGATCGAAGAGCTTAATTATGTACCTGATTTTTCTGCCCGAAAAATTAGAGGAAAAGGTTCCCGAACTTCGACTCTCGGTGTCCTTGCTCTGGATACGGCAACAACCCCATTTTCTGTTGAAATGATCCTGTCTATTGAGCAAACTGCGCGTAAATATGGTTGGAGTTGTTTCGTTGTTAACATTACTTCAGATGATGATCATGAGCGTGCGGTAAAACAGATATTATCTCAACGACCCGATGGTATTATTTTTACTACCATGGGGCTAAGAGAAGTCACTATTCCTGAAAATCTTTATGATGAGCATTTAGTTTTAGCGAATTGTGTCGATGTAAAAAAACATTTTCCTGCTTATATTCCTAATGACTATGATGGTCAGTATCAGGCTCTACAGATATTAATACAGAAAGGTTATCGCCAACCCCTGTGCTTATATATCCCTAAAGAGACAATGGCGGGTATTGCCAGACGTAAAGCTGTTGAAGATGCATGGAAAAATGCTGGGCTTTCCATCGATCAATTAAAGCAATATCACCTTGAATGGGGTGATGAGCACTATCTTGATGTTATTGAATTGATTAATCGTCATTGTCAAAATGAAAAGCCTGCATTTGATGTCGTTATATGCGGTAATGATCGAATTGCCTTTTTGGCTTATCAGGTGTTGCTTAGTAAAGGATTAAAGATCCCACAAGATGTTGCTGTGTTGGGTTACGATAATATGATTGGTGTCGGAAAGTTATTTTATCCTCCCTTAACCACAGTTGAGTTGCCTCATTACCAGTTAGGCAGAGAAGCTGCTTTACATATTATTGAGCAGAGGCAAACAAAAGATATTCAATATGTCGATTGTGATCTGTTAGAACGGGACTCATTATAATTTTTTGAACCGATAGCGAGCATCATTGTTCGCTATCGGTAGGTTAACTCGTCTAATTATTTAAGCTTTTTAATTCGGCTGAAAACTTAATTATCTTGCCAGTTCCCATAGCTGACCACCGACTAATTTCGCCGCACCATTAATGGCAAATAATTTAAGTTCACGCTCATCTTTTTGTGGGTAAATACGGCTTGAGAAAGTAAGTTCTCCATCATTAATAAAGATTTCAGCGCTTGAGTGATCGATATAAGCACGGATTTTAAGCTGATTTGAGGTAGGTAATTTAGCACTTCGATAGTCGCTGATCACATCATCAGGATAGTGGCGCTCAATGATCAGGCGATTAGATTGTCTATCAATATAGAATTGCATTCCTTTACCAATCCAGAAACCAAATTTTTCAGCTGGGCTATTGGGTAAGTCCCAAATTAATTCAATTTCGCAGCAACCAGCATCATCTTTAATTTTCTGAGCACTATTTTTCGCCAGTTCTATCGCCGGAATAGTTTGGTGAGCTTGACGCAAAGAGATAAGCTCCGCGATCGGCTGCATAATCACTTTATGTTCTTTGGTTAAGATCAATTCACGAGGCAACGTAAAACAGCCTGCCCAACCATGGGCTTTTGATGGCATGTTACTTTCCCACATATCCATCCAAGCAATAGCGATACGACGGCCATCTTTAGCGACAAAGGTTTGTGGTGCATAAAAATCATGACCGTGATCGATTTCAGTAAATGATTGATTTATTGTATAAGGTTTGCCGGGAGCCCAATCACCAATTATATAACCACTTTGGAAACGATTACGGAATTGATAATTTTCAGCTTTTTTCCCCTGAGGCGAGAATAAGGTGATAAATTTATTAGCCAGCGGGAAGAAATCCGGGCATTCCCACATATAGACATTAGGATCATCGGTTTTAGCGAGAATTTCGTATTCGCTGCTCCAATTGAGAGGATCTTGAGTATTAAATAGTAGAACCTGACCTTGATCTTGTTTATCGCGAGCACCGACAATCATCCACCAGCGACCCTCTTGATACCAAACTTTAGGGTCACGGAAATGCATATATTCTTCAATTAATGGGATCACGATCCCTTTTTTCTCAAAATTAATACCATCTGTACTGATGGCTAAACATTGTGTTTGCTCAATTTGGCTATCATCTCCCTCTTTATCTAACCAGATGTGGCCAGTATAAAACAGATAGAGATTTCCTTCGTGGCTAACCGCAGAGCCAGAGAAGCAACCATCGCGATCATAATCATCGCCCGGAGCGAGTGCGATAGGTTGATGCTCCCAATGCACCATATCATCACTGGTCGAGTGGCCCCAATGCATAGGTCCCCAGTTTGCGTCGAAAGGGTGATGTTGATAAAAGGCGTGATATTTTCCGTCGTGATAAATGAGTCCATTAGGATCATTTAGCCAACCTGCAAAGGGCGCCAAGTGGTAATTGGGATAAAAATGCATATCGAGTGTACTTTTTAATTTGTTAAGTGCAGCTGTGGCTTTTTCAATACGCTGATTCATTATCATTCCTTTTGGTAATCAGATTGACTTAAAATGGTTTGAATAGATTAGAGCCTCGTATAACCATCATAGTGATTAAATTATCGTATTAAATAGAGTCTAAATTCGCTAATCGTTTAACGAGATATCGATTTTCACCTGAATAAATGTTAACGTTAACAAAAATATTTTACCAGCTATTTTTTAGCCATGTTTCTTTTACGTTCTAACGCATTCACTGTAATGTATGCGATAAGAGAAATATGACCTTTCAGGAGAGAGTATGAAAGTCTGGACCTTAGGTGATGCGGTTGTAGATCTGATCCCATTGCAAAATATGCAATATGAAGCTTGTGCTGGTGGCGCTCCGGTTAATGTTGCCGCAGGCGTTGCGCGATTAGGGCAAGCGAGTGGATTTATTGGTCGAGTGGGCGAGGATGCTTTCGGCCATTTTATGCAAAAAACCATGTTCGATATTGATGTTGATACAAGTGCGATGGAGTTTGATGAGAAATATCGCACCAGTACGGTATTAGTGTCATTACAAGAAAATGGCGAACGTGATTTCTCATTTTTAGTATCACCTTCGGCCGATCAGTTTTTAGCTGCGGATAATTTGCCAGCATTTAATAACGATATTCTGCATTTTTGTTCTCTCGCTTTAGTGCACCCAGTTTGCCGTAGCTCTCTCAGTACTACGATGGCGAAAATGCGCGATGCGGGTGGATTGCTCAGTTTTGATGTTAATATTCGCCCTCAAATGTGGTCTGATGCCGAAGAGATGCACCAAACTGTCGATGCCTTTGCTCATCAATGTGATATTTTGAAGTTATCTGATGATGAGCTATTGTGGTTAACCAAAAGTCTTGTACTGAAAGATGCAGTGGCAAAAATCGCCCAGTATCCCGCGCAGTTAAAAATCGTCACTCAAGGGGCCAAAGGTTGTTTGATCATTACTGAAGATCAGTGTGTCGCGATTAGCGCTTATCTGGTGAATAGTGTTGATACTACAGGCGCAGGCGATGCCTTTATGGCTGGTCTTCTGGCAGCAATCAGTGAATATGGCGTTTCAGATGGGCCTGATTATTTTATGAAAATTGTCACTCAGGCATCGGCTTGTGGGGCGTTAGCAACAACCAAAAAAGGTGCAATCGCAGCCGCACCAACGCGCAGTGAATTAGAGATTTTTATTAGTCAGCAACCGCCTTTACATAGACGTGATTTTTAATCGCCTTTCGATAACAGGGTATCGTCAAATCTGAAGATATCCTGATTTTCCTCTACTGTTTATTCTGATAGCCGCTAAAAATAGTTGTTATTCCGTTATTTCACACTGTGTTATTCACCTGTGTCTCTTCTATTAGTCTATGAGCAGAGTATAATAAATAGCTTATTATCTATTTAGATTATTTTTGGGCGGATAAAATATGTTGTATCGTTCGGGAATTTCGCTGGCTATTTTTTCTTATATTTTATGGGGGATTACGCCGCTCTATTATCGGTTAATGCCCGGCGCTCAGCCTTTAGAACTTCTCGCCCAAAGGGTAATTTGGTCTATCCCTTTACTTTTAATTATTCGCCAATTACTGAAAAATAAATCTTGTTGGTGCCAAGTATGGGCCGATAAGCGTTCGATTATTATGTGCTTATTTAGCTCTGCAGTGATGGCGATCTCTTGGTGCACCTTCACTTATGCATTAACCCATGGGCAGGTATTGGCGGCTAGTTTAGGTTATTTTATTAATCCTCTTTTTTCCATTTTGCTCGGTGTGATTTTTTTACATGAACGACTGGCTACTGCGGAAAAAATGGCGGTGTTATTTATCTGTGCTGGCGTGAGCTATCAGATTTGGCAATATGGTGAGCTACCGATATTGGCTTTAGTGATGGGAAGTGCTTTCGCTGTTTATGGTTTGATCCGTAAATTTATTCATTTCGATGTGATCACCTCGCTATTTTTAGAAGCCCTTTGGTTACTGCCCATCGCGATAGGCATTATGTATTGGCTTAATGCGCGGGGAGAAAGTATCGTTATCGGGGGCGATCTCAACACCAAATTACTCTATATATTAACCGCGCCAGTTACTATTTTACCGCTACTCTTTTTTACTGCCGCAATAAAAAGAACCACGCTGACCGTGATTGGTTTAGCCCAATATATAGAACCTACTATTCAATTTTTATTGGCTATTTTCCTGTTTAATGAATTATTTGATCGCGTGAAAGGGATCAGCTTTTCATTGATTTGGCTCGGCTTATTTTGTTGTATCTTTGCCTTGTTACGTACGCATTGGATTCAACATCATAAGATGCCTCCATTTATTACAGGGCGTGATAAAACTCCTTAATAAGACTAAATTATAATCGATATATTATCTGCCAATAGCCAAAGCAAACGATTGCCTTTATACTGACGGTCTTATTTATGCTCCTGCCGTAGGATATGTTACTTATGCTTAAACTTGGAACTGCGCTGTGCCCATCTGCAACAAAAGTCATGCTACTTGGTTCTGGTGAGCTGGGAAAAGAGGTTGCTATCGAGTGTCAGTGCTTAGGTATTGAGGTGATCGCGGTTGATCGTTATCACAATGCACCGGCTATGCATGTGGCACATCGCAGCTATACGATCAATATGTTAGATGGTGATGCGATCCGTGAATTAGTGCAGAAAGAGCAGCCTGATTTTATCGTGCCTGAGATTGAAGCTATTGCGACTAAAACACTGGTCGAGCTAGAGTTAGCTGGCCAGCATATTGTTCCCAGCGCCAGAGCCGTTTTTCTGACGATGGATCGTGAAGGTATCCGTCGCCTTGCTGCTGAAGAGCTAGGATTGCCCACTTCAGACTATCGTTTTGTCGATAGTGAAGCTGATTTTATCGCCGCAGCTGCTGAAATCGGTCTGCCTTGTATCGTAAAACCGGTGATGAGTTCATCAGGAAAAGGGCAGACGCTGATCCGCAGTGAATCCGAACTATCTTCTGCATGGAGCTACTCACAACAGGGTGGTAGAAGTGGGCAGGGGCGTGTGATCGTCGAAAAAGTGGTTCCTTTTGATTTTGAAATTACATTATTAACGGTGAGCGCTGCCGATGGTGTTCATTTTTGCTCACCTGTCGGGCATCGTCAGGAAAAAGGCGATTATCGCGAATCTTGGCAACCGCAACAGATGAGTGAAGCCGCCTTACGCAGTGCCCAAGATGCGGCGAAAAAAATTGTCACTGCCTTAGGGGGCTATGGTCTATTTGGCGTTGAATTATTTGTTTGTGGTGATGAAGTGATTTTTAATGAAGTCTCACCGAGACCTCATGATACCGGAATGGTAACTTTGATTTCGCAGAATTTATCTGAATTCGCTTTGCATGTTCGCGCCTTCTTAGGTTTGCCTATTGGTCAAATTCGCCAGTATGGACCTAGCGCTTCAGCAGTGATTTTACCTGAATTGCATAGTAGTGATGTGACTTTCTCTTATCTCGATAAAGCACTATCAAGTGATGTGCAGCTGCGCCTATTTGGTAAACCAGAAATTGCCGGAACCCGTCGTTTAGGCGTCGCCTTGGCTACGGCTGAAACTCTCGATGAAGCACTATTATTAGCTAAAAAATCAGCTTGTTGCGTTATCGTCGAAGGATAAGCAGTTTTCTTTCATATTTATAGGAGTGCGATAGCTGATTCGGCACTCCTTCTCTTCGCTTAAAGCTGAATTAACTCATCTCTAATCTCTTTTAATGAGGTAAGTTCTTTTTAAGACTCTTTTCGGCATATAATGAAATAGTTATTAATTAAATGACGTTATTTTGTTAATGAATAAGATACTGAAAATAATGATAAAATGTTACCTCCATCACATTTTTTAGCGTTCCTATCCGATTGAAAACCATTCATCCATTAAAAATGACCGCTTAATATTCTATGCAACCGTTTAGCTCGCCCTTTGTCTTTTGTGACTTGAAATTTCTTATTATATGAACCATGGCAGAAACTCAATCTAGTCTTGGAATATAGGGTTACCAAACTGCCAATACTAATAAAAATGACATTAATTCACATGTTCGTTTTACCTCAGAAGGGTGTTGTATGAACAAAAATGGTATTCTAAAGCATGTTCCTTGGCTTATCCTCGGAATTATCGGTGCTGTCTGTCTGGGCGTAGTCGCGCTACGTCGAGGGGAAAGTATTAGTGCGCTATGGATAGTGGTTGCTTCTATTGCGGTTTATCTTATTGCATACCGTTACTACAGCTTATATATCGCGACTAAAGTGATGAAGTTGGATGAAACGCGTGCGACGCCAGCAGTTATTAATAACGATGGCTTAAACTATGTTCCTACCAATAAAAATGTTCTGTTTGGACACCACTTCGCGGCTATCGCAGGTGCGGGTCCATTGGTGGGTCCGGTTCTGGCAGCTCAAGTCGGTTATCTACCGGGTACATTATGGCTGTTAGCGGGTGTAGTACTCGCGGGTGCCGTACAAGACTTTATGGTGCTGTTCATCTCCTCGCGTCGTAACGGTGCGTCTCTCGGTGAGATCATCAAAGAGGAGTTAGGTCCTATCCCTGGTACTATTGCTCTATTTGGTTGCTTCCTTATCATGATCATTATCTTAGCGGTATTAGCGCTGATCGTGGTTAAGGCTCTGGCAGAAAGTCCATGGGGCGTATTCACCGTCTGTTCTACTCTACCGATCGCGCTGTTTATGGGGATATATATGCGATATATCCGGCCGGGGCGTGTGGGTGAAATCTCAGTGATTGGTATTACGCTGTTGGTTTTATCTATCTGGTTCGGTGGCGTTATCGCTCAAGACCCATTCTGGGGTCCAGCACTGACATTTAAAGACACCACTATCACTTATACATTAGTGGGGTATGCTTTTGTCTCTGCGCTGTTACCTGTGTGGCTGATCCTAGCGCCACGTGACTATCTGGCTACATTCTTGAAAATTGGGGTTATCGTTGGTTTAGCTGTGGGTATCGTGATCCTTAACCCAGAACTGAAAATGCCAGCAGTAACTCAGTTTGTTGATGGTACAGGTCCCGTTTGGAAAGGTACTCTGTTTCCATTCTTATTTATTACTATTGCTTGTGGTGCTGTATCTGGTTTCCACGCACTTATTGCTTCTGGTACTACGCCGAAATTGTTAGCGAACGAAAAAGACGCTCGCTACATCGGTTATGGTGCGATGTTAATGGAATCATTCGTTGCAATTATGGCGTTAGTTGCCGCATCCATTATTGAGCCAGGTCTCTATTTTGCGATGAATACCCCTCCTTCTGCATTAGGTATCACTATGCCTAACCTGCATGAGTTAGGTGGACCTGATGGCGCTATGATCTTAGCTCAACTTAAAGATGCGACGGTACAAGCCGCAGCAACTGTGAGTTCATGGGGCTTTGTCATTTCACCTGAGCAGATCCTACAAACAGCTAAAGATATTGGTGAACCTTCGGTTCTAAACCGTGCGGGTGGCGCACCGACCTTAGCAGTTGGTATTGCATATGTATTTCACGCAATTATTCCTGCGGCAAATATGGGCTTCTGGTATCACTTTGGTATCCTGTTCGAAGCTATGTTTATCTTGACTGCACTGGATGCGGGCACTCGTTCAGGTCGATTTATGCTGCAAGATCTGTTAGGTAACTTCGTTCCATTCCTGAAAAAAACAGACTCATTAATCGCGGGTATTGTTGGTACTGCGGGTTGTGTTGGCTTATGGGGATATCTGTTATATCAAGGCGTTGTCGATCCACTGGGCGGCGTTAAGAGCCTATGGCCACTGTTCGGTATCTCTAACCAGATGCTGGCGGCCGTTGCTTTAGTACTGAGTACCGTTGTTCTGATTAAAATGAAGCGTAGTAAATATATCATGGTAACTGTATTGCCAGCCGTATGGTTGCTGATCTGTACCACATGGGCGTTGGGTCTGAAACTGTTTAGTGATAATCCACAACTTGAAGGCTTCTTATACTTAGCAAGATCTTATAAAGATAAGATTGCGACAGGTGGATCGGATCTGACCTTACAGCAAGTTACTGATATGAATCATATCATTATCAATAACTATACTAATGCTGGATTGAGTATTCTGTTCTTAGTTGTCGTTTACAGTATCATTTTCTATGGTATTAAAGCGGGAATGAAAGCACATAAAAATCCAAATCGTTCAGATGCAGAAACACCTTATGTCCCTATTCCTGAAGGGGGTGTGAAGATCTCTTCTTCACATTAATCGGTAGCAAATAAAGGGTGCCCTGCATGTTGTGTTATAACAGTGCAGGGCATTTTTTTAAGAGGTAATCATGAATCCCATTCCAGTCACTATTTTAACCGGTTTTTTGGGCGCAGGAAAAACTACGCTACTGCGTCATATTCTTAATGAAAATCATGGCTATAAAATTGCGGTTATTGAAAATGAATTTGGTGAAGTGCCGATTGATAATGAGCTTATCGGTGATCGAGCCACTAAAATAACTACTTTAAGCAATGGGTGCATCTGCTGTAGCCGCTCGAGTGAACTTGAAACTGCCTTGTTAGATCTGTTAGCGGGTATTGATAGTGGCGAAATCGAGTTTGATCGCTTATTGATTGAATGTACTGGCATGGCCGATCCCGGTCCTATAACACAGACGTTCTTTTCACACCCTATTTTATGTGAACGTTTTCTACTTGATGGCATCATCACTTTGGTGGATGCCGTTCATGCCGATAAACAGCTGAGTGATTTTCCGATTGCTCAAGCGCAAATTGGTTATGCTGATCGTCTATTGCTGACCAAAACTGATATTGAGCCTGATAATGATGCTTTAATCGAACGGCTGCATCGTATTAATGCCCGCGCTTCGGTTTATTCGGTGGTCCACGGTGATATTGATGTTGCTCTATTGTTTGATGTGCAGGGATTTATTCTTAATGATCAGTTAACCGTAGCTAAACCTTCATTCCGCTTTATGCCTAAGCAACAAAATGAAGTTCAATCGATTGTGGTGAATCTAGACTACCCGATTGACTTGATGGCGGCCTCTGAGGTGATGGAGAGCTTACTGCTCACTTTTGCAGATAATCTATTGCGCTATAAAGGAATTTTATCAATAACCAACGAGCCGCGTCGTTTATTATTCCAAGGGGTGCAACGTTTATACAGTGCTGATTGGGATCGTGAGTGGCATGATAGCGAGTCACGGGAAAGTATGTTGGTTTTTATCGGTGTTGATCTGCCCGAAGAAATTATTCGTGAGAAATTTGCTGCACTCAAAGTAGCTAAGTAAATAGGATCTTGTGGGGCGGCTATTCTCGACCGCCTCTATACTTATCCGATATATATCTGTTTTAATTTGTAGCAACTAAAAGTCAGAGAGGTGCAAAATAAACATAGGTTATATTAAGAATATTCTGTTTATTGCTGCTCTTCTATAAATTAAGTTATTTCTAATAGAAATTTAAATTATAGATTTATACGAGAATATTAATATAAAAAAATAGAAGTATGCGACTTTATTCCCAATCTGACTTATTTATAATGAACTCTTTATTTAAGAATGCTCATCACATTTTTAGTGGTGTTGATATCACTTTCTATACTATCTTTTTTATCCATAGCGCCATCTTTGACTTTTTTAGCCTCAGGATCTAAGGACTCATCAACTGTTTTTGTTGTTTGCTCAGCAGCTGCTTTTTCCGCAGTGCAATCGCCTGAAATACCTAATGTTTTACCAAGAACACCGTTGACAGTTGCTTGTTGAAAATCGCACTCAGCAAAGGAAGATACAGATAATAATAGAAGAGAAACAGCTAACCAGATATTTTTCATTTGAAATTTCCATATAAGCATAATTGAATAATAACTTCGTAAGACTAAGGCTGTTAATACTATAACGAGACCATAGACTTAGTTATATTAAGTTATAACCTTTATTAAATATAGTTTTTTTCAAAAAAAGTACAGTATAAAATATAGATGACTATTTTTGTGCCTCTCATTACTCTAAATGTTAAAATTAGTTAGAATATTGGCTTTCATATTGGCTTTCATATTAGCTTTCATATTAGCTTATATAAAAATCAATTAACGATTAATGAACGTTAAAACATTATTTTACAGCATTAAGCATTTTTTTACTGGTTTTAACATCCTTCTGAATGTTGTCTTTTTTGTTTTGAGTGTTCTCTTTGAGCTGTTTAGAGTTAATATCTAATTTTTCATCAACTTTTTTAGTCGTTTGAGTTTTAACCGCTTTTGTTGTATCACAATTACCTGAAATACCTATTTTTTTATTTAAAACTTCATTTCTAGCGGCTTTGGTAAAATCACACTCTGCAAAAGAGTGAGAGGTTAAAAGTAGCAGGGCAATGGCTAACCAGATTTTTTTCATGGAAAACTCCTATACAACAATTTAATTGCTAGATTATAGTTGAATAGTTAGAGTATATGGAAAATAGGCTGATTTAATTTGGTAATTATTGCTTTTATTAGCAGATAGAGCCGTAAATACCAACTCTATCTATTTGGATTTTCGATAGGTTTTTCTATCTAGGCGAATACTAATTATTATGTATCATAATATTTCAGCTCGGCATTCAGACAGGGTTATCATAATCAGGCATATTTGGCTTTAGTCGCCATAATTTCGATAATTTGTACATCGGTATGGCGCATCGAACCTGTGGCAAGAGAGCAAAGATTTAGTATTGATTGGTCAACATCGTCAGAAACAATGCCATCAGAGCCGCGAACACAGCTATTATCTAAGGCCATTAATACCGCTTTGTAGGCTGCGCTGGCACCAGTAGAGACTTTCATCGCACAGCCATTTGATGCTCCATCACATATCATGCCGCTGACATCACCAATCATGCTTGAGATTGCCATAGCAACAACTTCATAGCGTGCTTCAAGTAACCAAGCAATTCCCGCTGCAGCGCCCATAGAAGCGGTGGTTGCTGCACATAGGGCGGAGAGGGGTGGTAATTGACTATGGATATAGATCGCCATTAAATGTGACAGCATGAGTGCACGAGCGCGTTGTTCTTCCGTTGATTGTAGATAATCGGCGGTTACAACGACAGGCATAGTGGCGGCAATTCCTTGATTTCCCGAGCCTGAATTGCTCATTGCGGGTAATTTAGCGCCACCCATACGGGCATCTGAGGCCGCAGTGGTGCGGATCATAATATCGGATAATAGATCTTTTGATAGCAATCCACGATCACGTTGTGTGCGTAACGTACGGCCAATATGCAAACCGTAAACATTTTCTAACCCCTCTTTAGATAGAGCGTCATTGAGTGAGGCTGACTCTAAAATAAAGCTGATATCCTCGAAAGGTGCTTGGGTAGCAAATCGATAGACCTCTTTAGCCGTCACCTTGGGTAATGGGATATCTTCTGCGCAATCGACTAATGCATCTGGATCGCCTGCAGAAAGGGCTAAATCAAATTCAACAGTACCCTGATTAATGATTTTAACTACTCGCGTGTGAGTGCCTGCTATCACAACGGTTGCACAGCCTTGCGCGGTAAAGACATTAGCTTCGGCATAAATACTATCAGCGCAAGGGGATTTAATATCAACGGTGATAGTGCCCTCTGCCAACATTTTTTTACTCTGTTCAATGGCTTGTTCTGTAGCAGATTTAAGCACCTCAAGATCCGCCTCAGCGTCACCACCAATAGCCCCTAGAGCCGCAGCGATGGGAAGTCCAACCATACCCGTACCCGGCACTGTAACACCCATACCATTTTTCATTAAGTTAGGAGATACAAAGGCTTGTACTCTAGTGATTGGGCCTTGGAGATAAGCCGCTGCCTTTGCCGCCGCTAATGCTAATGAGATCGGTTCGGTACAACCTAAAGCAGGTTTAACTTCGAGTTTTACCGCGCGGATAAAGTGCTGCCAAAGAAGTGAGTGTATTTGAGTGCTCATAGTAGCGTCCGATTAATCGCATTGTAGATTAACTCTATTCTAATCAATAACGGGGAGAAAGTTTTCACAATGTAAAGCTTAAGTGATAGTGGTAAGAGTAAATATTTCTCTTAGATGACTTATTTGAAGATGTATATTTCATATATTGGCTAAAGAGCAAAACCTCCTGCCTAAATTAATAGGAAAGAGGTTAATTAATTGAGTGAGCTAGCTCTCAAGATCTAAGCGTTTATTTTGCCATCTTTTCGAACGCCAACGCCAAGCATTGGTTAGCCCGCGTAGCCATTCATCAGCAAAAAAGCCAATCCAGATCCCCAGTAGTCCCATTTCCATTTTGATACCTAGGAAATAGCCTAATGGAATAGCGACACCCCACATAAAAATAATGGCGGTACATAGAGGGAAGCGGGCATCACCGGCTGCTCTGAGCGCATTGACCATCACAATATTGATTGTCCGCCCGGGCTCTAAGAATACCGATAATAGGAAAAGTGGCAGCAATAGAGTCGCGATATTAGTATCATTGGTCAGAGTATCTAATAGCGTATGACGAAACAGCCAGAACACAAAAACCACACCAATGGTGACATAGAAACCCATTTTCAGGCTTTTTAATCCACGTTGATAGGCAATTTCAAAGCGTTTAGCGCCGACCAAATGCCCCACCATAATCTCATTACCAATACTGATGGAAATTCCAAATAGCATAATAAATAGAGATAGCTGGAAATAGAGCGTTTGTGCGGCAAGGGAAGCTTCGCCCATCAAACCGATAAAAGCAGAGGCCGTCATAAAGTGTAAGATCCACACTAGATTTTCGCCAGCAGAGGGTAATCCAATATGCAGGATTTTGCCCAGCATGGAGCGTGACCAATAGAAGAGCATTTTAAAGGAAAACTTAATTCTTAAGCCGTAAAATAGTAAGCAGAATAGCAGGATCACCGCGACAACACGGCCGACAACCGTTGACCATGCAACTCCTTCCAGCCCATATTGAGGCAGCCCAAAGAAACCATACAGCACGATCATATTACCAATAACAGTAATCACGTTAGCGATTAAAGTGACCCACATAGCAGGTTGCGCCTTGCCATAGACTCGCATACAAGCAGCTAAAATAATGGTGATCGCTTCTGGAATTAAACAAATGCCTAAAATATACAAATAAGCATAACCATCAGCCATTAAATGGGATGGCGTGTTCATTATCGTTAATATTTTATAACCAAAAAACATGGCAACAAGCGCACATGAAAGGCCCAATATAAAATTAAATGCGATCGATATATGGATCGCTTGACTGGCTTTATCTCTTTTTCCTGCACCTAAGTATTGGGCGATAACAACGCTACAGCCAACACTAATGAAATTAAAAATGGTAATAAACAGATCAAAGACCTGATTTCCCACGCCCATAGCGGCTAAATAGGCCGTAGAGACATGACTTACCATATAGGTATTAATTAACAAAGTGGCCAAATGAAGAAAAATATCAATAAAAATGGGCCAACTTAGGGAAAAGAGCGAACGCTCAGTGACATCAGATTGATGCATGAGAACCTTCATTAAATATAGTGTGATATGAAAAGAAAACTGGCGGATTCTACACTTATTAACTAGTGGTTAATAGGGCTAAAAAGGGGATTGGCAAAGAAGTTAATCTTTTGTTGAGTTTTTACTGGATTGATAACGTCATTTTTTGCATGATATCTTTGTCATACCTCAAATGATAAGCCTATTGAGCGACTTAATGTGATAAATCCATCAAAATGGTCTTATTATTAATATTTTGCTGCAATTCAGAATATTTGGATAATAAAGCCTGAGATGGCTAATTTAACAAATAGATTGTTCATTCAATATCAATAAAAAAACTTAAGACAGGAGCGTAAAGTGACGAAAATAAGAGCGGCGATTGTGGGATACGGTAATATTGGCCGATATGCCCTTGAAGCTTTACAAGCAGCCGATGATTTTGAAATTGTGGGAATTGTTCGCCGTAATACTCATGATGTTCCTGCTGAACTTGCTCAGTACCCAATTGTCGATGATATTGAAAAATTGGGTAAGGTCGACGTTGCTCTGCTTTGCTCTCCGACACGTGCCATTAAACCTTTGGCAGAACAGGTATTAAAGCTAGGGATCAATACGGTAGATAGCTTTGATGTCCATTCAGATATCGTTGAATTAAAAAACTATCTCGATGCAGTCGCTAAATCTCATAATAGTGTGGCGATTGTCTCTGCGGGCTGGGATCCTGGTTCCGACTCCATTGTTCGTACTCTGATGTTGGCGATGGCACCTAAAGGCGTCACTTTTACCAATTTTGGCCCAGGCATGAGCATGGGGCACAGTGTGGCCGCAAAAGCGATAGCGGGTGTCAAAGATGCATTATCTGTGACTATTCCCTTAGGGACGGGCGTACATCGTCGTATGGTTTATATTGAGCTAGCATCAGGCGCTGATTTCAATACCGTTGCTAAAGCCATTAAGGCGGATAGTTATTTCTCTTCCGATGAAACTCATATTCGTCAGGTTGATAGTGTCGATGCATTAAAAGATGTAGGTCATGGTGTGCATATGACCCATAAAGGTGTCTCTGGTGCGACTCATAACCAACTATTTGAGTACTCAATGCGTATTAATAATCCGGCTTTGACTTCTCAATTTATGGTGTCGGCAGCAAGAGCGACATTTAAACAGCAAGCGGGTGCCTATACGGTAATTGAAATTCCGCCAGTACATTTTCTGCAAGGGGATTTAGATCAGCTGATCGCTAAATTAGTTTAATGTTTGCGATTACTGCTTGAATATTATTATTGGAGGAAGGATATGATTAAAAAATACTTAAACCATCCAATTGCGGTTTATATCAGTATAATAATTTGCGGTGTGCTTTTTGGTGTACCGCCGATTTCTGCTGAGGAACAGCGAGATAACAAATAAGCAAAAAAATGCCTGTGATAATTATCACAGGCGTCTGGTATTGGCAAAAAAAAAGATTAGTACAATTATTGTTTTATTATTTTTAGCGTTTGATCGCTTTAAATTCTTGTGTTGTTTTGGTTAATGCAATTTCAGTTGGTAAACGTTCCATTGAACTGGCGCCATAAAAACCGTGGCAATCAGGGCAATTATCAAGAATATATTGTGCATCTTCTGGTGTAGCGATCGGACCACCGTGACAAAGAACGATCACATCATCACGTACCTCTTTTGCTGCCGTTGCCCAATCATTAATCAGGGCTACGCAATCTTTCAGCGTTACAGCGGTTTCAGCCCCAATATTACCACCTGTAGTGAGTCCCATATGTGGCACGATAATATCTGCGCCCGCTTCAGCCATAGCAATCGCATTTTCGCGGCTGAAAACATAAGGAGTGGTCAATAAACCTTTTTCATGAGCCATGCGGATCATATCTACTTCGAGATAATATCCCATTCCAGTCTCTTCGAGGTTGGCGCGAAATAGGCCATCAATCAGACCCACAGTTGGAAAATTTTGTACGCCTGCGAAGCCAACAGCTTTGATCTCATCGAGAAACTGATCAAATTGGCAGAAAGGATCGGTGCCGTTAACACCCGCTAGTACTGGGGTATGTTTCACCACTGGCAACACTTCTTTCGCCATATCCATAACAATTTCATTGGCATTGCCGTAAGCGAGCAGTCCGGCTAAAGAGCCTCGACCCGCCATACGATAGCGACCTGAATTATAGATAACGATTAAATCGATTCCGCCCGCTTCTTCGCATTTAGCGGATAGTCCTGTTCCTGCGCCGCCACCGATAATCGGCTCATGGCGTGCGATCATATCTCTGAATTTTTTAAGTAAATCTTCGCGATTATGTTTCATCTTATTGAACTCCAACAACGTCAATCATTTCCTGATGTAATTTAATAACCTGTTCACAAAATTCAGCTGAATTAATGTGGGACGGGCTTAATAATAATTTGCGCTCTGCGGTCACTTTATAGGTTTTAATAAATGCTTGGATAAAGGCATTATTTGCCTCAGGCGACCAGAAAGGCCCACCTTCAATATCTAAAGCCGAAAAACCGAGAGTCGGAATAACGAAAGTCACAGGACCTTGGCATTGATTTAGTTTTTCTGCGATCCATATACCCATTTGATGATTCTCTTCCACCGTTGTTCTCATTAGCGTAACTTGAGAATTATGGTAGTAGAACAGGCGATCTTTATAAGCCTCAGGTACGGTAGAAGGGCGGCCAAAATTGATCATATCAAGGGCACCGCAAGACAAGACACATGGCGTATTTGTTCTTGCTATGGCACCAAAACGATCTTCATCGCAGGCAAGTACGCCACCGAATAGATGATCACAAACTTCAGTGGTGGTGATATCCAACACCGAGTGTAACAAATGGCTATCGATCAGTTTCTCCATCGCTTTGCCGCCACTACCTGTTGCATGAAAAACTAAGCAATCGAACTGGTTTTCTAGTTGTTCAGTGAGTTGCTGCACGCAAGGAGTGGTTACACCAAACATGGTTAATGCAAGCGCTGGTTTATTGATGACGGCTTGCTCATCTGCTTGATCAAAATAGACTGAACCGGCAATTTGATTCGCTGCATTTTTGAGTACTTTGCGCGAAATAATATTTAAACCAGAGACATCGGTGACTGAGTACATCATAGCGATATCACTAGCGCCGACATAACCAGAGACATCACCAGATGCCATGGTTGAAACCATTAATTTGGGAATACCCACGGGCAGTGCTTGCATTGCTGGGGTAATCAATGCGGTACCGCCTGAGCCCCCTAAGCCTAAAATAGCCAGTACATCACTCTGAGCTAATAAGTAGTGCTGAAAGGCAATCGCCATGGCTGCAATCGCTTTACCGCGATCACCACAGAAAACCGCTTCTTTACCATCAGGATGATAGGCGGCAACACTAGTTGCATTGACATCGGCTTCACGCTTAAGCGCCGCCGGTTTAGTTGTTAAATCAATTGTTTTTACAGTTAAGCCAGTTTTTTTTATAAGATCACTGATATAGAAAATTTCAGCGCTTTTTGTATCCAGCGTAGTTGCTATGTATATGGAACCCTGGTGTTGCTTCATAAGAAAATCCTTTGTTGATAATCTTAATTGATGTATGGATTATAATCATTATGAGACGAGAGTATCATTAACTATATACTAAAAATGAGACATTAATCTCATTATTCGTGCATTTAAATTTTAACGCGCTAAAATATGAGGCTAAATTCCTCATGATAAAATTAAAATTTGTTTTATTTCAAATGATTAACTAATGTTCATTAAATGGCACTTTTTAATTAAATCATTCGTTTGTAAAGTAATCATTACGTATGCCATATTCGACAAGATACAAAACAGAGATAAGCCAATCTTTAAGAAGGTTTTATATATGCCAATAGCTGCTCCAATTAACAAATATACCGGCACACGAAAACGGACTTATCATTTACTGATAAATAAAGCCCTCGAATTATTTGAGCAGGGCGCAATGCCATCTGTCTCTGAATTGGCGAGCGTATCGGGTGTTTCAAGAGCAACGGCTTATCGTTATTTTCCAACACAGAGCGATTTAATAACCGCGACAGTGAGTGAGAGCTTAGGGCCAATTTTAACTTGGCGGCCAAAAAGTGAAGAGACACAAGAGAGAATTGCAGAGTTACTGAATTTTGCTTACCCAAGAATGTTTGAGCACGAGGGTGTTTTGAGAGCCGCTTTGCAAATTTCATTACAACAATGGGCAGAAGATCGCTCTTTAAATAATGAAATTAGAGAAAAACGTTTAGAACGAGGTAATCGAAAAGATATTCTCACCATGGTAACTGCGCCGATGAAGAATAATTTTTCGCCTGAAGTGATTGATCATGTGATCAAAGCTTTTTCGGTTATTTATGGTTCGGAAATTCTCTTGGTATTAAAAGATATATGGCGGATGGATAACGAACAGGTTATTAATATGTCTCAATGGATGGCGAAAGCGATTTTGAATCAAGCAATTAAAGATAATGAGCAAACGAAAGAGTAAACTTAGCCTAATCAAGCTTAAATAGTGTAATCATCTGTCTAAAAAGGCAGATGAAGTATAATATCAGGGTGATGATATTTATTAAGTCAGCCTTATTTGTTAGCTCAGCATAAGATCCTCTAGTTTAATTTTTGATATGTTTTTTTGTGCTTTCTTGTCATTAATTTATACATATCCTATTTGAAAGTTAGTCATTTTTATTAATAATAAATCACTGTCATTCTGTTCGATAATAGATATTATCTAATGAGAGATATCAAATAAGATTAGGTAGTGTTAAAGATGAAAAGATGGGGAAAAATAATTGCTGGGATCTTAGCTTGCTCTTTGATCGGTGGCGGCTTAACTTATATTGGTATTCCCCTCGCACTAATGTTTGGTCCCATACTGGCTATTATTATTTTTAACCGTTTTGGTTTGCAGCTGGAAATTCCCAAATATACCATCACATTTGTCCAGTTAACACTGGGTACTTCTGTCGGATTAATGTTTAATAATGTCGATTTAAGCCAAGCTGATGATCTACTTTTATTAATCTTAATGCTGGTGGTTTGTCTCGCTATTCAATTTTCAGTTAGTTTTTTTTGGTTTTACCGTAAAGTAGGTTGGACTAAACAAGAAGCTATGCTAGGTGCAGTTCCGGGCGCAATGGCTGCCATTCTTGCATTGACGGATCATACGGGAACACCGCCGCAAAAAATCGTTATTTCGCACACCATACGGCTGATCATTCTTATTTTCTTGGCTGGTTTAGTGGTTGGCAGCGATGGGGCGGCGAAATCAGTGATTGAAATCCCGCATATGAGCCTGCTCTCAGTGTTGTGGTTATTGCTGATTATAGCTGTCGGTCTCGGCAGTGGATTGGTATTACAAAAATTACGCGTCCCTGCGCCTTTTATGCTGACTTCCCTCGCTGCATCCTCGATTATCCAGGGTATGATCGACACTCCTATTAGTTTTCCATTAATGCTCAATGAGTTGAGTATGGTGCTAATTGGGATGAATATAGGTATTCACTTTATTGTCTTTCCTTTTAAATCTCTGCTGAAAAATATTTATTCATCTGCTCAAGTGGTTATTATCAATATTATATTGACGGTATTGGTCGCGCTTTTTGCCAGCTGGTTAACCGGATTTCCAACATCGATACTGCTATTAGCTTGGGCGCCCGGTAGTATGGAAGCCATGACCTTTGCCGCAATTACCATGAATATGGACGCTGGCTTTGTGATGACAAACCATATTATTAGAATGATTATAATCCAAAGCGTGCCATCAATTGTATTATTTGTGCAAGAACGAAAGCAAAATAAACTGAAAGAGTAAATAAATAGTGCGGATAGTTAAATGATAATAAAAGCCTCTCATCATTCAATGAGAGGCTTTAATATATTAGAGCTCGGGTAAATTACGGCCGTAGTAAATTTCGTGCATCTCTTTATTTAATTTTCGAGTAATAAGTGCACTCTCTTCTGCGGTTAATTGTGCTGCTGTGGTGTTAAATAAACAATCATTCAACTCAAAACTTTTTAGCATCATTTTAGTATGAAATAAATTTTCCTGATAAATATTTACATCCATCATATGATATTGAGATTGTATTTCCTCAGTCATATAGTTTTGAATAGAACTAATTTCGTGGTCGATATAATGCTTAACGCCATCGATATCTCGAGTAAAACCTCTGACACGATAATCCATAGTGACAATATCTGATTCCAGTATATGGATCAGATAATTAAGTGCCTTAAGTGGCGAAATTACCCCGCAGGTAGAAACTTCAATATCCGCCCTAAACGTACAAATTCCTCCATCAGGATGACTCTCTGGATAGGTGTGTACGCAAATATGGCTTTTATCGAGATGAGCAACAACGGAGTCCGGCAATGGCCCTGGATTTTCTGTATTATCAATATCTTCTGGGGCAATTGGCTCTTCGCTGATCAGTAGGGTAACGCTAGCACCTTGGGGATCATAATCCTGACGAGCAATATTAAGAATATTAGCACCAATAATGGCGCAGGTTTCAGTCAGAATTTCGGTTAAACGATTCGCATTGTACTGTTCATCGATATAAGCAATATAACTATCGCGATCAGCAGCTGTTTTCGCATAACAAATATCATAAATACTAAAGCTGAGACTTTTAGTTAGGTTATTAAAACCATGCAATTTCAATTTGTGCAATTTATTCCACCTCCTGGCTTAGGGTGATTCAGGTTGATTAGATAGTGCATCGAGCAAATATTGCGGTAAGGCAAAACTGGCTAAATGAATGGCAGGGGTATAATAGCGGCAGCTAATACCAGCGGCAGTAAAACGTTGTTGTATGACTTCTTGGGTGAGATGGCGTAGCGCACGATCTTGTGTCGCCCATGCAAAGGTCATTATCCCGCCATAATAGGTAGGTATTGCGGCTTGATAAAAGCTGGCATCAGCAAAATAGTGACTTAATTTTTGCTGGCTATTAACAGCTTCTGCTTGTTGTAGAAAGCAAACACCATTTTGTGCGACGAAAATACCGCCAGTATTCAAGCAACGAGCGCAGCCTTCATAAAACTCAGAAGTGAACAGGCCTTCACCGGGACCAATAGGATCCGTGCAATCTGAAATGATGATATCGAATTTTTGATCTGTCGTTTTGACAAAGTTAACGCCATCATCAATCACCAAATTGAATCGAGGATCATCATAAGCACCAGCATTATGATTAGGTAGATATTGACGGCAGAATTCAATAACACCCGCATCAATTTCAACCATAGTGATTTTTTTGAGATAAGTATGCCGACAAACTTCACGCAGCATACCTCCATCACCACCACCAATGATTAAGACACTTTTTGCATGTTCATGCGAAAATAGGGGAACATGAGCCATCATTTCGTGGTAGATAAATTCATCACGCTCTGTCGTTTGAACGACACCATCAAGAGCCATTATGCGACCCATTTTAGCATTCTCAAAAATGATCAGATCTTGATGTTCTGTCTTATCATGATATAAGACGTTATCGACGCTAAAGTATTGACCAAACTCACTGTGTAGTGTTTCGGACCAACGATTTTTTTTTGACATATCCTGTTTTTCCTCTATCAAGATGGCCATAAAAAGGGGCTCATCATAGCCAACAATATGGATTGTTGCACTATTAAGTTTGCCCTATTTTAAGCGATGAGGAAAACGAATAATTATTTAACGTAAGCGAATAAACCCAAAGAGTCGCGTGCGAGTGATTGGCATTTAAAGTCTGTAGAGAGGGGAATACCCTTGAGGTCGTTATAACTGGCTTTATTCAGCTCAGTCATCATCAGTGCATTATAATTGGTTAGATCCCACTTATTGCTGCTAGCAAAATAGACAATGGCTCGTTCAATTTCACGATCTGGAATTTGAGAATACCCACAGTCATATTTTAAATAGACAAAAACAGCCGTAAGATCGGCAAGATCTTCAGCTTCGTTCGGGGAAAGTGCTTTGGCTACATGGGCAAATCCCAGCAGCGATAAAATATAGGAAAATAAGATAAATTTGCGCATTCGCTATTCTATACCGATTTTATGTCAAGTTACGTTATCATAAGAATAGAATTGTGAGTCAAGTTTATTTTTCTTAAATTAACGCAAATAACCTTCATAATAAGAGGGACATTGTTGACCTTCCACCAAGGGTAACCTTTATCATATCAATATGACATCATCTTTTATTTTGAAAGATGGTTATCCATTCTGAGCTGCGGATTGGCTCACCCTAAAAGGAAAGGCATTATGCAACGTCGGGAATTTTTAAAATTAAGCGCGGTAGTTGGGGGCGTCAGTATACTTCCAGCATGGAGTCGATTCGCAATGGCCGCAGAAAACTACCCTCAATTACCCATTCCACCTCAAGTTACCCCAGATGCAGCAGGCAATATTAATCTGCAAATACAACAAGGCAGCTCACAATTTCTGCCCAGTAAAAATACAGTTACGTGGGGATATAATGGTAACTTATTAGGGCCAGCATTAAAATTAAAAAATGGACAAGCTATTACCATTAACATTAAAAATGAATTAACGGAAGCGACGACTGTTCATTGGCACGGTTTAGAGATTTCGGGTGAAGAGGATGGTGGTCCACAAGCTATTATCAAGCCGGGCGCGAGTCGTGTGGTTAATTTTACTGTTAACCAACCTGAAGCAACCTGCTGGTTCCACCCTCATACCCATGGTAAAACTGGCTATCAGGTAGCGATGGGCTTAGCGGGCTTAGTGTTGATAGAAGATCAAGAGAGTGCAGGTAGAGGATTACCGAATAATTGGGGTGTAGATGACATTCCCGTTATTTTGCAGGATAAGCGTCTGAGTGAAGATGGTCAAATTGACTATCAATTAGATGTGATGAGCGCGGCTGTAGGTTGGTTTGGCGATATGATGCTGACAAATGGCACTATATTACCTAAACATATCGCTCCTAAAGGTTGGTTACGTCTTCGTCTACTCAATGGTTGTAATGCTAGAAGTCTAAATATTTCGACTAGCGATCAACGTAAAATGTACGTTGTCGCCAGTGATGGTGGATTGCTGGCTGAACCTGTTGAAGTGAAAGAACTTCCTCTCTTAATGGGCGAACGTTTTGAAATATTGATAGATACCTCTGATGGTCGTTCATTTGATTTAGTAACGCTCCCTGTTGGCCAAATTGGAATGGGCATCGCACCCTTTAATGAACCAGTACCTGTTTTACGTATTGAAACCTCATTAAGTGCCGGAAGTCGTATTTTACCCAGCTCATTAGCCACAATAGCAGCACTGCCTTCCTTAGTTGGTTTAGAGCGCCGTAATTTCCGTTTGATGATGGATATGCGTCTTGATATGCAAGGTATGATGCTATTGCGTGAACGCTATGGTGCAGAAGCCATGGGGAGCATGGGCGGCCATGGTAATATGAATATGGGTGGCGGTATGGGCGGCCATGGCAATATGAATATGGGCGGTGGTATGAGTGGCCATGGCAATATGGGTGGCGGAAAAGGCTGTGCTGGTGGACAGGGCGATATTGATATTTATAATGCCAATAGTATCAATGGCATGCCATTCTCCATGACTCATCCTGCATTTAATGCCCCAATGAATAAGCAAGAGGTTTGGGTGATTTCAGGGCGTGGCGATATGATGCTACATCCATTCCACGTTCATGGTACACGTTTCCGTATTTTAAAAGAGAATGGACAGCAAGTTGCGACTCATCGCAGAGGCTGGAAAGATATGGTTCGTGTTGATGGCGATGTTAGTGAGATCTTAGTCGAATTTAATCATCCAGCGACAAAAGAGCACCCCTACATGGCACATTGTCATTTATTAGAACATGAAGACACTGGAATGATGATGGGTTTTACTGTTAGCTAATATATTTTATTAAGAATAAACCTATATATATATATTAATTTTAATGCCTTTACTTAAAGTGAAGGCATTTTTTGTTATTTATTGATTTGTTAAACTATAAATATAACTGTATTTTATTTTATGTTATTGCTAATTGTAATTGTTAGTTTGCAAGTGCAATTTAGCTATATGCAAATTATACTAAACAGATAATAATACATGATCATAGTCAGGTTTAGACTAAACAGGAGATTTAATGTATTATTCAGTTAAACAAATCCCACAAGAAATTAAACAATGGAATTGGGGCGCATTTTTCTTTAATATTTGTTGGGGACTGGGTAATAGAACATATTTACCCTTACTCTGTATTATTCCAGGATTTAACCTCTTTTGGATTTTTGTCTGCGGATACAAAGGCAACGAGTGGGCGTGGAAAAATGGTAATTATAAAGACGTTGAAACCTTTATGGCAGTACAAGAGACTTGGAATAGAGCGGGTTTAATGAATTTTATTATTGCAGCTATTTTGAATGCGATTATTCTTTTATTTATGTTCTCTGGTTTAATGGCTATATTTAACAATACGGCATATCAGTAAAGATTTTCTTATCTCATTGATTATAAATATTTCTATTGATAACACCTAAAGTTAAGATATATTGCAATCAATACGATTCTAATTTTAGTATATATAACTAATTCTATTGACTGAGTATAATAAAGAATTAAAAAACTAATTGGACCTTATGGTAGTTAATTTAGAATATGTTCTTTAATTTAGTTATCTTAAATAAGAATCATTATATTCTATAACTTGTCGTGAATTAATTAACGTTATTTTAATGATTAACCTTCGCTAAATCACTTTTCTATCGGCTTAAGTCAACTTAACATAGGTTATTTGAGCCGATTATCGACTTCTTATCCTAATTATTACTCACGGCAATTTAACTTCTTCTTTCACAGTCGATGATGAGTTCTGTTATACTGAGCCTAGTATTTTGTTTTGTGCTTTTTTCAGTGAGTCCCTTTATTGGTGAGTTAACCGATTTCACTAATGGGGTTAAACAACAATTAAGCATGAGTTAGTCAAGTAAAAACAATGAGATATAGATAAATTGAAACATATCGTAGAAGTGATGTACTCTGAAGAAGAGATTAGCCAACGCGTTAGCGAACTGGCAGAGCAAATTACAGAGCATTATCAGAATGTTGATGGCGACCTAGTGCTTGTTGGCTTGCTAAAAGGCTCATTTATCTTTATGGCAGACCTGTGCCGTAAAGTTCAAGCTCCTCATGAAGTCGATTTTATGACAGTCTCAAGCTATGGCAATACGATGAATTCAAGTCGTGATGTGAAGATAGTGAAAGATCTCGATGAAGACATCCGTAATAAGCATGTTTTGATTGTTGAAGATATTATTGATTCTGGAAATACACTAAACAAAGTACGTGATATTTTGGCATTGCGTGGACCAAGATCGGTAGCTATCTGCACACTATTAGATAAGCCCTCACGCCGCGAAGTGGATGTACCTGTCGAGTGGATTGGTTATTCGATCGAAGATAAATTTGTTGTCGGATATGGTATTGATTATGCTCAGCGTTATCGCCATCTGCCCTATATTGGTCATGTGACTTTACTCGAAGAGTAAGCTCCACCAACCAGAATATAATAGGCCAATGTTCTGCATTGGCCTTAGTTATTTTTGGGTAGTAACTATTTTTTCTGGGTCAAATTAGAGATAGCTTCACGATAGCGTAACTCTAATTTTTCGCGACTATCTGCGGTGATATATAAATCATTTAGCCGGCCGTTGTTGATTCCATATACCCAGCCATGGATCATGATTTTTTGTCCACGCTTCCAAGCGGACTGCATAATGGTTGAGTGACCAAGATTATAAACTTGCTCTACCACATTCAATTCACATAGCCGATTTAATCGTTCGCATGGCTTAAGCTCACCGAGCATCGAGCTATGGCGATACCAAATATCGCGAATATGTAATAGCCAGTTATTGATCAGTCCCAGCTCTGTATTATCAACGGCAGCTTCAATGCCTCCGCAGCCATAATGGCCACAAATGATAATATGCTCGACTTGGAGAACGTCGACAGCATATTGGATCACTGATAAGCAGTTTAGATCAGTATGGATCACTAAGTTGGCAACATTACGGTGCACGAACAGATCGCCAGGTGCGGCGTTGATCAGTTTCTCAGCGGGTACTCGGCTATCAGAACAGCCGATCCATAAAAAATGTGGGTTTTGTGCTTTGGATAACTCTTTGAAAAATTCAGGACTTTCTTCATTTACTGAATTTGACCACTGCTCATTATTTGCTAGCAGTTCTTCTATTTTTTTCATCATGATGTTTAGCCTGATTGTGTTTCTTTCTATTAAATCATATATACATTAATTGATTTATTAATAATTTGTTATAGAATTTTTTGAGTGGCAGCTATGTTGCTAATTTATCAAATAATTATTGATGATGTAAATTTTTTATTTAATCACCTTTGTTATTTTTCACTCTTTATGTATAACAAATTTTAGAAAAAATAGCATTATCGAGTTATATTGCCTCTAAACAGGCTTAAGAATAAAGGGTTTTTTTTATTTATGACATACGCACTTGAATTATCACAACTCACTAAAACCTATCCAGGTGATGTGAAAGCATTACGTGGAATTGATCTGTGTGTAGAAGATGGCGACTTTTATGCACTATTAGGACCAAACGGCGCGGGTAAATCCACTACAATCGGCATTATTAGCTCACTGGTTAATAAAAGCAGTGGTTCGGTAAAAGTATTTGGTTATGATCTTGATAAAGAAGTTGTGAATGCGAAGCGGCAACTTGGCTTAGTGCCACAAGAGTTTAATTTCAACCCTTTCGAGACAGTGCTGCAAATTGTACTCAATCAAGCAGGATATTATGGTGTGCCGCGTCCTGTTGCACATACACGCGCTGAACGTTATCTGACTCAGTTGGATCTTTGGGGTAAGCGTGATGAACGGGCGCGCAATCTTTCCGGTGGTATGAAGCGACGTTTGATGATTGCCAGAGCCTTGATGCATGAGCCCAGATTACTGATTCTGGATGAGCCGACTGCGGGTGTTGATATTGAACTTCGTCGCTCAATGTGGACCTTTCTTAAGGAGCTGAATGCACAAGGTACAGCTATTATTCTGACAACCCACTATCTTGAAGAAGCAGAAATGCTCTGTCGTAATATTGGTATTATTCAGCATGGCGAGTTGGTGGAAAATACCAGCATGAAACAGCTACTTAGCCAGTTAGAATCTGAAACCTTTATTTTTGATTTGGCACCTAAAAGTGCTATTCCGGCGCTGAAAGGATACAGTTCGCGTCTACTCGATACTTCGACGCTTGAAGTCGATGTTAAACGAGAGCAGGGACTTAATAGTATTTTTGCCCAATTTAGTGAACAAGGTATCCCCATTTTGAGTATGCGTAATAAGGCGAATCGTTTAGAAGAACTTTTTGTCGGTTTAGTTAAGAAAGAGAGTGAATTAGTGCAGGGAGAGACAAAATGATTGCGCTGTATTGGGTTGCACTGAAAACTATTTGGATACGAGAAATAACCCGTTTTACTCGTATCTGGCCACAAACCTTGTTGCCACCTGTGATCACCATGTCACTCTATTTTATTATTTTTGGTAATTTAATTGGTTCACGTATTGGTGAAATGGGGGGCTTTGACTATATGCAGTTTATTGTCCCCGGTTTGATTATGATGTCGGTGATCACCAACTCTTATTCTAATGTTTGTTCATCATTTTTCGGTTCTAAATTTCAGAAAAATATTGAAGAACTTTTGGTTGCGCCTGTTCCAACCCATGTGATTATTGCTGGATTTGTTGGTGGCGGTGTCGCGAGAGGTGTTTTGGTTGGTATTCTTGTTACCTTGATATCGCTATTTTTTGTGCCTTTACACGTTCATTCATGGACAATGATCGTTATTACCCTGTTATTAACGGCGGTAGTGTTTTCATTGGCAGGATTACTCAATGCTATTTATGCCAAATCATTTGACGATATTAGTATTGTGCCGACTTTTGTATTAACGCCATTGACCTATTTAGGTGGAGTATTTTACTCTCTGACCCTGTTACCTCCTTTCTGGTTAGCGGTATCTAAATTGAATCCGATAGTTTATATGATCAGTGGATTCCGTTATGGGTTTTTAGGAATTGCCGATGTCTCTCTTATTGTGACATTGGGTGTTTTGGTCGCTTTCTTGATCGTATTTTATATTCTGACTTGGTATTTGATTGAAAAAGGTCGTGGGTTAAGAAGCTAACTTTAATAATATAAATTGTATTAAAGAGAGTTATCTTTAATAGCAAAAATAAAAAAAGGCACCTCAAGTGCCTTTTTTTAAAACTTAATTATGTAACGCTGGCTTTAGTAATATTAAATGTATTAACTTCGACTGGGCTATTCCAGTCTTTATTCACTTTCCCTTGGATTTCGATTGTATCTCCTGGGTTAATTGTCAATCCACTCCAATTTTTTTGATCGATTTTTACTGTTACCGAATTAGTTCCATCATTAAATTCATAGTGTTTAGCATCAAGTTGTTTAACGATATTTCCTTTTAGTTGAACATAAGAACCGTCGGTCAAATTGACTACCTCAGCTGAGTTTGTGGCAACAAAATTAATGGGCGCTTTATTGTGTCCTCGATTATAGTTTTTACTATTATTCACATTATCTGGCGCAGCTGCGGGAGCACCAGGCCCAGAGAAACCAACAGCGCTAGCAAATAAAGGTAATGAAACTAATACGGATGTAATGGCAACGATAGTAATTTTTTTCATATGTCATTCTCCTAAACTACATTATTAACATTGGATGTTGTTACTTGGCTTGAAATAACAATATCACAGAGGAATAATGTAAAACCATAACCTTTATATTGAATTACAAAAGAGGATTAATTGTCAGTAATCTGATTAAATTTATAAGTTAGTGAGTGAAAAAATAGATTAAATTAACTTATCTCCTTATTTTAATCATAATTTAAATAGAATTTATTTTCGCTATAATAAAATAGATTCAGATGATTCGCTTATAACCAAAAAATCAATTAAGCTTAATTAAGTTATATGTAAATGCATAGAGTTTCGCTATTGCTATTCTGTGCATAGTATTAACTTATTTATTAATCTACTTATTAATATGTTGTTTATTTAGATAGAATCTAATGAGAGTAAAAATAGAGGCATCTTATTAGAGACCTCTATTTTTCTGTATTTAATAGATCTATTAGGCGACTTGAACGGGCACTGCTTTCGCTATCCGGCTCATTATATTATCACCGTCAAAATAGGCGACCTTAGGATTATGTAGGCGCGCTAACTCATCACTGATTTGTACATAGGAGCAAATAATCAAGCGGTCACCCACAGCCGCAAGACGCGCAGCAGCGCCATTGACTGAAATTATTTTTGAACCCCGTTCTCCAGCGATAGCATAAGTGGAGAAACGTTGTCCGTTATCCACATTATAAATATCTATTGCTTCGTATTCGAGAATACCAGCGGCATCCATGAAATCCTGATCAATCGCACAAGAGCCTTCATAATGAAGTTCAGCTTGTGTTACTTTAACGCGGTGTAATTTGCCTTGTAGCATTCTACGGAGCATATTCTTCTCCTATTATCATTGTATTTGCTGTGTTTGCATTAAGGAATATAACTGAAATCGTTATTTTTCTTGTACTGGCAGATCAATCTGTAAATTATCTATCAGTCGGGTTTTACCTAACCAAGCGGCCATCAGAAGCACAGCTTTACGGCTAGCGTCATTGAGTGGCTCTAATGTATTTGCATCACAAATAAATAACTCATCCGGCTTGAAATTGGCGTTATGCAGCATCTCAGTTGCTTCAATAATCAAAGCCTCTGCTGATTGTGGATCAGCACGCAATTTATCACCGATCTTGAGCATAATCTCATAGAGTTTAGGCGCGATTTTTTTCTCATCTGCCGACAGTTGAGTATTGCGTGAGCTTAATGCTAAGCCATTTTTCGCTCTGACAATAGGCACACCGATGATCGAAATATCAAAAGCCAAATCCTGTACTAATTTACGGATTAATTGTAATTGCTGATAGTCTTTCTCACCAAAAAAAGCCAGATCAGGTTGTACCAAATTGAATAGCTTAGTAACAACCGTCGAAACACCACGATAATGACCTGGGCGGCTGGCACCTTCGAGTCGCGTGGATAGCTCTGGAACTTCAACAAAGGTTTGCGTTTCCATTCCCGAAGGGTAGATTTCTTGGGCTGAAGGCGCAAAAATCAGGTCGATATTGCGTCGTTTCAGCTTCTCACTATCTTCTTGCAAGCTTCTTGGGTAGTTAGCTAAATCGGATGCTCTATCAAATTGCATTGGATTAACAAAAATACTCACCACCACTTTATCAGCTTGTTTTTTGGCTTCATCAATCAGCTGTAAATGTCCGTCATGCAAATTTCCCATTGTTGGGATCAGAGCAATACGCTTGCCTTCTTGCTTCCAGCGACGGATTTCACGGCGCAGGATCAGGGAGGTCTCAACGATTAGCATATCAGTGTTCCTTTATTTTCTAGCGGACAGTTTATTCAAATGAGTGAGCGGCATCAGGATAAGTGCCGTTTTCGACCTGCTCAATATAGGATTTTATCGCATCAGGAATATTACCCGCTTCTGCGAGGAAATTTTTAGCGAATTTAGGTGCTTTGGGTGTGATACCGAGCGCATCATGCATAACCAGAATCTGACCATCAGTCCCATTGCCTGCACCAATACCAATAATCGGCAGCAATAACTCTTCAGTGACATGGTTAGCAAGTGAAGTGGGTACACACTCAAGAACCAATAATTGAATTCCTGAGTTTTCTAAGGCAATTGCATCTTTAATCAGTTGATTCGCAGTAACTTCATCTCTACCTTGAATTTTATAGCCACCTAGAACATTAACCGCTTGGGGAGTTAATCCCAGATGTCCACAGACGGGAACTGAGCGTTCACAGAGCATTTTAACTGTATCACACAGCCAACTACCGCCTTCAATTTTGACCATATTTGCGCCTGCTTGCATCAGCAATGCGGCATTCTGACAAGCTTGTTCAGGGGTAGCGTAGCTCATAAATGGCATATCTGAGATGATAAAGGCATCGGGCGCACCTTTACGTACACAGCGCGTATGGTAAACGATTTGCTCAACAGTGACGGGGAGCGTCGATGATTCGCCTTGAATGGTCATACCCAAGGAGTCGCCCACCAGCATGACTTGGATACCATGTTCGAAAAACAGATGAGCAAAACTCGAATCGTAAGCGGTCATAGTCGCAAACTTACGTTTTTCTTTTTTAAACTGACTTAAATTAGCCAAAGTGATTGGTTTCATTATAATAACCTCTAGAAGTTACATCTCAAACAGTCACAGTGACAATAAAATTATGTGACTGTTAGTCTGTGTGGTGCCAAGGCATTAAACCGTTGCGTGGCACGAGAGCAATCCTATCAGATAGCAATTCGCCATCGGGAAAAACTAAGTTGGGGGCGATTTCAAATAGGGGATAAAGCATAAATTCCCGTTCTTTCAAAGCGTAATGAGGCAGGGTTAAACGTGGTGTATTAATGACTTGATCACCAAATAACATGATATCGAGATCTAAAGTTCTAGGTCCCCAACGTTCGGCTTTTCGAACGCGTCCATGTTCTAACTCAATTTGTTGCGTTTTATCGAGCAATATTTCAGGCTGCAGCGCCGTTTGTAACAGCACTGCGGCATTGAGAAAATCCGCTTGATCTTGCGGTCCAAGAGGTTTTGTCCGGTAGAACGAAGATACAGCAACAACTCGAGATTCGGGTATCGCTTTTATGGCTTCGATCGCCGCTAAAACCTGTTGAAGTGGGTTATTTAAATTACTACCCAACGCAATATAAGCGGATTCAATCATGTTGGATCCTGCGGTTTATTCGGCTTACGAGGTGCTGTGTGAGCCGGTTTGCGTGAACGCGTACGACGGCGAGCAGGAGGTTGACCTAGCCCAGAGATCATATCACGCTGCTCTGTACTATTCGCGCTTTGGAAGCCATCCCACCAATGCGCGAGTTCAGTCAGCTCATGACGACGTTCAACATTGGCTCTCAGTTCAAGTAAATCATAAGCGGCACGGAATTTAGGATGCTCCATCAGCTTATTGGCACGTCGGCCTTGTCGACGAGGCAAACGAAGCTGTAGCTGCCAAATATCTCTCATAGTGCTGGTGATCCGTTTCGGGATCGCAACTGAGCGACACTGCTCATCGAGAATATCATTCATCGCCAAAGCGAAGGCATCAAAGTAGGGCAAACCACCCTCTTGAGAGAGTTTCTCTGCCTGTTCAGATAATGGATACCATAACATTACTGAGAATAAAAATGCTGGATTTACTCGCTTATCATTATGCAAACGGAAATCGGTATTTTTAAGTACCTGCTCAATAATATGTTCCATATGAGAATCACTATGTTCAGTGAAATTCTGATCTATCATCGGAAACAAGGGATCGAACAGCCCATAGTGACGCAGCATTTTATAAGTTTGATATCCATAACCGGATTGAAGTAGTTTTAACGACTCTTCAAATAAGCGGGCAGAAGGAATATCTTTTAACAATGACGACAAGCGTTTAATAGGTTCGGCGGTAGCGCTCTCGATACTCATATCTAATTTACAAGCAAAGCGCACAGCACGCAGCATTCTCACCGGATCTTCACGGTAGCGTGTATCAGGATCACCGATCAAACGTATGATGCCATTATTTAAATCTTGTAATCCGCCCACATAATCACGCAGGGTGAAATCAGCGATATTGTAATACAGGCTATTGATGGTGAAATCACGACGAATTGCATCATCTTCGATAGAGCCAAAGATATTGTCGCGTAATAGCATGCCACTTTTTGCTTGCTGGGAGAGATTTTTATCGTCTTGCGTGTTGATTAGATCATGATGGCCACGGAATGTTGCAACCTCAATCACTTCAGGCCCAAACATAATGTGAGCTAAACGAAAACGACGGCCAACAAGACGGCAGTTACGAAATAATTTTCTAATTTGTTCTGGCGTTGCATTGGTGGTGATATCGAAATCTTTTGGCTTTTTACCTAACAATAGATCACGAACACCTCCTCCAACGAGATAAGCTTCATAACCCGCATTGCTTAGCCGATATAACACCTTCAGCGCATTTTCACTGATATCACGACGAGTAATAGAGTGAGCTGCACGGGGAATGACTGTCATAGCGTAACTATCATGACCTGTATGCTCATCCGGTGTCGCTGGATGGCGGCTAGGCGGCTGAATAGGCGCTTCTGGATATGAGTCAGCCGATGCGGGCGGATGGGTTTCAGTATTCTGCGCTTGAGGCTCCGTCAGAAGGTCAGAATTAGTGACTGGCCTTTCACTGGCTGCCTGTTTTTCACGTTGATCTTTATCGTCACGTGTCAATAAGTTGCGGCAGAAATTTGCTACTCGGTTAAAAATGGTACACCTCGATTTAATCACTAATGACAAAAAACAAAAATAAGCGGCTAATGATAGCCTACAGATCTTTTTTTGAGAATGGCGAATCGCATAAAAGTCGCCGATTACCCAAATTTAGTGACGACATCATAATAGGGAAAGCGGTACAAGTCCCAATTTTTTATACTTTTGTCGGCCTGTTTCTATATCTATCACTTTATAATCTTCAACTATAGAGGGGTATAAAGTGATGAATATAATCATTAATATGCAAAAAGTATCGCATATTCTCTTTGCTCTTAACAAGAAGTTGCCGTAATTTTGTTTTGAATATATTTTATTTTATTTTGCGAGCTCGGTAATGTTTTGCCTGTTTTATAGACTATTCTCACAATTGAATCATTGTTGCTAAGTGAAGGATAACCAGAGGATAGATAAATGAAATGAGTATGATGAGGGGAAGTATAAAATAAAAAAATTGGCGAACAAAGCAGAGTATCCCTAGAACGGCGCATGAGAGCAATATGCGCCGTTGGGACTAGGTTAAGTCAACAATTAGCCAGCCATTTGCTTTTCGCGAATTTCTGCTAATGTTTTACAATCGATACATAAATCAGCGGTTGGACGAGCTTCTAAACGGCGAATACCAATCTCAACACCACAAGATTCGCAATAACCAAAGTCATCATCTTCTACTTTCTTTAAAGTCTTTTCGATTTTCTTAATCAACTTACGTTCACGATCCCGGTTGCGCAATTCAAGGCTAAATTCCTCTTCTTGGGCTGCCCGATCAACAGGGTCTGGAAAGTTAGCGGCCTCATCTTGCATATGAGAAACTGTCCGGTCTACTTCATCCCTTAGTTGATTGCGCCATGCTTCTAGAATGAGCTTAAAATGAACCAACTGGGCGTCATTCATATATTCTTCGCCAGTTTTTTCATGATAGGGTTCAACCCCAGCTATGGCGAGGATGCTTAAGGACGATGTCTTACGTTTTTGCCCTTCTTGCATAATACTTCTCCTACACACGCAATTTAACACAAACCCCAAAGGGGAAAAATTAAGGTCGCTATAAATAGCAGAAGCCTGCCTTTTTGGCAATCCTTCAAGCAATGAGTTTTTTAAGGCTGTGAAGAAACGCGTGTTTGTCTCTTTTTTAGCCAGATCCCTCAGCTACCCGTATAGTTTATGGCCAAGCTATTCACTAACCATATAAATAAAATCAATTTTTTTATCCAGATAGAGCTCTTTAGTTGATATATCTACCTGATAGCAGATGACTTCGACACCACAATCTATCGCTTGTTTCAAAAGTAATGCATATTGTTTATCAATATGTGTTGCTGCTGCAACTTTTTGAATCCCAGAGTGTAATACCGCAAAAAATAGTACCGCTTTTTTTCCTTCTTTGGCTATCGACGCAAGTTCACGTAAATGCTTTTGCCCCCTAAGGGTAACAGCATCAGGAAAAAAACCTTGTTTATTTTGTAATAAAGTGACTGATTTTACCTCAATATAACAGTCTCTTAGATTATCACTAGTTAACAAAAAGTCGATACGGCTATTTTCCCCGCCATATTTAACTTCTCTTTTGACAATTGTATAGTCGGATAATTCTGGAATACGCTTTTGATTCAATGCTTCAGCGACAAGATCATTGGCCCTATGCGTGTTGACACAAATCCAATCGCCAGTCTGTGTTTCTGTTAATTCCCAACTATGAGGATACTTGCGCTTAGTGTTATCGGACGTAGAATACCAAACTTTATCTCCTGGAGTGGCGCATCCAGTCATTGCACCTGTATTGGCGCAGTGAATGGTCATGATTTCGCCTTGTTCGGTGATAACATCAGCTAAAAATCGTTTATAGCGTTTAATTAATACCGCTGATTGTAGAGGGGGCAAAAATTCCAAAATGGCTCCAATACAGAGTATGTCTGATAAAATGAGCGCCAATGCTACAATGTAAGTGGCGAAAAGTTAACTATTGTGAGGGTTATGTGTCTGTATTACCAATTTTTCAAGTAAGTGAGTCATTACTTACGGTCTTGAAGACCCATAATCAGGTGCTATTACATGCACCAACTGGCGCGGGTAAATCAACGGCGCTACCACTGGAAATATTAAATAGCGGCTTGATCAGCGGGCGAATTATTATGTTAGAGCCGCGACGCATTGCGGCTCGTAATGTTGCTTATCGTCTGGCTGAGCAGCTCGGTGAACCAATTGGCAAAAGCGTCGGCTACCGTATGCGAGCGGAAAGCCGAGTCAGTGCAGAGACACGGCTTGAAGTGGTGACCGAAGGTATTTTAACGCGAATGCTGCAACAAGACGCCATGTTGGAAGGTGTTGGGCTGGTGATCCTAGATGAGTTTCACGAGCGTAGCTTGCAAGCTGATTTAGGATTAGCTCTACTGCTGGATACCCAACAAGGATTAAGAGATGACCTTAAGATCTTAATTATGTCAGCCACACTAGATAACCAGCGTTTATCACTGCTATTTCCTCACGCCCCCGTTATTGTTTCACAAGGTCGCTCTTTTCCTGTTGAACGACAATTTTATCCATTGAACCCACATAAGCCTTTTGCTGGGGAAGTGGCTTCCGCTGTTTGGCAATTAATGCAACAACAAGCGGGTTCTTTGCTGCTATTTTTGCCCGGTGTGGGGGAGATACAACGAACCTTGACTGAACTCTCCGCCATCGTTAGCGACGATATTCTTTTATGCCCTCTGTATGGCGCTTTATCGATGAAGGAGCAACAAGAGGCGATTTATCCAGCTCCAGCAGGGCGACGAAAAATTGTGTTGGCAACTAATATTGCAGAGACCAGTCTGACGATTGAAGGGATCAGCCTAGTAGTCGATAGTGGATTAGAACGAGTTAATCAATTTAATCCGCGTACCGGCCTAACAAAATTAGTTAAGCAGCGGATCAGTCAAGCCTCGATGATCCAGCGTGCGGGGCGAGCAGGGCGATTAGAACCGGGTATCTGCTGGCATCTTTTTACTAAAGAGCAAGCCGAACGCGCACCAGCACACAGTGAAGCGGAAATTTTACACAGTGATTTAGCGCCATTGTGGCTCTCAGTTTTACAATGGGGCTGCCATAGCGTCAGCCAATTACAGTGGTTAGATTGTCCACCCGCGTCGAGTATTCAATCAGCCAATACATTGCTGCAAAAACTAGGCGCTATTAATGAACAAGGTCAGCTCTCTTCCCAAGGGCAGAGAATGGCTGAAACAGGCAGTGATCCGCGCTGTGCGGCTATGCTCTATTTTGCTGCGCAAACCAAGCATAAACAGGCTATTAAGCTGGCGGCGCTCTTGACTGCGATACTTGAGGAACCGCCCCGTAAAGATCATTGCGATCTGGCATATTGGTTAGATAAACCAATAGATAATTGGTGTCGACGCGCCACTCAGCTCAGTGGGATGCCCATCAATGCTAGTATGAGTCGCGAGTTAGCCAGCAGCCCATGGTTATCGCGATTATTGGTTGCAGGATTTCCAGATAGAATTGCGAAAAATCGTGATAATCAGGCAAGATTTCAGTTAGCCAATGGATCGGGCGCTTGCATGGAACTCCATGATAAATTAGCCAGTCAATCTTGGTTAGTCGTTCCATCTCTGTGGCAGAGTCAGCAATCGGCAGATTCACGCATCGGCTTAGCGGCATCATTAGATATTGCCCAATTAGAAGCGGAATGCCCTGAGCTATTTAAGCAGCAAGCCAGCGTTGAGTGGGATGAAAAACGGGGTTCATTGATTGCTTCTAAGCGAACGCAATGTGGTCAATTGGTTGTCCGCTCTGAACGATTAACCAATCCATCGAATAAAGAGTTGAAACAGGCATTATTACATTGGGTGCGTACTCACGGATTAGAAGCTCTAACATGGAGTGAGGCGGCCACACAGTTACATATTCGTTTACAGCTGGCTGCTCAATGGTTCCCTGAGCAGGCCTTGCCGAGTCTTGATAATGAGGATTTATTGTTATCTCTTGAAGTCTGGTTATTGCCTTTTTTGCAGGGAGTGACTAATCTGACCCACTTAAAATCAATAGATTTGGCTCAGGCACTTCTTCAGCGATTAGATTGGCAACAAAAGCGCTGGCTTGAGGATATGTTACCTGCGTATTATGTTACGCCTACGGAACATAAAGTGGATATTATCTATTCATTGGAAAAACCGCCATTGATCGCGGTGCGAATACAAGAAATGTATGGCGAAATTCGGAATCCACAGATTGCGAATGGGGCGGTAACAGTGACACTATCACTATTATCTCCCGCAATGAGACCATTACAGATCACGCAAGATCTAGGTGCATTCTGGCAAGGCAGCTACCGTGAGATCCAAAAAGAGATGAAAGGGCGTTACCCCAAGCATCTCTGGCCAGATTCACCCGAAAATACACGACCGACGCGCAAAACCAAAAAAGCCATGGAGCATTCGAAATAAGCGAATTATGATGATAAGGATTTAATTTCAATGATGTTAAATCTGCATAATTCAGAGGAAAGCGAGTCGGTTTATCTGCAACGTGAAAAAACGTATAAAATTAACGGCGATATGGAGTAATGATGTCTGGTAAAGACATAGAACCAATTGGTAGACGTAAAAAGCAGCCATCGACAAAAAAACAGCCATCATCGGGTCGGCGCCGTCGGCGGGATGATGATGACGAAGAACTCTTTGAACATGATAATTTTGATGAAGATACAGAAGAAGACGATGATTATGAAGAAGATGAGCCGATGACAAAGAAAAGCAAAGGCAAAAAAACGCGTCGAACCAAGAGCAAATGGCGCTGGTTTTGGTTATTGACCAAAATATTTATCGTTGTCGCTTTGCTGGTGGGAATTTATGGGGTTTACCTCTACCGACAAATCAGTGAGCGTCTCGATGGTAAAGTCTGGGACTTGCCCGCGGCCGTTTATGGACGCATGGTTAACCTAGAACCGGGTATGGACTATAGTCAGGCTGAAATGATCCGCCTATTGGATGGTATGCAATATCGTCAAGTCAACCAGATCACCCGCCCTGGAGAGTTTGTCGTTAAAGGCAGCAATATTGAAATGCTGCGCCGACCATTTAATTTTCCCGATCAAAAAGAAGAGCAGATCTTAGCGCGTTTGCAGTTTGATAAAGGTCGTTTAGTGAAGATCGAAAATATGGCGAATAACCGAGCTTTTGGTTTCTTCCGCCTCGATCCTAAACTCATTACTATGCTGCAATCGACAAATAATGAGCAGCGTCTGGTTCTACCTTTTGAAGATTTCCCCGATACTCTGATCAATATTCTGCTAGAAACAGAAGATCGTCGCTTTTACGAGCATGATGGCGTCAGTTTTTACTCGATTGGTCGTGCGGTTATTGCCAATATGACCGCAGGAAAAGCGGTACAAGGCGGCAGTACATTAACTCAGCAACTGGTAAAGAACCTGTTCTTAACCAATGAGCGTACATTGAAACGCAAAATCAATGAAGGCTATATGGCGCTGTTAATGGACGCGAATTATAGCAAACAACGCATTCTTGAACTTTACCTTAATGAGGTATTTTTAGGTCAGAGTGGCGACGATCAGATCCGTGGTTTCCCATTGGCAAGTCTCTACTATTTTGGTCGTCCAATTGATGAACTGAGCCTCGATCAGCAAGCACTGCTTGTGGGGATGGTTAAAGGCGCTTCACTGTATAACCCATGGCGTAACCCGAAAACCACACTTGAACGTCGTAATGTGGTGTTAAAACTGTTGGAAACGCGTGGCGTGATCGACCAAGCCCTCTATGACGTGTTAAGCGCCCGCCCATTGGGTGTGAAGCCTCGCAGCGGTGTTATCACCCCGCAACCTGCCTTTATGCAGTTAGTGCGTCAGGAGTTAACTGAGAAGCTAGGAGACAAGGTTAATAACCTCTCTGGGGCAAAAATATTCACTACGTTAGATCCTGTATCACAAGATGCGGCAGAAAATGCGGTTGAAAAAGGGATTGCCGATCTGCGTAAAACTCGCAAAATTGATGATCTCGAAGGGGCGATTGTTATCGTCGACCGTATCAATGGTGAAGTTAGAGCGCTAGTGGGCGGCTCACAACCCCAATATTCAGGTTTTAACCGTGCATTGAATGCGCGACGCTCTATTGGCTCATTAGCTAAACCGCCCGTCTATTTAGCGGCATTGAGTGAGCCGGATCGTTTTAAATTAAATACTTGGTTAGCCGATGAGCCGCTATCAGTGAAAGTAGGCAATCAAACATGGAAACCCAATAACTATGATCGCCAGTTCCGCGGGCGTGTGATGCTGGTGGATGGATTAGCCAAATCATTGAATATACCTACGGTGAACTTAGGTCTTGAAGTTGGTTTAGATCAAGTGGTTAATACCTTTATTCGCTTAGGCGCGCCAGCTAATGTGATGGAGAAAGTTCCGGCTATGTTGCTCGGGGCTGTTAACTTAACGCCGATTGAGACCGCACAGATTTATCAAACTATTGGTGGCAACGGTAATAGAGCGAAACTTTCTGCTTTGCGTTCGGTTATTGATGGTGATGGCAATGAAATATATCAAAGCTATCCATCCGCTGAGCGTGCTGTGCCCTCACAAGCGGCTTATTTAGCGCTCTATGGTATGCAGCAAGTGGTGTCTCAAGGAACTTCTCGTGCCTTAACCACTAAATATGGTAAATACCAATTAGCCGGTAAAACTGGGACAACGAATGATCTCCGTGATAGCTGGTTTGCTGGTATTGACGGTAAAGAGGTGACTATTGTCTGGATGGGGCGCGATAATAATGGCCCAACCAATCTGACGGGAGCAACGGGAGCGCTGAAAATTTATCAACGTTATCTTGATAATCAGGCTCCTCTGGAACTGATTAATCGCCCACCGGAAGGCATTGTTGAGTTGAAAGTGGGTACTGACGGCCAATTTAATTGCTCTGAATTTGCCACAGGGCGCTCATTGCCAGTATGGACCGACAATCCGCAATCAATCTGCCAAAGTCAATCATCTCAAGAACCTGTGTGGGATTTAAATAATAATAACACACAAGAAAATGATGCCCCTGAATGGGTAAAAGAGATGTTTGGTAGTAATTAGTTATCTGATTGAATAAAACGATAAATGGCGGTGTAAATTAAATATTTACATCGCCATTTTTTTCATCATTTTGCTGAATAAAATTAAAGGATTTCAAGCTTACTCAATGCTGAGAGTAGAGTATCGACCTTAGGAAGCAGTTGCTTACGCCGCGGCCAGATAATGGATAATGCCAGTCCTTCAGGTTGTAATTGTGGCAAAATAATCTCTAACTCTCCTTTTGACAAAGGCTCGCGTATCAACCAAGAGGGCATTTGTGCAACGCCTAAACCTGCGCTAACTGCCTGTACTTGTGCATCAACATTGCCCAACGCCATACGACAAGCGACACTACGCCAGCGTGGGTGGCCATCTTCCGTTAAGAATAACCAGTTTTTGTTAGTTCCGTCGATACGCTCATAGAGAATAGCCTGATGTTGCATTAATTCAGCTTCATTTTGAGGGCGCCCATGCAGATTTAAATAGGTAGGAGAGGCACAAAAGACCATTTTCTCACGCCCTATCTGGCGGCTGCCTAGTGACGGGGGTAAATTTAAATCACCACCAATTCTTACGGCTACGTCGATTCCATCATCAAATAAATCAATAAAACGATCAGAGAAAGTCAGGCTAAGCTCAAGTTCAGTATGCTGCTGAAAAAAAGGTATCAATAAGGGCATAACCCCAATGCGACCGTATGTACTGGGCACGGCTATTCGTAATTTCCCCGAAGGAATAGTGCGCTGTGCTACCAATACGGCCTCAGCCTCAGCTAATTCACCAATAATACGCACACAGGTTTGATAATAGGCGTTACCTGCATCAGTAAGTTGCAGTCGTCTGGTTGTACGTTCTAATAACAGCGAATCGAGGCGTGCTTCTAATCGACTGATGCTCTTACTGATTGCCGAACCCGTCACATGTAGTCGCTCGGCCGCTGCGGTGAAACTGCCCGTTTCTACGCTAGTGACAAAGGGAATAATATCTTTGAGGCGTTGATCATGCATTGATTAGTGAACTCAAGTTATGAATGATGTGAATAAATACCAGAGATAGGAATTTAATTCCAGAGTAAGCTAATGATCATATGTTTTGCGGAGGATGGGAAATGCAAAAAAAAGCATTAATTATCGGTATCAGTGGGGTTGTTGGCCGCGCATTAGCGAAAAAATTGAATCAAGAGGGCTGGATTGTCACTGGTCTCTCTCGCGGGCGTAGCAATATACCCGAAGGCTGTATTAGCTTGACGGCTGATTTAACCAATACAGAGGCAGTAAACCAAGCACTGAAGAATATTGAGCCTGACGCTGTGATTTTTAGTGTCTGGTCGCGCCAAGAAAATGAAAAAGAGAATATTCGAGTGAATCGTATGATGGTACAGAATGTCATAGAGTCGCTCGGTTCTCGTTTACAGGGTTCTCATGTCGCTTTGGTTACTGGGCTGAAACATTATCTTGGGCCATTTGAAGCTTATGGGAAAGGGGTTGTGCCAAGTACGCCATTTAGAGAGGAGCAAGGTCGTCAGCCAGTAGATAACTTTTATTATGCGCAAGAGGATGAAATTTTTGCTGGCGCTAAAAAGTATGGTTATCAATGGAGTATCCATCGACCACATACCATCATTGGTGATGCCTTGGGTAATGCGATGAATATGGGGCAGACATTAGCTGTTTACGCATCACTCTGTAAGGAAAAAGGCTGGCCATTTATTTTTCCCGGTTCTCTGGAGCAATGGAATGGGATTTCCGATGTGACTGATGCTCGATTATTAGCAGAACAATTATATTGGGCTATTTTATCTCCAGCGGCGGCCAACGAAGATTTTAATATCACAAATGGTGATGTATTCCGTTGGAAATGGCTGTGGCCGCATTTAGCCGATTATTTTGGTATTGAATCGCCGGAATATCCAGCGAAAATTATGCCGTTAGAAGGGCGTATGCAGCAGGCCGAAGCGGCTTGGCAGGAGATTGCCAGTAAATATAATCTACGAGAGTCGAATATTAACAAGTTGGCTTCTTGGTGGCACACTGACGCTGATCTAGGCCGCCCAATGGAAGTTTTCAGTGATATGAGTAAAAGTCGTAAAGCAGGTTTTACTGGATATCAAAGTACATTGGATTCATTTACTCAGCTGTTTGATCGACTGAAATCACAGCATATTATTCCAGACTAATAACTTATTGATTGATAATTAAACGATTATATTGAGTCCGATATTCCATCGGACTCAATGTTTTTACGGCCTCTACTTGATTAGCCAATAGCTAGCTTCATAGGGTTTAAGCGTGATTTGTGGCGAAATTTCGGTTGCGTCTGGATCATTGCTCATCAGTAATTGCCAAGGATTATTCACCAGCTCAGTGGTTGGTGACCAAGTTTGCGCCTCAGCACTTAAATTTGCCATTACCAGTAGTTTTTGACCTGCAAATTGACGCAGATAGCACCAAAGATAAGGATGTTCGGGCAGAAGATCACGATAGTTGCCATCAGCTAATAGCGGCTCAGTTTTACGTAGCGCAATAAGCTGGCGATAAGTGTGAAATACTGAAGTGGGATCTTGCAAAGCCAATTCGGCATTGATCTGCTTACTATTATTCGATAGCGCTATCCATGGAGAGCCAGTGGTAAATCCGGCATTTGCGCTGCTATCCCATTGCATCGGCGTACGGCCATTATCACGGGATTTTTGCGCCAATATCGCTAAAATAGCCTGTTCTGATTGACCTTCTTGGCGTAATTTTTGATAGATATTGAGGCTTTCTACATCGCGATAGGCATCAATCTGAGTAAAGTTAGGATTGGTCATGCCCAACTCTTCTCCTTGATAGATATAGGGCGTTCCTTGCATTCCATGTAGTAGCATTGCCAGCATTTTAGCCGATTTTACCCGTAATTCACCTTCATCACCGAAACGAGATACGATCCTTGGTTGGTCATGATTACACCAAAAAAGTGCATTCCATGCTTTGCCATGCATACCTTGCTGCCATTGCGAAAAAATCTGTTTTAGGGCGATAAAATCGGGTTTAGCTCGAGTCCATTTTTCGCCATTGGGATAATCCACTTTCAGATGGTGAAAATTAAAGGTCATGGAGAGCTCTTTGCCACTTAGGTTACTGTATTGCTGGCAATGAGCAAGGGTAGTGGATGACATCTCACCAACGGTCATCAAGCCTTTAGGTTGAAAAACATCCTGACTCATCTCCTGCAAAAAAGAGTGAATACGCGGGCCATCAGTATAGAACTGGCGACCATCACCTTCGTTGGCATAGGGGAAATCTTGCTGCTTAGAGACGAGATTTATCACATCTAAACGCAATCCATCTACGCCCCTATCGGCCCAAAATTCGCACACTTTTTTCAACTCATCGCGGACGGGTTTATGTTCCCAATTGAGATCAGCCTGCTCGACAGCAAATAAGTGCAGATAGTATTGCTGGCTTTCAGCATGCCATTGCCAAGCGTTACCGCCAAATTTTGATTGCCAATTATTGGGTGGCGTATCAGCAGTGCCATCTCGCCAGATATAGAATTGTCTAAAGGGGCTATTGGGATCTTGTGCTTGTTGGAACCAAGAATGTTGAGTCGAGGTATGATTAAATACCATATCGAGAATAATACGAATGTTTCGGCTATGAGCTTGAGCTAGCAAATTATCAAAATCTTCGAGGGTGCCATAGCTAGGGTCTATTGCGCAGTAATCAGCGACATCATAGCCATTATCTATTTGGGGTGACGGATAAAATGGGGTGATCCAGATGGCATCAACACCTAGCTGCTGTAGATAGTCTAGTCGCTGGGTGATCCCATTGAGATCGCCTGTGCCTGTGCCATTGGTATCCTGAAAACTTTTGGGATAAATTTGATAAATAGTGCCCTGTAGCCACCAAGAAGGGATCTGTTTTTTCATCGCGAATGATCTCACTTATCGTTAATCTAGATATCGATTAGCCCAAAAATTAGCGCTAATCGATTTTTGGGTGCGGTTAGGCAATATTTAAGCTGTTATTGCTGGCTCTGCGGCGATAGATAAAAATCGTCAAGAAAATAGGCACGACAATCGCCACTAACATAGCTAATGCGTAGATGCCCCAGTAGACAGGTTGAATAGATAAAATACCGGGTATACCACCGACACCGATACCATTGGCCATCACGCCATTTAATCCACAAATCAAGCCAGCAAGTGCCGAACCGATCATGCCGCACAGTAGTGGGAATCGATATTTCAAATTGATACCGTAAAGTGCGGGTTCAGTGACGCCCAAATAGGCAGAGATTGCCGCCGGTACTGAAATTTCACGCTCATTATATTTTTTACTAATAATGATAATGCCGACCACCGCCGAGCCTTGCGCGATATTCGAAAGAGCAATAACCGGCCAAAGTGGGGTTCCACCCATACTTTGGATTAGCTGCATATCAATCGCTAAGGTCGTTTGATGGACGCCAGTAATCACCAACGGAGCATATAAAAAACCAAATAGTGCGGTGCCGATAGGGGCGAAACTGCCTGTCATTAAGGCTTTCATCACAAAGGCAACACCATCACCAATTAAGCGACCAAATGGACCTATCAGAGTGTGGGCTAGCAGAACAGCGAGTATTAGCGATGTTACAGGCACTATCACTAAATAAAGATAATCGGGTGTCCAGCGTTTTAGGCGTGTTTCAATCCAGCCTAAGGCTAATCCGGCAAGTAGCGATGGAATGACTTGCGCTTGATAGCCAATTTTTTCGATGGTGAACCAGCCAAAATTCCACACTTCGGGAAGTTGTTGGCCAATCATATAAGAGTTCATTAATTGCGGTGATACTAGGGTGACTCCCAGTACAATCCCCAAAATTGGCGATCCTCCCATTTTCTTCACCGCAGACCAACAGATACCAACGGGTAAGTAGAAGAAGATAGCTTCGCCGAGTAGCCAGAGAAAATCATAGATGGTCTGCCAGATTGGGCTGCTTTGGGCTAAGGTTTTACCGTCACCAAAGGGAATATCACCAATAATATTACGGAAGCCGAGAATGAGGCCCCCACTTATCAAGGCGGGTAATAGCGGGAAAAAGATCTCTGCAAAATGGGAAATCGCGCGTTCATGCCATTTCATATTTTGTCGCGCAGCTTGTTTGACGATGTCGTTATTAACGCTAGTTTGGCCCGTTGTTTTGATTAATGCTTGGTAGCATTCATCGACATTAGTGCCGATCACTACCTGAAATTGTCCCGCATTAGTAAAACAGCCTTTGACCATAGCGAGTTTTTCAATCTCTTTTGGCTGTGCTTTGCTTGTATCATTCAATACAAATCTTAAGCGAGTAATACAGTGACTTACCGTTGCAATATTGTCGCGGCCACCAATTAGCTCGATGAGCTTATCGATATCCTCTTGTTTTATTTTGTTTTTAGCCATAATTTTCATCTTAAGTCGTGAACAGAACAAGAAGCGGTATGATAGGGAGCGAGTTCAGAAAATAGATTTTCTCAGTATGGGATTCTGAAAGGCTCGCATCGTCACACAGCATGTATAGGTTCTACATCTCAATATATCCTAGTCGTTAATCTCTTTTTTGGAAATGGGAACGTTCCCGTAATGAGTTATAGCTCACAATTTGACATAGTGATATTTAACTTAAGATAATTTGCTAGGGATGATTATTTGTTGTATTGGCTGCTGTTGGCTGATTTGATTAATCAATTGAGTTGCTGCCTGTTTACCTGCTTCGGCATAACCAAAATCAACGGATAGAGTATTGGGAAAGAGAAACTTAAGTAGCGGCGTATTACCAATACTTCCCACTTGAATGTCGATCTCCTGCTGTTGCAAATACTTGTTTGCACCTAGTGCCAATGTATCTGTTGCACAGAGTAGCGCTGTGGTATCCACTTTGATCACCGATGCGACATTTTTATATCCACTTTGATAACTAAGTTCGCCTTGAATTGAGTGGGGCGAAATAGCTAATTCGGCGCAGCAATCGAGATAGGCTTGATGACGTAAAAGTCCGGTGGTGGAGTCCTGATTATGGACACCGAGAAAACTAATATGGCGATGTCCTTGTTGATAGAAGGCCTCCATCAGTAGACGAATCGCACCTTTATCGTCATAACTCACCGAAGAGAAATTATCCAGTTTACGTGAAAATAGCACTAAATTATGTTGCCACGGCAGCAGGGCTTTTTCTGGCATGCCCGAAAAACCGAATAAAATAACCCCATCAGCATGACGCAGCTTGAGTTGGTGAAGATGCTCTTCTACAGATAGAGGATCAAATTGGCTCTCCATAATAATGGAGTCATAACCCTGTTGATAGAGTAGCGGCAACATACTGCTGACAGCTGCGTTTTCTGAGGGGGATGCAAGACGAGAGATAATAATAGCTACCAGCTTATCACTTTGAATACGCATTGCTCGAGCTGATTTAGAGGGAACAAATTGCTGTTCGCGGATCACGGCTTCGATTTTTTCACGCGTCTTTTGACTCACGCCACTCTCGTTATTTAAAACCCGAGAAACGGTGGATTTACCGACATTGCAGAGGCGGGCTATATCAATGATCGTCAATCTATCTTGCATTATATTTTCTACCCGAAAAGTCACATGGATAAAACGGATTAGGAAGTAAGCGATAGATGATAGTTTTTTTTACCTCATTGGACAAGGCGTTATAATTATTCTCAATAGAGGGCCCATAGTGATTAAGTATGGAGCCCTATGATAAAAATTGAATAATATAAGTCATTAAAAGTGATTAATGGCTATCTTGTAAAATATTTTTTGCTTGCTCAACAATTTTTTCTACTGTGATACCAAAGAGTGTAAAAAGTTGCTCCGCTGGCGCGGATTCACCAAAACTATTCATACCAACCACTGCGCCTTGTAGTCCAACATACTTGTACCAATAATCTGTGATACTGGCCTCAATCGCAATTCGTGCACTGATCGCTTTAGGTAATACTGATTCTCGATAATGGCTATCTTGTTGATCAAATACATCTGTCGATGGCATAGAAACAACGCGTGCATTGATGCCTTCCGCTGCCAGTCGATCACTTGCTTTAATAGCTAACTCCACTTCAGAGCCCGTGGCTATCAAGATCAGCTGTATGGCACCAGCATCCTGTTTTAAGATATAGCCACCACGTGCAACATTGGCGAGTTGCTGCTCAGTGCGATCTTGTTGTACTAAGTTTTGCCGCGATAAAATAAGAGCAGTAGGGCCATTATCACGGGCGATAGCGCTACACCAGGCCACTGCGGTTTCAACCTGATCACAAGGACGCCACAAACTTAGATTTGGCGTAACGCGCAGAGAAGCAAGTTGTTCGACGGGTTGGTGAGTTGGGCCATCTTCACCTAAGCCAATAGAATCATGCGTATACACCAGAATTTGGCGTAGCTTCATTAAAGCCGCCATACGCACAGCATTACAGGCGTACTCATAAAACATCAGAAAGGTCGAGGTATAGGGGATAAAACCTCCATGCAGTGCGATACCATTTGCGATGGCCGTCATACCAAACTCACGCACACCATAGTGAATATAGTTACCCGCAGCATCTTGATTTAAGGCTTTTGAACCGGACCACAGAGTTAAATTCGATGGCGCTAGATCGGCTGAACCGCCTAAAAACTCAGTTAATAGAGGGCCAAAATGTTCAATGCTATTTTGCGACGCTTTACGTGTGGCTATATTGGCTGGATTTGACTGTAGCGAGGCGATAAGTGCCTCAGCTTGGGCGTTGAAACAATCAGGGAGCTGATTATTGATTCGACGAACAAACTCCGCCGCTTCCTGTGGATAGGCATCTGCATAGGCTGCAAATTGGCTATCCCAACGCGCCATTTTTTTCTCACCTTGCGAACGTCTATCCCATTGGGTGTAAATCTCAGCGGGAATTTCAAACGCGGCATAGGGCCACTCTAATGCTAGACGCGTGGCTTTAATTTCAGCCTCTCCTAATGGCGCGCCGTGGGAATCGGCACTTCCGGCTTTATTCGGCGAACCATAGCCAATAGTGGTTTTGCACATCAGGAGCGATGGTTTATCACTGATGGCTCTAGCTTGTTCGATTGCTTGTTTAATTTCTTGCGCATTATGCCCGTCAATATTAGCGATAACATGCCAGCCATAAGCGGCAAAACGTTTAGCGGTATCATCGGTAAACCAGCCATCAATTTGACCATCAATAGAGATACCATTGTCATCATAGAAAGCAATTAATTTACCCAGCTGTAAAGTGCCCGCTAAAGAGCAAACCTCATGGGAGATCCCCTCCATCATGCAGCCATCACCCATAAACACATAAGTAAAATGATCGACAATCTGATGATTGGGGCGATTAAATTGTGCCGCTAATGTTTTCTCGGCAATGGCCATACCGACTGCATTAGCAATGCCTTGCCCTAAGGGACCTGTGGTAGTTTCAACGCCGGGGGTATAACCTTTTTCAGGGTGACCCGGCGTTTTTGAGTGTAATTGGCGAAAATTTTTCAGTTCATCAAGCGGCAGATCATAGCCTGTCAGATGGAGTAAGCTATAGATCAGCATAGAGCCGTGGCCATTAGATAAAATAAAGCGGTCGCGGTTACTCCAATTAGGCTGATGAGGGTTATGATTTAAAAAATCATGCCAGAGCACTTCAGCAATATCCGCCATTCCCATGGGGGCACCGGGGTGTCCTGAGTTAGCTTTTTGTACTGCATCAACACTGAGCATTCGTAGTGCATTTGCCCGCAATCGGCGGCAATCATATTCGGTAGGCATTATGATATTCCCCGAGAGAGTTAAAGTAGGCTAGCGACCTGATTTTCCAATTTTATTTGATCCGCTGCAAACAATCTGATCCCCTCGGCTAATTTATCAACGGCCATAGGATCTTGATGGTGTTGCCAGAGAAATTCAGCCTGAGTGATGGGGGCTGGAGCGGATTGAGTAACGCTGTTTGGCTGTAGTTGACGGCTGATGGGCGCATCATTTATCGCCAGTTGATCCAATAGCGCAGGTGAAATTGTGAGGCGATCACAACCAGCTAGTGCAAGTATTTGCTCTGTTCGACGGAAACTAGCTCCCATCACCACTGTTTTATAGTCATGAGATTTGTAGTAATTATAAATCTCTTTTACTGATTTAACGCCCGGATCTTCTTCTGCTACATACTGGGTAATAGGGGCATTCTGTTGATACCAATCATAAATTCGGCCAACAAAAGGTGAGATCAAAAATACGCCAGCTTCAGCACAAGCACGCGCCTGCGCAAAAGAGAAGAGCAGGGTAAGGTTACAATTAATACCTTCTTGCTCTAAGATTTCAGCAGCGCGGATACCTTCCCATGTGGCAGCTAGCTTGATTAAGATCCGATCTGAATCTATTTGATTCTGTTTATAGAGTTGGATCAGATTGCGCGCTTTAGAGAGGCAAGCGTCAGTATTCCACGCAAAACGGGCATCAACTTCGGTAGATATTCTACCGGGAACATGTTTTAACACTTCAGTACCGATATCGACGGCAATTTGATCACAGGCGTTGGCGAGTAAAATTTGTTCTGTACCACCTAGTTGGCGAGCTTTATTTATCGCTTCTTTTATTAGGTTTTGATATTGCGGTAATTGCGCCGCTTTTAATACTAAAGATGGGTTAGTTGTTGCATCAACAGGGGCGAATTTTTTAATCGATTCAATATCGCCAGTATCTGCGACAACAAGGGTAAGATTTTTCAAGGCATCGAGTTGATTCATTTGGCTTTCCTTAAATAAGATTAGTCGTTTGTATGCTGATTCTGATAGTAATCAATACGTTCGATTTTAGGCGCAGAGCCCCCTTCATATTCAGAATCTAACCAAGCTTGAATAATGACTTTCCCCAGTTCAGAGCCAATCACTCGAGCCCCAAGGGTGATAACTTGGGCGTTGTTACTTTTGATCGCGCGTACGGCCGAAAAAGTGTCATGACATTGGGCGGCACGAATACCGGGAACTTTATTAGCGACAATACTCATGCCGATCCCAGTTCCACAAATTAAAATCCCGCGTTGATGTTTACCTTCCTTAATTGCCATCGCAAGGGTGTGAGCAACGTCAGGGTAATAATTGGTATTTTCTTGTTGGTCACTGCTATAATCGACGACGTTAATACCTTGCTCTGCTAAGTATTGAGTAATTGTGTCTCGGAAAGCATAGGCTGCATCATCAGCACCAATAGCGATTGTTTTCATCAGTTATTCCTTAAATTAGCAAAAAAATTGATTGGAAAATCGTATTCAAATAAGGCCAATTATTTGTTACGACTCACCATCAAGGTGATCTGTTATTTGATAAATAGCGAATTCATCACGTAAGTTAATAACTTTTGGTGGGGTACCTAGCAGATGAACCATGCCCGGTAATTCTGCTTTAGTTGCCCCATCAAAATTCAAAGTGATATGACCCAGTTGGCGTAAATTTTCGCTTGCGACTTCACCTATTGCGCTAATTAGATATTCACTCTGGTTAATACATAATTTCTGACCCGGCTCTAATCGCACAGTCAATTTGCTGGCTTGATGAACGACGCAGTAATCAGCGATATCCTGTGGTACTGGGCTTGCAAAGAGAATAATTTTATTTTCTGTCAGATATTCAGCAACATAGTCACCAATCTGCACTACCTGAAATCGATATATTAAAGTGCTCATTTAGTGATTCTCTTTCTGTTCTTGAGCAACTAATACCTCTGATGCACCGCTACTGACCGCTGGAGTTCTAAGCTTAATCCGCTTATCAAACCAAGCGATTAAAATAGGCGCTGTGATCATGGTAATAATACTGGCCGTTGCTAACTGAGCTGTGGCAGCATCAACATACATAGCTAAAGAGGGATCAGCCTGCGCAACCATAGCTGGAGTCAATGCAGAACTGGCCGCCGTAGTACCTAAAGCTGCACCAAGAGCCGTTTTCTTTTTCAAAAATAGGTTATATAGGAAATAGAATAAGATGCCTGTCAGTGCTGAGATAACACCAAGTAACATACCGGAAAGACCTGCGGTGAAAACCGTATTGATACTAGAGTTAGCACCGATGGCAAATGACATAATTATGATGATTAAGGGCTGAGCAGAGGCGCAGAGTTGTTTAAAGCGTTCATCCAAATTACCCCATAACATACCAATAATCAGTGGGATCAACATGGAAAGTAGGGCCGCAAAAGGAATATTCGCCAGACCACTCACGCCTAAGACCATCATAGTGACAAAAGGACCATCTTTAATACAGAATACCGAGATAGCCCCCGCATCACTGGCATCGCCGTAGTTAGCACAAAGCGCAATATATAATGAGCTATTTGAACTGGTAATACAGGCAATAAACGCCAGTGTTGAGATCCCTAAGAAGCCCGCAGGACCGAACCAAGCGCCCATCATCCAGACTGCAAATCCGCCAGCGATACATTTCAGCGTTAATAAAACCGCCCCTTTATACAGAGGAAGGCCCGCTTGTTTGATATTAATTGAAGTGCCACAGATAAGAAGAAATATTCCCATCATAGCGCTAGAACCTGCTTTAAATAGTGCGGTGGTAGGCCCACCAATACTCAGAGCTTCAGGTGCAAAGGTATTAATCAAGATGGCAGCAATGAGAGGTATAATTATCAGCCCACCAGGAACTTTATTCATTTTATCTAGAATATTTATGTTCATGATATCACCAGGTACAAGATGTAAGAGATCAATGAACAACGGCAAAAATAGCGCTGCCGTCATCCTCGGAGTCGTGCTTGGTTACTGCAATGATTCTCTATAGATGTGTTCTATAATGGTGCTGATAATATCTTCAGTTCCGGTGAGGCCACCTTTGCCAACACATACCAATCCAGAATATTCACCACCGATGATCCGCACCATATCTGTCTGTGGGATCACATAGTCAATCATCTCAATACCAGTGGCGCCCAGCTCTTTCATCACGTTCACCATGGTATCTCCGCCGGTCATATAGAGACCTTTAATCTCTCCTGATTGGCAGCGCAGCACTTCTTTAACGATATTGCCTAACCCAATATTGATATTGTTAGCCGCTTCTCCATGAGATAAACCGAAACGTTGCTCTTCTTCTTCAAGATTGAGGAGTCGGCCAGTCAGAGCAGATTCAAAAACAAACAGGGCATTTTTATGAGTAGCAACACATTGTTGAGCTAATCGAACAACACGCGCTATCTCTACTTCTGCCGCATTTTCTCTATCGAGAAGCAACTCGGCATCAACAGGGATATGGCACACGCGTTTATCATGTTCTATAAGGTGATTGAGTTGTTTTTTCGTCACAGGTGTTGCACTACCAGCTACGATCACAATAGAACCTTGCTGTTTTTCTTTAGGGAAAGCAGCTTGTTCGCCTCGACGATTGCCACGCATCAAGCCGCGTTGGGCTGCCAAATGTTCGGTGAAAGGACCTGGGTCAACGGCAAGTACATTCCAATTTAAACCAATCAAAGCTTCTGCGATGGCCGCGATATCATCCAAACTGATAGCATCGACAACAATCACTCGATGATTGAGCTTTTGCTGCTCCTGCATAGAGAAGGTGATCTGTTCAACCCCCTTCATCACTTTGGATAAGGGAACATAACCCACCTGATGATGAGTTTGTGAGGCTAATAAATCCGGTATCCAAGACTCTAAAACGGGAGTACGTACATCTTTAGCGACATCGGTACAGGAGAGGGCGACGGAATCAATCACCGAATAGCCACCGACTAAAATACGACGAGATTGAGGCATCGCGGGTACAACGACAGCTATGGTCTCTTGCGGTAGCTGCTCTAACATAGCATCAATTTCATAGCCGATACCGCCACGCAATGTGGTATCAATACGCTTGGTAAAATAGTGAGCACCGCGCTCTTTTAATAGCTGGATTGCCATTGTAACTTGTTGTTGTGCTTCCGCTTTTGGCAGTGCACGACTATCACTACTGATCACCATAGCTGGGTAATCTTCTTGATTGCGAGCAAAAGAGTCACTGTCAAAAAATGCAGCGGTTTTTAGTCCGCTTCTCGCCAAGAGTACACCGAGTGTGGTGGCGCCAGTTAAATCATCGGCAATAATACCGACCTTTTGGTTTTCACCTTCGGGATAAAGCAAATCAATACCGGCAGGAATAACACCAGAAACATAAATATTTTCATGAATATATTCAGCAAGAGGACCACTTTTTCCTGTGGGATGCAGGTTAATTGTGGGGATACCTCGCTTAGGATAAAGACCGCAACGCAAAGTACCGCCGCAATCAATAACCATAATGCCGATATCACTTTCAGCGGGTTCCCCATTTTTAAAGACATCAACGGGGATCCAGCCGGTAAGCTCAGATAAGCGTTCAACAACGGGTGGGCAAATGCCACCCGTGATATAGGCGATTTTTTTACCCGCTTCAATTTTAACTTTTAGCGGACCGCCCCAACCTTTACTGCCTTTGCTAATTAAGAGATATTTTTCCATTATTCAGCTCCTGATCTTGTTAAAGATCGCAGACTCAGTGTTGTTTCATTTTCCAGTAGCGAGCGGCAACAACTGTGCTTTCTAGCATACTGACAGTACCGGCTTTACCAGTGCCTGCGATATCAAACGCGGTACCGTGATCAACGGAGCTACGCATAAAAGGCAATCCGAAAGTGATAGTAATTGAACGTTCAAAATCAAGAGTTTTGCAGGCGATATGGCCTTGGTCGTGATACAGTGACAAAATTGCGTCGTAGTTGCCTAATTTGCCAAGATGGAATACAGAGTCAGCCGGAACTGGCCCAACGGCGTTAATTCCCTCAGCTTGTGCGGCTTTAACGGCAGGGATCAGGTTGTCAGCTTCTTCATGACCGAAGAGACCATTATCAGAAGCATGCGGATTCAGTGCGGCAACGGCAATTTTAGGATTAGGAATATTGAGATCGGTAAATTCTTTATGTATTTGCTGTACACAAGCAAGAACGCGCTCTTTATTGGCATAATCACAAGCATCTTTCAGTGGCATATGGCGGCTTACAAAGAAAACCCGCAACTTTTGCACATGGAACATGGTTAAGCCATAATCAGAGCCAGTTTCAACCTGATAAAGTTCGGTATGACCCGGGAGTTTGCAGCCAGCAAGTTTAATGGCTTCTTTATGGATAGGAGCAGTTGAAACCACATCGATCAATCCATCCATTCCTAATTCAATCGACTTCATTACGTAATCGAGAGACATTTGGCCAGCCAGTTGTTGGACTTTACCCCATTCAATGCTGTTATAGTCATAATCGCCAGTCTCTAAAATATCCAGAGTTCCCCATTGGAATTTGGCTTCTTCAGGTAGATTGATCTTATTAATAGCATAATCACAGCCTTGAATTTTCATTGCGCGCTGAATAATAGGAATAGAGCCAATCAAGAACGGATTGCACTCATCATAAACTTCTTTTGCCATCATAGTCGCAACAGTGATTTCAGGGCCAATTCCCGCAGGATCCCCGATAGTAATAGCAACAATGGGTTTTTTTTCTACTGACATAAGAGCCTCTCTGTGTAATTTTATTTTTGTTCATATGATCTTCGTTGTTCATATGAGCATAAATCTATCCTATGTTTTTATTCATTGATGTGATGAAAGTCACGCATATTGGCTTTTAAAATTATTAATAGTCAGAAATGTGATCTATCATATGTACATCGATGGATAAAGAGTTCAGTCTGTGGTTACTCATCACATTGCGAGCATTGCGCAATTAGCGTGCAAAACTGGATTTGAATAAGAGAAGAGAATGATGAAAAAAATTATGATTGGCACCAGCTGGAAAATGAATAAACCATTATCTGAAGCAATGAACTATTGCCGAGAGCTTAGCGAGCGTCTACCAGAAGTTTTACACCCATCAATACAAGCTTTTCTTATTCCGCCTTTTACCGCAATCCATCCAGTAAGCGAATATTTAAAGCAGCATCAATTAGATGTGCTTGTTGGCGCACAAAATATGCATTTTGCTGAACAAGGCGCATGGACTGGAGAGATCTCTGCCAGTATGATCGCAGAAACGGGTGCTACACTGGTTGAACTCGGCCACTCTGAACGTCGTAACGCCTTTAATGAAACAGATGCAACAATAAATAAGAAAGTCCATACCGCACTGGCCCATGGATTAAGACCTCTGATTTGTATTGGTGATAGCGCCGATGAAAAACAGTGGGGAGTATCGAGTGAAAGCGTGATTAGACAGATGAAAATTGCACTCTATGATCTTGATGAACAGCAGGCGTTACAAATGATTGTTGCCTATGAGCCAATTTGGGCGATTGGTGAACATGGAGTGCCAGCTACAGCTCAAGAAGCACAAGCTATTCACCTTGTGTTACGAGAAGCGCTATGTGAGCGTTTTGGCAAAGAGATTGGACTTAAAATAACCCTGCTATATGGTGGTAGTGTGAATCCAAGCAATGCAGTGGAGCTCCTGTGTCAGCAGGATATTGATGGGCTGTTTATTGGTCGTGCAGCTTGGAGTGCGGAAGGATATAGCGCATTAATTCAACTTATCGCTGAGAATATTGATAAAATCGCCTAAATATCCCGCTTAGTTTTGAAAAGGTAAATTAAATAATGAGTGGAAATAACTCGGATTATGAGAGCTTAACTGAAATTGCCATTGCCTATTATGAGCAAGAGCAGACGCAAGAAGAAATTGCTAAAAGGTTTGGCATCTCCCGTGTCAAAGTTGGGCGTTTGCTAAAAAAAGCACGCTCAGAAGGGATCGTTGAGATAAATGTTAAGTACCACCCAGTATTTAGTTCGCAAATGGAACAACAGTTTATTCAAAGTTTTGGTATCAAACGAGTATTGATTGCCCTTGATCATCATGATGAAGATGAACAGCGTCAGCAAGTCGCCGCCTTAGTGAGTAACTACTTAGCGGGTATTTTAAAAAATGATATGACCGTAACCGTTGGGCAAGGGCGTAATGTCGCGGCTGTTGCTAATCATGTAGGTGTTTTCCCAGAACGCTCTTGCCGATTTATCTGCGGAATTGGCGGCACTAAACGTGATGGTCAACTGATTGACTCTGATCAAATTAGCCGGAATCTAGCGCGCAAATTTAATGGCTATAATGAAACCCTGTATGCGCCTGCTTATATTGAAACCCCCGAGCTGCGTCAGGCATTTATGCAAAATCGCTTGATCAAAGCTACCTTAGAACAGGCCAGCCGAGCCGATGTTGCCTTGATTGGTTTAGGCGATATGAATGAAAATAGTTTTATGGTGCAACTCGGATGGTTTACACCACAAGAGATCATTTCCGCGCGTCAAGAGCAAGGGGCGGTAGGAGATATTGCTGGTTACAGTTTCTTTGATATTCAAGGACAAACGGTAGATACGGTGATGAATGATCGGGTTATTGGTTTGAGTTTAGAGCAGTTACGCCAAATTCCCTGTGTTATTGCTATCGCTTCTGAAAATACCAAAACAACCGCTATTCTCGGTGCTTTGCGTACTGGCGTTATTGATGTGCTCGCGACAAGCGCTGCTAATGCACGTACGGTGATTAACTTAGCGCGGGCGGCGTCAGAATCTTAACCATATTGGCGATGACCCTCATCTAACACGGGGGTTCATCGCCAGATTCACTTATTGAGCGATTAAAAAGGCTTATTTCGCTAATTCAGCAAAAGCGACGCGCGCAGCAGTAATGGTTTTCTCAATATCTTCATCACTATGAGCAATGGACATAAATCCAGCTTCAAAGGCAGAAGGTGCTAGATAAACATCTTGTTGCAGCATCAGATGGAAGAACTTTTTAAATCGCTCGGTATCGCATTTCATCACATCTTGGAAGCAGGTCACACTCGCTGAATCAGTAAAGAAGATACCAAACATGCCGCCTACATGGTTGACGACCAGCGGAATACCTTCTGCTTTGGCTGCTTTTTTAAGTCCTGAAGCCAACTTTTCAGTTAACTCTGTTAAGCGTGAGTGAACCCCGGGTTGAGCCACTTCGTTGAGGCAAGCTAGACCCGCCGCCATCGCCACTGGGTTACCTGACAAGGTTCCCGCTTGATAGACTGGGCCAATAGGAGCTAGTTTTTCCATCACCTCATGACGACCACCGAAAGCACCGACTGGCATACCACCGCCGATAATTTTACCGAGGCAAGTGAGATCAGGTACAACATTATAGAGATCTTGAGCGCCACCTAGTGCAACGCGGAATCCAGTCATCACTTCATCGATAATTAACAGAGCACCAAATTCGTCGCAGAGTGCGCGCAGGCCCGGTAAAAATTCAGCAGTTGGCAACACACAGTTCATATTGCCCGCGACTGGTTCTACAATAATACAGGCAATTTCCTGCGGATAATTTTCAAATGCCTGACGAACAGAAGCCAGATCATTATAGGTGCAGGTTAAAGTGTGTTTGACAAAATCTTCAGGTACGCCTGGGGAGTTAGGTTCACCCATAGTGAGTGCGCCTGAGCCAGCTTTAACTAACAGACAATCGGCGTGACCATGGTAACAACCTTCAAATTTAATAATTTTATCGCGCAGGGTAAAACCACGGGCTAAGCGGATCGCGCTCATGGTAGCTTCAGTTCCCGAGTTCACCATGCGGATCATATCGATGGAGGGAATTAATTCACAAACTAATTCAGCCATTTGCACTTCAGCCGCTGTGGGGGCGCCGAAACTTAATCCTTTATTGACTGCTTTGATCACCGCATTACGCACCGAAGGGTGGTTGTGACCCAGCACCATAGGACCCCATGATCCCACATAGTCGATATAGGCTTTTCCATCAACATCAAAGATATAAGCACCATCTGCGCGCTCGATAAATAGCGGGGTGCCGCCAACACCATTGAAGGCTCGGACCGGAGAGTTAACGCCACCAGGGATAAGTTGTTGTGCTTTGTCGTAAAGTGTTTGAGAATGGCTCATGCAGGGCTCCTGAAAAAATCACAAATTCGGTGCTTTAGAATAGCGCCATTCTAAAGCACCGAGCAGGTTAATCCAAATAATCCACACATCTGTTTTTAAAATGTGCCTTAATGACTAACAATACTTGTAGGAATAGCTAAGCTATTAGATAATTGTTAGATCGATCAAGTTATGCCTTGATAGCAACTGAATGAGATTACCGGTTACCGGTTTGGAGTAATGAAATGAGTGACGATGCAACATTGCCGTTGAAATTTACTGATGCAGCAGCCAGTAAAGTTAAAAACTTAGTTGCTGATGAAGAAAATCCGAATCTGCGCCTGCGAGTCTATATCACTGGCGGAGGTTGCAGTGGCTTCCAATATGGTTTTACCTTTGATGATCAAGTCAATGATGGCGATATGACGATTGAGAAACAAGGTGTTGAGCTGGTCGTCGACCCTATGAGTTTACAGTATCTTGTGGGTGGAAGTGTTGACTATACCGAAGGATTGGAAGGTTCACGTTTTATCGTGACTAATCCGAACGCAACATCGACCTGCGGCTGCGGATCTTCTTTTAGCGTTTGATAAATAAATTTCGATAAAAAGGGGAGTTCAATTCCCCTTTTTATTGTTATTGTGCGGCTATAAGGCTGTTTTTTGCGTCAGATTGATCATTAAGTTGTTTACATAATTGTTCAGCGGCTAACAAAATTCGTGGCCCAGGTCGATGAAAGAGATCGGCATTTAACTGGATCACAGGCACAGATAGCTGTGGTTGCCAATATTGTTCAATGGTTTTCTTTTCATCCCCTTCTCCCCCAACGATAATCACCGCGGGTTTCCTAATCAATACTTGTTCGCGACTGACTTGCGGCCAAGGAATTTTACTCTCGGCAAAGATATTTCTTCCCCCACACAGACTAACCACTTCATTTTGCAGAGTATCACCACCTACGGTAAACAGAGGTTGGGTACTGAGTTGAATAAAAACGGCTTTTTGTTTTTTATTCTTATCTTGGTAGCTCCCTTTCAATGCTGCATATTGTTGCGATAATCGCTCCACTGATTGTGCGGCTATATTGGGCTGAGAGCTGTATTCAGCCAAAATATCAATCGCTTTAATAATATCTTCAATCGAAGTGGGATCAAAATAGATCACCGGAATACCTAATGTGGCGATTTGATCTAACGGGCGCTGTGGATTTCCACCTCGCCAAGCTAAAATAAGATCAGGTTTCAGGGCGATAATACGTTCTAGATTAATACCTTGCCAATCAGCGACTTGTTCAAGTTTTGCGGCTTCGGCGGGATAATCTGAAAAGGCACTGACCGCAATTAAGTTATCGCCTAATCCAGCAGCATAGGCTAGCTCGGTATTGGCAGGCGATAAGCTGATGACGCGTTGTTTAACCTCAGCTAGGGCTGGATGAGCTAAAAATAGGCTGAGAGATAACAGCAAATTACACAATAGTGCGTAGGGGTGTCGAATCATTGTAGAATTGTTAGCTTATTAATAGTAGATAGAGCAATATCAAACAGCATAAATAACCCGCGTTTCCTTATCAATTTTAAGGCGCCAGTAATGGATTATTTATGCTGTGTATGCTTAAACTCGATGATTATTTAGTTAGCTCCGTCAGTATTGCGCCGATCATCAGTGAAGATTGTTTTGCTGCAACGGGTAAAAACTCATCAAAGCTGGTATGCGACTCTTTATCTGCCACATCTGAGATAGCTCTAACTACAACAAAAGGTACGCCAAATTGGTAGCAAGTATGAGCAATAGCAGCGGCTTCCATTTCAACGGCGGATACTTGAGGAAATGTAGCTCGGATACGGGCTAATGGTTCAGCGCCGTTAATAAAGGCGTCACCACTGCAAATCAGGCCACGAACCGCATTGAGTGCTAATTGGTTAATGCAATTTTCAGCAAGACTAATTAATTTTTCATCGGCAATAAAAGCGGGTGGGCACTGTGCCATCTGACCTGGCTCATAACCAAAAGCGGTAACATCCACATCGTGATAGCGGACTTCGGTTGAAACCACAATATCCCCAACATTAAGTTGTGGATCTAAACCCCCCGCAGAGCCTGTGTTGATAACAAAATCAGGTTGTTCATGTTCGATCAGTAGTGTTGTGCCAATAGCCGCCGCTACTTTACCAATTCCAGATTTTAACAGAGCAACCTCAATACCATTGATTTTGCCTGTATAGATTTCACAGCCACCGCGAATGCGTGTTTGGCAGTCAACGATTTGATCGCGCAGGATGGCAACTTCCTGCTCCATTGCACCTATGATACCTACTTTCATTCTGTCATGCTCGCTGTTGATTAATTAGACTTTTGTATTAGATGGAATAAGTGTAGCACTGAAAAGTTGTTTGTGCAGAATTTATGACTGTTTCAGGCGATGTATAAGTGACAGAGCCGATTAATGCATTCAATATACTCTAAGTAGTAAAGCTAGCTGTGCATTTGAAATAGTATATTTAATAAATGTTTTAACAGCGTTCTATTTATCATACGTTAAGCTAATAGAAATTACTTTTTAATTCCTCAATAGACTATAGTATTTTATATTAATGAGTTTATTGATATAAAATAAAAGTATATATTGTTTCTAAAGTTAATTGTCACTTCGATTTATTTGTATGATAATCAGTATTATAGTTGGATTTATCATTATTCCAACTAAATATTAATAGCATTTAATTAAAGTTTTCAGTAATATCTAGTTGTTCTTTAGCGCTGGATTTCATTTTCAAATTATTAAGTGTGGTTAGATTAAATAATATATTTAAAGTGGCACTCTTATAAAGATGGTGTTATTTGAAATTAACATAACCATTAGAAGGAAATGAGTTATCAAATGTAATTAACTCAAGGGGAAATAATGGCATTTGTTTATGTTTGCAATAAATCTAAAAACTGAAAATGCAGTAAAGTAAATTTCAATATGTTATTCACTGAAGCTATAAGCAATCTTAATTTCAATAAATTATTAATGGATTATTTTATTATGGACAATGATTATAAAACAAATGATGTATTAGAAAATGTCAGTAAACATCAAGAAATATATTTAAATATAAATAAAATATTGCTTAAAATTAAGGAATATTATGATATGGTTCCTAAAATGGAATTAGCCAGTAATGCTTATCGTAACTTGAAAAATAAAAATACAAGTGATCTTGATGAAATTAATACGCTATCTATGAAGGTTTATGGTATATACGCGGATATAACTATTCTTAAGACTGATTTTATTAATGATTATATAAAAAATAAACCTGATGAATTAAAGCTAAAAGATAGCTTGGAATCTTATTTTAAAGCATTAGATCCTTTTTTTACAAAAAACAACTATAATGAATGTTGTAACATTGTTAAAGAGCAGAGTAAAAGTATAGTTGATAACCCCAGTATAATAGATAAATTGAAAGCAAAAGAAAAAAAAGCGAAAGTTGACATTATATATTTAGTATCTAAAAATTTATTTGATGGTGAAATAAACCCTTTAACAAAAAATATAAAGGAGACGTTTGAAGATATAGATGTGGTAATTAAAAAAATTATTTCAGTTAATTCAAAAAAAGAGAATGAATATAAAAAACCAGAAGAGGAACTAGAAAAAAAACTAGAAGAAAATAAGTTAAAACTAAATAAGCAAATAAAAAAAATAAAGAAACTAAATCCAGATGAATATTTATCTTTTAATATGAAGAAGTTTATAGATAAAAACAGACAAAAGGCACTTTATAGTTATAAAGTTAAAAATATTAGCAACGAATTAAGTGTTTCATATAATAAAACTAATGAGTTTATAAAGTTAAGCATAAGGGATAAAGATGATTTTTCTTTTATTGAAAACAAAGAGATTATTTCTTCTTATGATCAAGTTAAACTTTTCGATTTAAAACAAATAGATAAAAGAATTTTAATTAACATTAAAAATAGATATGTTTTTAATCAAAGAGGTTATTCTTATCGTTCAAATAATAAATTAGAACTATTATATAATGAGTTACAGATCTTACATGATAAAAAGAGTGAGATTATTAGCAATAGATTGACTTTAGATGAAAAAAAACAAGAAAATTTGTCTTTAGATGAAAAAATATTAGCTAAAGTATATGAATGTTATAAGAAGACTCTAAATTTGATTAATTTAGAAGATAAAATAAATAATATTGATGAGTTTATTTCTACTGAAAAAAGCAAAATCTTTTGTATTTCTGAAAAAAGCAAAATATCTTCTATGGTTGATCAGTGGCAAGCTAAATTGGTTAATGATGTATTAATTACAGATGTTGCAGATGTTGCAGATGTTGCAGATGTTGCAGATGTTGAAGATGTTGAAGATGTTGAAGATGATGCAGATGTTGCAGATGTTGAAGATGTTGAAGATGTTGAAGATGATGCAGATATGTCAAAAGCAAAAGCAGAAGGATTAGCCAGTTCAATCAATGGAATGACCGAACAAGAATCTTCCTCAGTTAATGATCCTATGCACATAGATGTTAGCCAATATCTCAAATTAGTGAGCGATTTGATTAAGATGAAATAGCAAAAATATCGCGAACAGCCTCGCTCAGTGTGGGGTTGTTCGTTTGTGTATAGCAAGGCTTTATATATCAAAAAACAGACTTACCAATATTAGGTATCAATAGGCTGCACTATTGAAAACTGTTATTCCGTTAAATTATTGGAGATCGGGTTTAGTGAGGCTCCTCAATTATATTGAATGAGTAATTCGGATAACAAATTTGTTTAAAACTAACAATGCCAGCAAATGCATTTTCCTCTATACTAGTGAATTATTGTGAAATTTGACCCCTCGTAGTGATTAACATGGTGCAATTTTATTCGCCACATCGGCGTCCTGCCAAAAGCCGTGGTACCACAGGCCGTATAATTAGGGTTTGTGCCGACAATCTCGATTCAGCAGGGCAAGGTGTTGCTCGTTTTGATGGTAAAACTATTTTCGTTCAAGGGCTTTTACCCGGTGAAGAAGCACGTATTGCACTCACTGAGGAAAAACGCCAATTTGCTAAAGCTAAGGTTATCGAGCGCTTATCTGACAGTCCGCAGCGCGTCGAACCTCAATGTCGCCATTTTGCTCAGTGCGGAGGTTGTCAGCAACAGCATGTGGATATTGGTTTACAGCGAGAAACTAAAGCCGATACTCTTGAACGTTTAGTGATGCGAGAAACCGCGATATCAATCTCGGCCAAGCCAGTAATTGCGGGTAATGCCTATGGTTATCGACGCCGAGCTCGCTTAGGTTTGCAGTATCAAGCAAAACAAAAACATCTGGTGATGGGATTCAGGCAAAGTCAGTCGAATACGCTAGTGGACATAAAAATGTGTCCGATTTTGCAGCCTAGTCTTGAAAAGTTGTTGCAGCCCTTATCTCAATGCCTTAACCACTTAAAAAGTGCGCCTAAACTGGGTCATGTTGAACTTATCAATGCCGATAATGTGCTAGTGATTGTTTTACGACATCTCGAAATGTTATCAAAATCAGATAAACAACAACTGAATGAATTTGCATTTGAGCATCAGGTACGGATACTTTTAAATAGTGGTAATGATCAGCTGGAAGAGTTAGATGATGAGTTTACCTCACCATCTTATAGTATCGGAGATACCTCTTTAGCCTTTAATCCACTCAATTTTATTCAAGTTAATCATCAAATTAATCAGCAAATGGTAGCACAGGCGATTGAGTGGTTAGCGCCTCAGCCTGAAGATCGTGTGTTAGATCTGTTTTGTGGTATGGGTAATTTTACGCTACCGCTTGCTCGTTATGCTGGCGAAGTCGTGGGCGTTGAAGGTGTTGATAGTTTGGTGCTGAATGCAAAACAGAATGCAGAAAATAACCAATGCCATAATGCGACATTTTTTCATGAAAATCTTGAGGCTGATATTCAATCACAACCTTGGGCGAAGCAAGGCTTTAATAAGGTGTTACTCGACCCAGCAAGAGCTGGTGCCGCCGAAGTTTTACCTCATATCACTAAACTGTTTCCTGAAAAAGTGGTCTATGTTTCATGTAACCCGACAACATTGGCCCGTGATAGTAAAATCTTATTAGATGCTGGTTATACATTGTTGAGTTTACGAATGCTGGATATGTTTCCACATACTAGTCATTTAGAATCAATGGCGCTGTTTGTCCGCACCCCATAGATTTAACAGGTAGGGAGCTATTATGGTTGCAGTAAGAAGTGCGCATTTAACCCCAGCGGGTGAGTTTGCCGCTGAACATTGGGTTAGCAGCCTAGGGTTGAACAATCCACAATCAGAAGAGAAACTGATCCAAATTTGGCAATATTGTTACGACAATACGCGGGGTCAGGATGATGGCGAGCTGTTGTTATGGCGCGGCATTGAGATGGTAGAGATACTTTCCACTCTGAGTATGGATATTGGTAGCCTTCAGGCTGCGATGCTATTCCCACTGGTAGAAGAAAAGCGCCTTGATACAGAAACCCTTGTTGAACATTTTGGTCAATCGATCAATGAATTAGTCACCGGCGTATTAGAAATGGATGCGATACGCCAACTGAAAGCCACACAATCCGGTGAAACCAGCTCAGTTCAAGTAGACAATATTCGCCGCATGTTGCTCTCCATGGTGGAGGATTTCCGCTGCGTGGTGATTAAACTCGCCGAACGTATCGCTCATCTCCGTGAAGTGAAAGATGCGTCAGAAGATGAACGTGTTCTCGCGGCGAAAGAGTGTTCGAATATCTATGCACCGCTAGCTAATCGACTGGGAATTGGACAGCTAAAATGGGAACTCGAAGATTTTTGTTTCCGCTATCTACATCCAGACGAATATAAAAAGATTGCTAAACTTCTTCATGAGCGCCGTATCGATCGTGAAGAGTATATTGATAACTTTGTCGGCACTGTACGTAAGTATATGTTGAAAGAGAGTATTCAAGCTGAAGTCTACGGGCGACCAAAACATATCTACAGTATTTGGCGCAAAATGAAGAAAAAAGCCCTCGCTTTCGATGAGCTCTTTGATGTTCGCGCCGTGCGAGTGATTGTCGAACGTTTACAAGATTGTTACGCGGCTCTGGGTCTGATTCATACCCATTATCGCCATATGCCCGATGAATTTGATGATTATGTTGCCAATCCAAAACCCAATGGCTATCAATCTATTCATACCGTGGTATTAGGGCCGGGTGGAAAACCAATAGAGATCCAAATTCGGACTCGTCAGATGCATGAAGATGCTGAATTGGGCGTTGCCGCGCACTGGAAATATAAAGAAGGTGCCGCAGTCGCAACCACGGCTGGCAAGGGCAATAGTTATGAGAATCGCATTGCATGGCTGCGTAAATTAATTTCATGGCAAGAAGAGATGGCAGATTCAGGCGAAATGCTTGATGAAGTTCGTAGCCAAGTTTTCGATGATCGGGTTTATGTTTTCACGCCAAAAGGGGATGTGATTGATTTACCTACAGGTTCAACACCTCTCGATTTTGCCTACCATATTCACAGTGATGTTGGACACCGCTGTATTGGGGCTAAAATTGGTGGTCGTATTGTACCTTTTAGTTATCAATTACAAATGGGTGATCAAATCGAGATCATCACCCAAAAACACCCGAATCCAAGTCGTGACTGGCTCAATCCAAACTTAGGCTATATCACCACCAGCCGGGGGCGCGCTAAAGTTCATAACTGGTTCCGCAAGCAAGATAAAGATAAGAATATTATTGCTGGACGCCAGATCCTAGATAATGAAATCGCGCATCTCGATATTAGCTTAAGAGAAATTGAAAAGTTACTGATCGCGCGCTATAACGTCCACTCTTTAGAGGAAGTTTTAGCGGGTATTGGTGGTGGTGATATTCGTATTAATCAGCTGATTAATTTCTTGCAGAGTAAATTTAATAAAACGACTGCAGAAGAAGCCGATCGAGAAGCGCTTAAAACTCTTGAAAATAAATCAGCTGCACCAAGAGCCAGTGCGCAGGATAGCGGGCGTATTGTGGTGGAAGGCGTCGGTAACCTAATGCACCATGTGGCAAGATGCTGCCAACCTATTCCGGGCGATGATATCCTTGGATTTATCACTAAAGGTAGGGGAATCTCCATCCATCGCACCGACTGCGAACAACTGGCAGAGTTGCAAAATCATGCACCAGAACGTGTCGTTGAGGCGGTTTGGGGCGAAAATTACTCTAGCGGTTATTCGCTGGTGGTTAGGGTTATTTCTAATGATCGCAGCGGTTTATTACGCGATATTACGACTATCCTTGCGAATGAAAAAGTCAATGTGCTGGGCGTCAGTAGCCGTAGTGATGTGAAACAACAAATTGCCACTATCGATATGACGATTGAGATCTATAACTTACAGGTGTTGGGTAGAGTACTGGCTAAGCTAAACCAGCTACCGGATGTTATTGAAGCCAAGCGTTATGCTCAATAATGGCCGTCATACTTCAAGCTGTAGATGGGTTTTCCGCCTTCCCATAACTCGAATTATTTAGGGCATTTCAAGTAAATTATTGAGTTCGGAGATTTTGTTGGTCCCGTGAGATCTTTGGATACACGGGATTTTTAATATAAAGAATAGGATATTGATTTGATGAATGGATCTAAAACACAGCTTGATAGGCTGCTGGCGATTATGGCGCAGTTGCGTGATCCTGAAACGGGCTGTCCTTGGGATAAAAAACAGACTTTTGATACCATAGCGCCCTATACACTGGAAGAAACCTATGAAGTATTGGATGCTATAGCGCGTAAAGATTTTGTTGATCTAAAAGGTGAATTGGGTGATCTGCTTTTTCAGGTGATATTTTATGCTCAAATGGCGCAAGAGCGGTCATTGTTTAATTTTGAGGATATTTGTCAGGAAGTGAGCGATAAACTTGAGCGTCGTCACCCGCATATTTTTGCCGCTGAATCAGGTTTGGCGGCTGATGAGGTGATCGCCGATTGGGAAAAACGCAAAATCGAAGAGCGGGCTCTGAAATCTCAATTTTCGGTTCTGGATGATATTCCCAATACGCTGCCCGCTTTAATGAAGGCCTATAAAATACAAAAACGCTGTGCTTCCGTCGGCTTTGATTGGGATACGCTTGGGCCTGTGTTGGCAAAAGTGTATGAAGAGATCGACGAAGTGATGGATGAAGCCAAGCAAGCGGTTATCGACGAGCAGCGTTTGGAAGAGGAGATCGGTGATCTGCTGTTTGCCACTGTGAATTTATCACGTCATTTAGGTCATAAACCTGAAATGGCATTGCAAAAAGCTTGTGATAAATTTGAAGTCAGATTCCGCAAAGTTGAACAAATGATGGCGGATAAGGAACAATCGCTAGAAAGTGCTACACTTGATGAAATGGAAGATTGTTGGCAGCAGATCAAAAAACAAGAAGCTAAGTAGAGAAGGCCGCTGAAAGGATTTAGCTTCTTCTGAAAAATGTGTTAATCTACTGACAGGTTAATTAATTCACCCAAAAAAGGGCATAATTAATTATAAAAATTAACTTATTGATATTATTAGGATATTGATGAAATTCAACCTTATTGTGCTCAGATCGTTTGTAGCGAATTTAAGGTTCGGGTATACTGTTTTCCCGTCCTGTTATATCCATCATCTTTTAAACCTAAACCTTCAGGTTCAGCATGAAAACTAATTATATTTTTGTGACCGGCGGGGTCGTATCCTCTCTGGGTAAAGGCATTGCCGCAGCCTCTTTGGCGGCTATACTCGAAGCCCGTGGACTTAATGTCACTATCATGAAATTGGATCCGTATATCAACGTTGATCCAGGTACCATGAGTCCAACCCAACACGGGGAAGTTTTCGTTACAGAAGACGGCGCTGAAACTGACCTAGATTTAGGCCACTATGAGCGTTTTATTCGTACGAAAATGACGCGTCGTAATAACTTCACTACGGGTCGTGTCTATTCCGAGGTTCTGCGGAAAGAGCGTCGTGGCGATTATTTAGGCGCAACAATTCAAGTAATCCCTCATATTACCAATGAAATCAAAGACCGCATCATCCGTGGTGGCGAAGGCCATGACGTCGTATTGGTTGAAGTCGGTGGTACTGTGGGTGATATCGAATCACTACCATTCCTTGAAGCTATTCGTCAAATGGCCGCAGAAGTGGGTCGTGAACGCACACTCTATATCCATCTCACCTTAGTTCCTTATCTTGCGGCTGCCGGTGAAGTGAAAACTAAACCCACGCAGCACTCAGTGAAAGAGTTACTCTCAATCGGTATTCAGCCGGATGTGCTGGTATGTCGTTCAGATCGCGTGATCCCAGCTAATGAACGGGCGAAAATCGCACTTTTCTGTAATGTACCTGAGAAAGCAGTTATTTCACTTAAGGACGTTGACTCCATTTACAAAATACCTAATCTATTGAAATCTCAAGGATTAGACGAATATATTTGTAAAAGATTCAATATTGACTGTCGTGAAGCGAATCTGTCCGAATGGGAGCAGGTTGTTTACGAAGAGGCGAATCCATCGGGTGAAGTTACTATCGGAATGGTGGGTAAATATGTTGAATTACCCGATGCTTATAAGTCAGTTATTGAAGCTTTAAAACATGGCGGATTGAAAAATCGTTTGACCGTTAACATTAAGTTGATTGACTCTCAAGACGTTGAAACTCGCGGTGTAGAAATTTTAAAAGAATTAGATGCAATTCTGGTTCCAGGCGGTTTTGGCCAACGCGGTATTGAAGGCAAAATCATGACTGCCGGTTACGCGCGTGAAAACAATATCCCTTACTTGGGTATTTGTTTAGGAATGCAAGTCGCCTTGATTGAGTACGCACGTAATGTTGCGGGCATGGAAGGCGCTAACTCCACCGAATTTGATGCAGATTGTAAATATCCAGTGGTTGCCTTGATCACCGAATGGCGTGATGAAGATGGCAATGTTGAAATTCGTAGCGAAGAGAGCGATCTCGGCGGCACAATGCGTGTGGGTAGTCAGCCTTGTCACTTAGTGCAAGATAGCTTAGTTCGCGCTATGTATGGCAGTAACACCATTGTTGAGCGTCATCGTCATCGTTATGAAGTCAATAATATGATGCTGAAACGTATCGAAGATGCGGGCCTGAAAGTTGCAGGTCGTTCAGTGGATAACAAATTAGTGGAAATCATTGAAAATCCAAATCATCCTTGGTTCGTTGCTTGTCAATTCCATCCTGAATTTACATCAACCCCAAGAGATGGCCATCCATTGTTTGCAGGTTTTGTAAAAGCTGCTGGTGTCTATCAAAAAAGCCAACAGAAATAAGATATGGGCAGGTTGACGCTAATTGTTAACCTGCCGAAATTTAACTTGTACTGAGGAAAACCTAATGTCCAAAATCGTAAGAGTAATCGGTCGCGAAATTATTGACTCCCGTGGTAACCCAACTGTAGAAGCAGAAGTTCACTTAGAAGGCGGTTTCGTTGGATTAGCCGCGGCACCATCAGGCGCTTCAACCGGTTCTCGCGAAGCGTTAGAACTGCGTGACGGTGATAAAGCTCGTTTTCTGGGTAAAGGCGTATTAAAAGCAGTTGGCGCAGTTAATGGCCCAATCGCTGAAGCGCTGATTGGTAAAGATGCCAAAGATCAAGCTAACATCGATAAAATCATGATCGAGTTAGATGGTACTGATAATAAAGCTAAATTCGGTGCTAATGCGATTCTAGCTGTCTCTCTTGCTAACGCAAAAGCGGCTGCAGCTGCAAAAGGTATGCCTCTGTATGAGCACATTTCAGATCTGAATGGGACTCATGGTCAATACTCTATGCCATTACCAATGATGAACATCATCAATGGCGGTGAGCACGCAGATAATAACGTTGATATTCAAGAGTTTATGGTTCAGCCAGTCGGTGCTAAGTCACTGAAAGAAGCTGTTCGCATGGGTTCTGAAATTTTCCATCATTTAGCTAAAGTGTTGAAAGCGAAAGGCATGAACACGGCAGTCGGTGATGAAGGTGGTTATGCACCAAACTTAGAATCTAATGCAGCCGCTCTGGCAGCGATAAAAGCCGCTGTTGATGCAGCTGGTTATGTTCTGGGTAAAGACGTTACTTTGGCGATGGACTGTGCAGCTTCTGAATTCTATAACAAAGAAACGGGTAATTATGAACTGAAAGGTGAAGGTAAAACATTCACTTCTCAAGAGTTTACACATTACTTAGAAGGTCTGACTAAAGAATATCCAATCGTTTCTATCGAAGATGGTTTGGACGAGTCAGATTGGGATGGTTTTGCTTACCAAACTAAAGTACTGGGCGACAAAATCCAATTGGTTGGTGACGATTTATTCGTAACTAATACCAAAATCCTGCAAGAAGGTATCGATAAAGGTATCGTTAACTCTATCCTGATCAAATTCAACCAAATTGGTACGCTGACTGAAACTTTAGCAGCAATCAAAATGGCGAAAGATGCTGGCTATACTGCGGTTATCTCTCATCGTTCAGGCGAAACTGAAGATGCAACTATCGCTGATTTAGCGGTTGGTACAGCAGCAGGACAAATCAAAACAGGTTCAATGAGCCGTTCTGACCGTGTTGCTAAATACAACCAGTTGATCCGTATTGAAGAAGCGCTGGGTGATCGTGCACCATTCCATGGTCTGAAAGAAGTGAAAGGCCAAGGCTAATCACGCTTAGCAGCTAATTGAATACAAAACGGTAAGGTTTAGCCTTGCCGTTTTTTTATGTTTATAATAATAAATTTAACATATTTATAACATTAATATGCTGTTGGTTGAGTCATATTTTGTGATCTATAGGTAATAAAGTGGTCATGTTTTACTTTTTGAACATTAAATTTCATAAATCATCGTGCTCAGATCTCAATTTTTGATTTTATACATTTAATTCTCACACATTTAACTCTATATTCCACAGGTCATAAATTTTTCTTAACATAAGCACTTGGGGGAGCATTAATAACTAGCCCGAGTTAATGGAGTTATCATGGACGCTTCTGAATCTTTAACACCCGCGATAGGCCCAACACCATCAAATAAAAGAGGGTGGGTAATACTAGCGCTTGATATTGTGTTATTAGTTTTGCTTTTGAAATACTTACCTTTTGATGATAAAGCAAATGCAGGGCTCGCATTAGTTGTCTTTGTCGGTGTGCTCTGGTTAACTGAAGCTATTCACGTAACTATCACTGCACTTTGCATCCCTATCTTGGCAGTATTCCTTGGTTTAATGAATACTGGCGATGCGCTAAAAGCATTTGCAAACCCAATCATTTTTCTATTTTTTGGTGGTTTTGCATTAGCCACAGCCCTACATATTCAAGGTATTGATAGGCTGATTGCTAATCGCTTATTGATGTTAGCAAAAGGTCGCTTATCAGTAGCTGTTTTACTGCTGTTTGGTATCACCGCATTACTCTCTATGTGGATCAGTAATACAGCAACCGCAGCCATGATGTTACCTTTAGTATTAGGCATTCTATCCAATCTCGATGTCCGTCAAGAACGTAATACCTTTGTCTTCGTTCTATTGGGTGTTGCCTATAGTGCGAGTATTGGTGGCCTAGGAACTATTGTTGGTAGCCCACCGAATGCGATTGCTGCAGCATCATTGCAAATGGACTTCCTAACCTGGATGAAATATGGCATCCCAATGGTGGTTATTTTACTACCTATGATGTTTGCTCTTATGTATATGATGTTACGTCCAAATTTAAAACATCGTTTTGAGTTAAAATTAGAACACATTAAATGGACTGGCCACCGTATCACGGCTCTGATTATCTTCTTATTAACTGTGGTTGCTTGGATCAGCAGTACTTTTATTAGTAGCGCATTTGGTGGTGTTAAAGATTTGGATACCATTATTGCTATTTCGGCGGCGATCTTAATTGCGGTGACTGGAACGGCAACATGGGCGCAAATCCAGAAAAATACCGAGTGGGGCGTATTGATGCTGTTTGGTGGTGGTTTGACACTGAGCGCAATTCTACAAACGTCAGGTGCTAGCTTGATCATGGCTGATTGGATGAAAGAGACATTTGGTGCAAGTCACTGGTTTATAATCATTTTAGCAGTCACTACCTTTATCATTGTTTTAACCGAATTTACCAGTAATACCGCCAGTGCTGCCTTATTAGTACCTATCTTTGCTACTGTAGCAGAAGCATTAGGTATGCCAGTGATGGCACTGACTATGATTATCGGTATTGGTGCATCTTGTGCCTTTATGTTACCTGTTGCTACGCCACCTAACGCCATTGTTTTTGGTTCGGGTTATATCAGGCAGATAGAGATGGTTCGAGTGGGGGCGGTTCTTAACGTCGCCTGTATCATTATTATCTCTCTCTTCGCTTGGTTCTTCTGGATGTAACAATAACTAGATAGTATTTATTAAAGATAAACCGGCTTGCTTTGGTAAGGCCGGTTTTTTATTATCTAATTTTGAGTCGAGGTTAATGTTAGTTTATTGCTGCCTAAGATAATTTTTCCTGTAATAGAGAGATCACTTTCACTATTAATTGAAAAATTAATCGCTTCTATATCTCCCTTGATATCAATTTTATTTTTAGGACATAAAAAACGGTCCTGACATTGATACTGCCGGCTAATATAGTTCTGGCTTTTTCCTTTGAGTTGGCTATCTGCACTAAGTTGAAATCGGCCACCTCGTTGTGGAATAGCCATTGTTTGATATACCGAAGATGAACGCATATTTCCCTCATTGATAGATAAATATCCAGATCCTGCCGAACTTAAATAAGTGTGAGAAGTAGCATAGATATTGGCTTTATCTTTGATTTCAATTTGGTCAGCAAATAAATTTATTTTAGGAAGTGATATTTGACGATTTTTATTGTTGCTAATAATGATTGAACTGCCCGCCAAAGTAATAAATTTAAATTGAGTATGTTTCCCTATCTCCATCGGCGTAACTTCTTTAGTCTCTTTATTGGTTACAAGAGAACGCTCAAATCTCCCTGCAATTAATGATAAACTTTTAATATTATCTACCGTGCCATCTCGCCAATTTATGCCATTTTTATTGGCGATCACTAAATTAGCTTTATTCCCTTTAATACCAATAACACCTTGTAATTCAGTTGGTTCATTACCCGTCACTTCAGCAATAATCAGTTTAGCGTGTTTGCCATTTAGATTCGGGTTATCTGCTGGATCGTTATTAAAAATAAGTCCATGCTCATTCGAAGATAATTGCTCAAATTCATTATATGAAACCTTATTTTCCAGAGTAGTGGCGATATTGATCATCTTAGCTTGAGAAATATTCTCTGTGGCGAATGCACAGGGCATTAACCCATATATTGAGATAAGTAAGAGTGCTGAACGATGAAGCCTCTACTGATGTAACTGCTTGCCCATAAAACCCTCCTTAGTATCGATGGGACACTGATATAAACGAGATCGTATCAGTGCTAAATAATGTACAAATTTATTTTACCGACAGTTAATGAGCATGCGGCATTTAAATTATAGTTAGCTAGCTTGGGATTTTGAGTAAATGAAAAATGATAGGAGAGAATCAAAAGGTCATTAAGATGGATAAATTAAGGGCCACATAATGTGACCCTTAAATAATTTACAACAGGTTATTTTCTGTCGTTCAAACTTTATTTAGTGGGTGGATGGCTGTGCTCGATATCTTCATCTTTCTTACTGAAGCGGCGACGGATCACCACAAAGAAGACTGGAACGAAGAAGATAGCTAACGATGTTGCTGCAACCATACCGCCGAGAACACCTGTACCGACAGAGTTCTGTGAGCCTGAACCTGCACCATTACTGATAACCAGTGGTAATACCCCAAGCATAAATGCCAGAGAGGTCATCAGGATAGGTCGTAGACGCAGTTTAACGGCTTCGAGAGTCGCTTCAACTAAGCCTTTACCCTCTTTTTCCATCAAGTCTTTGGCAAACTCAACAATCAGGATGGCGTTTTTCGCCGATAACCCAATGGTTGTAAGTAGGCCCACCTTGAAGTAAACGTCATTCTCAAGACCTCGCACAGAGGTAAAGAGTAATGCACCGATAATACCGAGTGGAACAACCAACATAACAGAGAATGGAATAGACCAACTCTCATACAGCGCTGCCAGACATAAGAAGACGACGATCAGTGAAATTGCATATAGTGCAGGTGCTTGGTTACCTGATAAGCGTTCTTGGTATGACATACCCGTCCACTCATAACCAATACCTGTTGGCAATTCCGCTGCCAGTTGCTCCATCAGCAACATAGCGTCACCCGAACTCTTACCTGCTGTTGCACCACCTTGGATCTGCATAGCTGGTACACCATTATAACGCTCAAGACGTGGTGAACCATAAGTCCATGGATCTTTCGATGTATCAACAAAGGCGGAGAAAGGTACCATCTCACCGATATTATTACGAACATAAAGGGCCGCAATGTCTGAAGGTAGCATACGGTTTTCCGCGGCACCTTGGACATAAACTTTCTTAACACGACCACGGTCAATAAAGTCATTGACGTAGCTACCACCAAATACGGTACTTAAAGTGGTATTGATGTCATTGATTGAAACGCCCAATGCTTCGGCTTTTTCTTGGTCGAGATGTAAACGATATTGTGAGGTATCATTCTGTCCGTTAGGACGCACATTCTCTAGCATATCTGGGTGCTGAGCTGCGAGTCCAAGCAGTTGGTTACGAGCCGCAGTAAGAGCTTCGTGACCTAAGTTTGCACGGTCGAGTAATTCGAAGTCAAAACCACTAGCAGTACCTAACTCAACAATCGCTGGAATATTAAAGGCAAAGATAATCGCTTCCTGTTTTTGTGACAGCGCGATATTCGCTCGCTGCACAATAGCAGTAACGTGATTCTCATCCCCTTTACGTACATCCCAATTCTTCAGTACAACGAACGCAAGACCCATATTCTGACCTTGACCAGCAAAACCGAAACCATTAACGGTAAATACGGATTCGACGTTTTTCTCTTCGTCTTTTCTGAAATAATCACTCACTTCATTCAATACAGCTTGTGTCTGTTCTTGTGTTGAGCCTGGTGGTAATTGCACCATCGACAAGAACACCCCTTGGTCTTCTTCTGGTAAGAAGGAAGATGGCAAGCGGATAAACATAAACACCATGATCGCCACGAGAGCAGCGTAGATCAGCAAGTAGCGTCCTGTACCATTTAACATACGGGCGACACTATCGGTATAGTGGTGCGCTTGTTTTTCAAAAGTACGGTTAAACCAGCCAAAGAAACCTTTTTGACTGCCATGACTTCCTTTCGGAATCGGCTTCAATAAGGTGGCACATAAGGCTGGCGTTAGGATCATAGCTACTAGTACTGAGAGCACCATCGCGGAAACAATCGTCACCGAGAACTGACGGTAAATTGCCCCTGTTGAACCGCCAAAGAAGGCCATTGGCACAAAGACGGCAGAAAGAACCAAGGCGATACCCACAAGGGCACCCTGAATCTGAGCCATCGATTTCTTAGTAGCTTCTTTCGGTGACAAGCCATCCTCTTGCATTACACGCTCAACGTTCTCAACTACAACGATGGCATCATCAACAAGAAGTCCGATGGCGAGCACCATGGCGAACATCGTTAGGGTATTTATTGAATATCCTAACGCCGACAAGATAGCAAAAGTTCCTAACAAAACCACAGGGACGGCAATGGTTGGGATTAGTGTCGCTCTGATATTCTGTAAGAACAGATACATAACAACAACAACCAACATGATTGCTTCGACCAGCGTTTTAATTACTTCATTAATAGATATTTTAACAAATGGCGTTGTATCGTATGGATATACTACCTCTAGCCCTTGCGGGAAGAAGGGTTCCATAGTCGCCAGCGAAGCACGTACTGCTTTTGCTGTATCAAGCGCATTCGCACCCGTTGCGAGTTTAATACCAATACCCGCCGCAGGTTTACCATTAAAGCGTGCAATAATATTGTAGTTTTCAGCACCTAGCTCAACGATAGCAACATCTTTCAAGCGAACTTGAGAGCCATCTTTGTTAACACGAAGCAGAATTTTGGCGAATTGATCCGCATCATTCAAACGTGTTTGAGCAATAATTGAGACGTTTAAGCGCTGTCCATCGACTGGAGGTGTTCCCCCCAATTGACCTGCGGCTACTTGGTTATTTTGAATTTTAATCGCATTAATGACATCTGTAGTACTCATGTTGTATTTGACTAACTTTTCAGGGTCAATCCAAATACGCATTGCATACTGAGTACCAAACAACTGGGTTTCACCGACACCTGTGACTCGGCTTAGCGGATCTTTAATACTGGATCCCACATAGTCAGCGATATCGTCTTGACCCATTGAGCCATCAGAAGAGATAAAACCCGCCACCATTAAGAATGAACTGGTTGATTTATCTACACTGATACCCTGTTGTTGAACTTCTTGAGGAAGCAATGGCATTGCTAACTGAAGTTTGTTCTGTACCTGTACTTGTGCAATATCGGCATCGGTTCCGGCGTCGAACGTTAGCGCGATACTCATGTTACCGGCAGAGTCACTGGTTGATGACATATAAACCAAGTTATCGATACCGTTCATGTTCTGTTCGATAACCTGAGTTACTGTGTTCTGTACCGTTGTTGCATCAGCACCGGGATAAGTTGCAGAGATTGAAATCGCCGGTGGTGCAATGGTCGGATACTGAGCTACAGGTAACTTGACGAGTGCCAATAGACCAGCAAGCATGGTTATAATCGCTATTACCCACGCAAATATTGGCCTTTCTATAAAAAACTTAGGCATTAATCACCAGCTCCTTGTTAAGACTTTTTCTCAGGTTGAGCCTGATTGTCTATGGATTGCGTCTCTAAATTTGCTTCTTTAGGAACGACTTTAATACCAGGCTTAATTTTTTGCAGTCCGACAACGATCACTTTGTCACCTGTCTGCAATCCTTTCGTAATTAGCCATTTATTACCAATAGCTTGTGAAGCAGTGACTATGCGTGTTTCAACTTCGTTTTGCTGATTGACCAGCATCACCATCGCCTCTCCGCGAGGAGTACGACTTAGACCTTGTTGTGGAACCATCACCGCATTTTCAAGGACACCATCTTCAAGTACTGCGCGCACAAACATACCTGGCAGCAACTCTTTATCTGGATTAGGGAATACAGCACGCATAGTGATAGAACCTGTTGTTTCATCAACGGTAACGTCTGAAAACTCTAAGTAGCCTTTTTTATCGTAAACCTTGCCACCATTCATCACCAAATTCACAGCAGCTTTACCCGACTCTTTTTGCAGTGCGCCTTGAGCGATTTCATTTTTCAGGCGAATAAAATCATCACTCGATTGGGTAACATCGACATAGATAGGATCTAACTGTTGAACGACTGTCAGCGCTGTCGTTTGGCCTGTGCCAACCAATGCACCCTCTGTCACACTAGATTTACCCGCAAGACCTGTAATAGGCGCGGTTACTTTGGTGTAATTCAAGTTAATACGTGCATTCTCTACCGCCGCTTCTGCCGCTTTAACTGCTGCTGCTGCCTGCAAATGAGCAGATGTGGCCGTATCGTATTCTTGCTTACTAATATAGTTAGTCCCTAACAGGGGTTTATAACGATTAACCGTTAAAAGTGTGATATTTGCGTTAGCTTGCGCCTTTGCTAAATCTGCTTTTGAACTATTATAAGCCGCTTGAAAAGGCGCAGGATCGATTTGATATAAAGACGTTCCAGCCTTTACATCACTGCCTTCGGTATAATTTCTTTTTAAAATAATACCACCAACCTGAGGACGCACTTCAGCAATGCGGTAGGCGGAGGTACGGCCTGGTAATTCAGTTTTAATAGTTATAGGTTCAGCCTTAAGCGTAACGATACCCACTTCAGGCGCCGGGCGTTCCCCGCCGTCTTGGGGGGTATCGTTACATCCTGATAAAGCTAAGCTACCTGAAAGTACCAATATAGCCAGAGGTAATACCCCTCTGTTCTTTCGCATAAGTCAACCTCAATTCATCAATATGAGTATTAAATAAGAAAATCATTACAGAATAAAAAACACTGCGTGCTATAGTACAAACATACATAAATGTATGTAAATCAGCTTTCGATAAAAACGGGTCACAATGGCACGAAAAACTAAACAACAGGCAGAAATCACCCGCCAAGAGATTATAGACGCTGCAATTACAACCTTCTCTGAACGAGGTGTATCTACTACATCATTAGCTGATATTGCAAAGGCAGCTAATGTAACTCGTGGCGCAATTTACTGGCACTTTAAGAATAAAGCTGATTTATTTAGTCAAGCATGTGAGTTTAGTGATAATCAGATTTTATCTGCAGAGCAGCATTATCGATTAAAATATAGCAATGATCCGCTGGCGATCCTACGAAAATTGTTAATATTCATATTAACAGATTTTATTCAAAATCCCAAAAATAGAGCTTTAATGGAAATTTTTTTTCACAAGTGCGAACTAGTGGGAGAAATGGCCTCAGTTGTTGATATTAAAAGAGAAAGTTATATGGCGAGTCAATATCGCATTGTTGAGCATCTTAAAGAATGTGTTCAATGTGGTCAATTACCAGCGGAACTTAATATTGATTGTGCTGCTATTTTTGTCAGAGCCACAATTTCCGGTATTCTGGAAAATTGGTTATTTCGTCCAGAGAGTTTTAATATCTACGAACATACAGTTACACTGGTAGAGAGCATGATTGAAATGATGAAATTCAGTCCCTCGATGAGAATACTTCCAATAAAACAGGAATAACTGGAGATAATTATGAAGTCGTCTGTCCTTATCACTTGTAATAGCGCACCTTATGGCAGCGAAGATCTATTTAATGCGCTACGTCTGGCGATTAATCTAAAAGAGCAAGAGCCCAATGCTGACTTAAAAATATTTTTAATGGCAGATGCGGTGACGGCAGGATTAACCAGACAAAAGCCAAAAGAGGGCTATAATATCCAACAGATGTTGGAAATTCTAACCGCTCAGAACGTGCCAGTAAAATTATGTAAAACCTGTACTGATACGCGCGGAATAACTGAAGTACCTTTGGTGGATGGTGTTAGTATTGGTACATTAACGGAATTAGCCGAGTGGGCTTTATCGGTAAACAAAGTATTGTCACTTTAGTTCTAACGCATAATCGTCATTTCAGGATCACCGACTATTTTCCTGAAATGACAATAGTATCAGTATCCTATTTGCTTGGCATTTAACTTATTACGGATACCTATCATGCTCAATATCATGCCTAAAATTGATAATCGAATAAGAAACTATAGCTATCTGATTATATTTTTTATCATCTTATTCATTAGCTCTGCAGCTTGGGCTGTTACATCGAATACCATCCCTTCTCGTGAAGAAATTCAAAACGAACTTAATATCCTCAATAAACGTAGCAATCTCACCGAAGAAGATAAGCTCTCTATTGCCGATCTGGAAAAAGCGGTTATTTGGTATGATGAAATTGATAAACTGAAAAAAAATGCCGATCAATTACAGAAAAAAATCAATCGAGCCGATAGTGACTATAAGCAAGCGCTGAATTCGTTTAAACAATTTAAATTGAATAACGAAGAAGATAAAATTAATTATGAGAATCAGCTAAAAAGTATGTCGCTGCATCAACTTGAGCTTGAGTTGAATGAATTACTTGAAAAATTACAAACCAAACAAGAAGATCTTGCCAGTTATAATAGCCAGTTAGTCAGTTTGCAGACTCAGCCAGAGCGTGCTCAAGCGATAATGTTAGATAATGCTCGCTATCTTCAGGATATTCGTAGCGAGTTAAATGGTGCCCTGATGAATTCGGCGCCACTAAGAAACACTCAAATAGAGTTGCTACAAATAGAGCAATATTACCGTCAGCAACAGAACGATTTTCAAAAACGTGTTTTACAAGCCAATACTCAATTACAAGATGTATTACAGAAACAGCGCGATTATGCCGCTTCTATTATTGAGCAGCTAGAACATCGTATTCAGTCGGCTCAAAGCAGTATTAATGATCAGCGTTTAGGCGATTCTGAAGAGACCGCGCGTGAAGTACAGAGTAGCTCTTCTGCTAATCCAGAAACCATCAGTAATCCCTTGATTCAAAAAGAAACAGCCAGTAACCAGCAGTTAAGTGAACGGTTAATTTCTATTACGCAAGAAAATAATCGGATGGTACAAAATAGTATTAGGGTCAATGCTTGGTTGGAAAGGGCGACTCAGGCTGAGCAAAACTTAAAAGAGCAAATTAATGTATTACGCGGCAGCTTATTATTATCTCGAATCTTATTTCAGGAACAAATTAATCTTCCGCCAGATATTCTGACCAAAAACCTACCTAATACTATTGCCGATCTACGTCTTGAGCAATTTGATGTAAATCAGCAACGTGACGCTTTATATCAGACATCAGACTATATAAAATCTCTCGAGGTCGCTCAGAGCAAGCGCTTGACCGATAATCAAGTGGCTTATCATCTGTCTGCGGAAGAGAAAAATGTATTAGAAGAGTTATTAGATGTCAGACGTGATCTATTAGATCAATTAAATAGCCAGCTGGGTGGGCAAATATCACAAGCGATTAATTTACAATTGGCGCAAAAACAACTGTTAAATGTGATTACCTCATTAGAAGAGACATTGGCTCAGCAGATATTTTGGGTGAATAGTAATAAACCTATGGATTTAACCTGGTTAGCGGCTTTTCCTAGTGCTGCGCAGCAGGAGTTAGAATCCCTTGAATTTACTTGGTCTTGGAATAGCTTACAGAAAGGATTAATAAGTTCATTACCTGTCACTATCCCACTTTTATTTATTGCATTCGTCTTTATCTGGCTGAATAAAAAAGTGAATATTCGCTTGCAACAAATAAATAGCCAAGTAAAACGTTTATCGCAAGATAATCAATTAAATACTCCCCAAGCACTATTATTGACGTTAATTCAAACATTACCCACCTCATTAATTGCTATCGCCATTGGTTACTGGTTTTTAAAGACCGGTGATGCACAAGGTAGCTTTATTTGGGCCTTCTTCCAGCAATTTGCTATTTTTTGGGTGTTGTTTGAATTTAGCTATCGCGTGGTGAAATCGGGCGGCATTGCAGAACAGCATTTTGCTATTGATAGGGCATTGGCAAGTCGAGCTCGACGCCAGTTAGCCAATCTAGCAATTCCATTGTTGCCTTTAATTTACTGGTCTACTTACGGAATTAACTATCCACTGCGCTTAGCCAATGATGTTATTGGTCAACTGGTGGTCTCAGTTTGCTTATTAATGATATTTATTTTTACTCTGCCATTTTGTCGCGATGTTTGGAAAGAGAGTAGTAACCATCTAACTCGCTCGATTATAGTGACATTGCTGACTTTCTCGCCATTAATTCTGATCGGTCTGATGATGGCCGGTTATTATTATACCACTTTAAGGCTGGCAAACCGCTGGGTTGATAGTCTGTATCTATTGCTGCTGTGGTATATCGTTTATAACACTTGCTTACGCGGATTAACGTTAGCAGCGCGCAAATTAGCCTATCAGCGGGCGATTGAACGGCGTGAGATGCAAAGTAAAGAGGACCAAGAGAATGAGCCAATAAAAGAGCCGGCTATGTCGATTGACCTTATTAGTCAGCAATCATTGCGCTTAACCACAATGACCTTATTCTTTATTTTTACCATTGCGTTCTACGCCATTTGGTCTGATTTTATCACCATATTGTCCTTCTTAAACAGTGTCACTTTGTGGAACTCCGCCTCAGTTTCAATCGATGGCGGAGCTGCTCTGCAAGCCGTTACTTTAGCGGACTTGATTTTAGCGCTGGTGATTATCGGCGTGGCCTGGGTGATGACTCGAAATCTTCCTGGTCTACTTGAAGTGCTTGTTTTATCAAGATTAAAATTACGGCAGGGCTCAACTTATGCTATTACCACACTGCTCACTTATATTATTATTGGGATTGGCACCATCGCCTCTATGGGCGCATTGGGTGTGACATGGAATAAGCTACAATGGCTAGCGGCTGCATTAACCTTCGGTCTTGGTTTTGGTCTGCAAGAGATTTTTGCTAACTTTGTCTCTGGTATTATCTTGCTATTTGAACGACCTATCCGCATTGGCGATACGGTGACTATCGGTACTTACTCAGGAACGGTTAGTAAAATTCGTATTCGAGCCACCACTATTATTGATTTTGATAGCAAAGAAGTGATTATCCCTAATAAAGCTTTTGTGACTGAGCGATTAATAAACTGGTCACTGTCAGATACCGTAACTCGTATCACAGTGGCATTGGGTGTCGCCTATGGTTCTGATTTGGATAAGGTAAAACAGGTATTGCTGCGCGCGGCAACAGAAAACGCCAATGTAATGCGTGATCCTGCACCAGGTGCCTATTTTACAGGGTTTGGTGCTAGCACCTTAGATCATGAATTACGTTTTTATGTACGTCAGATTGGTGATCGCGGTGTTACTACTGATGAGGTAAATAGGGCTATTGACAAATTATGTCGTGAAAATCAAATTAATATTGCCTTTAACCAGCTTGAGGTACATCTTCATAATGCGAATGGTGAGGAAACGCAGGAAGTTAAACGCGCGCCTAATAATAAGCCCCTTGATGATGGAAATGAAACAGAGTAACGATAATAATTAAACTCATTTGTTGCTCTGATTCAGGTTCTGCTTTTTGAGGTAGTCTTGCTTAACAATTTCTAGTGCTTTGAGAACAATTTCGTCATCGATTTTATTAGATTCAAATAAAAAAATAAGATCAACCGCAAGCTGCACTTCTTCTGGTGCTTGATCAATATTGCTCATAAGTGCTCCTTTGGGAATTATTGGCTTGATATTATATACTGTGTGAAAAGCTAATCATGATATAAACTTTCTTGCTGTTCTATAGATTTATCAATGCGTTGTAGTGCTAAACGACAACGATATAAACGACCCGCTAGCGCAGCGATCTCCTGTTGTAATTTATGACGCTTAGCAGGATTCGTTTGCTGATTTAAGGTTAATTCGCGATCATCAATCATGGCAACTAGTCGACGTTCATAACCCTGATGTTGGGTTAATCGCTCATATAAATCGATATTACTTTTCTTTTGGCTATACTGGGTCTCTTTATCTCGTAGCGGCTGCGTTGAGATTTCTCTGGAAAGTGCTTGGATCTGACAAACAATTTTCTCGGCTAAAAAAACCACTTGTTGCGAGTGAGCGAGAGAGACAGAGTGACAAAGTTGATCATAGTGTTTGCGAATATCATCTAAGCAATCACCTAATTTAATACTGCGATGATTAAATAAACTTCTATCAAAGCGAGCTAATTCAAAGGGATTATCAGAGAGAGGTAGTACCCGCTGCTCAAGATGTTCAATTTGCGTTTTTAGTGCGGCTAACAGCGTTTGTGTTTTCATATTAAATTCCAATTAGCCCGTTAAATGACAGTTTATTGACTTTCCGCAATAGAAATTCGCATCAAATATACGGCTTTATATTGCATTTCTATGGTACTTTGCATAGATTCTACGCTTGAGTTTTTATTATCTATATTGGCCCCGATTATGACTGCTAAAGAGCAAAAACTGCAATTAATTAGAGAAAGTATTGCCACTATTGTTGATTATCCCAAAAAAGGCATACTATTTAGAGATATTACCACGCTATTAGATAATCCGACGGCCTATCAGGCAACGATTGATTTATTGGCCGAGCATTACAAAGATAAAGGCATCACAAAAATTGTCGGTACGGAAGCGCGAGGATTTCTCTTCGGCGCCCCTGTCGCTTTGCAATTAGGCATAGGTTTTATTCCTGTGCGTAAAAAAGGCAAATTGCCGCGTGAAGTTTTGAGCATCAGCTATGATCTCGAATATGGCTCAGATACGCTGGAAATTCATAAAGATAGCATTCAACCCGGTGATCGCGTTGTGGCTATTGATGATTTGCTGGCCACTGGCGGCACGATCGAAGCGACGGCAAAAATGATCAAACAGCTTGGTGGCGATGTTATTGAAGCTGCTTTTGTGATCTGCTTGCCTGACTTAGGTGGAATTGAACGTCTTGAAAAAGAAGGAATTCATACTTTTAGCCTACTCGATTTCCCCGGACACTAATTCACTTCAGCTCGACAATTTTTATCATAGCCTCGCCGCGATAGGGGAGGCTGTGGTAGCATGGCACTATCATCATGTTTAATCATTGCGGAATTCATGAGCTATCAGGTACTTGCCCGTAAGTGGCGCCCCCAAAAATTTTCGGATGTAGTTGGTCAGCAACATGTGCTGACGGCATTGGCGAACGGTCTTGAGCACCATCGTCTACATCACGCTTATCTCTTTTCTGGCACTCGCGGTGTCGGAAAAACTAGTATCGCCCGTTTATTCGCTAAAGGTCTTAACTGCGAAACGGGGATAACACAAAATCCATGTGGTCAATGTGCGAACTGCCTCGAAATTGAACAGGGTAGATTTGTCGATTTAATTGAAATTGATGCGGCCTCACGCACAAAAGTTGAAGATACGCGGGAATTATTGGATAACGTCCAGTATGCGCCAGCACGAGGACGCTTTAAAGTTTATCTGATCGATGAAGTGCATATGCTCTCTCGCCATAGTTTCAATGCCCTATTGAAAACCTTGGAAGAGCCACCCGAGCATGTGAAATTTCTGCTAGCCACAACAGATCCACAAAAATTACCCGTGACTATATTGTCACGCTGCTTACAGTTCCATTTGAAGGCTCTTGATATTAGCCAGATAAGTGGTCAGTTGGAGCATATTCTAGCAGCTGAAGAGATCGAAAGTGACAATCGCGCAAGGCAGCTGATTGCTCGAGCCGCCGATGGCAGTATGCGCGATGCCTTAAGTCTGGCCGATCAAGCTATTGCTATGGGCCAAGGGCGAGTGACCTCGGATATCGTCAGCCAAATGTTGGGCACACTCGATGATGAGCAGCCTTTGGCGATTATTGAAGCCTTGGTAAAAGCTGATGGTGTGGCTGTAATGACCCTAGTGGAACAGGCGGCGATACGGGGTGCAGACTGGGAAAATTTGCTGGTTGAAACTCTCTCCTTGTTGCATCGTGTTGCCATGATCCAGCTACTGCCTGCGGTCAATGAAACTGATCCTTCATCGATTGATGGGCGTCTTCGACTACTGGCTAGAAGCCTCTCTCCGGCAGATTTACAGCTCTATTATCAAACCTTGCTGGTGGGCAGAAAAGAGTTAGCTTATGCGCCAGAGCGGCGTATGGGCGTTGAAATGGCCCTGCTAAGAGCACTAGCTTTTCATCCAAAAAGTATTATTGAAGAGCACCCACAACCTTTGATGGGCGGCTCTCAAGTTATGGGAAAGTCATTAGAGGCGCCAGCGAACTATAATAATGTGCGTAGCTCAGCGGTGCCTCCGACAATTAGCCCTACGCTAGAAAATAGTCCGACATTACAGATGCTCAAGGCTCGACAATCGCTACAGACCCCTTCTGATGAGGGGGCTCCAGCAAAAAAAGCTAAGCCGGCTCAGTCCAATCAAGCTAAGCCGGTGATGGGCACACTGGAGCGATTAGCGGCGGTATCAGCACAGCGCCAACAAAATAATGTCGACAAAGTTAAGGCCGCACCTAAGAAAGAGAAACCAGCACCTTATCAGTGGCGTTCACAAACTAAAGAAGAGCCTGAAGTCAAAGTTACCAATACGCCAGCTGAAATTAAAGAGGCGTTGGAATATGAGAAAACCCCAGAATTGGCAGCGAGAATTGCCGAGGAAGGGCGTGAACGAGATGAGTGGTCAGCACAAATTTTTGAACTAAAAATACCAAAGCTAGTTGAACAATTGGCCTTGAACTCATATAAAGAACAAATAGGTGAAGCGCAAATCATATTGCATTTGCGCTCCGCTCAGCGTCATCTGCATACAGCGCCAGCCCATAAGACACTTTTGGAAGCGCTGAATGAACTTTGTGGTATGCCTATTGAACTGAATATTATTCAGGACGATAATACGACAATGAAAACGCCGCTAGAATGGCGACAAGCTATATATGAAGAAAAGCTGGCTCAAGCACGTCAGTCCATTATTGCGGATAAAACAATTCTAAAGTTGCGTTCGATGTTTGATGCGCAGCTTGATGAAGAGAGTATTCGCCCCGTTTAACTGCTACAGTCTGAATTGATCGCGCTGTAGCCATCGTTATGAGAGATTATTATGTTTGGTAAAGGTGGTTTGGGTAACCTGATGAAACAGGCCCAGCAAATGCAAGATAAAATGCAGCAAGCCCAAGAAGAGATCGCTTTAATGGAAGCGACTGGCGAATCGGGTGCTGGACTAGTCAAAATAACGATCAACGGTGCACATAACTGTCGTCGTGTCGAAATAGATCCAAGTCTGATGGAAGATGACAAGGATATGCTGGAAGATCTGATAGCTGCTGCATTTAATGATGCTGCTCGTCGTATTGCTGAGATCCAGAAAGAAAAAATGGCCGGTGTTTCTAGCGGAATGCAATTACCACCCGGCATGAAGATGCCATTTTAATGCAAACCAGTCCTCTTCTGGAGTCGCTGATGGAGGCGCTACGCTGCTTGCCGGGCGTAGGGCCAAAATCAGCACAGCGTATGGCATTTAATTTGCTACAACGCGATAGAAGTGGCGGTATGCGCCTTGCTCAGGCATTGACTCGTGCAATGTCTGAAATTGGCCATTGCCAAGACTGCCGGACATTTACTGAGCAAGACCAATGTAATATCTGTACCAATGTGCGTCGTCAGCAAAATGGGCAGATCTGTGTGGTCGAGAGTCCCGCAGATATTCATGCTATTGAGCAGACAGGACAATTTGCCGGCCGTTATTTTGTCTTAATGGGGCATTTGTCTCCGTTAGATGGTATTGGCCCGATGGATATTGGTCTTGATCGCCTTGAAGAACGCTTATCTAGCGAAACCGTGACTGAGGTTATTTTGGCTACTAATCCGACGGTTGAAGGCGAAGCTACCGCTAACTATATTGCTTCTATGTGCGGCCAGTATGGGATAATGGCTAGCCGTATTGCTCATGGAGTTCCTGTGGGCGGCGAGTTGGAAATGGTTGATGGCACAACACTTTCACACTCTTTAGCTGGGCGACAGCGTATCCTCTATTAAGCTAGGTGCTGGTATCCGCTACCGGCACTTGCCTTATTTATCCTATCTATTAGTCGATAATTCCTGCCTATCAAATCCGTGTAATTGAAATGATTTACCTTAAAATAGAATTTATTTAACGGCTATCGCTTGAAATTACCATTTTGCCCCCCAAATATTGACTATTGCTATGGGGTTTTCCTCGTTGGATTTGAATAGAGGCTATTAAATGAGTATGAAAGGACAAGAAACACGCGGTTTTCAATCTGAAGTAAAGCAACTCCTCCAGTTGATGATCCACTCACTTTACTCGAATAAAGAAATTTTCCTGCGTGAACTGATTTCAAATGCATCTGATGCAGCGGATAAATTACGTTTTCTGGCACTCTCTAAACCAGAACTTTATGAAAATAATGGTGAATTACGCGTTCGTATCTCAGCAGATAAAGAGAAACGCACTCTGACGATCAGTGATAACGGTATTGGTATGAGCCGTGATGAAGTGATCGATAATCTCGGGACTATTGCCAAATCCGGTACTAAAGCGTTCTTAGAAACATTGGGCTCAGATAGCGCCAAAGATAGCCAACTAATTGGTCAGTTTGGTGTCGGTTTCTATTCTGCTTTTATTGTGGCTGATAAAGTTGAAGTTCGCAGCCGTGCGGCGGGTGAAGCTGCTGATCAAGGCGTTTACTGGGAATCTGCTGGCGAAGGTGAATATACCATCGCTGATATTGAAAAGGCCGATCGTGGAACTGAAATCACTCTGCATTTGCGCGAAGCCGAAGCTGAGTTTTTAGATGATTGGCGTCTGCGTTCGATTATCAGTAAATATTCTGACCATATTGCATTACCCGTTGAAATTGAAACTAAAAATGAAGAAGACGGAACTGTAACTTGGGAAAAAATCAATAAAGCTAAAGCTTTATGGACACGCAGTAAATCAGATATTTCAGATGAAGAGTATGTTGAATTTTATAAACATATCTCTCACGATTACGCTGATCCACTGACTTGGAGCCATAATCGCGTCGAAGGTAAGCAAGAATACACTAGTTTGTTGTATATCCCTTCAACTGCACCTTTTGATTTATGGAATCGTGACCAGAGTCATGGTTTGAAACTCTATGTTCAGCGCGTCTTTATTATGGATGATGCCGAACTGTTTATGCCTAATTATCTGCGTTTTATTCGCGGTCTGTTAGATTCTAACGATTTGCCATTAAACGTTTCCCGTGAAATTCTGCAAGATAATGCAATTACCCGTAGTTTACGTGGTGCGCTGACTAAGCGCGTACTGCAAATGCTGGAAAAAATGGCGAAAAGTGAGCCAGAAAAATACCAAACATTCTGGCAGCAGTTTGGTTTAGTGATGAAAGAAGGCCCAGCTGAAGATTCAGCTAATAGCGAAACCATTGCTAAGTTACTACGTTTTGCATCGACCCATACTGAAAGTGAAGTGCAAAGTGTTTCGCTGGAAGATTATGTTAGTCGTATGGCGGAAGGCCAAGATAAAATTTATTACATCACTGCTGATGGTTATTCTGCGGCGAAAAACAGCCCACATCTCGAACTATTCCGCAAAAAAGGTATTGAAGTTCTGTTATTATCCGAGCGTATTGATGAGTGGATGATGAATTACCTATCTGAATTTGAAGGTAAAACATTCCAGTCAGTCAGTAAAGCTGATGAGTCTTTAGATAAATTAGCTGATAGTGAGAATAAACTAGAGCAGGAAGAAGCGGATAAAGCTTTAGAGCCATTTGTTACTCGTGTGAAAACTCTGTTGGGTGAACGCGTTAAAGATGTCAAATTAACTCACCGCTTAACAGATACACCGGCGATTGTGACTACTAGTGTTGACGAAATGAGTACGCAAATGGCGAAATTGTTTGCCGCTGCGGGTCAGCCAGCGCCAGAAGTGAAATATAACTTTGAACTGAATCCAGAACATCCTTTAGTCAAAGTTGTTTCGGAAATTACAGAAGAATCTCAATTCGCGGATTGGATTGATGTTTTACTCGATCAGGCTCTTTTTGTAGAACGAGGTACTCTGGAAGATCCAAACCAGTTCATTCGTAAAATCAATACATTGTTATTGAAATAATTAACTGGTGAATTTTCGTTATTGAACAAAAACCATGCTTTTTATTGATTTGAAAGCGTGGTTTTTTTCTTTTACGAAAAAAGATAAATGCGAAAACGTTTACGTGTCTTCTTGAGTAATGCGCTGCCATAGTGGTAAGGTATGTCGTTTTCTTTTCTAAATATAAAAACTAAATAGCAAGGGGTTTACGCAATGCGTATCATTCTGCTGGGCGCTCCGGGCGCTGGTAAGGGCACTCAAGCTCAGTTTATCATGGAGAAATTTGGGATACCTCAGATTTCAACAGGTGACATGCTGCGTGCAGCAGTTAAAGCAGGTTCTGAATTAGGTCTGCAAGCAAAAGAGTTGATGGATAACGGAAAACTAGTGACTGATGAGCTAGTTATCGCGCTGGTTAAAGAGCGTATCAAACAAGATGACTGCCGCAACGGATTCTTGTTGGATGGGTTCCCTCGTACAATTCCTCAAGCTGATGCAATGAAAGATGCACAGATTACAGTGGACTATGTACTTGAATTTGATGTACCGGATGAGATCATTGTTGACCGTATTGTGGGTCGCCGTGTGCATGCTCCTTCAGGCCGTGTTTATCATGTTAATTTCAATCCACCAAAAATTGAAAATAAAGATGATGTAACAGGCGAAGAGCTGACAATCCGTAAAGACGATCAGGAAGAGACTGTGCGCAAGCGTTTAGTCGAATATCATGATCTGACTGCACCTTTAGTGGCTTATTATCAAAAAGAAGCCGATGCAGGTAATACTAAGTATTTTAAACTGAATGGCACACGTAAAGTGTCAGAAGTAAGCGCTGAACTGGCTAAAATACTCGGTTAACTCATTTTGTTCAGTTAACGACTGAATAAGCTGATTGTGTATGAAAATCCGTAATCTGATTTATCAATTACGGATTTTTTTATGATATAAAAACGCGTAATGTTAATCAAATATAAATAGCCGCTTATTATTTTTTAACACTGAAAGATAAAAACTAACAAGGATATATGCTAAAGTTGCTAATAATTAGCAATGAGGAGCAGTTGGCAATGTCGGTTAAGAAATACGGTATTTTGTTGGTCAATCTAGGCACACCTGATGCCCCAACATCCCAAGCAGTGAAACGCTATCTTGCTGAATTTTTAAGTGATCCGCGTGTTATTGATCTATCTCCCTTTATTTGGAAACCCATTTTAAACGGTGTAATACTGCCATTTAGATCACCAAAAGTCGCCAAACTGTATCAATCCGTTTGGATGGAAGGGGGCTCTCCTCTGTTGGTTTACAGCCTAAGACAAAAAGAGAAATTAGCCGCAGCGCTGCCTGACTACCCTGTTGAGCTGGGTATGACATATGGCACTCCTTCGTTAAAAAGCGCGGTTAATAGCTTAATTGGGCAACAGGTGACGGATTTTATTGTGTTACCTCTTTATCCTCAATATTCCTGTACTACGACTGCCGCTGTATATGATGGGCTAAATCGCGCTTTTTCTGCCTATCGCACCATTCCTAGCGTCAATTTTATTCGTAGTTACACTGGTCATCCTGATTATATTCAAGGGCTGGTAAACTCCATTGAAGCCAGCTTTGCTACTCACGGCGAACCTGATCGACTTATTCTCTCTTTTCATGGTATTCCGCAGCGTTATGCTGATACGGGGGATATTTACCCTCAAGAGTGTGAAGAGACAACTCGATTGCTGAAAGCGGCGCTAAATTATCCCGCTGAAAAAGTGCTGATGACCTATCAATCACGCTTTGGCCGTGAGCCTTGGTTAATGCCTTATACCGATAAAACTATCGAGAAGTTACCTTCTCAAGGCATTAAACATATCCAAGTGGTCTGTCCAGGTTTTTCTGCCGACTGTTTAGAGACCTTAGAAGAAGTTAGCGAGCAAAATAAAGGCTTTTTCTTAGATAATGGTGGCGAGACCTATCATTATATTCCGGCCTTGAATGATAGTGATGACAGCATTAAGTTATTTAAAGAGTTAGTCACTCAATTTATCACTGATTAATTAATTTCCCCCGCTCTTAGGGGGAAATTTTTATTTATTCACTCCCGCCATACACTATTTAAACTCCTCAATAACTCGATTTTACTCATAAACAGATGATTCCGATTTTAATTAATGGCAATTACCTCTTTCTCAATAGCGATTAACGATCGTTTTTGCTGTAACATGGCAAAACGATTTTTTCTGATAAAAAACCAGCCAATTAATTATGAAATTCCCCGGTCAACGAAAATCAAAACACTATTTCCCGGTTAACGTCAGAGATCCTCTGTTACAGCCGGTCAACGACGCAATGGATGCGGATAATAACAAAGCCTACATTGTTGGTATTGATCAAACATTGGTGGATATCGAAGCGAAAGTTGATGATGAATTTATTGAGCGTTATCGCCTAAGTAAAGGCCACTCCTTAGTGATTGAGGATGAGGTTGCTGAAGCTCTCTACCAAGAGTTAATGGATAAGGAGCTGATCAGCCACGAATTTGCAGGAGGAACTATTGGAAACACCCTGCATAATTACTCGGTGCTTGCTGATGATCGCTCTGTGTTATTAGGGACCATGTGTAACAATATTCCGATCGGTAGCTATGCCTATCGTTATCTCTGCCATACATCAAGCCGGGTAGATCTTAACTATTTGCAGGGCGTAGATGGACCTATTGGGCGTTGTTTTACGCTGATCACGGAAAATGGTGAACGCACCTTTGCTATCAGCCCTGGCCACATGAATAAATTACGGCCGGAGAGCATTCCTGAGGCGATCATTGCCGAATCTGCTGCATTGGTACTCACTGCCTACTTGGTGCGCTGTAAGCCCGGTGAGCCTATGCCTGAGGCCACTATGCAAGCGATCCAATATGCGAAAAAACATAATGTCCCTGTAGTGTTAACTTTGGGCACTAAATATGTGATTGAGCAAGATCCGCAATTTTGGCGTGATTTCTTATCTGAGTACATCTCGGTGGTGGCGATGAATGAGGATGAGGCATTTGAATTAACAGGCTTTAGTGATCCCTTGCTTGCTGCTGATATGGCTTTAGACTGGGTCGATCTGGTATTATGTACTGCGGGTCCTGCGGGTCTTTATATGGCCAGCTATACGGAAGAAGAGGTTAAACGTAAAACACAACATCCTCTGCTGCCGGGGGCGATTGCTGAGTTTAATCTGTATGAATTTAGCCGCGCCATGCGCAAAAAGGATTGTAATACGCCTTTCCGTATCTTTTCTCATATTGCCCCTTATATGGGCGGGCCTGAGAAGATCATGAATACCAATGGTGCGGGCGATGGTGCTTTATCTGCATTACTGCATGATATTACCGCAAATAGTTATCATCGTATGAATGTGCCTAACTCGAGCAAGCACAACTACTCGTATCTCTCTTACTCCTCTTTAGCGCAAGTGTGTAAATATGCCAATAGAGTGAGTTATCAGGTATTAAGTCAGCATTCACCACGTTTAACCCGTGGATTGCCTGAAAAAGAAGATAGTTTAGAAGAGTCTTATTGGGAAAGATAAGTTAATAACCAATAAATAAAAAAAGGGGACAAATAGTGTCCCCTTAATTAATGCTAAAATCTAATCTAGCTCGATGGTTTTAGTAAGTGATCTAAATTTTTACTACCGTCGTTATTTGTCGGATCTGGAAAAATATCATTATTATCAGAGTCAATTGGACAGCCTGCCTCATCAACTTCATTACACATAAAAATAGCCATTGCTTTGGCAATTTCATGTTCACCAATAATAATATGATCAGCACCACGCTCTTTGATAAAGCTGACTTCATCATCATAATGAGCACGGACGATCACACTAAGATTAGGGTTGATCTCTTTGGCAATAGCGACAATTTCACCCGCTTCATAGCCATTAGGTATGGTCAGTAGCAGGGTTTTAGCACATTCAACACGGGCTAAGCTCATAATGTCTTTATTGGCACCATTACCTAAAATGGCGCTAAAGCCACGTTCAGCCAACTCTTCAAATCGGGCTCGCGTATCTTCAATTATCACCAAAGGCACTTTCCGACGGCGTAATTTATCCGCTAATAAGCCACCGACACGCCCATAACCAATAATGACAGCATGGCCACAGATATCGACTGGGATTTGAGTCTCTTCTTCAAGAGTTTCTTCAAGTAATTGCTCTTCGATAGTTTCAGTTTTCTCCAAATATTTATCCAATAGGCTGAATAAAATCGGATTGAGCATAATCGAAATAATAGCACCCGCCAGAACTAAGTTTTGTGCTTCGATATTCAGTACATTTAAGGTCATTCCCATACCCGCCAAAATAAAGGCGAATTCACCAATTTGGGCTAAACTGACCGAAATGGTTAACGCAGTACGACGAGAGTGACCAAACAGCCTAACAATCGCTAATGCAGCCAGGGATTTACCCACAATAATAATGGCTAATACCGAGAGAACGGCGAAGGGTTGTTGGATCAAAATGATAGGATCAAATAACATGCCCACCGAAACAAAGAACAGAACGGCAAAAGCATCACGCAGAGGTAAGGTATCTTGGGCTGCACGATGGCTCAGCTCTGACTCATTCAGCACCATACCAGCAAAGAAGGCACCTAATGCAAAGGATGCATCAAATAGGGCTACTGCAACATAAGCGATACCGAGTGCTAACACCAAAACACAGAGCGTAAATAGCTCACGGGACCCGGTAGAAGCGGTACGAGAGAGAATCCACGGAATAACACGGCGGCCAACAACAATCATTAGCAATATAAATGCAATAACTTTACCGATAGTCAATGCTAATTCAATTAGTAGTTGCTTGATGCTGGTGTCATTGGTGCCCATTATATCAGCAGCCGCAGGGAGTAACACAAGGGCAAGTACCATGGCCAAATCTTCGACAATCAACCAGCCAATGGCGATCTGGCCTCTTTGACTGTCAATAAGTTGCCGCTCTTCAAGTGCTCTGAGTAGCACAACGGTACTGGCGGTTGATAAACACAGGCCAAACACAATACCTGAAAATATATCCCAACCAAAAAGTAGCGAGAGCCCTAAACCTAAAAAGGTGGCCACTGAAATCTGTACAATTGCACCGGGTATAGCAATTGATTTTACCGCAAGTAGATCTTTGAGCGAAAAATGGAGACCAACCCCGAACATTAAGAGAATAACGCCGATTTCGGCTAATTGAGATGCCAGTCCACTATCTGCCACAAAACCAGGAGTGAATGGGCCAGCGAGTACGCCCGCAGCCAGATAGCCCACGAGTGGTGAGATTTTTAATCGTTGAGCGATCATGCCGAATATATACGCAAGAACCAAGCCACCAACAATGGTCGTAATTAGGGGTGTCGAATGCTCCATTTAATCTCCTCTAGTAATGGGACAATGAATATTTGAATGGGAATATGAGACTATTTTAGCTTTTTTATATAAAAATTGCGCTAGAAAATTGAACAAATATCAAAAAAAAGTGAATTTAAGACTAGTTAACGGTTATTTAGCGGAGTTTGTGCTGTTCTAATGGGTTGTATTGCCATTAAAAAACCTAGAAGACTCACACTTAGTACATTGCTAAGTATGAGTAAAATAAAGGATATTTACTCTTTACTGCTAATATTTGGCAGAAATATGGTAATAATGCCAAGTAAAGGTAAAAACGCACAAATCTGATAAACCAGCTCAATACTGGTCTGATCAGCAAGGTAACCCAATACAGCTGCACCCACACCGCCCATACCAAAGGCTAACCCAAAAAAGAGACCCGATACCATGCCTGTTTTACCGGGAATAAGATCTTGCGCATAAACTAAGATTGCTGAAAACGCCGAGGCGAGGATCAGGCCAATAATGACCGTGAGAACCCCGGTCCAATATAAAGAAGCGTAGGGAAGTAGCATAGTGAAAGGAGCAACGCCGAGAATAGAAAACCAAATCACATATTTACGGCCAATTTTATCGCCCACAGGGCCACCAATCATAGTTCCAGCAGCGACTGCAAATAAAAAGACAAAAAGATGAATTTGCGCGTTTTGTACTGAGACACCAAATTTGTCGATTAAATAAAAGGTATAATAGCTACTGATGCTGGTCAGATAAAAATATTTAGAGAAAATAAGGACCAGCAGAATTGATAATGAGCCAATAACGGTTTTACGTGGCAACATCTTAATTACAGTGTCGGTATGGGCGGTTTTCTTACGGATCACATTTTGCTGCTTATACCAACTGCTGACTTGTAGCAAAATAACAATGGCCAGCAGGGCGGCAAGTGAGAACCAGCCAATATTGCCTTTACCATAGGGTTCGATAATCAGCGCTGCGAGTAAAGGTCCTAATGATGCGCCTAGGTTACCGCCAACCTGAAAGAAGGATTGTGCCAATCCATGACGACCGCCTGAAGCCATTCGAGCTACACGGGATGATTCAGGGTGGAATACTGATGATCCTGTGCCCACTAAGGCGGCTGCCAGTAAAATCATTGGGAAACTATCGGCCATCGCCAGTAGTATCAAGCCAGAGAGCGTGAAGGTCATACCTATAGGCAGAGAGTAAGGTTGCGGATATTTATCGGTATAGTAACCAATAATAGGCTGTAGCAATGATGCCGCAATTTGATACGTTAGAGTTATCATTCCAATTTGAACGAAACTGAGCGAGAACTCGGATTGTAGTAGTGGATAAATGGCTAATATCAATGATTGGATCATATCATTGAGCAAATGAGAAAAACTGATTGCCGTCAGTATACTAAAAACGGGCTTACCTATTTTTCTTGGCGGATTTGATGGGCTAGAATTGCTAACTGGCGTCGTTTGCTCACTCATAATAATCTACTATTTAAAAATGTTATTAATATGTAATCCAATATATAGCATCTAAATTTTATTTAAATGGCTAATTTTTTAATCAATTAATTATTAATAGAGTAAATAGTGAGACGCGGATCTAAAAATAATGAAACTCTAGATAATTAGATACACAAAAAAGTTAGATACCTTGTAATATTTTAATACATTCTTGATATGGCGTTTTTCTAGCTGCTCTTTTATGGAGCATTACTCTTTATTCATTAAATAAATAAACCATGGAGAAAACCATGAATTTCGCATTTAAAGCGTCAGCTTGTGCATTGACTGTCTCTTTAGCATTAATCCCAGCGAAAATGGCAAGCGCTTGGGAAAAAGATAAAACCTATAATATTACTATCCTCCATACTAATGATCATCATGGTCATTTCTGGCATAACAACTATGGTGAATATGGGCTAGCGGCGCAAAAAACCGTGGTTGATGAGATCCGTGATGAAGTCGCTAAACAAGGTGGCAGCATGCTGTTGCTATCGGGCGGCGATATTAATACCGGTGTTCCAGAATCAGATCTACAAGATGCAGAACCTGATTTTAAAGGTATGAATTTAGTCGGTTATGATGCCATGGCGCTGGGTAATCACGAATTTGATAATCCACTTGAAGTACTGCGTACCCAAGAAAAATGGGCTAATTTCCCTTTCTTATCGGCAAATATCTATCAAACCAGTACGGGCAAGCGCCTATTTAAACCCTATGAAATGTTTGATAAACAAGGGCTAAAAATTGCGGTTCTCGGCCTCACGACTGAAGCTACAGTACAAATTGGTAATCCAGCAAATTTCCCTGATGTTGAATTCCGTATTCCCGTCGATGAAGCTAAAAAAGTGGTTGAAGAGCTAAGAGAGACGGAAAAACCTGACATTATCATTGCCGCAACCCATATGGGTCACTATAACAATGGTAATCACGGCTCAAACACGCCGGGTGATGTTGAAATGGCTCGCGGCCTACCAGAGGGTTATCTGGATATGATTGTGGGAGGACACTCACAAGATCCTGTCTGTATGTCATCAGAAAATAAAAATGATAAGATCGCTGACTATGTGCCGGGTACACCTTGTGTGCCAGACTATCAAAATGGTACTTGGATCGTTCAGGCGCATGAGTGGGGTAAATATGTTGGGCGCGCTGATTTTGAATTTAAAAACGGCAAGTTTACTCTGAAACATTATCAGCTGATCCCAATTAATCTGAAACAGAAAGTGACGAAAGAAGATGGCTCTTCTGAGCGCGTCTTCTATACACAGGAAATTGCGCATAATCCTGAAATGATGAAGTTACTGACCCCTTATCAAGACAAAGGCAATCAACAGCTGAGTGTTAAAGTGGGCGCAGTAGACGGCAAACTAATGGGCGATCGCAATAAAGTCCGTTTTGAACAAACCAGCATGGGTCATTTACTGCTTGCGGCACAGAAAGAGCGCGCCAATGCAGATTTCGCCATTATGAGTGGTGGTGGAGTGCGTGATTCTATTGAAGCGGGTGACATTACTTATAAAGATGTACTTAAAGTTCAGCCTTTCGCTAATGAGTTGGTCTATATCGACTTTAAAGGCAGTGAGGTTCTACCTTACTTGACCGCAGTCGCTAATATGAAACCCGATTCTGGCGCTTATGGGCAGTTCTATAATGTTAGTTTAACACTGAATAAAGACGGTACTATTAGTGATGTGAAAATTGGCGGCGAGCCGCTGGATGCTAATAAAACGTATCGTATGGCTACGCTGAACTTTAATGCGATTGGTGGCGATAGTTATCCAAAAATCGATTCTCATCCAAACTATGTTAATACCGGCTTTGTAGATGCAGAAGTGCTGAAAGGCTATATTGAAGCACATTCACCATTAAAACTGACTGATTATCAACCTAAAGGTGAGATTATTTATAATAATAAATAATCTGGCTTGGAGCAGCGTGAGCGATTAATTCACGCCGCTCCTCTCTATTTTTTATCACTATTCATCATTTAACTGCTCGCAATATAAGCGAACTTCAGCCTCACAGCGCTCTTCATCAAGGGAGCAGAGGCTACATTGCGCTTGTTCATTCCCTTGCTCCGCTGATTTGATATACCATATTTTAGCTTGCGTTAGATTTTTCTTCATACCCAGCCCATATTCATACAGAGTCGCAATATGAAACTGAGCAAGATCATCACCTTGTAAAGCCGCTTTTTTATACCACTGTTTAGCTTTTTGATAATCCTGTTTAACGCCTAATCCCTTTTCATACATATAGCCGAGATTATTTTCAGCGTACGGGTGTTGTTGGCTAGCGGCCTTTTCATACCAAGTTTTTGCCAGCGCATAATCACGCTCTACACCTAATCCCTCATCGTACATATAGGCTAAATTGAATTGGCTGCTGGCGTTACCAAGAAGCGCGGATTCTTGATAGAATTTTCTGGCTTGAACATAATCTTGCTCAACGCCCAATCCTTCATCATACATAAAACCCAATTGAAGTAGTGCTTCGCTATTGTGTTGCGCCGCAGCTTTTTCATACCATATTTTAGCATTATGAAAATCCTGCTGTTCATAGTAGTAATCTGCTAATTTGATTTGGGCATCAATATCATTATGGTTAGCCGCAGTTTCTAATTCTTGTAGTGAGATATTTTTTTCTACCAAAATATTAGCCAAATGAGTCAGCAGGTTAGCTTCAGCATTTTGATTATCTGCCGCTATCACTTGGGAATTCATACCTATTAGTAGTAGAGGAGCAAGTAAAACAATATGGAGAAGAGCGCGTGTCTTTCTGTTCACCTTTTTTCCTTTGAGGTAGATCCCTATCGATCTAACGTTTTTTTTCCGCTCGTTGACTGAGCCATACACTGAATAATATCACAACCATGCCGAGCAGCTGTAGAAGTGTCAATGTTTGTTGTAACCACATCCAGCCCAGTAATACGGCACTTAAGGGGCTGAGAAATCCCAAGGAGGCGACGCCACTAGCACCCAGTAGCGCTAAACCACGAAACCAAAGCACATAAGTGATGGCGGCTCCGATAATCGTCAGATAACTCAATCCTATAATATTTATTATGCTTAATGTAGGCAGCGCAGGTTCAAACACAAATGCGAACGGCAGTAACACTAGCCCACCTGCCGTCAATTGCCAAGCAGTGAAGGTCAAAGGTGAGACTGGGGGCTGCCAGCGACGGCTTAATACGGTTCCGGCCGCCATCGATAGCGCGCCACAAAATCCAGCGATAATACCTAGGGTATCAAGTGCTGCACTTGGCGTTAATAACAGAACTGCTACCCCGCCGATCCCACTGACTACGGCAAAAAGAGATAAAGGAGATAATCGACTTTTTAATAGCCAATAGGATAAAAATAGGACAATCAGTGGTTGTACTGCGCCAACAGTGGCCGCCACACCGCCGGGTAAGCGATAAGCGGAAATAAAAAGTAACCACCAAAAAAGGGAGAAATTCAATATTCCTAGAATGGTAACGCGCAGCCACCAAATCCCCTGAGGTAGCTGTCGCATCCAGATTAATAGCAGCAAGCCAGCTGGCAAAGCGCGCAGTACGGCCAATGTTAAGGGATAGCCAGCGGGTAGCATTTCAGTGGTAACTAAATAGGTACTACCCCAAACAATGGGGGCTAAGGCGGTAAGCGCTAAGGTAGTAAAACGGCTCATATTTAAATTCCAATTATTTATCTCGACGTCAAGATAAGTATCTTTTGTCTTGACGTCAAGATAATATTTAGCCATGATGCAGTTATGGATAGAATCGATAAAGTGGTTAATCAGTGGCAGCGAGAGCGCCCTGATCTTGATGTCAGCAGTATGGGGCTGATTGGTCGAGTCAGAAATATAGATCTTCATCTCACCCGTGAAATGGAGAAAGTATTTGCCGAGTTTGGGCTCAATGTTTCTAGCTTTGATGTGCTGGCGACATTGCGGCGTACTGGCCATCCCTACAGGCTATCACCGGGTGAAATGCTTGCAACCCTGATGGTTACATCAGGTACTATGACCAACCGTATAGATCAGCTTGAAAAAGCCGGTTTAGTTCTGCGTGAGTCAAATCCTGCTGATGGTCGGGGGTTTTTAATCTCTCTGACGGATAAGGGATTAGCGTTAATTGATCGCGCCATTGAATCTCACGTAAAAAATCAAGGGCGTTTGGTGGCGGGATTAACCACTGAACAGCAGCAACAATTAAATCAGCTGCTAAGTCAGTTTTTGACCTCATTAGAATAAAATTGGCATAAACATAAAATAAACATAAGTCATCCATCATCGATAAAATAGCTATCGATGATGGATTGCTATAACTAGAAAACCCGATCAGCTTTTGCAGCGTCATACCAGTCTCTAAACTCTTCCAGTAACAGGTCGTATAGCTTATCTTCTGACAAAGAGGCAAAGTTATCGATAGCAAAGAAATTACTATTATCAACTCGCCTATCGGTAAAGTTATCGAGATTTTCCAATATGCCGTAATTTGAGCCGCCTAAACCGACAAATTTCCAGAAAATAGGATAATTAGCTGAGCGGCGAATGGCTTCTTTGATTGCGCGCGTTTTGCTGATGCCACCATCGGTGATAAAGACCACATAGACGGGCAAATCACTGCTTTTAAAGTAGTCGATAACCTCTTCCATAACGGGCGGCTCATTATTAGTTCCGCCTAGTCCCGGCAGGATCTCGCCCATGGATTTTTTACTCGTGCTTTGAATTCGACTGATATAGTTATCTAGGTTATCAAGAGTGACATCGTCATATTTTTTATGCTTAGCGCCAAATCCCCAGATATCCATAGCGCCGTCATCATCAAATTGAATGGCTAATACTGCAATACGGTCTAATACGGCCTGCACATGGCCTTTTTTAAATTCTCTGTTCATTGAGCCTGATGCATCGAGCACAAAGGCGACTCTGGCTTTGATGGCGTCCAATTTGTATTTAACCAAGCTGATAGTCGCATTTTTGGCGAGGCTAATTAGGCGAGGTGACTGGCTCTGCAATTTCTTCTCTAGGCTGATACTCACAGGCTTGAGAACGGGGATTGGGACGATAGTTTCCTCTGGCGCGGCAATATCGACACCATAATTCATTGCCAGTGGCGCTAAACCGCCATTAAATCCCTGACCTTGCGCACGCAGTTTCCAACTCCCTGAATGACGATAAATTTCAGCAACAATCAGCGCCTTTTCATTGCGGCCAGTTGTTTCTACATTGAACTCAGCCACGTTTTCAACCGCGAGTTTCAAATATTGAAGATGGCTAATAGCATCTTGGCCATCAATCACCATGGTCACTATAATCTTTTGAATATCAGGGTGGACTCGGTCAAGATCAATAATGACGATGGAACCTTGCGTCGAGGCGTTGAGGCTTAGGCTTCCATCCTCTGCGCTAGGGCGATTATAGAAATAGAAATCATCATCGCTTCTCACTTTGCCTGATGTATTTAATAAAAATACCGAAGTATCAATATCACTCTTAAATACAGCCTTAGGTGGATAGCTCAGATTAATTTGGAGGCGGTGATTGGTTAAAACAATATTTTGGCCTGATTGGAGTATCACAGAAATAGCCCTCTTATTTTATTGAGTAACTAGGTGATTTTCGATTATTTGAGAACGCTTTTTTATATCTTATTAGTGATTACGCCGCTCAATACCTATCTTAGTCACAGATTTGAGTTTAATTTCAGGCAAATTAAATTTTCTTTATATCCGCCACAATAGCATTGAGTACAGTCGCCAAATCGCTGGGGGCGAGTTCAATATCTAATCCGCGTTTACCGCCAGAGACAAATAGGGTTGCAAACTCTTCAGCCTGGCTATCAATCACCGTGGGCAGGCGTTTCTTTTGTCCAAGTGGGCTGATGCCGCCAATTAAATAGCCAGTGACTTTCTGGGCGATTTGCGCGTCGGCCATCTCAACTTTTTTCACTTTAAACACCTTAGCCACCAATTTAAGATCTAATTGGCCAGAGACGGGCGTCACGGCAACAGCTAAGGTTTTTTGATCGCCATTTAAGGCGACTAATAGGGTTTTAAACACTTGTTTGGCATCTAACCCCAGCTTGGTAACAGCTTCATCACCAAAATTATGCACACTAGGATCATGATCATAAGGGTGTAGCCTAAATTTAATCTTATGCTTTTCGAGTAAATTGATTGCTGGGGTCATGGTATTGGCCTGTTTATATTTAATATTGTGGAACATATATCGATTGAGCATTAAGCCGAAGTTTGTAGATATTCGACGAGACTTCCCTCACCATAAAGGTGTAGTGCACCGACCGCCACAACGTAATTACCTTCTGGTAGTGATTTCAATTTTTCACTCCACTGTTTATTACGTTGATTCATTAGGATCTCATACACACCTTCGCTGAAGGTCATGGGCAATTTTATCGTATTTTCCGTACTAAAATCCAACCACCAGCTGATCATCATTTGCAACGAGCGTGCATTGGTCCGCCAATGGGTGAGGGTATCTTGCAGTAGTGATAATCCCTCGTCAGGTAGTTGAAGCAGCAGTGCCATCTGAGCCTCAGCACCTTCGAGTTCAATAATATTTTTTTGCTGAGCGCGTGCGGCATTGAGTAACTGATAATCTATCCCATAATGAGGCCGTAATCCAAGACGCTGAGCTTGAGTGGCTTGCAAAATCAGCGCTACTTGCCAGCTAGGTAACTGATCAAATTGGGAAACAGGTTGTTGGATCTCCTGACAACAGGCTAAAAGTTGCTGATATTCAGGCTCATTGAGTCTCTGTTGTAAAACTGGATAGAGCTGCGGATGATCATGAGTAAAGGGCGAAGCGCTGTTACTGATATCAGCTTCAACAATTAAAGCATTCGCCGCGGCAATTTTATCCAAAAGTGCGCTAGAGAGTGGAAACATATTCCCTGTACCCATATGAATACTGCCGACCAAATGAAGTTTTAGCTTATCAGATAAGGCAACATCAATGGCAGGATAGGGATAATGGGTTTTGTTATCTTGCTGGAACCATGATTTAAGGTAATTGATTAGCTTTCCCATTGGTTTTCCCTATTATCCAGTTAGTTGATATCTAAGTAAGATCATTAGACTAAACAATTTTTAGTGATTATACGAGGAGTGAGATAGATAAGTGCCAATAATAAAGCAAAAAACCCGGTAATTGAGATTGCCGGGCTAGGGGGAATTACTGCTTGGGTTTGAATCTTAGTAAAGGATTAGCGTCCTAACCACAGTAATAGTTGTACTATCTGTCTGTTTTCAATTCAGCTTCAAAACCTGCTGCTTTGATAGCATCAATCAATAATTGGCTATCAACTTTGCCATAAACAGCAGCATTTTGTGTATCGACGATAGCGGCAGCAACACCGTCAATGGCTTCCAGCGCTTTTTGTGCTTTTCCGGCACAATTCATGCAGGTTAATCCAGAAAGTGTTAGTTCGGTATCCGCTTTAGTTGTAGCAGATGCTTCATAGCCTTCGTCAACAATGGTCTTGATGAGTTCATCTTGACTCGCTTGTCCTTCGATGACAGCATAGTCTAAAGTCACTTTGACTTTCTCAACATCACTGCGTGCTTCGAGTGCTTTTGTTACCGCGCCAACACAGTGCATACAGGTTAATCCCTGTAGTGAGAGAAGGGTTTTATTATTTATTGGGGTACTCATAAGTGACATCTCCTGATTATATTATTGCTGTGTATTTTGCGCGATAATACGGCAAAATAATTCTTGTAAGTTTTCATTGTTATTCAACTGTATGCAAGGTTAAACCCTCCCGCAAGGGTAAGGTCAAGAGGTATTATGAATATTAGCGAAATAGCGCGCAAAACGGGGCTAACGACCAAGACAATTCGTTTCTATGAAGAGAAAGAATTGATCACGCCACCGGAGCGCGGAGACAATAGTTATCGTTATTATCAGGAAAAACATCTTGATGAGTTAACGTTGTTGCGACAGGCACGAGATGTTGGATTTACTTTGGAAGAGTGCCGCGAATTAATGGCATTATTTCATAACCCTTCGCGGCATAGTGCAGATGTAAAATCAGCGACTTTGAATAAAATCGCTGAGATCCAACAAACGATCGATAAATTAACGGTGATATCAACACGATTACAGCAACTTGCTGAATCTTGCCCAGGTGATGATGGCGCTGATTGCCCTATTATTGATCATCTATCGGGTGGCTGCTGTCATCATCCGCAGAAAAAGGCTTAACATCGAGTGTGATACCATCGACACCTATTACAGTCACCTCTGTCCCTGCAGGTAATTGAATTTTTGAATAGATACGCCAGCTTCCATCAGCTAAACGAATACGGCTATAGCCTTCATCGGTATCAGTGAGCAGTCGCGCTTTTATCCCAATCAATTGGTGTCTTTTTTGATTGACGGAGGCAGATTGTCCGCCACGTCGGCTATTGAGCCATTTCCGCCACAGAATCGCGGCTACAATCGTCAATACAGCAAAGAGCACGCCTTGCCATGGCCAGCTGATAAAAGGCAGCAACCAAGTCACTAATGCGACGCCGATAGCGGCAATCCCTGACCAAAGCAGATAGCCGCCAGTGCCTAATAATTCAGCAATAAGTAAGATCCCACCAAGGCAAAGCCAAAACCACGCTGGCTGAGCACTTATGAGTTCAATCATTTTTCGGCGCCTTTTTTATTGCCGTTGATCAGTTCGGTAATACCGCCAATTGCGCCCATTAAACTGCTGGCTTCAAGTGGCATCATGATCACTTTACTATTTTCAGCACTACCAATACTGATCAGGGCATCGGTATATTTTTGTGCCACAAAGTAGTTGATCGCCTGCATATCACCTGCGGCAATGGCTTCAGAAACCATTTTGGTTGCCATTGCTTCCGCTTCAGCGGCACGCTCGCGCGCTTCAGCTTGTAAGAATGCCGATTGACGAGCACCTTCTGCATTAAGGATTTGCGCTTGTTTCTCACCTTCAGCTTTTAAAATCGCCGCCTGACGGACACCTTCTGCCTCGAGAATATCTGCACGTTTGGTCCGCTCGGCTTTCATTTGCGCATTCATCGCATTGATCAGCTCTTTCGGTGGACGTACATCACGAATCTCGATACGGGTAATTTTAACGCCCCAAGGACTAGTTGCTTCATCAACAATATGCAGTAGACGGGTGTTGATGGAATCACGTTGAGACAGCATCTCATCCAGTTCCATTGAACCGAGAACGGTACGGAAGTTGGTCATTGTGAGATACAGGATCGACTGTTCAAGATTACTGACTTCATAAGCCGCACGAACGGGATCAACCACTTGTATAAAGCAAACCGCATCGATGGTGACGTTGGCATTATCGCGAGAAATCACTTCTTGCGACGGAATATCAAGGACTTGTTCCATCATATTGATGCGACGACCAACACGATCCATAAAGGGAACTAGGATATGTAATCCAGGTTGTAATGTGCGCGTGTACCGACCAAATCGCTCAACAGTCCATTGGAATCCTTGTGGAACTGTTTTGACGCAGGTAAAGATAACCGCGAGAGCAATAAAGATAATAATAGGTATCGCACCAAATGCGAACAAATCCATATAAATATTCCTTTTTTAGTAGAGCAGTGAATATATCTTACGTCGGTATTGATTAGCTATTGCGTCACCCGTACCCATTGCAGACATAATATCCATCATAGTTTTTTTCATTGCGCCATCGCCAGCGTTAAGGTCAGTTTTCAGAAAACTAAATAGCAGCGAAAGTGCTTCTTCATTACGATTAACTTCATGAAGTTTCAGAGCCAGTTGGATTGCCAACTCGGTATTTTCTGGTTCAGCTGCAAATGTTTGTTGTAGCTGTTGGATTTCAGGTGTATCAGCGGCTTGTTTCTGTAGATCTATTTGCGCTATCAAACCTTGATAACGGCTATCTTTATCTTGCATTGGCACTGTATCAAGCAGCGTTTGCGCTTCATCAAGTTGATTAAGTTCAATCAGCGTTTCTGCCAATAAAAAGGTGATTTCGCTATTTTTAGGTGCCAGTTGATTAGCTTCTTTTAGTAATGGCAGTGCGTTCAGAAAATCGCCATTGGCCATTAATTCGGAAGCTTGGGTTGCCTTAAGTTCTTCTGGGCGTGGCAACACAGCTGCCAACATAGCACGGATTGCATCTTCAGACTGCGGACCTTGGAAACCATCAACGGGTTGCCCTTGTTGCAGCAAGTAGACAGTCGGGATTGATCTTAACCCAAATTGAGCCGCAACGTTTTGTTCTACATCACAATTTACTTTAGCCAGAATAAATAACCCAGCATACTCATTGGCTAGCTTATCCAGTGTAACATGCAGCTCTTGGCAATGTGGGCTCTGTGCTGACCAAAAATAAAAAACCACAGGCATATTCATTGACTGTTCTACAAGTTGATGCAGGTTAGTTTCGTTCACATCGAAAATCTGTGCATTAGCAAGCATACATAATCTCTTTATATTGAAAGTGTTAATAGATAAGAAATGAGGGCTAAATTTCTCATTTCAACTCTGTTTTTTGGGTTTAGCCAGAATGCGATCCATTAAACAATCGGGTAAAAACCGTTTTAGTAGTTTTACTCCGTGAGTTAATAGCGTGACCGAGTAACGTATCCGTGGGCGAGGGCTCTCTAAGGCATGAACAAGCTTACTGACCACATGGGCAGGCGTTAGAGTAAAGCGTTTAGCGATCCCCGGATTTTTCACTGGCTGATCTTGCTGTGCTTGCGTCACATTGGCACTAAAATTTGAACGGATCGGGCCGGGTTCAATTAAGCTAACATGAACGCCGCTGCCTTTTAACTCTAGTCGTAAGGCGTCGGACCAAGCTTCTAGCGCATATTTACTGGCGGCATAGGCACCTCGGCCGGGTGTGGAAATAATTCCCATCACCGAACTGGTCTGAACAATTCGACCTTCTCCATGAGGCAAGATCGCTGGCAGTAACAGCATAGTTAATTGATGCAGACCAAAAAAGTTGGTCGAAAATTGCTGTTCCATCTCTTCACGACTGACGAGACTTAATGGACCATAAACCCCAAAACCGGCATTATTAAATAGGCCATATAAGCGTCCACCTGTTAGTTGGATAACTTCTGCCGCAGCCTGTTCAATACTCTGCTTGTCATCCATATCAATTTGGACTGCCTCGAATCCCATCGCTTTGAGTCGTGCAAGATCACTCTCTTTTCGACAACCGACAATGATTCGAAAACCCCTTTGATGAAGTGTTTCTGCGGCGCAAAGACCTATACCGCTCGATGCACCGGTGATAAATACCGACTTTTGCATAACTTTACCTATTTAGAGGCTTAATTTAGGTTAAATAAATGTTCTACTAGTTTACCTATTGATAATGATTGGCTAATTAATATATTTAGCGAGCTCTTTAGCCATAAAATCAGTAATAAAAGGTTGGGCTTCTTCAGTAGGATGAATGCCATCCTGTTGTATCCATTCAGGGCGGGTGATCACCTGCTCCATAAAGAAGGGCAACAGGGGAACTTTGGTTTGTTCAGCAAGTTTTGGATAGATATTCTCGAAGCTTGTAGTATAACGTTTGCCATAATTAGGCGGAATACGAATTTGCATTAATAGCGGTTTAGCGTCAGCGTTTTGGATTAAGCTAATGATTTGCTCAAGATCTTCGGCGGTCTGTTCAACCGCAAGCCCTTGCAGACCATTATTAGCACCTAGCTCGACCATTACCCAATCAGGCTTATGTTGCGCTAATAATGTGGGAAGGCGAGCAAGCGCTTGCGCTGTTGTACTACCACTTATACTGGCATTAATAATAGTGATAGGCGGCGATTTTTTTTGCCACTGATTGGCAAGTTGGGTTACCCAAGCTTTCTCAGCGGGAAGGCGGTAACCAGCACTAAGACTGTCACCGAGGATCAGTAGTTTGGTCTCGGCCAGTACACTCGGGCTGATTGTCAGCATTAATAAAAGGATTACTAAATGGCGACGGAAAATATTCTTGAAGTTCATCATCTCATTAAACGTGTTGGTCAAGGGGAACATGAACTGACTATATTGCAGGGTGTTGAGCTGATTGTCGAGCCTGCACAGACAATTGCGTTAATTGGTGAATCAGGATCGGGTAAATCGACGCTATTAGGGATTATCGCTGGCCTCGATGATGGCAGCAGTGGTGAAGTCAAATTGCTAGGGCAAGATCTGACCAAAATGAATGAGGAAGAGAGAGCACGACTGCGCGCCGAAAGCGTGGGTTTTGTTTTTCAATCCTTTATGTTGATCCCTACATTGAATGCACTAGAAAATGTGCAATTGCCTGCGCTATTACGTGGTGAGCCTGAATCAAAAAGTCATCAGCAAGCTGTTGATTTACTCACTGAGCTGGGATTGGGAAAACGCTTAAAACATATGCCTGCGCAGCTGTCTGGCGGTGAACAGCAGAGAGTTGCACTGGCTAGAGCCTTTAATGGTCAACCTCGTTTATTATTTGCGGATGAGCCAACAGGAAATTTAGATCGCCAAACGGGCGAGAAAATTGCTGATCTGCTGTTTACTCTCAATCGTGAGCAGGGAACAACTTTGATACTTGTCACCCATGATAATGAGCTGGCGGCACGTTGCCAACGTCGCTTACGACTGGTCGATGGCAAATTGAGGGAAGAAGCATGATTTGGCGCTGGTTTTGGCGTGAATGGAAGACGCCGTCACTGCTTATCGTCTGGTTAGCGCTGACACTGGCGGTTGCTTGTGTTCTGGCGTTAGGACGTATCAGTGATCGTATTGAAAATAGCATGAGTTATCAGAGTCGCGAATTACTTGCTGGAGATCTGGTTTTACGCTCATCTTACCCGCCAGACCAAGCTTGGCTGAAGGATGCAGAGAGTAAAGGGTTAAAAATCAGTAGCCAAATTGGCTTCTCCACTATGGTGTATAGCACCGATGATGAAAATGCCCGACCTCAATTAGCTGTGGTAAAAGCAGCGGATAGTGCATATCCCCTCTATGGCGAATTAATCACTGAACCTGCGGGATTAAGGCCAGAAAAGGGAAAAGTGTTAGTTGCACCAAGATTATTGGAACTGCTTAATAATAAAGTCGGTGATAGCATTGATATTGGTGATACCACTTTATTGATTTCTGGGGCGTTGATCCAAGAACCTGATAGTGGCTTTAACCCTTTTCAAATAGCGCCGAAAGTACTGATTCATCAAGATGATGCCGTTGCAACTGGTGCCATTCAAGCGGGGAGTCGCTTAACTTATCGCAATATGTTTGCTGGTGAGACCAACCTAATCGATGATTTTGAAGCCCGTTATAATGAGCAACTCAGAAACGATCAGCGCTGGTATACGCTAAAACAGGATAGTGGGGCGGTGGCCAAAACATTTCAGCGGGCACAACAATTTTTGCTGCTCTCCGTATTACTCACGCTACTATTAGCGATTGCCGCCGTCACTGTTTCTATGACCCACTATTGTCGTAGCCGTCACCAGCTGATTGCAGTATTAAAAACTTTAGGCGCTGGGCGAAAAGCATTACGCCAATGGATTATTGGTCAATGGCTGGTGATCTTAATTGCCGCTGCTGCATTAGGTTCACTGTTAGGATTGGCTTTTGAAGGAATACTGATTCAAATCCTCGGTGCTATGCTGCCTAAAGCATTGCCTTCGCCGGGCTATTGGCCATGGGTATGGGCTATCGGCACGCTATTTATCATCGCCATCCTCGTAGGTTTGCGTCCTTATCGACAATTAATGGCGACTCAACCCTCTCGTGTGTTGCGTAATGATATTTCGGCACCAATCTGGCCTTTATCGCTCTATTTGCCGGTGATCTCACTGATTATCGTCGGCGGATTATTCTTACTGGTGGGCGTTCAACCGCTGCTTTGGTCCATTTTAGCTGGTATTGTGATTGTCGCTATTCTATTAGCGATTTTTGGCTGGATTGGCCTATGGGCGTTGAAGCAATTTAAATTTCGTCAATTGAGCCTGCGTTTATCGGTTAATCGATTATTGCGTCAACCGATGCAGACAATCACTCAGATGAGTGCATTTTCCTTATCTTTTATGTTATTAGCCCTACTTATTTTAATCCGCGGTGACCTACTTGATCGCTGGCAGCAGCAATTACCTGCCGATAGTCCTAATTATTTTCTGATCAATATGTCGAAAGATCAGCTAGAGCCAGTAACGCAACTGCTTAAGCAGTATGATGTCGAGCCCTCTGAGTTCTATCCGGTGATCTTGGCGCGACTGACCAATATTAATGATACCGCTGCGATAGAGTGGGCCGATCAGCGTGAGCCTAATAGTAATACGGTCAGAAGAGAGCTAAATCTCACTTGGCAACAGACGCTGCCAGTCGCCAATACCTTGGATGTGGGAACTTGGCCACCGAAAGAGGGAGAGGTCTCAATAGAGCAGACAGTGGCGAAAAATCTCCAACTTAAAGTCGGAGATAAACTGACTTTCACCGCAGATACGCAATCATTCACTTCGGTGATAACTAGTATACGTACCGTTGATTGGGAGAGTTTACGGCCTAATTTCTTCTTTATTTTTTCGCAATCAACCTTAGATACGCTGCCGACTATGTGGTTAAGTAGTTTCCATTATCAAGGTGATGGAAAATTATTAACCGAGCTTAGCCGTACTTATCCGACGATCAATGTGCTGGATACTGGCGCTATGATCCAGCAGATCCAGCAAATTCTTCAGCAAGTTAGTCAAGCGCTTGAAGTGATGGTGATTTTGGTGATTTTCTGTGGATTACTGTTATTACTGGCGCAAATACAGGTGGGAATGAGTCAAAGAGAGCTGGAGCTGGTGGTTTACCGCACTTTGGGCGCCAGTAAAAAACTGATGCGGCGTACTCTCTGGAGTGAGTTTGCGCTTCTCGGCTTAATGGCTGGTTTGGCGGCGGCATTTGGTGCTGAAGTGGCATTATGGCTGTTACAAACACAAGTATTTGATTTTCCTTGGCAACCCGAATGGCGCATGTGGCTGGCATTACCAATCAGTGCGGCATTGTTACTATCGATTTGTGGTGGTTGGTTGGGGATTCGCTTACTGGGAAATAGCAGCCAACATCGGCGATTACAGAGCTAATAGGTTAATTTCTAATAGGATATTTCTAATAGAATAGGCGCTGCGATAGATTATTCAGCGCCTATTTTTCAATCAAGCCAACTTTTCTGTCATTAATATCAACTAATAGATTCAACGGACTGTCTTTTATTTATCATCTTACTGTCATTATCTCTCACTAGTATCCTCGCCATACATCAATACACAGGATACTGAAATGACTCATCGTACTCGTCTCGGAAAATTATTTTCACTCACTTTACTCGCCTCTCTGATCTCTTTTAGTCAATATGGTGTAGCACAAAAAGAGGTCTCGGCTGAATTAGCTGGCCATGCGATTTTGTCTGTTGATGCCAAAGTAGCGGCTCCTGCTGATGCCCCTGCGGATTTAAAAATCAGTGGTAAATATACGACTGATTCTCGAGTTACTGAATTGGGTAAAATCGAAGGAAAATCGGCGGATAGACCAACAGGAAAATTTCTGCCGATTGAAGGTCAGCCACTACAAGGCCATTCGGGTATTAAACGTATGGCAGATGCTACTTATTGGGTGTTAACCGACAATGGTTATGGTAATAAAAAGAATTCACCAGATTCTATGCTCTACTTAACCCAATATGATATAGATTTCAAAAAAAATAGTGTTGAGCCGCTCAAAACAGTATTTTTACAAGATCCTGATAAAGTGATCCCTTTCCATATTATTAATGAAAGTAGTAAAGAGCGCTATTTAACCGGTAGTGATTTTGATCCTGAAAGTTTTCAATTTGCGGATGGCGCATTATGGGTCGGTGAGGAGTTTGGTCCTTATCTGATCAAAGCTGATCTAAATGGCAAAGTATTGGCGCTATTTGATACCCGAGTCGATGATAAATTAATTAAATCACCGGATCATCCAAGCGTGACTACGCCGGGGCAGCCAGATGGCAAAGTGAATTTTCAGATCAATCGCTCTAAAGGATTCGAAGGCATGGCCTCATCACCCGATGGCAGCATGCTATATCCGATGCTGGAAGGGGCTATCTGGAGTGAAGAGAAACAAGAGTACGAAAATGTTGATGGTAAACGTGCCGCCCGTATTCTTGAGTTTGATGTGAAGAAACAAGCTTGGACAGGTCGCAGCTGGCAATATGTATTCGAGCAGAATCAAAATGCTATTGGTGATTTCAATATGATTGATGACACCCATGGATTGATTATTGAGCGTGACAATAGTGAAGGAACAGCAGATAAAGCTTGTCCGCAGGATGCTAAAGACACCAGCCAATGCTTTAGTGATATTGCTAAATTTAAGCGAGTTTATCGTGTTGAATTATCGGATAAAAATGTTAACGGACCGGTAGATAAACAGGCTTATATAGATTTGTTGAATATCAAAGATCCTAATGGATTAGCGAAACAGCCGCTCAATGATGGAGTATTTAAATTCCCATTCTTTACTATTGAGAACGTGGATATAGTCGATAGTGATCACATTATCGTTGGGAATGATAATAACTTTCCATTCTCATCCAGCCGTGACCCTAATAAAGCCGATGATAATGAATTTATATTACTGAAAGTCAGTGAGCTGTTAAAACCTTAATAATTTAGTTATTTATCATTCAGGCTCAAAATATTGAGCCTGAATTTTTCGTTTTTATCCGCTTAAGCTGGGTTATTTCATGACTGGCGGACGCATCCATAAGGTCAAAAATAGAATGACCACTACAGGTGCGGCGATAATTAAAAATGCGGGGGTAAAACTGTGGGTACTGTCTTTGATCGCGCCGGCAAAGAAGGGGGCTAGGCAGGCAAAGGTAGAAATCAGATTAACTACTGAAAATAGCTCTAGATAGGGACCTCTACCAAAATAGTTAGAAAGTAAGACACTGGATGCCAAGAAGGTCATACCATAACCGATACCTACGCAGACGGTGAATAGGATCAGCCATAACCAAGAAGCCGAAATACTCAGTGAAATCAATCCAACAACTAAAATAGCTAAACTACTAATTAGCAGTTTTTTCGGATCTAACCACTCTCCCACTGCACCGCCAATAAAACGCGATAAGGCATTCACTAAGGCCATGCTACTGAGTAGAGTGACAGCAACTGTCATACCAAATCCACGCTCTTCAATATGTGCGACGGCAAAGCTATTAACGGTAATTCCACACCATAAAAAGGCAGTATAGGCGGCGGCAATTAAGTAAAACTGCCATGTACGTAATGCGCGACGGGCAGTCCAGATCTCTTTAGTCCGATAAATAGTTTTCGGGGTAGCAGCCGCTTGTTTAAGTTGGATTTGTTTCGCATGGTCGCGCTCTTTATCTCCCTCTTTTAGTACAAGAAGCGTAATAATAGTGATCACAGATAAGTATAGGGCGCTGAGTAGCCAGTGCATTCGCCATGAACCCAATTGGTTGGATGCATAGAAGTAGATCCAAGGCCCAGCAACCCCGCCAAGTCCACCTAGAGTAAAATAGAGCCCAAATGCCATCGACTGTTTTTCAAATAAGCGTGAAATAACATAGGTTCCAGGAACGGTAGCTAGAAAGGTAAAGCCAACACCTAATAGTGCAGTACCTAAAAAGTAGGTATCGATATTTTGCGTAACATACAGGCTATAAAAACCGGAGATGAAAACCAGTAAGCCGAATAATAGGGTTAAACGTACGCCAACTTTTCGAATAAATAGTGATGGCAGAAAGCTAGAGAGTCCACAGGTCAGCCCTAATAGGGTGAAACCAAATCCGGCTTGAGTCCAACTCCACTTTAATTCATGGATCATATTGGGTAGTACTACACCCAATGAGGTAAATGTGGTGGCAGTAGTAAGAAAATAGACGGCACCTAATAGGAACAAAATGCTCCATTGATAAAGCGCACTAAATTGCTGGGACTGAGGTGATGCCATTGAGACTCCGAAACTGCCGCTATATCAATTGGTTTGCATGGACACTCAATTGAGTTGTCATCGCTATAACGATAAAAATAGCGCCCAGATGAATAATCACTGGGCTGAATATAAAAGCTATTTTCGCTGTTTCTGACTCAAACTGCTACCCTAATTTTGCTTTTGCCCACTCAATGCCACTTTCGTACTCAGTTGGTAGTAAGGTAACCAGCACATCAAGCGTTGATTTAAGAGTCTCTTTATCTGGGTGTGAAAGATTCAGATGCCCGACTTTACGCGCTGGGCGTACCTCTTTTTCATACCAATGCAGATGAACTAGCGCTAAATCGAGCCACTGTAAATTGACCTCAGTGCCGATCAAATTGATCATCACCGATGGGCAAAAAACTTCGGGATGGGGGAGCGGTAAATCTAAAATCGCCCGCAAGTGAAGTTCAAACTGGCTGATGGAAGCGCCATTTTGTGTCCAATGACCACTATTATGCACGCGAGGTGCTAGCTCATTGATCAACAAGCGATCGCCGACGACAAAACACTCCATTGCCATAACGCCGACATAATCAAGATCGGTCATAATGGTTGAAAGCATTGATTGAGCTTGTTCTTGCAGTGGATTTAACTGTTTAGGGAATGCGACACTGGTGCGTAAGATGCCTTCTTGGTGCAAATTATGGGTAATGGGATAAAAAACGGTCTTACCTGCGGCATTACGGGCACCAATAACGGAAATTTCACCGTCGAAAGGGATCCCTTGTTCGACAATAGATTCACCGTAGATTTCAGCGGGTAGATCGATTTGATCGCCTAGCCTAATACGCCACTGACCTCGGCCATCGTATCCACCAGTACGGCGTTTCACGATCAGATAATCACCAAGTGTTGCGAAGAGCTCAGGCCATTGGGTGGGCGAATTGAGTGGTGCCCAAGGTGCGGTGGGCAGCTTAAGGGCATCGAGTCGTGTTTTTTGTGGCAAGCGATCGGCTAATTGCGGGAATATATCCCGATTGATAAAGGCATTATGACGCGCCAATTCACGGGTTAATGCGGTCTCGGGCCAACGCTCAATTTCAGCGGTGATCACACTTTGTTGATAAGGAACGGCTTCGGGTTCAGCATCAATACCAATAGGGTAAACGGTGATGCCTAAAGGTTCTCCAGCCTGACGCAACATGCGACCTAATTGGCCATTACCAAGGACACAAACGGGTTTCATTGTGCCTCCCGTGGATCGGGATTATTCAGCACTTCATCAGTCTGCTTTTGACGCCAAATTACTAAGCGGCTAAACAACTGATTATCTGTGTTTGCCAGTATTTGTGCTGCCAGTAATGCTGCATTGGCAGCACCAGCTTTACCAATCGCCAGTGTACCGACAGGAATACCTTTTGGCATCTGAACGATTGAATAGAGACTATCAACCCCACTCAATGCAGCACTTTGAACAGGGACACCTAATACAGGAACCAATGTTTTGGCTGCTATCATACCGGGCAGATGCGCTGCGCCGCCGGCACCAGCAATAATGACAGCCAAGCCATTCTGTTTTGCCTGTTCAGCAAATGAAAATAGTTTGTCAGGTGTGCGGTGCGCAGAGACAATTTCAACATGAAAAGGTAGATCAAGCTCAGTGAGTATATTTGCGGCATGTTGCATGGTTGTCCAGTCACTCTGTGATCCCATAACAATCGCAATTTTAGCAGGGGAGGTTTCTGTCTGGGCCGTCATTTGATGAGGTGCTCCTGTATAAAAAGCAGATACAGTGGAAAATAGATTCAGTATAGGGATGATATCACGCAAAATCGGCAAGGGAAACGTTTGCGTAAAGATATTAGCCATAAGATAGTAGGTTGAAATAGTGACAATAGGGGGGAGTTAAAAGGGAAAGAAAATCAGCTCAATGCCTTGTTCATTAATCACAAATGCTGAGCCTTCATGATGCCAAGCACCTAAAACACCGCGATAATGGGGCTGACCATCGATATTGATTTGATGGATAGCGGGACGATGAGTATGGCCGTGGATCATCCAACTCGTTTTATATTTTTGTAATTCATTAATAACAGCTTGTTGATTCACATCCATAATAGATTCTGGTTTTCGATTACTACTACTTTGGCTGTTTTGGCGCATTTTTTGCGCTATACGTCGACGGATAAACAGTGGAAGTAGTAGAAATAGGCGTTGAATCCAAGGGGTATACACTTTTTTGCGATAGGCTTGATAGGCTACATCATCGGTACATAAGGTATCACCATGGAGAATAAGCACTTGATGTCCATGGGATTCAATCAGTGTCTCTTGCGGGAGGAGCTGCATGCCACAGCGTTTGGCGTAGCGCTGGCCTAATAGAAAATCACGATTCCCATGAATAAAATAACAGGGAATATTTCGTTGTTTTAATAAATTAAGCGCTTCTGCAACCTGCTGATGTAAGGGATTTGGATCATCATCTCCGATCCAATAATTAAAAAAATCGCCCAAAATATAGAGTTGTTTAGCGTGTATTGCTTGTTGATGAATAAAACGGATAAAGCCGGCAGTGATCGCCGGCTCGTCTTCACTTAAATGCAAATCTGCAATTATCAGTGTCGTCATAAATAAACTAAATTATTCGCTTACTGTGACGCTTTCAATGATAACATCTTCACGAGGAACATCTTGGTGCATACCGCTACGGCCAGTAGATACGCCTTTGATTTTATCAACAACATCCATACCTTCAACGACTTCAGCAAATACGCAGTAGCCCCAACCGTCAGGACGTTCTGAGCGGAAGTTTAAGAAGTCATTATCAACAACGTTAATGAAAAATTGCGCTGAAGCTGAGTGTGGATCATTGGTACGCGCCATCGCTAGCGTGCCACGCAGATTTTTTACGCCGTTGTTAGCTTCGTTCTTAATAGGTGCCTTTGCTTTCTTTTCATTCATGCCGGGCTCAAATCCGCCACATTGGATCATAAAGCCATTGATCACACGATGAAAAATCGTATTGCTATAGAAGCCTTCACGGCAGTAGCTTAAAAAGTTCTCTACGGTCACTGGTGCTTTGTCATCTAAAGTCTTAATAACGATATCACCGTGATTTGTATGAAAAGTAACCATAATAGCTTTCCTGAATAATTGTTATTTATTCGTCCATTGTAAGGACGCTGTGCTCTGAAAGTTTATATCATAGATGTGACGGCGAGTCAGCAATTCTGCACAGGAGAATAAAACAGATTCTGCATCTTGCAATCTCAAGAAGATCGGGTTTCAATAGCATCTTTATGAGCAACGGAATAAGAGATCTTGATTATACAGGTGCTTATATAAGCGCCATGATTTATAATCAACGTCTAATAAATCATACAAATAGCTAATAAACGGAATAATGTCGATGCTACAGATTTTTAATACACTCAGCCGTCAAAAAGAAGAATTTAAACCTATTCATGCGGGCAAAATAGGGATGTACGTGTGTGGTATTACAATCTACGATCTGTGTCACATTGGCCATGGTCGCACTTTTGTCGCCTTTGATGCCATCAGCCGTTATTTACGCTACCTAGGTTATGATCTTAATTATGTGCGTAATGTCACCGATATTGACGATAAAATCATTAAACGTGCGATAGAAAATAACGAAACGGTTGAGTCATTAACCAACCGTATGTTGGCTGAAATGCACAAGGATTTTGACGCGCTTAATCTTTTACGTCCAGATTCAGAGCCAAGAGCAACTCGCCATATCGCTGAAATTATTGAGTTAACAGAACGGCTGCTTGAGCGTAAACATGCTTATGTTGCCGATAACGGCGATGTGATGTTTGAAGTCAGCACTGATAGCGATTATGGTTTGCTCTCTCGTCAAGATTTAGAACAGCTTCAAGCGGGTGCGCGTGTTGAAATTGCTGATGTTAAACGCAATCCGATGGATTTTGTATTATGGAAAATGTCGAAAGCGGGTGAGCCAAGCTGGCCTTCACCGTGGGGAGAAGGGCGCCCTGGTTGGCATATTGAGTGTTCTGCGATGAACAGTAAGCAGCTAGGAAGCCATTTTGATATTCATGGCGGTGGCGCGGATCTTATGTTCCCACATCATGAAAATGAGATAGCACAGTCAACTTGTGCTCATGATGGTCCTTTTGTTAATTACTGGATGCACTCAGGCATGGTGATGGTCGACAAAGAAAAAATGTCTAAATCATTGAATAATTTCTTTACCATCCGTGATGTCCTTGAATATTACGATGCTGAAACTGTGCGTTATTTTTTACTCTCAGGGCATTATCGTAGCCAGCTTAACTACACCGAAGAGAATCTCAAGCAGGCAAGAACGGCTTTAGAGCGTCTCTACACAGCTTTGCGCGGCACTGATTCTACTGTTGCTCCTGCGGGCGGCGAGCAGTTTAAAACCCGTTTCCTTGAAGCGATGAATGACGATTTTAATACACCAGAAGCCTATTCAGTTCTGTTTGATATGGTGCGCGAGATTAATCGTCTGAAAGGCGAAGATATGATTGCAGCTAGCGCATTAGCGGCTGAAATGCGTATTTTAGCTGGTGTTTTGGGCTTATTAGAGCAAGATCCTGAGCAATTCCTGCAAAGTGGTGCTCAAGCTGATGAAGGTGAAGTCGCTAAGATTGAAGCACTTATCCAACAGCGTATTGATGCACGTAAAAATAAAGATTGGGCATTAGCCGATTCTGCGCGTGGTCAACTGACTGATATGGGAATTGTGCTAGAAGATAATGCGGAAGGGACAATCTGGCGTCGTAAGTAATTGATTTTTTTGCTGCTTGAGTGAACTAATTTAATTCTAAATACAATAAAAATCGCCTCTGCTAAATTAGCCGAGGCGATTTTTTTATTTATTATAAGTAACTACTTTCCTTTTCCATTATTGCTATCAATCTCATCATCAACAATAAAATGATGGGTTGAACGTGCGCGCGGATGGATAAAGAAGTGACCTTTTGGCGCATTATGTGACTTGATATGCACCAATTTAGCGTTAGTTGTTTTACCCTTTTTATCATGTAACCCATAGATAATAAATGGGATAGACAAGACAATCAGGAAGCTTATCACTAAGAGTTCAACGTAGGATTCGCTAGCTCCACTACCCGGCAATGAGCTAGGTGGAAAGAATGAGACAACGAAAGCCAGTATTGAAATGATCAGACCAACAGTTGCGATAAGAACCTTGAAAGTGTTGCCACCGGGAACATGGAAAGCTCGTTTTTTCTCAGGTTGTTTGCGAACTAATTGGATATACCCAAGAAATAGCATGAAGTAGCTACAAAGATAAATAACAACCGTCAGCGACAGAGCAATCAGGAAGGACATATTGTTGCCACCACCTGAGTTGGTCAGGACGATCAGTGCCAGAGTGGTTATTAATAACTGAGAAATAACCAGAGCGACAGGTACGCCATTTTTATTTACTTTACTAAACTTAGCTGGAAGAATCCCTTTTTGTGCAGTGACATACATACCGCGGGAAGGGCCGACAATCCAAGAAGCGATTTCTGCCAATACACCTAACAGCAGTAAAGCAGCAATAATACGCACCGCCCACTCAAAGCCCGGGCCGTAATGGGTAATCAGCACATTAAATGTTTGTACAACACCTGCAGATAGATTGATCTCATTGTGTGGGATAACTGATGCAACAGAGAGACCACCGATAGAGCTTAAGCAAATTGCAGCGACCATTAGGAGCAGCATGGCAATCGGGTAGTCACGTCCGGGGTTTTTCATCTCATTAACGTGAGTAGCTGAGGCTTCAACACCCATATAGCTTAAAATAAAGGCGACGAAAACAACCAAAGTACCGATTTGCGTAAAGTCAGGGAAAAATGTTGAGGCATTCATTTCGATTGCCAAAGGTGCGCCACTGGTTAAATAGCCGATAGCTAATACAACCAGAACGGCAGCAGGCAGCAAAATACCAGCAAAAAAGCCGATTTTAGCGATTTGGGCGGTATATTTCGTCCCACCAAATTGGGTAAATGCTAATCCCCAAAGGATGACCAGCCCCGCAATAGTTTTGGTGATGGGATCACTATTTAGTTCAGGCCAGTTTAAAATATAAGATAAAGCGCCCAGTACGAAATAGAGCATGGGAATAAAACCAACTGCAATTTGCAGATAGCCAAATGAGATAGCGGCAAATCCCCATTTTTCACCCAGTGTATTAGAGACCCAAGTAAATACGCCTCCCTCTTCCCATCCTTCGACGGTCGCCATTTCAGCAGCGCATAGACCGACAGGAATAAACCAGAGTATTCCGCCAAGTAGCAGGAAGAAAACTAAGCTAAAACCTGAGGTTGCGAAAGTTGGATATTCATAGACGGCCATTACCATTGAGGCTGTGATGGCAAAAAAACCGAGTAAAGATAATTGATTAGCCGAAGAGCTAGTTGTTGTCGTTGTAGCCATGACAATTCTCCTCCAAAAAACACCCACAAACTTAAACCTTAGCCAGGAAATAAAATTGGAAGGTTAAATCAGAAAGTATTATGTATTGCTCAAGTAGGAGTGGCTAAAATAAGCCACTCCAGATCTTTGGTATTGTGTAATTATATTAATTACATCAAATATTAACTGTGATTAAATCCACCAGCCTCTTGAGCCGACAGCGGATTACTGACAGGATGTTTTTCGAAGTAATCGAGAGCACGTTTGATATCGGCGATTAGCAGACTACCGAGGTCATAGCTGACACCATGACGAACAAGAATACGTTGGACAACTAAGTCTTCACGTTGTGCTGGCATAGAGTAAGCTGGAACTTGCCAGCCACGGCTGCGTAATCGATCTGCTAAGTCATACAGTGTATAACCGCCAATCGCTGAGTTTTCTTTTAATTTCCAAGCTAGCGCTGGGATACCTTTTTGACTATCACCATCAAAAATAATATCAAAAGGACCGAGTTTTGCTATCTCATCAGCCAAATATTGGGCTGTTCTATAACAAGCATTGTGGATTTTTGCATATCCTTCACGGCCAAGACGGAGGAAATTATAATACTGAGCAATTATTTGGCCGCCAGGGCGAGAGAAGTTCAGGGCAAAAGTGGGCATGTTCCCACCAAGGTAGTTAACATTAAATACCAGTTCTTCAGGTAAATCTGATGCTTCACGCCAAACAACCCAGCCAGCACCAAGAGGAGCTAGACCAAATTTATGACCAGAGGCGTTAATTGATTTTACGCGTGGCAAGCGGAAGTCCCACTCAATATCTGGCGCACAGAAGGGTGCGAGGAAGCCGCCACTGGCACCATCTACGTGAATAGGAATATCTAATCCAGTCTCTTGTTGTAATTTATCAAGGGCATCGTGTACTGCTTTAACAGGTTCATACTGGCAGGTAAAGGTAACACCCATTGTAGGGACTACGCCGATAGTGTTTTCATCAACACGTTTAAGAACCTCTTCTGGGCTCATGATCAGGCGATCACCTTCGAGTGGAATTTCGCGTAATTCAACATCGAAATAACGGGCAAATTTATGCCAGCAAATTTGCACAGGGCCACAAATCAAATTGGGTTTATCAGTTGATTTACCTTCAGCCGTGCGTTTTTTACGCCATTGCCATTTAAGCGCTAGTCCGCCCAACATCGCCGCTTCTGAAGAGCCTATTGTTGAACAACCCATAGTGCTCGTTGGCGTTGGTGAGTGCCACAAATCAGCTAGCATATTCACACAGCGAGCTTCAATCTCTGCGGTTTGAGGATATTCGTCTTTATCGATCATGTTTTTATCAATGGATAAATCCATCAAATCACGAATTTCATCATCAACCCAAGTTTGGCAGAATGTGGCTAAGTTTTGTCGGGAATTGCCATCAAGCATTAATTCATCACGTACAGCATTAAAAACATTACGAGGGTCACGTTCAATATCAGGAAATTTTTCTTTTGGTAATGATAAAGATAGATCAACGGACGCATAAGTATCATCTAACCCATCATAACTTGATAGTTTTGACTTTTTATTCATGACAAACCTCTTATATTTTAAAGTTAGTAATTATTTTTTAATAATTAACTTAATTTAATGTTAGATAGTAAAGTCAAACTTTACAACCTAATTTTAAAATAAGAGTTCGGATGATGAAAATTTATATGATAAAAATCATAAAAAGATAGGATAATATAAAAAAATTGATTGTTAAATATATCTCAATATGATTAATTAGGAGTCTTTAAATCAAGTTTCTCATACGCATTATATGGGTGATTTATTTTTTTGTTAATGTAAGTTATTGATTTGTTCTTGATAGGTAAATGTGATATCACCCTATTATTACAATTGAAATATAATTAATAGGGTATAAGATAATATAATATTTATAACGGTATTATTAGATTTTATTATTTCGATATTTTTCAACTAATGCTTTTGCTATAGCTTCAGTTTCTGCATCTGGGTTTCCGCTTATATTCGCTGGTCTAAAATGCATTTGAAAGGCTCGAATAGTTTGCCGCGTTTCATTATCAAGTATAGCAGATTGTGGGATCTCACTATAACCATATAGTTGTAGTGTCTGTTGAATTTCCAACACAGAGGCTGGACTATTTGGTGCGCGGCCAGCTAAATAGCGAGTTACCGTTGCTTCATCTGGCCAAGCTCCTATACCTACTTGAGATAATCTTTTCCACGGAAATAGCCAGCCGGGATCTTGTTTTCTTAATGGTGCAATATCGCTATGACCTAAAATATTTTCAGGGGGAATATGATTTCTTTTAATAATATCTTTCGCTAAGGCAGTAAGCGCATTAATCTGACTTTCTGTATAAGGATACCAAAACCGACCATCAGACTGTTCCGTAAATCCTTTATTGACAATTTCAATGCCAATAGAGGTATCATTGATATTATTGCGGCCTTGCCAATAACTAACACCTGCATGCCATGCTCTTTTTTGTTCAGGAACCAATTGTAATATAATGGGTTTATTGTTTTTGGTTTGGGGGTGTTGAGGAAGTAAATAATGGGCGCTAACTTGGCCTTTAGTTAATTTCTCTAAGGATTCTGTATAATCACTTGCTGTATAATGGAAAATTAAAAATCGAATACGCTCATTTTGTCCTGAGGCAGTAAATTGATTATTAATATAGTATTCACCTTTATTAATAATATTTTTTTTAGATGAACAACCTACAGTAAATAACATTAATAATGATATGAGTAATGCTTTCACTAAATCTCCTTATAGTAAAGCTATCCCTGATGAATAAAATAATTAAGCCAAATATAAACTAGTTAGCTATGTGGTTAATTTTTTATTCTTTAATTTTGATCAGTAGGTTTGATAATTACTTATAAGGGTTAGTGAGTCAATGATTATATTTCACATCACTGTTCTTATATAAATAGCAGCCTAAATTAAAATATCAATTAATAAATTATATGATTTTCATCAATAAAAAAGAGCCGATTTAATTATAAATCAGCTCTTTTAATTTTAAAATATAATAGTGAGTTAAGCGATTTTTCCCATTATATTCTGAGTTTCTTGGTCAACTGGTCTCTTAATAACCGCATAAATCAATGCACTAACTAGAGTACCAACAACAATAGAGAGTAAGAAGTAGCCAGTATAATTAATGGCGCTAGGGAATAACATAATGATTAATCCACCATGAGCGGTCATTAAGTTAACACCAAAGTACATAGCCATGGCACCAGTAATAGCTCCGCCGATAAGACAGCTAGGTATTACTCGAATAGGGTCTTTTGCTGCGAAAGGGATCGCACCTTCAGAGATAAAACAGCAACCTAGTACTAATGCGGTTTTTCCGGCTTCTCTTTCTGCGGTAACAAATTTATGACGGGCAATTAATGTAGTGATCCCCATCGCTAATGGAGGCACCATACCCGCAGCCATAATCGCCGCCATAGAGCCATAACTCTGCGAACTCAGTAATCCAACACCAAATGCGTAGGCCGCTTTATTAATAGGGCCACCCATATCGGAGCACATCATAGCACCAAGAATAGCACCCAAAATGATAGCATTAGTGGTTCCCATGGTAGCCAGCCAGCTGGTTAATCCAGTCATAATCCAAGCCACAGGATGACCAATCACATAAATCATCGATAACCCAGTGATTAGCGTCGAAATTAATGGCACTAATAAGATAGGTTTTAACGCTTCCATGGTTTTAGGCAGCTTGAGTTTTGAGCTGACTAAATAAGCACTGTAACCGGCAATAAAACCTGAGATGATCCCACCGAGAAATCCTGCTCCCAATGTGGTTGCAAGCACACCACCGACTAAACCCGGCGTGAGCCCTGTACGGTCAGCGATGGAGTAAGCAATATAGGCTGAAAGAACTGGCACCATCAAAGCAAGCGCAGTGCCGCCGCCAATTAAGCTTAATGCCCAAGCCAAGGAGCCTTCTACACTGGCCGCATCCAAACCAAAAGCAAAAGATAAAGCTGTAGCTAACCCTCCAGCAACCACCATGGGTAACATATAAGAGATACCGGTTAATAAATGGCGATAAGCGCCGCGTTTATCCCCTTTCTGACTAGCTGCAGAAGTCGATGCTGCCGCTTGTGGCTGAAATACGACGGCTTCTTTCTGTGCTTTATCCATCTCTTGCGCTGTTTTCTTTAGCGCTGCACTAGTCGATGTGCGGTACATGGGTAAGCCCGCAAATTTATCGACATTCACTTCAATATCTGCAGCGACAATTACTAGATCGGCTTTAGCTATCTCTTCAGCACTGATTTCATTACCCACGCCCACAGATCCGCGTGTCTCTACTTTGATATTCCAGCCACGTTTTTTGGCTTCTTCTTGCAGCGCTTCCGCAGACATATAAGTATGAGCAACGCCTGTCGGACATGCAGTCACTGCCAGAATATTCATCACACCCTTATTTACAGCGGGCGCAGTAGCAGCTGAATAGACACTAGCATCTGTTTTAGCGTTGGTAATTACCTCAGCAGGGTTAAGGATCGCCTGTTCGATAGCACTGAAGTAGACATTTTTACCCGTGAGTTCAAGATTGGCAGGGGCGCGCTCCCCAGCAATAATAATTAGTTCAGCCTGATTAATATCATCAACTAATTCTAAAGATTGTTCTTTAGCCGAACTTTTCAAGGCATAGCTAGCCAGTAAAGCCGCAGCGGGGTTTTGTACATTATCCGCGATAATAAAGGTTTTCATGAGGCCTTTCCTTATTCTGCTTTGAAAGGTTGAAGATCAACGCGAGCCATCATTTTAGCTAGCTGTTCGCGATCGGAAAATCCAACATTAGGTTGAGAAACGGCAAGTGCGGCGACCGCAGTTGCGAGACGTAAGGTATGCTCACTTGTTTGTCTCATCATCAATCCGTAGATCAAGCCACCTACCATTGAGTCACCAGCACCAACGGTACTGACCACTTCACATTTAGGCGGTTTTGCCAACCAAGCGCCGGAAGCGTTAACCCACATTGCACCTTTTTCACCTAATGAAATAACCACATGGGCAATACCTTGATCACGTAATTGATTTGCGGCGGTAACAACATCATTCAGCGTTGGCAGCGGTTTGCCCGCCCAGATTTCCAATTCGCGCTGATTGGGTTTAACCAACCAAGGAGAGGCTTTAAGGCCGGCAACTAGAGCGTCGCGGCTGCTATCAAAAATGATACACATGCATTCGTTACGCAGACGCTGCATCCAACTCGTAAAATCACTAAGAGCAACACCCGCAGGCAGGCTACCACTCACACAGATCATATCAAATTGGCTTGCCCAGCTAAGAGAGTCAGTGACAAAACGATGCCAATCGGCTTTAGTGACTTCAAAACCAGAAAAGTTAAAGTCAGTGACTAGGCTATTACCTTCAGTTAGTTTGACATTGATACGCGTACGACCTTCGACGACTTGAAATCGGTTTGCGATACCCGTTTCGCTAAAGGCTTTTTGAAATCCATCTTGATTCTCTTTACCGAGAAACCCGCCAACCGTCACATCAATACCAAAGTTTTTAAGAACTTTAGCAACATTGATACCTTTACCAGCGGCGTGGAGTCCGGCTGTTCTCACCAGATTAACTTCACCACGTTCAATTTCAGGTACGAGACCGACTAAATCATAAGCGGGATTCAGCGTGATTGTTGCAACTTTATGGCTCATGCTAGCTCCTCCCCAAGACCTTCATTTATCGCTTTACCTATGGCGATCAGCGCTTCTTGTGCGTCAGCACCTTCAGCCTGAATTCTTAATCGATGGCCTTTTTTAACGCCGAGACTAACGACTTTCATTAGGCTGCGACCATTCACTGGCAGACCTGAGCCATCGAGATTAGTGATGGTAACTGCGCTATCAAATTTTTTCACCGTGGTGACAAGTAAGGTACTAGGGCGAGTATGCAGCCCGTGAGCATTACGGATAATAAATTCTTCTGATAATCCACTTTGTGGTTGCTCGTCAGCAGTTGCTGTACTGAGTAGACAGATAATCGCTTCAGCATCGGCGGCTTTCAGCAGGCTATCTGCTTGCTGTTTTAATAGTAGGGAGCCCAAATTATGAAGATAACTTTCGGGCTGTTGATCGGCGACAGACAAGGTGAATAGCATAGCGACTGCATTATTATCGATTTCAAATGCTTCTTTTGGCGTAGAGAGAGCAATAGCGCTTGAGAGATTGCCCGCAGGACTATCACTTAACCAGATACCTTGGCCTAAATAGATCGGCTGATGAGTCAATGTATGATTAATATACTCAACAGAGATAGCCCCAGCTTCTTGTAAGCGAGCAATATTCATCGCTTGTAACACATTGATACTCTGGCAATCCACGCCTAATGTGATAGTTGAACGATTAAATTGTATCTCTTGTGTGGATTTTTCACCGAGTAGAAGGCTTCTTAAGGTCTCAGCAGAGTTGGTTTTTGCCATCTCGGCGGCAATATTTTCGTCACTCAGTACCCGCGTTAATTGGCGTAGTAAAGTGAGATGTTCATTGGATTTAGCTGCTATCCCAATGATCACATAAGCGATCTGGTCATCACCCCAATTGACCCCTTCTGGGAATTGGAAAACAGCAACACCAGTTTTTAATACTTGATCACGGGTATCGGTTGTACCGTGGGGGATAGCAATACCATTGCCTAAATAGGTTGGAGCCTGCTCTTCGCGATTTAGCATACCTTGCACATAGCCGTCTTTAACATACCCGGCATGAGTTAGTGCGGCGGCAACCTGTTTGATAGCACTTTCTTTATTGTCCGCTGAGGCGGCAAGATGAATATCTTGAGTTAACAGGTCAAACATAATTTCTCCTGATTGGCACTGAGTAGAATCGATTCAGCTAAGGTTGGTGTTATGCGAAAATCTATTGTCGAAATTTAGATGTTATCGTTATCATATTAGCTGAAGCGTTTCAGTTGGTCTATATAATGTACAACTCACTACCAGTTTAAGGCTAATGGATATGTATTAGTATGTGATAAAAGTCACATAAAAAAATGTTTCAAAATTTATTAGCTGAATTTTGCTGAAGCTCATATCTTTAGGAAGTGTATTTATCAAATGATCAAGATAAGTAAAATATCTTTGATAAGATAAATGAGTTAATTTTATGATTTCATTGACTAATAGAGATGATTAAATAGGCGATTTTGATAGGTCTGAGTGATAAAAAGAGGTGAGGCGGGAGTTGAAAAATAAAAGATAAGCTGAAATAGTGTTCAGCTTATCTAATTTAACTACTAAATTTGTTAATTAGGCTTGGACGCGAATTTTTTTGCTACCCATTGAAACAATTTGGCCATCAACGATTTTACAACGTTTACGGGTTTCGATTTCGCCATCAACAGCAACCAGACTATCGGCGATCATTATTTTTGCTGCTGCACCGCTCTCGGCCCAACCTTCAACTTTTAGTAGGTCACAAAGCTCAATATGTGGGTGATCATTTAGTTTAAAAATTTCCATGTTGATTCTCAAATTAGTTATTTATATTCGTTATACTTCAAGTTGTATGGCGGTAATATTTCACCGTCTTACTACTACTTGAACTAGTTAGATTCGATATCATGATACTCTTCGCATGCTTGAAGCGTATTCTGAATTAAAGTCGCGACCGTCATAGGTCCAACACCGCCAGGTACTGGCGTAATCCAAGCTGCTTGCATCGAAGCTTTATCAAAATCGATATCACCTGTTACTTTGCCGTTATCCAGACGGTTAATACCCACATCAATGACAATTGCACCCGCTTTAATCCATTCTCCGGGAATGAAGTTGGGTTTACCTACGGCAACAACCAGTAGATCAGCATGTCTGACATGGTGTTCTAAATCTTTCGTAAAGCGATGAGTTACCGTAGTGGTACAGCCCGCGAGGAGTAGCTCTAAGCTCATCGGGCGGCCTACGATATTGGATGCACCGACAATGACCGCATTTAAGCCATAAGTATTGATGCCACAACGCTCCAGTAACGTCACTATGCCCCTTGGTGTGCAAGGACGTAAACGTGGCGCACGTTGACATAGGCGACCGACATTATAGGGATGAAAGCCATCGACGTCTTTATCTGGATGAATGCGTTCAATCACTTTGACGTTATCAATGCCCGCTGGCAGAGGTAGTTGAACTAGAATACCATCAATTTCATTGTCATTATTCAATTCATCGATCAGATTGAGCAATTTGGCTTCCGTCGTGGTATCCGGCAGATCGTAAGAGCGTGAGATAAATCCGACTTCTTCGCAGGCCTTGCGCTTACTGCTAACATAAATCTGAGAGGCCGGATTTGCACCCACTAAGATAACAGCTAAGCCAGGAGCTCGTTTACCATCAGCCAGACGCTGTTTAACTTTAACGGAAACTTCCTGTCTGATTGTCTGCGCAATCGTTTTCCCATCTATAATTTTTGCTGACATCTATTACTTAATCCATTTGTGAATCTGAAGTATGGTGACTATTTTGTCAGAACTGAAGCCATCTGTCAGTCACTATAATATTACACAAAATAACCAAACAGATGTTTTGATGCGAAAAGCCATTGACTCAGCGCTCAGCAACCGTATAATCCAACGCTGTCAGCTATCTAGGTTGGCAAAGCCTTTTCTAGGCGCCCTTAGCTCAGTCGGATAGAGCAACGGCCTTCTAAGCCGTAGGTCGCAGGTTCGAATCCTGCAGGGCGCACCATTTCCAAGTATTTCAACGTCTATAATCGTCTTTAAAACCCTCATAAAATCAAGCCTTAGCGATATTCACTGTATCTTATTGTCGACCCTCGTCTATTGAAATTTATATACATAAGAGGGGCATAATTTAGGCGATGATAAGGTTCAACGAAATTCGGTGCCCCTTTATAAAACTAACAGCTAGATAAGTCGATACTTCCAATTCCAAAAAGAAAACAGTGTTGACCGATAATGACCATCTTAAAGTCAATCGCGTAACTGCTACAGGTCGCGCTATGAGTGGTTTAATAGATATATGCTAACAGGGTCGCAGATTGTTACTTGTTAGAGCTTGTTTTTAAACGTAAACTTTGATGTCTAAATGTGTTTTATACTACGGGCTTTATCAAAATGAGAAATGTACTAATTCCGATTATTTGTGTTTTTTCTTTATCTGGGTGTGCGGTGACTGAATATAATTATACTCCAGACTCATATAAAATTAGTGAGCCGAAAATAGGAAGTATTAGTCGCATAACTATAGGTCAAACCTTAGTGAGAGAAGGCAATATAAGTGAGCTGGAAGGGATTAAGGTATTAAACCCTATACAAATAGATCTGGCCTATAAAATTATTCCTGGTGTATTCAAAAAAGTTGGCTCAAGTGATAAAGGTGATTTTTATATGCCAGCACAAACTATTGATTCCGGCTCTATAGTTGTTGAAGTTCTAGGTCAGCCCTGGAGTTCGATTTTAATAAAGAAAGGCGCTAATGCTAATGAAATCTGTATCGTAACTGATTTAAATGTAGCCGTTTGTAATGATAAAGCACAAATTGAACATCTAAAACTGAATAACTCTGATGGTAATTCTTTCGAGCAGGCTTTAATTTTTAATGGGATAAGTGACCAAATTATAGATATTAGTTATAGAAAAATAGGTTCAAATATTGAGAATCAAGGTTTTGGAAATAATATTCAATATAATCTTAAAGAAAATAATATTATTTCTTATAAAAATGTCAAGTTGAAAGTTGTAGATAGTACTTATAATTCATTGACATATGAAGTTATAAGTAATTTCTCTGACAATTAATAAGTATCAGGAAAATAGTTTAAATAAGTGATTTTTGTTTCAAAAGGTAGCGTTAAGCCAATAGTTTTTGCAAGATATTTAACGCTACCAATAATTCCATTTAATACTAAATATAGAATTGACTTAGTTTATTTTTATCACTTTTATTGATTCGCACAAAAAAAATACAGCTCCTTAATAATTACAGCTATCAAATAAAATATATTTTTTAGATGGTGATAAAGCTAATATATTAATTAGTTGCTAAATTTAAAAAGATAAATAAAGTTCCATTACGAAACTTTATTTATCTTATACTAATTAACAGTTACTGCGCATCTTTACCATATTTAGGCGATCTCGGCCCATAGAGAATACCATTAGGCTTACCGGCAGATAATAATCTCACGCTTGTTACACCTGCGATTAGGTAGCTTTTATCGTTCATAGTATCGGCAATTTGATTAACTACAGCGGAGACAAGTACGCCAATAATCCCATTTGCTGATGAGTTATTTTCTGTGCTTGAAGCTGTAGCTGAGCCACTCCACAATAAAGTGCCTGTACGTGCATCAACTAGTTTTGCGCTTGCTGTAACACGAGTATCACTGGAAATTACTTGATAGCTAGTGCCATACTCCGTGATATTTAAATAAAGTATTGCATCATTACCAAAAATTTCATGCAGCTTTGCTGGGGGAACAGCCTGAATATCATCTGCGTTTGTCATACCATTTTGTTTGAAAGTTTCTTCAACAACCGCAACAGGAAAAACATAATAACCCGCTTCCGCTAATGGCAAGGCTGTTTGAGATAATAAACCATGGCTCGCTTGTACCTCTGGGGTACTATTCTGTGGTAATAAAACTAGTATACTTTTGGGTTTACTTTGATTAAATGCACTGTAATCGACTTTTGTAGGCTGTGCGCATCCAGTGAGTAGCCATGTCATTATCAAACCACAGACTATCATTAAGCGTTTCATTTTATTTTCCCTTTATTCTTCATTAGAAAATCCATGTAAGCGGCTGATTCTGGATACAAGGCTTTTTCGGTATTAAACTCAGCCATGGCAAGATCAATTGCCCCTGTGGTTGAATAAAGAAGTCCCATATGAGCATGTAGTCCCGGAGGCACAGCAAGTCCCTTGGCTTTACTCATTTCGATATTTTTCTTTAATACTTCAATTTGCTCTTGAGGGCTAGTTTCTGTTTGCTGATAGTATTGATATACCGTTGTTTGATAACCATCCCAGTTATATAACGGCTTGGGTTCATTCGCACAGCCATTTAATAAAATTGCACTCGCTATAATGAGTAGTAATTTTGTTTTCATCATATTCCCTTATTTAGCTGGCTGCCATGCACCGCTTTCAACGCCAGAAACCAAATTATTAACGGCTTCTCTAATCGCTAAATCTAACACTTTGCCGTTGAGCGTTGAGTCATAACTTGCAGTTCCGCCGAAACCAATAACTTCTCTATTTGATAATTCATATTCACCAGCACCTTGCGCGGAGAATACAACTTCTGATGTTTGAACATTGATAACATTCAAGTTTACTTTTGCATAAGCAATTTGAGATTTACCGCGACCTAAAATACCAAATAATTGACGATCGCCAACTTCTTTACGTCCAAATTCTGTAACATCACCAGTGATGACATAGGTCGCGCCTTTTAATTGCTGCGTTTGGCCTTTAATACCCGCTTCTTCTTTTAATTCCTGCATATTGGTACGATCTAATACATTAAATCGTCCAGTTTGCTGTAGATGGGTTAATAAAATCGTTTTAGATTGGCCGCCTAAGCGATCTACACCATCAGAAAAAATGCCATTCATATAACTAGAACGGTTATCAAATTTCCCTATTGATATAGGGCTTTTTGGACCAGAGTAATTGGTATTATAAGTCGCTACTTTTTCAACTTCTAATGATCGAGAAGATTCTTTAGCACATCCACTTAATAAGGCACTTGCAATAAAAATGGAGGCAATACTGATTTTCGATATATTCATTTAGTTATCTCATTTTGATTTATTTGATTTTATTATTGCTACTGCATTTTGCATCAAATAAAGAATATGGTCTAGTTCGAATTTAGATAACAGCGGCAAGATTCGGTTATAATGATAAAAAACGTAAAATCACTAATAATCGGCCCAAGATAGAATAGATTAATGTTTGATATTTATGTTTCCATATCACAGATATAAGCTAGCACTAAGTGGATTTTTTAAAAAAGAGATGTAATGAATTTTCGTTCAAATAATCATCATTTAAAAATCAAAAAAAGAATAATAATTATAAATTAAAAATAGTTATAAATAAGAATTATAAAGAGAAGATATAATTTAAAGTGCTGACTTTATTTTAATGTATATAGGTTGTTTATTAATTCCATATATATATTATTTCTTATAAACACCATTGATATAGTAGGTGTTAGTAAGTTATATGTATTTATTGTCATATTTTGATTCAATTTGGATTATTTGACTTGTTTTTTTATTTTATATAGAAGTAAATGAAAGTATTTACTCGTTTTGAGGGTTAAGTGCATATATTATCCATATTTTATTCTCTGTAATGAGATTATTTTAGATTTTTGATTATAATTGAAATCAGCGAATAATTAATTGAATGTATCAATAACCCGATATTTATTGGGTGTTTTTCGCTAATCATTATTTATTATTATATCTAAATCAAATAAGGATTAATTCTATGTCTTTAAAGAAAGCAGTTGTATTTTCTTTATTAGCTACCGCTATAACTGGTTTAAGTTTATCAGCTAATGCAGCGACAAATAGTGAAAACATTACATTAAATGGCACAATTTCTTCGGTTACTTGTGAGGTCACACTTAATGGTGGTAATGCTGTTCTGAATGTAGGGAATTATGCAATTGATAATACCATGTTAAAAACAGCTAATTCACAAGCAGGTGACGTTGAGTTATTGGTTTCATTAGATAATTGTAGTGCTGACTCAGCTGATGGTAAAGGTAACTTATTTGTTCAAGGTACTAACACTACATTAAACAGCAATAAGACCTTATTTGTTGGTAATAGCAATACTGTAGGTTTTATGTTGAAAGATAGCGGAAGTACTGCTGTTCAAAATAATAAAGCGATACCATTTGATACTAAAAAAGATATTGCGAATATATATACGTTTAAAGTCGGTATGGGTGTAGCCCGTGCTGGTGATGCTGCTATTGGTGCATATACAGCGCCAATTATAATTGCTTACGCATCTGAATAAGATATAAGAAAAAGCGGGTTATCCCGCTTTTTTAGTCTTTTTTCTTTATTATTTTTATTTAATTTTAAGAGAACACTATGAAGCAGTTATTCTCTATTTTTCTTTCGACTGTAATTTTTATTTTATATTCAGTACCTGTATCTGCTGGAATAGCACTTGATGGAACGCGCATTGTATTCAACGCCAATGATATATCCTCAGGCACTACTATTAGTGTCACTAGTAGCCAAAATTCGAATACGCCTTATTTGGTAAAAACTGCCGTTTCACTTGATCTTAATGGTGAAAAAACAGATACGCCATTTATTACTTATCCCTCATTTTTTCGCCTAGATCCCGGTAATACCAATCAAGTTCGAATTCAGTTAAAACAAAATGATTTTCCATTAGATCGAGAGTCTCTATTTTATTTTCGGGCCATTTCTATGCCGACCACTGATTCTAATGATAATCAAGAAAAATCAAGCGTTGGTGGAAGTGTACAACTGGCTAGCGGTAATATTATTAAACTATTTTATCGCCCAAATGGATTAGCATTTCCTCAATCTCAGGCCATGGAAAAATTACAATTTTATGCGACTCAAAATGGCATAAAAGTCAGTAATCCAACACCTTATTACATCACTATTAGTAATCTAAAGGTTAATGGTAAGGGCATTAATATTCGCACTAATTCCTCTAGTAATATGCTTGCACCATTTGAGACCTCTATTTTTACATCAATAATTCGTAGTGGCGATGTGGAATGGGACGTAATAAATGACTACGGTGGACAGGAGAAATTTCATGGAACAGTGCAATAAATTAAGCGGCGTTATAGCCTGTCTTATCCTTTTTGTGACCGCGCCCGCTCTCTCTGATGTCGTGGTTAATACAACAACACCTACTATTTTCACTGCGACAATAAGTGATAATGAATGTGATATTTTTTGGAATCAATCCGTTTTAGCCTTTAAACCTCATACTGCTGATGAATTCACGGAAGTCGGTAAAACCGTTGAAATTCAGTCGCTTAATGCATTGACGCAATGTACACAGATGACGACACCTAAACTCTCTTTCGCGGGAAGCACTCATTATAATAATGACCAGATTTTTTTAGATGGCACTAAGCCTAATGGTGTGGGATTTATGCTGCAACTTGGTGACGTTAATACGGGTATGCCGGCTCTAGATACATTCTACCAATTGGGGATGAGTGGCAATAAAGCTTTTAAAAATAGGGAGCTACGCAATCTACAACCACTAGCATCTGATAGTAGTGGGGGTAAACATCAATTTAGTGCACAGCAAGTCATTTGGGTTGGGCTCGTTGGTATGACGCCGAAATCTATCGTACCTGGTGAATTTAGCGCGACATTAACACTGACCTCTATTTTTCCCTAAAGGAATCCTGATGATGAGTTTATTTTTCGCAACAAAGATAGTATTGCACTATAAGAAAATTTTAAGGGTGTTATTCTCCTTCGTTCTCAGTTATAGCCTTATTGTCGCGGCGGCTCCGGTCAATGTTAATTTCAGTGCAACCTATAATGCACCATCTTGTGATATTAGTGCGCCGGATTATATTAATTTTGCCGATGGGCAAGCTATTCCCTCAGGCAATATTCCCGGGAATGGAATTACCAAAGATTTCGCGATTAATTTTTCTAATTGCAAAGCTAATGCTGCTCCTTCTGCGAAACCTAAAGTCACAGTGCTAGGAAATGTTATTATCGTCGCGGGTACACCTTTATTTGCTGATCCTGTTAATACACCTGCGGGTAACACGACTAAAGGGGGCTATGGGGTAATGCTAAAGGTTAAACCCGGTAATAACTTTTTTGATGATTCTATTAGTTTACCAAAATCTCAAATCGAAACAGACAATGTAATTCAGTCAAATCCCAGTGTGACGATCGGGCAATTAGATGGGCCTCTTCCTATGACTGCAATCCTGTCTTGTGGTAATTGTACTTCCGCGCCTATTGGTGGTGGAGGGAAATTTCAATCCACACTGACTTTCCGTTTGAGTTATGATTAAGGGAATATCAATTATGAAATTGGATATCTATTTTTTTATTACAATACTCTTGCTGTCATGTGGAGTTATATCAAACGAGACGTTTGCAGATAATGGTTTAAAATTACCGCAAACTCGTGTGATATTTAATGGTGATGCTAAAAATGCGAGTGCGAGTATTAAAAATACGGGAAGTTCAGTGTATTTAGTTAAGGCGAAAATACAGAATAGCCCTACAGAATTAATGCAGAAAGAAACGCCTCCATTTATAGTGATCCCACCTCTATTTCGACTTGAGCCTCACAGTCAACAAACTGTATTAATTGGTCGTCAAGGAACAGAATCTCTGCCTGTGGATAGAGAGTCAGTATTTTATCTCAGCTTTCTTGCCATTCCTTCTAGTACAAAAACTTCATCGCAAGATGAGGCGATAATGAATGCGCGAGTTGCAATAGGATTAGAGACATTAATTAAAGTATTTTATCGACCCGCTAAATTAGATATATCAATTGAAGATTCATCTAAAAAAATTATTGCATTAGCTTCATTAGATAAAATAACTTTAAAAAACCCAACACCTTATTTTCAATCTTTGGCTAGCTTGGTAGTGAATGGTCAGCCAGTCGATTTATCAACAGCCGATATAATGATTGCTCCTTACGCATCGCGAACTTATTTAGTTCAAGGGATTACTCAATCGCAAACGGTGACTTGGTCGATCATCAATGATTATGGTGGCATTAGTGGTCCATATACAACGACGACTCAGTTGGAGAACCGCCAATGATCCAATTTAATATAATTAAAATTAAGTTTCTAAATATTGGCTATCAGCAATTGAAATTAATTCTAATTTTATCTGTTGGTTTATTATGGACAACTCAAATACTGGCTGAGAATGGGCATCAGCGTAAGGGTATTACTCTTGAATCAACTCGCTTGATATATCCTTATAGCGCAGAAAAAGGGATTACTTTTTTAGTCGCCAATGACTCACAAATACCTTATTTAATACAGTCACAAATAGGCTATTGGTCTTTATTTTCTGACAAGATTGCTGAAAATAAAGTTCAGCTGCTTCCTCCATTTATTGTATTGCCACCCTTAGAGCTTCTGCCACCGGGTGAATCTTTAAATTTACGTATTCGTCTGACAAAAAATAGTTTAGTTGCCGATAGAGAATCATTATTTGCACTTCAACTAAATGGTATTCCTAGCCATGAAGCTAATAATGAGAGCGCAACTCAGGATCAAGTACGAATAACTTTGGCGTTGCGCAATACTCTAAAACTATTTTATCGCCCTGAAGGATTACCTATTTACGATGTAAAGAAAATTGCAGAGTCATTACATTTTAAACAAGGTGCTGGTGAATTAATTGTGACGAATCCCAATCCATTTTATGTCACTTTTGATTCTCTATCTGTGGGAGGGCAATCAATTAATAATCAAGCATTATTTCAAATGGTTCCGCCCTTTGAGCAACAAACTTATCCTTTATTCAATGGTCAACAAGGCGAAATTCGTTGGCGATTAGTGGATGACTATGGGAGTGCTACAGATGAGTTGTTTCGCGCATTATCGACCTCTGTAGTTCAACACTAACCTTATTAAATAGATATGGATTATGAATAAAAGACAATATCGCATCCGAGGTAGTTTGCAATCTGCGAAATCTAAATTATTAATGTTTCATTATCATCCGTTAGCTTTTGCATTATTATTTTTTATTGGGCCATCTAGTGCTGAAGACTATTTTGATCCGGCTTTTCTCCGTGTATTAGGCGCAGAGGATAGTGTTGATTTATCCACCTTTGCTAAATCAGGAGCAATAAGTGAGGGTGAATACCCAGTTGCGGTATTTATTAATCAACGCTCATTTGGCCAAGTTATATTAAATTTCACTAAAAATAATAAAGGAAATATAACGCCGGAGCTCACTCCTGATTTATTGGATAAACTCGGTGTTAATGTTAAAAATATTCCTGAATTAAAGGATCTACCGCAGGATGAATTAATTAATGATTTACCTGCACTTATTCCTCAAGCGATAGTTAAGCTGGATTTTTCTATTTTGCGACTGGATATTAGTATTCCACAGGTAGCCATGAAACCAAATCTTGATGAAGGAACTGATCCCAGTTTATGGCAAGAGGGGATACCTGCCTTTATAACCAATTATAATTTTAGTTATGGGCGAACAACTAGTCATTATGATCAGCAAAAAAGTCATAATAATAATCTGTTTGCTTCTTTTCGAATGGGAGCTAACTCTGGACCATGGCGGTTACGTAGTACCGCAACCCATACTCGATTTAATTCCGATGGTAATGAAAATTACTCTGGTAGCAATGAATCTCGTACTCGTTTTTCTAATACTAATTTATCAAGAGATTTAATTGGATTGCGTTCTACTTTATTGGTTGGCGAAAGTAATTCGGATGGAGAGATTTTTGATGGTGTGCCATTTAAAGGGCTAAAACTTAGCTCAAATGAACAAATGTTACCTAGTCAGTTACGTGGCTTTGCGCCGCCCGTTACTGGCATAGCCAATAGTAATGCCAGAGTCACTATTCGCCAGAATGGTAACATTATTTATGAGACATATGTTGCCCCGGGGCCTTTCTATATTAATGATATCCAACAAGCGGGATTATCAGGCGACTTCGATGTTTCAGTCACTGAGGCCAATGGTACGGTACGTCAATTTATTGTTCCTTACTCCTCGTTACCTATGATGTTGCGGCCCGGGAGTTGGAAGTATGAAATAGTTGCGGGTCGCTACGATGGTAATATAACTAAACAATCGCGTGATTCAGAATTTACACAAATAACAGGCGTATATGGTTTACCGCAAAACATTACTTTATATGGTGGCGGGATGTTATCTAAAGATTACCAAGCCTTTAGTGGGGGAACGGGTATTTCTTTGGGGATGTTAGGGGCGTTATCGGCGGATGTTACTCAATCGATAGCCAAGTTTAGCCAAGGTGATAATAAAACGGGGCAATCTTATCGTTTACGCTACTCCAAGAGTATGCTCTCGACGGGGACCACGGTTGATATGACCGCGTTGCGTTATTCTACTAAGGATTATTTTAGTTTTAACGAATTTAATAGTGAAGGTTACAGTCTTGAAGAGGGTGTGAGTCCCTGGACACTGCAACGCAAACGTAACAGTTTCCAAACTCAAATTAGTCAGGAAATCGCTAATTGGGGAACCTTAAATCTGCACGCAAGCCGTGATGATTATTGGGGAACTGACCGAACATTGACTGGATTATCAGCTGGCTACAGTAACAATATCAAAGGAATTAGTTATGGTATTAACTATAACATTGATCGAATAAAAGATAGCCAAGGTAATTGGCCGGAAAATCGTCAACTCTCAATCAATTTTAGTATGCCATTTAGCTTATTTGGCCATCAAAGCAATCTACAATCTATGTATGCGACAGCCTCTATGACCCATGATAATAATGGGCGTGTGCAGAATCAAACGGGGTTAAGCGGCAGTTTACTCTCTGGTAATGCGAGTTATAGCTTATCGCAAAGTTGGGGAAATCAACAACAAGCGGCTAATAGCAGCGCCAATCTATCTTACCGTGGTAGCAAAGGAACTGTAAGTACTGGTTATAGCCACAGTAATGAGTCCCGTTCAATGAATATGAATGCCAGTGGTGGATTTTTACTTCATGGGGACGGTATCACTTTCGCCCAAAATATGGGAGATGCTATCGCTCTAGTCAATGCCCCAGGTGCGGAAGGAGTGGTGGTTACCAATGGGAGCGCGGTTGTTGATAAACAAGGCTATGCAGTAGTTCCTTATCTCTCCAGTTATAACAAAAACAGTATTGGGTTAGATCCCACCACATTGCCAGATGATGTTGATTTGACTCAATCAAATATTAACGTCTACCCAATTAAAGGGGCTGTGGTCAAGGCTAACTTTAAAACCCGCATTGGTTATCAGGTATTAATTAGCTTAAAGCTCCCAAATGGTGTGGTTCCCTTTGGTGCTATAGCGACACTGATTGATCCTGAGTTAGATGATCCACTGAGTAGCATTGTTGGTGATGGTGGACAGGTCTATTTAGCGGGCCTACCAGAGCAAGGCGTGTTGCGGGTGAAATGGGGTAACGAGCTCCAGCAGCAGTGTCAAACTCATTTTGATCTGCGCGGGTTAGCTATTAGTCCAGAAATGATGATGAGGCAACTCACAGTGAATTGTGTTGTCGCCGAAAAACAGCCGATCGCAGCAAACTTACCCCCTATAACAGCAAAATCAATTGATAACCCCATTAGCAAAGATTGAGCCATTTAACGCCAATCACAAATGACGTTAATTTGCACTGAATTGATAGGATAAAAACTATGAAAAATAGATCTATAGCCAGCAAAAGTCGAATTAATAAAAGAAAAAATCACCTAGCCCATAAATTAATATCGTATCGTATTAATATACTTTGCATACTCACTTTGGCTACTTTTACGCTTTCTCAGCATGCTCTAGCCGTTGAATATAAAGGGATTAGAGGGGGGCAAATGGTAGTGAAAACAGTTTCGGGCGCCCTTTCTGGTGGAACAAAAACAGATAGTGTTCGTATGAATTATTATCAGCCTCGCGCAGTATTTGGTGGACTTATTCCTAGAGCAGATAATGTTAATTCGGAGTGCGCTCTAGAATCGGAAGTGGTTACCAAAGATGGCAGGCGAGGTCTTGATTTAGGAACTGGCGGTAAGGTACTCGTTGGAGTGACGGGTGAAGTCACCAATGTGGTGATGAAATTTTGTAATACATCAGGTTGCACTAATGCTACTCAGACTAAAACAGTGAGAGGAGGGGTTAAATTTAACGACTTTGGTTATGTTTCTACTGTTGGTGATGCTAATACTTCAGGGGTTTCGCGACTTTGTGGTTCGATGACGGAAATATGGCCAGGTTCAACCTATTATACTGGTGCTAATAATAGTGCGTGGGGCAATAAGGTAGGAATTTTTAATGGTTATATGTGGATTTATATTCCTCAGTCTACCCCCACAGGTAAATATACCTTAACTGCCGCTGGATTTGTGCAAGGCGCAGCAAATGCATCAGGATACAATAACTATTTACCCGTTGTACTTCAAGGTGATACAGTGAATGTGGTTAATCCACCTTGTACTGTTAACACTGAAACCGACATTAAATTTAATCCTGCCCTCTCTGGTGGAGATACGCATCAGACGACACTCGATTTAAACTGTGGCGGAACATTAACACCTAATCCATCTATTTATGTGGTGGCAAACCCGATATCTGGTACCGTTAAAGATACCAATAAGCTGGGCCTAGAGTATCCTGATGGTTCCACTGGGCCTATGGTTAGAGGATTTGCGGGTGTAAATGCTACCACTAATGCGGGATGTGTTGATAACAGCTCGAGCATTCCCTTTGATGGGACTTTAGGCCCCAATCTCGGCAAAACCCCTAGTGGAGTAGTTTCATTTCCATTGGTATGGAAACTTTGCGCTACAGGTAATGAGAAGCCTGGGCTAGCTAAAGGCTCTTTAGCCTTGGATATAAGTTATAAATAAAATCTATGATTTATTCAGGGTGTCTTATATCTCTATTCTTTGATTTAGGATGGAAATATAAGACACAATTTACCGATTAATATTTTTCCGTCTCTATAGCTACTTGGCCTAAAACTAAGCAATTATAATTATTTTTATCATAAATAATGGGAGATATTTACCAGCAGATTTTACTATCGCTCAGTAGTATGTATAAAAATCTAGATGTGTGAATGAAAATTGAATCCTATCAACGGATAGGATCGTACCAATAGGATAAAAAAGGTTGATAATCAACCATTTCCACGCAGAAAATAAGAGACATCTTCCTCAACACTTTCCATTGCAAGCAGAGCTTCTAGCGTGTCACGAGCTTCTTCTTCATCGATAATACACATAGCAAAACCTACATGTACCAAAACCCATTTTCCCAGCATGGACTGGGGATCGCCTTCGCAAACGAGTGCGATATTAACATCGCGTTTTACACCACAGACTTCGACCTGTGCATTGTCATTGGCAGATTCGCCGACAGTCACAATTTCTCCGGGGACTCCTAAACACATAATCGACTCCTAACTCATCGATAATATCGCTTATAAGACAGGTTATTCAACTTCAATTTGTTTAACCCGCATAGCATCACTACTGTCAATTTGTAGATTATGGCTACCACAATGTGAACAACTCGAATCAAAGCGTGCAATGCTAATTGTCTGCTGACACTCTCGACACCAAGCTTGGGCAGGCACAATATGAATATTGAGCTCCGCCCCCTGAGCCAGCGTATTACGGCAAACAATATCAAAACAAAATCGTAGCGCGTTTTCTTCAATACAAGAAACGGTACTGAGCTCAAGCCAGACTGAAGTGACGCGTTTGGCGCCACTCAGCTGGGCTTGCTGTTCAATGATCTCGATGGCATTTTGGCACAAAGTCACTTCATGCATAATTCACTATCTCTTAAGGTAATAAATCATGAGGCATGTCAAAAGCGGCTCTGCGACGGCGTTCTTTAACCAGTTCATCCATACGATTACGATCAACCACTATCAGTGCGTGAGTAGGGCATACCTCAACACAGGCAGGTCCATTCTCGCGGGTATGACACAAATCGCATTTATGTGCTTCTGCGCGATATTGCTGAACGGTATTTAAAGCCGTCATCTGCTGTTGCTCAACGGGACGACTAATCACTTCCATTGTGCCATAAGGACAGGCAATCACGCAGGTTTTACAACCGATACATTTGGCTTGATCGACACAAACAAAATCGTCTTTTCGGCTGATCGCACCATTTGGGCAGACGTTAGCGCAGGGAGCGTCTTCACATTGACGACAAACGACAGCAGTACTGATGGTATATCCCTTCATAACGTGAATACGGGGATAAAACCCATCTTTGATCATGGTTTCAATACCTGTCTCTTGCTCTTGGTGAGAAACAACACAGGCAACTTCACAAGTGTGACAGCCAATACATTTTTTTGGGTCTGCAATGATGAAACGGTTCATCATACTCTCCTGAATGATGCATGACGGCATTAATTGTCGAAGGAACCGACACACCGTCTTTTGGTTAGAATAACCAATATTAAGCATTCATCGTGCCAGTTCGTAAAATTATTTTAATTGAGTTAAATCAGCTAATTAATAAAATAAGTTATTAATATAAAAATGATGATCAAAATATATCGTCACGGATATCGACATTTTTGACGATAATACCAAAATTCGCTATATAGTTAATTATATATCGAATTTTAGTATTAAAAAATAGGGGATTGGATCAAAGTTAAATCAGACATTGATATTATTTTTTTATATTGTCATTACAATAATAGTATTAATTACTGTAGCAATATTTATTAAAACCCTAAATCTTTAAAGGGCAGAATGATAGAAGTCTAGCAATTTCGATGAATTGACAAAGTTGAGCAATTTGAGTCATTGAAAGCCGCTAATATATCTGTACTTTGAAGAATGACGAGTGGAGAATTTGTGGATATCACTGAACGCCTGCGCCATGAACGTGATCAATATCGAATACTGGTTGATATAACCAACTCTGTATTATCTCATCTAGAAATAGATGGGGTTGTTGCAGAAGTTTCCCGTGAAATTCACCGATTTTTTGGTTTAAGCCAAATTAGTATTGCCTTATGTGATAATCATAGCTCTGCGTTTTATTTATGCTATTCAAGCTATTATAAGAAAACGTATCCGGTTGAAAAAAATCAATTTAATCTCAATGAGTTACATCCTGATCTAGCCAAGGCGCTCGATGATAATCAACCACTACGTTTGACGTTGGATAATCTCCCGCAAAATCCTTTGTATCAGCATATTAGCGAACAAGGGATGACCGAAACTTTATTATTGCCACTAGCGTTTAACCATAAAGCGCTAGGAGTACTAGTTTTATCACATGAAAACAATGAGATATTCACCGAAGATAACTGTAAGTTGCTTAAGCAAATAGCGGCTCGCTTTGCTATTGCAGTGGATAATGCGGCGGCTTACGGTGAAATTACACGCTTAAAAGATAGTTTAAAACACGAAAATTTATGGCTTAATGAGCAGATCCACAAGAATGATAGCTTTAGCGAAATCATCTACCAGAGTGATGCGATGCGCAATGTTCTGGAGCAGATCGATTTGGTCGCACCTAGCGATAGTACTGTGTTGATCCTCGGAGAAACAGGAACCGGAAAAGAGCTTATAGCCCGTGCGATCCACCGTTTAAGTCAACGTCATCGCCGCAGTATGATAAAAATGAACTGTGCTGCTATCCCTTCTGGCTTGTTAGAAAGTGACTTGTTTGGTCATGATAAAGGGGCATTTACTGGCGCTACCACCACTCATATTGGCCGTTTTGAGATGGCCGATAAAAGTACGCTATTTTTAGATGAAATCGGCGATATGCCATTAGATCTACAACCAAAATTATTGCGAGTTCTGCAAGAGCGTGAGATTGAGCGGATTGGCGGCAATAAGGTGATCCCCGTGGATGTACGCTTAATCGCGGCGACCAACCGAGATCTTAAATTAATGACTGATGAGCGAGAGTTTCGCGAAGATCTCTATTATCGTCTCAATGTTTTCCCTATTTTGATCCCACCGTTACGGGAGCGACCTGAAGATATTTCGTTACTCGCCACCCATTTTACCCAGAAAATAGCACAGCGAATGAATCGTAAAATCGATTGTATTCCGCGTGATGCACTGGAGCAACTGGCTCGTTACCCATGGCCGGGCAATGTCCGTGAACTGGAAAATGTGATTGAACGGGCGGTGATCTTAACGCGGGGTAACACCTTAAATATACAGCTTCATGAACTGAATATCCCAAAGCATTCGCGCTTAAAAAGTGCTTTAGAGACCCCCAGTGCTCTTGAGCGTAAAATGCAAACTGCCGCACCTGAAAATGATGAAACGGAGCGTTTGCGTATTATTGATGCGCTAAAAGCCACTAATGGTGTTGTTGCGGGAGCCAGAGGGGCGGCTATGCGACTTGGTCTAAAACGCACAACCTTGTTGTCTCGTATGCAGCGATTAGGTATTTCAATTCAAGATCTGTTTGAGAATGATACTAATTAATTATTAAGAACTATTCTTAATTAAATATTATTTAAAATAAATAATTTCTATATTTCATTTACACTTGTACTACTAATAAAAATTATTATCATTTGGTTTATATATTGCTAAACGAAGATATAACTATCCCTATATGTGAATATATCGTTAGCGAGTTTAGCTGAGTCGAAGATATTATTTAACAATAAATCTTAACGCGAATTTATTTTGTGGTTTTTTTAATCGCTAAGCAAAAACAGAAAAACCAGAGGGAATTAATATTATCTCTGGTTTTTATATACGCCAGTACTTGAGTCAGTTCTGTGTTTAGGTTATAAACAGGATTTAAATTCCATTCTATCTAACAATCGCTATAACAGATATTAAAATTCACTATTATTTATTGTAAAAATAATGTTTTTAATTTTAATTATGGACTTTTAATTTTAGATAAGGTTGGGTTAATAAACCAATGAATAAAAGGAATTGTAGCCAAAAGAAGAGTCGTTACGATAGTGATTAAAGTTAATATGATTATCGATAGTAATCCTATCTGTATTCTTAAATAATTTACGATTTCCAGTAAAATAAAACAAATAATTGGATGAATCAAATATACGCCCAAAGCATTAGCTGATACTTTTTCAAATAAAACTCTAGAGGGATCGGCGTAAATGATTATCCCACCCAATATTACTCCTAGTAAAAATGAAAAAATATAGATTGAAAAATTATGCTCAAATATTCTTAATCCTAACTCATTTGTAAGAAAATAAGTAATGTTCGAGTTATAATATAAAATAAATAGAGTTAGAGCTATAACCGGTAGAATGATAAAAAAAGATTGCTGACGAATCCATGATAATCTTTTTTCATTACAAAAATAGGCCATTATAAAAAATGGAAAATAGTAAATTATAGAAAATAGCGTTGATATTTCTAATAAAAAATTATTTGCAATAAAAGCGGCTATCAGTGAGCATATCAATATCATCAGTAACCAAAAATCACTGTTTTTAATAGAGGCTGCTAGTAATAAAAAAACAGATTGCCAAATAAGGGTGGCTAAAAAAAACCAAACACCATTTTGAGGGAAAAGAAGATAGGAACTGAGCGTTAATGTTCCTGATAAGTAATGAGGGATTGAATCGACTGTCTGAAATGTAATATAGATTATGACTGATGGAATTAAATGATGACGCCAATTTTTCCAAGTTATATTTTTAGTGGTATAAGCGGCTATAAAAACAAACATGGGAATTAATGTTAAATTGAAAATATTTATTAATAGAGAAAAATCATATTTAACGTTAGAATTTAATCCTAAATAATAATTGAAAACGATAAGAGAGCTTAATATTAATTTTAGTGCCGGCCAATAAGGTTGGTTACAATATTGACCATCCTGAGGGGAATTAATATTATAGCTCATATATCATCCTAAATATAAAATATTATATCTATAGTATTTTATAAGTCAAAATGTATCCAACTATAAGTATCAAATATGATTTATAGATTAATTCATATGAGTTTTTCTGCAGGAAATTGTGTACCTTGATGTGAGAAGATGACGGGAGTGATCCCGTCTCCTGCTCAGTTTATTGTTAAATATTAGTGCTTAACAGCCTTCAGCAGCTTCACGCAGACGGCGTTTAATACCCGTATATTCCTGTTGAACATAATGTTCAGCCTTACGTTGATCTGCAATTGGCTCAACACGCACTGCACAGTATTTATATTCAGGTGTTTTAGTAATAGGGCTAAGGTTTTCAGCCACTAGCTCATTACAGGCGCCGATCCACCATTGATAAGTCATGTAAACAGCTCCTTTATTGGTTCGATCACTGATCTTCGCTCGGGTAATCACTTTACCCTGACGAGATGAGACCCAAACCAATTCCTGATCTTTAATACCCAGCATTTTTGCATCTTGCGTATTTAGCTGAATATAACCAGGTTCATCGGCTAGTGCTGCCAGTGCTTTACAGTTACCCGTCATTGAGCGGCAAGAGTAATGGCCAACTTCTCGAACTGTAGCCAGCACCATCGGATACTCATCACTGAGTTTATCAATCGGTGGATGCCAGTCGCAGGTATAGAATTGTCCTTTACCGTTTGGCGTATCAAAGTTACCGCCGTCATACAGATATTCAGTACCTTCACTTTCCAGTGTGCTACATGGCCATTGAATATAGGCTAGATCCGCCATTTTTTCATAGGTCGCACCATAATAAATTGGGCAGAGTTCGCGTAGCTCATCCCAAATTTCTTTGGTGTTGTTGTAATGCATAGGTAGACCCATTGCAGTCGACATTAAACTGATAATTTGCCAGTCAGTTTTTACATCTCCCACAGGTTCAACGGCTTTATAGAAGCGTTGGAAACCACGGTCAGCGGCGGTATAGACACCTTCATGTTCTCCCCATGATGTAGCGGGGAAAATAACATCAGCAATTGCTGCGGTTTTGGTCATAAAGATATCTTGAACGATCAATAATTCCAGTTTATCGAATGTACGGCGGATTGTTGCTAGATCAGGCTCAGTCTGTAGTGGATCTTCACCCATCACATAGTGTGCTTTTAAAATACCTTCATCGATATAGTGCGGCACTTCACTCAGTGGGATACCAAGTTCATCAGGCATTTTGTCGATGCCCCAGAATTTGGCAAACTTGTCGAGTGAGGCTTGATCTTCGACATACTGATAACCCGGTAATGTATTTGGCAGCGCACCCATATCGCAGGCACCCTGAACATTATTTTGACCACGAACCGGGCCAACACCCACATTAGGTTTACCTAAATTACCTGTCAATAGCGCCAAGCTGGTTAGCGCACGAACCGTTTCAACACCCTGATAGAACTGAGTTACACCCATGCCCCACAGAATGACTGCACTTTCTGCCTGCGCATACATACGTGCTGTTTTGCGAATATCGGCCGCTTTAATACCCGTTGTCGCTTCAACAGACTCGGGAGTATAAGGCGCAACTAGAGTGCAATATTCGTCGAACTGCTCGGTGTGACGCTCAATAAAGCCTTTATCGTGTAGATTTTCTTCAATAATGACCTGAGCAAATGCATTAATTAACGCAATATTCGAACCATTATTGAGTGGTAAATGAATATCAGCAATACGCGCAGTTTCTATATAACGCGGATCGCAGACAATAATCTGAGCCCCTTTCTCTTTCGCCTTTAGAATGCGGCGAGCAACAATAGGGTGTGAGTCCGCGGCATTATAACCGAAGACAAAAATACATTTGGTATCCTCAATTTCAACAATTGAGTTACTCATTGCGCCATTACCGACCGAACGCTGCAGACCTGCAACCGAAGGGCCGTGTCAGACACGTGCGCAGCAGTCGATATTATTACTACCGATAGCTGCACGCACAAATTTTTGCATCACAAAGTTGGCTTCATTACCCGGACCGCGTGATGAGCCTGTGGTCATGATCGCTTTTGGACCATATTTTTCTTTTATCGCCAATAACCGAGAGCTAGCAAATTCAATCGCTTCTTCCCAAGAGACGGGCTCGAGTTTGCCACCACGTTGACGGCGGATCATGGGGGTTTTTAAACGAGGGGTTAAAATTTTAGTGTCATGAATAAAGTCCCAGCCATAATAACCTTTAAGGCAGAGTTCCCCTTCATTGGTGTGACCATTTGCGCCCTCCGCGCCAATGATTTTCCCGTTCTCCACCTTCAGGTAAATTTTACAGCCTGAGGCGCAATACGGGCAGACGGTGATGATTTTTTCCATCAACATTGCTCCTATATTTTCTATTAGCGGATAAATACCGCCTTATCGCTATGACTCATGCAGGGTTTATGCCAATTTTAGTGATAGAGCGAAAACAAACTAAATTGTTGAAAAATAGACTGTAATTTTAGACTGAGAGTGAGGAAAAAGGGTGTTCTGAATTGATTCGTCAAAATTGTCGAACTCAGCACGCTTATGTCAATTGAGTGACACTGGAGCTAAATAAGAAATAGGGGAGAGAATTTGATGCTAGAGGCTATGTTCTGGCGATAAGTGATATAAAAATGCCAGTTCGTCATTGAGCTGGCACTGTTGATTAAACCGATTTATTTAACGGTGGATTTACGCTTCTTTGTCGTCATACTCTTCCGCTTCAAGTAGGGTAACCCCCCCTAAATCTTGCCACTCAGGCAAGGCGGCGTACACTTGTTGTACAGCTTGTTCGATTTTCTCAGTCATAGGTAAGTAAAAACCAACTAAATCGGGTTGAATACCGAGAAAAATCACTTCTTGGATATCTTCTTTCAATTGATCAATTAAGAAATTCAGTGGCAAATTATGTGTGCTCATAATAAACATTTCTGCAATATCATCAGGATCGATAATGCGGATTTCACCGGGGGTTAAACCGATATCGGCAGCATCGACAATAAGCAGACGTTGTGGTCGTAATGCACGTACCTGATGGGCCACATTTTCCGGGGCACTACCACCATTAATAGCAATCCAATCGGTGACTGGATTTGCTTGCATCATATCGAATAATAGTGGACCCGCACCATCATCGCCCATCATGCTATTACCCACGGCTAACATGACATTTTTAGCTGTTGTTTCACTCATGGACGTCTCTTCACTATCAAATAGATGGCTGGTTCATTCTCAATTTCACCCAGCAAGCGGATCAGTGTCTTGCTCCACTCACTAAAATCAGCATTATCTCCTGTCATAAAGGGATCTAATGCTAGTGCCAACATGTTGGTATGAGTTGAATCTATATTGATTTCGCCGAAGGTGATTAATCCCTGTAGTTTACGGCGTGCTTCACCTTCGGGCAGGGCATTAACCCAAGCTTGGTAGCCGTCAAGGGGGCAAGTTAGTTCAGTTTTCAAGCAGTCGATCATGCCAACATGGTGGCCGATAGCCAGTGAGTAATACATCACTTGTTGCGCTTCTTCCGGCACATCGTCATCACTGTCGACGAATTTTTGGCGCAATGACCAGAAAATTACTTTTCCCTGTTCATCACTATGAGTTGCAGTTTGCTCAGGCATGAACGCCCCCTTGTTGTAAAACCGTTACTAGCCGATTGACGATCTCACGCAACCGCGGATCTTGCTCTTCATCTAGCCAGATTTTCATTGTGTTCTGTACTTGATCCGGCGTGGCGTTTTCCAATAAGGTCAGGAAGCGATCGCTGATTTCTCGACCCTGATAGTAACCTGCTTGGCGACGAGCTTCCCGTTCGATCATCACTCGTGTTGCTAATGGGATCTTTGGTAATAATAATTCGACACGTTCATCGTCCGCCTCTTGGTGATCTTGGCCTTTTAGTTTTTGATCGAGTAATCCCAAGGCTACGGCGAATCCATAAATGGTTGCGGCTGGCGTTGGCGGACAACCGGGTATCCACACATCAATAGGGACTATATGTTCGCTGCCACCCCAGACACAATAGAGATCATGGAAGATCCCACCGCCACAGCCACAAGCGCCATAAGAGATACAAATTTTAGGGTCGGGAGCTGAAGCGTAAGCGCGTAGCGCAGGCATACGCATTGCTCGGGTTACCGCGCCTGTAAATAACAGAATATCCGCATGACGCGGCGAAGCCACCACTTTGATACCAAAGCGTTCAGCATCAAAAACGGGGGTGATCGCGGAGAAAATTTCGATTTCACAGCCATTACAGCCGCCGCAGTCCACGCGATAAACATAAGCTGAGCGCTTAATGTCTTTTAACAGCGTCTGTTTTAGTTTCGCCGTCTGTTCATCCAGCTGAATGGGTTTACTGACGTGATGATTGACAGGGATCTCCGGAAAACTCATAATTTTTCTCCTCCGATATGCAGACGGAAATTCTGACGATCATTGTTCAGCAGATTATTTTTCTGCTTACAGGATGGACAGGTTTCATACATCGGACGTAATGCTTCAATACTCTCTTCTTCTATACCCGATGCCACCATCAGCGCCATCGAGTACTCCACAGATTTTTTCGGTGCGAAAGCCTCTCCACACTGACGGCAATACTGTAAGCGAAAAGTGGCTTTCATATAGAGGTCCGCTTTATTGACCACCGCCGTTTCAAAATCTTCTGTTAAGTGGATAGCGCGCGTTGGGCAGACTTCTTCGCAGCGAGCGCAATAAATACAGCGTCCAAGGAACAGTTGCCAACGACGTTCACCACTCTCTAAATCCGTTTCCATCGTCAAGGCATTGGCGGGACAGGCCGAAATACAGGCGCCACAAGCGATACATTGCTGTGGATCGTATTCAGGTTTACCTCGAAAGCCATGAGCCACTTCCAAAGGTTTAAAGGGATATTTTACCGTTGCTGTACCCGCATCTCGGAGGGTTTTAAATAATTTAAACATCTCTTTCCCTCCTTATTTACGGTTGATACTGATTTTTTCGATCTCTTTAAACGACACTGTTTTGGATTTGTGTTTTCTCACATCCACTAAAGTGACGCGGTCGGTACAGGAGTAGCAAGGATCTAAACTACCAATGATCAATGGCGCATCAGATACAGTATTGCCCTGCAGCATATAGCGTAGAACTGGCCAGTTAGCATAGGTAGCCGCACGGCAGCGCCAGCGGAATAGTTTTTGGTTATCGCCTAACATGCTCCAGTGAACATCTTCGCCACGGGGTGCTTCTGTGTAGCCAAGTGCAAATTTATGCGGCTGATAGGTGAAACCTTCCGTTAGAATTGAGCCTTCTGGCATGTTATCCAGCGCATATTCGATCATTGCTAATGAATCTAATGTCTCTTTTATTCGCACCATAACGCGGGAATAAACATCTCCACCATCTAGCGTAAATAAGGTTTTAGGTAAGTTGGCATAATCGGCGAAAGGGTGGTCAAAACGCACATCACGTTTAAAGCCACTGGCGCGGATCATGGGTCCTACTGGACTGTAATCACGGGCGACTTTACGGTCTAGTATGCCGACACCCACTGTACGTTGTTCCATATTTGGTGTGCTCAGTAGCATATCCACCAATTGGGTGACATCTTTGCGCATCTCATGCACTAATTGAATAGTTTTTACGCGCTGTTCTTTTAAGAAATCACGACGAACACCGCCAATTAGGTTGGTTCCGTAGGTTTTACGGGCACCGGTCAGTAATTCGGCCATGGTCATGGATTTTTCACGCACACGGAAAAATTGCATAAAGCCGGTATCAAAGCCAGTAAAGTGACTCGCTAGCCCGATATTCAGTAAGTGGCTGTGTAGGCGTTCAACTTCAAGTAAAACACTGCGGATGGTATGAGCGCGCGGAGGAACATAAATACCCAGAGCATTTTCTACCGAAGAGGTATAAGCCACACTATGAGTAAATCCACAGATCCCACAAACACGGTCAGATAAGAAGGCGACTTCGTTGTAACCCATACGAGTTTCCGCCAATTTTTCCATGCCGCGATGCACATAGAACATACGGTAATCCGCATCGACAATTTTCTCTCCATCGACAAATAGACGGAAATGTCCGGGTTCATCAGAGGTGATATGCAAAGGGCCAATAGGGACAATGCGGCTGGCTTTTTTGCTGTCGTTAATAAATTCGTATGTTTCGGTATCGCCTACTGGCTCTGGGCGTTGGCGGTAATCCATAGAGTCTTTGCGTAGCGGATACAAATCTTCTGGCCAGTCATCGGGTAATACCAAACGGCGTTCATCGGGTAAGCCAACGGGACGTAAACCATACATGTCGCGAATTTCACGCTCACCCCAAACCGCAGCAGGGACGCGCGGTGTAACTGATGGAAACTCTTGAGTAATTGGGCTGACTAATGCTTTCACGGTGATCCAGCATTTTTCACCTTCTTCCATCGACAAAGCATAATAGACGGCAAAATAACCGTTGAGACTACGCTCATCATTACCCCATAGAACGGGGAGCCAGCCACCTAAACCATAATAAAGGTACTCAACGACTTCGGGCAACATATCCACTTTAATGGTGATGGTGACTTGATTCGCCGTCTGCCACTCTTGCTCTAAAATCGCATGAGGAAATTTCTCGCGTACTTGTTCCAGATAGCCTAAGCCTTTACGAACGCCTTGAAGGGTATCTGTATAATTCTGATAGCTCACGTTATTTCTCCTGCATTGGTGTAGAAGCCATGTCAACGCTCCAAGGCCATTGGAAAGTTGGAACATTTTGGCTGTTGTTTAGAACAATAGTGGCGGCATTTTCAAGCAAGTGGCTGACGGGTTTCGGGATATGTGTTCCCATAACCAACATCAGTACGATAAGAATTGCCATTGGCAATGTCGTCAGGACACCCAATTCACCACGAGATACGCAGTCGGGTTGAGCGCCAAAAAGAGTTTTCGATACCATTCTAACCAGTCCACCTAACACGATAGTGAGCAGGATCAAAAGGAGTAGCGTCAACCAGAAATGATTTGCGGCTAAGCCAGCAACGACAATCATAAATTCACTAAGAAAGACGTTAAAGGGCGGCATGCCACCAAGGGCTAATGCACCACCAGCAAACATCACTGCGGTAAAGGGCATTACACGTAACATGCCTTTGACGACGGTAATATCTCGAGTGCCATATTTTAATAGTACGTTACCCGAGCCGCAGAATAGAAGGGTTTTACCCAGACTGTGATTCAAGGTATGTAGCAGTGCGGCGAGTATTCCTAGCGGGCCGCCGATACCCAGCGCAACGGCAATCAGCCCCATATTTTCCACACTAGAATAGGCTAATAGACGTTTCATATCTCGTTGAATAAGAATAAAGAAGGCCGCGACAGCCACAGAGAGTAATCCGAATACTAACAGTAATGTCTGTGTGAACTCACCGCCGATAGCTGCAGTAATAATGATGTAATAGCGGATGATAACCAGTAATGCGCAGTTCAATAATACCGCTGACAATAGTGCCGATACTGGGCTGGGGGCTTCACTGTGCGCGTCGGGTAACCATGCGTGCATAGGGAAGAGACCCGTTTTAGTCCCAAAGCCAATAAGTACGAATACAAAGGCTAAGCGCATTAATGTTGGATCAAGCAAATCGGTATACTTCATCACCTCAGTCCAGAAAATAGCTGACTCAGGATCGGGCATGACACTCACGGCATTGGCGTAAACCAGAATAGTACCAAAGAGACCGAAGGCGACACCGACACTACAAATAATGATGTATTTCCATGCCGCTTCCAGTGAAGAGCGCTGACCATAAATACCGACCAAGAAGGCCGAACTGAGGGTCGTTGCTTCGATAGCGGCCCACATCATGATCAGGTTGTTGCTGGTGATCACCAATAACATAGTGAACAGGAACAGATGGAAGAAGCCATAATAATTGCACAGGGTACCGACACTGATCTCACCTTCGGCCACTTCATGACCCATATAGCCAATCGAGTAGAGACCCGTCAGAAAACCGACAATACCTAGGATAGCTAAAAAGAGTCCAGCGAGACTATCAAGGTGTATCCAACGATCGGCCATTAGCAAATCGCCATTATCACCAATGGTTTTTACCATCCACAGAGAGAGGATCAAAAGAAAGATGATCCCAACGCTATGCAGTAATGTCACTACGCCTTTCGCTTTATTACCTAAGAGTCGGCAGGCGAAAGCCAGTAGAGACACCACTAAGGGGGTAGCCATTAAAAACGTTAATAACATGATTTGATTCATCTCATCACCCCTTCAGCGCGGTCAGTTGATCCACGTTCAGCGTGTTGAGCGTGCGATAGATTTTACGTGCCAGAATAGCCATGATGATGACAGCGAAAATAGCGTCAGTTGCGATACCGATCTCCACCAATTCCGGCGCCTTGTAAGCGAGTAAGGCTAACGTTAGATGAGAACCATTTTCCATTAAGCAGTAGCCAAACGCCTGCTTGAGGATATTTTTCTGTGTCACAATACATAACAGACCTAACATAAAGTGACCAAGAGAGACGGCTAATGCGGGTTTTAAATCAGCTACTAGTGGTAATTTCACTGGCTCGACGACAAACCAACATAAAACCACAATAACTGCTGCGGCCAACATCAAGAGGGTTGGGCTGATCACTCCACCATTTGCGGTGGGATCGGATAATTTACCGAAGGCATAGCCCATAATCAGCGGGACTAACACCACTTTAGTGGCAAATGCGGTAATCGCCCATAGGGTCAATTGTGGTGCATCCAGTGTTTGCGCCAGAGTAGCGAAGATCAGCACTAATACGAGTGACTGCAACGAATAAAACCAACAGGATGCAATCGGACGTTTTGCACCTATTACCAATAGCGAGGTGATCATCATCAGCCCCGCGAGATTATTTACAATAATTGAACCAGTCATACTTTCTCTCCCTTAACCGAGCCAGATGACGGCGATGACACTAGAAGCAAAGGACATGAGGATCAAAATGCCGATCACCCACTGCATTGCGCACGGTACTGCACTGCCGTTAGCCACTTCTTCGCTTGGTTCACCGGGAACCACTTTGCCGAACCAATAAATCAGCCATGCGAAGCTAGCGACGGATTCGATCAACACCAGCACCATAATCGGCGCTAAGATCCAGTATTTGTCAGATAAGGCAAAACCGGCGGCGAAAATCGGGAATTTACTAAAGAAACCATTAAGAGGAGGAACTCCAGCAATCGCCAGCGCAGCGACACAGAAACCGATCCCCAGTAATGGATAACGTTTTGCTAGACCTCGTATCCGCGGCAGCATGCGAGTACCACAGCTATAACTGAGCGCACCCGCAACTAGGAAGAACAAGCTTTTAGCAAATGCGTGGTTAAAGATGTAGGCAATACCGCCATCAAAGGCTTCTTTCGAACCGAAAATAGATAGCGACAAGGCGAGGAAGATATAGGCCAACTGTGTGATGGTGGACCAAGCTAATAAGCGTTTCATATCTTTCTGCGGCAAATACATCATAAAGCCGTAAATCAAGGTTATCACCGCCATGACTACACCGACCCAGCCAATAATTTCAGGGACATGCGTCGATGACATAATGCTACGTGCGTAGATGTAAACACCCACTTTAACCATGGAAGCAGCGTGCAAATAGGCACTCACTGGGGTAGGAGCCTCCATCGCATCAGGTAGCCATGCCTGTAGGGGAAGTTGAGCTGATTTACCCCAAGCGGCGAACAAAATACCGCCGAAGACAAACAGACTTTGTGTCTCATTCAGTTGATTAATGGCGCTTAATGCAAAGGTGCCGGTACTGACAAACAGCATAGCGGCGGCCATAAACAGCCCTAAAGAACCGATATGGGTAATAATCAAGGCCTTCATCGCAGAACGCTGTGATTTTTCAGTTTGATAGTAGCCAATCAGAGCCCAAGAACAGCCACCGGTAATTTCAAAGAACAGCAACTGTCCGAGAATGGTGGAAGAGAGGACAACGCCAGCCATGGCACCGATAAAAATCAGCAAAAAGGCATAATAACGACGAGTTGGACCATGAGCGTGTTCACGGTTTCCTTCGGTTAGATAACCGGTGGAATAGAGACAAATCAAGAAACCTAATAAGACAACAGCGAAAGCGATTAGAGTACTGACGCCATCAATGGTAAAACCGAAGAGGGCTACATCGCCGACCTGAACTAGGTTTAGTGTGGTAGCGATTTTGCCGCCATCGAAATAGAGCCAACCTAGAGCTGCCGTCCCTAATGAGGCTAAAAGCGCCACTAGTGTGCTTAGCAGAGGTGCCATGCGTGTCGGTAAGCAGCTAACTAGCAAGGCCCCAATAAAGGGGATAATCAAGGTCGCTAGTGCAATATTTTCTAACATGCTGAGTCGCTCCTTATAGACCGGTGAGATAGAACACGAATCCAAGCGCAGCTACGCCGAATCCTAACCAGGTCACATGATGCGTCAGTAAGAAACGACCACGGGCCATACTGTTTTCCACCACTGATGCCAGCACAAAAACTACCAGCAATTTCACTAGCATCAGTACCAGCGCAAGCAATAAGCTCCCCGCAGTGAAAACACTCGCTTTACCGAAAGGAATGAAAATCGCCAGAAATAGCTCAGCAACAACAATTTGCTTTAATCCAATTCCCCACTTCACTAGTGCCAAACCCGAACCTGAGTATTCAGTTAAGGGGCCTTCTTGTAACTCTTGCTCGGCTTCTGCAACGTCGAAGGGGATTTTGCCCATTTCGATAAAGGTGGCAAAACCACAAGCGAGTAGGGCAAGAAAGGTGGCTGTCGGTGAGATCCAACCATTACTCATTACCGCGCTAATAGTGCCGATATTGGTTGAACCTGCAATCAGCGCCACTACCAGTAAACCGAGGAATAAAATTGGCTCAACCAGTACACCGAGTGTCAGTTCACGGCTAGCTCCAATCCCTGCGAATGGGCTGCCCGTATCTAAGCCTGATAATGAAAAGAAAAAGCGGAATAGGGCAAAAATATACAAAACGATGATCAGGTCGCTTGCTCCGCTAAACAGGGATGTTGCAGTAAAAACTGGTAACGCCATGGCTAATAACAGCATGCTGCCGAGCAGAACATAGGGTGTGATGCGAAAGATCATACCGGAGTCCGCTGGAGCGACTGATTGACGCTTAAATAATTTCACAATATCGCGATAATCTTGCAAAATGCCGGGTCCCTGACGGGAGTGCATTTTGGCGCGAATTTGACGGGAAATGCCGCTCATTAACGGCGCGAGCAGTAATAAAAATACCGCTTGAACCAAGGCAAAGAGTCCCATCATCAATGTTGGTGTTTCTTGAATCGACACGGTTTCTCTCCTTATGCCGCTATCACGATAAGCAATACCACGAGCGCAGCGACGACATAGAGACAGTAGAGTCTGAAATCGCCTCCTTGCAGGCATTGTATGCGTTTAGCAAAACGGTTAATTCCACGTACCAGCGGGTAGATAATGCGTTCATCCCACAAAGGTTCAACTTTTCCCGCCCCCACCTTAGCGGCTTCTAAGCTACGCGCTAGGCGTGCAGAGGGGTCGAGCTGTTGACGCAACCTATATAAGGGGGCAAACATAGAACGTAGTGGCTGAGTAAAACCACCCGCAGAAACGGACATATCTCGTTCCCATGCATAACCACAAGCCCATGCATCGCCTTTGCGACGGAAGCCCAGTTGCTCACCTTTCAGCACCAGATAGATAATGAAAGGAATCAATGGCAGAGCCAGTAACAGAACAAAGGTCAAGGCAGGTGAGATCATCGCTTGAGAGGCGCTATCGGGTATCAGTAACGAACCTTGAGCAACGGTAACATGTGAAGCTTCGGTTAATGACATCGCCACTTGCGTTAATACAGGGGCAACCACACTGGCACCGACGCCCAGTAGCACGCAAAGCAGGGCTAAAATCAGCATTGCTGCGGTCATAGTCCAAGGCACTTCGCGTGCATGAGTCGCTTGCTCACTACGAGCGCCACCACAGAAACTGACGCCATAGACTTTGACGAAACACATAGCGGCTAATGCGCCCGTGAGTGCCAACATAACAATAGCAATGGGACCACTGAGGCGCATGATAAAGCTGCCATCATGGCTCATGGAGAATAGAGCTTGGTAGGTATACCACTCACTGATAAAGCCGTTAAGTGGCGGCAATGCTGAAATCGCCATACAACCAATCAGAAAAGCCAGTGCAGTTAATGGCATAAGTTTTGCCAAACCACCCATTTTTTCCATATCGCGAGTATGCACACGGTAGATCACCGCACCCGCACCTAAAAAGAGTAATCCTTTAAATACCGCATGATTGAGTAAGTGATAAATCGCACCGAGTAAGCCGATAGTCGCTAGAATAGGCATATTATTTGCCATGCCGACCATACTCACACCAACACCCATCAAGATGATGCCGATATTCTCAACGGTATGCCATGCTAATAAGCGTTTGATATCATGCTCTGCTAGCGCATACATAACGCCCAGCACCGAAGAGACAGCGCCAAAGGCCAGTACTAGTATGCCCCACCATGTTTCAGTGGCGCCTAAAATATCTATGCCAACTTTGATGATGCCGAAAACTCCGATTTTGACCATCACGCCTGACATTAATGCAGAAGCGTGTGAAGGTGCGGCCGGGTGAGCTTTGGGTAACCAGCTGTGTAGCGGTAACATCCCAGCTTTGGCGCCAAAACCAAAAAAGGCCAACAAGAAAACAATCGAAGACATAACGGGGGATAATGAGGTTTGGCGGAATGAATCGAAATCTAAGCTACCGCTTTGACGGTACATAATAAAGAAGGCGATCATAATCAGAATAGAACCCGCGTGGGCAATAAAGAAGTAGAGCAACCCAGCGTGGATAGAGTCGTCATCTTGGTCGGCAATGACTAAGAACCAAGAGGCTAACGACATCATTTCAAACAGAATAATAAAGTAGAATGCGTTATCCATGACGACCAGTGCAACCATGGAAGCAATAAACAAATTGAAGAAGAAGCCCATACTCCATGCGCCGCGCCCACAATATTCCTGTACATAATTGAGGGAATAGAGTGAAGTCACAGTCACTAACAGTGAAATGACCATCACCATAAAAGCAGCTAGGCCATCAAGTCGAACGACAAAATGGGCAAACGGGAATGGACCTTGTGCAAAATAGGTCAGTGTTTCACCACTGAGTAATACGGGCATAACACTAAATAGGCCAAGTATGCCGCCGACTATCGCACTGATACCCGCAACCATAATGGCTATTTTTTCCTGTCGTTTAAACAGCAAAGAGATAAATCCCCCCGCGGTATACAGGATAACCGACAACAAGAGTAACTGAAGCGAAGTCATATTATTGATCCCCTTGCCGTGATGCGAAAATATCGAACTCCGGTGGTAACGCATCTGCTGAGGCAGTACGGCGTTTGGCACTTTCATTGTCCAAATGACTATCTTCCATCACATAAAGTGCGTCGGTCGGGCAGACTTTCACACAAGCTGGTCCGTCCTCAGTGAAGTTACACAAATCACACTTCACGGCGACATTCCGAATACCTGCATTCCATGCTAAAAACGGATTCATCGTCGATGAGCTGTCGGGCACATCCTGTAACATTTCTAGCGGTACATAGTGTTCGAAGAAGTCAGGTTGATCGACGGCTTTACTTCCCGATGGTGTAATGGCTCCGAATGGACAGACTAAGCCACATAGCTTGCAGCCAATACAGAGACTCTCATTTAAGACGATCATGTCATCTTGGTGCGTGATGGCATTAACGGGACAGACACGAGCACAAGGAGCATCTTCGCACTGACGGCATAGCATCGGTGCGGAAAGATCTCCTACTTTCACCACAGTGAGTCGCGGATATGCTTGTAATCCCTGAGTTTTATGTACTTCGGAACAAGCCGCCATACAGGTATTACATCCGATACATCGTTGTGGGTCGGCAATAACAAAGCGATTCATTCGCCTTACCCTCCAAAAAATTCTGACGAGTCATAAAGATTGATATATCAACCATAAGCATTTTTCATGCCATTTATCGATTCAATATAAAAGGTAATAAAATCAATTGATAAATAGGTGGCAGTGGGATGAAACTTGCCAATTCGACATTAATGACGAGCAGGAGAGAGAAATGATTAGTGAGTGTCGAAAGGTGTGTCGACAAAAAAATAGAGACGAAAATCGGAGGTTAAGTCAGGGGAATTAGGGCTGTCTATTGAGAATGATCAAGATATTTATCTATTTCAGGCAATGATAGGGGGGGAGAGGCAGGTATTAAGTTGCGCACTGTGATAACCTAGCTAAAGCCTAATAAGGCAATGGATCACTGATAAAGTAGCTCAAAAATCAATATTATCGAAATGTTGAGATGAATTGTGCATAGAACTGAGGACTATGTGAACTACTATGCAGCGTTATATTCACAAAACTGAGGTAATATTATGTATCCCCATGAAAAAGCAAAACCCATTAAAGCCACTATGTCAGGGACAGTGACAAAATCTCCTCAGCGAGTTAAAACAACTAATGGTACTGTCATGGCAACCATGATTATTCAAGCTGAGAGCAAAACCCGCAATCCCTATCCGCTAAAAGTTATTGCTTTTGATGTCAACGCTATTGAACTAATGACCTGCCAAAGAGGAATGAAAGTGACCGCGACAGGCGATTATGAGTGGTTTAATGGCTATCAACTCACCAGTGCACAGATAGTCACTAGCTAAAAATGGTTATCGTTAATATGAGAGTGACCTTGTAAACGTCATTGATATAAAACAATAAATTCGCCTAATTCTATGACGGTATAAAAAATTATCACTTATAGATAAATAATTTCTATAAGTGGCAATTGCCTATCTTGAGATCTGTTGAACAATATTATTTAGTTTGCACTAATAATCCCCTTTATTATATTTTCTTTGATGTGATGGCATTATTTAATTTAAAGGTGTATGAATTTGAGTTAAAGTCTTTCAGGTTGCAGTACTGACTTGAATTAGGCTAATAGTGGAGAAGCGCTGGCCTTGATTGAAGAGTAGAATTATCATCGAAGTAAGGAGCATAAAATGGACAATATAAAGGTCGCTATTATTGTAGGTAGTTTAAGAAAAGAGTCTTATAACCGCGCTGTAGCCCACGCATTAACCAAATTATTTCCTACGAACTTTTCATTTGAATTTATTAATATTTCAGAACTTCCACTTTATAATCAAGATGATGATACTAATGTATCAACAGTGGTTCAAAATTTTAAATCTGAAATTCAACAATGTCACAGTGTGATATTTGTTACACCTGAATATAATCGCTCTATTCCTGGTGTATTAAAGAATGCGATTGACCAAGGATCGCGCCCTTATGGTCAAAGTGTGTGGAACGACAAGCCAGCAGGTATTATCGGCGTATCACCGGGTAATATCAGTACCGCTATAGCTCAACAACATTTAAGAAACTCAATCGCATTTTTAAATATGCCGACACTTAATCAACCTGAATGCTTTTTAAAATGGTCTGATGAAATGATCAATGCAAAAGGTGAGTTTTCAGAGAGAACTGGCAACTTTATGCAAGCTTGGGTTGATGCCTATATCGCTTTTGTGAATCATCAATAATTTTGACTTTATAGCCAGACGTTGTTCTGGCTTATAATCTCACCATTCGCACAATAAATTCCCTGATATCTTCGATCGCATTATTTCTGGTATTCACTGAAGTATCCACAATTAGATCATCAGAATAGCCATTTAATAGTGCAAGTAATTGGCGAGTCGCGCGTTGTGTATCGACAGGTTGAAAATAACCTTGATCAATGCCGGTTTGGATTATATCTGCGAGTAGTTTATTCCATAATTGCATTAATTCTGCGACTAATTCAGCATATGATTCATCATGAATAGCTTGGCGCCATAATGAACTGTAGAGCTGCCATGAGGTATCGGGTGTATCAGGCATATACTCAAGAACAAAACGGTCTAAATGTTCGGCTGCGGGATATAGAGATAATTTTGCTGAGAATTCAGTCAGCTCTTTAGTGAGAAAATAAGTATAGGCAGCTAAACAGAGTGTTTTCCAGTTTGGGAAATAGTGATAGATATGGCTGCGCGACAAACCCATCTTTAAAGTGACGTCACGCGTTGCTACATTTTCAACGCCTTTCTCAATAAAAAGTGCGATCGTCGTATCTAAAATATCCTGCTTAACAGAGTGATTCTTATCCACAATAAATAACCTCATTGACTTTGAGCAAGTGCTCAAGTACTATTTTCCCATAATTTGAGCGATCGCTCAAATTCTTAGAATATAAAATAAATCTCAATCAATAGACTAACACAGTCGCCATTACGATAACCCATTGAGCATTAATGATGAATATTAAATTTACCGAGTATAAAAAGCAGTATCTTGCTAGTTGCGGCAAGCTGGTCAGAGAAAGTTGGGATTTTGAAAGTGAATACAAGGGCTTGAAAGATCCATCAATCATTTATCAGCACTATATTCTTGATTGTGTTAACTATTCTAGACATAAAGAATTAGTTGTTGATGAAAATGACAATGTATTAGGGATACTCTTTGCGGGTTTAGAGAAAGAGACATTTTTAAATCAACTAAAAAACAATCTATTCGATAAATATTTATCAGCCAAATGGCAATATCATCTGCTAAAAGGCGATCTAGGAGATAAAAAGATTGCGCGAAAAATTGCAAATGCGGATATAACTGATCAGATAGTGGAAGCTCAATATAGCAAAATATATGATGGCGAAATAAACCTTTTTATCTTGTCATCAACATTAAGAGGCAAGGGGATTGGATTTAAGTTAATGAATCGCTGTGTCGACTTTTATAAAAATTATAATCTAAATAAGATATGGTTATGGACAGAGCTATCTTGTACTTACTCTTTCTATGAAAAATATGGCTTTATTAAAGATATTGATTTTCATAGTCCTGGATTGATCTATAAAGAGAATCCAAAGGGAATAGGTATGGTTTATACATTAAATATTGCACAATTAGACTAGCTATTAATAATGGTTTTTTATTTAGTCGATAAGAAAATATTTATATAAAGTGATATAAAAGGTAGTAATAAAATGGCTACCTTTGGTGTTTCGATATCTTACATTAAATTCAACTTAAGATAATGTATTTATTTATATTTTTTATAATTAAGAATAATAAAATCAGCGTTTTTATTTAAGATTAATTTCACATCATAGTACCTTTTCTTAGTAGTAATTTGTTTAAATATATTTATATATTAATCAAATGAGAGATTTCTATAAATCAAAAAATAATCTTAACTAGATACTAATACTTACATTAACTTAGTTATAATATTGTCATTATATCCACATTAACGTTATTGTTTTGTTGCTAATATATTTATCTAGTAATATATTTGCACTCTTATTTATAAGAGCTAGAGCATCAATGTGAAAAAAATTATTTTAAATAGCACTATTTTGGCCTTATTGATAGGAGGCAGCTTTCTTGCGGGCGTATTGATAACTAAAACACCAATGCCTGACTTGTCTGAGCAAGTTAAACACAGTGTATTGGAGATATTGGAATACCCTGAATCAGCTGAATTTAGAGGAGTGGAGTATTATTTCAGTAAAAAAATCCGTACAGGCGGCGAATTGGGCTATATGTGTGGAGAGGTTTTTCTGTACAAGAATGACCTTCTACCCGCCGGTTATAAACGTTTTGTCGTTAAAGTCTTTCAGACATCTGAAGGCATGTATTATACCTCATTTCCGATTATTGAAGATAGTGATAATGCGATATTAGCGGAGCGAATCGAAGATGTTTGGGATATGTTTTGTCATAATAATGCGATGACTGATGAGCGTGATGATAAACTTAATGATGATACCAATGTTAACCATTATTCACCATACTAACAAGAATAATTAATTTTTTAATATAGTAAATATAAAAATATAGACGAAAAATCAATGTCGATATAAACATCTTAAAATAACTTTAATATGATGAGCTAGTATAATACATTCTGAAAAATAAAATTTTAATATAATAATATGTATCGGTTGTTCGTATCAGTTTTACCCATTAGTATTATTCTGAAAATTAACTTATTAATAATGTAGATATTTAAAATTCATAATCATTTTTTATTTTAAAGCTAAAATAATCTTTGATTCTTTGATTCTTTGATTCTTTGATTCTTTGATTCTTTGATTTTTTATATTAAATTTTTATCGTCTTAGCAGTAAAAATGAATATAATCATAATATAAAAATAATTGGTTGCAAGAGGTGTTAATGAAATGGATTAAAACGGGTTTACTGCTGATGTTAACATTTTTACTGCCGTTCTCTGCTATTGCTTCACTAATAAATTTAAGTGAGGCGGCAAAGCAGTTAAATTCGCGGGTTATTTATGATTCAGCTTATGAAAAAATACCTTATCCAAATGGGGATGTTGCACCGAATAAAGGAGTTTGTACAGATGTTGTTATTCGCAGTTATCGCCAATTAGGCATTGATTTACAACAACTCGTTCATGAAGATATGAAGGCCAATTTTACTGCCTATCCCAGTAAAAAATTATGGGGTCTGACTCGTACAGATACGAATATTGATCACCGTCGAGTACCTAATTTAGCACAATTTTTTAGTCGAAAAGGGCAGACTAAAAAGATCACGCCAAATGCTGCCGATTATATCGCTGGCGATCTTGTTACTTGGCAGTTGGATAATGGTCGTCCTCATATAGGTATTGTGATCGACAAAAAATCAGCACAAGGTGTTCCGCTGGTTGTGCATAATATCGGCTATGGGCAAATAAGTGAAAATATCTTGTTTAGCTGGAAAATAACGGGTCATTATCGCTATGCTCAATAGCATAAGAGAGATTAAAAAAAGAGCATCTAGCAATGAAATAATAATTTGATATAAAATTATTATTTACAAAATGGTTATTTCCCGTTCTACTTCATATAAAAAGTGATTCATAACATAAGGATGAAATAGATGTTATGTCAGTAGTTACCATGGTACTTATCTTCTTATTGGCGGTTGTTGCGAGTATTTTTATTTCTCGCTTATTAGCAGGCAAAATTCCCTTACCCATTTTGCAGATTGCAATAGGGGCTGGATTATCTGTTTTTGGATTTGATGTAGAATTTGACCCTCATCTATTTCTGTTTCTTTTTATTCCTCCATTACTCTTTTTGGATGGCTGGCGGATCCCAAAAGATGCCTTATTTCATGAATTAAAACCGATAATGTCACTGGCGATTGGCTTGGTTGTAGTGACGGTTATTGGTGTTGGCTTATTTATTCATTGGTTAATTCCTACGATTTCAATTGCCGTCGCTTTTGCTTTGGCTGCGATACTTTCGCCAACCGATCCTGTCTCGGTCTCGGCTATGACAGTTAATGCGCCTTTACCCTCTAAAATGGCGCATATCCTTGAAGGCGAGTCGTTACTTAATGATGCAACGGGCCTAGTATGCTTTAGTTTTGCTGTTACAGCGGCTTTAACGGGCACATTCTCGTTAACTGATGCGGCGTTACAATTTCTGTTGGTGGCATTAGGCGGGGCATTGGTTGGATTGGTCGCCGTCTGGATTATAGGACAACTGAATCAAATCTTGGTCAAAAAAACAGGGGAAGATCCAGCGATTCAGATTTTAATCAGTTTATTGATCCCTTTTACCGCTTATCTTGCGGCTGAATCTGTTCATGTTTCTGGGATCTTAGCTGCTGTTGTTGCCGGTATTGCGATGCACTATGAGAAAATAGTCGGGCGCATGCAAGCTGCAACACGAATGCAGAGTAAAGCCGTTTGGGATACGGTGCAGGTTTCACTCAATGGGATTATTTTTATCTTATTAGGTGAGCAATTACCGCGCATGTGGTCCTTAATACCGGAAGTCGCTAGCGATGCTGGGACAGATGGTGGTTGGGGATTACTGGGTTATGTCCTTGTTATCACTCTGGCTTTAGTTATTTTGCGTTTTACTTGGGTATGGATATCACTCAAATTAACCGTCTTTAAAGGTCGTCATAAAGGCAATGCTACGACTATGCCACAGTTTAGATTAATTGCGATAATGGCAACGGCGGGCGTGAGAGGGGCTATTACACTTGCAGGTATTCTGACTCTACCTCTATTAATGCCTGATAACTCTGTATTTCCAAGTCGTGATCTTGCCATCTTCCTCGCTATGGGAGTGATCTTGATGTCACTGGCAATCGCGAGTATTGGTTTGCCATTATTGACGCGCGGACTGGCTAATGACTTACCTCACGCCGATAGTGAAATCAGTGCACGAATTGCCGTAACAGAAGCGGCGATTAACCGAATTAAAGAGCTAATTAGTCATCCTTCGGACGATCTTGATGAAATGGCGCTGCGCACTGAGGTCGGCTCTCATTTACTTGAAACTTATGGCCGTCGCTTAGATTATAGTGATGTCAGCAAAGATAATATTTCTGATATGAAAGCGATCATAAAAATTGAGCGTCAGATGAATAGAGAAGCGATTAATGCGGAACGCAATGAGCTATATCGATTACGTAAAGTGAAAGATATTGATGATAGCGTACATAGTCGTTTAATGCGTGAGTTAGATCTCAAAGAAGAGACGCTTAATCATTTAATGATGAGATAATCTCATATTAATGACGAAATTTTAATATTGATTAAATAGGGCGTGCTTACTTCATGTTCACGCCCTATTTAAGTCAAAGATAGGTCAAAAATAAAAGTATCGACCAAATTGATAAAATAAATTTCTGTTAGTAATCTCTTATTTATCTCTTTGCTGTTATTCACTCCTCTTTTTATATAACAATTCCCGCCATTTAAATTATCCAACTGTTATATCTTTATTCCTATTAATTAATTTCAGAATAAAATAATCAATAATAGATATTTTTATTTTGTGAACTATGTTGCCAAGATCCTTATTTCAAATCATTTACGTTACTATTTTATGTGGGTAATATACTTCTTTACATAACGATGGTTAAATAATGAACGATAAATATAAAATAATGGCTATATTGCCACTGATAGCAGGGATCTCACCAGCCGTATTGTCAGCCACTTCAAGTGAAAACACGCCGACAGAGAAAAATGATCGTATGTTGGTAACCGCCAAGGCGACAGATACGATTTCAGAGTCGATGGCTGGTGCCGGATTTGTGACTTCAGAAATTGATGTTGGTCCTTTAGGAAATAGAGATTGGATTGATACTCCCTATTCGACCAACACAGTTACCAAAGAGATGATCGATAATCAGCAAGCGAAGAGTGTGAGTGAATTGCTGAAATATGCGCCCAGTACCCAAATGCAGGCGCGTGGTGGTATGGATGTCGGGCGTCCGCAAAGCCGTGGAATGCAAGGTAGCGTAGTATCTAATAGTCGTTTAGATGGATTAAATATCGTCTCAACCACGGCTTTTCCCGTCGAAATGTTGCAGCGCATTGATGTGTTAAATAGCTTAACGGGTGCGCTATATGGTCCCGCAAGTCCATCTGGTCAATTTAATTTTAGCGCTAAACGTCCTGAAGATATCCGCCGCTTAACCTTGGGCTACCAAAGTCGCAATGCCTATAGTGGCCATGCGGATCTTGGCGGTTATGTTGATGATGAACAAAGTTTTGGTTATCGCTTAAATCTATTGGATGAAGAGGGCGAAGGAAATGTCGGTGATAGCACGCTGAGACGTAAATTGGCTTCTGTGGCACTGGATTGGACAATTCAACCTGGTACACAGCTACAATTAGATGCTAGCCATTATCAGTTTGTGCAGAAAGGCTATGTGGGGTCATTTAGCTATGGCCCTAATATTCAACTACCTAAAGCGCCAGATCCTAGTGAGCGTCATTTAGCACTGAGTACTGCGGGTAGTGATTTAACCACAGATAGCATCAGTTCACGCCTAATCCACGATTTTAATCAAGATTGGACATTGACTGCCGGCGTTGGCTATCAACAAGCTGATCGCGCTATGCGTACGGTTTCTAGCTCAATTATGGATAATCAAGGCTCAATAGATCGTTCAATCACTGACTCTGTGGCGGCGGGCCGTTTCCGTGTGTTGAGTAACATGATGATGTTAAATGGTCATATGGAGACGGGTGCAGTAGGACACGATCTTGCTTTCGCCACTACAGGGTATAAATGGTCGATCTATAGTGCTAAAAATAGAGGTGCTACCTATCAGTTGGGGCAAACTAATATGTATCACCCCTCTCCGATGGATGAGCCTTCAGACGGAAAAATTCATACCCATGGTGAACGATTTAAAGCTAGCGAAAATAGTCAACAGAGCATTACGATTGGCGATACGCTGACCTTTAATCCTCAGTGGTCAGCGATGGCCTACTTAAGCCAAAGCTGGTTAGAAACCAAGGATTATGACAAGCAAAAACGCAAGACGAGCCAACAAAAAGATAATGGTTTAAGTCCAAATGTGGCTGTGATGTATAAAATTAATCCGCAGCTAATGACTTATATTAGTTATGCCGACTCTTTGGAACAAGGGGGGACAGCGCCTCTTAATTATAAGGTTAAAAATCAAGGGCAAACCTTAGATCCTTATCGTAGTAAACAGTATGAAATTGGTTTAAAAGCCGATATGGGTGATATGAATTTGGGCGCGGCATTATTCCAGCTTGAGCGGCCATTTGCTTATCTGGATCCGGCAGATTTTGTCTATAAAGAGCAGGGTGAGCAGGTCAATAAAGGATTAGAGTTGACGGCAACGGGTAATCTTTGGCAAGGATTGAATGTCTATTCGGGTATCACCTTGTTAAATCCGAAACTTAAACAGACAAAATCAGCGGAAACTAGCAATAAACGCGTTGTCGGAGTGCCTAAGGTGCAAGGTAACTTGCTGGTGGAATACAGTTTACCGACTCTACCTGAATGGGTGTATAGCGCCAATATTCACTATACGGGTAAACGTGCTGCGAATGATACCAACAGCAGTTGGGCTGATAGTTACACGACACTTGATTTAGGCACTCGTTACTCAACTAAAATCAATCAGGTGCCAACGACATTACGTGTTTCTGTTAATAACGTGACTAACGAGCATTATTGGGCCTCTATTTTCGCATCGAGCCCAGACGGTAATAACGCGAACGCCAGTGCATTCCTCGGCTCAGGTCGTGAAATTCGTGCTTCACTCACCTTCGACTTCTAAAAATCCTCTGATTTCACTCTTTGGTTAAATAGTGGCGTGATCCTCTTGGTGTTTAATTGCCAAGAAGATCTCGACTAAGAAGATCAGCGATAATAAGGTCAAATTATTAATGAATAAATTTTTGCGACTTAAAGCGACGATTATTTTTATTGGGCTGTTGTTTATAGGATCGATACAGGCTGCAACTCCGACCAACAATGTGCGTATTGCCTCTCCATGGCCAGCGCAAAATACCATTATTACCATGTTAGGCTATGGGGATAATATTGTTGGCACCTCGGTAGTTGCCAAAAAAATTCCACTATTTCGTCAAATTCTGCCAGCGATTGAACAAGTGCCAGTGGTGAGTTTTGCGGGGAGCCAGGAGCTTAATCCAGAACAGATTATCTCTCTTGGTACTCAGCTTCTATTTGTTCCCGATAGCATGGAAATACCACAACGCGAGTTATTAGAGCAAGCGGGCGTCAAAATTCTTGCTTTCAAAGCTAATTCAATGGAAAGAATGATCGAACGTGTTCTTGCTACGGGAAAAGAGTTAGGGCCAGATGCAGAGCAGAAGGCGCTTGCTTATCAACAATATTTTCAGCTTAATCAGGCCTTGGTACAAGGGCATTTAGCCTCTCTGGCTGATGAAGAGCGCTTAACGGTTTACCATAGTATGAGTGGTGGTCTCTTTACTAGTGGGCGTCCTTCGCTAAATCAAGATTGGATGGATTTAGCCGGAGCAAAAAATATCGCCGAAACATGGTTTGAGGGTAAAAAAAATAGTGGTGGTGAAGTGCCTTTAGAGAAGATTATCGCTGCTAACCCCGATGTGATTGTGGCGATGGATCGAAGAGACGCACAAATAATGATGGATTCTCCGCAATGGCAAGAGATCAATGCAGTCAAAAATAACCGTGTGTATGTTAATCCCAAAGGTATGTTCTGGTGGTGTCGTGAAACGTCAGAAGAGGCTCTGCAATTTGTTTGGTTGGCAAAAACACTCTATCCAACCCGTTTTGAAGATGTGAATATGGCTGAAGTAACACAAGATTTTTATCGAGATTTCTTTGGTGTCACTTTATCGATGGAACAAATTGAGGAAATTTTGCATCCTTAATCTCAATTGCGAATGTGTCATTGCTCAATTAGAAAAGGATTTATAATTTTGAAAGAGTAAGGCAGATGTCTTTTATTAAAATAACATCTGCCTTAATTGTTTAATGATTAAATACTTTAGTTTTTATCGAGAGGCAAGCCAGCAGCTTGATTACTAGCTAAAACCGGTCCTGTATCAAATGTTTCAGTAACGATAGTTTCATGAATTTCTACTTCTGGCGGCATTTTGCCACTAAGAGCCAGCTGCATTTTCTCTTTGTCCAATGCGTTTTCCCAACGAGCGACCACGATACAAGCACAAGCATTACCGACTAAATTGGTTAATGCGCGGCATTCTGACATAAATCTATCAATACCCAGAATGAGTGCCATACCGGCAACAGGGACGCTTGGCACGACAGATAAGGTCGCAGCTAGGGTAATAAAACCAGCGCCTGTTACGCCAGCTGCACCTTTTGAACTTATCATCGCAACTAGCAATAAGGAAACTTGCTCAGTTAGTGTTAAATCAATATTGGTAGCTTGGGCGATAAAGAGTGCGGCCATGGTCATATAGATATTGGTACCATCAAGATTAAATGAATAACCCGTTGGTATCACTAAGCCTACCACTGATTTTTCGCAGCCTGCTTTCTCCATTTTCTCCATCAGAGTGGGTAAAGCCGCTTCTGAAGATGAAGTTCCTAATACTAACCAAAGTTCATCTTTTATATATTTAATCAGTTGGATGATCGAGAAACCATTATATTTAGCAACTCCACCTAAAATAACGAGTACAAAAAGAAGTGCCGTAATATAGAAGGTCATAATCAGCATTAACAAGTTACCTATGGAGGAGATACCATACTTACCAATAGTAAATGCCATTGCACCGAAGGCGCCAATTGGTGCTAATTTCATCAGCATACCAACCATTTTGAAAACTGGGTCAGTAAAGTTCTGTAAGAAAATAACAACAGGTTGGCCTGCTTTTCCACTTGCTGCTAATGCAATACCAAAGACAACAGAAATAAACAGAATTTGCAGGATATTGCCGTTAACCAGTGGGCTAATAACAGTATCAGGAATGATATTCATTAAGAATCCAACAATAGAGGATTCATGTGCCTTTTCAACGTAACCAACTACTTTACTACTATCTAATGATTCTACTGCAATATTGAGTCCGTCACCTGGGCGAATAATATTGGCGACGATTAAACCGACAACTAAAGCGAGTGATGAAAAGGTAAGGAAATAGATCATTGATTTTCCTGCAACCGTTCCCACTGCTTTCATATTATTCATACCCGCGATTCCTGTTACTACGGTCAGGAAAATAACAGGTGCAATGATCATCTTCACAATTTTAATAAATGCATCACCTAATGGCTTTAATGATTCGCCAAAGGCAGGATAAAAATGGCCAAGTAGGATACCCAAAGTAATTGCAATAATAACCTGAATATAGAGGACCTTATAAAAGGGTTTTTTCGTTAGTGTATTAGCCATAGTCTGTCCTGTGGATGTAATGTTTATTTTAATTTTTTTATTGGCTTTTATATTAGCTTTCTCGATTATATTGTTGATTAATTGTAATCCAAATGAAATTTTTGGACATTTTGTGACAGGCTGTGAATTTATGTTAATGAGTGGTTTTTATCACTGCTTATGTTTCTTTGTTTGATTTTTGCAGCTGACTTATCGGTTTTTTATCAGTGTTTTTAACTGTGAAACTAAGTGTGTCTGTTAGTTATGATATGTGTCTATATTAAAATAAAGTAATAGTAAATAATAAAATTCTTAATTTACTCTATTAACTCACATAAATTTAAAGTTTTTTATTCTAGTTTAAGGTGGGAAGTATTATTTTGATGATGCTAATTTGAGTGTGTTTATATTAAATTACATTTTAATATAAATATATTTTTATTTTTTCAAGGTTTTTTAATAATGAAAATTAATTTAATTAAGTGCCATTAAATAGAAATACAGTGACCATTGTATCAGGAGCGCCCTTTCTCGGATTAAAGACAGAAAGCAAGAGCGGCATGATTTGGTCTAAGACAAACTTACTCCACATCAGTGAGTGGGGAGCTTAAGTACAGATCACTAAGTACGAAGATGTCATCACTTATAGCCTATTTTAAATGCAATTTAATAGCTCAATGCCATTACTGAGTAATATATCTACATTGAGGGTTACTATTCTGCCTAGCAATGAGCTTATATTAATAAAGCGAATAAGTGGTTTCTATATGACTCGAATCATGCCCGCTAGCTGTGAGCCGTTAGTGTTTCAATATCACTATAACTGGAGTAGTTAAAAGAGTTCAACAATAGCAGCAGCTGAACGTTAATACGATGATAATAGCAACGAAAAGAATAAGTTGATTTTTAAATTGATTAATCGGTGAAGAATCACGATAAAATGGTTATCAATTTAATTACAGAACGATAACTTTTTTTAAATGATTTATTTAAAAATAATTTTACCTATTGACAGCAATAATGAAATGTTATTGCTGTCAAATTAGTTTAATAAGTAAAAAAAAATTTTTAAATTGACATGATGACTTTTAGGTGATGACAAACAGATTTTTAGGCTAAAATGAATTATATCCTAATTTAACATTATCCTATAAATTTTGGTTTCCTTATTTAAAACATTTGTTATGCTGCAGACTATTTTGGTGACATTAAATTAATCTAAATATTTTTAATGGTGTAAATTGGTTCTTTCTTGATATTTCTTGATGTTTTTTGTTAATTTCAGTCTATTTTGTGATTTTTCGTGAATTTATTAACTGTATTTTTATTGTTGTTGTTTCAATTTAAATATATATGTAAATGGAGATTTTTTGTTATGGAAAATAAAGGTTTTAAATTTCTCAAGGAAATGCTAGGTGATAGCTTTATTAATAATGAAATGTTGATTGATATTTATTCTGCCAATTTGATTGATATGAATAGACAAAATAAATTAATTGAATCTATTAAGTTGATAGAAAACGAACAAAAATGTTTAATAGACGATATTCATAAAGCTATCAAAGCAGATATGGATAGACCAAAGTTTAAGTTTTTTGATGCAAAAGGTCAAAAATTCACCTCTCTGAGTGCTTTTACCTCAAGTGTAATTAGCCAACATATTAAATTTAATGATTTTTTTATTTCTCATGGCGCCTTTGTAGATGGTGTCACTCAGCATATTGATAAATTAGATCTATCAATTAATGATGAGTTAGATAAAGGTAGTAGTGAAGATAAGATCGAGATGTTATGTGAATTAGGCGCTAAACTATGTAATATAAAGTATAAATTAATAAATATAGAAAATAACTTATATAATCAACTCTTTAAGTTAGATGAGTTAGTTATTAAACTTTCAGAAATGACAGAATTGGCTGATATTAATGAATTAAATTATATTGAGCATCTTAAGGTTGGGGTTTTAAATTGTATTGAAGAAGCAAAAGGTAAAGTAGTAAACAACCAAAAAGCGGACGAGTTAGCTAGCATATATCATGAAGAACCTATATTTGTTGATGAACCTGCTTTTATCGAGAAATCCATGTTCGCACTTCTAAATACTCAAGTTGAATAAAATAGTTTAAACCAGTGATTTGTTATAATGGATCATAATGTAAAATCAATAGATATTAGTGGTAATTAATTGGTGGTGTTAGTCAATATAGTTAAAACGATAGAGATAACTAAATTATTCATTATCAGATATCCATTATCTTCTTGGATATCTGATAAATTTAGTGAATATTAAATTAATTGAAAATCAATTTTATATTCTGTTTCACTGCTACCGCCAACAAATAAGGTTATTTTCGATGCTTCTAATGCCATATGTTGTTTTCGATTGTAAAAGGATAATTCATTTTTACCGAGCGTAAATTGGATACGCTTAGATTCGCCAGCTTGTAATGTAACTCTTTGAAATCCTTTTAATTCACGAGCTGGACGTGTTGTTGACGCTAGATGTTGACGAATATAGCACTGGGCAATCTCAGTACCCGCTAATCGGCCATTATTAGTTATGGTGACTGATACCTGTTGTTCTTCGGACTGAGTCAATTGTAAGTGACTAATCTGTAAGTCATGATAGCTAAACGTGCTATAGCCTAAACCGAAACCAAAGGGATAAAGGGGGTTAGCAGATAGATCTTTATAAGGCTGATATTCTTGATAATCACGCATTTTACCCATAGGCTTACGACCATAATAAATCGGGATTTGCCCCGTTGAGCGCGGGACTGTCATGGGAAGTTTGCCACTTGGATTGCAATCGCCAAAGATCACTCGAGCAATGGCTTTTCCTGTCTCTGTGCCTGATTGCCAACCAAATAGCAGCGCATCCGCATATTGCTCGATGGCTGGAGAGGGAATTGGGCGGCCAGTACATTGAATTACAATTAGAGGTTTACCGACTTGGCCAATGGCTTCAATTAAGGCTTCTTGGCCCGGCGGAAGCTGTAATTCTGCAATATTACGGGCTTCTCCGGTGCGTCTATGGCTTTCTCCCACACAGAGAATAACTATATCTGCACGGTGTGCACACTCGACCATCTCATCAGTAAATGCGCTATCTTCGGTGATAATGTGACAATCAGCTGCGATCTCACAGATCCCCTGATAGATGCTAGTGACATCATTTGCTTTACCATCCAAGCACCAAGAGCCCAAATGTTGACGCTGAGAATGAGCGTGCGGACCAATAACGGCAATGGTTGGTGTAGTATGGCGACCAATCGGTAGAGTGTTATGCCTATTTTTTAACAAAACTAAACATTGTTCGGCCAATTCTTGAGCTTTATTCACATGCTCAGGATGACGTAATAGACTGGTATGCAATTGCTCATCGACATAGGGAGTTTCAAATAGACCGCAACGGAATTTAGCATATAGCACGCGATAAACTGCCTCATTAATTAGCGCAATATCAATACGGCCATCGGTGACTAATTGTTCAAGATTATTATCATAGGCTTCATGTGTCATGGCCATATCGACACCTGCAATCATGGCTCGTTCAGCTGCGCCTGCGGCATCGTTTGTAATACCAAAATAGGCCAGATCAGAAACCGAGCCCCAGTCGCTGATCACTAAGCCATCAAACTTATGTTGCCCTTTCAGCCAACCACGGATAAGGGATTGCGAGGCAGTAACAGGCGTTCCCCCTAGGTCACAAAAACCTGTCATAATCGAGCCTACATCCGCTTCGATAGCCGCAGCAAAAGGCGGTAAGTGGACATTATGCAGGGTATTTTCAGACAACTCAGTAGTATCATAATCTCGCCCCCCTTCGACCGCAGCGTAACCGACAAAATGTTTGGCGCAAGCGAGTAGGCTATCTGGCTGAGTCAGATCATCGCCTTGAAATCCTTCTACCACAGCTTTAGCAAACTGGCTGGCTAAATAGGGATCTTCACCGAAAGTTTCAATCGTTCTGCCCCAACGAGGATCGCGAGCAATATCCAACATAGGCGCAAATGTCCAGTTGATCCCTAAGGACGCAGCTTCTCGTGCGATCATCCGATAGGCTTGTCTTACACACTCTGGGTGCCAAGATGCAGCTTGAGCTAGGGGGATCGGTAATACCGTCGACTGGCCATAAATCACATCACGAGCAAAAATAATCGGAATGCCTAAGCGACTCTCTTCCATCGCGGTACGTTGGATTTGATTTAATTCAACAGGATTAACCGATTCGCCCGGTGCATTACCCGCCCAAGCGGTATCCGCTAATATGCGTGAGCCCCAACGCCCTTGACGAATACCTGCTAAATAATCCGCCTGATTTTGTTGATAATTGAGCATTGGATGTTGGCAAAGTTGGCCGATTTTTTCCTTTAGCGTCATTTGACTCATCAAATCATCAATACGGACTGATATTGCTTGTGTGGCATCGCGGTAAATTGCACTCATGGCTTTCTCCTGTTTAAACTACCGATTCTAAGGGGAGCGTCAGAGTGACCTAAAATAGGTGTATCTCGCTTACCGCCTTTATTGTGCCGAACTTATGCTGTTAATTGATGACATTGCAGCCATTGGCTAAATAGGTTGATGTTTGCCAATGATAATCAGGAAATGCTTCTGCTAAAAATGAGATCATCTCTGCTTCACCCTCGCTATTTTTCGCTTGTTGATAGCGGGATAATAAACAAGTGGCCGCTTCGGCAATATAACGTGTATCTATTTCGGTATAGGTTTTAATAAAAGTATCGAGTTCTTCTAAACTGGCTTGATGTAAAATTGCCTGACTACGCTCGAGGGATTGATAATAGAAGTCTGGGCGATAGACAAATAGGCCACTACGCCAGTCATCAATTACTTGTTGATAGCCGCCTGAATAGTGGTCACCTGCATAAAGTTCTATTTTATTTAATCCTTTTAATGCCAAAATATAATTATCTTGTGCATATTGCTGTTCGGCAAAATCAAAATAATCTTTTGATTGTTGGTAAACAATATTCCATGCCGTCAGATAAGCTAATGTAATGAGAAAAATAAGTGCTAATAGAGCTTTTTTTCCACTCATATTATTTAACTCCAATTCCAGTAAAGGCTTTAATAAAGTTGCGTTGCAGGAAGAAAAAGATAAAAACGACAGGCACGGCAATCATGGTGGTCATCGCCCAGAGTTGTTCAAGATTATCCGTAGGAACATCATTAACAAATTTGAAGAGGGCTAACTGTAATGTCATTAATGAGTCATCACGGACATAAAGTAATGGGCCCATAAAATCATTCCACGCTCCCATAAAAGTTAATATAGCGACGGTTGCTAGTGCAGGGCGGATCATCGGAAGTACGATTTTAAAGAAAATGGTAATTTCACCCGCACCATCGATACGCGCCGCTTCGATATAAGCATTGTCGACTTGTTTTAAAAACTGAACTAATAAGAAAATATTATAAGCGCTGATCATTCCGGGAATAATCAAGGCCTGAAAGGTATTAACCCAATCCCATGAGTAGAGCATCATATAAGTGGGGATGGTAAATAATATCGCTGGTACCATCATTGAAGTTAAAATAAGTTTTATCCAGAACTCACGTCCCGGTAAATTCATTTTAACAATCGCATAAGCCACCATAGATGAAAATAAAGTATTAGTGATAGTTACTGAAATTGAAATAAACAGAGTATTAAAGAAAATTCGCCCTAAATTAAGACTCAAGAATGCCTGTACATAGCCCTCAAATGAGAAACTAGTGGGTAAAGCATTAGGAGAGTTAATAATCTCAGTACCACTTTTAAATGAGTTCATGATCATAAAAAAGAAGGGATAGAGCACAATTGCACTGGCGATCGCTAACAAGCTATAAATAATGATACCTTTTTTGCTAATACGCATTATTTATGCTCCTTATCTTGAGTAAATTTCAATTGCAGCATGGTGAAAATATAGATTACAGTGGCAAGTAATAATCCAATAGTTGAGGCCATTCCCATCTTCATATCGGCAAATCCGGTTTTATACAGATATAACACAGGGGTTAATGCGGAATTATAAGGGCCACCTGAGAGGTCGAAGTTCATTAATACCTCAATAAACATCTGCATACCGTTGATAATATTAATAGTCATTACAAATATGATTTGTGGTTTTAATAGTGGCAGCGTGATACTCCAGGTTTTACGTAACCAAGAGGCACCATCAATATCTGCCGCTTCATAAAGAGAACGATTAATACTGGCAATTCCGCCTAGAAAAATAATCATCTGAATACCAAACCATTTCCAAGTACTGAAGACAGCAATCATCGGCATTGGTAGCCATTGATCAAACTTCCAGAACACAGGGGCATTAATTATATTCCAATCTAACATCAAGCTTTGAATTGGTCCGGTAGGACTCGATATAAAGTTAAAGATGATCATGGCGACAGTAATAGAAGTTATAACTGGAATAAACATAATGGTTCTAAATAACCCACCAAAGTGAGTGACTTCATGTAAGAGTAATGCCATTCCCATCGCAAAGATAAAGCTCAGAAAAACAAAGATAACTTGATTGAAAATAACGTTAAAAATAGATTTCCAAAACAGGCCATCAGTTGAGACATGAACCCAATTACTAAAGCCGACAAACTTAGTACTTTCTGGGCTAAGTACATTGATATCCAAAAAGCTATTCTGAAATGATAAGAAGAATGGATATAAAATAAAAATTAAAAAATAGATTATCCAGGGTGCTAAAAATAGATACCCCATTATGATGTTTTTGTTTTTCATATCCTCTCCTTAGAAAAAACCTAAGACGTTCATTATTTTGATTCTATTTATAAAAAAGAATGTAAGATTGGCTATGTATATAGGCCGAGTCTACTATTTCATTTTATTGATTATAGATAAAAGATCCCACTGGTGTTGGCATTAATAAACTAAAAATAAAAGTATATATTATTGCTCGCTGAGTAATTTTCTCGCTGACTTGGCTGATTCCGCAACCGCTTGTTGAGGAGTCATTTCATTTTTTAGAATAACTTTGGCGTAATTAGATAAAATAATATCAGCGACATCAGAAATATTGGCAAAAGGTTCACTTAAAACAGTATTATTTAATTGGTTAACAAAAGGTTTCGCTTCATCAGATTGAAAATAGCTATTGGCCTTTAGTGATTTAAGCGTGGGTAATTGACCTAATTCTATATTCGCTTTTAAATTAACATCATCTCTCATTAGCAAATTAACTAGATCCCAACTTAATTGCTCTTTTACTGGTGTTCCTTTAAAAATCATAATAGCGCGGCCATCGAGAATAGAGTAATGAGTATCCCCTTTATTTAATACTGGGATAGGTGCGATACCTACATCTTGACCAATAACCATCGGGAAATCAGCAGCAGAGGAGAGGGTGGCTTTCCAACCAAAACCAAATTGTACCCACATACCGATATTGCGTGAGAAAAAACTTTTTTCCATTGTCGGTGGGGCAAAATTTTGTGCTTTTTGCATAGTGGTAATAAATTCAGCCATTTTTGCTTCGGGCTTATCAAAAATAATATCAGTCCCATAATGATTTAATAACTGATATTGCCCCTGATTAATACTGTAATACATGGGAGCTAATAAATTCCAGTACCAACTCCCAAAGGAGAGTACATCGTTCCAAAATACTGTGCCATACACTTTATTACCGTTTTTACGTGCGGGTAAAGCGGATATTTTTTCAGCGGCAATTAAAAACTCATCCCAGGTTTCCGGGGGCTGATTAGGATCTAGACCAGCCTCAACAAATAATGCTTTATTATATATCATCATCTGTGTGGTGGCGTTCCATGGAATATAGTAAGTACGACCGAAGTTTTGATGTAAAAAATGACTATCAATACGTTCGATTAAGGCGGAATAGCCATCAAATTTATCTAAATAAGCTAATTTTCCTAATTTCGCCAGCTTAGCGGGTTGATAGCCATAAACACCCACATAAACATTTGGATTATCGCCCGCAGCCATACGGGTATCCAGTTGTTCGTCATTAGAAATAATTAATTCAACATCAGGATGTATTTTTTTAAATTCAGGAATAATGGTACTACGCATAAAAGAGACATAATTGCCGCTCGGCACCATAATTTCAAGGCGTTCAGCTGCCAATGTTGGTAGGGGAAGCAGTGCCAAGATGATAAAGTTTAGTAATTTCATACGCTATTTATCCTGATAATCCGACATAAGAGTCAGCTGATTATATTGTTTCACGTTCAATCAACTCTGTCGGCAATAATGTAATTTCATCAATTCCTGTCTCTTCTCTTATTGCTTTAAGAAGAATGCTTGCAGAAATAACGCCCATTTCATATTTATGATGATTAATGGTGGTCAGTGCGGGTGTTAATATGCTGGAAGTATAAATATTATCGAATCCAACAATTTTAAGTTGTTCTGGAACTTTAATATTGTGTTCTTTTGCTGCGCGCAGAATACCAATGGCCATTTCATCATTAGCGGAGAAAATCGCATTGGGGATTTGCCCCTGATTAATCAATTCATTCATTTTTAAATAGGCATCAGCCTCAGTAAAATTAGATTGAATAATATATTGAGGGTTGAGTGGAATTTGGTTATAACCTAAAGCAGCAATAAAACCATCTAAGCGTTTTTTATTATCATAAGATTTCTGTGGGCCACCAAAATAGTAAATATCTTTACAATCAGCTTCAATAAGCGCATTAACGGCTTTAAATGCGCCACCAAAGTTATCAATCAGCACATTATAAATATGTGGGCTTTTTAATTCACGATCTAATACTACAATAGGCAGATTTTCAGATGCCACTGACTTTAAAAAGTCATCATCAAATGAACTAGAAAGAATAATCGCCCCGTCAACGGCACGTTCACGTAAATATTTATGTGCGGTAGATTGTTCGCCACCATATAAACTGCAAGCGACTAAATCATAATGCTCACTATGAACTTGTTCTTGAATACCACGAACCAGTTCACTGTATATTGGACCAAACCATGAATTAAAAAATAGACCAATTGCGCCACTACGCTTTGCTTTGAGCATTTTCGCATTACTATTAGCGACGTAATTCATTTCATTAGCAATTTTTAGCACATGTTGGCGTGTTTTCTCTGTAATTTTAGGGTTACCGTTAATTGCATAAGAAACAGTAGAAATAGAGACCTGCGCTTTTTTAGCTACATCCTTTATTGTTACACTCACCGCTAACCCTCTAATTTTAAAAAAAACATATTATATCATGAGTCTCTCTAATGATTAGATCTCACTGCTGACTATGTGCTATGTGAGATCCAAATCATCAATTAAATTTAAGCGACTCTATAAATAGATATCCAATATATTACTTTCGGCTAAATAAGCGTCTATTTCTGTTTTGCTAATTAATACAGCCCCTGTTCGATAAGGATTATCTTGTAATGCCAGTGTCAATAAATGACCGTTTAATTCCACACGTTTCGGTGTAAATTCACCATCTTGTGGCAATATATTGATGGTCACTGGTTTATCATAAATTTGATAATTAAGGCATACATTTCCAAAGTTTTTGCTAATTACAGGATCTAATAATAGGTCACCAAATTGATATCTTAATCCGAGTACATTAGAAATAATTTGGTTAATATAAATGCCCGGGCCACTGGAATAGATGCGCCATCCACCTTTTGCGGCTACTTTACCCGCTTTTAATTGGTCAAAATTTTGATACGCCTGATAACGATCATTAAATTTTGCATCCGAGCTAGAGAAGTAGCTGTTAGCTTGACGCAATTCTGCATTAGGAACGCTATCTTTAATTCCAATAGGTACAATTTTAAATAGATTGTCGTAAAGTTCTTGAGTCATTCCCATTTTACAGAGTGCTTCAATAAAGCGAATATGCGCATGGCAATATTGTAATCCAATCTCACGGCCTAGGTTGGCAGAGAGTTCAGCACGCTTAAAGTAAGTTTGATGACCGGCTTTATATTGCGCCATTTTATCCATCAGACGTACGCCATCTGGGAATAATAGATTATCAAGAATGATCTTCATATGTTTATTGGCCATCTCTTTATCAAATGATTCGGAAATGATCGAACGATTTGCGGGCAATAAACGGTATTTGATATTCGTTTTATTATCCGACGGATGCAGTAGATATTCGACATTATCATTATCAAAATGAATAAAGCCGCTGATCACTCCATCTTTAATTAGGTATTTATGATAATCCTGCTCCATTTTAACGGTCAGGTCGGTGATGCGCGCCAAAAATTCATTAAACTGTGGATGCTGTTCCAGTGCTTTGGTTAGCGTTTTAAAGGTTTGTAATGTTAACGGAATAGTCCAACCACTAACCATATTTTCGCGCAATGATTGGTTTGCTGGTTGCAGAGTGTCATCCCAGTCGCCATCGCCATAGCTTGAAAGATAAGTGCCAGGTACTAAATGCGCAACGATATGATCTAGCTGACGTTCAGCATGTTGTAAGATAGTTTCGGTTTGCGTAGTAAAGGCAAATTTGTCGGCGATACAGGTATATGGTAGCTGAGTTTCTAGGATCTCAATATTACCTGTGGCTAATAGATAATCTGCTAATGCTTTTAATGGCCAAACTACGATATCACCGTGTGACTCTTGCTGCTGAACATTGGCGTAATCATCGAACATAAACCATTGTGGCCAAGTACCTGTTTCCAGATATTGATGGCGATAAATTTCGCACAGGATTTTTTCAACATGCTGGTAGCGACCCATAGCCATAAAGAACTCAACAGGACCTTGAGAAACATCACGGGTTCCCCATGCGGCGCCTGAGGGTTGTTCAATACCGTGTGGTGAGCTGTAATGCACTAGTGCATTATGAGTAAACCACTGTAATGTTTGATTTAATTTTTGCGCCTGTTCTGGCTGAGCGGTAAAATCAATAGCAAAATGGTTGATAAGATTGTTTTGCTGTGCTTGATAAGCGGCAACTTCTTGATTGAAATTCAACCATTTACCGCAAGTATCAACTTCACTGTTTTTGCCACCAAACACTAGACTTGCGCTCTGTTTTACGCTGCCTGATAAAAGTAGATACTGGACTGATTGATTATCTGCATCAACATACTGTTCTAATGTATTAAATTCAGGGCTATAGCTAAGGCTAAATTGTGGCTCTTGCGGGTTATCAGTGCTTGAGATCATCAACTGATTTTCATTAGCTAATTTATTAACACTAATGATAGATTCATTTTCTTGATTTCCCATAATCAGCTGATGACTGATGATCATCTCAACGGGGTCAGTGAAGCCTTGTAACTCAATATCCAGTTGGACAACAGGTTCGCTTTGGCTAGCGAAAGAGTAAATTTGGATTAAGCCTTCAGGTAATTGATAAACCCAGCGCGAGAAGTTAACTCCCACTTCATAGGCAGAAGGCATAGCTAATAGACGATATTCGCCATTTAATTTAATTTGAATTCGTTGACCGCTACTTTTAAAGATATTGAGGAAATTACGATTTGTTCCCAATAACTTATTAAATGAGGTATTACCTAGAGTCAGGTGCGAGTTAAAAATACCGTAAATGAAATGGGTTGAGTTCATTATTGGATTTTTAAAATCGTGATTATTGCCTGAGGTAATAATATGGCCAGTCGCGCGCTCTTGGTAACGCTCTTTCTCTGCCATAGTGACATAATTGCCATCTTTGCTAAAGAATGACAGCAATTGCTGATCTTCTTTTTCAATAAACTGTTTTTCGCCAGGGAATAATTGTTCAACAGCCGCGTCGGTTAATTGTTCACCTGAAATTGGCTCTACCTGAAAAACCAGCTGGGCTGGCTGATGAGAGAGCAAAGAAGGGGTATAATCCGGTTTGTAATAAGCATCAATAATTTTATTAATATCGATAGCTTGTTCGATATTAGCATCTGGTTGGTGGCTAATATAGCAACCATAAAATACCTGACTTGATTCTTCATTGGCTGCTAATATTACAGGCTCTAATTGCAGTGCGATATGCGCCATTTCATACTGATAATTTTTATTCGCTAATTCAATATCTGTATTAATTAATGGCTGATGGGTAAATTTATACTGTTTTGCAAAGAATTGGTAACCATCGGTTGAAAATGAAATAACCGGTGAAAAACTGCCTAATTGTAATAAGGGATTTCCTGTGCTTTGTGGCAAGTTTTGTCTTGATGAAACGGTATAACCATAGTGATCTAAATTAAAAATCTTATGATCAAGATATTGGCTGCAATAGGATTCGTTGGTGCGGGTTGCGCCTATATCCGATAGGGATAAATCTTGGCCATAAATAAGATCAAAAGCGAAAGATTGTTCACTGTTATTTTGCACATCAACAGAATAATAATAGATATTTTCAGGATTTGAGGCTAAAGATAAGGTGACATAAGCGGTAAAACGCGCAGTTTTAGTGCACCAAATAACATCGCCATCACTATTAGTGCCGACGGTAATATCATTATTATTAAACAGTAATGGCGTGACATTAATAACACTATTTTGACTCAATTCACGCAGATAAATATTACTGATAAGCGCATCTAGCTGTGGTGTTTCAAACAGGTTTAGCATGATATTGCCAGCCATGATGTTTTTAAGCATATGGCCGGGCATAAAATTGAATGCGAGCTGATTATTTTGCTTACTGTAGACCAGATTATGTATTGGCTTAATCATCATGTTACTCATCCTGAAAATCATTAAATGTAGAAAATATTTTGTTCGGTCTCTTTATCAAAGAGATGGCATTTATCCATATTGAAATGGAACTGGCAGGGAGTGCTGGTATCAATTTCGATTTCTGGGTTTGGCCGCTTACAGATAGCCTCTTTCCCCGCCAGTGCGAAATAGATAAATTCATCAGAGCCCATGGCATCCACACGAATAATTGATGTGGTAAAACTATTGGGCTGATTTTGGTTAATAACCTTGATATCTTCAGGGCGAACACCTAAATAGATATCTTGATCGAGATAAGGACGGGCTTTTTGTTGCTTATGCTCTGGCAATAAAAATATTTGCTCGGCACACTGAATTGCCAGTTGCTCATCTTGCAGGATCACGCGACCCGTAAATATATTCATAGATGGTGAGCCAATAAATTCAGCAACAAATTTACATTTCGGATGATGATAAACATTCAGAGGATGATCGACTTGCATAATGCGTCCTTTACGCAAAATACAGACGCGCTCCCCCATGGTCATGGCTTCAACCTGATCATGAGTCACATAAATCATGGTTGCAGGGCGACCCGCTTCACGCAATTGTTGATGTAATTTACTGATACGTAATCTCATTGAAACGCGTAATTTCGCATCAAGATTGGATAAGGGCTCATCAAACAGAAAAACCGCGGGTTTACGCACCATGGCTCGACCTAAAGCAACGCGCTGGCATTGACCGCCTGACATCTCTTTGGGCTTACGTTGTAGCAATTCGGTGATTTCTAATAGTTCGGCAGCTTCTGCGACACGTTTCTCAATTTCGGCTTTTGGTTTTTTCGATACTTTTAAACCAAAGGCCATATTTTCGTAAACGGTCATATGGGGATAGAGTGCATAATTTTGGAACACCATCGCAATTCCGCGATCTTTAGGCAGTACATCATTACAGACTTTGTCCGCAATTTGCAGCTCGCCAGAAGAGATAGGCTCTAATCCCGCAATCATTCTGAGCATGGTTGATTTGGCGCAGCCCGATGGACCGACAACGACCATAAATTCACCGTCTTTGATATCCAAATTAATGTCATGTAATACATGCATTCCATTTGGATAAATCTTATTAACGTCTGTTAATACGACTCCTGCCATCACCCATACCCCGATACTTAGTAGAAACGTTTCTATAGATTATGAAGCGTTAAAAAAGCTTGTCAACAAGAAACAATGTCATCACTTAATTACGCGATCTACATCACATATTTATATGGGGAGTTATTTATATGTATGATTTAATTGAAATTAAATTGTGGCATTAGTATTTCCCATTAAGGTTAGGTAAAAAATGCTCCCCGCGTCACATTTTAAACAAATGAGTATAAATAGACTTGACCAATAGCTATAGCTACGACGATTATAGAAACGTTTCTACTACATAATAATAGTCATTTGGCTCAGAAGGCATCTTGATATGAATAAGAAAGGTTCAATACTTCTCGCTTCCCTACTACTAGCATTTAGCACACACACATTGGCAAAAGATGTTGTTATTAATGAAATAAAAGTTGCAGATCATCTGTATCCAAAAGGTTTTGAAGCTGAGTTTCAAAACAATCTTAATTTCTTTCGCGATGGTGTAGGTGTCGATGAGCAAGCGAAAGTGCCTTACGACACTATCCGTATTGAAGGTAATAATATCGTAAAAGGTTATTACACCAATACGACAGAAATAGGTTTATACCTCAATGTCCTGACTGAAGCGGCTAAAGCTGGCAATCAAGATGCGGTATTACGTATCAAAGAAACACTGACTACCATGGAACAAGCTCCAAAATGGAAAGGGCTATTTTACTGGCCTTATGATATCCGTGACGGCAAATTAGTTAAAAACCCCGATGAAATAGTTCCTGCGGTGGATAATGGTAACTTCTCATTTGCATTAGCAGGTGTTGCGGGCGCCTTTATGGACTCCAATGATCCTGATAAACAAGAAATTGTGAAGCGCATTAACGCTATTTTAGATGGTCAAAAAGAGGGTTGGGTCGCGCTGTATGATGAAAGCCGTGGTTTGATGTCATCTGGCTGGTCGACAAAAAATGATGCACCACTGGGCTATCATGTTGACCGCAAAGGCAATGAAAGTCGCGCCGCCGTGATATGGGCCATTTTAGATACTAAAGATATGGGCGCGAAAGCTATTCCAGAAAGTGCATTTCATAAAATGGAGTTATATACCCAACATTATAAAATCAATGACAAAATATATAACCCACTTCTCACTTGGGATGGCGCTTATTTCCAAATGATGATGCCGCAAATTTGGATTAATGAACGCGTACTGATGCCTGACTATAAAATCGTTGAAGATCATACCTTAATTCAAAAAATCTACGGTGCAAAACACGGTATTCCAATGGTCTCTTCATCGGCCAAAGTGGATAACGGCTATCACTCATTTGGTGTACCAGCATTATCAGAAAGTAAGGTTCGTTTTAATAATACGATTGAAGATGGTTATACGGGCACACCTCATGCGATCGCACTCTCCTATATTGTTGATCCTGAAGGTTCTATTAGTGCATTGAAAAAACTGAAACAAGCTTATCCAAATATAGAATCACCTTATGGCTGGTTCGATGCGGTTGATAGTAAAGGTCAAATGACTCAAAACATTCTCTCGCTGGATGTCGGCATGTTTGTCGGCGCCATGATGGCAAAAGACATTAATGCTGATGTAGAGAAATACCTGATTAGTAAAGATTATATGGGAACATTAAAAGACCTCTATCAAGGTTATGTTCCTAATAATTACAAAGGTATTAATGGGTTAGCTAGCTCTTCAATGCAATAACAGTGTTCTACATTCAGTGCGTAAGCTAATGGCATAACGCATTGAATGAGAAGTCATGAATTTATAAGGATCAACACAGCATGAAAAAATTAGTTCTTCCACTGGCACTGTTAATGGCAACAACGCCTGCATGGGCAGAAGAAGCGCCACTACTCAGTAATAACAGTGAAATGCCTAGCATTAAAAACTCAAATTTAGATCTCTTTGGCGTATCACGCAGCTTTGGTGACATTATCTTTGTTGATGATGATGCCACGCGTCAGAATACCGAACCGAAAAGAACGCGCATGTTTACTGGATACGAATATGAAAATATTAAGTTTTCCAAACATCCCGCGCAGCTGTATAGCACTTTCGTTATTGCCGATGGTTCAACGAAGATCAACGATAAATTTAGCATGGGCTATGTGGTGCGTGAAACCACCATTTATGATGGTGACAAAAACGATAAATACGCCAGCTCAGGTAAAAATAAAAAACGCCGCGATACCTTTATGGAAATTCAGTTACTGCCAAAATATATGAACTGGGTGAATGAAAATCTCAGTTATGGCGCTGAATTTGGTTATGAGCATATTGGCGGCGCGAAAGATGCACCTGAAAAACAGATGTATCATATCCGCCCAGAAATTAACGTCGGTTTTGGCCGTAACTTCTTACATCTCAATACTGAATTAGGTTGGATCGATAGAACAGATCGCGGTGGTTATATTGAAACTGAGCCTCTCTATCTCTATCGTTTTACCGATAATTTTAACGTGGGAGCGAAAGCCTATTACCATGCCGAAGATAATGATTTCAGATGGCGTGAGTCCGCTATCCGTCCGTTAGTGCAGTATCGTTTTGCGAATAATACTTACCTTGAATTGCGTTGGGAAATCGGCAGCATTCGTACTCATGATGGCAGTGGTTATAACTATAACAACTATGCCCTCTATACCGAGATCCCGTTCAACCAAACTATCTCTTTGATGGCGGATTTACAGTTTAAAGATCAGAAACATCATAAAGGTAATGAATGGTCTTGGGGCGATAAAGAAGGCATGTTTGCTAAAGTTGGATTCATTCTTAACTTCTAATAAACGCAGGCATTTTTAAACCAATCCACATTGATAAAAAGAAAATAGAGTTTAAGGGTGAGATATGAATAACCAAAAAATATTGCGCTTATCGGTGATTGCCGTTGCACTGATTATTAGCACTAATAGTTATGCCAGCGAAACCTACCATTTTGCCGACAAACCCACTAATAGTGGGACCATTGAAGTTACTACAGATAAAAATGAATTTGACTTAAGTGACTTGACTCAAAATGCAGGTAATCCTGTGGATGCGAGCAATAGCGGAAAGATGAAGTTAAAAGTTGCGCCGACAGAGGGTGACGCTCGCGCAAGTGGTGTGGTGGTTAAATCAGGAACTTTTACTAATCAAGCTAGCGGCTCTGTGGATATTTCGGCTGAAAGCCAAACAGGCTTATCTGTAGCAAATGGGCTACAAGCTACAGATGCCTACTGGTCAACAGTGCGTAACCAAGGGCAAGTTAATGTCAGCAGTCAAAGCCATCAGGGTAGCGCGGAAGCTTATGGTATAAATGCTGGACTCGCTTTTTCCAATGCGCCTACAGATCACTGGGGCGATCATATGGCATTGTTTAATGATGGAAATATGAAGGTTCAAGCTGATGGTGAAAATGGTGCTTCAGCATATGGTATTTACTCTAATGCTGCGAATGGATTGACTAATAATGGTCAATTAACGGTTAGTGCTAAAAGTAAAAATGGTGCGGCAAATGCCAGCGGATTACATACTATTTCCGCCAATCCAAACGTTGCGCCTGATCAGGGTAACCCAAGTAATCCTACCCATGTAATGAATAATAATGGTCAACTGACAGTTACAGCTGAGGGGGAATCCGCTACGGCCAGCGGGATATACACCGAAGGTAGTCAGGTTATTATCCGTAATAACGGCAATATGAATGTGCATGCGGCTGGGCAGAATGGTGATGCGGCTGCTTATGGTATTCATGTTGTAAATGGTAGCGCCACTGTACACTCAGGCGGTATTATTAATACTTCGACTTCCGGTAATGGCAATCAACAAGCTTATGAAATCATGGCAGATGGCTCTGTGGTGAATATCGAAAGCTATATGTTGTCACTGGGAACTGATACTCCTTGGGCGGTCAGCAATGGCGGTTCGATTGTCATAGGTGATGGTACCCAAGGTGGCGAACTTGTTATAATGGCTGGCAAAAAAGAAGATGGTTTTGAGTATGGCAAGGCCTACGAACTAGATTCATTGGCTTATGATACCACCAATAACCAAACGGCGACTGTGGGCGGTTCTATTGGCTCATTACGTGGCATGACACAAGATTTTAAAGTGATTCATTCAACGAGTGGTGCAGGAGATCTCGGTAGCGCAGCTTTAGTTTATGCGCCCGATGTTTCCCATGCTGGTGTTTCCGCCATCGCACAACGTTCATCGATGACACAAGCGTCGAATATCATCACATCGCGCTTAAATGAGCAAGCGATTCGCAATGGCTGTAATGAGAAATTAGATGCAGATAACTGCTTCTTTATCACGCCATATGCGGGTGACTATCGTCGCGATAAAGTCACTTCTGGCTACAGTGGACACCGTTATGGCGTGCTATTAGGGCAAGATCATCAGTTTGAAAATTATCAATTAGGCTGGCATACCGGTTATGAAAATGCTAAAACCAGCTTTAACGGTACCTCAGAGGGTCGTAAAGAAGATATTAATACCTTTATGTTAGGTGCACAGGGCTCGATGGCGTTTGAAGGTAATATTTTTGCCACTGCTACTACCACTTGGTTTAGAAGTAAAACCGATTATACCGACAGTAATAACTATTATGATATAGGTAGCCAAAAAGCAGACTACGCGAGCAATGGTCTTTATACCGATGTTTCAGTTGGCAAAAGTTGGGATTTAGATCGTAACTATAAAATTACACCGCTAGTAGGCTTAAATCATATCTGGCAGCAACGTGAAGGTTACACCGCATCGTCAAATAATGCTGATTATGATCTGATCGATACTCACTATAAGAGCTATAGCGGCCAAGCTGTGATGGCCAACGCTAAGCTGCGTTTAGATGGGCGTTATCCATTAACCAGCAACACCTTGTTAAAACCCTTCTTAAGTGTAGGCCTACAACAAACCTTGTATGGCAATAAGATCAAGATCGATCAGCAAGTACCTAATGCAGGCGCAGTGACCGTATCGACAAAAGATAAATCCACATTAGCTTCCTTTGATGCAGGTATGTCATTGGTCAGCGATAATGGATTCACCTCTGATGTACGTGTTTCAGGTTCAACCAATTCAGATAGAACCGACTATACCGGCTGGGCAAATATTGCTTATTCGTTCTAATAGATAGTTATCAGATATAAATAAAGCCCGCTTGAGGATGAAAATATCAAACGGGCTTTTTTATGCTCATAGCGAAAAAATATTTTTAATAGGTGTAATTAACGCACAATAATACCTAATAATATTCCTACTGCACCAAAGTCAGCATCGCTGAAGGTGGTGTTAGCAATACCAATATTACCCAGTACAGGTAGTAAGAATACAGGCAGGAAGGTAATTAACAGCCCTTGTGCGAATGCGCCTAAAATAGCACCGCGGCGTCCACCGGTCGCATTACCAAATACACCAGCGGCAGCACCAACAAAGAAGTGTGGAACGACACCGGGAATAATAATGGTCATATCAAAGGCATATAGAATAAACATGCCAATTACGCCCGCAGCAAAGCTACTTAAAAAACCGACTAATACCGCATTGGGTGCATAAGGGAATACCACTGGACAATCTAATGCTGGTTTAGCATTAGGCACTAACTTGTCAGAAATACCTTTAAATGCCGGAACGATTTCAGCAATAACCATACGCACACCTTGTAGGATAATATAAACACCCGCGGCGAAAGTAATGGATTGCATTAATGAGAACATAAACCAGCTTTTACCGCCGCTCACTTCTCTAACATAGTCATTGCCGGCAAATAGGCAAGTGATAACAAAGATAATGGCCATGGTAAAAGAGATAGCAACTGGGGTGTCACGCAAGAATAATAGGCTTTTCGGCACGTTCATCTCTTCGGTTGAATGCGCTTTGTTACCAAATTTGCTACCGATAAAACCGGCGAGAACATAAGAGATAGTCGAGAAGTGGCCGATTGCAACATCATCAGAGCCAGTTACTTTCTTCATATAGGGGTGGGCAATGGCCGGAAAAAATACCATACAGAAACCTACAACCAATGAACCCACAACAACTAACATAGTGCCTTCAATTCCGGCTGTGGCTAAGATCACGGCCACCATCATCGACATAAATAATGTGTGATGTCCGGTCAAGAAAATAAATTTCCAAGGCGTAAAGCGAGCGATCAGAATATTGATCACCATGGCAAAGAACATGATCATTGCCATCTCTTTACCGAAGCTTTTTTGGGCAATTGAAACAATCGCTTCGTTATTAGGCACAACGCCGTGAATGCCAAAAGCATACTGGAATATCGCCGAGAAATCGCCTAAGGAGCTAACAACTAAACCCGCACCAGCGCCTAAAATGACAAAACCCATAATGGTTTTAACGGTGCCTTTAATACATTCAGTAACAGGCTTTTTTTGTGCAATTAAACCGATTAAAGCGATTAAACCGACTAAAATAGCCGGTTCAGAGAGCACATCCTGCATAAGGAAACTAAAAAATTCCATACTGCCTCCTCCTACAGTGCGCCAAGCTCAGTCAGTGCGGCAGATAGACGCTCTTTCATTGCTACTTTGTCGATCATATTATTCAATGAAACGATTTTGCCGCCAACGGCTTGAGCCACTAGCTGCTCCGCAATATCACTGGTGCCAACAAAAATATCGCTAGGCGTGCCTTTAGCCGATCCTAAATCCACATGATCGACATCCGCTTCAACACCCAGATCCTTCAGAATAGATTTGATGCTCATTTCCATCATCAGACTCGTACCTAAACCATTTCCACAAACCACTGTAATTTTCATATTGTTACCCTTGTTATTAGATTTACACTCTAAATATGACCCGATAAGGTATTTAGAGCCAATTAGTATTTATTGATAACAGACAGCACATCATCTGCATTTTTTGCATTCATTAGCTGATCGATATCATCTTGATTATCAAAAAGTTCAGCCAATTTAGCGATCGCACCAACATGACTATCACTGTCAGTTGCGGCGAGAACAAAAAGTAATTTAATGGGATCATTTTCATTGGCATCAAAATTAACGCCATTTTGGATTACTGTCAGCCCGAGAGAGAGCTGGTTAACGCCGTTTTCTGGTCTCGCATGGGGCATAGCAATACCCGGACCAAGAACATAATAGGGACCAATATCTTCATGAGATTTAATTATGGCATCAACATATTGCGGTTCGATGGCGCCCTTGTTAATCAGTGGCTGACAAGATTTTTTTACTGCATCACGCCAATCTTTCGCACTAGGTAGAACCTGTATCACATCAAGTGTTAATAGCTGGTTTAGCATCTGAGTATCCCCGGGATCATCATTTATCTTTTGGTGTTATCACTAATCTTAGTGATCAATGGTAGCGCTATCTAGGTTAATCTATCATATTTGTGATAGCGCTATCATTTGTTGCTAATATTGTTTGATGCATGGCTCTGAAAAGCACAAAGTAGCCGCGACTATTGATAACAGTAGTTCGATGATCCACAGGCGATCGATTTTTATTGTCGATCAAATGAGAGTGGTGTTTATTACCGCACCCGCAGGCCATTATTTATCACATTCCTGAATCTTAAGTAAATTAGGGTATAATAGGATAAATATATAACTGTATGATGAAACGGCTATTTTTATGGAAAAAACAAGAAAACGGCGCAATACAGGTCGTGTAACCTTACAGGATGTGGCAAAACATGCGGGCGTCGGCTCGATGACGGCCTCTAGAGCCTTAAGAACACCTGAGCTCGTTTCGGATAGGTTGCGTGAAAAAATTGAAAAATCGGTCGAAGAGTTAGGTTATGTGCCTAATTTAGCGGCGGGCGTTTTAGCCTCCGGCGTTAGTAAAAATGTAGCTGTGCTGGTGCCATCTTTAACTGATCATTCCAGTGCAACTTTTTTACAAGCCTTGCAAGAAATACTAAATAAAAATAATTATCAGGTTCTGATTGGCTGCCATGAATATAATCAGAAAAAAGAGTCTGAAGTATTAGGCACCTTATTACAGGGGAATCCAGCCGCCTTAGTCATATTTGGCGCCTTGATGTCTGAAAAATCGCTAGTGGTGAGTTCAAATACTCATACCCCAATAATCAGTATTGCCAGCTCTTATCACCATCATACCTCGTTAAATATCGACAGTAATATTGAAGATGGCGCTTATTTTTTAACTAAATATATGTTGGATAAAGGCTACCGTAATATTGGTTATATCGGCGCTCAAATGGATAATAAACAGCAAAACCAACAATTAAGTGGTTGGGCAAAAGCCATGTTACACCAACATTATAGTGCAGAGCAGAGCATTACTACCCCTTATGCAGCCAGTATGCAGTTTGGCCGACAGGCGATCACCGAGATGCTTACTCGCCAGCCAGAATTACATGGCGTCGTTTGCAGCCATGAATTAATTGCTCTTGGTGTAATGTTTGAATGCCAGAGACGACTATTAAAAATTCCATCTAGCTTGGCGGTGGCCTGTCTTGAAGGGACTGATAATTGCGATCAGATCCAACCGACATTAACCTCAATACGTATTGATTATCCAAAGATGGGGCGGGAAACGGGGAAAAAACTGATTAAATGGCTCAGCCAAACTTTTGATGAAAATAGCCCGTTATTAAGAGAGGAAATTATCTATCCATATCGCTTTGAACCGCGACAGAGCGCTTAATTAATATTGCTGAAAAAATTAAGGATAGCCTCAAAGTGCTATCCTTAATATAAAACTAAAAATAGAAAACTAAAGTTATAAATTGGGTAAAAAGGTCGTAATAGTCGGAATAAAGGTCACCATCAATAGCACTACAATCAGGGCACAAAATAGGGGAATAACTTCACGAATAAATTCTGAAATCTTCACCCCAGTAATTGAAGTGGCAACAAACATTACTGTCCCCATTGGCGGTGTTAGGCAACCAATGGCTAAGTTAAGGATCATAATCAAACCAAAGTGAATAGGATCGATACCCAGTAATTTAACAGTTGGCATTAACAATGGGACTAAAACGATAATAGCCGCATTCCCTTCAATAAACATCCCGAGAATAAGTAAGACGACGTTAACAATCATTAAAAATACATAAGGATTGTCAGAGAAACTGGTCATCATTAATGCGACATCTTGTGCGACTTGCTCATTGGTTAATATCCAAGCTAATGCCGAGCAAGTCATGATAATTAACATGATACTAGCGGTAGAGCGTGCTGTTTCTAAGAATGAAGAAGCTATATCTTTTAACTTCATTTCTCGATAAAAGAAAGTCCCAATAATAATCACATATAATACAGCAATGGCTCCGGCTTCAGTCGGCGTAAAAATACCAAAACGAATACCGCCAATAATCACTATTACTAATAAAAATGCCGAAATAGCACCTTTACCTGTTTGATAAACTTCCGCTAATGTAGGACCTTTATCGCGAGCAGGTTTATAACCCCGTTTTTTAGCAATTAAATAGATAGTAACCATTAAAGCAAAGCAGCATAAAAGCCCTGGAATAATAGCCGCCATAAACATTTTACCGATGGAAACATCGGCGACAAAACCATAGATAATTAATGCGATACCTGGCGGAATAATAGGTGTAATTAAAGAACCTGCGGCAGTCACGGCAGCCGAGAAAGCACGGCCATAACCCAACTTAGTCATTTCAGGGACCAGCATTTTTGATAGCATGGCGCAATCAGCGAGGTTAGATGCCGATAGGCCGCCCATCATAGTACTTAATAAGACGTTAGATTGAGCGAGACCTCCGGGATAATGCCCCGAAAGTGTTTCGGTAAACTTTAACATTCGGCGGGTAATTCCCGTATAGTTTAATAGATTACCTAATAGAATAAAAAATGGGATGGCTAATAAAGTTACATTCTCACCAGCACCAATGATCCTCTGTACCGCAATTAGAGGTGATATATCACCGACAGTGAAAAAGTAGGTTAATATGGCGACTAATACACTAAGAAAAATTGGCACATTAATTAAAAAACAAAACATCAGAACAATACAGGCGATAAGGACCGACATTATTTATCCCCTTTAATAAATTTAGTGAAATCCTGGCATAAATGCTGAATTGAAAATAAAACCATAATAGATGAACCAATAGGAACGGCAATATCGATATAATAATAAGAAATACCGGTAATTGAAGTTATTTTATCCTCTGCGATAATTGCCAATTCATATCCCAGATAACCAAATAGTGATAGTCCAATAATGGCAATAATATGAGTAAACATAGCAATGGATAATTGTATTTTCTCTGGGAATAGAGAGGTAATTGCGTCTATACTCACATGCATTCTTTGGCCAGAAGCGGAAGCTGCGCCTATCATTACTAGCCATATATAGCTAATTATCAGCACTTCTTCACCCCAAATTAAGGGATCATTAAGTAACCAACGCATAAAAACAGCGAGTATGGTGATAAGTACAATCGCAGCGACTGCTAATGACGCGACAATATCACTCAGTTTCTGTAGAAACTTAAACATATAAAATCCTTGCCATTGCTAGATGAGCTAATTTATATATTGGTGAAAAAAGGTGAGCTATTTAAAATAACTCACCTTAGTGTCATTATTTTATTTATTTATAATTTCTTGTGTTTGCTGATATAAATTAGGTGACCACTCAGGGAATTGGTCGTAGAAAGAAGTTGATTTTTCTTTGAATAAATTACGGTCAACTTCAACGACAGTAACGCCTTCCGCTTTCATTTTTTCAATTAATTCTAATTCTTCTTTTAATACCAGTTCTGTTAAGTATTGACCCGCTTCATTACCGGATTCAACCAGTGCCTGTTGAATTTCAGGTGGTAGTTTTTTATAGGTTTTACTGCCCATTACTAAGTTAGTGACGTTTTCCACATGCCCCGTTAAAATAAGGAACTTGGCAGCTTCATGGTGTTTTTGTCCATATAAAACGGGAATCGGATTCTCTGCACCATCAATAATTTTTAAATTCAGAGCAGTGTAGACCTCAGCTAAAGGAAGTGGTGTTGGCGTTGCGCCCATCGCTTCGATACCTTTGATTTGGATCTTATTATTAGGTACACGAATTTTTAATCCTTGCAAATCTTCAGGGGTTTTTACCATCTTATTTGCCAGAATATGGCGTGAACCATATAACCAATCTTTAGAAATAACGTGAAGACCTTTTTTATCTAACTGTGCTTCTAATGCGGTGTACCAAGGCGAGGCGTTAAGTTTAAAAATATCTTTATAGGATTGGCCAAGATAAGGACCGAACATAATACCGTAGTCCGGAATATAGTCGTAGAAAAAAGCGCCATCAGCTAAGGTGATCAGGGGACTACCGAGTTTCATTTGCTCGATAACATCTTTTTTAGAACCTAATTGTGAACTTGGATAAGGAATTAATTCACCTTGCCCACCTGTTTTTTCATTAAAACTCTTGGCCCACTCGCGTATTGCTAAATCGAAGGGTTCTCCTGGGTTATTTTCATAAGCCACCTTTAGCTTATATTTAGCATCCGCTAATGCGCTAGTTGCCATTGAACCCACTAGCAGTAAGGAGCCAAGTGTGAGAGCGATTAAGTTTTTACCTTTTAATAAATTCATCTGTGTTTTCCTTGTAGGGGACTCATTATTTTTATAGATTTATTTACAGCCTGGTGCTTAAAATAAACGCCAATAATAACGCTTATCGGGAAGTTTCTATGTTTAAACGAAGCGTTTCTGCAATACCAATATTATTTATGGATGTCATGATAGTGGTCACATCTTGCACTAGATTATTTATTTTACTCAGATCAATTTCCCATAAGTCAGTCATTGATAATATATTTCTCACTAATTCTTCAGGTGAGTTATCGTATAATTCATCCCACTCAATAAAGCGATCAAGCAGATATTGATCATCCTTAAGTGGAATTTCCATGTTATGAAATTTACCTCGATAAAATAGAATTAATGTTGCTAATGAAACCATAATAAAATAAGGATTTTTATTATATTTCTGATGATAAGAGATTAATTGTGGTAATAATCGGGTTTTAAATTTAGTTAATGAGTTTAGTGAAATAGACAGCAACTCGTGTTTAATATACGGATTCTGAAAACGACTAATAACATCATTAGCAAAAGCCTGTAATTCCCCACTGTCTTGCGATAAAACAGGAATAATTTCATTTTTGATTAGTTGGTCAATATAAAGGGATAATAAAGGATCGGAAATAACCTCACCGACGGTTTTAAAACCGGATAAATAACCAACAGGAACCATGGCCGTATGAGCGCCATTGAGTATGGCTACTTTTCTCTCTTTATAGGGTTTAATATCATCAACTATTTTGATATTTGAGGTAAAACTATTAAGTTTTAATTTTTCATTTAACCAGCTAGGCCCTTGTATAACAAAAAGATAAAAATATTCAGCTGTGACTAAAAAACGATCTTGATAGCCTAGTTGTTGTTCTAATTGTTCAATTTCATCATGAGGATAGCCTGTTACAATACGATCAACGAGTGTTGAGCAGAAGGTATTACTCTCATTTAACCATTGAATAAAATCAGATCCTAATTGCCAATTATTTGCGTGTTTTATCACGTACTCTTTGAGTTTTTCACCATTGTAGTCAATTAACTCACAAGGAACGATAATTAATCCTTTCTGTTTATCACCGTTAAAAAATTGAAAACGATGATACATAAATTGCGTTATTTTGGCAGGAAAGCTATTAGCGGGTTTATCAGTAAAATAATCCTCGGTTTGAAAAACGATTCCCGCTTCTGTGGTATTTGAGAATATCCACTCTAATTGCGGATTTTCTGCACATTTTAATACCTCATTATATTGGGAATAAATAAGCAGCTCGCGGTTAACTGACTGAATAATTCGAGAGTCAGAAACTGGCTGTTTATTTTCATTAATGCCCCTGGTGATGGCGGTGTATAAACCCTGTTGCGTATCTAATGTTGGATGATGTGAGTCTAGGGGCCTGATAATAGTGATGCCACTATTAAAATCAGTCTGCTCATTGAGACGATCAACTATCCAATCAACAAATGCACGCAAAAAATTACCTTCGCCAAATTGGATTATTTTTTCCGGATATCGATTATTCGATAAATTATTTCGGTTAAGGCAAAAACTCATGAGGATTCCTCTGTGATGTAAAGGTTCTTGGTTTTTATTGGTTAAGAAACTGTTAGAGACAGATTAGGATCATTTGCAGAGAGCGCATTTATATTGAGTCAAATTCGTGCAGTGATTATCTTTTTAATGTTTTTTATCTGTTTTTTTTGGTAAAAAAACAAAAAAGATTTTAATTGTCATAGTGAATTAAAATTCAATTTTTTCTTATCCTATTGATAATTAGTTTATTTAATTTTATAAGATAACATTAATTTGAAAGTTTTTAATATAACTATATGAAAATGTTAAATTATTGATGTTTTTTATTATCAATAACGGTTTTTAACGGGATAAAAATCATCAAGTAAATAAAAATAAGTGACAGTAAATATAAGGGCAGAAAGTGATATTCCACCCTCAGAATTTAATTTTATTGATAGGTGCGTTGAATAGAGTTGATCATCGTTCGTTTGGCCGTATCTAAATGGCGGCGTAATTCATTCATTGCAACCAGATCATTACGGCTAATTAATGCACTAAGGATCGTCATATGCTCTTCAATCGCTAGAATATTACGCTCTCTAAGGTCTGATTCATCCCATTGGTATTGAAAATGGAAAATAACGGTAATTATTTCCAGCGCCTGTGTAAAAAAGGGATTATTAGCGCCAGATAATATTAGACTGTGTAATTCGTGATCCAGTTGCGACAGCTCACGATAATTAATAGTTACTGTATCCCTTAATGAACGGTGCTTCATTAAAAGCTCTTTGGCTAATATCCATCGATGATCACCGTCAGGTAAATTGAGAAAATGAGTGAGGGCATTGGTCTCTAATAATTCTCTAAACTCAAATAACTTCTCTGCATATTCATGGGAAAATTTCATCATATCCCACTGGCCTCTACGGATATTTTGGATTAATCCATAGCGAGAAAAATCAACTAAAAACTCCCTAACCACACTGGAGTTTACATTGGTTTTTTTAGCTAATTGTAATTCAGTAAAGGAGTCACCCGGTAATAACTCCCGTTGTTGGATCATTTGATAAAAGGCTTTTTCAAATAGTGTGATTTGTTTATCGGAGGAGCCTGACTGTGTTTCAAAAAAATCGGACTCTTGCGGTGAGCGAATAATATAAAAATGCTCATCTCGTTTTTCAATGATCTTTTTTTCAATCAAATATTCTAGCGTGTGCCTTACGGTGGTACGGCTAATATCAAACATTTCAGCCAGCATCGATTGTGAAGGGAAGGGTGACGTCAAAAGCTTTTTATTAATGGCATCTAAGAGTTCATTGATTGAACTGTAGCGCAGGTTTTTACTCCTGACCATAATATCCTCAGTGGTAGATGATTTTTTAGCATTAAAAACAGGTTTAGTACCAGATTCGATTTATTTAATCACAATATTGCTATTTAAAATACCATACCTTCGTTTTTTTTAATAAAAGTACAGAAAACAAATGGAGGGTAGTATGAAAGTTTTAATTTGTCAGGAACCGAAAAAATTGGTTTATCTCGAAATAGCACAACCGAATGTTAAAGCGGGTAATGTGTTAATTAAAATAAAAACAGTCGGGATATGTGGCACCGATATTCATGCTTGGGCAGGTAATCAGCCTTTTTTCAGCTATCCTCGCGTGTTGGGTCATGAGATTGCGGGTGATATTCATGCTGTGGGTGAGCAGGTTAATAATTGGAAAGTGGGCCAACGGGTTTCAGTTATTCCTTATGTCTCTTGTGGCCAATGCGGTGCTTGTCAAAGTGGTCGAACAAATTGTTGTGAAAAGATTTCTGTGATTGGTGTTCATGAGGATGGCGGTTTTTGTGAATACCTCAATGTTCCATCGGCGAATGTTCTGTCTATTGATGATAATGTCAGTTATATCGATGGTGCTCTTATTGAGCCCTTTGCAATCAGTGCTCATGCGGTGAGACGCAGTGCGGTACAGCAAGATGATCATGTTCTAGTGGTCGGAGCTGGTCCAATTGGGCTGGGCGTGGCGGCTATCGCTAAAGCGGATGGTGCTAAAGTGATTGTTGCCGATACCAGCGCCGCTCGCAGAGAGCATGTTGAAAAACAACTCGGTTTGGTGACTTGTGACCCTTCTGCGCAAGATTTTCTCGATATTATCAAACAGCAATTTAATGGCATGTTGGCGGAAAAAGTGATCGATGCCACCGGGAATCAGCATGCGATGAATAATTGCGTTAATTTAATTCGCCATGGCGGTTATATTACCTATGTCGGTCTTTTTAAAGGCGATCTCTCATTCCCTGATCCTGAGTTTCATAAGAAAGAGACCACAATGATGGGAAGCCGTAATGCAACAACTGAGGATTTTGTTAAGGTTGCTGATTTAATGGCAAAAAATCTACTTAATGCAAATATGATGCTAACCCACCAATTTAATTTTGAAACTATTGGTGAGCTTTATGAGCAAGATGTGATTAATAATAAAGAGTTAATTAAAGGCGTTATTTTATTTTAATTTTGGTGGTTCAAATAATAGATAAATAACGGCATTTTGCTACGCATTAAAAGGTGTTCAATTGAGCACCTTTTTTTGATCAATGGACGATAAATTAGCTAAAATGATAGCTAACAGCATTGATAATAGTTATCATTATCGCATTGATTCTGATGATTAGATTATGATTTTGAGGTACTGATGCATAGCGGAAAAATAAACTCCCTATTTCCTTGTTCAGATTCTGCCTTTTTTTGTGGCAAATTTACCCCTGAACCCGGTGAGTGGACCAGTGAACCGCTATGGAAAGGCATAAAATTAATATTAATGATGAATGGCGAGTTGGAATGTAAACCGGATAATCAGCGTTTAGTTTCACTTTCAGGCCCTTCATTATGTGTGATCACCAATTATGCCGATCAAGAGAGCCAACAACGCTTTTTACAACAACAAGATGTACACTATATCTCTATTTGTCTGAGTGAATTACTGCTCGATAAATTTGAAATTCAACCAAGCCTATTTCTAACTTCATCACAGCAGCGTGAACCGCAATTTTTCTCACAGCAGGCCGGTAATGTATTGACTACACTGGGGCATCAGATATTAAATAGCCCATTGCAAGGGCCGTTGGGCGATATGTATTTAGCGGGTAAAGTGCTTGAATTGTGTGCTTTTTCGTTTGATCAAATCCAGCACTCCTCTCAATCTATCGATCATCCTAAATTATCGAGTGCTGATATTGCGCGTTTGCATGAAGTCAGACAAATTATTTTGACTAATTTAGCTGAGCCTCCCGGTATGTATCAATTGAGTCGTCAATCTGGTCTTAATATGCGCAAACTTAATTTTGGTTTTAAGCAGCTATTTGGAGCTTCGGTAACGGCTTTTATTCAAGAGGAGCGATTGCAATTCGCTTATCGTTTATTAGCAACAGGGGGCGAGCCTGTCTCTGTTGTGGCTTGGAAAATAGGCTATTCGCCAGCGTATTTCTCAACAACCTTTAAAAAACGATTTGGTTTCTCGCCTAAACAGCTCAATTAATCAATAACTTGTCTATTTTATTAAATAAATAGTCGAGAAAGCGAAAGTTTCTATTCAAAATAGAACATGTAAATGAGATACATTCTCGTTTTACTTATTTTAGTGACGAGCCTGAATCTCAATGAACAATCATTCTGTTTATCCATTGACAACCCCGACGATAAGACGCTCTGCTGTCAGTATGGCGATTTTATCTATTCTGTTTGCATCTAATTTATATGCAGATGAAAAACAAGACAAAATCATAGTCACCGCCGAGCCACTGCAATCACCAACAGGTGAAGTTGATGGATATATTGCGACTCGCAGTTTAAGCGCGACAAAAACAGATACTCCTTTAATCGAGACGCCGCAGGCAATTTCAGTGGTAACTCGTGATGAAATGGCGGCTCATAATGCGCAGTCTGTTGGCGAAGCACTGCGTTATACCTCTGGTGTGGTACAAACCAATGATGCGGCTTCATCGCGTTTTGATTACATCAGTATTCGTGGTTTTGACGTCACTAGCACCGGAATGCTGAGAGATGGTTTGCGTAGCACTACAGCGCAAGCATGGCCGAAAGCGGAGCCTTATGGTCTTGAGCGGGTTGATGTGATCCGTGGTCCCGCATCGGTACTTTACGGTCAGAACTCACCCGGCGGTATTATTAATCAGGTAACAAAACGCCCACTTTATCAGCCTTCTCATGAAATTGAACTTCAGGGGGGGAATTTTGATCGTAAGCAGCTACAAGCTGACTTTAGTGGACCAGTAAAAGATAGCGATCAATTCTATTATCGTTTAACGGGCATGGTACGTAAAAGTGATAGTCAAATTAAGCATATAAAAGATGATAAAGTTTATATTGCTCCTGCATTTACTTGGCTACCTACGGAAGATACAACTTTCACCTTATTAACTGACTATAGCTATGATGAATTTGGCGCGCCGCGTCCATTTTTACCGCTGGAAGGTTCATTACTGGCTAATCCAAATGGCAAGGTCGATCCCAATGTATTTCTTGATGAGCCGGGATTGAAAAATGATCGTAAGCAGGCCTCGATAGGCTATCAACTCGATCATAACTTTAGTGACATCGTAAGTGCTCATTCCGGCGCTCGTTATAGCCATACGGATTTGAATACCAATATCGCTCAAGGACTCTATCTTGATGCGGATATGAGAACTTTAAATCGCGCGGCTTATTATTTCCGTATTAAGGGCGATGTTCTCAGTCTCGATAATAATTTACAAGCTAATTGGTGGCTCTCGCGTGCTGAAATGATCTCATTAGTGGGCGTTGATTATCGTCATACTCGCGAAGATTATTTGCTGAAATTTGGTAAAGCAGGATCGATTGATATTTATGATCCCCAATATGGTGGTGAATATGGCCCACTGAATAATACTATGGCCAATACACTTCAGAATGGTAATCAGGTGGGTATTTATGCTCAACAACAAGCCAAATTCGATAATGGTCTGATTTTAGTCTTAAGTGGCCGTGAAGATTGGTCAAGTAGTGAGACCAAAAATCGCAAAAACAGCAGTAAAACCGATCAAAGCGACAGCAAATTCACCTATCGTACCGCCGCTATGTACAAAACGGATATAGGTCTTGCCCCTTATGTTAGTTATTCCACTTCATTTAATCCTCAACTGGGCGTGGATTTCTACGGTGATACCTATAAGCCGATTACCGCCAAACAGATTGAAACTGGGATCAAGTTCCAACCGGAAGGGGCGAAATCTAACCTCACACTGACGCTATTTGAACTTAAACAGCAAAATGTATTAACTTCAGATCCGAATAACAATTTAAATAGTCTACAGACTGGGGAAGTACGCTCCCGTGGTGTGGAAGTCCAAGGTGTTTATGTCCCGCTTGATGGGCTAAATATCACCGCGGCTTATACTTATAATGATCTCGAAAATACCAAAACCACTATTGCGGAAGAAAAAGGTCATCGCCCAACGGGATTACCTGAGCATACCGCATCTATTTGGGCGGACTATAGCTTGCAATCGGGGCAACTGCAGGGCTTAGGCGTGGCTGCGGGCGTTCGCTATATAGGTTCTTCACCAGTAAATAGTGAGAATACGATCTCAAATCCTTCATATACCTTGGTTGATGCGGCTGCGCATTATGATTTAGGCGGTATTTTCCCGGATCTAAAAAATCTGCGTATTGGCGTTAATGTGAATAATCTGACCGACAAAAACTATTATTCTAGTTGTTCAATGGGCGGATGCTCTGTCGGCTTTGATCGAACCATTATAGGAACAGTGGGCTATCGTTGGTGATCTAAATGCTTAACTTGTTAACACGAAAGCATTGGTTGAAGTTCCATTTATGGCTGGCACTGGTTGCCGGCCTGTTTATTGCCTTATTAGGTATTTCAGGATCACTGTTATTACTGAAAAAGCCTATTTTGGAATGGGAAATTGGTACCTCAGCGCTATATGCAATAAATCAAAATGCGACAAATCAACACCAAAGGTTATTATCCGCTGATTTATGGCGAGAGAGTGCCAAGTTCGCTTATCCTCAATTAACCAAAATAATGGGTACTGCGGAACCCTTAAGTGGGTTTATTCCTGCGACCAATGCGATGGTTTTTGGCACGGCAGAAAATAGCGGAAAACTCGGTATTGCATTTATCGATCCTTATGATGCGAGTGCCAAGGGATTTGTTATTTTTGATGATCTTATTTTTTCTAAAATCGTCTCTTTACATCGTTTATTGTTACTCCCGCCTGCACTTGGTAGTTGGTTAGTTTTCGCTTGTGGAATACTTCTTATTTTCTCTGTTATTAGTGGTCTTTATTTATGGTGGCCGAAAAAAGGTATTAAACAATTATTCTACACTCTAATTCATTGGCGTAGCGGACTAAAACGAATTGCTAAGTGGCAACAATGGCATGCATTTTCTGCGGTCTATTTTAGTTTGCCACTGTTAATAATCGCAGCCACTGGCGCTTTTTTATCTCAACCCGAGATATTCTTATTTATTAATGACAGCTTCGATAATAAGCCTCTATTTACGCTATTACATCGCGAATTAGGTATGGGAGTTGTAGGCCTAATTATTGCATTTGCATCGGGGCTTATGTTGCCACTCTTCTATATTAGTGGTTTGGTCATTTGGTGGAAGAAGAGGCAGTGTCGTAATGCCACAACGAAAAAAATAGGAAAGTAAAATGAAAAAATTAACTCAGCTTAAAATCGCTTTTTCTGTTGGATTATTACACTTCTCACTGTTTTCTCATGCAGTGACAGTAACAGATATTGCCGGAAGAGAAGTGGATGTCCCTGACAAGGTTGAACGTGTGTTATTAGGCGAAGGTCGCATGATTTACCCTGTCTCTATTTTAGAGAAAGAGGCGCCTTTTAAACGTATCGTCGGTTGGCAGGGAGATTTTCGTGATCTCGATGTACAGGGATATGCAGCATATAAAGCCGTTTTTCCACAAATCGATACTATTCCAGCAGTGGGCGGGGGAGCCGAAGATACCTTTAGCATTGAAAAGGCATTGGCATTAAAACCGGATTTGGTGATTTTACCATTAACTGGAGGCCATGGACCGGGCCTTAATAGTGAGGCCGCGCGCTTATTAGAATCTGCGGGTATTGCGGTGATCCACGTAGATTTTAGTCAGCACCCACTTAAACATACTCAACCCAGTATGGCGATATTAGGTAAGGCGTTAGGTAAAGAGCAGCAAGCCAAGCGTTTTAATGATTACTATCAACAACAAATGGAACGAGTGACTTCTCGTGTACCCAAGAATATTCCAGCTAATAAAAAGCCGACTATTTTTGTTGATTATTTGCCGGGATTGCAAGAGTGTTGTGGATCGCCGGGAAAAGGCAGTATGGGAGATATGATTAATTTGGCAGGCGGAATTAATATTGGTGAAGAGATTATTCCGGGCGCGATTGGTAAATTAAATCCTGAATATATTCTGGGTAAGCAACCTGATGTTTATGTGGCGACAGGCGTTTTTCCTGAAGGGAAACCGGGTGTCACATTAGGTTATTCTGCGTCACCGCAAGCAGCACAAAGTAGCTTAAAATTAATTGCTAATAGAAAGCCGATTGGTCAGTTAACCGCGGTGGAAAATGGTCGAGTGCATGGTTTATGGCATATTTTCTATGATTCGCCGGAAAATATAATAGCGCTTCAATCGCTAGCTAAATGGTTATATCCGCAAGAATTTACCGATCTCGATCCTGAAGCAACGAGAAAAGAGATGTATGAGAAATTTATGCCTATACCTGCGACGGGCATATTCTCAATGACCTTGAAGAGTGAATAATAAATAATAGCAGTACACAGCCCAGTAGTGCTGGGCTGTTGTTAGTACTAACTAGATAATAACCGGAATATAGTAGTTAAGACCCTTAACGTACTTATGAGGTTCAATAAGGAACTCATCATAGGTAACACCGTCTTTCAGTACGTAATGCTCTATATCACAGCCTTCTTTGCGCAGAATATCTAATTCAACCAAGGCCTTTCCGTAGGCGGCATAAATAATATCTTTATAGTCAATTGTGGATAAGTCGCCAATCAGTTTTAATTCTAAATAATCCCCTTGAGGTATTTCAAAATGTTCTAAAGGAGCTGTTATTTGGGAGGCAAATTGCTCATCAAAGGTAGTTGCATAGGAAAATACACTATCATTGGTACTATCAACACCATGGAACGCATAAAGATTTTCAGTGACCGTTCTTGTCAATTCGAAGTATTTTAGCCAGTAATGACGTCTTAGCTCTTGTGTATCGAGATTCCACTCAGGAATTTCTCGGGTATATTTGTGCTTAACGCCGACCAAACGTCGAGCCGGTAGGGTCACCAATTTCACATCCGCCCGCAGATCATGGTTAGTGCGCAGCGGCAGACAGAAACCTTTCATACTCCAACCCTGTTTTCGCCGATAATCCGATGGTGTGATATTAAATTGTTTCTTAAAGGCGCGGCAAAATGTTTGTTGAGAGTCAAAACGGTATTTGAGCGAAATATCCATCACGCTATCGGATGTTAGCCTCAATGACGCAGCTGCACATGATAAGCGTCTGGCTCTGATATAGGCACCAAGGGCTAATCCGGTTTGAGATTTAAATATTCGTTGAAAATGCCATTTTGTATAGCCTGATCGTTCAGCAACAATATCGAGGGACAGGCGAGACTCAAGATGCTGTTCAATCCAGAGAATAATTTCTCTGATAACACTTTCTTGAAGCATAATTATCCTTATTAAAATAATCTCATTTTTATCGTTCTGTTGGTGGAGCTGAAAACAAAAAATGAAGAAGTGTAAACAGGTTTTGCCTAAAAATTAAGTTGGCCTAGAGGTATTACTCTAAGTGACTCTATAATAGAGAAGATCGTATTTGTTATAGTCAAGAATTGTTAATTTAGGTAAATATTATCTATTGATAAAGGAAGCGAGAATATAACGGCAGTCGTTAGAGGATAGCCTGCGACTAAGGGCTTCCGACTGATAATTATACCTCAATAAGCCAGATACTCCAGAGGTTTTACTAAGATCGCATCATTAGTATTCTGGTTGAAAAATGAACACTTATTGTATCTTCAATTAAGAGACGCTGATATACCCTTATTTAGTGTGAAATCGGTTCTCAACTCGATTTATGAGCAATGATTTAAATTATTATTTAGGTTTTTATGATTTAAATCGAGCTAATATATTTAGTATATAAAAAAACAATACAATGATTTCTTTTTTTGGGCTAAAGTGCTATAAATTTTATGGTTAATAAATCAGTGATCCTCTATTTAAATACTCATTTTATAATTATCACATTTAGTTAATTGTCTTTTTAGGATGACTATCTTGACATTTTTAGACTCATATTTTTGTTTTTTTCGTCTTTTTAAGCTTTAAATCTTCACTAAATTAAAATTTTATTTCATAATAGTTCTATCCTTTTTATAACAAGTAAATATACAGAGTATTCTTAAATAATCTAATTTATTGAGTTTTCATTTCAAATGTATCAATAAGTATATTAGTATTTGGAATGGAAAATAAGTATGTTTTATTGTTTCTTAAGTTATATCATTACACAATTAAATTGTTTTTTATATATGCTAATCATGATTACTGGTATTCAAAAAAATGTTAATTTAATTGAGTTTATATTAGTATAAATCAATCTAATTTAATGTGGTAAATGATAATTTATTACAAATATGTTAATTTTTATGCTTTATTCAGTGGGGATAGATTTTATGCAAAATAATCAAGTTGCAAAAATGCTGGGCATTAAGATTCGGCAAGAAAGAGAGAGCCATAACATGAGCTTGAGCCAAATTGCTAATTTAATTGGTGTTACTGAAGAGCTACTCACTCAATTTGAGTGTGGTGATGCTTGTATTGACATCGATTCTTTATTTGTATTTGCTCGATTATTTAACCTTCAGCCAACCTATTTTTTGTTTGATGCCGTTAACGTTAACATCGGCGTGAGTAGTACAATACATTAAGTGGGTAAAGTTAATTAAAACCATTAAATTTTTAATGGGGATTTAATTTAAATAATGGTATGAGTGAGATAGGGTAAGTTAAATTTATATTATTATGGTATTGAAGGATTTTGATAATCTAATAAGTAATGTTTTTTAATTGTTTTTTTTATAAAAGCATTGAAGATTAACTTTAAAATATTAATACACTTCTAGTGGGTAATTGATCACATGATTGGCTATCTCTAGGGTAACTGTTTGCTTTTTTTGTGTAAGTGCTCATTTTTAGATGGTTAATAATATAAACAATCAAAATAGTAAGCTATATTCAACATGTTTATATTGATAAGAAAATATCTAAGCTCTAAAACGGGTATTATTACTAAAGTAAGTATTACTTATTTTTATTCAATAAAATGTATAACGCTCAATCATGTTCATAGAGAACTGAATTTTAGTTAACAATAAAAATAATCCCTTTTAGATGATTGTAATAAGAGCTAGTATCTAACTAGTTCTATATAGTCAGAATATCCTCACTTTCTACTTTTAACTCCAATAAAACAATTTATATATGTATTTGTGGTATTAGCTTTGTATATTTAATGATTATATTTTAATTGTTAGCTAAATGTAATTATCCCTATTGAAAATTTAACTATTATTAATCGATTAAATCTCTTTAATCTATGAGCTAAACTTATCTTTCTCCACTAAAGTACTTGTAATAGCAAAATGGCTGTACGTATAATGAACTGATAGATTAATTTTTTTTTACTGAGCGAGAATGTTTATGAAACTAACAACTCTATTTAAATTTATGATTCCGGCTTTGCTTTCAGTTTCAATTTCAAGTGAAGCATGCTCTAGCCTAGCTATAAATGATAATGACGGAAATGTATATCATGGACGAACTCTTGAGTTACCCGAGAATATACCTTCATGGGTTGCTTACTATCCGCCAGGCACATTATTTCAAAAAAAATCACCAAATGGTGAAAATGGTGCAAGCTACAAAGCAAAATATGCAATAATTTCTATTACAACCGATATATATTTTGATGGCGATGATCATAATATGTTAGAAGGCGTTAATGACGCAGGGTTATCATTTAGTATAAATATGGTACCAAGTGCTGATTTAACTCCACTGTTACCTTCTGAGTATAAAAATTCAATTCCCGTTACGTCGATCGGAGAATGGGCGTTAGCTAATTTTTCATCTGTTGATGAAGTCAGAGATGCGATTAGTAAGGGGCAATTTTGGTCGCCAGTATTAAAAAATCTAGGTGGTGTAAAATCACCATTCCATTTTGCTTTTTATGATAAAAATGGTGGCAGCATAGTTGTTGAGGCTCATGAAGGTAAATTTGTTACATATGAGAATAAAACGACAGTTATGACTAATGGTCCTGATTTTCCATGGCACTTAACAAATCTAAATAACTATAGCCAATTAACAAATCAAGATAGATCAGAATCTAAATTAGGTAATATAGAAGTCTCTCAACCTGATAGTGGTATTGCTGTATCTATGTTGCCATCATCAGATACCTCAGTCGGGCGTTTTATCCGTGGCGTTTATTATACGACCTATGCACCTAAATCTAACTCTCCGGCCGAAGCAATTAATAATTTATCTCATATTATGAATCGTTTTGATCGTATGAAAAATATAACCATAGATACTAATGGTGGTGAGTCAGGCTCTAACGGAAAAGCTGTTTCAGAATATACCGTATGGACCAGTTTATCGGATTTAAGTAAAGGCGAACTTTTTGTTAGAGCATATAATGGAATAAACTATACAAAACATTCCATTTCTCAATATAAAGATTCAGATAAACCTGTATTTACCAAAATAGAAAATTAAAAATATTTATAGACTTTATTATGTAAGATCTCAATTTTCTAAGCGAGTCCATATCTAAATAGGATAATAATTTCGAGATTTTATTAATTTGGCTCCCCCTCCTAAGTTATTAAATATAAAGGTGGGGGATGTTTAATTTATAATTTCTGTTTAGCTGGCGTATTTCCTTGACGATAAGCCAGTGAAACTGTCAATGACTGCGCTAAACATAAAGTGGCAGATTGAGAGCGGAAAGCATCGACCTGCGCTTCTTTTACCACAAAGCAAACATCACTAAAACTAGCTAGAGGGCTGATTTGGCTATCAGTGATCACTATCTGTTTGGCCCCCATTTGCGCAGCTTTCTCACTTACCATAATGGTTTCAGCAGCATAGGGCGTAAAACTAATCGAGATAACGACATCATTGTTACCTATACGATTGATTTGCTCTTTAAACATCCCCCCAAGTCCATCAATCAGAATAGGACGACACTCTAAATGGCTAAGGGCGTAAGCTAAATAGCTGGCAACACTAAAAGAGCGCCTTAGACCAATAATATAAACATTATCTGCATCAGAAAGATAATCGATCGCTTTAAGTAGATCTTCCGGCGGCGTTCGTGCGGCCAACTGTTGCATGGCTTGCGCATTTGAGTGAGCAAACTCTTTTAAAATTTGCGAGGGATCATTCGCCAGCTCTTGATCACCATCGAGTTCACGAAATAGGCGAGCACGATCAGTATAGCTGGCGGTCTCTTCAACTAAATTCATACGAAATAGCTGTTTCATTTCATTAAAGCCACTAAAATCAAATGCATTGGCAAAGCGAATTAATGTCGAAGGTGGGACATTTGCCTCTTTAGCAATAATTGCAACTGTATCAAAGGCCACGCTGTTGGTGTTATCTAAGACATAACGAGCCACCTGCTGCAGGCGTTTACTTAGCTCATCATAACGAGCGCGTACTTGTTCCTGAAACTCATTCAGATTGGTTGCTGTTGACATATAATCTCCAGATATGGCCCATGATTGTCGTTATTTTAGGCGATTTGCCAGCGTTTTATTAAGTTTAGCCTACCAAATAGAATAAATGATTCATATTACTATGGTCTTTTTACTATAGCGTAAACAGATTTTAAGATCTGTGTCTTTAATCTACTCAACAATTTCATAAAAGCTTAGTACAGATCACATATATTGAACGTTGTTTCAAATTAGGTTGATAATGAAATGAATATTTCATATATCTTAAGCATGAAGATTATTCTATCAGCTTAAGAGAGGCAAAATGGAACAGGTTAACAATTTTATTGGCGGACAGCTTGTCGCCAGCCAAAGTGGTCGCTTTTCACCCATTTATAATCCAGCAACAGGTCAACAAATTGCACAGGTTGCACTCAGTAGTGCCGATGAAACAAAACAAGTGATTGCCGTTGCACATCAAGCATTTGCAAAATGGTCAAAACTATCTCCGTTAAAACGCGCTCGTATTATGTTTAAGTTTAAAAGCTTACTTGAAGATAATATGGAGATGTTGGCGCGTCTGATCTCCACTGAGCATGGAAAAGTCTATTCTGATGCAGTGGGTGAAGTTACTCGCGGCTTAGAAGTCGTTGAGTTTGCTTGTGGTATCCCACACTTACAGAAAGGTGAACACTCAGCTAATGTGGCAACGGGTGTTGATAGCCACTCGCTGATGCAACCATTAGGTGTTTGTGTCGGGATCACCCCCTTTAATTTTCCTGCTATGGTGCCAATGTGGATGTTCCCCATTGCCCTCGCAACAGGTAATACCTTTGTTCTAAAACCCTCTGAAAAAGATCCCTCTTTAGCACTTGAATTGGCTAAATTATTAACGGCTGCCGGCTTACCCGATGGCGTATTTAACGTTGTTCAGGGTGATAAAGAGTCTGTAGATGTTTTACTGCGTGATCCTAAAGTTCAGGCGGTCAGTTTTGTTGGCTCGACGCCAATTGCTGAATATATCTATACAACGGCTTCCGAGCATGGCAAGCGCTGTCAGGCATTAGGTGGGGCGAAAAACCACTGTATTTTGATGCCAGATGCTGATTTAGAACAGGCTACTAATGCCATTATGGGAGCCGCATTTGGTGCTGCAGGTGAGCGTTGCATGGCTCTCTCTATTGTTCTTGCGGTTGGTGATGAGACTGCCAATACCTTGATTACCAAGCTGAAACAGCAAATTGCTAAAATGTCTGTCGGGCCAGGATTAGTTGAAGGCAAAGAAAATGATATGGGGCCGGTTATTTCTGCGCAGCATAAAGCTAAAATTTGTGAGTACATTAGCAGTGGTGTGAAGCAAGGGGCTGAGCTCCTCGTCGATGGCCGTGATTTCAGTGTAGCTGGTTTCGAGCAAGGTTATTTTGTCGGGCCGACACTGTTTGATAAAGTAACCCCTGAGATGGACATCTATCTAGATGAGATCTTTGGCCCTGTGTTAGCTATTGTTCGCGTGCCTGATTTTGAAACAGGTTTAAAATTAATTAATCAACACCAGTATGGAAACGGAACGGCTATTTTCACCCGTGATGGTGAGACGGCACGTGAGTTTACGGAGAATGTCCAAGTGGGCATGGTTGGTGTCAATATTCCTATTCCTGTTCCAATGGCATTTCATAGCTTTGGTGGATGGAAACGTTCGATCTTTGGTCCTCTTAATGTCCATGGTCATGATGGTGTGCGTTTTTATACGCGTATGAAAACCGTCACCAGCCGTTGGCCTGCCAGTGTTCGCTTAGAGCATCATGACAGCAGTTTTGTTATGCCAACCATGGAATAATAAGGAGGCCCTATGAATAAGCAGAGAATGACCACCGCTCAAGCGTTGATCAAATTTCTGAATCAGCAGTATATCGACGTGGAGGGTGAAACGTATCCGTTTATTCAGGGCGTATTTACTATCTTTGGTCACGGTAATGTTGTTGGATTAGGTCAGGCGCTAGAAGAGGCGCCTGGTCACTTGCAGGTTTATCAGGGCTGCAATGAGCAAGGAATGGCGCATATTGCGACTGGTTTCGCAAAACAAAAGAAACGTAAACAAATTTTTGCTGTGACTTCCTCTGTGGGCCCAGGTGCTGCCAATATGATCACTGCGGCGGCAACCGCAACAGCTAACCGTATTCCATTGCTGTTATTGCCTGGTGATACCTTTGCTTGTCGTCAGCCGGATCCTGTGCTTCAACAAGTCGAGCAATATGGCGATGGAACGATCAGCACCAATGACTGTTTTCGCCCAGTATCTCGTTACTGGGATCGTATTTCTCGCCCAGAGCAATTAATGAGCGCGATGATCAATGCTATGCGCGTATTAACTGATCCCGCTGATACTGGCGCAGTCACTATTTGCTTACCTCAAGATGTTCAAGGTGAAACTTGGGAATATCCCGATTACTTCTTTGCTAAGCGAATTCATCGTATTGAACGCCGTCCCGCGACTCAAGTCAGTCTTGAAGAGGCGGTATCACTGATACAGCGCAAGAAAAAGCCATTGCTGATTTGTGGTGGTGGCGTTCGCTATTCTGAAGCCCACGATACTTTTCGCCTATTTGCGGAACATTTTGCCATTCCTTTTGGTGAAACCCAAGCGGGCAAAAGTGCCATTGTCGCTTCTCATCCCTTGAATATGGGGGGAATTGGCACAACGGGTGGGCTAGCCGCTAACCTATTGGCTAAAGAGGCCGATTTAATTATCGGTGTAGGAACGCGTTTTACCGATTTTACCACAGCATCAAAGTCACTCTTTAGTCATCCGAATGTTGAATTTCTTAATATCAATGTGGCGGAATTTGATGCTTGTAAACTCGACGCATTAAAAATAGTTGCTGATGCAAAAGAGGGACTGAGTGCCTTAGATAGCCGTTTAAGTGAAATGCGTTATCAAGCGAGTTGGGGCGATAAAATTAGTCAAGTTAAACAAGACTGGCAACAAGAGTTAGAACGACTCTTTTCGATTGAATATAATGCTGATTTTACGCCGGAAATCGCTGGTCATATGGATGATAAATTAGCAGAGTATAGCCAAACGTTGGCGACTAAGCTGACTCAAACCCGTGTTCTTGGCTTGTTACAACAGCATATAGAGAAGGATGCGATAATTGTTGGTGCTGCGGGCTCGCTACCGGGAGATCTGCAACGAATTTGGTTACCTCAGCACCCTGATACCTACCATTTGGAATATGGCTACTCTTGTATGGGATATGAGATTGCGGCGGCGATCGGCGCAAAAATTGCCTCACCGACACAGGCGGTCTATGCCATGGTGGGCGATGGCTCTTATATGATGTTACACAGTGAGCTACAAACTGCCATTCAGGAAAATATTAAGATCACCATCCTACTGTTTGATAATGCTAGCTTTGGTTGCATCAATAATTTGCAAATGAGTCAGGGAATGGGCAGTTTCGGTACTGAAAATCGTCATCGAAACCCACAGACGGGCAAAATGGATGGACCATTAGTCAAAGTCGATTTTGCGAAAAATGCCGAGAGTTACGGCTGCAAGAGTTATTCTGTTCACGATGAAAAACAATTGATTTCAGCTATCGAGGAGGCTAAGCACTGTTCTGGTGCTGTACTTATCGATATCAAAGTCTTGCCTAAAACTATGACCAATGGCTATGAAGCTTGGTGGCGTACTGGCACTGCCCAAGTGGCGAAAAAAGCGCAAATAGAAGCCGCCGCCAGTAGTATCAAAGCCATGGTTGACCATAAAATACGCCAATATTAATGGATGGTGTAATAGCTCTCTCTGCCTCTTGGTCGGAGAGGGTTATTAATTTTATTGAAATATCTATTTTATATTTGAATCGTTAATTTTAATTATTGTGTTTAGGTAAATATCCAGAATAACCGCGGCGATAATGACCTGTGGATTATTCTTATTTTTCAGATTTATCTTAACAAATAGATTTAATTTTATAAGCTAAAACACATGTTTGAAATGAAAATTTCATCTTCTACTGACTTTTTGTGATTAAATCGATTATTTAACTCAAAGATGAAACGATTTAGTTAAATCAAATATACTATTTATTTAACTAATTGAATTAGATCTGTTATTTCGTGATCGCTATAACACTTAATTGGTGGTTTTTTATAACAAGTGTTAGCTAGCGCTCAAAAATGGAATTTTCAAAAAATATAAAATTGAAACAAATATTTTATTTGTTATATTTTATTAATCTTAATAGTAGATATTTAGTCTGAAGGAGCATTTCAATGTTCAATATAGCACTATTTGGCGCAGGACGGATCGGGCAAGTACATGCTGTCAATATCGCCGGCCATAAAGAAACATCTCTCTATTCTGTTATCGATCCCTACCAGCCGAATGCGCTGGCGCTAGCTGAAAAATATCAAGCTAAAGTGCAAACGACTGAAGAAGCTATGAGCGATCCTAATGTTCACGGTGTGTTAATTGCATCAGCAACGGATACTCATGCAGATTTAATTGAGCTGGCAGCAAAACATAAAAAAACTATTTTCTGCGAGAAGCCAGTACATTTAGATCTTGAAAAAGTTAGACACTGTTTGAAAAGCGTTAAAGAGCATAAGGTTGCGTTATTTATCGGTTTTAACCGTCGCTATGATCCTCAATTCCGTCATTTAAAAAATCTATTTAATCAAGGTGCTATCGGTAAAGCTGAGTCATTGATTATTACTTCTCGTGACCCATCACCTCCGCCAGCCGAATATGTGAAAGTGTCGGGCGGAATGTTCCGTGACATGACAATCCATGATTTTGATATGGCTAGATTTATGATTGGTGAAGAACCTTGTGCAATTTATGCTCAGGGCAGTAATGTGGTTGATCCTGCAATTGGCGCCGCTGGGGATATTGATACGGCATTTATTGTGATGAAGTTCCCATCGGGTGCTATGGCGACTATCTCTAACAGTCGAAGATCCGGTTATGGTTATGACCAACGTATTGAATTACATGGTGAGAAGGGATTATTGACCGCTGGTAATATCAAAGAGAATAGTATTGAACTACTAAGTGAAACGGGTTGTATTTCCGCTAAACCTGAATATTTCTTTTTACAGCGCTATAACGAAGCGTATAAAGCCGAATGGACACATTTTGTGGATATTTTAGCGGGACGTGCTGAATCAGAAACAACAGGACGTGATGGCGAACTTGCGCTTTATTTGGCGGATAAAGCATTAGAGTCATTACAAACAGGTAAAGAAATAAAATTATAATAATAATGCGGGAGGGCACTTCCCGCTTAATAGAACATCCTAATATTCTATAAATGATTTACTAATGATAAATAAGTTTTAGGTGTTTATATTCCTTTAACCTATTAACTGTACTCTATTAATAGCATGAATCACAGATCATAAAATTAATCCTACATTCAAATATATTTATAAATGGATTAAATTATTTTATTTTGTCTTCTGTTAATCTAATTTTATAGATTAGATTTAATCTTTAAAAGCTACAAAATAATATTTTAATTATTTTAATATATTTAATTTTTTTGAACTGAATGATTCATAGAATTAGCAGGTGAAAATATGTCACTAATGATGAGTCTTAATACCCAACAGAGAAAGAGGTTACACCAGATAACCTTGGTCGCGACATTCGGCGGCCTATTATTTGGTTATGATACCGGTGTTATCAATGGTGCTTTCTCTTCATTGAAAGAGAATATGGCCCTGACGCCATCGACCGAAGGATTGGTGATGAGCGTACTGTTAGTCGGAGCCGCAATTGGTAGCGTTTGTGGTGGTAGATTGGCAGACTATTTTGGGCGTAGAAAATATTTACTTTATCTCTCATTTGTATTTTTTGTTGGTGCATTATTATCTGCAGCAGCACCTAATATAGAAACCTTATTAGCCGCTCGATTCTTACTTGGTTATGCTGTCGGAGGCGCCTCAGTTACGGCTCCCACTTTTATATCGGAAGTTGCTCCCACCGAAATGCGAGGTAAGCTAACCGGGCTAAATGAAGTGGCTATTGTTATTGGTCAGTTGGCCGCATTCGCTATTAATGCCTTTATTGGTTATTTCTGGGGGCATCTTCCCGACGTCTGGCGCTATATGTTATTAGTGCAAGCCGTTCCCGCCATCTGTTTATTGGTTGGTATGTGGCGAGCACCTGAGAGTCCTCGCTGGTTAATTAGTAAAGGACGTAAAGACGAAGCATTAAATATATTAAAACAGATACGCCCTGAAAAAAGAGCAATTAAAGAGTTTGAAGATATTGTCACTCTAATGACGGTGGAAATCTCAGAAGGAAAAAATAGATTAGCACCAAGCAATGCATTTGCCCTTATTTTTAGTACACCTTGGATATTCAAATTAATTTTAGTCGGTATTGTTTGGGCTGCATTACAACAAACGACTGGGGTTAACGTTATTATGTATTATGGTACGGAAATATTAAAAACGGCTGGCTTCTCTGAAAAGACATCCTTAATACTTAATGTGTTAAATGGCATATTCTCAGTCGGGGGTATGATCGTGGGAGTGCTATTCTTAGTCGATCGCTTTAAACGTAAAACATTAATTATTGCTGGTTTTGCTTTGATGGCCACTTTACATCTTACTATTGCAGGAGTGGATTATTTTCTAATTGGTGAGTTAAAAGCCACACTAATTTGGTTACTTGGCGCTATCTTTGTTGGGGTAATGCAGGGAACTATGGGGTTCCTTACTTGGGTGGTATTAGCTGAGCTATTCCCATTAAAAATTCGTGGATTATCGATGGGAATTTCGGTGTTCTTTATGTGGATAATGAATGCGATAGTCAGTTACTTATTCCCGATACTGCAAACAGAATTAGGTTTAGGACCGGTATTCTTAATTCTGGCGGTGATCAATTATCTGGCGATTGTATTTGTTATTACAGCCTTACCTGAAACCTCGAATAAATCTTTAGAGCAATTAGAGGAAGAGCTGTCAGCAGGTAAATAATAACCGAATATTGTATAGAATATTAAAGTCACTGATGCAGTAAAGGAGACTGAAGATGATTGAAAATATGACGGCTGATAATCTACATTTAGGTTGTCAGGCTAGAAATAAAGCCGAAGTTTTATCTATGGTAGCGAAAGAGTTTAAAGATAAAGGCTATGTGAGTGAGGATTGCGTTATTTTCTTAAATGAGAGAGAAAAACAAGTTTCCACATTTTTAGGTAATGGAATTACCCTGCCGCATTTACCCAAGTCGGCAAATAATATAATCATTAAATCTGGCGTTGAGATTTTTCAATTTCCCGATGGTGTAATTTGGGATAGGACTAATGTGATGTTTATTGCTATCGGTGTTATCGCCAAAGCCAAAGAGCATATTGAAGTATTAAGAGAGATCGCCTTAATTTTTAGTGATGAATTTATCTCTAATGCACTCTCATTAACCTCGAATAAGCAGGATTTTCTGCGCATTATGGCTCAAGATCTATCCAGGAAATAAGCTAAACAAACGCATAGATAGGTTTTGCTATCTATGCGTTCTCTAAATATTCAATCAGGATCTGCGCTGTTTCACCTCTTAGACGCTATTTCTGCGATTAAAATAAAATTCATTTCATTTTTCTGGTTGTTTATTTCATTTTAAAGATAAAACAAATAATCCATTTTATTTTATTCTTTATATATTATTAAGTTACATATAAAACTTAGACTGGATCACATAATGAAATTAATATTCCTTATTTTATTGAAAGTGAAACGAATATTTCGTATAACATTCATATCAACTTTTTAATTTCAAGCGAAGGGCATCTAGCTGGCGGTGAATAAAGCGGATGTAAGTAGCATGACTCGGGAGATAAAGAATGAAAGAAATTCGTATCGGAATGATTGGTACAGGTTACATTGGCCGCGCACATGCTATCGCTTATGCACAAGCGCCAACCGTATTCCCGCTACAGGGTAAATTAGTTAGAGAGATGATCGCTGAAATTACCCCTGAACTGGCTGATGCCCGCGCTAAAGAGTTTGGTTTTAATCGTTCAACAGATGATTGGCGTCAATTAGTGGCTGATCCTAATATTGATGTGGTTGATATCTGCTCGCCAAATTTTCTGCATAAAGAGATGGCGATGGAAGCGATCAAACAGGGTAAACATGTTTATTGTGAAAAGCCTCTCGCTCTCAACTCTGAAGATGCCAAATTGATGGTAGAAGCCGCTAAAAAAGCTGGTGTTAAAACCTTGGTAGGCTTCAACTATATGAAAAACCCCACAGCGCAATTGGCTAAAGAGATCATCGCTAATGGTGAAATCGGTGAGGTTATTCATTTCTACGGTACGCATAACGAAGATTATATGGCTGATCCTAAGGCGCCGATTCACTGGCATTGCTTTAAAGATAAAGCGGGCCTAGGCGCACTGGGCGATCTCTCTGCTCATATTGTCAATATGGCGCAATTTTTAGTAGGTGATATCGAAACTGTCTGTGGTGACATGGAGATTGTTATCAAAGAGCGCCCTGAGAGTGAAGGTTCATCGGTGATGGTGGCGGTTGAGAATGAAGATCAGGCGCATGCCATGGTGAGATTCAATACGGGTGCAATGGGTGTGATTGAAACTTCGCGTATCGCTTGTGGCCGCAAAATGGGCTTGAGCTATGTGGTTACTGGCACCAAAGGCACTATCACTTTTACTCAAGAGAGAATGGCCGAATTAAAGCTATATTTGCATGATGATCCTGCGGGTCGCCAAGGTTTTAAAACGCTTTTAGTTGGACCTGAACATCCAGATTACGCCCCTTTCTGTAATGGGGCTGGCCATGGCATTGGTTTTAATGATCAAAAAACAGTTGAAATTAGAGATCTTATTGATGGTGTGGCTACAGGCAAAGATATGTGGCCTGACTTTGAAGAGGGCTGGAAAGTCTCTCGCATCTTGGATGCTATCGCACGTTCTTATGATGAGCAACGTTGGGTCAAAGTGACCGAAATCAATTAATTCTGTTGTCGTTTAGAGGTTATTCATGGATCAACAAAAGAAGTTAGATGTTATCTGTATGGGGCGGATCGCCGTTGACCTGTATGGGCAACAGATAGGCTCTCGCCTAGAAGATATGAGCAGTTTTGCCAAATATCTAGGGGGATCTTCCGGTAACGTGGCCTTCGGCACTGCAAGACAGGGATTGAAATCCTCAATGCTGGCCAGAGTCGGCGATGAGCACATGGGTCGCTTTTTGCGAGAAGAGCTACAAGGCGTCGGTTGTGATACTAGCCATTTAATTACTGACAAAGATCGTCTTACTGGATTGGTGATCTTGGGAATTAAAGATCAAGAGACATTCCCGTTGATCTTCTACCGTGAAAATTGTGCGGATATGGCGATCTCACCTGACGATTTTAGCGAAGAGTATATTGCTTCAGCACGCTGCTTAGCGATCACTGGCACCCATTTATCCAATCCTAAAACTCGCGCAGCGGTATTAAAAGCGCTGGATTGTGCCAAGCGTAATCAGGTGAAAACCGCGATTGATATTGATTATCGACCTGTTTTATGGGGGTTGACCTCTCTAGGTGATGGCGAAACACGCTATGTTGCCTCTGAAAAGGTCACTGAAGAGCTACAAGAAGTGCTGTCCCAATTTGATTTGATCGTCGGTACAGAAGAGGAGTTCCATATTTCAGGGGGGACCACAGATACAATTCAAGCCCTGAAAAATGTGCGTCTATTAACCAAAGCCGAATTAGTCTGTAAACGCGGACCTTTGGGTTGTTCGGTCTTTACGGGGGAGATCCCCGAAACCCTAGACGAAGGGAGCACAGTGAAAGGCGTTAGGGTGGAAGTGCTTAATGTCCTGGGTGCAGGTGATGCCTTTATGTCGGGTCTGCTGCGTGGTTATCTCAATGGCGAAGGTTGGGAAAAATCTTGCGCCTATGCCAATGCTTGCGGTGCGCTGGTGGTATCTCGTCATGGCTGTGCACCCGCGATGCCAACCAAGGCTGAGCTTGATAACTATCTTTCTCGAGCTGCAGCTGTGCCGCGTCCTGATTTAGATCCCATACTTAATCATTTACATAGAGTCACTACAGGATCTACACAGTGGGATGAACTCTGTGTGATGGCCTTTGATCATCGAATCCAATTTGTCGATATGGCGCGTGCTGCCAATGTGGATATTAGTTGTATTCCTTATCTAAAAAAACTGATTTTCCGTGCCAGCCAAGAGGTGGCGCAAGAAGCGAATTTAGCTGGTAAAGCGGGCCTGTTATGTGACAGCACTTTTGGTCAGGATGTATTAAACGATGCTACTGGCCGTGGTTGGTGGATCGCCAGACCTATTGAGTTACCCGCATCACGCCCCTTATGTTTAGAGCATGGCAATATTGGCTCACAACTGGTTAGTTGGCCAAAAGAACATATTGTTAAATGCTTGGTTTTCTTCCATCCCGATGACAATCATCCATTGCGTCTTGAGCAAGAGAAAACCGTCGCTGAAGTCTACTCCGCATGCTGCCAATCGGGTCATAAGCTGTTATTAGAAGTGATCTTACCAGCAGATATGGAGCGTAATGACGAGCTCTATCTGCGGGCTATGCAACGTTTTTATAATCTGGGGATCTTGCCAGATTGGTGGAAACTTCCGCCATTAAAAGCGGATAAATGGGATGAAGTGAATGCACTGATCCAAGCGCGTGACCCCTATTGTCATGGTGTGGTGATCCTCGGACTGGATACCTCACAAGCCGAACTTCAAGCCGGATTTAATGCGGCAGCAGGGAAATCAATTGTTAAGGGCTTTGCTGTCGGACGCACTCTCTTTGGCGCACCTTCATCTGAATGGATGCAAGGTAAGCTCGATGATGAGGCGTTAGTTCAAAAAATTAAAACTAATTATCACAGTCTGATCAGCCTATGGCGTCAGCGTAAATAAATATATTTAGATAGCTGAGGTTGCGAGTGGGTTAATCATTTTTGACCTGCAACTCAGGCTATTTTGACGATAAATTTAAACTTATTTTATACAGGAGATTCATCATGGCTATTCAACTTGGTATTAACCCTCTGACATGGACCAATGATGATTTACCGTCTCTGGGGGCGGAAACACCACTGGAAACATGCTTAACAGAAGGGCGCCAAGCCGGTTTTGTCGGATTTGAGCTAGGTAATAAATTTCCACGTAAAGCCGAAATATTAGGCCCGATTCTAAAAGCTCATGATATCAAATTAGTTTCAGGCTGGTATTCCGGCGAATTATTGACGCGTAGTGTTGAAGAAGAGATTGAAGCGGTTCAAGGTCATCTGGCGCTGTTGCGTGATCTGGGCGCTAAAGTAATGGTTTTTGCCGAAGTGACTCACTGTATCCATGGTGATCAGGATAAACCCGTCCATATGCGCCCTTTGTTTCCGGCTGAACAGTGGGAAGAGTATGGTAAAAAACTCACTGAATTTGCACGTTATACACAATCACAAGGGGTGCAAATTGCTTACCATCATCATATGGGAACTGTGATTGAGTCGGCCGAAGATATTGATAATTTAATGAAACATACTGGCGAAGAAGTGGGTCTGCTATTAGATACAGGACACCTGACGTTTGCTGGTGAAGATCCACTCGTAACCGCTAAACGCTGGGCAAAACGTATCAATCACGTTCACTGTAAAGACGTGCGATCAGATGTATTAAAAGATGTTAAAAATCGCAAAACTAGCTTCTTAAACGCGGTGTTGGCAGGGGTATTTACTGTACCAGGCGATGGTTGTGTTGATTATCCTTCTATCTTTAAGGTACTAAAAGATAACCATTATACTGAGGGTTGGTTGGTGGTAGAAGCTGAGCAAGATCCTTCAGTTGCTCACCCCTTAACTTATGCCACTTTGGGATATAACAATTTACATAAATACGCCAAAGAGTCGGGTTTGATCTGAACTCAATAACGCTTGATTTACAGCGACATGAGGTAAGCTATATGTCTAAATTATTGTCAAAGTATCATCCAGCTGATCAGTTTAAGCGCACACAACATATTACGCCTGAGTCTGCTGGCTGGGGATATGTCAATTTTGATGTTTATGAACTAAAACAAGGTGAATCCATTAGCTTAGCAGCCTCCGAAAATGAACGCTGTTTGGTGTTGGTGGCAGGGAAAGCGACGATCAAAACGCCAACACAGAATTTTCAGAATATTGGCGATCGTATGGATCCTTTTGAGCGTAAAAAACCCTATGCAGTTTATGTCACCATTCAAGAGGATATTCATATTACTGCCGAGACGGCTCTAGAGCTTGCTGTTTGTCAGGCAAAAGGAACAGGACGTTACCCAACACGTTTGATTGCACCTGAAAATATAGACGCAGAGCAGCGCGGCCATGGTTACAACAAGCGTTATGTTCATAATATCTTACCTGATGATAAAGCGGCCGATAGTTTGCTGGTAGTGGAAGTCTTTACTGATGAAGGTTGTACTAGTTCTTACCCTTCGCATAAACATGATACGGATAACCAACCGAACGAAACCTATCTTGAAGAGACCTATTATCATCGCTTAAATCCCTCACAAGGTTTCTGTATGCAGCGGGTATACACAGATGATCGTTCATTAGATGAATGCATGGCGGTCTACAATAAAGACGTGGTTATGGTGCCTAAGGGCTATCATCCGATGGCGACAGTCGCAGGCTATGATAACTATTATCTTAATGTGATGGCAGGACCGACGCGCAAATGGCTATTTACTTGGGAGAAAGATCATAACTGGGTCAATAGTGCTGTTTATGCCGATAAACATCGTAAATAGCTGTAAAATATAAGTTAAGCCTAAGCTGGTAATTAAGTGAAGTGAGTTTTAAATCTGTGTTCTATCTTTGCCGGTAACGAGTTTACCGGCTTTTTTATGTAATTAATTAGCTGTTGTAGGATTTAACAGCTGTTTACACAATTGGACGACACTATCGATTCTGTGAGTTAAATCCGTCTCTGGCAGTGGGGGGACGAGCCCGAGTGACATCTGTCGCAAAGGTTCGGCTATGGTCATCGATAAAATCATATCACTCAATGAGATAAAATCCTGCTGTGTAATAATCTGGCGTTCAGCCTGTTTTATTAGCCAATCAGCCAATAATCCACGACTTCGCTCGATACCTTGCTTTTGGTATTGCGCCAATAGAGCCTCTTTTCCTGCAAAATCGGTTTGCAGTAAACGAAAAATACCCACTGCTTCAAGGGATAGTACCTTGTGGCAAATCTGCGTTAAATTAAAGGCCAACGACTCAAAAAAATGCGCTGAATTATCGACATCTTTTTGAAATAAGGGAACAAAACTATCTGTCCAGCCTAATACAACCAGCTCAATAAGAGCCTCTCTGTTATCCACAAAACGATAAATGGTCTTTTTGGCCATTCCTGCCTGTTTAGCAACATTATCAATGGTCGTCGCATGATATCCATTATTTATTAATAGTTGAATAGTCGCTTGCCTAATTTTATCCAGCAATTCCTCTTCTGGCATTGAAGGCCTGCCGCGTGAAGAAGGTTTCGCAGGATAGGTATCGTTAGTGGTTAAGGTATTTGACATAAATTGCGATCTCTATTTTATTTTGTTGACTTTATTTTATCTTACACTAGATTTATATAGGAAACAAATATCGTTTCCTTAATGGGGTTAATATGAAAATGACAAATAAATCATGGGCTGTGGAAGATATCAATCAATTACTTTTACCTGCACCATTAAAGCTAGAGTTTGGCCTTGAGCGCGATGAAAATGGGCTACTTACTGTTGCTGTTAGAACCGATTTACAAGGTTGTAAGGGGCGAATGTTGGAGTGGTGGTTTACTTTTTTTGAAACCACACAACATATTCGCTGGTGGCACCCCCATGATCATGTCGAGCATCGTGGCTGGGATGATAAGTGGGTTAAAGGTAAAAGTTATGTGGGAGCCAGTATTCACGCCGTTGAATCTTTAGGTGAGGACATTCCACCCGTTGCAGCGAAACTAAAATTCCAAACCGCAGCGGATTTTTTTGATGCAGATAAATTGGCTTTAGCGATGGAGAAACAGCAGATCTCAGCCGCCGTCTGCGCTTCCATTGGTTTTGGTGATAATATTATTCTAGATGAAAATGGCTACCCCATAGACGGTAAAATGATGCATTTAGCACGTGACACTGAATTTGGTTGTGTATTAAGAAGTCGTTTTTTGCTGGGCGGCTCCTTAGCTGATCCTGCGACTGAATTACCCGATGCTATTGGGCTTGGTTTAATGCGTCATTGTTATAATGAATTTACCTATTTATCACGTTTCTTGCCATCACTCTATTATGGAGAACATGCTAATAATGAGTTAGCGCCTCTGCCTTGGTAAATAAAATGGGTGATTTATTGAGAGTTAATTAAGGTAAATCGCCCTAAATAAAGCATTCATTAATAGATTTTAAATAGTCAGCAAGTCATGAATTAAATAAATAGCAATAAAGAGAATATTAATTCTAAGAAATTAAAAATAGTCATAAGAATAATATTATTTAATTAAATTCCCTTATCTGGGATAAGGTTTTTTAATCCTCATGCTCTGTGTTGTTTAGGGATGAAAGAGTGCATAATGTATAATATAATTAATATGAATATGGTGAAATATTCGTCATCGGTATGGTAATAAGGAAAGAAAATGCTACTCAATCCCCATGATTTCGTTTGGATTAATGACATAAGTGAGATTAGTTCACAACAACCCTTACCAGACTGGGTCGAGACGCAGTGGAATCGAAAACTACCTTTGATTGTTCGCCGTGAAAGATCGAGCGATGGCAAAATTGCCGTGGGTATTCGTGGTATTAAGCGTAGCCAACGTGTATCAGTGTGGATTGATAAGTCCGCTATCACTCATATGATGAATGTTGAGTCCCTTGTTTCTAACCCTATCGAGTTGCAACGTTCGATGTTTATCGCGTTGCCGCCAGTTCAGGTGCTGTTATTGATCGCACAAGAAAAATGGCCATGGAAATGGGGAGTAACGGGAAGTTGTGCTTACTCTTTAGCGACCGATATTCAATCAATGTATTCAGATTGTGATCTTGATGTGGTGATCCGCTGCCCAAAACGCCAAGAGAAAACTGACTTTGCACCATTTGCCATCAAAGCCAATACTTCACTTTGCCTTATTGATGTCAAAGTAGAGACCCCAAAAGGTGGATTCTCACTATCTGAATGGTTTAAAAATGACAAAGTTATACTTAATACCCCAAAAGGACAGGTTCTGACCGATGATCCTTGGGATGAGTCATTATAATGATAATGCGGTTTTTATAGACTGATTTAGTGTGTAAAAACCGCATCTTGAGCAAAAAATAATTTTGATGCTCGAGCAGGTGAATTAAAATAATACAACTTGAGCTATTGAGCGTTAGCCGTAAATCTATTTATGAATGTTTTTATTGAAAAGTCGTTAGATTCGATTTCACTATGCATATACTAATTAAGTATTGGATATAATTAAAACTATCACTATATAACTAAATATTATTTTGTATGTTTGAAATTTGACAAAAAAGCAGCTACATTTAATCTAATTTACTTTCAGCTATTGACATTTATCCAATCGAATATATTTCCATCAAGGTTGATGTAATTTGAATATCTTAAGCAAATTATTTGTTTAAGATAGCTATAGGAACTTATAAAAAATACTTCTATTATTGTCATAGCTTAAAATCACTTATTAATGCAAATTAATTATTACTATAAATAGTCTGTTAAATAATAAATAAGGTTTTTTATATGCAATGGAAAAACACCTCCACTGAGTATAGTCATATTTCACTTTTAATACATTGGTTAGTGGCGATTACTGTTTATGGTATGTTCGCATTAGGATTATGGATGGTCACATTGGGATACTATGATAGTTGGTATCATCAAGCACCGGAAATTCATAAAGGAATAGGAATTTTATTATTTATTTTGATGATATTCCGGGTGATTTGGCGCTTTATTTCACCGCCACCTAAGCCATTATCGAGCTATGGCAAACTGACTAAAATAAGTTCTGCTATCGTTCAACTACTTATTTATGTAGTGTTATTTAGTATTCTGATTAGTGGTTATTTAATCTCAACCGCTGATGGCCAACCTATTAATGTATTTGGTTGGTTTAATGTTCCGGCAATTTTTACAGGTCAGGCGAGTCAAGCAGATACAGCGGGAACAGTTCATCTTTATTTAGCATGGGCAGTTGTACTACTTTCAGTATTACATGCACTTGCTGCTTTTAAACATCATTTATTTGATCGTGATGTTACTTTAAAACGGATATTAGGTATTAAATCCTAATCGATAAAACGTGGAGATAAATATGTTGAAGAAAACGGCTCTTGGCCTTGCGACGGGTGCACTATTATTAACAGCGGGTTCTGCATTGGCTGAGACTTATAAATTTGATAAAGAAGGGCAACATGCCTTTATCGAATTCCGTGTTCAACATCTTGGATATAGCTGGGTGTATGGAACTTTTAAAGATTTTGATGGTAGCTTCACTTATGACGCTAAAGACCCATCAAAAGATAAAGTTGAAGTCGTAATCAAGACAGGCAGCGTTGATACTAATCACGCAGAACGTGATAAGCACCTACGTAGTGCAGACTTTTTAAATGCGGCAAAATTCCCAGAAGCTAAATTTGTCTCAACAGAAGTGAAAAAACTGGGTGAAAAATATCTAATCACGGGTGATTTCACTTTTAATGGTGTAACTAAACCTATTACTTTAGACGCTAAATTAATGGGTGAAGGTAAAGATCCATGGGGTGGTTACCGTGCTGGTTTTGAAGCAACAGGTAATTTCAAAATGAAAGATTTCGGTGTGAAATCTGATTTAGGTCCTAAATCACAAGAAGTTGAATTAACCATCTCTGTTGAAGGTGTTCAGGTAAAATAATTTTACCTCTTTAGCTAGTATATTATTATCTATCTAATCAAACCCTATTAATAAAATTATTGATGGGGTTTTTCTTTTTCTCAAGCTAAATACTCTTGCATTCTGTTTATTATCCCACGTATCATTTAATATATTCTTATCGTCTAGTCATTAGATAAGACAATTGATAGCCTATACTCAATTTTAAATAAATATAAAGGATAATTTATTCAAAATGAACAGCCCAAGAAAAAGCGCACTATACGTTATAATCATGCTTGTTATATTCGCAATTGGACTCTATTTTTTAGCGAATAACAAATCACCACAAGGACATATGTCGGATCTAGAACAGCAACTTCCGATTATTAGTACAATTAAAAAAATCAGTCCGGAAACCTATCAAAATCTAGAGCAGTTAATGGCTCAATATACCAGTGTGGGTGAAAGCGAACGCCGTCAGCTTTTTGATAAAGTCGTGGGTAGCGTGATGAAAGTGGTGGGCGAAAGAATGCCTTATGCCTCTGATAAGGCGGTGATCCATTTTGCCAACAGTGTGAATAACTATTTAGCCGCGCTATTAAAAGAAGATCCCTCAGGTCGCAGCTGTTTTAATAATCTTTTTCCACATCTTAGAGATTCAACGCTAATCGTTTCACCGCAAGAGAGTCAGGATATTTTAATCAAACAGCTTGATGCTATCGATAAATTGCTTATTTCGAGCGAAGATTCGCAAATGCAGTATGAATTATCTGAATTTGAAGTCACCGAATTACTGAAAAAAGTGCATAGCCAGCTACAGCAACAATATGGCGATAAAATTGAATTATTGAATGATCTCAACAGTGCTAAAAACCAAGCTGCCGATATCTGTAATATGACTATGAGTTTTTATCAAGATATATTGGCGATACCCGATCAACAAGAGAAAGCCTCTTTGCTACGACAACTTTTCTCTCAATAAAATAGCGATTAATTCCATAATAGGCGTATCAATCGTCAATTTTGATTTATTAAAATTTAGCTTATCCTAAGTTGTTATATTATTGAAGCTTAATAACTTTCGGTTACACTTAAATTATCAATAGATAGAATGTTGAGTATGAATTATAGCCAATAAATAAAAGTATTACTTTTATTTCAACTAATAAAATCAGGAGATGCTATGTCCCTATTAAGAAAAACGGGTGTTGTCGCTTTGACGTTAGCTGTAACATCCTTAACAGCCGTCATCAGCCAAGCTTGTACACGAATTGTTTACCTTGGTGAAAACCAACAGACGATGACCACCAGAACGATGGATTGGAAATATGATATTGGTACTAATCTGTGGGTATTTCCACGGGACATGAGCCGAGATGGCGTTGCTGGTGAGAACTCAGTAAAGTGGAAATCTAAATACGGTAGTGTTATTGCTTCCGGTTATGATATTTCGACTACAGATGGTGTGAATGAAAAAGGGTTAGTCGCTAACTTACTATGGTTAGCTGAATCTGAATATCCGACGGCTAAAAATGATAAGTCCGCCATATCAATTTCAGTTTGGGCGCAATATATTTTGGATAATTTTGCTACTGTGACCGAAGCTGTTGATGCGTTACAAAAAGCACCTCTCAGTGTGGTAACTGATAATGTACCGGGACAAAATCGTCTAGCTACCTTACATTTGGCAATCTCCGATGCGAGCGGTGATAGTGCTATCATTGAATATATCGATGGCAAGCAGGTTATTCATCATAGCAAAAAATATCAAGTGATGACTAACTCGCCTATTTATGAAAAACAGTTAGCGATGGAAGAGTATTGGAAAATGGTGGGTGGCACTGTGATGTTACCCGGTACTAATCGCTCCGCAGACCGTTTTGCTAGAGCCAGCTTCTATATTAATGCTATTCCGCAAAATACCACACCAAATAAAGCCGTTGCCAGTGTATTTAGTGTGATCCGTAATGTTTCTGTTCCCTATGGTTTAGCGACTACTGATTCACCTGAGATATCGTCCACGCGTTGGCGTACTTTGGTCGATCATAAACGTCAGCTCTATTTTTTTGAATCAGCACTGACGCCAAATATTTTTTGGACCGACTTGAAGAAAATTGATTTTTCTGCGGAAAGTGGAAAAGTGAAAAAATTAGATCTCGGTGAAGAGCAGAGTAATATTTTCTCTGGTGATGCAACGGCTCAATATAAAGAGAGTAAACCTTTTGAATTCTTAGGATTAAGTGAGGAACAGCTTAGCTACTAATTCATTATTGATATTATTGTTAAACCTTCCAGTCAAATGGGAGGTTTATCTTTTTATGCCTGATAAATTTCCGTAGATTAAGCTTTGCAGTAAAGTTTAAAAGGTTATAAGATGTATTTAAAATGCAACTTAATGGTGGTGATATGAGTGATTTAGTTTGTTATAAGACGATGCCTGTTTGGGATAAAGAGAGTATCCCATTAATGTTCAAAGAGCGACATAATACGCAAGAGGGCACATACGCTCAGCTGCAAATTATTCAGGGCGGTCTAGATTTTATTCTGTTTGCAGAAGATGGCAGCGAGCAACTTTTTCATTTTGATATCAATAATCAACCACCTATTTTAGAGCCGCAAGTATGGCATAGGATCGCCACAACGACTGATGATGTTAAGTGTCAACTGTCGTTTTTATGTCAGCCAGAGTTAAAATTTTATAAACAATATGGCCTCTCTGCTCCCCATTCTGAAGTGAGATTTATGGCGGATGAGCAGATTATTCATCCTTGTTCAGTATTGGATTTAGGCTCAGGACGCGGACGAAATTCCTTTTTTCTGGCGCAACAAGGTTATGATGTGACTGCGGTCGATATTAATCAACAGCATATTGACGCTATCGAATCGGTAAAGAAAGATGCTGGCATTGATAATATAAAAACGGCAATTTATGATATTAATAGTCGTCAAATCACTGAGCATTATGATTTAATTATCTCAACAGTGGTGCTAATGTTCCTGAAAAGAGAAAATATTGCCGGTATTGTTAAGAATATGCAGCAGCAAACTAATGTTGATGGGATTAACTTAATTGTTTGCCCTGTCGAAACTGAAAATATGCCTTATGATCAATTACCTTTTAACTGTTTCCTTAAACCTGATGAATTAAAATCTTATTATCAGGATTGGGAAATCATAAAATATAATGAAAATCCGGGTCATCTACATAAAATAGATGCGCAGGGTAATAGGATTAAATTGAACTTCGCAACCATAATAGCGAAAAAAAGAGCCTAATTTAATTAGGTTATATAGCTAGAATAATAGAATTTCTATTAAATCATCTGAAATCAATATATTAGGTGATAAAAATAAGAGTTTACTTACACAATTAAAATAATCTAAGAGGAGAGTCTCGATTGATATGATGGTCAGCGAGACTCTCTTTAAATAAGGTTGCTTATGTCACTGAGGGAGGATTTGCAGCCTCTTGCTTTAATTTTCGCTCTAATAACACCGTATAAAGAGGCCTACCACCCAAGGCTTGCGCTAACATAGTTGCCCCAAGACAAGTAATAATCATCGGTAGGATGAGATGATAATTATCCGTCATCTCTAGCACTAAAATAATACCGGTTAATGGTGCTCTTACGGTAGAGGCAAATAGCGCTCCCATACCTGCAATGGCGAAGGTTCCTATTTCGATTTTATACTCTGGAAATAACACCATAGCGGCATAACCAAAAGCTGCACCAAATAGAGTGCCTAGTGCTAAGAGTGGTGAAAATATACCGCCCGGTGCTCCTGAACTAAAGCTGATGGTGGAGGTTAGAAATCTGAGGGCAAAGATGGCGAGGATCATGGCAAAAGTAAAAGCCCCTGCACTAAATTGATGGATCACATTAAATCCACCGCCGACAATTCCTGGCATAAATAGACCAATCACACCACAGCTGCCGCCTACCAGACCGCCCATTAAAACAAAGCGTGATATTTTACCTTGATAAAATTGTAAGAATTTATCTTGAAGATATAAAAGTAATTTATTAAAACCGACACCCAATAGACCGAATAGCAAACCCAGTAATAAATAGAGCCATAATGTATTCATTGGGGCATAAGAAAATTGACCAATATTGAGGATCGCAGCTTCACCATTAATAAGTCTAAATACGATAGTCGCGGTGACTGCACCGATAATAACCGCTTTAATTGAGATCAGGCTATATTTAAACTGGGGTCTCATCTCTTCGATAATAAATAAAATACCTGCCAATGGCGCATTAAATGCGGCAGATAAACCCGCGGCAGCCCCTGCCGCTAATAGAGTATGGCGTGAATCTTTATCTTTGATTCGAAATATATCATTGATCATTTGGCTGATATTGGCACCTAACTGTACTGTAGGTCCTTCACGACCCAACACCATGCCTGAGCCTAATGCGCCTAATCCGGCAACAAATTTAACGGGGATGACTCGCCACCAGCGAACAGGACGCAGATCTTGTAATGCTCCTTCTATTTCAGGTATTCCAGAGCCGCCTGATTCAGGTGAAAATCGCATTACCAGATAATAGCCGACCATTGCTAATATTGCCGAAGCCATAAACATAACGGGTATTAGCAGCCACTTGTCGCTGAAATAGTGATTAACTGATTCGACACGCAGGTTTGATATCCAGGTTGTACCCAGCTCAAATAAGACACCGACTAATCCCGCTAGTGAGCCAATAATCGCCGCTAAGATAAGTATAATTAACGGGGTTTTATCTTTCTCTTTTAATCGCTTAAGTATACCGATGCGATGATTTCTTTCAGATTCACTGACTAAGTGTTTTTCTGACATTATTTTTACGACCCTCTTAATCAGTATCATAAATTCAGACAATAACCTCTAATATACCAAGTGATTTAGTTTTGGGTATCAATTAGTTAATTTTTTTATAAATGTCGTCATTTATAGAATGATTTTTGTCGTTGGTTGATTTAATTGGCTGAATAAAAGAGTTGCAGATCGGACAATAATAGAGCCGATTGAATATGTCTTAATATGAAAGGGAATAGCATTGCTTGTTATGTATATATAAAGAAAGCTAGCCATCGCCAAATATTCGGCGATGGCTAGCTGATGATTTATGTCGAGTTATTCGCGAGTACTGATAATGATATTTTTCACTTCAGAGTAAGCTTCTAGCATCATTTTATGTGTTTCACGTCCTAATCCTGATTTTTTATATCCACCAAAAGGTGCATGGGCAGGTAACTCATGATAAGTATTAACCCACATACGGCCAGTCCGTACGGCTCTGGCAACGCGAAGAGCACGGTTAATATCTTGCGTCCAAACACCGCCGCCTAAGCCATATTCGGAGTCATTCGCCATATCAATTGCATCTTGCTCATCTTTAAATTTAATCACACATAATACAGGGCCAAAAATCTCTTCTACGGCAACCTGCATATTATTGGTAACGTCAGTAATAATGGTCGGTTGCATAAAGAAACCTTTGTCTAGTCCATTATCAGTCAGACGTTTTCCACCAGTGAGAATAGTTGCCCCCTCTTTTTTGGCGATATCAACGTAATTGAGGATAGTATTCAGTTGGTTTTCACTAATTTGGCTACCCATTTGCGTCTCTTTGGCCATAGGATCACCAACGCGAATAGATTCAAAGTGTGCTTTTAATGAAACTAAGAATTGATCATAAATATCTTCATGTAAAAATAAGCGTGAACCCGATTCGCAGGCTTGTCCTTGATTCATCAAAATAGCGATAGCAGCATATTTTACCGCTTTTTCCATATTGGCATCAGGGAAAACGATATTGGCTGATTTTCCGCCTAATTCTAGCGTTGCGGGGATTAATTTTTTCGCAGCGGCTTTTGCTACTGTATAGCCTATTTCAGTAGAACCTGTGAACGCGAGTTTATCGATATCCTGATGATCTAATATGGCTTGTCCTACGACAGAGCCGCGGCCTGTAACAATATTGACGACACCAGCAGGAAGTATCTCATTTAATATGCGACCAAGCTCTAATAAGCTAATTGGTGTTAGGCTGGCGGGATTGATGACTACCGTATCACCCGCGGCAATAACCGGAGCCAGTTTCCATGCTGCCATCAATAGTGGGAAGTTCCATGGAATAATTTGCCCAACCACACCTATAGGCTCGCGAATGGAGAGGCTAATAGTGTGCTCATCAATAATTGAGGTTTCATCTGAGTGAGCGCGAATAACGCCAGCAAAATAGCGGAAATGGTCAATTGCGGCAGGTAAATCAATGGTCGAGGATTCGTTATAGGGCTTGCCATTATCTAATGTTTCTAAAGTTGCAATGCGTTCTTGCTCTTGTTCGAGTCGATCGGCAATTTTGAGAAGTAAGCTTTGTCTTTCGGCGGGTGAGGTATGGCGCCAGCTCTTAAAGGCTTCTCGTGCGGCGGCTACAGCCAGATCAACATCTTCAGCGCTGCCTTCTTGGTATTCAGTTAACAGTTCGCCTGTGGCGGGATTATAACTGCTATTTGTTTTTTGAGAGACGCTATCAACCCACTGTCCCCCAATCAGTAACTGATAGGATTTTTTAGGGAGCAGGTCTTTTTTAATATCTTTTAATTTGATCATCGTGCACCTCTATTTATCGTATAGCTGGGAAATAGAACCAAGAGATAACTAATCATTTCGAAATAGTTACATATTAATAGTAGTTGATATGTATTGTTGATGATTGACCGTCAATGCCATAGGTGAAAGCTATTGATTAAAACTCATCAAGAAATGATATTTACTGTCGATAGGGGTAAATAATTCTCATTGCCGTTTTTCTTTGTTCTAGATCAACAAAACCTCAAATCGCACTGAAAACTGCTTTTTAATTACTACAGAAGGGGTAATCTAATGTTGTATCTGAAATGCAACTTATGAGGTTATCAACATGTACTGTGTGCAATGTGAACAAACAATGAAAACACCGGCCGGCAATGGCTGTGCATACGCACAGGGTATGTGCGGTAAAACGGCAGAAACTTCAGATTTACAAGATTTGTTAATCGCTGTTCTGCAAGGATTATCCGCCTGGGCTGAAAGAGCGCGGGAACTCAATATTATTGACCACGATGTCGATAGTTTTGTACCAAAAGCGTTTTTTGCCACTCTGACCAACGTGAATTTCGATTCTGAACGTATTATCGGTTATTCACGAGAAGCTATTTATTTTCGCGAGCAATTAAAGAAACGTTGCTTAGCATTAGACAGTGTGACGCTTGTTAATCACCCAATGGCTGATCTGCAGCTTGATGGTGACGATATACCGACACTCCTTCAGCAGGCTGCTCAGTTTGCACTTAATCGAGATATTCAAGGTGTGGGTGAAGATATCCATGGCTTACGTATGCTCTGTTTATATGGTTTGAAAGGTGCGGCGGCTTATATGGAGCACGCACATATCCTAGGTCAATACGATAATGATGTTTATGCTCAGTTACATCAGATTATGGCTTGGCTTGGCACCTTACCTTCTGATATGAATGAATTATTAGAGTGTTCAATGGCTATCGGCCAGATGAACTTCAAGATCATGGAAATGTTAGATACAGGCGAAACAAACGCATTTGGTGACCCAACACCAACTGAAGTTAATGTGCGTCCTGTTGCGGGTAAATGTATTTTGATTTCAGGTCATGATCTAAAAGATCTGAAAATGTTGCTGGAACAAACTGAAGGTAAAGGTATTAATGTCTTTACGCACGGTGAAATGTTACCAGCTCATGGTTATCCTGAGCTAAGAAAATTTGCTCATTTAGTGGGTAACTATGGCAGTGGTTGGCAGAATCAACAAACTGAATTTGCTCGATTCCCTGGCCCAATTTTGATGACATCCAACTGTATTATCGATCCTGATGTGGGCGAATATAAAGCACGTATCTGGACTCGCAGTATTGTCGGCTGGCCGGGTGTAAAACATCTTGATCATGATGATTTCTCCGACATGATCGAACAAGCTCAATCTATGGCGGGCTTCCCGTATGATGAAATTGAGCACAAAATTACCGTGGGCTTTGGTCGCAAAACCTTATTAAGTGCTTCTGATGCGGTTATTGACCTAGTCGCACAAGGCAAATTACGTCACGTCTTCTTAGTGGGCGGTTGTGATGGTAGCCGTGATGAGCGTAGTTACTATACTGATTTCGCGCGTGCTGTACCAAAAGACTGCCTGATCATGACACTGGCTTGTGGTAAATATCGTTTCAATAAACTGGATTTCGGCACTATCGAAGGTTTACCTCGTCTACTTGATGTAGGTCAGTGCAACGATGCTTACTCCGCTATTATGCTAGCGGTAAATTTAGCCGAAAAATTAGGTTGTGGCGTCAATGATTTACCTTTAACGCTGATTTTATCTTGGTTTGAACAGAAAGCGATTGTTATTTTACTGACACTTCTTTCTCTCGGCGTGCAGAACATTTTCACTGGCCCGACCGCACCGGCCTTCTTAACTGAAAACTTATTGAATGTACTGAATGAAAAATTTGGTATGCGCGGTATCACTACAGTTGAAGAAGATCTGGCGACGATCCTGCCAGCATAAGATAGATAGGGGAGAGTCAAATCTCCCCGTTCAGGAGTGACATTTATGACAATGCCTACCACATTATGTCCTAACCGTATGCAAGTGCATTCGGTTCATCAGGAAACATCTGATGTCTGGACAATTAATTTGATTAACCACGATTTTTATACTTACAATCCAGGTCAGTTTGCTTTAGTTAGCATTAAAAATAGCGATGAAGTGTTACGCGCTTATACTCTCTCTTCCTCGCCTGGTTTGAGCCCTTTTATTACAATCACAGTAAGACGATTAGATAATGGTTTAGGTTCTAACTGGCTGACTCAATCAGTGAAACCGGGTGATTATCTCTGGTTCTCTGAAGCGCAAGGGGAGTTCACTTGTGCCAATATTCAAAATAACAACTATTTGATGTTAGCGGCAGGCTGTGGTGTCACTCCAATTATGTCAATGGCCAGATGGCTGCTGGCAAATAGACCCGAAGCCAATATCAAAGTGCTGTTCAATGTTAGAGAAAAACAGCAGGTTATTTTTGCCAATGAGTGGCAATACTTATTAGAAAAATATCCTCAGCAGCTGCAAATGTGTGTTATGGAAGAGTTTCCTGATAATGGTGGCTTGGCTGAAGGTCGTTTAACACAAGATAAACTATCGGCTTTAGTGCCTGATATTCAATCGCGTGTTGTGATGACTTGTGGGCCAACACCCTATATGAAAAATGTGAAACAGTTCGCAACAGATTTGGGTGTTAAAGCAGAAGATATTTTCCTTGAGCGTTTTTCAGTGGGTGAAGAAGACGCCATAACCAGCGAGGCTTTATTAACACTGAAAGTTCGCCATAAATTAACTGATTTTAAAGTACCCGTGGGAGTGACTTTATTAGCGGCCTTAGAACAGAATAAAGTGCCTGTCTTTGCAGCTTGTCGCGCAGGTGTTTGTGGTAGTTGTAAAACCAAGATTATTTCGGGTGACTATACCACGACCAGTACTATGACTTTAACGGCTAAAGAAATTGAAGAGGGATATGTTTTAGCTTGTAGTTGTCAATTGCAAGGTAATACAGAAATCGCCTAGTTTAATAGTTTAGTATCATATTTATTAGCCTAAATTTAATACCCTGTTCTTATCAACAGGGTATTTTTGTTAATATTAAATAACTGCTACAGATTTATATTTTATATTCTGCTAACCTATTCGCAATATTATTTTGCAGTGGGGCAGATATGGTGAAAATATTATTATTATTTATTCTCTTCACTCTCCCTTTTGTTGATAATTATCAGCCGCGCCCGATGAAGCTACAAGGTGGTGATAAAGTGACTTTGAGAACTTCTATTACTCAAATGCGCAACTCACTTCCTCTGCAACAACGCCAATTATTCGATCTCTCGATTGAGCAGCTAATGTTTGAAAATATCGATTTTGAAGAGTTTCGTAAACTGGGTGAAGCAGAAAGTTCGCGTCGATTAGAACAAAGGATCTGTTATCAACTCAGTGGAAAAACGGCTAGCCAAATTATTGAGGAATATCAGAAATCTAACCTCTAGTTACAATTGCTAACAAAGGGTTTCTTGTTGTCATTTTTTCTTAAACCAAACATAAACAAAGCTTAAACGAGACCGCCTTAATCACTGAATAAGGCCGATTCCACATGGCAATTAATCTCCTGCTAGTTATAATTCGCGCCGCATATAATAGTGCAGTATCTCGTTAGGCGAGGCTCCTATACAAACACAGGTTGCTGATCTGACGACGTCGAGAGACGCCCAAGATTAGGACAGGATATATCGACCGAAGGTATATCCCCATGTAACTTCCCGTAGTAATACAGGATACGTTGTATAGTGCTAAAACCGAGACGTAGAGATAGCCATCGCATTCTCTCATCTGGTTTCGCCCCTATTAATTAGAGTGCTGTTTGAGTTAACAACAGTGATAGGGTATAAGAAAATGACATTCTCTTCTCAAAATAAAGCGGAAACAATGACAATTAGGTCATCCGCTATAAAAGGCGAAAAATTTACTCGCCAAGATAATAATCAAATCAAAAAAGATGAATCAATTGTTAGCGGATATATGAGCCAAGCTTTTATATCAGCCTCAGTTGCTGATACTATTGCATCTGTCAAAAGTAATTTAATCAATAAGATTGAAGGGGAACAAATCCCAACTTACTTATTTGTTATCGACCATGATAATTATTTAAATGGTATTTTATCGGTTAAATCATTATTGACAGCCGCTGATGATCTATTTGTATCTGATATTATGCGACATAACTATTTCTCAGTCTCACCGGATCAATCTCGTCATGAAGTCTGTGACCTGATTAATCACAGCGGAATGGATATGGTGCCCGTTGTACAATTCGGTAAGCTGATGGGGGTATTACGTCCGCAAGACATCTCTGAATTGATTGAAGATGAAAACACCTTAGATGCGCAATTACAGGGTGCGAGCATGCCCCTTGATGAGCCTTATTTAGATACTAGCCCTTGGACATTATGGCGTAAGCGTGTAGGTTGGTTGTTGATGCTTTTTGTAGCAGAAGCCTATACCGGAACTGTATTAAAAGCTTTTGAAGAGCAACTCGAAGCGGCTATCTCCTTGGCCTTTTTTATCCCACTATTGATAGGCACGGGGGGAAATAGCGGAACTCAGATTACTTCAACCTTAGTCAGAGCGATGGCGCTAGGCGAAGTGAGCTTACGTAATCTGGGAGCGGTGCTGAAAAAAGAGGTCTCAACTTCATTTTTAGTGGCTGTAACTATTGGTGGAGCTGCATTGATCCGCGCTTGGGTTCTTGGTGTTGGCAGTGAAGTGACTATTGTTGTCAGTCTGACGATTGTGGCTATCACTGTGTGGAGTGCGATTGTTTCATCCATTATCCCTATGGTGTTACAACGTTTGAAAATCGATCCTGCGGTGGTTTCAGCTCCCTTTATTGCAACCCTAATTGATGGCACGGGTTTGATCATCTACTTTGAAATTGCGAAACAAGTTATGACGGAGTTTGCTTAAGAGCGATCCCATCCCCCCTCTGCGGTAGAGCCTTAATTTAATGCTCTGCCGCAGAACTTGAGTTTGCCAAATTCAATGTTTCACCACATCTCTGGCAGCGATATTGACTCTCCCCCCGCTGTACCTTGTTATGCCTTCTTAGCGTTAATTCATGCTGTTGTAAGCAAGCACATTGATAAGTAAATGTGGCACTTTTTACCGAATCCACCGAAAACTGATGCGTCCGTTGAGGCGTCACACCTAAAATTTCACTCATCATCCATTTCCACTCTTTGCCATGGGGTGAGATATTTTTTCGCCCAAAGCAGCGATGGACCAATAAATGCGCTAATTCATGGGGAATAACCTCTTGCAAAAAGGGTTCACCATTCTCAATCAATAGGGTGGAATTTAAACGAATTTCCCATTCCATTAAATAGGCACTGCCTGCCGTAGTACCGCGTTGGCGATAGTTAAGTGTAGGCTCTTTAAAGGATTGTTCTAATTTTTGATTGGCGACTAACAGATGCTCTCTGAGTAAACGCATCGCGGATATCTGTAGTTGTAGCGGGACTCTAAGGGTTTTCATCAGGGCAGAATAGCTTAGCTTTTTTGACGATTCAAGTTCAAATTGTTAATCATTATATAAAATGATATATTATAAAAATATATATTAATGAACTCTGTTTAAGAGGATGAAAAATGGACGCTAAACTTGACCCTGCGTTACTTGCTGAAATGAAGAAAGCGGCGGGAGATACGGCGAATCTACTTAAAACATTAGGTAACCCAGATAGATTAATTTTGCTCTGTCAATTAACACAAGGTGAAGCCTGCGTCAGTGATCTAGAGATATCACTTGGTATTCAACAGCCTACTTTATCCCAACAACTAACCGTATTGCGCAATGAAGGATTGGTGATTACTCGGCGTGAAGGGAAACGTATTTTTTATGCGATCGCCGACGAAAAATTATTCGTATTACTCAATACTCTGTATCAACTTTATTGCCCCGTAACGGAGAATATATCATGACTATTGACTGGGTTAATTTTACGCCGTTTTCTGCTGCAGGAGGGGGCGTTATCATTGGCGTGGCGGTCGCTATATTGATCCTCTTTAATGGCCGTATTGCAGGTATTAGCGGTATTCTCAGTGGGTTATTAACACCTAATCAGCCGGATATGGGCTGGAAGCTGGCTTTTCTGGTCGGAATGCTGATTGCGCCTCTCCTTTTTTCAAACCTATTTTTTATTCCCTCCATCGACATTGCGGCGAGCACACCTATATTAATTATCGCGGGTTTGTTGGTGGGTTATGGCACTCGACTCGGTAGCGGTTGTACCAGTGGTCATGGGATTTGCGGCATGGCGAGATTATCCAAGCGCTCTTTTGTTGCTGTGGCGGTTTTTATGCTCACCGCATTTGCGACTGTGGCGATCATCAATCGCTTCAATTTAGGGAGCTTATAGAATGAAACTGATTACTGCACTCTTATCGGGGTTACTATTTGGTTTGGGTCTTATTTGGGCTGGAATGAGTGATCCGGCTAAAATTCTCGCCTTTTTAGATATTAGCGGCCATTGGGACCCTTCACTATTAGTGACTATGGCCGTCGCCATGTCGATTAGTGGCTTAGCGTTCTTTTTTGCTAAAAAACGTAAAACCAGTCTATTACATTGTGACATGCAAATCCCAATCAATAAAATGATTGATAAAAAACTAATTATTGGCGGGCTGCTCTTTGGTCTTGGTTGGGGATTAGCAGGGATTTGCCCGGGGCCGGCAATTTTATTAACCGGAGCAGGACAGTGGCAGGGCATTATCTTCACCATCGCCATGTTAGCGGGTATGTGGTTATTCCAGAAGATCAATCATAGAGCACAGTGATTTTAATAGTTTGATATTTTTTTATTCTAAAACAAAAAAGGGCGATCAAGATGACCGCCCTTAAAATGGTTATAATTTTTTAATTGTAGCTTATTTTAAACCCGCGGCTTCACGCAATATTTCGGCTTTGTCCGTATTTTCCCATGGGAATTGTGGACGACCGAAATGGCCATAAGAGGCGGTTTCTTGATAGATAGGTTGGATCAAATCTAACATTTTGATTAGGCCATAAGGACGCAAATCAAAGAACTCACGAACTAACAGTACCAGTTGGTCAGTTGAGACTTTCTCAGTACCAAAGGTCTCTACCATAATGGAGGTTGGCTCAGCCACACCAATTGCGTAAGAGACTTGAATTTCACAACGATCAGCAAGACCCGCAGCGACGATATTTTTAGCTACATAACGTGCAGCGTAAGCCGCAGAACGGTCTACTTTAGAAGGATCTTTACCTGAGAATGCGCCGCCACCATGACGAGCCATACCGCCGTAGGTATCAACGATAATTTTACGACCCGTTAAGCCACAGTCACCCATAGGCCCGCCGATAACAAAACGGCCTGTTGGATTGATAAAGTATTTCGTCGTCTTAGATAGCCACTCAGTAGGCAGAACCGGTTTAATGATCTCTTCCATCACGGCTTCATGCAGATCTTTCTGGCTAATCTCTTCTGAATGTTGAGTTGACAGGACAACGGCATCAATACCTATGACCTTATTGTTCTCATATTGGAAAGTGATCTGACTTTTTGCATCAGGGCGTAACCAAGGAAGAATACCTTTTTTACGCACTTCAGCTTGGCGCTCGACCAGACGGTGTGCGTAAGTAATAGGCGCAGGCATTAAGACATCAGTTTCATTGCTGGCATAACCAAACATAATCCCCTGATCACCAGCACCTTGTTCAAAAGGATCTTCACGGTCAACACCTTGGTTGATATCCGGTGACTGTTTACCGATAGCGCTAAGTACCGCACAGGAATCTGCATCAAAGCCCATTGCAGAACTGGTATAACCGATATCACGAATTGTTTTACGGGTGATCTCTTCGATATCAACCCAAGCTTTGGTAGTTATTTCACCGCCGACCATCACCATACCTGTTTTAACATAGGTTTCGCAGGCTACGCGCGCTTTAGGGTCCTGTTCCAGAATAGCATCAAGAACCGCATCAGAAATTTGATCGGCTATTTTATCAGGATGCCCTTCTGATACTGATTCAGAAGTAAAAAGATGTATGGTCATTTGATTTCATACCTTACCGATTCTGGATAATTTAAATGGATGTTTTAACTTCTAGACGTCTATTCTAGTAATAATTAGCTAATAACTCCAGATTTTTTTACACATTGACACATAACTTAAGCATGAATAACTCAAAATAAGAATTATATGCCACTTAGGACTAATTAGATTTTGCATTTTTTAACCAATAAAGGTATAAACTGCCCCCGTAAGAGAGAGTTTTCACTTCTCACCGTTACATACCGCAGAAATAATAATTTTTCTGCTTTCTATCAGGAATGTCGAATACGACATGATGTTTGGGGGTTAATGGGAAATGATCCATAATCTACTGAATAACAGTATCCCACAGTCATTCAATGGCAACATTGTGGCTTTCGTTTTCCTGTCGCTTTCAACTTCTTCGCGAAGTTACCAGTCAAAAAACACGAACCGAATATTGAGCAGGTAATGCTCCTTATCGTATCGGCTCGTATTATCCTCGTTTAGTTTTGCTAAGCATCTTTGTCAACCCGAGTAATAGCGGTTTCCCCAACCATAAAAGACGTGGCACCATCACATTTGATGATTTGCTATGACGGAGAAAGCGTCACTCACCCCTCCATATTAGGAGTTTGTTATGAATGATAATATCGCTCGAAAAATGCGCCAGACTTACAACATCGCATATTGGGGTGGTGGTTACTATCAGGTGAATGAACGCGGAAACGTCTGTGTTTACCCAAATCCTGATAAACCCGACTCATCAATTGATTTAGCCGATTTAGTTTATCGCGCACAAAAAGAAGACCAACTACGTTTGCCAGCCCTGTTCTGTTTTCCACAGATCCTTCAGCATCGCTTACGTTCAATTAATGCCGCTTTTAAGCGTGCTCGTGAATCTTATGGTTATACGGGAGACTATTTTTTGGTCTACCCAATCAAGGTGAATCAACAACGCCGTGTTATTGAATCACTGATTAATTCAGGGGAGCCATTAGGCCTAGAAGCAGGCTCTAAAGCTGAATTAATGGCAGTGCTCGCGAATGCGGGACGTACTTGTACCGTGATCGTCTGTAACGGATATAAAGACCGTGAATATATTCGTCTAGCTTTGATTGGTGAGAAACTGGGTCATAAAGTGTATCTGGTTATCGAAAAAATGTCAGAAATTGACATGGTACTGAAAGAAGCAGCTAGTTTAGATGTGATCCCGCGTCTGGGTGTCCGTGCGCGTCTCGCATCGCAGGGCTCAGGCAAATGGCAGGCAAGTGGTGGCGAAAAATCTAAATTTGGATTAGCGGCCACTCAGGTGCTGCAATTGGTTGATATGCTAAAAGCGGCTAATCGTTTAGATAGCCTGCAATTGCTACACTTCCATTTAGGTTCTCAAATGGCCAATATTCGCGATATCGCCACTGGCGTTCGTGAAGCGGCGCGTTTTTATGTCGAACTGCATCAGCTGGGTGTCAATATCCAGTGTTTCGATGTGGGCGGTGGTTTGGGTGTCGATTATGAGGGAACTCGCTCACAATCAGATTGCTCAGTGAATTATGGTTTAAATGAATATGCTAATAATGTGATTTGGGCGATTGGTGATGCCTGTGAAGAGCATAATTTACCGCATCCAACTGTGATCACCGAGTCGGGTCGTGCTTTGACGGCTCACCATACGGTATTAGTCTCTAATGTGATTGGGGTAGAGCGTAATGAATTTACTAAAACCTCAGCGCCGGAAGAAGATGCACCTCGTTCACTGATCTCATTATGGGAAACTTGGGAAGAGATGCAAAGTCAAGGAGGTAGCCGCTCTTTACGTGAATGGCTCCATGATAGCCAGTTTGACTTACAAGAAGCCCATACTCAGTATGCGCACGGCGTATTAAATTTAACCCAACGCGCATGGGCTGAAGAACTGTATCTTAATATTTGTCGTCGTATTCAGCAGGATCTTGATCCTAGCAATCGTGCTCACCGTCCGATTATCGATGAGCTGCAAGAGCGTATGGCAGATAAATTCTATGTGAATTTCTCGTTATTTCAATCAATGCCGGATGCATGGGGTATCGATCAGGTCTTCCCAGTATTACCGATTGAGGGGCTAGATAAGCCATTAGATCGCCGTGCGGTACTATTAGATATTACCTGTGATTCTGATGGCATCATTGACCACTATGTTGATGGTGATGGTATAGAAACCACTATGCCAATGCCAGCCTATGATCCTGAAAAACCACCCATGATGGGCTTCTTTATGATAGGCGCTTATCAGGAAATTTTGGGTAATATGCACAACCTGTTTGGCGATACCGCTGCGTTGGATGTTTGGGTTGATAGCAAAGGCTCTGCTCGCTATCTGCAAAGCGAAGAGGGCGATTCCGTTGCTGATATGTTGAGATACGTTAATCTGGTGCCTGAAACACTGCTTGAGAGCTTTGTTGAGCAAGTGAAAGGCACTGGCTTGAGCGAAGAGTTGCAAAAAGGCTTTGTTGAAGAGTTCGAAAATGGGTTGTATGGCTATACTTATTTAGAAGATGAATAATATAAATAATGGGTAATGTGGTGCAGCTAAGATCTTATAATTGAGACTATAGCTGCATTATAGCTTATCGCTCACTTTGGTATTTAAGAGCAAATTAAGCCTGTAAAAGATACGGGCTTCGAAAGGATAGATAATGATAAACAGCACATTAGGTAATGAATTCGATAACTCATTAGTATCAAATGCATTTGGTTTTTTGCGTCTACCGTTAAATTTTCAGCCTTATAGTTCTGATGCTGAATGGGTGATCACAGGTGTTCCTTTTGATATGGCCACTTCAGGCCGAGCTGGTAGCCGTCATGGACCCGGGGCAATCCGCCAAGTGTCAACTAACCTAGCGTGGGAAGGTAATCGCTGGCCATGGAAGTTTAAACTTACTGATCGATTGAATGTAGTTGATTGCGGTGATGTGGTTTTCGCTTTCGGCGATGCACAGGATATGAGTGATAAATTACAGGCACACGCAGAGAAACTGCTGACAGCGGGTAAAAAAATGCTCACATTTGGTGGTGATCATTTCGTTACATTGCCGTTATTACGCGCCCATGCGAAGCATTTTGGTAAAATGGCTTTAGTTCATTTTGATGCCCATACTGATACTTATAGTAATGGCTGCAAATTCGATCATGGTACTATGTTCTATCATGCGCCAAATGAAGGATTGATCGATCCTAATCATTCAGTTCAAATTGGTATTAGAACTGAACATGATAGCGATAATGGTTTTACTGTGCTAGATGCTGCACAAGTGAACGACCGCACTGTGGATGATATTCTTGAGCAAGTAAAAACGATCGTCGGTGATATGCCCGTTTATCTGACCTTTGATATTGACTGCCTTGATCCTGCTTTTGCGCCAGGAACTGGAACGCCAGTGGTCGGTGGATTAACGACGGATCGCGCGTTGAAATTATTGCGTGGTTTGCAGTCACTAAATATCGTTGGCATGGATCTCGTTGAAGTTGCGCCTTCTTATGACCAATCTGAAATTACAGCATTGGCGGCAGCAACGGTTGCACTGGATATGCTTTATATTCAAGCGGCTAAAAAGTAACATTCATAATATCCAAAGGCTATATTAGGTTGATATAGCCTTTGGTCTTACACTTCATTGCTGTTTTATTCTGCGTTTTGCTTGTTCCTAATCCTAAAATCCTCTTAATAGCACTTTTTGAATAACTTTTAAAATAATTTTTATAGTGTTAAATAGTGTAAATATATTTAACATTGGGATTTTAATTGGTTTATCTCTTCCTACTAATATTTCATTTGGCTTTTTTAGCTCGAACTATCTCTTATCAGGACAATCTCATTTACTTTGTAACTTTTGTCTGTTGTTGCTAGGGTATTATTTGTTTGAGAAATGTTATCAATTACAGCAAATACCCGAGGGGAATAATCATGGCACTGAACGGTAAAGTTATTTTAGTTACTGGCGCAGCACAAGGTATTGGTCGTGCGATCGCACTGCGTTTAGCGAAAGAAGGAGCCGATATTGCTCTGGTTGATCTTAAAGAAGATAAGCTGGGCGCGGTAGCCAAAGAAGTTGAGGCATTAGGTCGTAAGGCATCTATCTTTGCAGCAGATGTGAGTCAACGCGATGATGTTTTTGCGGCGGTTGAACATGCTGAAAAAACCTTAGGTGGCTTTGACGTTATTATTAATAATGCGGGTATCTCACAAGTTAAAGCGATCTCTGAAGTGCGCCAAGAGGATATGGATCGCATCTTTAGAATCAACGTTGATGGCGTGATGTGGGGTATTCAGGCGGCGACTGAAAAATTCAAACAGCTTGGGCAGAAAGGTAAAGTAATCAATGCTTCATCTATTGCTGGCCATGACGGTTTTGCGCTGTTGGGTGTCTATTCTGCGACTAAATTTGCTGTACGTGCACTGACACAAGCCGCGGCGAAAGAGTATGCAAGCGCTGGCATCACAGTCAATTCATATTGCCCAGGAATTGTTGGCACCGATATGTGGGTTGAGATTGATGAGCGTTTTTCAGAAATTACTGGCGCACCAAAAGGTGAAACCTACAAAAAATATGTTGAAGGTATTGCATTGGGTCGAGCTCAAACGCCAGAAGATGTGGCCGCTTTGGTCTCCTTCCTCTCAAGCGATGATGCTGATTATATTACCGGTCAATCTATCCTGACCGATGGCGGTATTGTTTACCGTTAATTGAGCGAGAAATATTTAATTAATTCGCTAATAGAGCCATACATTTGTGTGGCTTTTTTTGTCACTATCTTTCATTGAATATTATTATTATATTGGCTGTAATAATGATATTTAGTAGGGGAATACAATGGCATTTACTCTAGAAGAACAAGCGTGTTTATTGGCAGTTAAAGGCGTGGGTCCAAAGGTGGTATCACGGCTGGAACAGATGGGATTTAGTTCGTTAGCGCAACTGAGCCAAGCGGATGCCAATGAAATTTTAACCTCAGGTGCGGCGCTGACAGGATCAACTTGTTGGAAAAACAGTCCTCAGGCCAGAAGCGCCATTGAAAAGGCTATCGCCGCCGCAAAAGAGTCGCTATCCAATAGCTAAATCAGTTCGGTGAGGCGTCGATTTTAAAATGACGGGCCAATAGTGGTGCAGTGAAATCCTTCTTCAAATAAAATCCCCGAGGCAAGGTCATAATGGGTTGGCCAAACTCGCCTGTCCCCTCGGTTAATGCTTTGCTATTCGCCGCTTTGGGTCGAATTTGCAGTACTTGCCCATGACGCGCGGTGATAGTTTCGACTTTTCCTAACACAATTAAATCCATCAACTCTTCCCAATCTTGCTTTAACAGCTGTTCTTCAATAGGAGAGGGGCTCCAGAGCAAGGGGCTGGCAATACGTCGTTCCGCTAAAGGGATTTGTCGCTCACCTTCAATCGGTAGCCATAAGACTCGAGAGAGCTTTTTACGCACATAACTCGTTTGCCAAGTGATACCCGTATTTCCGGTTAGAGGAGCTACGCAAACAAAGGTAGTTTCTAAGGGAAATCCTGTGCGATCGATAGGGATTGTTTTTAGTTCTATACCTATATCAGCAAAATCTTGCTCAGCTTTACTGCCTGCGGTAGCGCCGAGAAAATACTCTAATAGCATACCGACCCAACCTTTATCACGTTTAAGATCTGGCGGAATAGGATAGTTTGCATGCATCGCCAGCTCGCCGAGCGTATAGCCAGCTAAAGCTTCTGCACGATCCATCAGGGTACTTTCATCAAGGGGGGGCGCTGGGGGAATAAATGCCATAATAATCGTTTAAAATTTAACCGCTGTTTTTACTAATATGATTAGCATTATATCACCCGAATGTATAAGTTTATAATTTATTGATTTTTAACGGTAATCAAGCTTTTTTATCCTTGATCAGAACTGCTTTATTTTTATTATGCACTTTCATCCCAAGATAATGAACAGGATCTTATACTAGGTTATCCACAGGTTTATGGGATAACTAGAGAAATAGCAAAGCACTGTGTGAATTTACAGGCTTGACGAAACGGTTTTTTAGCTGAAGATTAGCTTAATAGCATAAGGAAAAGACAGATCCTGTGGATAAATACCTTATCGGTTGTTTTTTGCTCACTTAAACTCCTAGTGCTATTTATTCAAGACTTATTTTTGTGATTAAAGGCTGATTTTTTATTTTATCTATATGAAATAGCATGTTATTTTTTATTTTTCTCTCAGGGTTAAATAGTTAGTCTCTACAGCTTGTACCCTGATTGCTATGATGTTGTTAACATAGATATCCACAGAAAAAGTGAATAAAGTCACTGCATCTAACTTTGGCTGTTTATAACTTTTATTATTTTTGTATATTATCTTCAATTGGTTTAAACCAAGCTGATTTAAAGTCAAACCAACCGAAGGTATTCATTTTAACGCCGCGTAAGGTTCTTTGACCTTGTAATTCAAGCCAATGATGTAAAAGAGGGTGGAACATATGAGAATCCACCAAACTCATGCACCAGCTATCAACATCCAATTCATTTTGTCGCCACAGCTCAAGTTCTGTTTCAAAAGACGTATTCAGGCAATGTCTTAATAATGGCATTTCATAGAGAGTAGCAAAAACTGAAAATGCCAATGGCTTAAAAAAGTTAGCAGTTGCCAGCCATATATCGCTTTCACCTTTACCGTTAAACCAATCATCATAATCGAGAATGTTAATATGCAAAGTAACGCCTTGCATTTTTAACACTCTTTGCAGAATTTGGCTGATAGCACAAAATTCATGGTGGTGATGATAGAAGGTCACGGTTAACTCAGTTAAATCATCGGGTTTAGGCAGCTGTGTCAGCATTCGGCTATGGTGCCAGTGGAGAAGCAGCCCATAAGCGGGCGACCAGTGACGTTGATAGAAGGGTTCGCAGTGAGCCAACAAATTGATTGGCGTAAGAAAACTGCATAGCCATTGGCGTACATCATCTCGTTGGCAGAGCGTCGAACGCTGATCCATCAATAAAAAATAGCACCCCTCTTCCATGCGACTTTCTAAAGAACCATTATTGCCATTGTCACCGTCCATTTTTAAGGTGGTGCATACCATCTGCTCTGATAATTCAGGTACGACCCAAATGGTCACCTCATCCAATAAGGCACGATAGCCAAAGTAGCGATCAAAGGCGGTAATAGTGAGTTTTTGTTGGCTATTTTTTTCCACTAAATAGGGGCCAGTACCAATCGGTGTATTGGCAAATTTGGGAATAGTTTCCCAATCATGGGGTAAGATGGCGGCGTGCGGGCTGCCTAGTAACCAAAGAAATTGTTTATCAGGTGAATCAAGGTAAATATCAATAAGATAAGGTGATGTCGATTCCACGCGGTCAATATGAGAAAACAGTGGCCACAACTCTTTTAATCGTAATAATGAATAAATAATATCTTCAGTTTGTAATTCACGACCATGATGAAAATAGACTGAGGGCCGCAAATAGAAGCGCCAATGGGTGTCGCTAATAGCTTGCCAATGATGCGCTAAGCCGGATTCAATTTCGCCACTCTCTTCATTAATATGAATTAAGCCATTAAATATTTGACTTAATAGATGAATTTCTGAACGACGAAGGGGAGAGCCTGGTAATAAATTGGGAAAGGGGCGATAGTAGATAATGCGTAACAGGCTCTTACCTTGCCGATAGCTACGTTCGAGCTCAGAGAGCACCATTTGACGGATCGCATCTTTATCACCCACTAGTGCAATGAGTTTTTCAATGCTCTCCTCTTGCAGTAGGCGCTCAGCCTGTGCCTGTTGTAATTCTAGGCCATTACGATGAAATTTCAGCGTGGAGAGTTTACCGCGACCCGATTCAGCTTCCCAAGCGATCCAACCGTTAGCCTGCATATTATTTAATAGGGTTCTCACATGGCGACGAGAACAAAATAGGATATTGGCGATCGATTGGAGATTCGTTGCGCTATTTTTTCCCTGATAATGTTGCCAGAGACGTACAAATTGGGTTTGCAGACGCGAACTAGACATAAAAGAGGAACTCCTGCATTTTTTTCATCAATGTTAATAATATAATTAAAAGAGCATAATATTAATCAGTAAGTAGCTCGTTAAGCCTTATTTTACCGGCTTATCCCCTAATTTTAGTGTAATGGTGACTTTGCCAGCCGATAGCTCGATTATCGGCTTTTTCTTTTTGGGCTAAGAATATGTTCCTCTTTTTTTTGCCTAGTTGCTAACCAATATATTCAGATGGTTTAAATGAATTAGCAATAGCCTAGGCTGAATATAGGCAATAAACTAGTGACAACTAAAATGTAAAGTTAGGCGTTAAAACAGGAAGTCATTCGGTAATGAGGAAGTTAATGCTGGAAATAAGAAGAGAACACGCTGCTCGAGAACAGCGTGTTAGACAATTTAACGCATAAAAGCAGGGATTTTTTGCTCGTAAGCTTTAATTTGATCTTGATGTTGCAAGGTTAACCCGATGCTATCGAGCCCATTCATCATACAGTGACGACGAAAGCCATCAATTTCAAAAGCATAGCTCTTATCACCCGCAATTACTGTTTGAGTGATTAAATCAACGGTAAATTTGCATCCTTCATTTTTGCTAACATAATCAAATAATTCATCAATTTGCGCATCGCTTAATTTAATTGGCAACAGTTGATTATTAAATGAATTGCCGTAGAAGATATCAGCAAAACTTGGCGCTATAACTACGCTAAAGCCAAAGTCGGTTAATGCCCAAGGCGCGTGCTCACGGGATGAGCCACAGCCGAAATTTTCACGTGCCAGCAAAATACTCGCGCCTTTAAATACCGGTTTGTTGAGTACAAAATCGGGATTTGGCTGTTCGCCCGCATCATCTAAAAAACGCCAGTCATTAAACAGGTGTTTACCAAATCCAGTACGTGTGACTTTCTGTAAAAACTGTTTAGGGATAATGGCATCAGTATCTACGTTGGCGATATCCAAAGGCGCAACTAAGCCGATATGAGTGATCAATTTTTCCATTTCAATTTCCTTTATTGAGCGTCAATATCGCGGACATCGGCGAAATGGCCATGAATTGCCGCCGCAGCAGCCATTGCAGGGCTCACCAAGTGAGTACGTCCACCTCGGCCTTGTCGACCTTCAAAGTTACGATTACTCGTAGATGCACAGCGCTCGCCGGGCTCCAGACGGTCATTATTCATCGCCAAACACATAGAACAACCAGGAAGACGCCATTCAAAACCGGCTTCGGTAAAGATTTTATCTAATCCCTCTTCTTCGGCTTGTGCTTTCACTGGGCCAGATCCCGGCACTACGATAGCTTGAACACCAGAAGCCACTTTTTTACCTTTGGCGATGGCCGCGGCTGCGCGCAAATCTTCAATGCGTGAGTTGGTGCATGAACCAATAAAAACCTTATCTATCGCCACATCGGACAACTTGATACCCGCTTTTAATCCCATATAACTCAATGCTTTTTCCGCAGAGGCTCTTTCGACAGGATCACTAAATGATTCTGGCATTGGGATTAATTGATCGATAGCAATTACTTGTCCTGGGTTAGTACCCCATGTGACTTGCGGCGCGATCTCACTGGCTTGTATGGTGACGACCGCATCAAATTTAGCATCAGAATCTGACTTCAGTGTGCGCCAATACTCAACGGCTTCCGTCCATTGTTCACCTTTAGGGGCAAACTGGCGACCTTTCATATAGTTAAAAGTGGTCTCATCAGGAGCGATAAGGCCCGCTTTAGCGCCGAGCTCAATGGCCATGTTACACACAGTCATACGGCCTTCCATGGTTAAGTTCTCAATGGCTTCACCACAGAATTCAACGATATAGCCTGTTCCACCTGCACTGCCTGTTTTACCAATCACGGATAAAACGATGTCTTTTGCCGTGATCCCTTCTGCGGTTTTACCCACCACTTCAATTTTCATGGTTTTAGCACGAGCTTGTTTCAGTGTCTGAGTAGCCATCACGTGCTCAACTTCAGAAGTCCCAATACCGAATGCCAGTGCGCCGAAAGCGCCATGAGTTGCGGTATGTGAGTCACCACAAACGATAGTTGTGCCGGGTAAGGTGATCCCCTGTTCAGGCCCCATTACATGGACAATTCCCTGATAGGCATGGTTAAGATCATATAAGAGAACGCCAAATTCTTTACAATTTTTCATTAACTCTTGCATCTGAATACGTGCCATATCACCACAAGCATTGATATCTTTAGTTTGTGTGGAGACATTGTGATCCATAGTGGCAAAGGTTTTACTTGGTTGATGCAATGGACGATTTTTAGTTCTCAATCCATCAAAAGCTTGTGGGGAAGTCACCTCATGGACCAAATGGCGGTCAATATAGATTAACGGTGTTTCATTTTCGACTTCGCGAACAAGGTGGGCATCATATAATTTCTGATATAAGGTTTTCGCCATTTTAGACTCCCTCTGCGATATAACGCGCGATGATATCGCCCATTTCGCTAGTTGTGACTGATTGTCCTTGAGCCGCTAAATCCGCTGTACGGTGGCCATCTTCTAAGGCTTTGTTAACGGCGGCTTCAATGGCTGTTGCAGCATCATCTAAATTCAGACTAAAGCGCAGCAGCAGAGCAGCAGATAAGATTTGTGCAATAGGGTTGGCAATGTTTTTACCCGCGATATCCGGTGCAGAGCCGCCCGCAGGCTCATATAAACCAAAATTCTTTTCATTTAAGCTGGCAGAAGGCAACATACCCATTGAGCCTGTGATCATCGCGCACTCATCAGAGAGAATATCGCCAAACAGGTTTGAACAGAGTACTACATCAAATTGCGATGGAGCTTTAATCATCTGCATCGCTGCGTTATCAATATACATATGGCTGAGCGCGATATCTGGATACTCTTTAGCGACTTCCGTTACCACTTGGCGCCATAAAATCGAGCTTTGTAAAACATTCGATTTATCGATAGAAGTCACTTTTTTCTTACGTTTACGAGCTGATTCAAAAGCGATACGTGCAATGCGCTCAATCTCATAACGATGATAGATTTCAGTATCAAATGCGTATTCGTTATCACCTTCTCCTTTACGTCCCTTGGGTTGACCAAAGTAAATACCACCCGTTAATTCACGCACACAGAGAATATCAAATCCTTGTGCGGCGATATCAGCGCGTAAAGGGCAAAATGCTTCTAATCCGGCATATAAACGTGCAGGGCGCAAATTACTAAATAACTTAAAATGTTTACGCAAAGGCAAGAGTGCGCCGCGTTCAGGTTGCGCATCGGGCGCCAAGTGCTCCCATTTAGGGCCACCGACAGAACCAAATAAGACGGCATCGGCTTTTTCACAACCGCTCAGAGTCTCTGGCGGTAATGGATGTCCATGACGGTCGATGGCGATACCACCGACATCATGCTCACTGGTCGTCAAGGTGATTTGAAAACGCTGGCGAATTGCCTCCAGTACTTTATAAGCCTGAGCCATCACTTCTGGCCCAATTCCGTCACCTGGCAATACGGCGATATGATAACTGTTCGACATGGTTTACGGCTTCCTTTAGTTTTATTGTGATTCGTTGTGAATTTTTTGTTTTTCTTTTTCGACTTGCTCTGAACGCCAAATAGAGTTTAAGACATGAACCATCGATTTTGCCGATGACTCAACGATATCAGTGGCTAAGCCCATTCCGTGGAAACGGCGGCCATAGCACTCGACAACGATATCCACTTGACCTAATGCGTTCTCACCTTGACCTTTGGCAGATAATTGATAAGAAACTAACTTGATTGGATAGCCAGTAATTTTACCAAAGGCTTGATAGACGGCATCAACAGGACCATTTCCGGTGGCGGCTTCTGATTTTTCGACCTCACCACAACGCATTTTAACCGTCGCAGTAGCTACAATACTTGAGCCTGATTGGGTGCTGAAATAGTCCATGGTGAAATGGTCGGCTTCATCTTGTTGCTGAGCAAAGAAGGCTAATGCTTCTAAATCATAATCAAACACTTGACCTTTTTTATCTGCCAATTGCAAGAAAGCCTCATACAAACTATCCAATACAAAGTCTTTACCTTCTTTATAGCCCATCTCTTCCATACGATGTTTCACAGCCGCACGGCCTGAGCGCGAGGTTAAGTTTAATTGTACTTCTTTTAACCCAATAGAGGAGGGGGTCATAATTTCATAAGTTTGGCGATTTTTTAATACGCCATCTTGGTGAATACCTGAAGAGTGAGCAAATGCATTGCTACCTACTACGGCTTTATTAGCTGGAATTGGGGTGTTACATAATTGGCTAACTAACTGACTGGTGCGATAAATCTCTTTATGATTAATATTGGTATGCACACCCATCATCTGTTCACGCAATTTAATCGCCATGATCACTTCTTCTAATGCACAGTTACCTGCGCGTTCACCTAAGCCATTAATAGTACCTTCGACTTGGCGTGCGCCTGCTTCAACTGCACTAATAGAGTTAGCAACAGACATACCTAAATCATCATGGCAGTGAACAGAAATAATCGCTTTATCAATATTAGGAACGCGGTTGTATAAGGTTTTTATAATATTGCCGAATTCATAAGGGGTAGTATAACCCACGGTATCTGGGATATTGACCGTTGTTGCCCCTGCGGTGATCGCGGCTTCTACGATACGACATAAGTTGTCAATATCTGTTCTTCCGGCATCTTCGCAAGAAAATTCGACGTCATCAGTAAATCTACGCGCATGCTTAACAGAATTAATTGCCATTTCTAATGCATCATCAAACGTTTTTTTCAATTTCTGTTCGACATGCAAATTAGAGGTAGCTAAAAAGAGGTGGATACGAAAAGCTTCAGCCACTTTCAACGACTCTGCCGCTACATCAATATCATTTTTAACACAGCGAGCTAATGCGCAGATACGACTATTTTTAATTTCACGAGCTATGGTTTGTACCGATTTAAAATCGCCCGGTGATGAAACAGGGAAGCCAGCTTCAATAATATCAACGCCTAAACGTTCTAATGCGAAGGCGATTTGTAACTTCTCTTTTACGGACAAACTCGCCTGCAATGCCTGCTCACCGTCACGTAAGGTGGTATCGAAGATAATAACTTGGTTGCTCATATTGTATCCCTTATAGCCATATTGTTGTTATGTTTGATCCGATGCCAGCAGGCATAAAAAAACCCGCGGCTTGCGCGGGTTTTCTTAATTTAGTGGAAGATTATTTCAGCTCATTTCCCACCCATAAGCGTACCGCGCAAAGGAGATGCGAGTAGTAGTAGACTTAGTAGGTTGATAAATTTCATCATAGCTGACTCATTCCGATTTAGGTTTAAATAGTTTCTCTATTTATTGATACGTTATCTTGCCTTTAGTGTCAATCACTGTTTTTATGCTAAATGTGAGGTATATCGATATATAACTTAAACTTAGTGATTATGGCCAATATCACTATTTTTAGTGATGTTTTTATCTATATTTATTTTTCATAAGCGCATAAAATTCTTTTAACAAAATGTTACAGGAAGATGCATAATCATAAGTTATGTATTGGCTGTTTTTTTTACGCTAATTTGGCTTAAAAGTGAAAGAAAACGACTATTATTGATAATAATATAGGGTCATGTATCTGAAGTCATGTATTGTTAGGGCTTAGGTTATTTAAACTAATAATTATATTTATTGTAATAAATCTGATTGTACGTAATACAGCATAAGAAATAGATAATTTTATTATGAATTCTTCTATACTTTGTTTTATTATTAAAACAGTGATGAAAAGTAATTTTTATGATTGGGTTATATTAATTTAAAAGATGAATATTAATATTTTATGAAGTTGATCGTGCTGTAAGCCTAAGTTAATAGATGGTACAACAAAAGAACGTCGTTTTAACCAATGCAGGGAAAGCAAAATAATTCATTTTGTAAATGTTTTATTTATAAAAGCAAGTTTTGGTGAATATATTCACGGATGAAACCTATAGGATAGGATTATCAGATGAGTGATTTTAATATTCATTAAAAATGATAAATATATTTAGTGGAGTAAGAAATGACTGACTACAATACAGTTTCAACAACAAAAAAAGAGCACTGTGACATTCATCTTCGTAATGTTGATCTGAATTTATTAACGGTGTTTGATGTTGTTATGCAGATGCAGAATGTTACTAGGGCAGCACAGGTCCTTGGTATGTCTCAGCCTGCAGTCAGTAATGCTGTATCACGTTTGAAAACCATGTTTAATGATGAACTTTTTGTTCGTTATGGCCGAGGAATTCAGCCTACATCGCGTGCTAAACAGCTTTTTGGACCAGTCAGACAAGCATTACAACTGGTACATAATGAGTTACCCGGGGCTGGATTCGACCCTCTGCAAAGTGAAAGAGTATTCAATTTATCAATATGTAGTCCTTTTGATATTCGCCTTGCAGCTAATATAGTTGAAAATTTTAAAAATAATGCACCAAATATAGATATTGTTATTCGTTCTTATCTTGATGATAATATTGCGCACCAATTGAAGTATCAGGAAACAGAATTTGTTATTAGTTATAATGAATTTGAGAAAGCTGAGTATCAACATAAAATTTTATTTAATGATGAACTTGTACTCGCTGTCTCTAATGAGCATCCTCGTATTGGTGAGAATATTACAATAGATGAACTTATAAATGAAAAGCATGCAATAATGTCTATAGATAATGCCGGATCATTTAGTAAACCCTATTATTTAAATACTGAATTGTCGCATTCAGTAAGTTATCAAGGAACTGATCTTAATAGTGTGCTTAATATTGTCTCACAAACTTATTTAGTGGCAATTGCACCTAAATGGTTAGTTGAATATTATTCGTCGACACTTAATTTACGTATGATTAATTTACCTTGGAAGGAAGTTACGCGACCTTGTTATCTAATATGGCATGAGTCCACAACAAGAGATAAAGGTCATCAATGGATGAAGAATCAATTAGGCCAATTATCTGAGATTAATAATCATTTCTCTTCTGAGTAAATCCTGACTCATTTGTTCTACGTTTTTATCATTAATTTAATGTTTATGCCTAACTCATTACAGTAATACTGTGATGAGTTTTGGCATATCTGACAAATTTACAAATATTTATATAATATCACTTCTCTGATTGACATTTAGTGGATAAACTTCGTATATATTAGCTAACACATGTAAGCTGAAATTATGATTAATCTAACTAACACTTTGTATTTACAGGTTTGTTACGGTAATCACTTGTTTTTTACAGGGAACATAATTTGATCACAGAAAATCTGCATCCTTATCATTTAGTCAACAGACTTCAGAGTAGGATAAAAGAATCAGAATTTGTGGGCAGAACGGCGTTTCGTCAATGGAATCAAGGACAACAGACAGAGTTGACTTGGGGCGAAGTTGGCGAGAAGACCCGTGCTTTATCATTGGCTCTGCTTTCTCTTCATGTCGATAGTCAGGAGAATGTTGGTCTTTTTGCTCATAATAGTATGAATTGGTCATTGATCGATCTTGCGGTTCTTCAACTCCGTGGAGTGACTGTGCCGCTCTATGGGACAAGTAGTTCGGAGCAAGCCGCTTATATTATTAATGATGCCAATATTCGTATTTTGTTTGTTGGTGATGCTGAGCAGTACCAAATCACCAAATCTATACAGGCATCTTGCCCTAATCTCGAATATATCATTGTATTAGATGAATCAGTGGCTATAGAGTCATCAGCTCATATTTTTCATCTAACGGATTTTGCTCAGCTGGCTCAAACTCAGTATCAACCAATTCTTGATGAGCGTATTGCGGCCCATAATCTGACCGACCTATTTACCATCATTTATACCTCTGGCACTACGGGTGAGCCCAAAGGTGTGATGCTTGATTACTATAATATGGCGGCGCAGCTCTACTTTCATGATCAGCGACTGACACTGACCGACAAAGATGTTTCTTTGACTTTCCTGCCACTTTCTCACGTTTTTGAGCGCGCATGGAGTTTCTATGTGATGCACACAGGTGCTCAGAATGTCTATTTAACGGATACTAACGCAGTACGCCAAGCGATGGCGGATATCAAACCGACCGTTATGTGTGCCGTTCCGCGCTTCTATGAGAAAGTTTATCGCGCTATTCAAGATAAAGTTGCTAAAGCACCATTTTTGCGCAGAGGGCTATTTAAATGGGCGGTAAATCAAGGATTGAACAGTGTTGATAAAAAACAACAAGGTAAATCACTGGGTTTATTGCGTTCTCTGCAATTAAAAATCGCTGATCGTTTTGTTTTAACTAATTTGCGCAATGTATTGGGTGGACGAGTCCGCTTTTTACCTGCTGCAGGCGCGCGTTTAGATGATGAAGTTATTCGCTTTTTCTTGGCTGCCGGCATTAATATTAAATATGGTTACGGTATGACAGAAACTTGCGCTACCGTCTCCTGCTGGGAAAACAGCCAATATCGTTTGGGCTCAATCGGTACTCCGCTAAGTGGGGTATCTGTGCGCATCGGCGAAGAGAATGAGATCCAAGTTAAGGGACCAGTGGTAATGAAAGGCTACTATAATCGGCCTGAAGATACTGCTCAAACCTTTACTGAAGATGGTTGGTTAAAAACCGGTGATGCAGGTTTAATTGATGAGCAGGGTAACTTATATATTACCGAACGTTTAAAAGATTTGATGAAAACATCGAATGGTAAATATATAGCGCCACAAATGATCGAAGGAACATTAGGACAAGATAAATTTATCGAACATGTTGCGGTGATTGCTGATGCGCGAAAATTTGTTTCTGCCCTGATCGTACCTTGTTTTGATGCGTTGGAAGAGTATGCTCACTCTATTAATCTAAAATACTATGATCGTCTTGAGTTGTTAAAAGATTCTCGCATTGTCGCCTTGTTTGAAGGTCGCTTAAAAGAGATGCAGAAAAACATTGCCAATTTCCATCGAGTTAAACGGTTTACCTTATTACCTGTTGAATTTTCAATGGAGAAAGGCGAGCTGACACCGACCTTAAAATTGAGGCGTAAAATCATTTCACAGCGCTATCAATCTGAAATAGAGTTGATGTACGGCGATTAAGATAGAAAAAACCAGACCAATGAGTCTGGTTTTTTGTTTTCAGTGTGCGATGTTTTTCAATCGATTAACGGTCATTTAATCTAGAAAGCCGATAAATATCAGTTAAATGATTTAGTGCTTCAGGCGAATGCAGAGTATCTTAAAAATAGCACCTTTTTCGCCCAAAATGGAATTTGCGTGCGATAAAAGGGAACGTTATGTTAGTAGAGCTTGGCTGAGAACGCGAGTCCGGCTGATCAACCAATAAAAAAAGAAGAAATCTATTCTTCTGTTAACTTGCAAATTAAGTTGGAGGCAAACGCATGGAGATGTTGTCAGGAGCCGAAATGGTCATCAAATCATTGATAGACCAAGGGGTTAAGCACGTGTTCGGTTATCCGGGCGGCGCTGTCCTTGATATATATGACGCTCTACATACCGTTGGTGGTGTTGAGCATATATTAGTTCGTCATGAGCAAGCTGCTGTGCATATGGCCGATGGTTATGCCCGTTCAACGGGGGATGTTGGCGTGGTATTAGTCACCTCGGGACCAGGCGCAACTAATGCTATTACAGGGATTGCAACCGCTTATATGGATTCTATTCCATTAGTGATTTTGTCAGGGCAGGTAGCAACTTCATTGATTGGTAACGATGCTTTCCAAGAGTGTGACATGGTGGGTATATCGCGCCCTATTGTGAAACACAGTTTTTTAATCAAAAAAGCTGAAGATATACCTGAAACTATCAAAAAAGCCTTTTTTATTGCGGCGAGTGGACGTCCCGGCCCAGTCGTTATCGATTTCCCGAAAGATACTGTTAATCCGGCTATAAAGCACCCTTATCGTTATCCAGATAATATTAGCCTACGCTCTTATAATCCGACTATTCAAGGCCATAAAGGGCAGATAAAAAAAGCATTATCAAAATTATTATCCGCTCATAAACCGGTACTTTATGTTGGGGGCGGTGCGATTAACTCAGACTGCTCAGAAGAGTTGCTGACATTAGCTGAAGGACTACGCATTCCGGTGGTATCTACGCTGATGGGGTTAGGGGCATTTCCTGCTACCCACAATTTGTCAGTGGGAATGTTGGGTATGCACGGGACTTATGAAGCCAATAAGGTCATGCATTGCTCTGATGTTATTTTTGCCGTCGGCGTTCGATTTGATGATCGTACGACCAATAATTTAGAAAAATATTGCCCCAATGCAACTGTGATTCATATTGATATAGATCCTACTTCAATATCAAAAACAGTATCAGCGGATATCCCTATTGTGGGTGATGCAAAAACCACGCTACAACAGATGATTAGCTTGTTGGCTCCGCTTGAAGCCAAGCAGGATAAGCAAGCTATCGCTGAATGGTGGAAAGATATTGAGATTTGGCGTAGCCGCGAATGTCTGAAATTCCCGACCAATACCGCCAAAATAAAGCCGCAGCAAGCGATTCAAACAATCTATCGTTTAACTCAGGGCAATGCCTACGTCACTTCAGATGTTGGGCAACATCAAATGTTTGCTGCCTTATACTATCCATTTGATAAACCAAGACATTGGATTAACTCAGGTGGCTTGGGCACCATGGGATTTGGTCTGCCAGCGGCTTTAGGGGTTAAATTAGCCCATCCTGAAGCCACAGTAATTTGTGTTACTGGTGATGGCAGTATTCAGATGAATATCCAAGAGTTATCTACCGCGCTGCAATATGGTTTACCCGTGTTAATTCTCAATCTTAATAATGGCTTTCTTGGCATGGTAAAACAGTGGCAAGATATGATTTATCAAGGTCGTCACTCACAGTCTTATATGGAATCATTACCTGATTTTGTTAAATTGGCTGAAGCTTATGGTCATGTTGGTATCTCCATTAAATCACCTGATGAATTGGAAGCAAAATTAGTTGAAGCCTTAGCTCAAGTGAATGAAAATCAGCGATTGGTTTTTGTTGATGTCAATATAGATGAAACAGAACACGTTTATCCAATGCAGATCCGCGGTGGCGCTATGGATGAAATGTGGTTAAGCAAAACAGAGAGGACCTGATCATGCGTCGTATTTTATCCGTTTTACTGGAGAACGAATCAGGGGCTCTGTCCCGTGTTATCGGACTGTTTTCACAACGTGGTTATAATATTGAAAGTTTGACTGTTGCACCGACCGACGATCCCACTTTGTCACGTATGACGATCCAAACCAAAGGTGATGCTAAGGTTTTAGAGCAGATTGAAAAACAACTTCATAAGCTGGTGGATGTTTTACGCGTTAGCGAACTCACTGCGTCAGCGCATATCGAACGTGAGATTATGCTGGTAAAATTACAAGCTAGTGGTTACGGTCGTGAAGAAGTCAAACGTTGTTCTGATATTTTTCGCGGACAAATCGTCGATGTATCACCAACGCTTTATACCGTTCAGCTTGCAGGAACTAGCGATAAACTCGATGCATTTATTGAATCTGTGCGTGGAGTTGCTGAAGTTGTTGAAGTTGCGCGCTCGGGAATTGTCGGTGTTTCGCGCGGTGACAAAATTATGCGGTGAAAAATTTGTAGCTGAAGGGTAAAATGTACCTATGTAAAGCCCAGAATACGTCTGAGCTTGTAAGCTGATTTAATGAGGTTAAAGTGAAACTGGATGAAGTAGCCCGTTTAGCAGGCGTTTCTCGCACAACGGCTAGTTATGTGATCAACGGCAAGGCCAAGCAGTATCGAGTCAGCGATAAAACTGTGGAAAAAGTGATGGCGGTTGTCAGAGAACACAATTACCATCCGAATGCAGTCGCAGCAGGACTACGCGCAGGTAGAACTCGTTCTATTGGCTTGGTGATCCCGGATCTGGAAAATACCAGCTATACGCGGATTGCCAATTATCTTGAGCGTCAAGCACGTCAGCGCGGCTATCAGTTACTGATTGCCTGTTCTGAGGATCAGCCTGATAACGAGATCCGTTGTGTTGAGCACCTGTTGCAGCGTCAAGTTGATGCCATTATCGTATCGACTGCATTACCTCCTGAACACCCGTTTTATCAACGCTGGGCAAATCGCTCATTGCCGATTATTGCTTTAGATAGAGCGCTGGAAAAAGATCACTTCATCAGTGTTGTGGGTGATGACCAGGAAGATGCTTATGTGATTTCTACTGAATTACGTAAGTTTCCAGCTAAATCGGTACTGTACTTAGGTGCATTACCTGAACTATCTGTCAGCTTTTTACGTGAACAAGGTTTCCGACGTGGCTGGGAAGGCGAACCAAGAGAAGTTAATTATCTGTATGCTAATAGTTATGAACGAGATTCAGCGGCACAGACCTTTACCAATTGGTTAGACAAAGGCAATGAAATGCCCGATGCGCTATTTACCACCTCATTTTCCCTATTGCAGGGTGTATTAGATGTGGTGTTGAAACGCAGTGGTCGCCTGCCTGAGCATATGGTTATTGCTACTTTTGGTGATAGTGAATTATTGGACTTCCTCGAGTGTCCTGTGCTCTCTTTGGCACAACGTCACCGTGATATCGCTGAGCGTATATTAGAGTTGGTGCTTGCTAGCTTAGATGAGAAACAAAAACCCGAAGCAGGTATCACTAAAATTCGCCGTGATTTATGTCGTAAAGGAAGTTTAGGTCGAAAAACTACCGTTTTAGATTAAAATTAATACGGTTAACAACTTTACTTAGCTTACATAAAAATAATCAGTGATATAGTTCACGTTTAGCTCTAAAATATAGCTTCTAGCAATAGAAGCTTTTTTAATTCAAAAAATCACTTAACTTAAACTTTAAGATTATTCTTAATAAATTGTACTTTTTTTATTCAGTCTGCGATTGTAAATCAGAGATAATAAAACGAGCTCATCTTTTTATGATTTTAATAGTGGGAAATATTCTATTTTTATTAAATGGAAATGGATTAAGTGTTAATCTATGTAATTGATATTATTATATTTTTTATTTGATGTAGATAAGTGTAATTACCCGTAATTATTATATTGTTATTTCGGGTAGCTAAAAGATTAAATTCGTTTACATTATTTTGGCTAAAAATGAGACATTGATAGCATATATTGTTATTTGTTTTTATTATGTGTTTTTTATAGATGTGCGTATGTAGTTATGCTCTTAATGATTTTATTTGCTAATAATTTCATGTTGTTAAGTGACTCTCGCCAATATTCATCGCATGATGTTCATCCTTGTCTATCTGAATTCGACGGTAAATTAAGTGAACACATCAGGCTTGATGCTTGACAAGGTTTTCATACCATTCGTAAACTTCATAGCTTAAGTGGTGAATTGTGGGTTAAAGTGGGTGATAATTAACAAAAATGGGGTCAGCTGAGTATGTTTCGTGGCGCAACGCAGGTTAATCTCGACAATAAAGGGCGTTTAGTTGTCCCAACTCGTTATCGAGGTTTGCTGAAGGATGAATGTCAAGGGCAGATGGTTTGTACTATCGATCTGCATCAGCCTTGCTTACTTCTTTATACTTTACCTGAATGGGAAATTATTGAAGAGAAATTATCTCGCCTATCGACCATGAATCCAGCGGAAAAACGTGTTCAGCGATTATTGCTCGGTCATGCGAGTGAATGTGAGATGGATAATGCAGGACGTCTTTTGTTAGCCAATGTATTGCGTCAACACGCAGGGCTAACCAAAGAGGTCATGTTGGTTGGCCAAATAAATAAATTCGAACTATGGGATGAGCAACGTTGGTATAAACAAGTGCAGGAAGATATTTCCGCCGAGCTTAATGCGAATGAACCTTTGTCAGCCCGATTACAGGACTTGTCACTATAACCATGTCAGAACAGCAATTTAATCATGTTACCGTCCTTTTGGACGAAGCCGTAAACGGACTTAAGATCAATCCAAACGGCATTTATATCGACGGCACATTTGGTCGTGGTGGTCATTCACGTCTTATTCTTTCTCATCTTGGCGCTGAAGGGCGCTTGATCGCCATAGATCGTGATCCTGAGGCGATCAAAGCCGCTGAAGCTATTGATGATCCGCGTTTTAGTATTAAACATGGTCCTTTTTCGGCTTTGGCTGAATATGTAGAAGAAGAGGGATTAACCGGAAAAATTAATGGCGTTTTATTAGATCTCGGCGTGTCATCACCTCAATTGGATGACGCTGAACGTGGATTTTCCTTTATGCGTGACGGGCCATTAGATATGCGTATGGATCCGACTAAGGGGCAATCTGCATCTCAATGGTTAATGAATGCTGAAGCGGATGATATTGCTTGGGTATTAAAAACATTCGGTGAAGAGCGTTTCTCCAAGCGAATTGCTAAAGCTATTGTTGAGCGTAATCACAATCCAGCCGCTGAACCTTTGACGCGTACTCGCCAATTAGCTGAATTAATTGCTCAAGTGAGCCCAGTTAAAGAGAAACATAAACATCCTGCTACCCGAACTTTCCAAGCGATACGTATCTATATCAATAGCGAGTTGGAAGAGATCGAACAAGCGCTTAAAGGCGCAGTTGATGTATTAGCACCGACGGGTCGCTTATCGGTGATTAGCTTCCATTCATTGGAAGATCGTATTGTTAAACGTTTTATTCGTCAGAAGAGTAAGGGGCCTTCCGTTCCGCCGGGTATTCCGCTGACTGAAGTGCAAATTAAAGCGTTAGGTTCGGCAAGTTTACGCGATTGGGGAAAAATGAAACCCTCAGAAGCTGAAGTGAGTGAAAATCCAAGATCTCGCAGTTCAGTCTTGCGCTTTGCAGAACGAGTGAGTGAGTAGTCATGCTACCAGAGAGACACAGCCTATTAAGGATCATTGGTCGAGATCTGTTTAGTTATGGAATTGTCCCACTGTTTCTACTCGCAGGAATTATTATTAGTGCGGTATCGACGGTAACGACAACACATGAAACGCGATTACTAACAGCTGAAAAAGATCGTCTCTACGAAGAGAAAGAGATGTTAGATATCGAGTGGCGAAACCTGATATTAGAAGAGAATGCGTTGGCAAATCATAGTCGCGTTGAACGTTTGTCAGCAGATAAATTACAGATGGTTCATGTTGATCCTTCTCAGGAAAATGTTGTTGTTAGCCAATAATTATTAAGGGTTCTAATGAAATCGCCTCGACCAGTAAAGCAAAAAAAACAAGAAGAGAAGGCCAGCTATAGCAGCTGGCGTTTTACCTTGTTATGCGGCGGTATTTTTCTTGCCTTAGCTGGATTATTAGTCCGAGTTGCTTACCTACAAATTATTAATCCTGAACGATTAGTAAAAGAAGGGGATATGCGTTCGCTGCGTGTTGAAGAAGTTATCACCACACGCGGTATGATCAGCGATAGGGAAGGGCGGCAGCTTGCAGTGAGTGTGCCTGTTAATGCGATTTGGGCAGACCCTAAAATTATTTTTGATGAAGGTGGTGTGGTCAATGATGAGCGTTGGAAAGCCTTAGCCGATGCACTTGGTATCCCTTTAGAGCACATTATCAGTAAAGTGTCAGTCAATCCTAAAGGGCGCTTTGTCTATCTTGCTCGTCAAGTTAACCCCTCTATCGGTGACTATATTCGCAAACTCAAGTTACCCGGCATCTATTTGCGTAAAGAGTCGCGTCGTTATTATCCTTCAGGACCTGTTACTGCTCACTTAATTGGTGTGACCAATATTGATGGTGAAGGTATTGAAGGCGTTGAAAAGAGTTTTGATCGCTGGCTCAAAGGCTCATCAGGTGTGCGTACAGTACGTAAAGACCGTGCAGGTCGCGTAATTGAGGATGTCTCCTCCACTGATAGCCAAGCCGCGCATAATCTCGTATTGAGTATCGATGAGCGTATCCAATCTTTGGTCTATCGTGAGCTCACCAAAGGGGTTCAGGAGAATAAAGCAGAATCAGGGATTGCAATTTTAGTTGATGTAAAAACTGGTGAAGTGTTAGCGATGGCCAATAGTCCATCCTATAACCCTAACAATTTAGCTGGCACATCAATGGATACCATGCGTAACCGAGCTATCACCGATATGTTTGAGCCAGGCTCAACGGTGAAACCTATGGTTGTGATGAGTGCATTAAATAACGGTATTGTTAAAGAGAATACCGTATTAAATACCTATCCCTACCGGCTTAATGGCCACGAAGTTAAAGATGTGGCGCGTTATGCTGAGTTATCGATAACCGGTATTTTACAGAAGTCGAGTAACGTGGGGGTTTCAAAACTCGCGTTAGCGATGCCTGCTACAGAGCTGGTGGACGTTTACTCCCGCTTTGGGTTAGGCAAACCCACTAATCTGGGGTTAGTCGGGGAAAGCAGTGGCCTCTTTCCACGCAATAAAACTAGGTGGTCTGATTTTGAACGGGCCACCTTCTCTTTCGGATATGGGCTAATGGCAACACCATTACAGTTAGCGCGTGTCTATGCCACTATTGGCAGTTTTGGTATCTATCGTCCGCTCTCTATTACGAAAGTTGATCCTCCCGTGCCGGGAACTCGTGTTTTCCCCGAGCCAGTCATGAAAACCGTTGTTCATATGATGGAGAGTGTCGCTTTACCGGGAGGCGGGGGAACACGTGCTGCGATTAAAGGCTATCGTATTGCGATTAAAACAGGGACGGCAAAAAAAGTCGGACCCGATGGTAAATACATCAATCAATACATCGCTTATGCTGCGGGTCTTGCTCCTGCCAGTAATCCTCGTTATGCACTGATTGTGGTCATCAATGATCCCAAAGCAGGTAAATACTATGGGGGAGCTGTTTCTGCTCCTATATTTGGCGTCATTATGGGCGGCGTACTGCGTTTAATGAATATTGAACCTGATGCCTTGGCGACCGATAACAATAATGAAAAAGAGGCTAAAAGTGGTAGATCGTGATCTGAGTGATTTACTTGCACCCTTTGGTGTGAGCACTCCTAGCATTAAGTTAGGTGAGATGACGCTGGACAGTCGTAAGGCTGCCGCAAGTGATCTGTTTATCGCTGTTAAAGGCCACCAAGTTGATGGACGGCACTATATACCTCAAGCGATTGCGCAAGGCGTTTCTGCGATTATTGCGGAAGCCGAGGGCGAGGCGGAAGAGGGTGAAATTCGCCATATCCACGGTGTTCCTGTTATTTATCTGCATGATTTAAATAGTAAGCTCTCTCAGCTCGCGGGTGATTTTTATCAGCATCCTGCCGCCAATATGAAACTGATTGGTGTCACTGGCACTAATGGCAAAACCACTACGGCTCAGTTGATTGCGCAGTGGGCTAACGGGCTAGGTGAAATCAGTGCGGTTATGGGAACCGTTGGCAACGGCTTGTTAGGTCAGGTTACGCCGAGTGAAAACACGACGGGCTCAGCGGTTGATATCCAACTTGAATTAAAACAATTGCAACAAAAAGGCGCGACTTTTACCGCGATGGAAGTCTCTTCCCATGGCCTAGTACAAGGTCGTGTTGCGGCACTGCCTTTCGACGCCGCGGTATTTACTAATTTAAGTCGTGATCACCTTGATTATCATGGTGATATGGCCAATTATGAAGCGGCTAAATGGCAATTATTCTCTACGCATAAAACCAAAACCCAAATTATTAATGCGGATGATATTGTGGGTCAGAAATGGCTAGCACTATTACCCGCCGCTTGTGCTGTAACGATGGAAAATAAGCTCCCTAGCGCACATCAAGGCCCATGGGTATCAGCTGACCATATTGATTATCATGACAAAGGTGCCTCAATTCACTTTAATTCATCTTGGGGTGAAGGCACTATCGAGAGTCCATTAATGGGGGCTTTCAATGTTAGCAACCTGCTATTAGCGATGGCGACCTTGTTAATGCTGGATTATCCATTAGCTGAGCTGCTGGCGAAAACACAGGTATTAACCCCTGTGTGTGGACGTATGGAAGTTTTTTCAGCCGCAGGCAAAGCGACTGTGGTGGTTGATTATGCTCATACCCCAGATGCATTAGAAAAAGCACTAGCGGCAGCTCGCCTACACTGCAAAGGCCAGCTCTGGTGTCTATTTGGTTGCGGTGGCGATCGTGATAAAGGTAAAAGATCATTGATGGGCTGCGTGGCTGAACAGTGGGCTGATCGTATTGTGATCACCGATGATAATCCACGCAGCGAAGAGCCTGCCGCTATTATTGATGACATCATGATGGGTGTATTGGATAGCAGCCGCGTGATGGCGATTGCGGGACGCGCCGAAGCAGTTACCAGCGTGATCATGCAGGCAAAAGCGGACGATGTGATTCTTATCGCGGGTAAAGGTCATGAAGATTATCAAATTATCGGTCATCGTCGCCTCGATTATTCAGATCGCTTAACGGTAGCGCGACTATTGGGGGTGATGGCATGATCCCTTTAACATTAAAACAACTTGCTGATATCACTCAAGGCCAAATTGTTGCGCTAGCGGATGAGTCTATTGAGAGCGAAACATTAATAGTTCGCAGCGTTAGCACCAATAGCCGAGAGATTGCCGAAGATTGTTTATTTATCGCATTGAAAGGTGAGCGTTTTGATGCTCATCAGTTTGCCGAAGATATGGTGACAGCGGGTGCTAAAGCATTGCTGGTAGAGCGTCAGTTAAACCTCAATTGCCCACAAGTCCTAGTACAAAATACCTTGATAGCATTAGGTCAATTAGCCGCGTGGGTACGTCAGCAGAGCCATGCACTTGTAGTGGGTTTGACGGGCTCAGCAGGTAAAACCTCAGTTAAAGAGATGACTGCGGCTATTTTAAGTCAGCGCGGTAAAACCCTCTATACGGCGGGCAATCTCAATAATGATATTGGTGTTCCGCTGACGCTGTTACGTTTAACCGCAGAAGATGAGTATGCGGTTATTGAGATGGGCGCTAATCATCAGGGTGAAATCGCTTACACCACCAATTTAGTGAAACCAGAAAGTGCATTAGTAAATAATTTACTCTCTGCGCACTTAGAAGGTTTTGGTTCACCGCAGGGCGTAGCAAAAGCCAAAGGGGAGATTTTCCAAGGTCTCGCTGATGAAGGAACGGCAATTATTAACCTCGATAGCCATGATCAGTCAAATTGGCAAGCGCACTTAAATCCGCGTCAGACCATTTGGCGTTATGCGTTAACACCACAAGAGCAAGCCGATTTTTATCCTCTGAATATCCGCGTCAAACAGCTGACAACCGATTTCACCTTACATACTCCAGCCGGTGATATTGATATCGTTCTGCCACTGCCAGGTATGCACAATATTGCGAATGCATTAGCGGCAAGTGCGCTGGCACTCTCAGTCGGCGCAACGCTGGTCGATATTCAACAAGGATTAGCGATCACTAAAGCTGTGCCGGGGCGTCTATTCCCTGTTCGTCTGACAGATAACAAAATTGTGTTAGATGATACCTATAATGCCAATAGTGGCTCAATGATTGCGGCGATCCGCGTGCTCTCTGAGATGCCGGGTTATCGTATTTTTGTTGCTGGTGATATCGGTGAGTTGGGTTCATACGCGGCTGAGTGCCATCAACAAGTGGGTGATGCAGCTCGTCAATATGGGCTAGATAAAGTATTGAGTGTCGGTAATTTAAGCCGTGAAATCAGTCAACGCAGCGGTTGTGGTGAACATTTTGCATTAAAGACCGATTTATTAGCGCAATTAATTCCTCTTGTTCAGCAAAATGAAGTTGTTTCTATTTTAATTAAAGGTTCACGCAGTGCTGCGATGGAAGAGATCGTAGATGCATTGAAGGAGTGTTTTTCATGTTAGTCTGGCTTGCCGAATTACTATCGCACCAATTTTCCGTATTTAACGTTTTCTCCTATTTAACGTTTCGCGCCATCGTCAGTTTGCTGACAGCGTTAGTGATCGCATTATGGATGGGGCCACATCTGATCGCCTATTTGCAAAAAATGCAGATCGGGCAAGTCGTTCGTAGCGAAGGACCTGAATCACATTTCAGTAAACGCGGTACGCCAACCATGGGCGGCTTATTAATCCTATTTTCTATTGCCGTCTCTGTACTGCTATGGGCCAGATTAAGTAATCCTTATATCTGGTGCGTGCTCTTTGTACTAGTTGGTTATGGGATTGTCGGTTTTGTCGATGACTATCGTAAAGTGGTTCGCAAAGATACTAAAGGACTGATTGCGCGCTGGAAATACTTCTGGCAATCAGTTATTGCACTGGCCGTGGCCTTTACTATGTACGCCGTCGGTAAAGATACACCAGCAACGCTATTAGTTGTTCCCTTCTTTAAAGATGTGATGCCGCAACTGGGTATGCTCTATATTCTATTAACCTATTTTGTCATTGTCGGAACCAGTAACGCCGTTAACTTAACGGATGGCCTTGATGGTCTGGCGATCATGCCTACGGTATTTGTTGCAGCTGGTTTTGCACTGGTGGCATGGGCAACGGGTAACATCAATTTTGCCAACTATCTGAAGATCCCTTTCTTACCCCATGCTGGTGAACTAGTTATCTTCTGTACCGCTATTGTGGGCGCCGGACTCGGTTTCTTATGGTTTAACACCTATCCAGCACAAGTTTTTATGGGCGATGTGGGTTCATTAGCCTTAGGTGGTGTTCTGGGAACTATTGCAGTTCTGTTACGCCAAGAGTTCTTGTTGGTGATTATGGGCGGCGTCTTTGTAATTGAAACGCTTTCGGTTATTTTACAGGTCGGATCTTTTAAATTACGTGGTCAGCGCATTTTCCGTATGGCGCCTATTCATCACCATTATGAATTGAAAGGCTGGCCAGAGCCTCGCGTAATCGTCCGTTTTTGGATTATTTCGTTAATGTTAGTTCTCATTGGATTAGCAACACTGAAGGTACGTTAACATGGCTGATTATCAGGGTAAGAAAGTCGTTATTATCGGGTTGGGTCTAACAGGCCTATCCTGCGTTGACTTTTTTCTATCGCAGCAGGTCATTCCTCAAGTGATAGATACCCGAACGAGCCCGCCTGGGATTGATAAATTACCGGCTGAGGTTCCTCGCCATACGGGGAGCTATCAAACCCAGTGGCTTGCTGATGCCGATTTGATTGTTGCTAGCCCGGGCATTGCATTATCAACACCTCAACTGAAAGCTGCCGCTGCTCAGGGTATTGAGATCGTCGGTGATATAGAACTATTTTGCCGTGAAGCGCAAGCGCCTATCATAGCTATCACCGGCTCAAACGGTAAGAGTACCGTGACTTGTCTGGTAGGTGAGATGGCCAAAGCCGCTGGTTTATCAGTAGGTATTGGCGGCAATATTGGTATTCCAGCCTTGTCATTACTGAAAGCTAATCATCAACTCTATGTATTGGAGTTATCTAGCTTTCAGTTAGAAACAACCGCGAGCTTGCATGCCGCCGCAGCGACGGTTTTAAATATCTCAGCAGATCATATGGATCGTTATCCAGAAGGATTAAAGCAGTATCGTAATGCTAAGCTGAAGATCTACCAAAACGCGCAATATTGCATTGTAAACGCTCAAGATCCGCTAACGCTGCCAATAGATAGCGTCGAAAATCCACCTATTAGTTTTGGCATAGATCAAGGCGATTACGCTTTTGATAGCCAAAATCGGGCGTTAACCGCTCAACATAAATTCGTGCTAGCCGTGGATGAAATGCGTTTAACGGGACAGCATAATTATGCCAATGCGCTGGCTGCATTAGCCCTCGCAGATGCAGTCAATATTCCGCGTGAGGCCAGCATTGAAGCCTTAAAAAATTACTCTGGTCTTGATCATCGCTTCCAGTTGGTACATATGCAGCAGGGTGTGCGTTGGATTAATGATTCCAAAGCGACCAATGTAGGTAGCACCGAAGCCGCGCTTCAGGGGCTAAAAGTAGATGGAACCTTATTTTTATTACTGGGTGGTGATGGCAAATCGGCTGATTTCTCCGCGCTAAAACAGTATATCGCAGCAGATAATATCCAAATTTACTGTTTCGGTCGCGATGGCGCGCAACTGGCGGCGCTGCGTCCTGAGATTGCACAGCAAACCGAAACCATGGAACAGAGTATGAGATTACTTGCTAAGCAATTGAAAGCGGGCGATATGGTGTTGCTTTCACCAGCTTGTGCCAGTCTTGATCAGTTTAAAAGTTTTGAACAACGTGGCGATGAGTTTGCTCGTCTGGCGAAGGAGCTTGGATCATGACGCTGCTTGGATATAGCCGATTTAAAAGTTGGGTCATTGGCGATAAAGATGGCACTTTGTTAAGTCCCTATCTCTATGATCGCACATTAGTTTGGCTGGCTTTTGGCTTAGCCGCGATCGGATTTATCATGGTGACCTCGGCTTCAATGCCTGTTGGTCAACGACTTACCGAAGATCCTTTTTATTTCGCCAAACGTGATGCACTCTACATAGTGGTCGCTTTTATTTTGGCCTTAATAGTGATGCGAATTCCCATGGCTGTATGGGAAAAATATAATTTTATCTTATTGGTAGGCGCGTTGGCACTGCTGGGCATAGTGTTGTTTGCCGGAAGTTCAGTTAATGGTGCATCTCGCTGGATAGATCTGGGAATTGTGAAAATCCAACCCGCAGAGTTATCTAAATTTGCCCTTTTCTGCTTTGTCTCCAGTTATCTGGTACGAAAAGCTGAAGAGGTAAAAACTCGTTTTCTTGGCTTTATTAAGCCGATGTGTATTTTGATTTTAATGTCCTCATTACTGCTACTTCAACCTGACTTAGGCACAGTGGTGGTATTGGTTGTGACAACGCTGGCGCTGCTCTTTTTAGCGGGTGCGAGATTAGCCCCCTTTATTATTGGTATCGCCCTTTGCGTTACCGGCGTTATTGGCTTGATCTATTTCGAACCTTATCGTCTGCGCCGAGTGACCTCATTTTTAAATCCATGGGAAGATCCCTTTGGCAGCGGTTATCAACTTACGCAATCTCTAATGGCATTTGGCCGTGGTGAAGTGTTAGGGCAGGGGCTGGGTAACTCAGTACAAAAACTCGAGTATTTACCCGAGGCTCATACTGACTTTATCTTCTCTGTTCTAGCAGAAGAGCTGGGTTATGTTGGCGTGGTATTAGTGTTATTGATGGTCTTCTTTGTTGCATTTAGAGCAATGATGATTGGTAAACGAGCCTTATTAGCCGGACAATTTTTTTCTGGCTATTTAGCCTGCTCAATCGCTATCTGGTTTACTTTTCAAGCCTTAGTGAATGTTGGCGCTGCATCGGGCATGTTACCGACCAAAGGTTTAACACTACCGCTGATTAGTTATGGTGGGTCCAGTCTGCTAGTTATGACCGTCGCCATCTCCATTTTATTACGTATCGATTTTGAAACACGTCTGGAGAAAGCACAGGCGTTTGTAAGGAGCCCTAAATGAGCAAAGCAAAACGACTTTTAGTGATGGCAGGTGGAACCGGTGGTCATGTATTTCCGGGACTGGCTGTGGCGCATCATCTAAAAGCTCAGGGCTGGGAAATTCGTTGGTTAGGTACAGCTGATCGTATGGAAGCTGACTTAGTGCCACAACATGGTATTGATATTGAATTTATTAAAATATCGGGTCTACGAGGCAAAGGGATCAAAGCCTTATTGGGTGCGCCTTTCCGTATTCTGAATGCTATCTGTCAAGCAAGAGCCATTATCAAAAAATATCAACCCGATGTTGTTTTGGGAATGGGCGGTTATGTTTCCGGCCCCGGTGGCGTTGCTGCTTGGTTATCGGGTGTCCCTGTCGTACTGCATGAGCAAAATGGTATCGCTGGACTGACCAATAAATGGCTAGCAAAAATCGCCAAACGTGTTTTACAAGCTTTTCCTGGTGCCTTTCCCGATGCCCCAGTAGTAGGAAATCCGGTAAGGGAGGATGTGTTAGCGCTCCCAGAGCCGAGTGCCCGTTTTAATGATAGAGATGGCGCCATTCGCGTTTTAGTGATTGGTGGTAGCCAAGGTGCGCGTATTTTAAACCAAACTATGCCCCTAGTTGCGCCTATTTTTGCTGAAAAAACAGGCAAACAGTTAAATATATGGCATCAAGCGGGAAAAGGGGCTCAGCAATTGACGGAAGCGTTGTATAATGAGGCCTCAAATGATTTAGTCGATTATGAATTTAAAATAACCGAATTTATTGATGATATGGCACAGGCATATGCTTGGGCAGATATTATTGTTTGCCGTTCAGGGGCATTAACAGTCAGCGAGATCGCTGCGGCGGGACTCCCCGCTATTTTTGTGCCATTTCAACATAAAGATCGTCAGCAATATTGGAATGCACTGCCATTAGAACAGGCTGGGGCGGCGAAGATATTAGAGCAGCCTCAATTTAATGCTGATACTGTCGCACAATTACTGAGTCAATGGGATAGAGCGCAATTACTATCGATGGCTGATAAAGCGCGAGCCACCGCTATCACGGATGCAACAGAGCGAGTCGCTACTGTTTTGATTGATGTGGCTAAATAATATTTTCACCACCGTGAAATAGTGTTGTAACCCTAAAAATATAGTGAATAAATATAGTGAATACACAACAATTGGCGAAATTACGAACTTCAGTGCCTGAAATGAGAAGAGTCAGGCATATCCACTTTGTCGGCATTGGTGGTGCTGGCATGGGGGGTATCGCCGAAGTGTTGGCAAATGAAGGTTATGAAATCAGTGGTTCTGACTTAGCGCCAAATGCGGTGACTCGGCAGTTAACCGCTTTAGGCGCCACTATCTATTTTAACCATCGTCCTGAAAATGTTGAAAATGCTAGTGTTGTCGTGGTATCGACCGCGATTTCTGCGGAGAATCCAGAAATCATTGCGGCAAATGAATTAAGAATACCCGTGATCCGCCGTGCTGAAATGTTAGCGGAATTAATGCGTTATCGTCACGGGATCGCCGTTGCAGGTACTCATGGAAAAACAACAACAACAGCCATGATATCGAGTATCTATGCACAAGCGGGCCTCGACCCTACATTTGTTAATGGTGGATTAGTCAAAGCAGCAGGAACCCATGCACGCTTAGGCACTAGCCGTTATCTGATCGCTGAAGCCGATGAGAGTGATGCTTCCTTTTTACATCTACAGCCGCTAGTTGCAGTAGTAACTAATATTGAAGCTGATCATATGGATACCTATCAGGGTAATTTTGAGACGCTTAAAGATACATTTATTAATTTCCTGCATAATTTGCCATTCTATGGGCGTGCAGTTTTATGTATTGATGATCCTGTGATACGTTCACTGCTACCAAAAGTGGGGCGCTATATCACTACATATGGTTTTAGCGAAGATGCCGATGTGCGCATTACTCAGTATAGCCAGAAAGGAAATCAGGGCTTTTTCACCATGGCGCGTGAAAATATGCCTGAACTGACAGTCGTGCTCAATGCACCCGGTCGTCATAATGCACTCAATGCGGCAGCGGCAGTAGCAGTGGCAACGGAAGAGGGCATTGACGATCAGCATATTCTTTCTGCTTTAGTTGAATTTCAAGGTACGGGTCGTCGTTTTGACTTCTTGGGCAACTTCTCGCTACGTCATGTCAATGACAAAGAGGGCGAAGTGATGCTAGTTGATGATTATGGTCATCACCCAACAGAAGTCGATGCTACCATTAAAGCAGCTCGTGCTGGTTGGCCAGATAAACGTATTGTTATGATTTTTCAGCCTCATCGTTTTTCACGTACGCGTGACTTATATGATGACTTTGCCCATGTGTTAGGGCAGGTTGATGTGTTGTTGATGTTAGAAGTCTATTCGGCAGGCGAAAAGCCCATTGCAGGTGCTGATAGCCGTGCATTATGCAGAACAATTCGTAATCGTGGGCAGGTAGATCCTATCTTAGTCTCTGAGCCAGAATTAATCGTGAATATATTATCTCAATTAATTAATGATAATGATTTAGTTTTAGTTCAAGGTGCAGGAAATATCGGTAAAATAGCGCGTAATTTGGCTGACACAAAGTTTCAGCCTACATTGAGTGAGGAATGATGATGACGGAGAAAGTTGCTGTATTATTAGGTGGAACTTCAGCGGAGCGTGAAGTATCACTGCAATCTGGCGCTGCGGTATTGGCTGGATTACGTGAAGCTGGAATTGATGCTTATCCCGTTGATATAAAAGATTTCCCTGCGACTCAATTAAAAGAAAGTGGCTTTCAAAAAGTATTTATCGCGCTGCATGGTCGTGGCGGTGAAGATGGTACGCTGCAAGGATTACTCGAATTTTTACAACTGCCTTATACTGGTAGTGGTGTGATGGCTTCTTCATTATCTATGGATAAGTTGAGAACTAAACAGCTATGGACTGGCGCGGGACTTCCAGTATCGCCTTATGTTTCAATGACTTTGGCGCAAATGCAGACATTGAGCGAAGTGCAATTAGCTGAATATGTCGCACATTTAGGATTACCCTTAATTGTAAAACCGAGTCTTGAAGGTTCAAGTGTTGGTATGAGCAAAGTTGATGCTCTATCAGATCTTAAAGCTGCACTGGAACTGGGCTTTAAACACGATCAGGTTGTACTTATCGAAAAATGGCTCAGCGGACCAGAATTTACCGTAGCGATATTAGGCGATGAGACTTTGCCTTCGATTCGTATCCAACCACCGGGTGTGTTTTACGATTATGAAGCTAAGTATCTATCGGATGAGACGCAATATTTTTGTCCAAGTGGCTTAGATGCAGAACAAGAAGTGGCTTTAGCAGAGTTATCCATGACGGCTTATCAAGCGGTAGGATGTTCAGGTTGGGGACGCGTTGATGTGATGAAAGACAGTGACGGTAAATTCTATCTATTAGAGATCAATACCTCACCGGGTATGACTGGGCATAGTTTGGTTCCGATGGCAGCAAAACAAGCGGGACTGAATTTTTCTCAGTTAGTGGCACGCATTTTGGAGTTGGCTGATTGATATGTCTCAGGCAGCATTGAATGTTCGTCAACATAAAGAAAAAAAGAGAGATCCTGATTTTTCAGGTCAAAGTAATGGCACTTATTTAGCCGGACTGTTTTTTTTCCTGATGGTGTTGGGCACGATCCTCTGGGGTGGCTGGATGGTCATGACCTGGATGAAAGATGCTGACAGGCTGCCGATGTCAAAACTGGTGTTATCTGGCGAGCGCCATTACACCACGGATGATGATGTTAGAAAGGCGATTTTGTCCCTTGGGCAGCCTGGAACATTTATGACTGTTAATGTGAATGCAATCCAAACTCAGATCCGTCTAATGCCTTGGATTCGGCAAGTTACAGTCCGCAAACAGTGGCCTGACGAATTAAAGATACATCTGGTAGAATATGTACCTTATGTACGTTGGAATGATCAAAACATGATGGATGAGAAAGGTCAGGTTTTTAGCTTACCGACGGATTTAGGGTCAAAAACAGAGTATCCAATGTTGTATGGACCGCAGGGTACCCAAACACAAGTGCTGAATGAGTACCGGCAATTTAAATCCATCCTTGAGGGACGTGATTTAAAATTGAAAGCCATCTCCATGACAGCACGTAACGCTTGGCAACTCACATTGGATAATGATGTTCGAGTAGAATTGGGTAAACAAGATATTTTGGCGCGACTTAATCGCTTTCTTGAGCTTTACCCGATTTTGCAGCAAACCACCGACAAACGGGTTGATTATGTTGATCTCCGTTATGCCAGTGGCGCTGCAGTGGGGTGGGCACCGCTTTTAGTTGATGCGCCACCAGCGTCATAGAAATTAACATTGCCAAAAACTCAGAAATAGGCAGAACCATAATGATTAAAACGACGGACAGAAAATTAGTTGTTGGCCTTGAAATAGGGACTTCCAAGGTTTCGACCCTTGTAGGCGAAATTCTGCCCGATGGCATGGTGAATATTATCGGGGTGGGGAGCTGTCCATCTCGAGGCATGGATAAAGGTGGTGTTAACGACCTTGAATCAGTTGTTAAATGTGTTCAGCGCGCTATCGATCAGGCTGAATTAATGGCAGACTGTCAAATATCTTCCGTTTATTTAGCATTATCGGGCAAACATATTAGCTGCCAAAATGAGATTGGCATGGTGCCAGTCTCAGAAGAAGAAGTCACGCAGGATGATGTTGATAGTGTCGTACATACGGCAAAATCAGTGCGAGTTCGCGATGAACACCGTATTCTTCACGTTATACCACAAGAATTCGCAATTGATTATCAGGAAGGAATTAAAAATCCGGTGGGCTTGTCTGGTGTGCGCATGCAGGCGAAAGTCCATCTGATTACTTGTCATAATGATATGGCAAAAAATATCGTTAAAGCTGTTGAGCGCTGTGGTTTAAAAGTTGATCAGCTTATTTTTGCTGGTCTAGCTGCGAGCTATGCGGTGTTGACTGAAGATGAGCGAGAGTTAGGGGTTTGTGTTGTTGATATAGGCGGCGGTACTATGGATATGGCTGTTTATACCGGCGGTGCGTTACGTCACACTAAAGTGATCCCTTATGCGGGTAATGTTGTCACAAGTGACATTGCTTATGCATTCGGTACGCCACCAACAGATGCTGAAGCCATTAAAGTTCGTCATGGGTGTGCACTAGGCTCGATTGTGAGTAAAGATGAAAATGTTGAAGTCCCTAGTGTTGGCGGACGACCACCGCGAAGCCTGCAGCGACAGACTCTTGCAGAGGTTATTGAGCCACGTTATACCGAGCTTTTAAATTTAGTAAATGAAGAAATTCTTAAGCTACAGGAACAGTTACGCCAACAAGGTGTCAAACACCATCTGGCTGCGGGTATTGTCCTTACTGGAGGTGCTGCGCAAATTGATGGCCTGGTTGAATGTGCTCAACGCGTGTTCCATACGCAAGTTCGTATTGGTACACCATTGAATATTACAGGTTTAACGGATTATGCACAGGAGCCTTATTACTCAACAGCAGTAGGGCTTCTGCATTACGGTAAAGAAAGCCATTTAGGCGACGATACCGAAACGGAAAAACGTGCTTCAGTTGGCAGTTGGTTTTCGAAAATTAGCAGTTGGCTGAGAAAAGAATTTTAATTTTTATTCAGAAGCATATTATTTAGCTTCGAAGTAAGCACAAAACGGAGAGACATTATGTTTGAACCAATGGAGCTAACCAATGATGCGGTGATTAAAGTCATCGGTGTTGGTGGTGGCGGCGGTAACGCTGTCGAACATATGGTGCGTGAACGTATTGAGGGCGTTGAATTCTTCGCCGTGAATACAGACGCACAGGCATTACGTAAAACGGCGGTTGGGCAAACGATTCAGATTGGTAATTGTATTACTAAAGGTCTGGGTGCGGGTGCTAACCCTGAAGTAGGCCGCAACGCTGCAGAAGAAGATCGTGAAGCTTTACGTACAGCATTAGATGGTGCCGATATGGTGTTTATCGCTGCAGGTATGGGCGGTGGAACCGGAACTGGAGCAGCGCCTGTGGTTGCTGAAGTAGCCAAAGAATTGGGTATTTTAACTGTTGCTGTCGTGACTAAGCCTTTCAATTTTGAAGGCAAAAAAAGAATGGCATTTGCTGAAGCTGGTATTACTGAACTGTCTAAGCATGTGGATTCATTAATCACGATCCCAAATGATAAATTATTAAAAGTATTAGGCCGCGGAATTTCTTTATTAGATGCATTTGGTGCAGCTAATGATGTACTGAAAGGTGCAGTTCAAGGGATTGCGGAACTGATCACACGTCCTGGCCTGATGAACGTTGACTTTGCAGACGTACGTACTGTAATGTCAGAAATGGGCTATGCGATGATGGGTTCTGGTGTGGCGCGCGGAGAAGACCGTGCTGAAGAAGCCGCTGAAATGGCGATTTCAAGTCCACTGCTGGAAGATATCGACCTGTCTGGCGCACGTGGCGTACTGGTCAATATTACTGCTGGCTTCGATCTGCGTTTAGATGAATTTGAGACGGTAGGTAATACTATCCGTGCATTTGCATCTGACAATGCGACAGTGGTTATCGGTACTTCATTAGACCCAGATATGAATGACGAATTACGTGTCACCGTTGTTGCAACGGGGATTGGCATGGACAAACGTCCGGAAATTACGCTAGTGACAAATAATAATAAAATGTCACAGCAGGCTTCAATGGAGCAACGCTATCAGCAAATGCAAAATAGCATGTCTTCGCTCAATGAAGAAAAACCAGCAGCAAAAGTGGTTAACGACCAAAGTACGCAAGCCAACAAGGAGCCTGATTATTTAGATATTCCGGCTTTCTTGCGTAAACAAGCCGATTAATTTATAAAGAATTATAAAGAATATTGGGCTCGCCGCTTTTTGTGCTAAACTGTTTTGCCGATTATCCTGTATGATAATTGGCAAGGCGGATAACATTACGAGAGAACAAAGATGATCAAACAACGGACACTTAAACGCATAGTTCAGGCTACTGGAGTTGGTTTACATACCGGCAAAAAAGTAACATTGACTCTGCGGCCAGCGGCGGCAAATACCGGGGTCATCTACCGTCGTACTGACTTAAATCCCCCGGTTGATTTTCCGGCCGATGCAAAATCTGTACGTGACACCATGCTCTGTACTTGCTTGGTAAATGAAGATAACGTACGTATTTCGACGGTTGAGCATTTAAATGCGGCATTAGCAGGATTAGGAATCGATAACATTGTTATTGATGTAGACGCACCTGAAATTCCAATTATGGATGGCAGTGCGGCACCTTTTGTCTTCTTGCTACTTGATGCTGGTATTGAAGAGCTCAATAGCCCGAAAAAATTCTTGCGTCTAAAAGAAGCTGTGCGTGTTGAAGATGGCGATAAGTGGGCAGAACTGGCACCTTACAATGGTTTCAGTCTTGACTTTACTATCGACTTTAACCACCCAGCGATAGACAGCAGTACGCAACGTTACAGCTTAGATTTCTCTGCTGAATCATTTGTTCGCCAAATTAGTCGTGCACGTACATTCGGTTTTATGCGTGATATCGAATACTTACAATCAAAAGGCCTGTGTCTTGGTGGTAGTTTTGATTGTGCTATCGTGGTCGATGACTATCGCGTATTGAACGAAGATGGTTTACGTTTCGAAAATGAATTTGTACGACATAAGATGTTAGATGCGATTGGTGATTTATTTATGTGTGGCTATAACATTATAGGCTCATTTACTGCCTATAAGTCAGGACATGCATTGAATAATAAATTACTACAGGCTGTTTTAGCAAAAGAATCAGCTTGGGATCTCGTCACTTATGAGAATGAGGCTGAACTGCCACTGGCGTTCAAAGCTCCATCAACGGTATTTGCATAACTCATGTTTATCAATTAAATGATAATTCATGGGTATGTTATCAGTGATATGACTTTCGCTGAGTATAATATTCAGCGTTAGCCTTTCTTGTTGGCTGCATTAGTACTCTCTCCGGCTAGTGCAGCCAGCCGTTCAAACTTCTCTTTTAACTTCTTCGGACTCTTCTCCGCTAATAGCAATAATTGCTCCGCTGTTTTTAGACTTATAGTCCTTTCATTCTTTTTAAAATCACTTTGATTCAAGTGCTGCATTAATGCGCTATTTTTTGCCCTTTTTGTCGAAAGAACTGGATTGATTCTGATGTCGATAGAAGATAAAGATGGTAGAATAGTCGAACGTAATGTTGAGAGTAGGTTTAGCTTTTCATAATTAAGCCGATTTAACCAACTGCCATTAGCAACTTCAATAATTAATACCGAATTACGATAATTAGCCACTCTGCAGATCTGTTTCATCTCTTTGGGCAATAAACTTTTTACCGTTTGATTCAGTTGAAGTATCGCCTTAGCATTACGCTGTATCGCTTGGAGTGTAGTGCCTGAATTTTTGGAGAGCGACTCTTCCAGAACATCGCTTAAGGCCTGTGGGTGACTATCTCTCATAAAAAACTCCAATTTATTAATTATTGTATTTATAAATAATTAGTTATAAATAGATAGTGATATGCAGCTGTTACACATAAGCAGCTATAAATAATAGTGTGTATAACAAGATTTGATGCTCTATCATAGCGGGTTATTGGGTAGAGCGTTAACACTGGATTAATAATAAGCGTCAACAACCTAAAACGATAAAAAATTTTTTGATGGGTATTCTAAATCTTTGGCGACAATTTGGTAGGCGATATTTTTGGCCACACCTATTACTGGGTGTTGTGGCTGCTGGCATCGGCTTGCCTGCGATTTTAACTGCGATTGCTCAAAACCAGAATGTACCTATTAATGCCTCAGTCGCTGAGCGCCAAAATCAGGCTCTGACCGCATTTGATAATTTATTCGCCTTTGCGCAAAAGAATAATAATCAACGTCCTTCTTCCTCTTTTTCCGTCAATTATTGGCAGCAGCATGCGGTTCGAAATGTGATCCGCCAATTGACCTTTGCATTCTCTACTCTTGAATCTGATAGTGAGGAAGCAAAAGATCCTCTACAGCAAGCTAAGCTACTGAAACCGCAAGTGATGATCGATACCTTGCATGCGATGTTAGCGCAGCGTCCTGTACAATATGAAGAACCTATTTTAAAACCATTCAATATCGACTTCTTACAAGTCGTTGTCTGCCAGCCTGCTATGTGGGTCTCTCAAGTTCATGGCATCAGAGCCGGACCTCAAAGGGTCTAAAATCTGCATTTAATCTTATGCACATCAACAAATATCACACCCTATAAGTGTGTATAGCTTGATGAATTTGATTTTAATGACTTTTATGCTAATCGCTTTGATAAATTAACACCTGATTTGAGAAAAAAATATGTTAACAAAATTAATGACCAAGGTCTTTGGTAGCCGTAATGACCGTACACTACGTCGCTTACGTAAAGAAGTAGAAAAAGTAAATCGCCTAGAGCCAGAATTTGAAAAATTAAACGACGATGAGCTGAAAGCAAAAACCGTTGAATTCCGCGAGCGTCTGAAAAAAGGCGAAAGTCTGGACAGTATTCTACCTGAAGCCTTTGCCACCGTTCGTGAAGCGAGTAAACGTGTTTTTGGTATGCGTCACTTTGATGTGCAGCTGATTGGCGGTATGGTTTTAAACGAACGTTGTATCGCAGAGATGCGTACGGGTGAAGGTAAAACGTTAACAGCAACACTACCTGCGTATCTAAACGCATTGAGTGGTCAAGGTGTTCACGTTATTACCGTGAATGATTATTTGGCTAAGCGTGATGCTGAAAATAACCGCCCTCTATTTGAATTCTTAGGTTTATCCGTTGGTATTAACTTATCGGGTATGCTGGCACCCGATAAGCGCGAAGCTTACGCGGCAGATATTACTTATGGAACTAATAACGAATTTGGTTTTGACTATCTGCGCGACAATATGGCATTTAGTCCAGAAGAACGTGTTCAACGTAAGCTGCATTACTCCTTGGTCGATGAGGTTGACTCAATCTTAATCGATGAAGCTCGTACGCCTCTGATTATTTCCGGTCCAGCAGAAGATAGCTCCGATCTGTATAAGAAAGTCGATAAACTGATCCCACATCTATTACGTCAAGAGAAAGAAGATACAGAAACTTTCGTTGGTGAAGGCCACTTCTCAGTTGATGAAAAATCACGCCAAGTAACATTAACTGAGCGTGGACTGGTTCTGATCGAACAATTGTTATCAGAAGCGGGCATGATGGACGAAGGAGAGTCACTCTATTCACCTTCAAACATTATGCTAATGCATCATGTTATGGCTGGTTTACGTGCTCATGCGCTCTTTACTCGCGATGTTGATTATATTATCAAAGACGATCAGGTAATTATCGTTGATGAACATACTGGTCGTACTATGGAAGGCCGTCGTTGGTCTGATGGTTTGCACCAAGCAGTTGAAGCCAAAGAAGGCGTTGAAATTCAAAACGAAAACCAAACACTGGCCTCAATCACTTTCCAAAACTATTTCCGTCTGTATGAAAAACTGGCGGGAATGACAGGTACTGCGGATACAGAAGCGTTCGAATTTAGCTCTATCTATAAGTTGGACACCATTGTTATTCCAACCAACCGTCCAATGGTGCGTAAGGATCTGCCTGATTTAGTCTATATGACTGAAGCAGATAAATTTATTGCCATTATCGAAGATATTCGCGAAAGAACTAAAAATGGTCAGCCAGTTCTGGTAGGTACAATCTCGATTGAAAAATCAGAGTTAATTTCGCAGGCACTGACTAAAGCCAAAATTGCTCATAACGTCTTGAATGCTAAGTTCCATGCGATGGAAGCCGATATTATTGCTAATGCGGGACAAACGAGTGCTGTGACTATCGCAACCAATATGGCGGGTCGTGGTACGGATATCGTATTAGGCGGTAGCTGGCAAACCGAAATTGCTAAGTTGGAAGAGCCAACCAAAGAGCAAATTGAGAAAATCAAAGCGGATTGGAAAACACGTCATGATCTGGTTTTAGCTGCGGGTGGTTTACATATTATTGGTACTGAGCGTCATGAATCGCGTCGTATCGATAATCAGCTACGTGGTCGTGCTGGTCGTCAAGGGGATGCGGGTTCTTCACGCTTCTATCTGTCGATGGAAGATTCTCTAATGCGTATTTTTGCCTCCGATCGTGTGACGGGAATGATGCGTAAACTGGGTATGAAACCAGGCGAAGCGATTGAGCATCCTTGGGTCACAAAAGCGATTGCCAATGCGCAGCGTAAAGTGGAAAGCCGTAACTTTGATATTCGTAAACAGCTTTTAGAATACGATGATGTAGCCAGTGATCAACGTCGGGCGATTTATGCTCAACGTAATGAACTACTTGATGGTGGCGATATTAAAGAGACCGTTGATAGCATCCGTGAAGATGTTTTCGTCACTGTACTGGATAGCTATATTCCACCGCAATCACTCGAAGAGATGTGGGATATTGAGGGATTACAAGCACGTCTCGTTAACGACTTTGATTTGCACTTACCGATTAAAGAGTGGTTAGATAAAGAGCCTGAGCTGCACGAAGAGACGCTAAGAGCGCGTATTTTAGAAAAAGCGATTGAGATTTATCAGCAAAAAGAAGAAGTTGTTAGCGCAGAAATGATGCGTAACTTTGAAAAAGGCATTATGTTGCAAACGCTGGATACCTTGTGGAAAGAGCACCTTGCGGCGATGGATTATCTGCGTCAAGGCATCCATCTGCGCGGTTATGCACAGAAAGACCCGAAACAAGAGTATAAACGTGAATCTTTCAATATGTTTGCTAATATGTTGGAAGCACTCAAATATGAAGTTATAGGTACGCTAAGTAAAGTGCAGGTTCGTATGCCTGAAGAAGTTGAAGCTCTGGAAAAACAGCGCCGTGAAGAAGCTGAGCGTTTAGCCAAGCAACAACAATTAAGTCATGCGGTAGAATCTGAATCTTTGATGTCTGAATCTGAAGTTAAAATTGCCACAGAAGGTCATAAAATCGGTCGTAACGATGCTTGTCCTTGTGGCTCAGGTAAAAAATATAAACAGTGCCACGGCCGTTTAAATTAATAGATGTTCATTGATTAAGAAAGGCGGGGAAACCCGCCTTTTTATTGACTAAATAATAGATAAGCATTGAAAATTATGGAAAAAAAACAGTTAAATATTGCCGCAGGGATAATCAGAAATTCACAAAATGAGATATTTATTACTCAACGCCCTCTAGGCACTCATATGGGCGGATTTTGGGAGTTTCCTGGTGGGAAATTAGAACAAAGTGAGACGCCAGAACAGGCATTGATCAGAGAGCTAAATGAAGAAGTGGGTATCGATGTGACGGCTTGTCAAATATTCAAGCAAGTTGAGCATGAGTTTGACGATCGCCATATTAGATTATACTTTTTCTTAGTCACTGACTGGGAAAATGAGCCCTATGGACGGGAAGGTCAGGCGTCACGCTGGGTAAAACAAACCGATTTAGTGGCTGATGAATTTCCTGAGGCAAATCGCGTTATTGTTGCTATGTTAACCGAATGAGATCACTGCAGGCAGAGATGTGCCTGCAGCTGGCCGTTATTTCTATTGATCGGGGTTTCCACTCCAGTCATCACTTTCAGAAATATCACTTTGGCTTGGGATGCGTTTTTCTTCATCAGCCCATTCGCCTAAATCAATAAGCTGACAGCGTTTGCAACAGAAAGGGCGATAAAGGCTCTCTTCATTCCAGATAACGCGTTTGCCGCATGTTGGGCATTTAACTTCAATTATTTCATTCATATGGTTTAACTCATATCCTAACAACTGGCTAATTCAAAATTTATCACAGCTGGAATGATACCATGTTCGCTATCTAAATGAAGAAAACGGATCGCAAAGCGGGTTTTATGGCCTGATATTTGTGGATAGATAGTCTGGTTAATCGGGAGTCGAATACGTATAAGGTGTTTATCTTCAACATTATCTTGATAAAACCCATTATGAGATTCTTTATTTTCAAAAAAACCAGCGCTGCGGATCAGATGAAGAATAATTTCTAAAGACTCTTTTAATGGGATCAAACCTTCTAGCCAGAATGTGAGCTTTTCGTCACGAGCAACTTGGGGCAAATTCAACCAGAGTTGTAGCAATGGGAGATCGAAACTACAGCATCCTCCGGGTATACTTAATCGCTGACGTACCATACTTATTAGTTTATCACTGCGTAATTGCTGTGCAAAACGGGGTACAGTGCGAATATTGATTGAGGCGTCATTGACCATATTCAGTAAATCGAGAATGATCGCCTTATCGACATTTGGCGCTTCAGACCAGGCCGTCAAATGGCTTTTCTGTTTATCAAGTTCTTTAATTAAATCAGAACGAACTTCGCCGCGATCAAGGACTTCAATTAATTCGGATACAGCGCGAAAGAAGGCAATTCCCGATGTATAAGATTGGATATTTTGTAATTCGAATACTTGTTGTAGTAGTGTCTCTAAACGTAACCAAGAGCGAATTTTTTCATTTAATGGGTGCTCATAGGTAACAAAGGCCGTTGCGTCATTCATTCAGTTTTTTCCTGTTGAGCGCTGTTAGCTAAAGTTAAATATAATTGATGAAGTTTAAATACCTTGGTTGCGATATTGGTTTCGCCATCATGGTTCGTGATAATATCATCAGCTTTACTCAGTCTCTCTTTTCGACTCGCTTGAGCAGCAAGAATACTTTCAGCTTGGCGGCGGCTGATATTATCTCTCTTTATTGTACGTTGGATCTGTTCTTCAGGATCGACATCAACAACAAGAACTCGATTAGCCAAGTGAGTGATATTATTCTCAACCAGTAGTGGTACTACCCATAAATAATAAGCTGCATCACCGTAACTGAGTTGACGTTGTGTCTCTTTATGGATTAGAGGATGAAGTAGATTATTTAACCAAGTTTTTTGTTGTGGATCAGTGAAAATATTTTGTCGTAATAGAGTACGATTTAATGTTCCGTCATCATGTAAAATAGTCGGACCAAAATGCTTGGCTATGGCCTTTAGTGCCTCAGTTCCGGGCTGAACAACTTGCCTCGAAATAATATCTGCATCTACCAGTGGTACACCTAGGTCAGCAAAGGCATTGGCGACAGTTGATTTTCCACTGCCTATCCCTCCGGTGAGAGCAACGATATAGGTCATAATTTCCTCGTATCTATGATTATACGCAAGGTATCCAGATGATTGTATTCAGTCAACATTAGATAACCAAAAGCGTGACGGGCATGTATTCTGCTGAACTATATATTCATTACATCTTACAAGAATGTTTCTCCTAGCTCTATGACTAATAAGGTGGAAATTTTAATATCTTAAAATAAGATTTCACCAATGGGGGTTAAATCAAGAAAATACGTTGCCTAGATTAAATATTGGTAGGTACATGGCTAATAATAAATTACCTATGAGGATAGCCATAATCAGCATAATAATAGGCTCTAAATTTTTTAATAAGCGTTCGATTTTTTGTAGATACTGCTCTTGATAATAATGGCTCAAATAGTGAATAAAATGCGCTAATTTACCCGATTCTTCGCCAATATGCGTGAATTGAAAACAGATATCAGGAAATAGAGAGCTCTGTTTTAGAGATTGAGAGAGTGAATATCCTAAGATGGTATTATGGTAAATAATCTGGCTCTCTTTCTTATAGTACTGATTACTGACAGATCCTATCGCCGATTGTAGACACTCTAACAGTGGCAATTCGGATTCGAGTGTAATAGACAAGGTAGTAAAATATAATTTTAACTGCTTCAACTGCACTAAAATTTTAATTTTTGGTGTAGATGTTAGTATTTTGTGAATTACTAGCTTGGTCTTTCTATTTTTTTTATTCAACCAATAAGCCGCTAATAGTAGCGTAGTTAAAGTGACTAATGTCGTTGCATTGTTCTTTTTAAACAGATTAGATATATCAATAACTTTTTGAGTGAGTAATGGCAGTTCACTATTAAAATTTGCATATACCAATTCAAATTGTGGCAATACGTAATTTAGCATAAGAAAGAGCGCTAATAGTGAAAATATGACCAGTGTTAATGGATAGCGAAGCGAACGAATAATCTTTTTCTTTATCTTTTGTTGGCTATCGAGCATTTGAAAAATTCGCTCAAAATTAGCTGAGTAATCACCTGTTTTCTCAGAAATCGCAACCAGATTGAGTGTGATTTTATCAAATATTTTACTGTATTTTTGTAGGCTATGAGAGAAGAGAATACCTTGCTCAATATCATGAATCATTTCAGTGATAATAATTTTCCAGTATGCCATGGAGCAACTACTTAGAATGATATTCAGGCTTTTTAATAATGTAATGCCTGATTTCATCAACATACTTATTTGATGGAAAAAATAAGCGCTATATTCAGTCGTCTTATTATCGATAATCATAATATTTTTTAAACGGATCTTTAATGGCACTAGCTGCTTATCGATCAGTAATTGATATGCTTGTTTCTTGGAATGAGATAGTAAAATATCTTTTATTACTTCATTTTCTAATGTTATTGCGCTATAGGCATAGATTAGCTTCATCATTTAGCTCCTTATCCGGCCATAGAGTAAAGCTCTTGCAGTGTTGTTATACCTCCTTCAACAAGTTTAAGACCAAAATCGAATAGCGTTTCATAGTGGATCTCTTGTTGATTGCGGGTTCGATGAGCAAATAGATGTTCAATTTCATCATGGCTAATATATTCATATAGAGCGATCCTCCCTATATAGCCACAGAAACAGTGTTCACAACCAATAGGTTTCCATTGATTAATATTAATGGTTTGGCTGCGATGAATTATAGCTGTTGGAGTCGCCTCCTGTTGGCGACAATGGATACAAAGTTTTCGGACTAGACGCTGGGCAATAATTAATTTGATACAGGAGGATAAAAGTTGTGGCGGAATACCTAGTTGCTCCATACGACTAAGGCTATTTAATGTGGAGTTGGTATGCAGCGTTGATAATACTAGATGTCCGGTTTGAGCCGCTCTAACAGCTATTGCAGCGGTTTCTTCATCTCTGATCTCGCCAATCATAATAATATCGGGGTCTTGCCTTAATAGAGAACGAAGAATATGGGCAAAGTTAAGATCATATTTACTATTTACCTGTATTTGATTGATTCCATTAAGCGGGATTTCAATGGGATCTTCGATTGTAGCAATATTTCTACTGCTATGATTTACAGATTCTAGCGAGCTATAGAGAGTAATGGTTTTACCGCTACCTGTTGGCCCAGTGACTAAAATTAGACCTTGGGAGCTTTGTAGATCGGCCTGTAGTTTAGTTAATAACGGTGGTGGCATGCCGAGTTGGTTAAGTGTATATTTTAATTGGGTACTTAATATTCTAAGAACCAGTTTTTCACCATACAATATTGGCATCGTCGATAATCGAATACTGTAGTGCTCTTTATCTAAATACCAACTGAATTGGCCATCTTGTGGTAAGCGTTTTTCTGCAATATTCAATTTAGCTAAAATTTTTAGTCGAGCGATAATCTCAGTATTAATATCAGGAGTGGGTGACGGCAAATAATGCAGTTTACCGTCAACCCGAATACGTATTTTAATGCTCTGTTTTATCGGTTCAATATGAATATCCGATGAACGTTTGCGCACAGCGGTTGTAAGCATCTCTTCGACAAAATTAACTGCGGGGGATGAGGAAATAAGATGCTCATTTTCAGGAGGAAGATAATTACTACTCTCTTCATTAACCTCTTCAAAGCAATGATTAAAATAGTGGTCAACTTTCTCTTTTGGCCATATATCGTAACAAACGGGGACACTAGCAATAAAGCGTAAGGCGGCTAAGATCTCATCTTTAGGTTTTTTGATGGCGGCGATAGATAATTTTTTATGTGTAAACTCTACAACAATAATAAAATGTTTATCACAGATCACCTTGATCTCTTTTTGAATCAATTTGAAATTTTCCTTTGTTCGGCTCATTTAATTATCCTTGATTAAAATTGTATTGTTTTTTCACATATATTTTTTAATTGAGTATTTGTTTTAGCAATACAAACGCGAGTCCACTGAAAAACGTTCAAGCTAGCTGATAATTGTGGCGTTAGTGTAATGGAAATCTCTTCTAATTTTTTATTGGCTTTTAGTGTTATAACACCATCTTTTACATTAATTTGTTCTATGTATTTCCCTTTAATATTATTAGGTATATTATTTGTTCCGGCATTACAATTAGTAAATCCACCTTCATTAATACCGCATAATTCAATATTCGTCTTATAAGGAAGTAGTGTTTGTAAGACATCGGTCATTGCAGCCTTTTGCATATATCCTTGGTAGCCGGGGATAGCAAAAGCACTTAAAATTGAGATAATGGCAATAACAATCATAACTTCTATTAAAGAGAATCCTTTCTGTTTAATTATCTTTGAGTTCCTAAGGGATTTATTTTTTGTTGAAATATATTTTATTATATTTAATGTCATAATGATTGATTGCATTTTATTTAGTTTGTAGCCTATCTGTTTCATAATTAAACTCCTATAGCTGAGTGGAAGCCAATTATGAAATAGAACAGAGAATAAATAACTATTTGCTTTAAAATTTGTGAGTTTGCTCCAAAAGAGAGTTATTATTAAGTCGATATTTAATTTGTTTTATGAAGCGGCTCGTAAAACAAAATTATCACTATAATATTGTGCTATTTCGCACTATTATACTGAGCTATAATTAATATAAATAAACCTATAATAATATCCCCGTCTATTTTATAACGGGGAATTAATAAGTTAGATATCAGATAGTAATTTTCTATATCGGTCCCAATTGAAATAAGGACCAGGATCAGTTTTACGACCCGGTGCAATATCGCTATGTCCAGTAATATTGCCGCTTATTAGAGGGTAATGTAACAAAAGTGCCTTGGTTATCTCACTTAAGGTTAAATACTGTTCTGGGGTAAAGGGTTGATAATCGGTTCCTTCAAGCTCAATACCGATTGAAAAATCATTGCACTTCTCTTGGCCTTGATAAACAGATAAACCCGCATGCCATGCACGTAGATGAAAAGGAACATACTGAATGATCTCACCATCACGACGTATAAGGCAATGTGCAGAAACACGCAATCCTTTGATTTGCTCGAAAAAAGGGTGTTCAGCAGGATTTAACAGCCCCATAAATAGCGCATTAATTGCATTACCACCGAATTGACCGGGTGGAAGGCTGATATTATGGATAACCAAGAGAGAGGGATCGACGCCAAGAGGGCGCTGATCATGATGAGGAGAGGAGATATGTGTAATATCTTTTATCCAACCATCCTGTATTTTCATAATGATGAACCTTAAGATTTTGATTTTACGTGTATTGATTTTTGCGTATATTGAATTCTACGTATTAAATTTTTATCTAGATCAAGATTCGAGATCCTAGTTAGGAAAGATTAGCATAGCTACAACAAAGCCACGGATATTTTTGGAGTTTTAATGATGACAAGACGCTACGATATAGAGCAAAGAAAACAGTTATTAATGAATCAACTGGTCACTGATATACCCGAGAAGGTTGCACTAGCGCTGATGGAGGATCTTGGTCAATCAACGGATTATCGTCAGGATATCACAGGACAACTGCTACCAGAGGATAAGCAAGTCACAGCAAGGATTATTACGCGTGAAAAAGGTGTTTTTTGCGGGCAGAGATGGCTTGAGGCCGTTTTTGAACAATTAGGTGGCGATAATGTGGCAATTAATTGGTCTGTGGCTGACGGCGAGCAGCTGGTAGAAAACCAAACCCTGTGTGAACTGACTGGGCCCGCACAGATATTGTTAGCAGGAGAACGTACTGCACTGAATTTTATTCAAACACTTTCCGCAGTCTCTACAATAACCGCTGAATATACGGCGCAACTGCAAGGGACACATGCAAAGCTGTTAGATACGCGAAAAACGATTCCCGGTTTAAGGACGGCGTTAAAATATGCCGTTTTATGTGGTGGTGGGCTGAATCATAGATTAGGGTTATCTGATGCTTTTTTAATTAAAGAAAATCATATTATTTCCGCAGGTTCTGTGGCAAACGCGGTACAAGCGGCTCGTTTGTCTCATCCTGATGTCCCTGTGGAAGTTGAAGTCGAAAATTTGACTGAATTACTTCAAGCAATTAAAGCTGATGCCGATATTATTATGCTGGATAATTTCACCCAAGTTATGATGAAAGAAGCCGTTGTACTTAATGATGGTAAAGCTGCACTTGAAGTATCGGGAAATGTCACACTAGAAACACTAAAAGAATTTGCCGAAACCGGAATTGATTATATTTCTGTTGGCGCACTAACTAAGCATATTCGAGCAATGGATCTTTCGATGCGCTTTGTGTGATCTATCTATATCTATTAATAATTCAAATTATAGCTAGTTGAGCAACTATTTGAAATATGATGGGTATTTTACGTTAAGTTCTGCTATTCATTCAGAAAGGCGGTAAAATTATCGTCTTTTACTTCTGATTGTCCGCCGTAAAATTAACGTATTTAGCTAGATTTTCCTGCTTATCATTGCAGTTATTTACACTATTTAAACCGGAATTAGTGAGCGAGTTTATTTATTTGATCTAAAATTAATGTAAATAGTATAGGGTTTTGATTATTAGTTAAGGGATAACTATCATCTGAATCGTCTAGTTGAGCCTAAGGTCTAGCATGATAAATCCATACAAATTGAAACTAGAATCAATTAGAGTTGAGTTAACTCAGAAAATATGCTGACTAATTATGTTTTCTTATCTTATATGAGTGGGTATTTATTCATTAAGTGGTCAGCTGCATCGCTTCAGCTTGCGTATTTAGGTATTGAAAGTTGTATGAGTTGTTAAAATTTAGGCATTCAGCAGAAGTGAGAAACTTATCCTTTTATGCTAAATCATCAAATAAATGTTAAAAGTTGCAGGATTTTATGATTTGAAGCAATGTCTTTATAGACAGTTAGTGAATACTTTGTTACTTTATCAGCCCATAAGATTAATTGGTATTACCAATTGACTTTAAGTGAATCTAAATCAATATTTACTCACATATGATAAATGCAGATTATGACTTATAGTAAAATTCGCCAACCAAAACTATCCGATGTTATTGAACAACGTCTCGAGCATCTGATACTTGAAGGGACATTGCGCCCTGGTGAAAAGTTACTTCCAGAACGTGAACTAGCAAAACAGTTCGACGTCTCTAGGCCGTCTCTGCGTGAAGCAGTTCAAAAATTAGAAGCAAAAGGGCTGCTACTTCGTCGTCAAGGTGGTGGAACCTTTGTCCAAAATAATCTTTGGCAAAGTTTTAGTGACCCATTAGTCGAATTGCTTGCTGAACATCCTGAATCTCAATTTGATCTTCTTGAAACTCGTCATGCGCTAGAAGGCATAGCTGCTTATTACGCGGCACTGCGTGGCACAGATGAAGATTTAGAGCGTATTCGTAAAAGTTACTTTCTAATTGAAGAAGCTAAGAATAGCGGAGATTTAGATGCTGAATCTAATGCTGTTTTACAGTATCAACTGATTGTCACAGAAGCGGCTCATAATGTTGTGCTTTTGCATTTACTCCGCAGCATGGAGCAGATGCTAGAGCAAAATATCAGACAAAATTTTGAGTTTTTATCTACCCGAAAAGAGATGTACGCGGCAGTAAGTGAACATCGTGCGCAGATTTTTTCTGCTATTGTGGCACGTGAACCTGAAAAAGCCCGTGAAGCCTCTCATCGTCATTTGGCATTTCTGGAAGATATTTTGCTCGATATGAGTCGTGAAAAAACCCGTAAAGAACGCTCTTTACGTCGTTTACAGCAACATCCGAATTAAATGAGTAATGTAGATCTTGGCTGCTGCATCTGCATTATTGCTATTACTCGAAAGAGTTAAAGCAGCAACAACAGCAGGGCCTATCTCCTCGTTTTTCTCTGTTTTCTCTACATAGAAGACCGAGCAGGTAGGCTCCATATAAACATTAAAATCAGATAACATATAAGGAATAAACCATGTCAGGTATGTTAAAAAATGACGTGGATCCGATCGAAACTCGCGACTGGCTACAAGCGATCGAATCGGTCATCCGTGAAGAAGGTGTTGATCGTGCACAGTACATTATTGATCAAGTACTGAATCAAGCACGTAAAGGTGGAGTTAACGTAGCTGCTGGTACTGCTGGTAGTCTCGATTATATCAACACAATTGCTGTAGAGGATGAGCCTGAGTATCCTGGTAACATGGATTTGGAGCGTCGTATTCGCTCTGCTATTCGTTGGAACGCAGTCATGATGGTTCTTCGTGCTTCTAAAAAGGATCTGGACTTGGGCGGCCATATGGCTTCTTACCAGTCTGCAGCTACCTTGTATGAAGTTTGTTTTAACCATTTCTTCCATGCGACAAACGACACGGATGGCGGTGATTTAGTTTATTTCCAAGGTCATATCTCTCCAGGTATCTATGCCCGTGCTTTCCTAGAAGGCCGCATAAGTGAAGAGCAACTGAATAATTTCCGTCAAGAAATTGGTGGTAAAGGTTTATCTTCTTATCCACACCCGAAATTGATGCCTGAATTCTGGCAGTTCCCGACTGTATCTATGGGTCTAGGACCACTAACGGCGATTTATCAGGCTAAGTTCCTGAAATATCTAAATCACCGTGGCCTGAAAAATACTACAGCACAAACTGTTTACGCTTTCCTTGGTGATGGCGAAATGGATGAGCCAGAATCAAAAGGTGCGATCACTATCGCAACCCGTGAAAAACTGGATAATCTGGTCTTTGTTGTTAACTGTAACTTACAACGCCTTGATGGCCCAGTTACGGGTAATGGCAAGATTGTTAATGAGCTGGAAGGTATCTTTAGTGGTGCTGGCTGGCAAGTTATTAAAGTTATGTGGGGCGATCGTTGGGATGAATTACTGCGCAAAGATACTAGCGGTAAATTGATCCAACTGATGAATGAAACGCTGGATGGTGACTATCAGACGTTTAAGTCTAGAGATGGCGCTTATGTCCGCGAGCACTTCTTCAATCGTTACCCAGAAACAGCTGCATTAGTCAAAGATATGACTGATGATGAAATTTGGGCGTTGAACCGTGGTGGTCACGATCCTAAGAAAGTTTTTGCCGCATTCCAGAAAGCTGCAGAAACCAAAGGCAAAGCGACTGTGATCCTAGCTCAAACCATCAAAGGTTATGGTATGGGTGAAACTGCCGAAGGTAAGAACATTGCTCACCAAGTGAAAAAAATGAATATGGAAGGTGTTTATCACTTCCGTGATCGTTTCAATGTTCCTGTCGCTGATGATCAAGTTGAAAAACTGCCATTAATTACCTTTGATAAAGATTCTGAAGAGTACAAATATCTTCACGGTCGTCGCGAAGCATTAGGTGGTTATCTTCCACAGCGCCGTACGCATTTCTCTGAAAAATTAGAGATCCCTGCGCTGAGTGAATTCAACCAGTTGTTGGAAGAGCAGTCTAAAGAGATCTCAACGACTATTGCGTTTGTACGTGTACTTAACGTGATGTTGAAAAACAAATCGATTAAAGACCGTTTAGTCCCAATCATTGCGGATGAAGCTCGTACCTTTGGTATGGAAGGTCTATTCCGTCAAATCGGTATTTATAGCCCGAACGGACAAAAATATACGCCTCAAGATCGTGAGCAAGTTGCTTACTATAAAGAAGATGAAAAAGGCCAAATCCTGCAAGAAGGGATTAATGAGCTGGGTGCGGGTGCATCTTGGCTGGCTGCGGCAACTTCTTATAGCACTAACAATCTGCCGATGATCCCATTCTATGTCTACTACTCAATGTTTGGTTTCCAACGTATCGGCGATCTTATGTGGGCAGCGGGTGACCAACAAGCACGTGGCTTCCTGATCGGTGGTACTTCAGGCCGTACAACGCTAAATGGTGAAGGTCTGCAACACGAAGATGGTCATAGCCATATTCAATCACTGACTATCCCTAACTGTATCTCTTATGACCCAGCTTATGCTTATGAAGTAGCTGTCATTATGCATGATGGTTTAGAGCGCATGTATGGTGATGCTCAGGAAAATGTGTACTACTACATCACTACTCTGAATGAAAACTATTTCATGCCAGCTATGCCAGCAGGTTCAGAAGAAGGTATCCGTAAAGGTATCTATAAACTGGAAACTGTTGAAGCTAAAGGCAAAGGTAAAGTTCAGCTGTTAGGTTCTGGCTCAATGATGCGTCATGTGCGTGAAGCGGCACAAGTGCTGGCTGCGGACTATGGTATTGGTTCAGATGTTTATAGTGTTACTTCATTCACTGAACTGGCTCGTGAAGGTCAAGATTGTGAGCGTTGGAACATGTTACACCCATCTGAGACACCACGTGTTCCTTACGTTGCTCAAGTGATGAATGATGCACCTGCTGTGGCATCTACTGACTATATGAAACTGTTTGCCGAGCAGATCCGTACTTTTGTTCCAGCAAGTGACTATCGTGTCCTAGGAACTGATGGATTTGGTCGTTCTGACAGCCGTGAAAATCTGCGTCACCATTTTGAAGTTGATACTTCTTACGTGGTTGTTGCGGCACTGGGCGAACTGGCTAAACGTGGCGAAGTTGATGTGAAAATCGTTGAAGAAGCGATTAAAAAATACAACATCAACCCTGAGAAAGTTAACCCACGCGTGGCATAAGAGGTAATTATCAATGTCTATTGAAATCCAAGTACCTGATATCGGTGCAGATGAAGTTGAAGTAACCGAAATTATGGTCAAAGTTGGTGATAAAGTTGAAGTAGAACAATCACTAATTACAGTTGAAGGTGATAAGGCTTCGATGGAAGTTCCTTCACCTAAAGCTGGTGTGGTTAAAGAAATTAAAGTTGCTGTCGGCGATACTGTCGCGACAGGCAAATTAATCATGATTTTCGAATCAGCTGAAGGTGCCGCTACTGCTGCACCTGCACAGCAAGCAGCAGCGCCAGCACCCTCAGCGCCAGCAGCGGCTGAACTGAAAGAAGTGGCTGTCCCTGATATTGGTGATGATGAAGTAGAAGTCACTGAAATCATGGTGAAAGTTGGCGATGCTATCAGTGAAGAACAATCATTGATCACCGTTGAAGGCGATAAAGCGTCAATGGAAGTCCCAGCACCTTTCGCAGGTACATTGAAAGAGATCAAAATCGCTGCGGGCGATAAAGTTAAAACGGGTTCTCTGATCATGGTATTTGAAGTTGCTGGTTCAGCGGCGCCTGTTGCGGCTCAAGCTACTCCAGCACCAACTGCCGCGGCACCTGCTGCCTCTGCAGCCAAAGATGTTAATGTACCTGATATCGGTGGTGATGAAGTTGAAGTCACTGAGATCATGGTGAAAGTAGGGGATTCAGTTAGCGCTGAACAATCTATTATCACTGTTGAAGGCGACAAGGCATCAATGGAAGTTCCTGCACCTTTTGCTGGTGTAGTTAAAGAGATCAAAATTGCTGCGGGCGATAAAGTTAAAACTGGCTCACTGATTATGGTGTTTGAAGTAGCAGGAGCTGTACCTGTAGCTCAAGCTGCTCCGGCTCCGGCCTCAGCACCTGCTCCAGCGACCGCTGCACCAGCTGCCAAAGCGGCTGATAGCAAAAATGAATTTGTCGAAAATGACGCTTACGTTCATGCAACACCTGTTATTCGCCGTTTAGCGCGTGAATTTGGTGTTAACTTAGCGAAAGTAAAAGGTACGGGTCGTAAAGGTCGTATCTTGCGTGAAGACGTTCAAAGCTATGTTAAAGATGCGATTAAACGTGCTGAAACAGCTCCAGCTGCGACTGGTGGTGGTATTCCAGGCATGTTGCCATGGCCGAAAATTGATTACAGCAAATTCGGTGAAGTGGAAGAAGTTGAACTGGGTCGTATTCAGAAGATTTCAGGCGCTAACCTCAGCCGTAACTGGATGATGATCCCGCATGTGACTCTGATGGAAGATGCGGATATCACCGAAGTTGAAGAGTTCCGTAAACAACAGAATAAAGAAGCTGAGAAGAAACAGCTAGGCGTTAAAATTACGCCACTGGTGTTTGTGATGAAAGCGGCGGCTCGTGCGTTAGAAGAGATGCCACGTTTCAATAGCTCAATTTCTGAAGATGCTCAACGCCTATTCCTGAAGAAATATATTAATATCGGTATTGCCGTTGATACACCAAACGGTTTAGTTGTACCTGTATTTAAAGATGTTAATAAGAAAGGTATTGTTGAGCTATCACGCGAACTGGCGGAAATTTCTAAGAAAGCACGTTCAGGTAAACTGACAGCCGCTGATATGCAAGGCGGTTGCTTCACGATTTCGAGTCTGGGTGGTATTGGTACAACCGGTTTTGCACCGATTGTTAATGCACCTGAAGTCGCTATCATGGGTCTGTCTCGTTCAGCGATGAAACCAGTTTGGAATGGTAGTGAGTTTGTCCCAAGACTGACATTACCTATGTCTCTCTCTTTTGACCATCGTGTTATTGATGGTGCTGATGGCGCACGTTTCATTACGCGTATTGGTGAATTAATGAGCGATATTCGCCGTCTGGTGATGTAATCAAAAATAGACCGGCTGAGAGGCCGGTCTTATTTATTTAACATGAGACAGAATTATTTTCTGTTCATCCCAAAAGGTTGAGAGTTTCGTCACGTAATGATCCTTTTCAGGGTGTTAACAATTCTGTAAACTGCTCGCAGTCTGTACGTCTCGGTGGAATAACTCGTTTTTTTGTCTGAACCGCCGGACAAAACAATAAGAGGTCATGATGAGTACTGAAATTAAAGCACAGGTTGTCGTTCTTGGTGCGGGTCCTGCTGGATATTCCGCAGCGTTCCGTTGCGCTGACTTAGGTCTTGAAACTGTGTTAGTTGAACGCTACTCAACGCTGGGTGGTGTTTGTCTTAACGTTGGTTGTATCCCTTCAAAAGCATTACTCCACGTCGCTAAAGTCATTGAAGAAGCGAAAGCACTCGCTGAACACGGTATTGTATTTGGTGAGCCAAAAACTGATATTGATAAAGTTCGCTTGTGGAAAGATAAAGTTATTACACAATTAACAACGGGTTTAGCTGGTATGGCGAAAGGCCGTAAAGTGACAGTTGTTAATGGTACAGGTAATTTTACAGGTGCTAATACACTGGTTGTTAACGGTGAAAATGGCGCAACGACGATTAATTTTGAAAACGCCATCATTGCTGCGGGCTCACGTCCTATTCAGCTGCCATTTATTCCTCATGAAGATCCTCGTGTTTGGGATTCAACCGATGCACTGAAACTGAAAGAAGTTCCAGGCCGTCTATTAGTTATGGGCGGTGGTATCATTGGTCTGGAAATGGGTACTGTTTATCATGCACTAGGTTCAACTGTTGATGTTGTCGAGATGTTTGACCAAGTGATCCCAGCTGCTGATAAAGATGTGGTTAAAGTCTTTACTCGTCAGATTAGCAAGAAATTCAATCTGATGCTTGAAACCAAAGTGACGGCTGTTGAAGCTAAGCCAGACGGTATCTATGTCACGATGGAAGGTAAAAAAGCACCAGCAGAACCACAGCGTTACGATGCTGTATTGGTGGCAATCGGCCGTGTGCCAAATGGTAAATCACTTGATGCTGGCCAAGCTGGCGTTGAAGTTGACGAACGTGGATTTATCCGTGTCGATAAGCAAATGCGCACCAATGTTCCTCATATTTATGCGATTGGTGATATTGTGGGTCAACCTATGTTGGCACATAAAGGCGTTCATGAAGGTCACGTTGCAGCTGAAGTTATTTCGGGTCTGAAGCACTACTTTGATCCAAAAGTGATCCCTTCTATTGCCTATACTGAACCAGAAGTCGCATGGGTTGGCCTGACTGAAAAAGAAGCAAAAGAGCAGAATATTAGCTATGAAGTTGCTACATTCCCTTGGGCTGCCTCTGGCCGTGCGATTGCTTCAGATTGTTCAGAAGGTATGACTAAACTGATTTTTGATAAAAAATCTAACCGTATTATCGGTGGTGCTATTGTGGGTGCTAACGGTGGTGAGTTGTTAGGTGAAATCGGCTTAGCTATCGAGATGGGTTGTGATGCTGAAGATTTAGCATTAACTATTCATGCTCACCCAACGTTATATGAATCAATCGGTATGGCGGCAGAAATCTACGAAGGTAGTATTACTGACTTACCAAATGCTAAAGCGAAGAAGAAAAAATAATTATATCTTTTCTTAGCAATTGATAATCGATAAAGGTCTCTGTATTTCAGAGGCCTTTTTTTTTCAATTTATAGATACAAAGATGAAACTATTTGTTCTATCACAAATAACTTTACCAGATCGACTATCATAGGATTTTACTAGATTGTAAAAATAAGGTGTGCAGTATCGAGTATACTGAGAGCTCAATAAGCTTGATTGAGGCTTTATTGTGCGGTGGACTGTGATACTGCAAAGATAAATGCATCTTAGTTAGTGATTAAATCTGATAAATATATTATAAAAAGTATGGTTTTACGGCTTTTTTCACCCATTTATAGCTTCTTAAGCTAAAAAAGTCCGTTTTAAATACAGGTAAAATGTAAAGTTAATAGAGTAATGTTGCTTTTTTGTGAACGATTTAACATTTACTCTGAATTTTGCTATACTGGTTGCCCGAAGCTGAGCATAATTTTAATCCTTTTGAAGTTATGTGAGCAAGTTCCTCTGACCTGGTACCCACTTGAAAAAGAAGAAGGTGCGAACAGCCGGGTATATAAATTATAACGAAGCGAGGAGATCGTCGTGCTAGAAGAATACCGTAAGCACGTAGCCGAGCGTGCAGCATTAGGGATTGCCCCTAAGCCGTTAGATGTTGCTCAAGTCGCTGCACTAGTAGAGTTACTAAAAAATCCACCTAAAGGTGAAGAAGAGTTTTTATCAGACCTGTTGATAAACCGTATTCCTCCTGGAGTTGATGAAGCTGCGTATGTTAAGGCTGGTTTTTTGGCTGCCGTCGCTAAAGGTGAAGCATCTTCTCCGCTTATTTCTGCTGAAAAAGCGATTGAATTGCTGGGAACTATGCAGGGTGGATATAATATTCATGCCCTGATAGAAGCACTCGATAGCGATAAGTTAGCGCCTATTGCCGCTAAAGCCCTTTCTCATACCTTATTGATGTTTGATAATTTTTATGATGTTGAAGAGAAAGCGAAAGCTGGTAATCCCCATGCGAAACAAGTTATGGAGTCATGGGCCAATGCAGAATGGTTTACTGAACGCCCTGCATTAGCTGAAAAAATGACTGTAACTGTATTTAAAGTCACTGGCGAAACAAATACAGACGATCTCTCTCCAGCGCCAGATGCTTGGTCTCGCCCAGATATTCCTCTGCACGCTTTAGCTATGCTGAAAAACCCACGTGAAGGGATTGTACCTGACGAAATCGGTGCTGTAGGTCCGATTAAACAGATCGATGCGCTGAATGAAAAGGGCTATCCTCTGGCTTATGTCGGTGACGTTGTGGGAACTGGCTCATCACGTAAATCTGCGACCAACTCTGTTTTATGGTTTATGGGGGATGATATTCCTTATGTACCAAACAAACGCGGTGGCGGTATTGTTATCGGTAGTAAAATTGCCCCTATTTTCTTTAATACGATGGAAGATGCAGGCGCATTACCAGTTGAAGCGGATGTCTCTAAGCTCAATATGGGTGATGTCATTGATGTTTATCCATTTAAAGGCGAAATTCGTCTTCATGAAACCAATGAACTCTTATCCACATTTGAATTAAAAACCGATGTGCTGATTGATGAAGTTCGTGCTGGTGGTCGTATTCCATTGATTATTGGTCGTGGCTTAACTACCAAAGCGCGTGATTCATTAGGTTTGCCAGTTTCGAAAATTTTCCGTTTGGCTAAAACTATCGAAGTGAGCAACAAAGGTTTCACTTTGGCTCAGAAGATGGTTGGACGTGCTTGCGGTCATACCGGCGTTCGCCCTGGCGAATACTGTGAACCTATGATGACTTCTGTTGGATCGCAAGATACTACCGGTCCAATGACACGTGATGAGTTAAAAGATCTCGCATGTCTAGGATTCTCTGCTGACTTAGTGATGCAATCTTTCTGTCATACAGCGGCCTATCCTAAACCTGTAGACGTCACAACACATCATACGCTACCTGACTTCATTATGAATCGTGGTGGTGTCTCCTTGCGTCCAGGCGACGGTATTATCCACTCATGGTTAAACCGTATGTTACTGCCAGACACAGTAGGAACGGGTGGGGATTCCCATACTCGTTTCCCTATTGGGATCTCATTCCCAGCGGGTTCTGGTCTTGTGGCTTTTGCTGCGGCAACTGGGGTTATGCCTCTGGATATGCCTGAGTCAGTATTAGTACGTTTTAAAGGTGAAATGCAACCGGGTATCACGCTACGTGATCTGGTTCATGCCATTCCACTGTATGGTATCAAGCAAGGTTTACTCACCGTTGAGAAACAGGGCAAGAAAAATATTTTCTCTGGCCGTATTCTTGAAATTGAAGGCTTACCAGAGCTGAAAGTTGAACAAGCGTTTGAATTAGCCGATGCTTCAGCTGAGCGTTCAGCGGCGGGTTGTACGATCAAGCTAGATAAAGCGCCTGTAATTGAATATTTACAATCTAATATAGTATTACTGAGATGGATGATTGCAGAAGGTTATGGTGATCGCCGTACTATTGAGCGTCGTATTACCGCGATGGAAAACTGGTTAGCTGATCCTCAGTTACTCGAAGCCGATGCGGATGCAGAGTATGCCGCCGTTATCGAAATCGATTTAGCTGAAATCAAAGAGCCAATTCTCTGTGCACCAAACGATCCTGATGACGCACGTCTATTATCTGAAGTAGCAAATACAAAAATTGATGAAGTCTTTATCGGTTCCTGTATGACTAATATTGGTCACTTCCGTGCGGCAGGTAAGTTGCTGGATAAATATGTAGGCCAACTACCGACACGCCTATGGGTTGCTCCGCCGACGAAGATGGATGCGGCGCAATTAACTGAAGAGGGCTATTACAGTATCTTCGGTAAAAGTGGCGCACGTATTGAGATGCCAGGTTGTTCTCTCTGTATGGGTAACCAAGCCCGTGTTGCAGAAGGCGCGACTGTGGTATCAACCTCTACGCGTAACTTCCCTAACCGTTTAGGTACAGGTGCTAATGTTTATTTGGCTTCAGCGGAATTAGCTGCGGTATCTGCACTATTAGGTCGTCTGCCAACTGCAGATGAGTATCAGGTCTATATGGCTCAAGTAGATGAAACGGCTGAAGATACTTACCGTTATCTAAACTTTGACCAATTAAAACCTTATACCGATAAAGCCGATACAGTGATTTTCCAAACAGCGGTTTAACCGTTAGCGTTTATCGATTGAAGGCTCTGTGAAAACAGAGCCTTTTTTTATGGTTTATTTTATGTGAAATAAACAGCTCCGCCGAGAGACGGAGCTTCAGATTGTTGGTAAAGTCCGAGGAAAAATAGTCTGGGATTTTGTCAGCAATCTCATATTAGAGAGGGATTAGCTCTTTTTAACAAACTCTGATTTTAATTTCATTTGGCCAAAACCTTCGATTTTACAATCGATATTATGGTCACCTTCAACTAAACGTATCCCTTTCACTTTAGTGCCAATTTTCAGCATAGAAGAGCTGCCTTTTACTTTCAGATCTTTGATAACGGTAACCGCATCACCATCCACCAGTAAATTGCCATTGGCATCTTTAACAATTAACTCATCGCTTTCAGTAGCAGGCTCTGCATCATTCCATTCGTAGGCACACTCAGGGCAGACGTACATAGCACCATCTTCATAGGTGTATTCGGAGCTGCATTTCGGACAAGAGGGTAATGACATAGTAGGACTCTCAGATTTTTATTTAATAGGGAGCGGCAAACAGACAGTCAATAGTGTGGTATCTGCCTAGTATCTTGCGCACGATCTTCGATCATACGGCGGCTAGTATAGCGGGATTGGCATCATATTGCAGCTTTCCCCTAAAGAGTGTATGGGAATGTAGGAAAAATCGCGCGCAAGCTACTTTTCCCTTCTTAATATTCACTTAATTTAACTGAGCGCGAGTGGTTAATATTGAATTGAATTCAAGGAATGACTAAAAAGCATAAATAACGCAATCAATCGTATGATAATAATAAGAAATTAACTATGATAGCCCAAAGCATAAATCAAAAATAACAGTGATGTGACTCAATATTTTATTGAAGACGTCTATACTGAATGAGATAAGAACAGCAAAGGGGAATTGATATGGATTATACATTTTTTCAGGATATTACCGGGCAAATATCGGCAAAATTCTCCATGGATCATGAAGCGGTCGGTTATTGGCTAAATGAAGAAGTGAAATGCGATTTAACCCTAATTGATGCGATAAACGCTGCTTATGATGAGATAAAAGGCAGTGAAAATCAGCGAGAATTTATTGGTCATGAATATACTTTATTAATAGATGATGAAGAAATCATGATCAAAGCTAATCAAATGGTTTTTGAAACGGAAGATCTCGAAGAGGGATTAAGTTATTACGATAATGAAAGTGTAGCCTTCTGTGGTATCGATGATTTTCAAAACATGTTGAAGGATTATTGTGCTTTTGTATTAGAGAATATGAACACTTGATAGTGTGAAACTAAAATTAAATTTGTATATAAGACAAAAATACAGTTATCCTTTATCTCATAGCAATTTGCAATTTTAAGTTACATGTCTACACTTTAACCATTATTTTATAAGGTGGAATATAAATGAACAGTAATGATGTAACGGGTGCACTCGATGGCGCGACGAGTTGGTTTATTACTAATCAAGATCTGATCATTCAATATGTGGTGGATCTCGTTTCTGCTTTCGTCATTTTGATTATCGGTCTGATAATATCTAAATGGGTTGGCCGTGGCGTACAACGCATAATGACCTTGCGTGGAATAGATAAAACAGTTAGCGATTTTTTATCCGCCATTATTCGTTATGCTATTGTCGCATTCACCTTGATTGCAGTGCTCGGTAAAATTGGTGTACAAACCGCCTCTGTAATTGCCGTTATCGGTGCCGCCGGTTTAGCCATAGGCTTAGCCTTACAGAGTTCGTTAAGTAACTTTGCTGCGGGTGTATTATTGGTTGTTTTCCGCCCCATTCGTGCAGGTGAGTATGTCATTGTGGGTTCGGTTGAAGGAACAGTGCAGTTTGTGCAGATTTTCTCAACCACACTGAAAACTGCTGATGACCGTGTGATCGTTATTCCTAATGGTAAAATGCTCAACGACAATATTATCAATACGAGTCGTGAGCCAGATCGTCGTACGCAGATTATCGTTGGTGTTGCTTATGATTCTGATATTGATGAAGTGAAAAAAGTCCTCGGTGATATTGTTGCCGCAGATAAACGTATTCAACATGATAAAGAAGTTGTGATCCGTCTTAATGCGATGGGGCCTTCATCTCTTGATTATGTAGTGCGCTTTTGGACCACTAACGGAAACGCAATGGCTGTCTATTGGGATTTGATGGAAAACTTTAAACGTGCGCTCGATAAACACGGTATCGGTATTCCATTCCCACAAATGGATGTCTATCTTCACCAGCAACAAATGGCGCAGATTGCAGCACAAAATAAAATGACTGACGCATAATTAATTTTATTAAATAGAGATGGGCATCTACGGATGCCTATTTTTTTAGGTTCATTATAAGATTTGCTAATGGCCTATAAATATAATTTATTTTAACTAATAATTAATTCTGGCTATTATCGCCAAAAATAATCGTGAATAATTATTAGGAATAGCAAAATGTTGGCAACTTATATTCAGGGCTTGCTGCTGGGTGCGGCCATGATCTTACCCTTAGGTCCACAAAATGCTTTTGTATTACAGCAAGGCAGTCGCCGACAGTTTCATTTGATGAGCGCATTTCTCTGTGCTTTGAGTGATATATTACTGATCACCGCTGGTGTATTTGGCGGCAGCGCGCTGCTCAATCAATCGGAATTATTATTACAATTAATTACTTGGGGAGGCGTAGCTTTCTTACTCTGGTATGGCTGGGGAGCATTTCGGGCGGTATTTAGCTCAGATAATATGATGACTGAAATAAAAAATAGCCATATGAGCCGCTGGCGTGTTGTTGTTACCCTATTTGCAGTGACCTGGCTTAATCCTCATGTCTATCTGGATACATTTGTGGTATTGGGTAGCATTGGCGGACAACTGGTGAGCCTATTACGGACTTGGTTTGTTTTCGGAGCTATCACTGCCTCTATAGTGTGGTTTTTTACACTGGCATTACTAGCAGCTTGGTTTTCTCCTATACTAAATAAACCGCTATCACAGCGCATAATTAATGGGTTTGTAGGGGTAGTAATGTGGGGAATTGCTTTTAAATTAGCCTTCTCTGCATAGTATTTATTATTTGAGTTCTAACGGTATGAGTTATTTTATCTTTATTTGTTAAACGAAAGAGATCAAATAAGAAAATATCTTACTAATCTGAGATTATCTTTACATTATATATGTTAGTGTAAATCTAATGGGATCATGTTGAATATCAACGTATCTCAATGAATAAGTTATCTTAATCATTATTTGGGAGGTTCTGTGAAGTTATTACCACTCGTTGTTGCAGCCATTGTTGCTGGTTCATCTCTTCCTACTCTAGCACAGGCAAATCCACTTCCTGATGGGCCTCATATTACCACTTCTGGTAATGCAGTAATTAAAGCGACGCCAGATATGGCGACCTTAAGTATTAACGTTGAAGTGAATGAAAAAGATGCTTTAGCTGCAAAAAATGCCGTTGATAAACGCGTTGCTGAATATTTTGATTTTCTGAAAAAGAATGATATCGATGTCAAAGATATTAATGCGGCGAACGTGCGTACTCAGCCAAAATATGATTATTCGAAAGATAATCAAAAACCCACTATCGTAGGTTATAGCGCCACTCGTACTGTTGAAGTCAAAGTGGTTAAATTAGAACAATTAAATGCTTTATTAGACGGTGCATTGAAAGCTGGTCTTAGTGAGATCAATTCTGTGCAATTTGGGGTAAATAACCCGCAGCAGTATCGTGACCAAGCTCGTGAAAAAGCTATTAAAGATGCGATTGAGCAAGCGAATCTGTTAGCTACGGGTTTTAACGTGCAATTAGGTTCTGTTTACAGCGTTAACTATCGAGCTCCTGAAGCCGTGCCTTACCCTATGCAGCGCATGAACTACAGCGTGAAAATGAGTGCAGGCGCAGCTCAGGCGGATGTCGATGAAACCTATCAGCAGCAAAGCCTTGATTTTAGTGATCAAGTCGATGTGGTTTTTGAACTGAAACGTTAATCAAACGCTCTCTTCAGTCACTTCCTGCTTCAACATTTGGCGTCCTGTTTTTAACAGGGCGTCAGTGACCTTCTTCATAGTTCTGCTTTCCGGTGCAAAACGGTGCCAGTAGAGCATACGACGTTGGCACAAGCCCGGCGTTAAATCGACCAACTCACCAGTGTTTAACTCATTTGCGATTTGCAGGTGAGGGATCATACAACAAGTTGCACCTTGTTTTGCTAATTGCACAAATGCCTCAGAGGAGTTAACTATATGGCAAGGTACACTTCCGGGAGATAAGCCAAAATTTTGTTGCAAGAACGCCTGATGCATATCATCAAGATGGTCAAAGGCAACTGCGGGTGCTTTCAGCAATGCCGCACGGGTTACACCACCAGGGAAATAGCGCTCAGCAAATTGTGGCGATGCGACAAAGATATAATCCAGCGCGCCAAGCTTGTCGACTAAGCATCCAGGTAATGGCTGGGGTTGAATACTGATCGCTCCGACAACTTCACCGCGTCTTAAACGTTCTTGCGTCCGTGTTTCATCTTCAACTTGAATATTCAGTCGGATCGGGCTATTAGTGAGCACAGGATTAAGTGCAGGTAATAACCAAGTTGCTAGGCTATCCGCATTGACGGCTAAAGATAAAAGTAATGGGGTTGAACCTCCATTTTCGTCACCGAGCCACTGTTCTTCAAGGAGTTCCACTTGATGCAACAATGCCAGTAATTTTTGGCCTTGTTCGGTGGGATGCGGCGGAACCGTCCTGACCAGTAAAGGCTGACCAAATAAATTCTCTAGCTGCTTAATGCGTTGAGATACTGCGGATTGCGTAATACAAAGCTTTTGTGCAGCGCGTTCAAACCCGCGTTCACGGATGACTGCATCCAGTGCCTGTAGCGCGCGGTAATCAGGGCGCTTCATTCAAAAAATCTCCTTTTTGTTGTTCTATGTTGCACTATGCCATAATTTTCATCGGAACACTTGAAATATTGTTTATACTAGTCGAGTGTATTGATAACCCTACTAATAGAGAAAGGTATAGCATGACTCAAGATGAATTGAAAAAAGCCGTTGGTTGGGCTGCGTTAGAATATGTGAAACCGGGTACTATTGTTGGTGTTGGCACAGGTTCAACCGCAGCACATTTTATTGATGCGCTGGCAACAATGAAAGATAAAATAGAAGGTGCTGTTTCTAGCTCTGAAGCGTCAACGCAGAAATTGAAATCTTTGGGTATTCATGTCTTTGATTGTAATGAAGTTGACTCTTTAGATATCTATGTTGATGGTGCTGATGAATTCGACCATCATAGAAATATGATCAAGGGGGGCGGAGCGGCATTAACAAGAGAAAAAATTGTCGCGGCTGTCGCTAAAACCTTTATTTGTATTGCGGATGAATCTAAACAAGTTGATTTACTCGGCGCATTTCCGCTACCAGTGGAAGTGATCCCAATGGCGCGTAGTTATGTGGCTCGTGAATTAGTTAAGCTGGGTGGCCAGCCTGAGTATCGCCAAAATGTGATTACCGATAATGGTAATGTCATTTTAGATGTTCATAACTTGAAAATTCTCGATCCTATCGCGCTAGAAAATAAAATTAACAGCATTGCTGGTGTTGTTACTGTTGGTCTGTTTGCTAATCGTGGCGCAGATATTATTTTGATGGGAACGAGCGAAGGCGTTAAAACCCTGAAAGACTAAATCAAATCAATCAGATAACGCTCATGATTTTTATGGGCGTTTTTTATGCTTAATTTCTCGCTAAGATACTAAATTAATTGATTATTTTTATTTTATTGAATTTTATGGTTAAAGAGTAATAAAAAATATTTAATTTATTTCTCACCTTAGCATTTTGGTGATATATATCACATTAATCTATTCCTGATCAGCAAAATCCTGGCTTTCTATCCTCAGACTTGATTTTATTTTGTAAAACTTTAATTTTGCTTTAACTCGTGCTGCTGAAGAGGCAAACGATTGTATTGATACTGTGCCATTTTTTGTTATGTTGGTATAAGAAAAAACGAAATCCACTGAGATTTCGCTAACATGAATACTAAGCGAATAGGACAGGGTAAATGGTCAAGGTATCTTTAGAAAAAGACAAAATAAAATTTTTATTACTGGAAGGCGTACACCAAAGTGCGGTGGATAACCTACGTGCAGCGGGTTATACTAATATTGAATACCATAAAGGTGCGCTATCAGAAGACGAACTAAAAGTTGCGATCAAAGATGCGCGTTTTGTCGGGATACGCTCACGTACTCATCTTACTGAATCGGTTTTTGCTGCTGCTGAGAAGCTAGTTGCTGTAGGCTGTTTCTGTATTGGCACCAACCAAGTTGATTTAGTGGCAGCTGCCGAGCGAGGTATTCCAGTATTTAATGCGCCTTTCTCAAATACCCGTTCAGTTGCTGAAATGGTATTAGGCCAATTATTACTATTAATGCGTCGTATTCCTGAAGCAAATATGAAAGCCCATCGCGGTATCTGGGATAAACAAGCTAAAGGTTGTTATGAAGCTCGCGGCAAAAAGCTCGGTATTATCGGCTATGGGCATATTGGTACTCAGCTTAGTATTTTAGCTGAAAGTATTGGTATGGACGTCTATTTCTATGATATCGAAAATAAGCTCACTTTAGGTAATGCGACACAAGTCTACTCTTTAGCTGAATTACTCAATATGAGTGATGTGGTAACTTTGCATGTGCCTGAAACTGACAGCACCACCAATATGTTTGGCAAAGCACAATTTGAGTTAATGAAACCCGGTTCGATTTTGATTAATGCTGCTCGCGGTAGTGTGGTTGATATTCCTGCCCTCTGTGACGCGCTAGAGTCAAAACATCTTTCTGGTGCTGCTGTGGATGTTTTCCCAACTGAACCTGCGGCTAATAATGATCCTAATGATCCCTTTATTTCTGAGCTAATTAAGTTCGACAACGTAATTTTGACCCCACATATTGGTGGTTCAACCGTTGAAGCTCAAGAAAATATTGGTTTAGAAGTGGCGAGCAAATTAGCTAAATACTCAGATAATGGTTCAACACTCTCTGCCGTCAACTTCCCAGAGGTTTCACTACCGGTTCATGCTGGAGACTCTAATCGTCTGCTGCATATCCATGAAAATCGTCCGGGCATGATGAACAGCATTAACCAAGTATTTATGAAGAATAATATCAACGTTGTAGGTCAATATCTCAGAACTTCTGGCAATATTGGTTATGTGGTTATTGATATTATGGCGCAGTCACCGGGTCAAGCCGATGAAGTATTGTTGGAACTGAAACAGCTGCCGGGCACTGTTCGGGCACGTTTACTGTTCTAATCCGTTTTATTGATGAAAATAAGTCAGCTGATTTTGATGCTGACTTATTTTTTTGTTTAAAATTCAAATTATCTACGCTTTACAATCATCACCACTGCCATCTTTTCTGCGGCGTAATAATTTCAGGAAGTGGAATATCCCAATGTGCTGTGGGTAACTGCTCAACGAGCTGGCAATCATGAGCCAATCCAATCGGATAAAAACCATTCTTTTGCCAATGAGCTAGGGTTCTATCGTAAAAACCGCCTCCCATTCCTAGTCGCTGTCCGGTTAAATCAAAGGCAACTAACGGAATAATCATAATATCTAGTTGGTTAATCGGCAGAACACTTTGAACATCCAGTGGCGGTTCATCAATCTTATAGTGATTTTTAACCAGTTTACTTTGAGGTGAATAGCGCAGAAATAGCAAATTGTGTTTACTAAAAGGGTGCAACACAGGTAAATAAATCTGTTTATTCAGCTGCCAAAGTTGCTGAATTAAGGGACGGGTATCAATTTCACCATCAAAAGAGAGAAATAGCGCAATATTATTGGCTTTTTTTAGGCGTGGATGATCAAGGAAATTTTTAGCGACTTGCTGGGCGGCTTGCTGTTGTTGTTGGGGAGTGAGTTGCCGACGCTGCTGGCGAATATGTTGACGTATCTGTTTTCGTTGTAAAGCTTGGGTATCTGACATAAGACGACTTCCTATGGACAATCGATTTATACCAATAATAAGCTAAATAGTCAGTAGATTGGATAAAAGAATGTTGTTTTTGTGAATGAGGAACCGATTGTTGGGTTGAAGGCAAGAAAGCATATGAAAATCAGTCAATTATTATATTAATAGATTTATTGGTCTTAAAAAGAGAGGAAATTCAGCGATAAAATATAATGAATAAGAATAAAGAGTCGAGTTGAGGTTACTACTGAAAGGTGGGTCTCCGAGATGCCGTCGTAGGCTGTAACCCTTGAACCCATGGTTCAAGGTGAACGCAACACTGCAACCTTTAGGCTTCCTGACGAATCAGGCATGCTCACCAGCGCATTAGCCGCATTCTGTTTGTTCTAAATATCGGCTCAGGGGACTCGCCCACTGACAAACATCTCAGAGAAATTCTTTTAGAGTCTCGTTAAGCAACTCTATGTAACCATTGTATGAATCTGGCGTAAGAAAGCAACCCAAATTTCATTCCTTTACACTACTAGCACATGATAATTAAGTATAATTATTCTATGGGCAGCACTTTCCTTTCAGTGATACGCACCTGATCATGCAGCGCTTGTTCTATCGTTTGCTGCAACATTCTAATCTTCTCTTCCATATTATAAGCATAATCACGCGTCTTTGTCTTTTCTTGTGCTAATTCGTGACAAACATTCAGGGCGACAATAAAAGCCAGTTGCTCTGTATTGGTGACTCCACTGCGACTCTTTAGATCTTTTAATCTTTCTTCAAGTTCTGCCGCTGCTACTTGCAGCGCATCATGTTGCTCTAGGGGGCAATTGACCCGCATCGAGCGTCCGAAAATTTGAATATCAACTGGTTGTGCAGACATGCAATCTCCCTGCTAAATAAAACACACTGCAAAAAGTAAAATGTTCGGCGTATATCGACGTAAATTCCGTTATAATGAGCCACTATGCTGAAAAAACAGACTAATTCTAGGGTTATCTGGTATAGCCGCTATCCTTGATGGTAGCATATCACGAATTATTACCGCTAATGTGACGAAAATACATGTCAATACAAAAATCTTTACCTAATTACGAATTACTCGATCAACTACTGCACCAGCAATCAGTCGCATTGACTGCAGCTGAAATTCATGGCCTGATCACCGGCCTTATCTGTGGTGGCGATCGTGACCATAGCTGGCAAACACTGGTACATGACCTCGCAAATGATGGCTTAGCCTTTTCACATGTGCTCTCTGCGCCGCTACGTGAACTCTATGACACCACCTTTGAAGTTCTTGATGATACTGAGTTCACTTTTTCATTACTGCTTCCCGATGAAGAGGGCCCCGTTTTCGCGCGCGCGGATCAACTCTCTGGCTGGGTAAACCACTTTCTACTTGGTGTTGGTGTTACTCAGTCTAAGTTAACAGATAAAAAAGAAATTAGTGAGATAATCACTGATTTACGTGATATCGGTATGCTGGGATATGATGAAGATGAAGATCAGGAAGAGCTCGAGCAGGCCTTAGAAGAAGTGCTCGAATATGTCCGGGTTGCCGTACAGCTTTGTTATATCGCACTAACGGAAGGGAAAAGTGTTGGTGTTATAGCGGATAATAGCAAGCCAACATTACACTAATTGTCCAGAATATTCGGATCTGACCTTAAAATAAAAGTAGGAGAGGGTATGAACAAACAAGAATTTATGTCTCGCCGTAAAGCATTATTGGCGCAAATGCAGCCCGCGAGTGCTGCGATTATATTCTCTTCTCCATCTGCTCAGCGCAATTCTGATTCTGATTATCCCTATCGCCAACACAGTGATTTTTTGTATCTCACTGGATTTAGTGAAACAGAAGCGGTATTGGTTCTGATAAAAAGTGATGAAACTCATAGCCATAGCGTATTATTTAATCGTGTTCGTGATTTAACCGCTGAAATTTGGTTTGGGCGTCGTTTAGGGCAAGATGCTGCCCCTGAAAAGTTGGGGGTTGATAAAGCACTTCCTTTTAATGAGATTGATGAGCAATTATATCAGTTATTGAATGGTCTTGATGTGGTTTACCATGCACAAGGTGAATATGATTATGCTGATAAATTGGTTTTTTCCGCATTGGAGCGTTTACGCCAAGGAAGTCGCCGCAATCTGAAAGCACCGACGACACTGATTGATTGGCGCCCAATAGTACATGAAATGCGCCTATTTAAATCAGATATTGAGTTAGAACAGATGCGCAAAGCCGGTGAAATTTCCGCACTTGCCCATATTCGAGCGATGAAAACCTGTCAGCCGGGTATGTATGAGTATCAACTTGCCGGTGAAATCGAGTATGAATTCACTCGCCATGGTGCTCGTTGGCCTTCTTACAATACTATTGTCGGTAGTGGGGATAATGCTTGTATTCTTCATTACACTGAAAATGAAAGTAAAATGAAAGAGGGCGATCTGGTATTGATCGACGCCGGTGCTGAATATCAAGGCTATTCAGGGGATATTACTAGAACTTTCCCTGTCGGTGGTAAATTTAGTCGTCCGCAGCGTGAACTCTACGACATCGTATTAAATTCATTAAATCTGGCGTTATCTCTCTATCGTCCGGGCACCAGCATTCATGAAGTCACGCTTCAGGTCGTGCGTCTTAAAGTCGAAGGTCTTGTCAAGTTAGGTATTTTACAAGGCGATGTCGATCAATTGATCGAGGACAAAGCACATCAAGCTTTCTTTATGCATGGTTTAAGTCACTGGTTGGGACTCGATGTCCATGATGTTGGCTTTTATGGTACTGATCGCGATCGTATTCTAGAACCGGGTATGGTGATTACCATTGAACCTGGGCTCTATATTGCGCCAGACGCAGATGTGCCACTGGAATATCGTGGTATTGGTATTCGTATTGAAGATGACATTGTGATCACCAAAACCGGAAATGAAAATCTAACGGATAGCGTGGTCAAAGATGCAGATGAAATTGAAGCTCTTATGGCGCAAGCAAAAATTAATACGTGGTAAAAGGTAAATAATAGAGAATGAATGTGATTATTGTTGGTGGGGGTATGGCAGGGGCAACGCTTGCACTTGCTATTTCAGCGCTGAGTCAAGGCAAAGTGCCCGTTTCATTAATTGAATCGAGACTACCGAACCAACAGCATCCTGGCTTTGATGCCCGTTCGATTGCCTTGGCTTATGGTACATGCCAACGATTAGCGAGTATTGGTATCTGGCCTGCTTTAGCTGATTGCGTAACACCTATTACTCACGTTCATGTCTCTGATCGCGGACATGCAGGCTTTGTTAATATCGATGCACATGAGCACCATATCACTGAGTTAGGCAATGTGATTGAGCTCCATGATGCGGGAGCAAGACTCTTTTCATTATTAGAAAAAGCGCCGGGTGTTACCCTACATTGCCCAGCGAAAGTTGAATCACTCAATCGTACTCAAGAGCAGGTTTCCGTTACACTCGATAGCGGAGAGTGCATCGAGGGCACGTTACTGATCGCTGCGGATGGTAGCCACTCAGCTATTGGACATGCCTGTAATATGCAGTGGCAACAAGATGATTATCAGCAAGTTGCGATTATTGCCAATATTAAAACTGAAAAGAACCCTAATGGCCGGGCGTTTGAACGCTTTACAGAATTCGGTCCACTGGCTTTGTTGCCTATGTCGCAAGGGCGCAGTTCACTGGTTTGGTGTCACAATCATCAAGATGCTGATGAAATCGCCTTATGGGATGATGCGACCTTCTTGAATAAGTTACAGATGGCATTTGGTTGGCGTCTAGGACGAATAGAACAGGTTGGGAAACGCAACTGTTATCCCTTAGTACTAAGAAAATCCGTTCGCCAGGTGAGCCATCGTGTTGCGCTGGTGGGCAATGCTTCTCAGACATTACATCCTATTGCGGGACAAGGTTTTAATCTGGGCATGCGTGATGTGATGCAGCTGGCGCAATCTGTGACTGAGGCAGCACAAAGAGGCGAGGATATAGGGGCATTTGCGGTATTGAATCAATATCAGCAATCTCGTCATCTCGATAGAAACAAGACAGTAGCTATGACTGATGGATTGGTTCGCTTATTTGCAAATCGCTGCATTCCCTTGGTTGTTGGGCGAAATCTTGGCTTGATGGCGATGGAGATGCTACCGCCAGCACGTAATTTACTGGCGCGACAGACATTAGGTTGGGTTGCTGATCTATAGACATGATTTATAGCCATAGCGCTAAGCGTTATGGGACTAAGAGGATTTATCGATATGCAATCATTTGATGTGGTTATCGCCGGTGGCGGTATGGTGGGTTTAGCCTTAGCTTGCGGTCTAGCCGATGGGCAAAAGGGGAGTGGATTACGCGTTGCGGTAATCGAAAATCATCCCTCAACAGGCGATTTTGATCCACAGGGTGAACATGAACTCCGTGTCTCCGCAATTAATGCTGCGAGTGAAAAATTATTAACCCAACTGGGTGTTTGGCAACAGATCATGGGCATGCGCGCTAGCCCCTATAGTGAAATGGAAGTTTGGGACAATGATAGTTTTGGGCGGATACATTTTTCTGCTGAGCAAGTCTCTACTCCGCACTTAGGACATATTATTGAGAATCGAGTGATCCGTGATGCACTGTGGCAAAAAGCAGAACAATGTAAAAATATCAGCTTGTTAGCACCCGCATCGATTAAAAAGGTTGTCTGGGGTGAGAATGATGTCTTTATCACACTTGCTGATGAACAGATGCTGACGGCTCGTCTAGTGGTCGGGGCTGATGGCGCACAATCTTGGTTACGTAGCCATGCGGATATTCCGCTGACCTTCTGGGACTATGAACATAGTGCACTGGTGGCGACGATTAGAACGCAGCAGCCTCATGGTGCAGTGGCTCGACAAATATTTCATGGTGATGGGATCTTAGCTTTCCTTCCCCTCTCTGATCCACACTTGTGCTCTATTGTTTGGTCTTTGCCTACAGTCTCGGCAGAGCAAAGAAAAACGCTTGATAAAGAACAGTTTGAGCGTGAATTAGCCACAGCTTTTGATATGCGTTTGGGGCTATGCGAATTAACCAGCACTAGAGCAGCGATCCCCTTAGTTGGTCGTTATGCGCGTAACTTTGTTATTCAGCGGTTGGCACTATTAGGTGATGCGGCTCATACTATTCATCCATTAGCTGGTCAAGGGGTTAATTTAGGTTTTATGGATGTCGCTGAATTGATTGGCGAATTAAAACGTCTGCATCGTGAAGGAAAAGATATCGGGCAGCAACTTTATTTGCGCCGTTACGAACGACGCCGTAAACATAGCGCGGCACTGATGTTAGCTGGCATGCAGGGCTTTAGACAGTTGTTTGAGGGAAATAACCCAGCGAAAAAATTATTCCGTGATATAGGTTTAGTGCTGGCGGATAAATTACCTGGAGTAAAACCCCAATTGTTGAATCATGCGATGGGATTGAGTGATATGCCCGAGTGGTTAAAACAAGCTTCGGATGTTCCGGCCAGTTTATAAGTTAATAATTATATAATTGGTGACTTGATATTTAAGTCGCCAATTATTAATCACTTCATCTAATAGTTTATTTGTATTTTCGCTATATCTCATTATAAAAACCAATTAATTAATATTTTATTTCATTAAAGAAAATAAATTCGCCGCTTATTAATAAAAAGTGGCATTGCTTTTAATCGAAAAAATAATTTATAAATATTAAATTAGTCTCATTGCCGCTGAGTGAGATTATTTACCCGCTGCAATAAAAATATAATAAATGGAATTAATTAATATATCAAATAAAAAGGAAATAAATATGTCAGGATTTTTTAATGCAATTAAAAGTATGGCCAAAGCTGTTGTTGAATCAGATATTTTTAAAGCACTAGCTAAACAAGCATTAAATTTAGCTGAAGAAGTTGGAATGCATCTACTTAAAGAACTTAAAAACAAAATTATGGCTAAATTTGTTCCTGAAGTGGCGAAAAAAGAGGGAGTCGCTTTACCCGTGAAAGATGTAGTTGGTGCAACAGATGCTTTAGTTAACCAAATGAATGTGATGAAAACACCAAAAGAAGCAGGAATTAGCGCAGCAAGCCCATTAAATACAGTTGGTGGTTTAACTAATGTAACACCATTATTAGCGGTTAAATAATCCGACGCTAAAATCAGTATTACTTTATATTTTATCGATATCGAAAGCTGGCCCATTAAGGACCGGCTTTTTTTATATCATGATTTAAGTGTCAATAATGAGGTTTTTTACCCCTTAAAAAAACTAATTAATAAATTTCATGTATTATATTTTCTAATATTAGTCCGATGTTTTATTTGTGCCATAAGCGATAAAATTCATAGTATTTTATTCTTTTATTAACTTAATTAGACTAAATAGAGAATATTGAGTGATCCCTCTCAATCTTTTAACAAAAAATAGTGGAAAATATCTGTTTCTAACAGTAATACATTAAGGTGTATTAGCCTTATTTTTGTTTATGCTTAATCAGTGCTAATTTTATCGTAAAATATCGTTTACTCGGCGTTATTGCTATGTGAGCTTTTGACACAGTGGGTTTAAGCAACTATTGATGATTAATGGCTCTTGTTAGTGGTGATACGCTAATCGACTTATCTGAGTAATGAAAGAGGGAAATCATGGCAAATAAAACGCCACTTTATGATGAACATCTGGCCTGTAAAGCGAAAATGGTTGATTTTCATGGTTGGATGATGCCATTGCATTATGGGTCGCAAATTAATGAGCACAATGACGTCAGAACAGATGCTGGCATGTTTGATGTTTCTCATATGACGATAGTCGATTTCCATGGTGAAGGCTGTCGATCCTTTTTGCGTTATTTACTCGCCAATGATATCGATAAACTGACGGAATCGGGTAAAGCTCTCTATACGGGTATGTTGAATGCTTCAGGATGTGTCATTGACGACCTGATTGTTTACTATTTTGATGAAAACTTTTATCGCTTAGTGGTTAACTCTGCAACTCGCGAAAAAGATTTAGCTTGGATCACTCAACATGCAGCGTCATTCCCAGTCACCATCGAAGTACGTGACGATCTCGCTTTGATTGCGGTACAAGGCCCAACAGCTAAACAGAAAGTTCAGTCACTGCTTACTGATGTTCAGAAAAATGCCATTCAGGGCATGAAACCTTTTTACGGTATTCAAACTGAAACGCTATTTATCGCCACTACAGGCTATACGGGCGAAGAGGGTTATGAAATCGCTTTACCAAAAGAAGATGCTGTCGATTTTTGGCAAAAGCTATTGGCGGTCGGGGTTAAACCTGCGGGTCTAGGCGCGCGTGATACCTTGCGCCTAGAAGCAGGAATGAATTTATATGGGCAAGATATGGATGAAACTATCTCGCCTTTAGCCGCTAATATGGGCTGGACAATTGCTTGGAAGCCGGAAGATCGTGATTTTATCGGCCGTAGTGCACTGGAAAAATTACGTCAACAAGGCACAGATAAATTAGTTGGAATTGTTCTGCGCGAGAAAGGTATTTTACGCGCAGGCCAAGCCGTTCGTTTTACTGATGATTTGGGTAAATTACAGGAAGGAATTATCACCAGCGGCTCTTTTTCTCCAACATTAGGTTTTAGTATTGCATTGGCAAGAGTCCCTGCTAGTGTAAAAGATAAAGCCATTGTTGAAATTAGAAATAGAGAAATGCCCGTTGAAGTGATCAAACCCGGATTTGTACGCCAAGGTAAGGCGTTAATTTAGATCGGTTGATTTTTTTATATTAAATTATTTTGATTATAAATTAAGTAGAATAGTGAGGATAGCAATGAGTAATGCACCAGTTGAGTTAAAATATACGCCAGAACATGAATGGTTACGTGATGAAGGTAATGGTGAATATACCGTTGGTATCACTGCCCATGCGCAAGAGACCTTAGGTGATATGGTTTTCGTTGATCTGCCTGAAGTGGGCACTATGGTCAATATGGGTGATGATTGTGCAGTGGTTGAGTCGGTTAAAGCGGCTTCGGACATTTATGTTCCTTTATCAGGTGAAATTATTGCCGTCAATGAAGCGCTTAATGAATCACCGGAACTTATTAATGATCAACCTTATCAAGAAGGTTGGATTTTCCGTCTGAAAGCGACGGATGAAGCGGAATTGGCAAATCTGCTTGAAGCAGAAGCCTACATTGAGTTGATCTCCGAATAGTAATCGAATAGTACGCCTTACTATCCATTGATAATAAGGCGTTTTTTTATTGCTCATCTATCCGCTATTGCAGTTCATCAAAAACGGGAATATTAAAGCATGACTATCACGTTAAGCCAGTTAGAAAACCGTAACGAATTTATCCAACGTCATATAGGTCCTTCCGAACAACAAATTCAACAGATGCTGGCTATTGTGGGTCCGCAATCTCTGGATGAACTGACCGATCGTATCGTACCGAAAAATATCCTATTACCTGAACCTCCACGAGTGGGCGCCGGCGCAACAGAACAAGAGGCATTAGCCGAATTAAAAGCCATCGCCTCACGTAATAAGCGCTATAAAAGCTACATTGGTATGGGCTATACACCAACAATTTTGCCGCCCGTGATCTTACGCAATCTATTGGAAAATCCGGGTTGGTATACGGCTTATACGCCTTATCAGCCAGAAGTTTCTCAAGGACGATTAGAATCTCTACTTAATTTCCAACAATTAACTATTGATTTAACTGGCCTTGATTTAGCCTCCGCTTCTCTATTGGATGAGGCAACTGCCGCAGCGGAAGCCATGGCAATGGCTAAAAGGATCAGCAAGCTTAAAAATGCTAATCGTTTCTTTGTTGCTGATGATATACATCCACAAACTCTCGATGTAGTGCGCACCCGTGCAGGTACATTTGGCTTTGAAGTGATAGTCGATAGAGCAGAAAAAGTTTTAGAGCATGAAGGTGTCTTTGGTGTTTTACTGCAACTGGTTGGAACAACAGGCGAGATCCATGACTACTCGGCATTGATTGCTGAACTTAAACAACAACAAGTGATCCCTTGCGTCGCAGCCGATCTTCTGACGCTGGTGCAATTGACCCCACCGGGTAAGCAAGGTGCTGATATTGTTTTCGGCTCCGCACAACGTTTTGGTGTACCTATGGGCTATGGCGGCCCACATGCGGCATTCTTTGCGTGCCGTGATGAGCATAAACGTGCGATGCCGGGACGTATTATTGGCGTATCTCGTGATGCGGCAGGCAATACCGCACTTCGCATGGCGATGCAGACTCGCGAACAACATATTCGTCGCGAAAAAGCCAACTCCAATATTTGTACCTCTCAGGTGTTATTGGCCAATATCGCCGCTATGTATGCGGTCTATCATGGTCCTGAAGGATTGAAACGCATTGCGCAACGTATCCATCGAATGACTGATATCTTTGCGGCAGCTATCACAGAGGCTGGATTATCCTTAAAACACAACAGTTGGTTTGATACCCTAACCATCGAAGTTGTGGATAAAGCGGCAGTATTGATACGTACAGAAGAGAGCAAAATCAATCTACGCAGCGATATTCATAGTGCCGTGGGTGTCACCTTTAATGAAACAACCACGCGACAAGATCTCAATGAGCTGTATGCGGTGATCACAGGTACAGAGAAACAACTGGATTTTGAGGCATTGGATAAAGCAATCACCAGTGGCTCAGCATCGATCCCGCAAGCGATGTTACGTAACGATGCGCTATTGACACACCCTAATTTCAATCGCTATCACAGTGAAACCGAGATGATGCGCTATATGCATAGTCTTGAGCGCAAAGATTTGGCATTAAATCAGGCGATGATCCCCCTAGGCTCTTGTACTATGAAGTTGAATGCTGCGGCAGAAATGTTGCCAATCACTTGGCCAGAGTTTGGCGAGATGCATCCATTCTGCCCACCTGAGCAAGCTCAGGGCTATCAACAGATGATTGAGCAGCTATCCCATTGGTTAGTTCAGTTAACGGGCTATGATGCCGTCTGTATGCAGCCAAACTCGGGTGCACAAGGAGAGTATGCCGGACTATTAGCGATACGCCGCTATCATGAGCATCGCGGAGAAGGTCATCGTAATATTTGCCTTATTCCAGCGTCTGCTCACGGAACTAACCCAGCATCGGCTCAAATGGCGGGTATGGATGTAATCGTAGTGCGTTGTGACGATGAAGGAAATATCGATTTAGTTGATTTACGTGAAAAAGCCGAAAAACATAGCGCTGAATTATCTTGCGTTATGGTGACTTACCCATCGACACATGGTGTATACGAAGAGAGTATTCGTGAAGTTTGTGAAATCATTCACCAGCATGATGGGCAAGTCTATTTAGATGGTGCCAATATGAATGCGCAAGTGGGACTCACTACTCCAGGATTTATTGGTGCTGATGTTTCTCATCTCAACTTACATAAAACCTTCTGTATTCCTCATGGTGGTGGTGGACCGGGCATGGGACCTATCGGCGTGAAAAAACATTTAGCCCCGTTTGTTCCCGGACACTCGGTGGTTGAGATGGAAAGTATCACTGATCAGGGCGCCGTATCAGCCGCACCATTTGGTAGTGCCTCGATTCTGCCAATTAGCTGGATGTATATCCGTATGATGGGCTCTTACGGATTACGCCGTGCGAGCCAAGTGGCCATATTAAATGCCAACTATATTGCAACGCGTTTAAAAAATGACTACGAAATTTTATATACGGGTCTTGACGGCTTTGTTGCTCACGAATGTATTGTCGATTTACGGCCGATTAAAAAAGAGGTGGGTATTACCGAATTGGATATCGCCAAACGCCTGATTGATTATGGTTTCCATGCACCAACTATGTCATTTCCTGTGGCTGGTACATTAATGATTGAGCCGACAGAATCGGAAAGCAAAGTAGAAATTGATCGTTTTATTGATGCTATGTTGTCAATCCGCGCGGAAATTAATAAAGTCGCCAATAAAGAATGGACTTTAGAGGATAATCCGTTAGCAAATGCCCCTCATGTGCAAACAGAATTAGCCGAAGAGTGGACGCATACTTATAGTCGTGAAACTGCTGTATTCCCCACACAAGCGACCAAAGCAAATAAATATTGGCCAGCAGTAAAACGTCTGGATGATGTTTATGGTGATAGAAATTTACATTGTTCTTGTGTTCCTATAGAAGAATATATTTAGTAGGTTATTTATAGGAAGAAAGGCCGTTAATTATTAACGGCCTTTTTTATTTGATTAGTTAAACAATAAATAAAAATAAAGTTTTATCGGATATTAATAAAATGATATTGAGTATTATTTTTTAATGTTTATATTTTTTTAAAAGTTGTTACTTTTTTCATTGTGATAAATAAAAATGAATGAGGTAATATTATGCCAATGGGTACACCATATAGAAATACTGAATTTAAACAAATACAATATATATCCCAGTTGTCTGATAAAAGAATAGCTGAGCTACTTAATAAAATAATAGGGTTTAGTCACCCACAATTAGTTGATGACATAAAAAGTGGCTTATGTTATGGACTATCGAGCTATTATTTAATGGCAATGGTGAATGGTAAGGAAACTGAGTTCATTAGCGATATACAAAGACTAGCCAATATAGTGAATAGTGATGACTATATTAGTTCTGATCCAGTAGTCTCAGCTTATGTAACTAGTATAAAAGAAAAATCTAACGAATTACTTAATAACTATTTAACAAAAATCATCAAGTATCAATATAATAAAGATACTGCGAATGATATTTATGAATATATTCAAAATTACACACTACCTGAAGTTAATAAAAATGAACGTTTTAGCGCTTATCTAGAACGTATGTATCAATATAATGAAGAACACCATATTAATAAGGATAATATTAATTTACAGCACTATCATAAAAAAATAATCCATCTTATGGAGCGCTACTATCATGCTTTATTCGCTAATACACAATTTTTTGAAACTGATGAAGGAAAACAGATTTATCATAGCGAAGCATTTAAAAAAATAACAACACTTTATGGAAATCGAACGCATAGGCTCAATAGTCATATTGAACAATATGATATGCAATATTTTTTTGATACTATTGCTTCGCAGCTCAAGCATGATCTATTAAGTGATAGTGATAAAATTATGCGAGATTATGGCTTATCTTCACATCTAACCGAAAATGCAGAAAATTTTTATGGTGATACTGATTACTATAATACACTGACACTTGGTCAATTTTTTGAATTAATATCGCAGAAAAAAGATTCTGTATATTATAGTTTCCTTGGCGATGAGCATGCTATGGCATTTGCTATCGAAAAAGAACAGCAAACGGGAGAGTTAATTTACAAGTTTTTCGAACCCAATAAGGGAGAAGTACAGTATAAAAATATTGAAGATATGAAAAATCTTATCATGAAAGAATATTCTGGTGAAAGTAATGATAGCCTCAGCGATATAGTTAATAAATACCCTGTATATATTCGCGAGTATGAAAAAACACCACAAACACAAAAATATATTGGATTAGAAACGATTAATGAAAAAAATATTGATATCACTGTAGCTAAATTATTATCAAAGAATAAAACTAAAATAGTATTAGATAGTGAAACCAATATTATGTTTGATGGTTTTATTGAAGATAAAAATATATTAAAAATAAAACTAGAGTATAAAGAGTGTAAAATAATAGTTTATACAGATGCCTTAAATATAAATGAATTGAAATTACGGTTGATTGAAAATTCTAAGGTAGCAGAGATTTATCATGAAAGATCAATATTTGTAAGCCAAGAAAATTATAAAGCATATTTGATTAATGATCTTAATAAATTAATGGAAGTAACAAGTAATAATGTAGAAGATTTATTTGGAAAATCAGATCTATATCTAAGTGAGAATGTTGATGATTTGTTCCAATGGGAGATATTGCATACACAGAGCCAGGTTAATGATTTATCTCAAGTAGAATTAAATGATCCTTCCTCCACAAATATTTCTCATGATAATCCACTAGTTGAATATGAATTATCTTGGATCTATCCTACAGAAAATCCTGAATTAATCCCGCAACATTCATCAGAAGAAGGAAAATATCTAGATAGCTCCAATTATGACCATAATATTATATTTCAACTTGAATTCGACCCTGGCGCTATAAATACAGGCTCCGCCAGTATGATAGGTAAGCACCCTAAAAACACTACCTTAGTATTATTTGATGTAAAAAATAATCGTTATGAAATCGTTTATGGCGATATAAAACGAGTAGTAAAGGGCAAAACACGTTGGCTCGTGGCTGGACATGGAACTTTTAACAAGAATCAACAGACTCTATTTGCTAATCTTACGCCGCAAGAGCTCGCTAATGGGTTAGCTAAAATAAAACAACATCTATCAAGCTTACAAGACCCAGATAAAATCGTTTTAGTGGGCTGCGCTTTAGCTTCAGGTAATGAAAAAGAAAATTTCGCTAGAAATGTGGTAGAACCCTTTCATAAAAAAGGCTTCGATGTTCCTATTGTTGCTTATACTGAAAATGTTTATGTTGATACAGAAGGTCGTAAAGGCATGATGAGAAATATAAATTTTAGAGATGAAAATTTTAAACATATTTATCAATGGGATAATCAATATAGTCAAATTTTAGTTAATAATAGACCTGAGATTATATTATTATTTGAAAAACTTATAAATAATAATATAGACTTTCATTCTTTTATTACAGGAAATAGAAAAATATTATCAAATTATTTTAATAATAAAGAGGGTGAGTTAGATGAATCACTAATTAGAAAAGTAGCTTATCATAATGATGGTAATGAAATTTTCAATGAGGTATTAAGCACATCGAATAGTTTAGTAGATGGTGATTTTTATAACATATTAGTGAACAAAATCGAAAGTGCAGGTATTGATAAAACACCGATATGGAAAAATATTGACAAAAAATATATAACAGAAAACATAATATCAATACAAGCTGAAAATAATGATACTCTTGATGTTATATTTAGAATAAAAGACAATGACTCAATTAGAAAAACAACAGAGCAAATAGCCATAAAAAAACCAAATAATACATTAATTATACAAGTAGATGTAATTAATAATACTACATATATTGAGTATGGAGATTTAACAAAACTTGAAACCGCATCTAAACAAAAATGGAGTATAGTAGATTATATCGGTAGAGAGGAATCTTACTCGCAAATATACGCTCAATTATTAACTGATGGACTACTTTTGGCTAAATCAAAGTATGATTTAAAAGAGCCAGAAAATATAGATTTTATTAATATTAACAAATCAAGAAAACCCTATCATCTTGGGGAGTCATTATCGTTAGCTAATAATATTCTAGTTAGATTGTTAGGGAAGGATATTAATACTGATTTATATCTGGATTCTTATAATAATGTCAATGATATGGTGGTTGATGATCATTTTATTAATAAAACAAAATTTAGTTATAATACTGAAGAACATGTCACCTATGTTAATGGTGAGCATAGAGCTAAATACATTATTTCAGACATCGTGATGAACAGATTACCACTAAGTGAGTTAAATTTACATGAGTATCCTAGTTTAATACCCTATTTAAGTAACTCATCGGGTAAATTAGATAAAAATAAATTACTTCTAATTATAAATGATCCATTTGTTAGTATAAATGTAAATGAATATTTTACTAACAAAGAATATTTAGATCCTGATTTTATAGCGAAATGGGATAATAGAATAAATCAATCAAATATAGCGACGCTAAAACAACAAGCAATTGATTCTTCTTTTTTACTTAATGCGATTTATGAGAACCCCAATATTATCTCTTATTTAGGTAAGCATGCGAGTTTTTTATTATCTGATTTATTCCCGCAAGATGAGGGATATCATATTGGTGATATTTTAGAGATTATTACACAACCTGAAAAACTTACGTTATTACAAGGTAAATTAAATGCGTTTATTGGTTTAGATGCAATGCAATCTTTTGAACATATATCATTAAAAAGCGCACTAGGAAAAAGTAATGAATGGAATAGTGAACTATTAAAAAATTATATTAGTATGCAAGGCATTTTAAATCGTCATGAAATAGATACACAAGTTAATTTTATTAATCATGGTTTTTATTTGGCTGATGATAATGATAAAAATAGAGTATTTAAAGATGTCTTAGGACAACTGTATGCATTTTGTAAAGGAAGCGAAATATCCTCAGAAAAATCTGAATTTGTAGAAATAGTTAATTATGCGGTATTGCTCAACACTAAAAAAGAGACAGTGAAATTATCCGCGGAGGAGAACTTATTTCTTTCAAATTATCAGGGTGTTATATTTTATTTAATGAAAGAGATGTCTTATGAACGACCTAATAGTATAGGCACTATGATTAAAAACTCCTCTTTTAATAAATGGTTAAGTGAAGCTACGCCAGGTAACTACAAAATTAAATCAATAAAGGGTGATTTTACTATCATAATTGAGCAAAGTGATGATATTTATAAATATCGTTTTTATGATACTGAAGGTTTAGAGGCCATTTATTCTGATAAGGATAAAGGTAAAGTAATAAATAGTTTCTCAGAAAGCATCATTAAATATTTAAATAGTAAAGCTGATTTATATGATGATAATTCTTATAGCAGTGATAATAATAATGCCAAAGATTATTTAGTCGATGTGGAGCATATTTCGGTAAGAGATAAAGTACAGCAAGAAATACAACAGAAAATAAAAAGTCTTATAGTACCAAAAAAAGTACTAACAGAAATGGTAAATATAGGTGATGTAAATATTTCCACTGCTACTTTACACCGACTAGGCGCAACTATTGATAATGTTCCATTAAATGAGACACACCTAAAGAGCCACAAGTTTTATAAAAATATACGTTTTAATGCTGAAACACTTTCTGCACGCTTAACCTTCATTGAAGGGAATAAGGAAGATGCAGTTTTAATTAAAGCATTAAAGCAAATAATGTTAAGTAAAGAAAGTAAGGATATTATTCATGCTGAATCTGAGCTTAGCCATTATTCTACATTATTAAAGCAACTTGATTATATTGATCACTATACGGATATAACACAAGATTATATTGATGTTCAGCTATGGCCGAAATTACAGAGTGCAGGTATTAAATTACCTCGCTATATTGAAGTGATGAATCGAACAGGCCAAACAATGACTGCGGCGGGTTTTATTACATTATTAACTTCTACCTATGGCATGATGCAACAATTGGATAATCCATTATTGTCTGCTGCTGAGCGTGCTGAAATTCACAAAAACTTAGGGATAGCGTGGGCATCAGGGCTGGTTAATTTATCTGATATGGCGCAACCAACACTACTTAAAATAGCTTATCAACAAACAGGCTCGTTTAAAGCTGCTGGAACCCTCGCTGGCCATGTAAGTATAGGCTTATTATTAATTGGGATCGGTTTTGATATTTATAATGCTTATGATAATTTTGCTAAACTTGCAGTAGAAAAAAATGATGTAACTCGGCAAGATCTTATTGTCAATGGTACTTTATCTTTAGTTGGAATAGGTGTTGGCGTTACATCTATTATTGGTATGCTCGCGAGTGCGGCAGCAGCTGGACCCTTTGGTATTATTGCTGGTGCCGCACTGATGTTTGGTGGAATGATCTATAATGCAGTGAGAGCTGTTAATAAAATAAAACAGCAAATATCTTTAACCGCCGATGAGGAATTTACGACAGGTGCACGAATTGCACTAGGTTTAGCGCCTGTAATCAGTGTACAAAATAAATTACGCCAAAAGGCTACTGAGCAAGCAATGGAAGAAGTGGCGTGGCAATATGATCAACAATTTTATATTAACACTATTTTACCGTCTGGATTTGATACTCATTTATATATAGAAGAAAATATAACGGCTAAGGGGGAGGATGGTTATTATTTGGTCGATGCGGATGGTGATTATTTTGGTGGTACATTACAAACAGTAGGTTATGATCGCTTTCTTTCTTCGTTAGGTTTAATTAATGATGACGAAGCCCTAAAATATTATTCTCAAGCTAATGCTACGCTTTTTTCGCTAGAAGAAGCTAAATTTTTATTACAAAGTGATATTCTTATTTTACCTTCAGGTGAGTCCTGTGACTGCCAATCAGGAAAAATGTCAGATCAATATCATATCGAAAAAGCCGAATTAAAACGTTATCCAAATGAGCAGCAAAAAGCCAGTGATGAAATTATTATTCTCAATAATAGCTATAAAAACGCTCAATTACCAACACATATTTCAGCTCTAATTGAATCTAATCAAAATGTTTTAGTTCAAACCCATGGCGCGAAACAATTAAGACTTTATACTCTTAATCAACAGGGAATAGATGCTAAAATGAGAGGAGAAAAACTAAATGAAAAATCCTTTGTTGAGTTTGATAATATCAATGAAATTAGTAAAATATTAAATAAGAACAGAGTGCAATCGGGTTTCAGTTTTAATAGTGCAAATGGTAATGATATTATTATTGGTCATAAAGATGAACAAAATAATTTTGAGATCCATGAAGGTGAAAAATTTTTTGTTGGCGGCGATAATCAAGATCGATTTTATTATATTGGTCATAATAAAACGGCTATAAGCGATTCTACAGAGAGTGAACAAGAAACTAAAAGCTATTTAGATGGTCAAGCAGGGAATGATTTCTTAGTTTTAGGTAATATAATTGATGGGATACAGGTTGAAGCTGATCTGACTAAAGGTGAGCTCAGACATAAGGATAAGAATAATCTATATACAGTGGCTATATTAAAGAATATAGAAAATATTATCGGGCAAACTAATCATAGTGAGATCTTGATCGGAAATGATAAAAATAATTATTTAGATGGCTCGGGTGGTAATGATTATTTGTATGCTTATGATGGTGATGATAAATTAGCGTTAGATCAAGGTTATGCAAATGGTGGGTTAGGAAGGGACCACTACTTTATTCAAAAATATAAATGGAGTCATTATGCAAAAGATTTATTTTTAAATAAAAGAACACTTTCTAGAAAAAGCAAAAAAATATTTTATAGAAAAGTGCTTAATGAAAAATTTAGTTTTGTAGAGGGATATAGCTTTGATAGCCAGGTTATTATCGATGAAAACGATAAAGATTCTAGTTTTGTCGAATTAGATTACTCATTAAAGCATATTAATAAAGTTGAATTACATGATAATGATTTACATTTAACTATTAATAGTCATCCTTATAAAATAACAAAAAATATTAATTCTGATAAATATTGTGAAAAAAGCCGTCATAAAATTATTTTAAAAAATGTATATCGAGACAAACTAGATGAAAATAAAAAAATTACACAACATAAATATACGCTAAAAACAAAGGATGGATTTATATTGTCAAGTAAGCTTGATGATTACTTGACTAAAGATCCAGAACCCAAGTTGTTTTTTGATATAAATTATATTAGTACTCAAGATAAGTATATAGAGGAAAACTATGAGATAGATTTGAGGGATAGAGTTAAAAACAATATAGTAACAGATGTTTATGCTAGTACTAATAATAAAACATTGGAGATAATTGTTCATGGAAAACGAGCTAAGAATGATTTAACTATTATTTTCAAACGTAATTATAGAACACCAAGTTGGGGAGAATTCCTGTTTTCTGGATCATCGGGGAAACTTGGATTCTCTGGCGATGATGAAAATAATACTCTAGTATCAATTGGTAATGATAGCTATATATATGCGAGTAGAGGAAGTGATTATTATGAGATAGATACAACTAATCGAATCTCAACGCATAAAAAACAAAGTAGAATCACCTTTGATTTCTCAAGATTAGAATATCCTAATGGTTATGTTGATTATAATAACAACTTGGATAAAAATGATAAAATAATTATTATGTTAAAGAATGACAATGCAACTGATCTTATTATTGAGAATAACACTCTCTATTTTTTTCATAAAGAAAATCTAGATAAAGTGCCTATTGAATTTATAAATTATCAGCGTAGTATTTCTAATGCTATTTTTATTCACGATAAATATAAAAATATACTTTCAGTTAATGTTAATACTGAAGGCGGCTCAATAAAATGGTTAAATCAACCTATCATACCGACAAATAAAGATGATGTTATTAATATTTCTAGTGGATTACCACTAAAACATGGAATAATAGATGGAAAAAAAGGTAACGATATTATCGTGTCTAAATGTGAGCAAGGACGTGAGTTTAAAGGGAGTGAGGGAAATGATATTATTACAGTTTATGCTGGTGATAATGTTCTCTATGGAGGGGCAGGGAATGATAAGCTATATGCTGGAGTTGGTGATGATCTCTTATTAGCAACTGAGGGTAATGATCAATTATTTGGTGGTAAAGGAAATGATCGTTATTTAATTGATGGGAGTTTGATTGGAGATGTTACTATTGAGGATTCAGAGGGTTTTAATCGATTATATTTAATAAATTTTTTGCAGGGAAACCCTAATTCAATTAAACAAGTCAACGGTAAAATTCATCAAATCTATCGTTCTAATAATGGAGGTTCATTAACATTTATTCAGCAATATAAGGGTTTTTCTCATGATGTCAATGCCGTTTATATTGATAATAATATTAAAGAAAAACTAATTAATAAAATAAATAAAAATATTCCACTAGTCGAAGATAATATAGTGGATTTATTAATTCAGCATATTGCAATAGCAAGAGTAGATGAATGTATAGTTAGCTCTATAGAAACAGGGAAAACAGAGAAATCAGCAGATACACTAATATCTTATTTTGACAAAATGGTAAGTTAGATAACTCTAAATATTACAAAGTTAAATCTTAAGGAGTCTATAGTTTTTATTGTTGTAAACTATTATATTATAAATTACAACAATTATATTTCTTAGTATGTTATTCTTAAGTATTAAAGTAATCTAAAGATTGATTGGTAATATTGTAGTAGATATCATTGAATATTTAAATTTAATATTTAAGATTGATAATAGGTGAAAACTAACTTAATAGTTATTTATAAATTAATTTAATAGTATGATAAAACTAAGTTTATAGGGTTTTAAGTGTCTTACACTATAGTTAATTTAATATGTTAATAAAACTTATATGTGAACTTTAATTATTACTTAACTTGATACCTATTTTATTTCTTATTTTTGTTTCTGTGAAGTTAATCTTAAACTCTAATATAAAGGTAATTATATTCTTTTAATATGCTAGCTTATCATTTCAAGTGAAAATGAATTCTTAATTATGAAATTCATTTATAATAAATATTAATTTATAAGAAGCAATATTACAGCATAAATGAAAGAGATGGTTATTTTATTTTGGAGACTCATAAAATGAATAATACTACAGCATTAATAATTGGTAATGATATAAATAATGTTAATTTTGAAACGGAGTTTATGTTAAATCCTTCTTCTACAATAGAAAATATGAATGCTAAATCATCTGATGATTTCATTTACATTATAAATAGATATATAAAAAATAAAACTAAAGTGATACTATCTGTTGATAAAGAGATGATTTATGACAGTTTTAATGATGATAATAAATTATTAAAAATAATATTTAATAACAAAGGGAAAAAGGATATTATTTACACCAATGTTCTTGATGTTTTTAAATTGGAGTTTATCTTAAGTGAAGATAAAATTTTTGTAAGAAATGATGGGTCTGAAATTTTTTTTCTTGATAAAGGTATGTATGGGTTTTATATTGTCGATGATGAAAGTAAAGTTAAGTTTGTAAGTGATGATAATATAAACACCTTATTTGGTGAGCCTAGATATAATATTGACACTAGTATTAATGATATGTATCAACAGTATTTACAAGAGGAGTCTTTGTATTTGGCTGGAGACAATGATTCAGATAATAGATCTAATAAAAAAATAGAGGATTGGTGGGATCCCAGTCACACAGAGCCTAAAATAATTACTTCAAAAACCGCGGCTGAAAAAGAAAAAAATTCAATACCCACTTACGAACATAACCTTGTTATTCAACTTGAAGACTCACAAGCTATTACAAATATAGCTTCCCGCCTAGTTAGTAAACACCCAGATAATACAACATTAATTCAATTTAATATTAAAGATATGGAATATCGTCGTGTATATGGTGATATTGATCTTAATCTAATTAAAAATATTCGTTGGACAATTGTAGGTCATGGAAATTATTTTAAAGATGAAAAAATGACGACATTTGCAGAAAACACACCAGATGAGCTAATTAATGGCCTAAAGTATTTAAAATCAGATCTTAAGCTACAAAAAAATCCAGATAAAATTGTATTACTTGGTTGTCATTTATCAAAAGGAAGTGCGAATAATAATTTTGCATTAAATGTAGCAAAAGCTTTTTATCAAGAGGGAATCGATATACCGATTGTTGCCTATAGTAAATTTATTGGTGTTAATCCAGATGGTAATAAATTTATTTATTTTAGCGAAGGTTCTAATCAAATTAGTACTACAAGAAATTTTAAACAAGTTTATCAATTTGATAAAAAAACCAAGAAACTACAAGTTAATAATATCCCGGAAATTATCTATTTGATGCAGAACTACCCTAATATTTATAATCGTCTTGACAATTTTATTGAAAAAAATAGAATTTCGCTTGATTTTTATTTTACTAAGCCAGATGGCTCATTAGATTTTGATCTGATTAAAAAATCAATTTTATCTTATGCTGGTTCAAGTGTTTTTGTAAATACTGTTATATCTTTTCATAATGATGACTTTTCTACTTTTCATGCAACTTTATCGAAGAATATGATTGATAAGGGGGTTATAGAAACACCAATATGGGAACATGTTAATTATCAAGATATTATTCGTTCGGCGAAGAGTAAACAAAGTACAGATAAAGAGCAGATCCATATTATTCTTCGCTTAAGTAATAAAAAACATATACGCGATAGTGTTATTAATTATGCGAAAGAGGATATACAAAATACTTTTATTATTCAATTAGATCTTGAAACCAATAAAACACATATCGAATATGGTGATATGCAGAAGTTACAACAAATCGCCAATCAACGTTGGACTATCCTTGATACTATTGATTTAGAAAACGCTAATGATGCTAAATTTATAAATGATTTAGCTAGAAATATAGATGTATTATGCAAAACCTACAAATTTAATAAAGGAAGTCCAGCTGAAGTTATTAATATTCCAGAGCCTATTAATATAACGGTTTTATCTGAAATAGATAATGGACAAAATAGTGGATTATCGCAAGTGAATACTTCGGAGCCATCGTCATCTACTCAGACAATACCAAGAGATAGTGTTATCCGTCATGGCTCTGAAGTAGTTAGGCGGCAGATATCATATGATGACCCTCTTATTGATGACATTATTCAACTAAATACTCAAGTAGTAAGGCCCTCTGCTACATATACCAGTAGTGAATCAACTCAGTCTATTAATCATTGGTGGGATAATGCTAGGATAATTGCATTACCTCCTTCTCTTTATCCTAGAGTAAATAATGAACCTAGTTTAAATTTAACCTATAATCAAAATGTAATTATTCAACTTGACGGTGATAATACTATTAATGAAAGTGCTATAAATTTATTACGTAAAAATCATAAAAATAGTACTTTAATTCAATTTAATATTAAAACCAAAGAGTATCGTCTTGTTTATGGGTTGATTAATCCAGACGTCGTTGGCTCTATTCGCTGGATCACTATTGGATATGGTAAATACCTGGGTGAAAATAAGATGACTTGCTATGCTGATAGCACACCGCAGGAATTTGTTGACGGACTCATATATTTAAAATCCAAACTTAATATACAGAAAGATCCTGATAAGTTAGTATTAGTAGGAAGTGAATTATCAAAAGGAAATTCAGTAGAAAACTTTGCATTAAATACAACAAAATATTTATCTTCGTATGATATTAATATTCCTATTGTTGCTTATAACCAAAAAATAGGTATTGATAAGGATGGGAAAAAAATAATAATTAGAGATCAAGAAAATAAAATATATCATCCTACCAATGAATATAAAATGATCTATCAAATGAATAAAAGTACAAATTCACTTCTAATTAATGGACTTCCTGCACTATTTCGTATGATGATTGATTTTCCTGATATTTCAAATAATTTTGATTATTTTATTGAACAATATAAAGAATATTTGAAAATCTATTTCACTCGGCCAGATGGTTTGTTAGATCACAACCTGATAAAAAAATCAATATCTTCATCTGAAGGAGCAAAAATTTTTGGTGATTTAGCCATTGAATTTATAGGAAAGGATCATTCTAATTTTTATCAGATATTAGCTCAAAAACTTATAGATCAGGGTATAGTAGAAGTTCCTATATGGGATTATATTGATTATTCATTTTTTCCTAATCGCCTAGGTGAAAAATCTACTAGTAGTACAGAATCTCTCAATATTATTTTACGACTCAATAATAAAAATCATATTCGTAACAAGGTATTTAAACTGGTAGAAGAAAATAGTGAAAATAGTGTTGTTGTTCAGCTAGATATTAATACCAATAAAGAACATATTGAGTATGGAAATTTAAAAGATTTAACAACATCAAATAATCTACGGTGGATAGTTGTTGACGATACTAATCATAGTAGTATTAGCCCACTACAATATTTTAATACGATAAGTGAAAATGTACAAAGAATAACGGAGACCTATTCACTTAATAAAGTTAATAAGTTAGAGTTTTTTCATCTAGTCGACCCCACTGCTATGATTAATTCAAATGGAAACTCAGTCTTAACAAGTCAACAGTTACAGCCTTATAGTACGGGGAATTTCACTATCCCACTAAATGAAGCTTCAGATTTAAATAGAACTAGTGGAATAGACCAGACTATTCATGATGATTATCAAGAATATTTGTCTGAATTGGAAAAGCCAGTAAATGAAATAGACAATGGCCTACGAAAGCCATTAGAAGAGTGGAAAATAATAACTTTTAACGATTCCCAACATCAAGGAGTATTCGAGAGTAATATGCAAAATGTTATTATTCAACTCGAAAATGATCCTAAAGCTCGTATAGCGATCAAAAGATTGGTTAATAAACATCCTAATAACACTACTGTTATCCAATATAATATTTCCACTAATCAATATCGCGTTATTTACGGCAATATTAATCCTAATTTAAGCGGGAAAGTACGCTGGATATCAATTGGTAATGGTAATTATCATCCATCGGAATCTACAGAGCAGAATAAAGTAAAATCTTGTCTATCTACATATGCAGGATATACGCCAGAACAATTTGTCGAGGGATTATTATCACTAAAAAAACAATTATGTATTAGTAAAAACCCAGATAAATTAGTATTAATAGGTTGTGATTTAGCAAGGGGAGGAATAAAAAATAATTTTGCATTTAATATTACCAATTTACTCAGCAAGTTAGAAATTGGTATTCCTATAGTTGCTTATGCATCAAAAGTCAGTATTAATTCTAAAGGTAATAAAGCATTTAATATATATGATGAATTATTGCCTCATATAAGGGGGAAAGACTTTCGGCGAATATATCAATATTCTACAGATGATAAATGGATAACGGTCAATAATAAACCACTTATTTTAGATATTATAAAGCAATATCAAGAAATAAATCTATCTTTTGAAGAATTTATTCGAGATCACATATTTTATTTAGAACCATTTTTTAGTCAGGATGATGGACAAATAGATACACAATTAATTAAGAAGGTTGCTCTTGATCAACAAAATTATCAAGTTTTTGATGATTTACTTAAGAATATTGACAGTGATAAATTTGAACCAGCTAAGTTCCATAAACATTTAGTTGAAAAAATAGCTGAAAATAATAGTGCTTTTAATCAAGGTCCGATATGGCAAAAAGTAGATCATCAGCATATTAATGTTCTCTCTTCAGTATCAGAGAAAGATAGCACTACAAGCGATGATTTTAATATAGTAATAAGATTTAATGATAGCGAATCTAGTCGTCAACAAGCTACCTATATTGCAGCAAATAACCCTAAAAATACTATTGTTATTCAATTTGACATGGAATCAGGAAAAAACTATGTTGAATATGGCGAACAATTATTATCAACATCTACTGTTAATAAAAACTGGTTTGCTTTAACGTCAATAGGATCAACCTTGGTTAGTTCACCTCAATATACTGAGTTGCTATCAAATAGCATATCACGCCTCCAACAGATTTATCAGTTAAAGATACCCGAAAAAATCAACCTGATTGATCTGAATAAAAATAACAGAGTTGATAGTTATAAAAAATATAAAAATTTTTTAACACTATTATCATTAAAGTTAGCCTCTAAAAATATTAATGCTGATATTTATTTTCAAGATGCAATAATTCCAAAAATAAAATCATTGGGATACTATGATTTTGATAATAAATTTACTTATGATGTCGAGTCGAAGGCTGCTTATATTAATGGCGAGCATTATATGAAATATATTTTATCAGAGTTGATGTTAAATGATGTTGATGTTAGTAAGCTAGGTAATATTAAACATCCATTCTTCACTGATTTTTACACTCAAAGCAATGGTCTATTTGATTATGATAAATTAGCCACTACTATTTATGATCCACTTATTTCTCGTCAAGTAAACTCTTATTTTACAGAGGGAGGATTTCTTCAGCATAATGCACTTGAAATATGGGGAAATATTTTCAAATTGCCATTAACTGAAAATATCAAACAAAAAGCCCTTGATAGTATTTATTTATTAGATGCTTTAAGTGAAAATCCATCACGGATTAAGCGATTAGGTCAATATTCAATAAAATTACTGAATGAACTTTTTCCATCAAAGAAAAGTACTATTTTTCCTGAAGTATTAAGCTTACTTAATCAACCAGGGAATATGTTATTTATTGAAAGTCAATTAAATAAAATCATTGGGTTGGATTCGTTAGCGGAATTTGAAGGGTTACCTTTAGGTGAAGTATTACGCAAACAAAATAAGGAGAATATTAAAAGTTTAAAAAGTTATAACGATATATTAAAAATATATAGCAATAATAATGTTAACGCTGATTTAGTAAAAGTAGAGAGTAATTTAACAGGAACACATGGTACTTCTACGGATAAAAATATAAATTTCATCTTAGGACGTCTATATGCATTCTTTCAACAGCAAGATTCATTTTTTTTCGAACCAAATCAGTTAAGTGATATTTTAAATTATGTTATGATTTTGAATAATAAAAAATCTAAAAATCTTTTATCACCACGAGAAAGCGATTTTTTATCTAAATTTCATTCTTTATCCTCTGATTTAATGGAGAAACAGCAGTCTGGATTATTAAATAAAAATGATCGAATATTGTCTAACCAATCTTTAAGTCATTGGTTGACTAAAGTTAATCCCGGAAGTTATCAAATTGAAACGCTGACAGGTGTTTTAACCTTTGTAGTAAAAAATGATAAAAATAATCATCAATACAGTTTATATGATTCGCATGGTTGGGCAATCACCTATTCCCATAGCGATAGAAATATAGCGAAAAATGATTTTTTGAAAAATGTAATGGCTTATTTAAATTGCACTGTATCTGATGAGAATGGTCCAATTTTAACTCGTGGTAAAGAGTATGGGTTCCTTGTGGATTCAAATGATTATCGAGTCAATATTCGAACTCTTTCAAATGATAAACAATTACGGGCACATTTATTTAGCTCTCTCTCTAGGCTATCCGTTCCTAACCGCATTTCATCTATTATTTTTATGGATAAAACGTATATTTCGATTGAAACCTTAAATCGATTAGGCGCTACCATTGATGGAATACCATTAGATGCTATACATTCGTGGGAGCTAGATACGTATAAACGTCTTAAATTTGACGCTAAAAAATTAACTACGCGTTTAACCTGTGTTGATGGGAATAAAAGTGATATTCAACTAATTTTTATGCTGAAGCAACTAATGCAACACCATGGTAATATTAGTAATATAGTGGAGACTAATAGTGATCTAGCTGAGCATTCTGTTTTACTTAAACAGCTTAATCATATTCATCGTTATACGAATAATGAAAAGCACAAGATTGATTTTTCTTTATGGGGAAAACTACAACAAACAGGGGTTAAATTACCTCGCTATATGAAAGCCATGAATAGAACTGGGCAAGCTATGACGCTATATGGCGCTATATCCTTGTTTACTTCTACCTACTATATGTTAGAGCAGTTAGATCATCCATTGCTATCTCCGGCAGATCGTAAAGAGATCCATAAAAATTTAGGTTTTGCCTGGAGTTCAGGATTTTTTAATCTAACAGACCTTGCACAACCCTGGCTTCTTAAGCTTGCCTACAGACAGGCTAAATCAACTCATGTGGCAACGACTTCTGTGGGGAAACTCAGCATGGGCTTATCGGCGATAGGCTCTGGTATTGATCTTGCAGTTAGTTTTGATACTTTTATCCAATTATTGAATGAAAAAGATCCTAAACGTCGACAGGATTTGATGGTTAATTTTGTTATGTCGCTCGCAGGTGCGGGAGTTGGATTATTTACTTTGATTGGGATAGCAGCGGGATTAACAGCAGCAGGACCCGCTGGGTTGATTGCAGGTGGTCTGCTTCTGATCGCTGGATTTGCTTATAATGGAGTCCGTGCTGTGAAACATATGAAAAGCATAATCACTTTTGATTCTCTAGCTGATGAAATTCATGAAGGATTTCGTGCAGGATTTGGTCTCCCTCCAACCACGAAAACACGAAATAAATTACATGATAGTTATATTAGGCAAGGGGCTATCAAGAATAGTTGGCTTAATAATCTCCACTTTTACTCTAGTGTCATTCAACCTTTAGGATTTGATAGTCATTTATTTGTAGATGAGGAGTGGGAAACTAAGGAGCTTCCTCTCTATCGACTTCAAGTAAAAGGAAAATCTGATTCTTCCGCTGCGCAACTGATTAGAGTGACAAATTATGTTATTGGCGGAACAAATGAAATACCAAGTTATATAGGGGATAATAGAGAGGTAACCACTAAAAACAATGCTACTTTATTTACTGCAGAAGAGATTGCTATTCTAAATAAGTCAGGTAGGTGGGAAGAAGTTCTGGCGGAGGAAAAGCAATATATACCAGTAACGAGTAAAAGTAGTGATGAAACTTTTATTTTTGATAATAGCTATAATAATGATTTATTAGAATCTCATTTTGTAGTACAGAAAAGAACAAAAGATAAAGCAATGTTAAGTAGTAGTGCTTTACAAAAAATACGTCTTTATAGCTTAAATAGTGTAGGTATTGACCAGCGAAAAAAGGGAATGTCATTATTATCAAATTCTTTCTATGATATTAATAATAAGGATCATAAGGAGTTATTTGAACAATATCTACAACGACAGGAAGGAGTCTCTGGTTTAAGTATTAATACTGGCACTGGTAATGATGTTGTGATAGGGGCTCCAGATGAATGTTATAGTTTTAAAGTTTTTAATGGGAATAAACTATTTGTAGCTGGAAATAAAAATGATTATTTTTACTATATGGCCAATGATAAATCACTAGAGAAAAATAATAATTTTTTTGACGGTAAGCTAAAGATAGCACCTGTGATTAAGTATTTAGATGCACGAGAAGGCAATGATACTTTAATTATAGGAACAAAAGTAGAAAGGTATAGAACTAAAATTAGCCTGAAAGATAAAGAGATAAGTTATCTTACAAAAAAACAATCCTTCTCTGCAGCTGTTATCGATAATTTTGAGAATATTATTGGTCATGCTCAACAAGGTGAGATTTTAGAAGGAAATGATAATAATAATATTCTCGATGGTGCAGGCGGAAAAGATAAAATTTATGGACAAGGTGGTAATGATAAAATAATCTTGAGTCAAGGCTATGCAAACGGTGGAATAGATGATGATTATTATGTGGTTAAACGTTATGTTTGGAGCCTGCACACAAAAGATATAGTTATTGATAAACAAGTATACTCTGAAGAGCAAGGAAAAGTAATAAATAGGAAGATTATAAATAAAGACTTTAAATTTAATCGAGGTTATGGTGCGAATAGCCGAGTTGAAATTGATGAAAAAACCGCTAGCATTAGTAATGTAGAATTAGAATATGATTTTAAGGAAATTAGCGAAGTTAAATTAGTTGAGAATGACCTGCATATTATTATTGATATTAAACCTCATGAATTAGATAAGGATAATTTATCATTAGATTATATACTAAAAAGTAAAGCACATCTGATACTTAAAAATGTGTATCGCGATGATAATAAGAAAAATAATAAGGTTTCTCTGCATAAATATAATATAAGAACACAAGATGGTTTTTTATTAAATAGCATATTGCCAGATATATTGAGTGAAAAAAAATCAGTTGGAAATATATTCAATATTCAGTATGTTAAAGATTTAGACCGTTCAATTCATAATCCTAATGATATAACAATAGATATTGATTGCAATGCTAAAGATAGAACAATGATAATTTATTTTATTAATAGAGATGAATATATTTCTCCTACGTGGGGGGAGTTTATCTGGCGTGGTACAGATGGTAAGTTTAAATTTACAGGAGATGAAAAAAATAACACCTTACTTTTAATAAATAATATGAGTTATATTTTCGCTAGTCACGGAGAAGATTATTATAGTTTTACGGAGTTGAAAAATAGCAATGTAAATGACAGTGAAAACATAATTACATTCGACTTTTCTAAATTGTCAGATGAGAATGTTAAGACTGAAGAGAATGGTGTTTTTACTAGTAAGGATAAAATGCTGTTAGTATTTGAACATCATCTTGGTGATGATCTTATTATGAGGAATAATAGTATTTCATTTAAAAATGAAGAAAGTAATAAAATGGAAATTAAATTTATTAATTTTAATAAAAATATTAATCCTACAATTTATATACAAGATAAAGCTAAGAAATTATTTGCAGTGGAGTTAAATCAGCATGGTGGAACAATTGATCCTATTGTTGAAAATTTGAGTTACAGTACAGGCGATAATATTATTTTTGATGCCAGTGAGAAAGATAAAATAATTAAAGGTAATAAAGAAAATAATACTATCATTGCTTTGAAAGGAGTTAATATTCTTTGCGGTGGCCAAGGTAATGATCAAGTTTATGGTGGAAGTTATAATGATTTACTTATCGCTAATGGTGGAAATGATGAATTATTGGGGCGTGAAGGTAATGACCAGTATTTGATCGATGGTGAAACAATAGGTGATGTCATTATTGAAGATATTAACGGTCACAATAATCTCTATCTAATGAATTTCTCGATGGACTATAAAGTGGAAAAACAGACGGACAATAATATTAGTCATATCTATCAAGCTGATAATGGTAAAACATTGACTATTCGGAATGCAAATCAGATTGATGAAAATAATGGCATTTGTCTCAGAGTCCATGATGTATCTGAGGTGAAAAAGCAACTTGCTAATCAATTTAATATAGAATCAAATCAAGTTGTCGATAAATTAATTCAAAATATGACAATGAATGAAAAAACATATAACCAAACGATATCTGCATTGGCAAGCAAGTCACTAAAATCGCCATGGTCACCTGCGATTTATTTAGATAATTCGAATCATCTTGCTGCGGGTTGATTAAGTTTCACTAAAATTGAAATTCAAAAGGCCATTAATTTTAATGATGAAATTAACGGCCTTTTATTGTATTTAATCATAGAACGAATATCAGTTATCCGAACCTTTATATTCATGACAAAAACCTTCTTGCCATAAGTCTAATTCAAAAGGTAATTCGAGCTCAGTCGTCATAGTGCTAGCAATTTGCTGTAGTTGTTGTTTGGCTTGCTCAGCTAATTGTTGATCCTTGGGGGGAATATAACTCGTTTTCTTCGGCAATATATCCAATAGAATATCTTCAACCACTTGGCCTTTATTCCAACGTTTATAGCGCCAGTTACCGCCAGGTTCTAATGTATAGCTAGTTCCTTCTAATAAGGTCACCTGATCCTGAGTATAACGAACAGGGATTAGATTACTGGCCATATTATCCCAAATCCAACCCTGATATTCACCCTCTTTAGTGCGTTCGACCCAATAATGAAGCGCATTGGGTAGTGTAAAACGCCAATCAATTAATAGTGTCGGTGTAATATCGTCGGCTAAAGTTTGTCGCAGCTCTGCTTGTATATAACCATCGGCAAAATAGCCAATAGTGAGCGATTGATCTTTTATTTTCATTTTGAGATAACACTGTTGATCATAAATAAATCTTAATCCATCCTGAGTTGGGATTTCGGGTATGGAAACGGAGTTACCTGTGGCGCTATCAGCTTCAGGAGGATAATAGTCTCCCTTGATCATTTCGCCTTTCTGACCATAAAAAATCCAAGAGGCAATAGGTCCCTGTGGCCAGAAATAGAATAGGATCAGTAAGCTCAGGAATATAATCAATAAAAGATAGATAATATTTTTTTTCATAGAAAATAAGGTCACGCAAAATGAGTTGTGGAATATACTAACACAACAAAATTATCAATATATGAGATCATGAGCTCAGTTATCCTTGATTAATTTTAATTTGGATTAATGCGTGATTTTATAGGGTAGCAACAATGCAAAATAGTGCTTAGTTTTACACTGCTAAGATGGATAATTTCCGCTATTATATGGAGATAAATAATATGAAAATAACAGAAAAATGAGAAAATTATGCCATTCAAAATAGTAGGGTTGTTTATTCTAACTGCGCTGATGGAAATTGCAGGCTGCTATTTCCCTTATTTATGGTTAAAGAAAGGGGGCAGTATTTGGTTATTGCTGCCCGCTATTCTCTGTTTAGCTCTATTTGTTTGGTTATTAAGCTTACACCCTGAAGCAAGTGGCCGTATTTATGCTACCTATGGTGGGATCTATATTGTTATAGCATTAATCTGGCTACGCTTTGTGGATGGTGTGGTGTTAGCATCGACAGATTGGCTTGGTGCTCTAATTGTTCTTGTGGGCGTGGGTGTCATTGTTAGTGGATGGAAATAAACTAATCTCTGTTTAGCGAGTGATTTTGATACCATCAAAGGTAGGTATCAAAATATTGCCTCGCAAACAGATTATGAGTATTTAGAGTGATTATTATACAGCTTGAAAAATAATGATGAGTATGTTGAAAATCAAATCGTGGCTTTCTTATTAAGTATATATCCTTGTTTCGTGTATTTATCTGAAGAAACTCTCAGCCAGTTTATATTTTAAATACTAACATGACTAAATTGTAATGTTATTGTCAGCATTTATTATAAAAATATTTATATTATAAGGACGAACCGAAAAATATGGTTAAATACACATAAAGGATGTATTAAGATGAAAAAATATTTATTATCTGCAATTGTTGTGTCAGCTATAACTTCACCAACATTTGCCATAGCGGCAGATATATTAAGTGTACATATTTTGAACCAACAGACTGGAAAACCAGCATCTGGTGTTGTGGTAACATTGGAACAAAAACAATTAAACAGTTGGAAAACTTTAAATTCTGAAAAAACAGATCAGGATGGTCGTGTGAAGAAATTATGGCCTGATAATATTAAAACTGAAATAGGCGATTATAGAGTTACGTTTAAAACAGGGAAATATTTTTCAGATAATAAACTCAGTAGTTTTTTCCCTGAAGTTCCTGTTGAATTTAATATTAATAACGTAGAAGAACACTATCATATTCCATTATTACTAAGCCAATATGGATATTCTACTTATCGTGGTAGTTAAGATAATAATTATAGGTAATGAATAGAATCTGTAGTTATATTAAAATGATAAATAGAAGATGATAATATGAAATTAAAACTATATTTTATGCTGTTATGTACTATGCCGAGTATATCTATGTCATCTACATTAATATTAACTCAGTATAATATGACGTTAGAATTAGCTAACAAATTAGCAACTGAAACAATAAACCAATGTCAAAAATATGGAAAAAGTGGTGTTGTTTCTGTTGTAGATCGTGGTGGTAATTTAGTATTGGTCATGAGAGACAATAATGTAGGACCACATAATACAATTGCATCACAACGAAAAGCATATACATCACTTTCAACTAAAACTGAAACGCGTATGCTTATGAAAAAAGCACAATCAGATATTGAATCCAGTAATTTAAATACAATAAATGAATTACTTTTACTTGGTGGTGGTATTCCAGTTAAATATAACAATGAAGTTATTGGAGCAATAGGCGTTGCTGGTATGGGGGGTTCTGAATTTGATGAGAAATGTGCAATTCAAGCAATCAAAAAAATAGAGCTTTAATTTATTGAATGAAGGAATTTAATATGAAAAAATTAATTTTAGTATCAATCTTATCTGTTATTTCTTTTGGTAGTTTTGCAGAAAGTATCTCCTCATGGGGCACAACAGTTTCTTCAGCAGAGGAAAAAATAGCTAAAATAGCTGAGGTCTCTGAATCAAACTATGAAATTACAAGTGCTCGTATGGGTGATTATGCATATGTTACGGCAAAACTAACAAAAATAAATAAGGCTCTTTAAGTTCTGAATATAATAAATAGAGGGACTTTGTCCCTCTAGATCCTGCTTAATTGATAAAAGATTTAACATGATTTAAATCTTGCTAGTGCTGATAAAATATTTTCACCTATTAATTGAATTATATATTCCCTATTTTTTAGATTTTATTAGAGTCATTTTGTCGATGATCTCAACAAGTTTGTCTATCGCTAAGGTGATCTCTCGTGGCGTATAAGCGGCAAAGCCAAGTAAAAAACCTGATTTTGTCGGAGAGCCGATATACAGACTAGAGAGTCCAATCAGTTTGATATGCTCTTTTTTTGCTGCCTCAATAATATCATTTTCATTTATTGGGCATATTAATAGACAGGCCATTTGCATCCCGCCATGTGGGGGATATGCAATCAAGAAATCTGCCAGCCTTGTGCTAATTAACTGATTTATCAGGTTAAGGCGTTCGGCATAAATGCGACGCATTTGGCGAATATAAGCTCCGAAATGACCATTTTCAATAAAACGAGCCAGCGTCAACTGCGGAATGGTGGCATTATGACCATCCTGTAAAATACGTGCAGAAGTCATTGGGTCTACTAATGATGGGGGTAGAATCATATAGCCGATACGTAATCCAGGAAATAAGGATTTAGTAAATGTGCCGATATAAATCGTACGATTATAGGGATCTAAACCTTGTACGCAGGCAATGGGTTTACCTGCATAATGAAATTCACTGTCATAATCATCTTCGATAATCCAAGACCTATTTTCATTCGCCCATTCAATCAGTGCTAATCTGCGTTCTAAGGAAAGTGTAACTCCCATGGGGTATTGATGCGATGGTGTTAAAAATACCGCTTTCGCTTGCTGCTGGCTCTGTTTTAATACTTCGACGGATAATCCTTGCTCATCGACAGGTATGGGGAGAGGAGTTAGTCCTGCGGCTTCAAAAGCTTTAAGTGCGCCTTGATAGAGTGGATTTTCGCTAAAAATCCTTTCGCCACTGTCGAATAAAATATTCGCGCATAAGGTAATTGCTTGCTGAGAACTGGTTAGAATTAAAATTCGTTCTGGAGTGGCATGAGCGCCGCGTTCAAGATTGACATAATTGGCAATGGCACTGCGCAGTTCGTAAATTCCTTGTGGATCATCGCTCTGCAGAGCTTGCACGCCTTTTTCTTTGAGCACTTGCCGCTCTAACCGCTCCCATAGAGATAAAGGAAACATGCGAGTTTCAGCGATACCGGGTGCAAAAGGTTGTGGAATTAAATTTTCACTTAAGCTTTTTTTATGAGCGGCGATTATTTTCCCGCGCTCACTGAGTTGTGAAGTCGTATCTTGTTGTACTAACGCACTTATTTTTATTTGAGTTTTTGATTTTTGCAGTGACGGCATTTCTGACACAAAGCTGCCGCTACCAACTCTACGCTCAATATAGCCTTCCGCATGCAATAAGCTATAAGCATTCTCTACCGTATCCCGCGAAACACTCAATGATAAAGCTAATGCCCGACTGGCAGGTAAAGGCTTACCTGCTTGAAGTACAGCATCAAGAATTAAGCGTCGCAGAGCCCGCTGAATACGCAAATATAATGGATAGTGAGCATATTCTGGTTGATCGATCCAAGCTTTGACCGATTCGAGTTGTGAGTGTTTAAACAAATGGTATGCCATAGGGTGAATAAATGGATGTGTACATCATACCAATTAGAGCATATAAATCAATTTGTGGAATATGCGAGCAACTTATTGCACTGATCTTGAATTAATTAAAAGGGAAAAAGGTTATGAATTCACAAAATAGCCCAGTGGGGCATAACCTGCACGGGCAATATACCAAAGCCAATAGCGTTGAGGATTTCAAGCGCAATATTGCCAATGTTCAACAACGTATAGATAGGGCTTGTTTACGAGTAGGGCGCGATCCCACAGAGGTGCGTTTATTGCCAGTCAGTAAAACTTTTAATGAACAAGATTTGCGTCTTGCCTATGCAGCGGGTTGTCGTACGCTCGGCGAAAATAAAGTGCAAGAAGCTTTATGGAAATCAGAGGCGATGGCCGATCTTTCCGATATTAACTGGCCTTTTATTGGTCACCTACAAACTAATAAAGCTAAATCTGTCGCGCGTTTTGCTAGTGAATTTCATGCGTTAGATAATTTACGCGTCGCTCGGGCTTTAGATAAGCATTTACAGAGCGAAGGACGTTCATTAGATGTCTTTGTACAAATTAATACTTCAGATGAAACAAGTAAATATGGGTTAGCGCCGCAAGATGCAGCTGAATTTATTCAACAATTACCCCAATTTTTATCGCTTAGAGTTCGTGGATTGATGACGTTAGCGATTTTCTCTACCGATGAAGCTCGAGTACGCGAATGCTTTATTTTATTACGCACACTGCGCGATCAATTACAAAAAATAGCTCCTAGTGGCATGGATTTAAGTCAATTATCCATGGGCATGTCTGGAGACTTTGAAATCGCCATCGAAGAAGGGGCGACAGTCGTGCGTGTTGGACAAGCTATTTTCGGCGCTAGGTCAACACCAGATAATTATTATTGGCCATAAAGATATTGCTGATGATTAAGCCGATTTATTCTCAAATTTTATTTATTGCCTGAAAAGGAATTATTAATATGTATGATTCATCATTAACACTAGAGACATTTGATCCTGAACTCTTTTTAGCTCAACAGCGTGAAATACAACGCCAAGAAGATCAGGTTGAGCTGATTGCATCTGAAAATTATGCCAGCCCATTAGTTATGGCAATGCAAAACTCCGTATTTACTAATAAATATGCCGAAGGATATCCGGGAAAACGATTTTACAGTGGCTGTGAGAATGTTGATATTGCTGAACAACTGGCTATTGAGCGAGTTAAGCAACTATTTGATTGTGATTATGCGAATGTGCAACCGCACTCAGGCTCTCAAGCCAATGCAGCAATTTTCCTCGCCTTATTAAATAAAGGCGATACGGTAATGGGCATGAATTTAGCCCAAGGAGGCCACTTAACCCACGGTAATCCAGCCAATTTCTCTGGTCGTCAATATAAGATTATCCCTTATGGTCTAGATATCGAAACGGGTTTTTTAGACTATGATGAGATGGAGCGTATTGCGCTTGAGCATAAACCTAAAATGCTAATTGGCGGATTTTCTGCGTATTCGCGTCAAGTGGATTGGGCTCGTATGCGTGCTATTGCTGATAAAATTGGAGCGATATTTTGGGTTGATATGGCGCATGTGGCGGGATTAGTGGCTGCGGGTATTTATCCGAACCCATTAGAGCATGCCCATGTGGTGAGCAGCACAACACATAAAACATTACGCGGCCCTCGAGGTGGGATTATTTTATCCAAAGGGCAGAGCGATGATTTTAACCAAAAAATCAATTCGGCGATATTTCCGGGCGTTCAAGGTGGGCCATTAATGCATGTGATCGCGGCTAAGGCGATTGCATTTAAAGAGGCTTTAACGCCGGAGTTTAAAATCTACCAGCAGCAGGTTCTGGATAATGCGCGTGCTATGTCTGAGGTCATTATTTCTCGTGGCTTCAAGGTGGTTTCTGGTGGAACAGATAATCATATGTTACTGATTGATTTATCTAATAAGCCTTATACGGGCAAAGAAGCTGACGCCGCATTACATCAAGCCTATATCACCACCAATAAAAATACCGTACCTAATGATCCTCGCTCGCCTTTTATTACCTCAGGCGTTCGTATTGGCACGCCCGCGGTCACAACTCGTGGTTTTAAAATTCCTCAGTGTCAACAATTGGCTCATTGGTTATGTGATGTGCTTGATGCGCTTGAGCAGAATAGATTATCGCAAGTTGCTCCGATTATTAGCCAACAAGTGATCGCACTTTGCCATCAATTTCCGGTCTATAAACAAGCTTAAATCGGATGATTTGAGTTGTAGAAAAAATAATTAGACTATGCCGGATCATTGACTAGAGTTAATGATCCGGCTAGCGATTAGCGCTCATTTCCCGTCGGGATTTGGGCAAAAAAGTTGGCATAATCAGCAGAGCGTATCTGGCTGAGAATGGTCGTCAGCTCAGTGAGTGGCGACTCAGACCAATCTGCTCGTATATCAATATCGGCATAGTGTCGCTGATGCCAAACTTTAAGTGCCGCCGAGCGTATCCCGCGCTGATCTCCGCCACACTCTGCACCTGCTTTCATCGCTGACAATAATCTATCTGCCAGTGGCAAGCTTTTGTTTTGATGAAAATGGGTTTGCATCGCGACTAGAACTTGTTCGCCAGCCAGCATATTTCCCGCAATCGCTAAGTTAGTTTCAGACAGGCTGCCACACCAAGGTAGGCACTCTTGGCCAGTCCAATCTGCACTCTCTCCCTGCGCATCAATAATAATTAGCTGCCTAAGTGAAGGTGCTTGATCATGGGTAAGTAGTGTCTCAAGACAAGAACTAGCTGAATTTGATTGTTGTAATAACCTAATTCCTGTCAGACCAGCGATCGGATTGGTCATCGCTTGAGTCGCAATTGCGCCAAAATGACTGGCTCCATGCAATACCAGAGCGCCGACGGCGGGTCCTCCCGTTGCAGTTGCAGCACCGATTTCACCTGTAATGGGATCGCGAGCAACAATAGAAAACGTCATTTTACACCTCATAAATTAGACATTGATCAAATTTATCATTATAAATTGTTGCGTGATAGGTAATTTATCATCATAAATAGGTAAAACGATAAAAAAATTAACAAAATTGACACATGTCACACAACAAACAGCTCACCAGGGAGAACTATGATGAGAATGTGCTTATGCAGGTGGATAGCGGGCATTTTGCTTCTCTCTACTTTTTCTTTGCCAGTATGGGCGGCAAAGAATAGTGATGTTTTGCTATTAGGGCAGGTGGCAGAACCTCAGTCACTCGACCCGCAGGTAGCAACCGCAGCCAATGATTCACGAATATTAGTCAATATCTATGAGGGATTGGTGCGTAATGCCGATGGCTCCTTGCAACTTGAGCCCGCACTCGCCGAGTCATGGACGATCAGTGATGATGGGAAAACTTACAGCTTTCATTTACGTAATAATGTGCGTTTTCATGATGGAACGCCTTTTGATGCTAATGCGGTTAAGTTCACCTTTGAGCGCATGCTAAATAGCGCGCATCCCTATTACCACACAGGACCATTTCCACTTTCATTCTTTTTTTCTGTGATTGATAAAATAGAAACACCTGATAGCCAGACGATTGTTTTTCAATTGAAAGAGCCTTTTGCGCCTTTTTTATCTAACTTAGCCACGCCCGCGGGATTGATTGTCTCTCCAGCGGCCGTGAAACAGTATGATAAAGATTACAGCCGCCATCCAAGTGGAACAGGGCCATTTAAATTTAGCGAGTGGACGGCCAATCAGCGGGTTGTTGTCGTGGCAAATGAAGATTATTGGGATGGACGCCCGCAATTGCAATATGTGGTATTCCGTCCGATTACCGATCCCAATACGCGGGTGGCTGAAATGCTCTCGGGGGGAATCGATGCCATGGTGGAAGTCCCCGCAGATAATGTACCGCTATTTTTGGCCGATAAGCGTTTCCGCCTGTATCAAGCTACGGGTCCACATGTCTGGTATAGCATGTTGAATGCCTCTTTGCCGCCTTTTGATGATGTTAGAGTCAGACAAGCGGTGAACTATGCGGTGAATAAACAGAATATCGTCAAATATATTTTGCAAGATTCTGCTGATGTGTCAGAGGGGCCGATTCCTTCGGCCTTTGATTGGGCATTTGATCCTGATACTCAGGCATATCCCTATGATCCACAAAAAGCGCGTGAATTGGTTAAAGCTGCTGGAGCAGAAGGGGCAAAAATTGTTTTTTATGTCACCGAAGGGGGGTCAGGAATGTTAGATCCTATTCCAATGGCAACGGCGATACAGGCTGATCTAAAAGCGGTTGGCTTAGAAGTCGAGATTCAAACCTTTGAGTGGAATACCTATCTATCGAAAGTGAACTCCGGCTTAAAACAAGCGCATATGGCTGAAATGGCGTGGATGACCAATGATCCTGATACCTTGCCATTCCTTACCTTACATTCAGCCTCATGGCCGGATAAAGGGGGATTTAACTCGGGTTATTACGCGAATAAAAAGGTGGATGCGTTACTTGATAAAGCGCGTATATCCAATGATATATCTGAGCGTGCGGAGCTATATCGTCAGGTACAGAGAATCGTTCATCATGATGCGCCTTGGTTGTTTGTGGCCAATTGGAAACAAAATGCCGTCGCCAGTGAGCGGATAAGCAACTTCAAATTACAACCAAACTTTAATCTATTACTGAAAGACGTACGTAAAGATTAATTTACTGGCCAATTGCCAAAATACTTAGCCAATCAATTCATATTAGGTGATAGCCACAAAGTATGGCGGTCAGATTCTCTGGGGAAAAATCGATGTGGATATATTGTTTTAAACGCATTTTAGCGACCATTCCAATTCTTATTGGTTTAACACTGATTGTATTTTTGCTGATGGCGATGATCCCAGGTGATCCGGCTCAGGCGCTGCTTGGGCCATGGGCGACACCGGAAAACGTCGCTCGGGTAAAAATCGAGCTCGGTTTAGATAAGCCACTTTATCAGCAATATTTTATTTGGATGAGCAACCTCTTACAGGGCGATTTTGGGCGCTCATTTGTGCTTAATCGCCCAGTAACAGATGAAGTTTTTGAACGATTCTCCGCGACCCTAGTGTTAGGGGGAAGCGCCTTGTTACTTAGCTCTGTTTTAGGGCTACTTGCGGGGATCATCTCAGCTATTCGCCAATTTGGTTGGAGTGATCGCTTTATTACACTGACCGTATTATTAGGTATTTCAATGCCTTCATTCTGGATTGGACTACTGATGATCATGTTTTTTGCGGTGCATCTACAGTGGTTCCCTGCATCCGGTATGTACTCTATTTGGCAGGGCGGTGGTTTAGGCGATCTACTGCATCATCTGGTTTTACCTGTCATCACTCTATCGCTAGTGGCAACCGGAGTTATCGCCCGTTTAACCCGTACTGCGATGTTAGAAGTTTTACGCTTGGATTTTATTCGTACCGCGAGAGCCAAAGGATTGAGTGAACGCAAAGTTATTTTCCGTCATGCATTTCGCATGGCTTTAGTTTCGGTTATTCCGGTGATAGGTATTCAGGCAGGATTTGTTTTTGGCGGAGCAGTCTATATCGAAACCGTCTTTCAGTGGCCGGGATTGGGCGCCATGTTGGTTAAAGCAGTAGCAACCCGTGATCTCTTCTTAGTGCAAGGCGGTGTGTTAATTGCCGCTGCTGCCTATGTGTTTATTAACCTGTTTGCGGATTTGATGCAGGCACTCTTGGACCCGAGGTTAAAATCATGAGTCACTCTACGACATCGAATATCCAGCAAAATCATCGTTATCGTCAGTCAGCTTGGTCGCTATTAATGACCAACCGCTTAGCCGCGATAGGCTTGTTGATTCTATTTATCATTATGTTCAGTGCCTTACTAATTCCTTGGCTACCGCTGCCAGATCCTGATGCGACCGATCTGATAAATCGCTTACTACCGGTTTTCTCGCCGGGGCATATCTTAGGAACGGATCATCTAGGGCGAGATATTTTTTCCCGTTTACTTTGGGGAACTCGCGTTTCGCTGCTGGTGGGTATTTCTGCTACTTTGATTGCTGCCGTATTAGGTACGCTGATCGGTTTAATTGCAGGTTATGTTGGACACCGTACTGATACCCTATTAATGCGCTGCATTGATATGTTGATGGCATTTCCTTACATCTTATTGGCATTAGCAATCGTAGCAGTATTAGGACCGGGGCTGCTCAACGCTTTATATGCGATTGCTTTAGTTAATATCCCCTTCTTTGCGCGAAATATTCGTGGATTAACCGTGGGCTTGCGCGATCGTGATTTTATTCAAGCCGCTAAATTATCGGGGAAAAATCATTTTCAAATATTACTCACGGAAGTGCTACCCAATGTGTTGCCGATTATTGTGGTGACTATGTCGACTACTATTGGTTGGATGATTCTTGAAACAGCAGGTTTATCTTTCTTGGGATTGGGTACTCAGCCACCCAATGCAGATTTAGGTTCTATGCTAGGTCAGGGGAGAGCGCAAATGTTCGTTGCCCCGCATGTTGCTTTAGTTCCTGGAGTGATGATTTTCCTGATTGTTATCAGCTTTAATCTACTGGGCGACGGTGTACGCGACCTGCTTGATCCTAGATTAAAATCTGGTGCATTACACAGAGCACAGGCAGTGACTGAAACACAAAGAAGCGCGATCCCATCACGTATCACGGGCAGCAGTGCGGTATTAGAAGTGAATCAGTTAGAAGTGGCTTTTCGACAAGGAACACAACTACAACCTACAGTAAAAGGTATCAGTTTTAGCGTTGAGCGCGGCGAGTGTTTAGGTTTGATTGGTGAGAGTGGTTCAGGCAAAAGTGTTACTGCTTTGTCTATTATGGGGTTGTTAGCCTCACCGCCGGGGGTGATCACTGGCGGTAGTATTTATGTTAATGATGAAGAGATGCTGTCATTGCCCTTATCGACACTGCAACAACGACGTGGCGCCCGTGTTTCCTATATTTTTCAAGATCCGCTGACCACACTGCATCCGCAATTCAGTGTTGGTGATCAGTTGCTTGAAGCTATTACTGCACACCAAGCGATCTCTAATCAACAAGCTAAGCGCCAAGCCATCGAATTACTTGATAGCGTTGGTATTCCTGATGCAGCTGAACGTTATAATTCCTATCCGCACCAACTGTCGGGTGGGCAACGTCAGCGGGTGGGTATTGCGATGGCACTGGCTAATGATCCTGTCTTGATTATTGCCGATGAACCTACTACTGCGCTGGATGTAACAGTACAAGCTCGTATTCTGGAATTATTAAATAAATTACGTCTAGAGCGCGGCGTGGCACTACTGTTTATTACTCACGATTTTGCGGTGATTAATCAGATTTGCGATCGGGTAGCTGTCATGCAGCAGGGGGTGATTGTTGAAACAGGTAAAACACAAGATGTGCTCAATCAACCACAACATCCTTATACGCAGCGCCTTATTGCCAGCGTCCCGAAAATGGGAGAAGGCAAAGCATTTCTTACTCATGTTGCTGAGGTCTATAGCAATAAACCAGACAGCACTCAGGAGGCTTAATGGACAAGGTGATTGAAGTTAATCAATTGGTTAAAACATTTGGCCATCCGCCGGGACTATTTCACCCAAGCAGTCGTGAGGTAAAAGCGCTTAAGGGGATTTCCTTATCCCTCTATCAGGGGGAGACGCTGGCCGTCGTGGGGGAAAGTGGTTCCGGAAAAAGTACCTTAGCGCGGATTTTAGTTGGTCTTGAGCAGGAGAGCTCCGGTGATATCACTATTTTAGGGCAGAATCGTCAGCAGTGGCTAAAGCAGGGCGTTCGTGCATTTGGACAAGCCATTCAGTATGTATTTCAGGACCCAGTTGCTTCATTGAATCCGCGTAAAACAATTGGTGAGACCCTGTCAGTGCCGTTGAAATACCTAAAACGCATGAATAGTGCACAGCGAACTGCCAGATTGCATCAACTATTGGACGCCGTTAGCATGCCCATTGATGCTTTAAACTGCTATCCTCATGAATTTTCGGGCGGACAGGCTCAGCGTTTGGCTATTGCTCGAGCGCTGGCTGCGGATGCCCGTATTCTGGTTCTTGATGAGCCTGTCAGTGCGCTAGATGTATCGGTGCAGGCTCAGGTTTTATTACTGCTGCAAGATCTCAAAACGCAATTTTCACTCTCTTATCTGTTTATCAGTCATGATTTAGCGGTCGTTGAATCGATAGCTGACAGAGTTGCCGTGCTCTATTTGGGTGATTTGTTAGAATGTCGCGAAACTGAGAGCCTATTTGCGGCGCCGCAACATGATTACACCAAAACTCTATTATCCAGTGCGCCGCGCTTATCGGTCGATTCATCTAATTATCCTAGTCGGAACCTATAAAATGAGCATAGAAAAACAGCCGGTGGCAGAGACTATTCGTATCAAGCGAACAGATGAGATAGTGAACGCTATCAAAGAGACCATAATGGCAGATAACTTAACGCCCGGTGACCGGCTACCGCAGGAGAAAGAGTTAATCGAGCGTTATTCGGCGAGTAAAAGTACGGTCAGAGAGGCGCTGAAATCACTTGAAGTGCAAGGATTAATTAAGACCAAAACTGGGCCCGGCGGTGGTGCTTTTATTGATGCCATGACGGAATCCCGCGCTATGAGTCTGTTATCCAACTATTTATTTACTCGCGATCTGTCGATTAAAGATATTTATGCTTTACGCAAGTTACTTGAGCCGGTAGTGGCTGTCGGTGCGATCGACAATATCGATAGTGCGGGTTTTCAAAAGTTGTATGACCTTATCGCTATCTATGATCATGAACCCGCAGATGAAGCCGAGCGTTGGGAGCAGCGTATGGCCGAGTTGGATTTTCATGCTGTGGTTGCCAGTTACTCTTCCAATGTACTGTTGGTATTTATTTGCCATTTTCTACAGCGTTTATTAAAGGATTTGGCGATTTGCAAGGATATCTATCTTAAGCCAGAACCCGTCGATAGACACCAAGGCATTGATTATCAATATCAATTAATTGATGCCATGCGCCGCAAAGATGCCCCGAGAGTCCAAGCCATTATGGAAGCGCATATGAATTATGCTGAACAGGCTATGTTGGCATTACAAACCACATTACAAGAACGTTTCTTAAGTGAAGACAGGTAATTATACAATGATCGATAAAGCATATCTTGCCAAGGTATTAAAAAAGCTATTACAAACGCCAAGTCCAGTGGGAATGACCGAGCAAGCTGTTGCTCAGACCCATCAGTGGTTATCAGAATTAGGTTTTCAGGTGGAATATACACGCAGAGGTGTATTACATATCCGTTTTGGTGAGGGAGCTCCCAAACGTGCACTCGCTGCGCATTTAGATACCCTAGGTGCTATGGTCACTCAATTAAAATCGAATGGCCGTTTAGCCCTACGAAATACAGGTACATGGGCTGCACGTTTTGCTGAAGGTGCGCGAGTAACCGTTTTCTGCGATCAACAACAGTATCGTGGCACCATTTTGCCGCTAAAAGCCTCGGGACATCGCTATAATACCGAAGTAGATACGCAAATTGCCGATTGGGATAATTTAGAGATCCGTCTAGATGCCCCTTGTTATCATCAAGCTGATTTAATCGAGCATGGTTTTAATGTTGGCGATATGGTGGCCGTTGATGTCCAGCCAGAATTTATGGATAACGGCTTTATTGTCTCTCGTCATCTGGATGATAAAGCGGGTTGTGCTGTCATGCTAGCGGCACTAAAATCTATGGTGGATGCGGGTGTGACACCAAAAGTGTCGTGCCAACTGATGTTTACTATCTCGGAAGAGGTAGGTATTGGCGGAACTCATGGTTTCGGGGCCGAAGTACAAGAGTTATTAGCGATAGATAATTCGGTTTCAGCGCCAGATCAAACGACACGCGATGATTCGCTAACACTGGCTTTTAGAGATCGTACAGGCCCCTTTGATTTAGCGATCACTCGTCATTTACTGCAATTATGTCAGCAACATAATATCCCGCATGTTAGAGATACCTTTAAGCACTATCGCTCTGATAGCGCAGCGGCTATTGATGCTGGCTGGGATATTCGTGCCGCACTAGCCTGTTTTGCCCTCGACAGTTCTCATGGTTGGGAAAGAACCCATATGGACTCACTGGTGGCGCTGGCAACGCTGGTCAGATGCTATATGGAAAGTGACTTGGTTCCCCTGCCGGGTGAGTTGGCTAATAAATAAAAGACTAATTATTAGTTTTCGAGTTGCAGGCCAGCTTTATTAAGTAGTTGCCTGTAACTCGGATTAATTTATTTTGTATTAATAGATAGTGAATTAGCATTTTATTAATTTAATATCGAACTAAATAAATAGGCTTAAGTTTAATTGGCACAAAAAGAGTTAACATGATTTAAATCTTGTTTATCGAGGATAAAATCCACTCTGGTATCAAGATCTCCTCGTTCTATTTTAAGCACATAGATGCTATCAAAATCACTGCTTTTCCATTCAGGAATAATATCGGGCATGCCGCCTTCGTGCTCAACGATTTTTTTTGCAACTTTGACTAAATTATCATGTTCCCACACCACAAAAATCGTTGAATCTTGATTACTTTCATTGAGTAATGCTTTTTGCAGCTCTTTGGTATCTTTCGCGTGGTATTTGAGATTGATGGGTAGTGAAACTTGGATTGCCGTTGGGCTGATAGTTTGTAATGAGCGCAATGAGTTACCCAGCTTATTTTGTTTAGGGGCAGCGGCATAAATAGCATCGGGCGTACCGTACTTTGCAAGTAAAACCTGAGGTAATGCGAGCGAGCGACTTAGTCCTTTGCAGGATAACTGTCCGCTATCATTGTTTGGCTTTTCACCATGACGAATAAAAACAATTGTTTGCGTTGAATATGCCATCGGGCTCATGCTCACAGTGACTAATGCTAATACGACAAGGAGTATTTTTAACATACACCCTATACTCCTTATACCTTAAAAATAGCTGAGGTAACTGCATGTTTTAGCGTGCAATCTCACTTTATGCAAGCGAAAATTAATCGGGAAATAAAGCTACAACTTATTTAATTATCACTCAATATAAAAAGAGAAATTAAATGAATAAGAAATATCAAATAGTAATGATTTTTTCTTCAGTGAGATAATGGTAAATAGAGATACGTTTTTTTCGCTATCATTACTTGATAAACGAGGGACTTAAAGTATCTTATTATTATGCTAATAAATTAACTATCGATAGCGAGAGGATAAAAATGAGTGGTAATCATGATCATGGGGATGTAAATAAACTTCCAGAGTCTCGTTTATGGCTAGCATTTGGGCTAACGGGCTCATTTATGCTAGTTGAGTTAATAGGTGGTTTTATTACCGGCAGCTTAGCATTAATTTCAGATGCTATGCATATGCTGACCGATACAATTGCACTATTATTAGCATTAATTGCAATAAAAGCAGGAAGAAAGGCCGCAGATTTACTACGTACTTATGGATATTCACGTTTTGAAATATTGGCTGCTGCGTTAAATGCGATTATTTTATTGGGAGTGGCTTTTTATATTTTATTTGAGGCTTATGAGCGCATCTCTCAACCCACAGAAATTCAAACTTTTGGTATGCTGATTATTGCTGTTGCGGGGCTTATTATCAATTTGATCTCAATGCGATTATTGAAAGAAGCAAAAGATGATAGCTTAAATGTTAAGGGCGCTTACCTAGAAGTATGGGCTGATATGCTTGGCTCTGTTGCCGTTATCGCTGGCGCAATTATTATCGGATTAACAGGTTGGGGTTGGGTCGACTCAGTCTTAGCTGTCTTAATTGGATTTATGGTCTTTCCTCGTACATGGATCTTACTGAAAGAGTGTATGAATTTATTACTCGAAGGTGTTCCTAAGGGAATTAACTTAGAAGAAATACATAGTGCGATACTTAATATCGATGGTGTTGAGAGTATTCATGATATTCACCTATGGGCGATTACTCAGAGTAAACCTATTATGACAGGGCATATCGTTTATCAGGCTAATTACGATCATGAGGAAGTAAGGATTAAAATTGAATCACTTCTTGAGCATGAATATGGGATTGATCATATTACCTTGCAAATGGAAAGTCTCAGCCGAGAATCCGTTGAACCTATCATGCATTAAATAGCATTTGTTGATAAAAATAAAACCCTGCAAAATTCGCAGGGTGTGAAAAACTCACAAAATGTTTATGAAACTAGAGAATAACCTAATAAAGTATTTAATACTCTAACAAAGTGTGATTATTTATCTCATTTAAGAGATTTAATTAATTAATTTAGCTTTGTTTTTGTTAATATTTTAATGAAACTAAGTGTGGATCCGTCATTCCGCAGCCAATTTCAGAATTAAAATAATGTGATCCAGTGATCGTTTACAAATGTTAGTGCGACAGACCTCTTGACCGCGATCCCCAGTTTTGATCTATTACTGTTATTTAACGGTCACTTTATTATGTCTGCTGCTCAACCTGTCATTAAACGCCTAGATCACTTAGGGCTGATCGCTGCTTTCTGCCATGAAATCGGTTTACCTGGTATTATTGATCGCGTCATTCCCAAGTACTCGGATCATAACGTTTCACATGGCGATGCGGTCTTGGCGATGATTCTCAATGGTCTTGGCTTTCACAGCAGAACGCTGCATATGTTTTCTGACTTTTTCGAGACGAAGCCTGTTGCCAAGTTGCTTGCTAAAGATATTGAAGCTCACCATTTAACGGACGATGTACTCGGACGCACGTTAGATGCTTTATATGAAGCAGATGTCTCCGCACTTTATCAAGCGATTGCAGAGCATGTCGTTGATAAGCTAGGACTTAAAACAGACTCTGTACACCTTGATATCACTAGCTTCCATGTCGATGGTGAATACGCCCAGGACGAAGATCTTAATGCCATCAAGCTGGTAAAAGGCTACAGCCGAGACCACCGTCCAGAGCTAAATCAAGTGGTCCTTGAGTTGATTTGCGAAAATCAAGCTGGCCTGCCTGTTTACATGCAAGCGCTTAGTGGTAACACCAATGATGCTAAGGCATTCTCAGAAGTCACTAAACGGCATATTCATTGCCTGAAGGCAGCTCAAAACAGTCGCTACTTCATTGCCGATGCCGCTTTATACACCGAAGAGAGCATTCGTTCACTGGATGAGCAACAACAGAAGTTTATTACGCGTGTTCCAATGACCATTAAATCAGCCAAAGAGGCCTTAATGAACCTTGAGCCAGAGCAGCTGAGCCATATCGGTAATGGCTACTCGGGTTGTTGGGTTGACGCTGATTATGGCTCGGTATCTCAGAAGTGGCTGTTGATTCATAGTGAACAAGCAACCAAGCGAGAACAGGTAACGTTTTATAAGAACTTAGACAAAAATATCACCAAAGAGCTGAAAGCGCTGGGACAACTAAAGAAAAAGCAGTTTGCTTGCGCAGTGGATGCCGAGCAAGCAATGAGCGACTTCGCCAACCAGTGTCATTTGCTTGGCTTCGCGCAATCAACCATCGTTAAAGAGCCAATTTATTCAGGTCGTGGTCGGCCGAAGAAAGATGAAAAGCCGACGGGATACCACTATTTGATAGATGCTACGCCTTATGCCGATCTAGAAAAGGTGAAACTGGCCAAGCTTAAAGTAGGTATGTTTATTCTCGCCACCAACGATACTGACAACACCGACCTAACAATGGTTGCATTGCTTGAACATTACAAGTCTCAGCAAAAGGTCGAGCGCGGCTTTCGCTTTTTGAAAAGCCCTGAGTTCTTAACATCATCAATTTTCCTGAAGAAACCTCAGCGAATCGAGGCACTACTGATGATCATGACGCTGAGCCTACTCGTCTACGCAAGCTTAGAGCACAAAATCCGAGAGAGTCTCACTAAGACCGAGGAATTCTTTCCTAGCATGGTAAAGAACAAGACGACAACTAAACCGACGGCACGTTGGGTATTCTTAAAATTCGAAGGTATCGACACACTCGAATTTGGCGGCCAAAGCTTCATAACGGGTGTTCAAGAGCATCAGACTCGGCTGCTTAAGCTTCTTGGTGTTCTGTATGAAGCAGTTTATTCCTAAATTGGCTGCGGAATCTCGGGTGGATACCTAAATTGATGGTTAAATAAAGTTCCTACGGCAGAATAAGTTTTTTTTTATTTATGTACATATAATTTTCCGTTAGGCAATCTGGATATATCTCAATTAAAAAACTAAATAAAGGTATGTAAATATCAAATGATGTCATTAAAAATAAAATTAGTCGTTATCCACTTGATCTTACATTAAGAGTAAAGAGCCCTAGATAGCTTGACTTAGCCACTGCAAACCATAAATTAAACCACATTTAGTCTCTTTCTTATAGGTAATCACTAGTCGTTGTATTTAGAATACGATTGCAATTTATTTTATTGCTAAGATTTATTTGTTTGATATACGGTAATTATGGAATGCTAAAATAATAATACGAATATTATTATTTGCTATTAAGCCAAAAGGAGATATACATGGCTATTATACTATCAGGACACGGTTTTAAATATGAAGATGAGCCTTACTTCCGTTTACCAAAAGGTTTTAAAATAGCCTTTTGGACGAGAGATGGCCTTGTAATTAGAGATCGTGTCGCAGGATTGGTAGAACATCACCCAGATGGTGCGGATTTAAGTTTGGCAAGTGATATTTTTGAAGCAGGCTCACTCTGTCCTAACTATATATTAGTGGACCCTAATATGAATCCAATGAAACCACTGGATGTTAGAAGTTCGCCTAAAAAGCATATTCAATTAGTACCTAAATCCAAAGAATATATTCCATTAAGTCAGATTTTGAAATTCTACGAGCACAAACGCATGGGTAATGCTCAGAACCCAGTTCTAGTGCACTGGTGTGCTAGCCGTAGTACGGAAAAAAATAACTTAGGTAGTGCATTGAGTATCGGTTTAGCGACGCTTTAATGTTTAAGTAAATAGCTATTTATCATCTGTTGATACTGATATTTTAGTGTCAAAAATAGCTTATGTGTTATTTCCTTATTGTAAGATAGCAATGTCCTACAATAAGGATTTAAATATTATAAAAAAAGATAATAGTCAAAAAAACTTGCTCTATTTATGCTAATCAATATTGTGCTGCAAATTACTCAAATAATGGGGTTGATTTTCCATTACCATCGACTGCAACAAAATTAAATTGCCCGTGAATAACCTCTTCGCGACCATCTGAATACATATCTTCTAGGAAAATAGAGACATTGACCGTTAAGCTGGTTCTACCAACACGGATCACTTTACCAATTAATTCGATAATAGTGCCAGATGGAATTGGGTGGGTAAAATTAATGCGTTCTGTGGAAACCGTTACTAGACGTTTACGGGAGAAGCGAGTCGCTGTAATGAAAGAGACTTCATCCATCCAAGCCAGTGCGGTCCCACCAAATAAAGTATCATGGTGGTTGGTGGTGGTCGGAAAAATAACTTTTGAAACATGGGTCACAGAGTTGTCTATTTTTTGTTGTAATTCGGAGCTCATTTCAGCGCCCATATAACATCCTTAGCTTTTATTCGTTTATTTATTTGTTATCAATTAATCGAAAATGATCGGTGATTATCCGATTGATCATACCTGTCATAGACTATTTTATCTTGGAAAATTTATCCAAATGAATATGGCCAGTCAAAAATAGTGTCGCTTGACCGCTGAGCAGCACACGGTCCTCATTGATTTCACAACCTATTATGCCACCGCGTTGGGATATCTGATGCCCAATAAGTGGATTTTTATTGAGTTGCTTAGCCCATAATGGCGCGATAGCACAGTGTGCCGTTCCGGTGACGGGATCTTCATCGACGCCTTTAGCTGGAGCAAAATAACGAGAGACAAAATCAATCGCGGGATCATCGGTTAATGCTGTGATACATAATCCGGCGAGCGGCAGTTGAGCCATGCGATGTAAGTCAGGAGAGCAATCTGCAACAGCTTGTTCGCTTGGTAAGAAACAAACATAGCGATCTGCCGCTAACCAGATTGAATCTATCTGTGTGTCTAGTATGGCGCTAATAGTTTCAGTCAATGGCGCTGGAGCAGGGGTACAAGGGAGCAGTGGGAAGTTAAGTTCAAATCCATTATCGGTTTTTGTAACAATTAATTCACCGGATTTAGATTGAAAAACCAATGGCTGTTGTGTATTGAGATTAAATTTATGCAGAATAAATGCGGCTGCAAGTGTGGCGTGTCCACATAAATTAACTTCAAGTCGAGGTGTAAACCAACGAATATGCATTCCCACCATAAAGGCAGTTTCAGATAAATTAATTTCAGCGGCAATCGCAATTAATAATTCATCGGGCAGCCACTCATCCAGAATGACAATGGCGGCTGGATTACCTTTAAATAGCTCTTCAGTAAATGCATTTACATAATAAACGGGTAGTGTTGAAGGATTCATAATCTAAGGCGCCAAATTAAGGGTTAAGGTTTTATTCTATTGGTTAAAAAGCAATATGTACGTTTTGGGGTTATTTTTCAAGTAACTGTTCAATTAGCCAATATCCAGCTTTACCTGGCGGATTGGTTTTTGACCAAACAAGATCAACATCAATCTGTTGAGGCCAATGTGAGTAGCGTAGACTCACCAGCTTATCATGGCCAAAGTGATTAACCAGCCAAGTCGGGAGTATTGCCCAACCCATACCTTCTTCCGCCATTTCAAGCAGCAATAAATAATTAGGAGCCCGCCATAATTTTTCACTATTAATCAGTATTTTTTTATTACTACTTAATTGCAATTGGCGGGTCATTGTTAGATTTTGATGGGTTAAAGGCGTCGTTGTGGCTAAGGGATGATCTTTACTAATGTACAACCCCATTTCACCTTTCCTCGGCAAACGAGCGGAGGTGATATCAGGCGGATATTCTGCCCGTGACTCGATCATACCAAGATGAGCAAGGCCATTTTGTAATAAATTAATCGTATCTTCATTTTCAGCGATAATAAATTCAAATTCGATTTGTGGAAAATGTGTATCCATAGTCTGAAGTAAACGATCAGTATGTTGAGGCTGATAAATATCTGAAAAGGTGCAAGTAAGTTTAGATTCTGTCTCTTGGCTCAACTCAATACTTAGCGCGTACAGACGCTCATTTGCAGACAAAATATCTTCTACTAAGCTAAGTACTTTACGACCAGCGGGTGTTAATACGGATTGTCGGCCTTGACGTTCAAATAGCATAATCCCGAGGTCAGTTTCAAAGTTAGAAATAAGGGTACTGACCGTCGATTGACTTTTATGTAATTTTCTCGCCGTAGCTGAAAATGATTTTAATGCCGCCGCTTCAACGAAGGTGCGCAGTGTCTCAAATGAATAGTTCATATAGGTATCGGTTTTGTCGATGGCTGCCATCTTGTATATATACAAAAAACTGATGATAATCGCACGAGTTTTTTATACAAAGTGATCAATTTAGAGGTGAAGTATGAGCAAATTCAAAAAATCTATGTCAGAACGTATCCTACATGCGGTGAGTTTTGAGGTGATTGCCATTGCAATTACCGCACCAATAGGAGCATGGATATTAGGGCGCTCAATATTTGAAATGGGTAGTGTGGCGATAGTTTTATCGACGATTGCCATGTTACTGAACGTAATTTATAACATGTTATTTGACCGCTATTGGCCACTATCGAAAGGTCCGAGAACAATCGGTGTGCGAGTTACCCACGCTATAGGTTTTGAGCTCAGCTTTATATTGATTGGTTTGCCTGTGGTTGCAATCATGTTAAATATCACGCTCTGGAATGCATTTATGTTAGAGCTAGGTTTTTTTGTCTTCTTTTTATTTTATACCTATGCTTTCAATTTGGCTTTCGACAAACTTCGCGCACGCTGGTTTGAGCGTAAAGCACAGGCCGAATCTATGGTTAATGCTGAAAAATTAAATTAAGTTTATTAATTTAAAGGGGGAGGTCGATCTATATCGTACCTCCCCCCTCTTATTGGCTTAATGCGTTCAAGTCACAGGCCAGAGGATTGATTGCTGGCCTGTGATGCTTTCACTTAATTAGCTTTTAGCTCTTTATCATCAGCATTTTGTAGCATCTTGCGTACAGGAATAATCAGTAAGGCAAGTACGGCTGCACAAATCACCAAGGCAATGGAAACATGAGAGAATAATTCTGGCATAGAGCCAAGTTGTTCTTTATTGATATTTCCACCCATAATACCCGCCGCCAAGTTACCCAATGCACTCGCACAGAACCATAATCCCATCACTTGACCGCGCATTTTTTGTGGCGCTAATAGTGTCATGGTTGCTAAGCCGATTGGGCTCAAGCAGAGCTCACCCATGGTCAGTAATAGAATACTAAAGACTAACCAGCCCGGAGAGACACCGGTTTGTGTTGCTAAAACTTGGTTAGCTGCCAGCATCATAATAGCGAAACCACCCGCAGCGAATAAGATACCAATAACAAATTTGGTCATACTGCTTGGATTCATGCTGCGTTTTGCCAATGAAGGCCATAACCAGCTGAAAAGTGGTGCAAAGATAATGATAAACAGGGCATTGATCGATTGGAACCAGATCGTTGGAATTTCAAAACTTCCCATCTGACGATCGGTATAATCACGAGCAAAGATATTAAAGGATGTTGGCTTCTGTTCAAATGCGGACCAGAAGAATGCTGCCGCAATTAACAGGATTAAACAGGCCAGTAATCGTGAGCGTTCACTGGCGTTTAATCCGCCAAAGAAGAACATAAAGAAGAAGTAGATGCCCACACAGACTGAGATGATATAAGCGGAGCTTTTAGCGATAATCGATGGATTGAAACCAATAGTCCCTGTGCTTATCAAAGCCACCAAACCCGCAAGTAACAGCATAGCAAAACCAACCCACTTACCAACGTGTTTGCGTTGTGCAATAGGGTGATCCCAACTTGAGTCTAAACCAACTTCTTTATCATAACGACGCATCTGAGGGATAGCATAAAAGCGGAAGATCAGCAGGGCAATTAACATACCGATACCACCGAGACCAAAACCGATATGCCAGCCATATTTCTCATGAAGAGGGCCGATAATCAATGGCGCAATAAATGAGCCCATATTGATCCCCATATAAAACAGAGAGAAACCACCATCACGGCGCGTATCTTCTTTTTTATACAGCGTACCTACCATCACCGTAATACAGGTTTTGAATAGCCCAGTTCCCAAGACAATCAGTAATAAACCAACAAAGAAGAAGGTATTATTCCAGATTGCCGACATTGCAATAGATAAGTGCCCTAAAGCGATAATCAATGAACCGTACCATACGGCTCTGCGTTGTCCTAACCAGTTATCAGCCAGCCAACCACCGGGTAATGAAGTGATGTAAACACCACCAGCAAATATCCCGACAATCGCTGAAGCTTGTTCAACCGATAGACCCATACCACCTTGGAATAGGGCGGCACTCATAAAGAGAATTAATAGGGGACGAACACCATAGAAAGAAAAACGTTCCCACATTTCAGTTAGAAATAGTGAGCTTAGTGGATATGGATGACCAAAAAATGTTTTGGTCTTGGTTGCAGAATTTACCATCTGAATACTCTCGTTAAGAACCTCTGCGTGAGGTTGTGTCTGGCAATAAAATCGTGTGTTTGCTTAAAATTGCACTGACACGTTAATTATATGTATCTAGACTTCCTGTTCCGTCAACATCTATGTAACATATCTTATTATGATCAGGCTAAAATATAGAACATATTTATACTCCAAAGCACATTGTAAAGATGAAAGTTCGAGTTCACTCTCATTTCTCAACATGAATAGGTTGCAATGACATCATTGGCTATTGACAGATATGCGGATCTATATTTTAGGGGGCATAATATAAATAACTAATAAAAACAGGGTAATTATTAGTTTGTAAGAATATAATTACTTATTATGCTGATTACCAGCAAATTCACTCAGGTAGATAACGAAAGTTAGTATTATCGAAATGAAAAGTGGTGATTTACGCTAGAGTTTTTCTTTGGGGGATGATTGGTATTTTATTGAATACCAAGAATAAATTAAATTTATTAACACGATAAATGCACTAAAGAAGAATACGGCTCTAAAACCGTAACTGGCAGCAACTAAAGAGCCCATTAATGGCCCTGTGACATTACCAATATCTCTTAATGCTTGGTTATAACTGAAGATGCGACCCGTCACCTGATGTGAAATATTGTAGATAAGTAAGATTTGTACCGCAGGAAGTAGCGCCGCATTAAACGCACCTAGTACAAAGCGCAAAGCCCCTAACTCCCAATAATTACTTACCATTCCCATGGGAATAAGTACCAAAATAGAAGCAGCTAACATACCAAGTAGTACTTTTTCTGGACCAATACGGTCACTGAGTTTACCTAGGCGAGGAGCGCTGATCAAAGCGGCAACGCCCGGAATCGAAGCCACCACACCACTGATAAAGGCCAGATTCTCCGTTGAGGTTGAGAGTTCTCGCACATAGAGGGTTAAAATTGGGTTAATTGAGCCCATGGAGGCTTGGATAATCATGGTGGTGAAAAAGAGACTGATTACTAAGCGCTTATTTTTTAGTGAGGCAAATACTTGTTTGTTAGTTAGCGCATCTTTGCGTGATACTGGGGTAAAGCGTTCTTTAACATAAAATAGCGTGACTAAAAAGCAGATAAATAATACTGTCGCCGTAATAAAAAAGGCGGGACGTAGACCATATTGGTCAGCAAGTAAGCCTCCAATAAGCGGACCTATTAAAGCGCCGCTAACCGCACCTGTTGAGAGTATACCCAGCGCCCACCCACTTCGCTTTACAGGCACTTGTGTCGCTATCAGGGCGTTGGCATTAGGCACAAATCCACCTAAAATCCCTAATAAGGCGCGTAAAAAGAGTAACTGCCAAATATTCTGCGCAAAGCCCATCAGTACCATCACAATGGCCATACCTAGGGCAGAACGTAGCAGCATAAGCTTACGTCCTTTGCGATCTGATAATTTCCCCCAGAACGGGGCTGCGATGGCAGAAAATAGAAAGGTGATACTAAAAACAGCGCCAGTCCATAGGTTGAGTGACGAATGATCCGTAACGCCGAGTTCTTCGATGTAGAGGGGTAAAAAAGGCATGATCAGACTGAAAGCCGCGCCGGTTAAAAAGCAACCAAACCACACGACATATAAATTACGTTTCCAATATGATTTCTGCGAAAATCTGAACATAGCCCCCTTAACATAGATAAAAGGCGATATTCACACCATAACAATGTGAATATCGCTGATATTAATGGTGTTTCTTATCGAGATCACCATATAAAGATGGCTTGCCCGGTGGCCGAGTTTTAAATCTGCGGTGTAGCCACATATATTGCTCTGGCGCTAACATGATTTCATGTTCAATAATTTTATTAATAAATGTCGCTGTGGCGACTTCATCTTTAATATTCAACTCAGTAATCACCGGCTGAATAATTAACTCATAACCTTTGGCATTCGGTAAACGACGGGGCGCAAAGGGAACAATTACCGGATTCGCCATTCGAAGAAGAATTGAGGTTCCTATCGTTGTTGCCGCCTCTTCAACTGCAAATAGCGGAGCAAAAACGCTACTTTTGGGGCCATAGTCATGATCCGGTGCATACCAGAGGATTTCGCCCTGTCTGAGCTGGCGGATCATACCTTTGACATCTTTTCTGTCGAGTACGGTTTTATTTGAACGAACACGACCCCAAGTTTGTAGCCAATCGAGTAACGGATTGTCATTAGGGCGATAAACGCCAACACCCGGATTTAATTGGCCAAAAATACGCGCACCTAGCTCTAAACTGAGAAAGTGAGAGGCGATAACTAATGTGCCTCGACCAGTATCTCGTGCTAACTTCATATTCTCGTGACCACGAATTTTAAACCAGTACCTAACACGCCAATCAGGCCAGAACCAAGCAATACCTGTCTCAAATATTCCCATTCCAACAGACTCAAAATTGAGCCTAACCATTTTTGCGCGCTCAGATTCGCTCATTTCTGGAAAACAGAGCTGCAAATTACGATCAGCAATTCGAGCTCGTCTCTTCATAAAACGTTGAGCAAGGCGGCCTAATCGAGTGCCAATCCAGTAAATCACTGGGTAGGGCAACAACAGCAGTAGATAGAGCACACCAATACCCAGCAGTAAAAGCCAGTAGCGGGGGTGTAAAAAGCGTAGTTGAAAATGCGGTGATTGTGTCATCTGTATCCAAATTAGTATTATTCGGCGCGGAATTGGGAGTTAATACGTTTTTATCCACGCGATTTGCCGATTCAATTAGTCAATTATAACAAATTAAGCATTTAAAATATTGATGGATTGCATGGCATTGACCAACTCAGCAATATTTTTGACTCCCATTTTTTCCATAGCACGAGAGCGATGAACCTCGACGGTACGAACAGAAACACAAGCTACATCGGCGATTTCACGATTTAGCAGACCTTGAACAACATGACCACAGATGGTTTTTTCTCGAGGTGTTAAGCTGTTATAGCGAGTCATCAGAGTATATAATGCCGTTGCTTTTCGTGTTACTTCAGCCGCTTGGGTTAGCGCCGTAATTAATGATTGGCTATCAATGGGTTTTTGTAGAAAATCAACAGCGCCCAATTTAACTTGTTCTACAGCCATCGGAATGTCGCCATGGCCGGATAAAAAGATTACTGATAGGGTGCTCTGTGCTTGGCGTAATTTCTCATGAAGTTGCCGCCCATCGAGCTTGGGCATCCGCATATCAAGTAAGATGATTCCCTCTTCAAATAAGTTAGCTGTGTTGATAAATGCTTCGCTGTCATTCCATACTTGTACATTATAGCCCAGTGTCTCCAGTAAAAACTGGCAAGCATCAGTGACGTCGGGATCATCATCAACTAAATGTATAGATGGCATCTATTTATCTTCCTCAAAGTTCAGCCCTTAACCTAGTTTTCTTGATTTTAATTAGAGTTATTAGTCGGGTAACAAACTGAATTCATTTTTCTATTCTAACAGCTGATGATATCAGAGATTGTCTTCAACGTGTGGATGATAGGGTGCTACTCCTTAACGCTTAATACGAAAGAGAGTCAGTGCTCTTCTTCTCTACTTTTATCAAGAGGATTATTATTGAGCAAGTTTTTAGGAAAAATAAGTGTAACGCGTAAACCGATCTTTTTATCATCAAAAGCATGATTTTCAATACGAATATCCCCTTTTTGGCTCTGCATCAGGCGTTGGCAAATCACTAAGCCTAGACCTAATCCCTCTTGTTTGGTGGTTGAGAATGGCGTAATTCCTGCGGTCAATTGCTCCTCGGTCATACCACCGGCATCATCTTGAAAAACTAATAGAAAGTGTTTTGTTGATAAATGAAATTCAATACGTATTTGTTGTGCATCCGCCTGCAAACTATTGGTGAGTAAATTAGATAATAGCTGCTCGAGTAATGTTTCTGGCAGCATCAGGTGGTTATCTTGATTAGGCGGTAAAAAAAGTTGTACAGAGGGATAATGCTGAGTAATACGCAGCAGTTGCCAAAGATGCAAAATAATTTGTGTCACCGATTGAGAGGTATAGTGAATATTATTATCTAAATGGGATTTCCCCACCCATAAACGCAGGTTACGAATAATATCTGCGCCACGTTGTGCTTGTTGATCAATTTTTTCTAGCGTAGGCAGCAGAGAGTGGAGTTCCGACTCTTGCTTTAGTCGGATAACACTCCCTTGGGCATAGTGGCGTATCGCCGAGAGTGGCTGATTCAATTCATGAGCAAAACCGGAGGCCATTTCACCTAAAATATTCATGCGCTGGGCTTTATCAAGATCTGTCTCTTGTTGGCGCAATAAGTTATGTGCTTGATCCAGCTGCTGACTACGACGTCTTACCAAAAAGGCAATCCAGATATGATTGACGCCTAATAGAACAAAAACCAAGACGGCAATGCCAATTGCTAACTGATATTGGATCGCCCAGCTAACGATATCTCGCCAAAATTGTCTTTGTTGAGGATGTTTATTGATTGATCTGAGCAGAGCATCAACCTGGCTTATTGAAGAGGGAGCTCCCCAGCTCAGTCCACTGGTTTCTGTGTTCAATAATGTTTTAGTGACGCGATCAACTAAATCATTGGGTACGTCCCCTAAGGCGGCAAAAGACCAATTAGGGTAGAGCTCGGTACTGGTTAAACAGGGAAGTGAACTGGGATATTCAATTAAGGGACGAAATTGTTGCTTATTAATCAATCCCTCAGCGCTCATATTCTCTAACAGACAGACAGGAACAATAGCTGCTGAGAGTCCGCCATCGCGCAGTGCGTAGATAAGTGCGTCGGCCGGAAAGCCTAAAAATTGCATGCGAAAATCTTTCGTTGGTTCGTAGCCTTTATCTCTGAGTACCTTATAACCCAATAAATAGCCGCCAAAGGCATCCGCTGAGATAGCTCCCACTTTTTTGCCAATTAAATCATCGAGATTTTTAATTTGATCATCATTTTTAACCAGTATCAGGCTACCTAGTACATTTCGGGTTCTGTTATCGGGCTCGAGAGAGGAGCGTAATGATAATAGCCAGCGCAGATCATAACTGTTGACCAGCTGAATGAGTTGAGCTGGGTTGGTTAATAAGAAGTTGATTTGTCCCGTTTGAACGGCTTCGCGCATCTCATCTAAATTAAGGGGCAGTAGCGTAAAATCTTCATTGGGCAGTGCCTTATTTAAGGTATCTACCAATCCTTGCCAGTGAATTTGGGTTGAAACGGGCCCTCGAAGAGCAAGGACGCCAATCGTCCAATTTTCCGCTTGAAGAGGGAAACTACTCAGTATCAGACTAAGTGCAAAAAATCGTGGCCATCTGCTGAATTTTATTTTCATCATATTTGAGTTATTACTTGTTTTAGATCAATTCAGGTACGGGTATGTGGTAAACCACAATTGGGGTAAAGCATCCCTCTTCTTACAATGTCCGTAGAGATACAGTTTAAGATAACATACCGATTTTAAAGAGAAATGAAAACAACAACTGTGATCACTGATCTCTATTTTAGCATGATTTAAAGGGCACAAAATAAGTGCCTAAGTCATCAATTTACTAGCCAAACTTTTATTGATTTATTCGCAGTGTAGATACTGGAGCCAAATATGGATCTGAGTAAACGTAAATTTCTACAGCAGGTCGGTGTATTGACCGCTGGCGCCTCGTTAGTCCCTATCGCAGAAGCAGGGCTCAACTTCTCTCCTACCCGTCGTGAAGGTAATCCTGAACATCGTTACGGTATGCTGGTTGATCTGCGCCGTTGTATCGGCTGTCAATCTTGTACGGTAAGTTGTTCTGTAGAGAATCAATCACCACAGGGACAATTTAGAACCTCTGTCAGTCAATACCAAGTGTCGGTAAAAGGCAATGAAGGATTGACCAACGTCTTACTACCTCGCTTGTGTAACCATTGTGATAACCCACCTTGCGTACCTGTCTGTCCGGTACAAGCCACCTATCAACGGGAAGATGGCATTGTGGTCATCGATAACGAGCGTTGTGTCGGTTGCGCCTATTGTGTACAGGCTTGCCCTTATGATGCACGTTTTATTAATCATTCAACACAAACCGCAGATAAATGTACTTTCTGTGCGCATCGGCTAGAAGTTGGGTTATTACCGGCTTGTGTCGAGTCTTGTGTGGGGGGCGCGCGCATTATTGGTGATCTGAAAGACCCTAACAGCACGGTAAGCAAAATGCTGAAAGAGCATGAAGCCGAGATTAAAGTGTTAAAACCAGAACAAGGTACATTGCCACAAGTGTTTTATCTCGGACTTGATGATGCATTTGTTCAGCCCTTGGTTGGCAAAGGTCAACCCGAGTTATGGCAGGAGGTATTCTGATGAATTCACAAGTTAATACTATCGCTGAAATTATGGCTCAGCCCCAAGAGTTTTTCTGGCTTCCATGGGCGGTGCAATATTTCTTTTTTATTGGAATCTCCTCTTGTGCGGTTATGTACGCCTGTTGGCAGCACTGGATGGGCAAAAGTGAAAATGCGCGTTTAGAAGTTGTTGCGGTTTTCATTGCTATCACTATGGGTATTACCGCACCTATGGCACTGACTGCTGATTTACACCAAACCGCGCGTGTTTGGCACTTCTATGCTTATCCAACACCATGGTCTTGGATGGCGTGGGGCTCAGTACTATTGCCACTGTTTACCGCATTTATCGGGCTCTACTTTGTTGCTCTGGTGGTCAAGCTGGTGTGGAACAAAGAGTATAAAGCGACACGTTGGGTTGCACTGTTAGCAGCATTAACGGCAATTGGTTTATTACTTTATACCGGGCGTGAAGCTTCTATTTTAAGAGCCAGACCTATTTGGTTTAGTTGGTGGGTTCCTGTACTGATGTTCTTGAGTGCAATGCAAGTATTGCCCGCACTGATTGGACTGGGCACACGCCGTGAACCTAAATATCAATTTTTATTAGCGCGTTGGCAAGTGGTCTCCTTACTGTTACTAGCCGCCTGTTTTGCACTTTGGCTAGCTGGCGATACGATTTCAGGTATAGCAATCAGACAACAACTTGCGTTTGCTTCACCGGGTTGGTGGATGTTGGCGGGTGTGTGTGCTCTATGGTTAGTGATCACGGCTATGGCTGTCAACAATATGAATCGTATACGTTCAGTCGGTTATATCACTATCTTAGCTTTGGCTTCGATGGCATTAGCATGGAGCTTGCGCTGGATCTTCTTAATGGAAGTGCAAGCAGTACCCAAAACTAACATTATTTATAATCCCTATGTATTCACCCTAGGTACGGATGGCCTGCAAGCAATTATTGGCACATTCGGTTTATGGATCGCATTGGTTATTATTCTTCGTGAAAGTGTTCGCTGGTTTGTAAGGAGAGTGCAACATGGCTAAAACTACAAGACGTCAATGGCTGAAAGGTGGATTAGTCCTCGGAGGATTAGTGGCATTCGGTGCGAGTTACCGCGATGTCGCCAAACGTGTGGTCGATGGGCTCGTTGATGGTTCATCGGGCAAACTGACGTTAGATCGCATTCATGGTAATTCATTAAAACCAGAAGGTCAGGCCAACGGGGCTTGGAAGTCAAATCCCGATCAAGTTGTGACTATGACCCAATGTTTTGGTTGTTGGACACAGTGCGGTATCCGTGCACGCGTTGATCGTGAAAAAAATGATGTTATTCGTATTGCGGGAAATCCTTATCATCCGTTATCACAAGATCGCCATTTTCCTTATGGTATGCCATTAAGTAAAGCATTCAGCGAAATGGGCGGCGAGAGTGGCCTAGAGCATCGTTCCACTGCTTGTGCTCGAGGCGCAACATTAATGGAAGGCTTGACCAGTCCTCTGCGCATCCTTGAGCCGATGAAACGTGTTAGTAAGCGCGGCGAAGGTAAATGGGAACGTATCAGCTTCGAACAGCTGATTAAAGAGGTGGTTAACGGCGGTGATCTCTTTGGTGAAGGTCATGTGGATGGCTTACGGGCTATTCGTGATCTGGAAACACCTATTGATCCTAAGCAACCTAAGTTAGGTCCCAAAGCTAACCAGCTGTTAGTCACTAATGCGGGTGATGATGGGCGCGATGGTTTTATCCGCCGCTTCGCACAAAACGCTTTCGGTAGTAAAAACTTTGGTGCTCATGGCTCTTATTGCGGTCTCGCTTATCGTGCCGGTTCTGGCGCTTTAATGAATGATCTCGATAAAAATGCTCACGTTAAACCTGATTGGGATCATACGCGTTTTGCACTATTTTTAGGTACTTCACCAGCGCAGTCGGGTAACCCATTTAAACGTCAGGGACGCCAATTAGCCACAGCACGTTTACGTGAGTCTTTTAACTATGTGGTTGTTGCCCCTGCATTACCTCTTACCACGACCTTGGCTAACGATCATGGCCATTGGGTGCCCGTTCAGCCGGGTACGGATGCTGCTTTGGTCATGGGGATGATCCGCTGGATCATTGAAAATGAACGCTATAACGCCAGTTATCTCTCAGTTCCTAGCGAAAAATCGATGACGGCAGTAGGCGAAAAAAGTTGGACTAACTCCACCCATTTGGTAATCACCAATGATGATCACCCGCTGGCAGGTCAGTTATTACTCATCTCTCACTTAACCGGTGAAGGTGATGATGAAAATGCCTATCTAGTACAGAATAGCAATGGTGAATTGGCGCTGGCAGATGATACTGAAAAAGCAGATTTATTTGTTACTCGTAATATTAGTTTGCATGATGGCAGTGAAGTTACCGTCAAATCCAGTTTCCAATGCTTAAAAGAGTCAGCGCAACGTATGACGCTAGAAGAGTATAGTCAACGCTGTCAGGTTCCGGTGAAAACGATTGAGTCACTCGGGCGTGCTCTGACTTCCTATGAGCGCAAAGCGGCTGTTATTTCCCATGGCGGTATGATGGGCGGTAATGGTTTCTATACCTCTTGGGCAGTAGTTATGCTGAATGCTTTGATCGGCAACCTAAATCTGAAAGGTGGAGTGTCGGTCGGTGGTGGTAAATTTAATGGTGAAATGGATGGCCCGCGCTACAAAATGGCCAGCTACGCCGGTAAAGTGAAACCTAAAGGCATGGTGTTGTCTCGTAGTAATGAAGTCTATGAAAAATCAGACGAATATAAAACACGTAAAGCACAAGGTGAGGCGGTTTATCCAGCTAAAGCGCCTTGGTATCCTTTTGCTAAGGGCCAGTTAACGGAGCAACTAGCTTCCGCATTAACGGGCTATCCTTATCCTTTGAAAGCTTGGATCACCAATATGACCAATCCGGTCTATGGGATTGCAGGTATACGTCAGGTAATGGAAGAGAAGCTGAAAGATCCAAAACATATTCCGCTGATTATTGGTATCGATGCTTTTATGAACGAGACGACGGCGTTAGCGGATTATATCGTTCCCGATACTCATAACTTTGAAAGCTGGGGATTCAGTGCGCCATGGGCTGGGGTACAAGTTAAAGCCAGTACCGCACGCTGGCCAATTGTTGAATCACGTACGGCGAAAACTGCAGATGGGCAGCCTGTCTCTATGGAGTCATTCTGTATCGCCGTGGCAAAGCAGCTGAATTTACCGGGCTTTGGTGATGATGCCATCGAAGATATGGATGGTAAGCGTTATCCATTGAATACAGCAGAAGATTATTATCTGCGTGTGGCTGCGAATATGGCATTTTTAGGTGAAAAACCAGTGCCGGAAATTGTGAAAGAAGAGATATTGATGAGTGGAGTAGATCGCATTCTTCCAGTCATCACGGGTAGCTTAAAAGCGGATGAAAGTCTACGCGTGGCTTATATCTTCAGTCGTGGTGGCCGGTTCGCTCCTTATGAAAAAGGGTGGGACGGCGATGCGACGGGGCCACAATGGAAAAAATCACTGCAGATTTGGAATCCAACCGTTGCCGTTAATCGACACGCAATAACTGGTGAGCGCTATAGTGGTTGTCCAACCTATTATCCACCTCGCCTGGCGAATGGTGATGATGTGGATAAGGTATTTGTTCCTGAAGAGTGGCCTTTAAAATTAATGTCATTTAAATCTCATGTGATGAGTAGTTCAACCACCATGATCGATCGTTTAAGACATATTAAACCTTCAAATTTAGTGGCGCTAAACCCTAAAGATGGTGAAAAAATGGGCGTTAAACATGGTGATTGGGTCAAGATCACTACACCGGGCGGAACGCTCGATGCGCAAATTAGTCTACTTGATGGCGTGATGGCGGGCGTATTAGCGATTGAACATGGTTATGGTCACAAAGAGATGGGAGCCAGTCAGCACTATCTTGATGGTAAGCCAATGCCAATGAGCAAAGCTAATGGTTCAGGTATTAACCTAAATGATCTGGGATTTGCTGATCCAACCCGAGAGATTGCTAATACTTGGTTAGACTGGGTATCGGGTGCAGCGGTTAGACAAGGATTACCAGCAAAAATAGAGTTAATTAGCTAACATTAATATTGTACTAATAAAATTCAATTGCACTGCGTTAAAACGATATATGGCTAGATATATCGTTTATTTCTGGCTTAGGCAGTGAGGAGAGGGCCGAACATTAACACCCCCGTTCGATTCCGCCTCTCTGCTGCTAGGTTATAAAGGCGCTGAACTCCAGAGCAGCGCCTTTACTTTTTGGTTATCATTCACTCCAATATTTTTCCCATTCCTCGACATATATTCATTTCACAGCTTAATGATATGGCTCAAATTTAATCGAATACCTGTGTTCATTTCATATTTTGTTATGCTAAAATCAAATTAATGGATAAAACATATCGGTTAAAAATCGAATCTGAGTCAAGCAGATACGTAAATATAACCATAATGTATAATTAAAAAGGATTTTACTCATGTCTAATGATGGATCTGCATATCATGCAGTAGAAAGAAAACTTGATGAAATTGTTATTATTATTCATTCAATGGCCAAAAATACGATAAATAATAGCAAATTAAGCTTTAACTTTATTGATGGCGTGATGAATGAAGCTAATAAAACACACGCAGAATACCGCAATAAAATTATCTCTTATGATGAAGCCTATAAATTATTAAATGATCAGCTCTATAGATTACAAAATATGGAGTTAGATATCTTTATGGGCAAATATAAGTTTTTTGCTATTATTGAACGAACGAGAAATAGCGAAACTGTATTTACCCTCAAAAATATCGGTTTTATCGGTGGGGGATCACAGAATATTGGTGACTATGGTATTTGTTATGCCAGTATTGCGGCTGCTGCTGGGCCTTATGGTACACCCCAACTGCTTAAAAATCTCGAAGAGCTTAGAGCAGAAAGCTGTTATTTGGTTTACCACGAAGATCCTCGTATAATCCCTTTGAAGAGTGTTTGCCGAGAAATCGCTCGAATTATGGTCGGCAATGGACCACATGGCGATATTCTGTACTCAACAGGGGAGCTGATGACGGCATTGAGCTCAGGCTATCTCAATACTTCGAAACCTGACCCATGGAAATTATTTCGTTATACCTATGACGATTTTATTATTAATTGGGCAAATATAGATCCATTGAATATAGCTAGTGAACTGATCACCCACTCACCTAATGCTTTTACTATCTATAAACTACAGAATGAGATCAAAAAATAGCTAACGAAAAAGCGGATGTTATTTTTCAATATAAAAATTGAGCGCTATGGCCACTCTTGGTAAAGCGCGAAATCACTTCTATTTGCTGTGAACTAGAGTCATCCTCTCGATTTAATCCCTTTTTTAATTGCTTAGTGCTAAAACAAAAATGTTACAAATGAGTAGGCATTTTTGTTAATTTTACGTCATAATATCGGCCAGTAATTTAGCGTGGGCACTTTGTGGGCACTGCTAGCGATAAGTATTTTAAACATCAATGAATTACAAGGATATTATAAACACCATGCCAGTGTTACATAATCAAGTCTCAAATAAAGTATTGAAAGAGAAAATGTTGGCCGAAACTGAGCCACGGACTACTATTTCCTTCTATAAATATTTCACTATTCAAGATCCGCAAGCATTCCGCGACAATCTATATCAACAATTTTTGGCTTTGAATGTGTTTGGTCGTGTCTATTTGGCCACTGAGGGGATCAATGCACAGATCAGTATTCCTTCATCTCAGGTTGAAGCGCTAAGAACCCTTATTTATGGCCTAGATCCAGCGCTTAATCAGCTGCGTTTAAATATAGCTTTAGATGACGACGGTAAATCTTTTTGGGTATTACGGATGAAAGTACGTGATCGCGTAGTCGCCGATGGGATCACCGATGAAAGCTTTAATCCGTCAAATACGGGTCAATATTTGCAAGCTGCGCAAGTTAATCAGTTAATTGATGATCCTGATACTATCTTTGTTGATATGCGTAATCACTATGAATATGAAGTTGGTCATTTTGAGAATGCTGTAGAAGTGCCTTCAGATACATTTAGAGAGCAGCTGCCGATGGCGGTTGATATGTTTAAAGAGCACAAAGATAAAAAAATTGTTATGTATTGCACAGGTGGGATACGTTGCGAAAAAGCCAGCGCCTATATGTTACATAACGGGTTTGATAATGTTTATCATGTCGAAGGCGGCGTGATTGAGTATGCGCGCAAAGCCAAAGAGCAGGGATTACCATTGCGTTTTAAAGGTAAAAACTTTGTTTTTGATAATCGCATGGGCGAGCGTATCACTGATGATGTTCTTGCTCATTGTCATCTGTGTGGCACTGATTGCGACGTTCACACTAACTGTAAAAATGATGGCTGCCACCTACTCTTTATTCAATGCCCAACATGCGCAGAAAAATATGAAGGCTGCTGTAGCGCTTCTTGTTTAGAAGAATCTAAACTGCCTGAAGAACAACAAAGAGAACGCCGTGCCGGACGAGAAGTTAGTAATAAAATATTTAATAAGTCACGTCATCGTTTAACTGATGGATTTATTAATCCAGAAAAATAAGACAGTAAATAATTTATGATCTCACCACAGGATATATGTGGTGAGGTTATTGATTAATGATATATAATTACATCTATTAATATAGATATTTAAATACATTATAAATAAAAAATAATTCAATCCTATTCTTCACGAAAACTTTGGCTGTTATATGGCGTTTGTGTGAATATACAGTGCTATTACTAATGCCTAAACGTTTTGATATAACATGATTTGGCGTTTCATTCATCCAGTTATTAATAATATTCTGCTCTTGATAACTAAATATTGATGAGTTTAACTCATTGGTTAATTGGCTTACATGCTCAATTTGCAATGTATCAGAAACAAGGCGATCGAGTGTTTTAGCTATAATGTTTTTCGACATTAAAAAGCAATTATCCTTTAATAACACTGGCTTATCTGTAAATGGATAAGGTGCATCAATATAAATATAAAAGCGCTTATTACCCGCTATTTTAAAAAATGATTTAAGTATTGGACAAAAATCAGAATAGTGACAATAGTAGGTCAAATTAACCAATATCACAGTAGGATTGTCATTTATCACATAATAGGTCGCATCATTAATATTATTGACACTGACAAATTCCAGATCGTTATTTTTCGATAAGTATTCTGTAATGCCAAGTCTGGTATAATAGCAGTCATCAATGATTAATATTTTCATGGGAACATCCTTGTTCTTTAATAGAGGTTACAATAAATTGAATGTGATGTTATTGTCAACCAAATAAAGATGAAATATATC